>NZ_JASAMQ010000001.1:0-1413710 GCF_029909865.1 Ochrobactrum sp. 19YEA23 | reverse complement strand
CACGCGTTACGACAAGAACCCGGACAATTTCCTCGCTGCTGTCAAACTGATCGCTGTCCGCATCTGGTGCATCAGTTTATGAGTCTACGCTCTAGTAGGAGCCTTTAAAAAGGTCGGCATGGTCTGAAGCCTTGTCGGCCTTTTCCTGATTTCGGATATAACGTCTAACGACCTGTTCATCGTAGCCGATGGTCGAAACGAAGTATCCTCGCGCCCAAAAGTGATAGCCGCGATATTTGCGCTTCTTTGCATATTTGTTGGCAACGTAAAGCGCCGTCTTGCCCTTCAAAAACCCGACTATGTGCGCCACCGAATATTTCGGTGGGATCGATATCAACATATGCACATGGTCCGGCATCAGGTGTCCTTCTTCTATCCGGCACCCCTTTTGCAAGCTTAATCTGACAAACAGATCCCGTAACTCAAGGCGAAGGTCGCCATATAGCGGCTTCGTGTGGTATTTGCTGCCAAAAACCACATGATATTGGCAGACCCAAGTCGCATGTGTAAGATGGTTATCGTCCATTATAACCTCCGGTTTCGATCACTTCGTGATCCAAGCCGGAGGTTTCTTTCAATCCTCCGCCAGAGGCGAAGGTTTTCTTCTCATGAAACAAAGAGGCGGCAAAAATGCCGCCTCCGTCGTAAAGCTGTTCTTGTTTGTTGCTTGCCGTTTCAATGCATCGGCATCGGACCGACATAATCGGCATGATCATCACCGTTCAGATTGCTCTGCCAGTCCACGATGACCTTCTGTCCAACCCTGACATTGGGATGTGTGTTCGGAAAAAGCTCCCAGCTCTGACCGTTATCCAGCGTCACGACCTGGCTTGTATGGTCATAGGCCTTCAAGGTGCCGATTGTGAAATCTTCTGCGTGTGCAGCAAACGAGAACAGTGAAACACCTGCTGCGACAGCAGCCATAAGATGATAACGCATCTTAGTCTTCCTCCAGACAGCGCAAAACGGGTTGCGCTCCTCCGTCGGGTCCGTCAACTCGCAGATTTCTTCGATGATCCTATCTCCGAAGAACACCAATACCTGCCGGGCCGGGCCTCACTTATCAATTAAGACTAAATCTTCTCTATTTCATGGCATTTTCGATCAATACGGATCACGGCCAATCACAGCTTTGCGACTGATAAGCAACTTTATTCCGGACAGACTGCGCCAACGTAATCTTACAGATTGACGGGCTTGAAAAGAGCACATAGCTTCTGGGTCAAGAGTGCGAAACTCTCCAGTCTGATCAAGCCTGAAACGGCTTCAAGATACTGAAATGTCTTGCAGATTGCGGGTATGATGTAATGGTAGCCTGTCAGCTTCCCAAGCTGAACGCGCGGGTTCGATTCCCGCTACCCGCTCCAACCTCTATAAATCCTCACTATTGACTATTGCTCCGCGTTCATCCCGTCGCGCAGTGCCAAAGCTCCCGATTTCTTTCTCAGTACATTTATAGTTTATATTCATAATTTATAATAATATGAAATTAATAGCAATTACTAGCGATGCAAATGATTGTAAAATAAATATAGAATTCGATCTTATTTAAGAACGAGATAGTTCATGCAGAAATATTCCATTTTGATTGCGGTGGTAACCAGAAACCGTCCGGCAATGCTCGGCACACTTTTAAAGTCATTGGAACGCGTGATTGTGCCGGAACAGGCAACGCTTAATTTTCTTATAGTGGAAAACAATTTCCGCAAAACACTGAATGAGCGAGCTGCATACTTTGCAGCCCGTATGCCGGGCCATGTTGTGCGGTATCGGCTGGAGCAGCGGATCGGCATTTCGCAGTCCCGTAACTGCGCGCTGGATCTTGCGATCAAGAGCGAACATGACTTTCTGGTCTTCATCGATGATGACGAAATTCCCGAGCCAGACTGGCTGGTGGAATTGTTCGCCGAACAACAGCGGGAAAGCCTTGATATTGTCGGCTCGCCCGTGCGCCCAATGCCGATCGAAGGCAAGCTGAACAGCTGGCAGAAATTCGTCTGGTCCGGGTTGGAACGGCTTGCCAGCCGATCTGAGCAAAAATCACGCATGAAATGGGAAAATGGTCTGGCTGGCAGCATCAAAGTGGCAACAGGCAGCTGGATGGGCAGGCTCGACTTCTTTCGCGCGACCAGCCTCAAATTCGACTCCTATTTCGGGCTGACCGGCGGCGAGGACTGGCACCTGTGGGCCAAAGCCAAAACACTCGGAGCGAGAACCGGTTGGGCGCCAGACGCCATCGTCTATGAGACAGTGCCGCTTTGCCGGCTGACGCTCTCCTATCACTTCCGGCGCAATCGCGACCACAACACCACGGAGTTCATGTCGTCCTACAAGAAGAACCCGTCGCGTGCACTCGGCAAACTGCCTTCACTGCTGGCAAGTCGCAGCTGGAAACTGCTGGTCTCCACCATGTCTATTCCGTTGAAAGGCGCACCAGCCGTGCTTGCTTCCGCAACGGCTCTGGGCGGACTCGTTGGATTGCTGCGTGGCTGTCGGGGCAAGCAATCCCTGCACTATGCCAAAACGACCGGGCATTGAGCGACTGCGCGCCACAAACAAAAAAGCCCCGCATAACGGGGCTTTTTTGTATATGGATTTGCAGAGATAATCAGTACCAGCCGACAGCGACCTGCGCTTCTTCGGACATGCGGTCAGCGGTCCACGGCGGATCGAAGGTCATTGAAACCTCGACCATGGAAACACCTTCAACCGCACTAACGGCGTTTTCCACCCAGCCCGGCATCTCGCCAGCCACCGGGCAGCCAGGAGCCGTCAGGGTCATTTCGATCTTCACAGTACGGTCGTCTTCGATATCGATCTTGTAGACGAGACCGAGTTCGTAGATATCCGCCGGGATTTCCGGGTCATACACCGTCTTCAGCGCCGCAATGATATCATCCGTCATGCGCAGGAGTTCCTCCTGCGGAAGGGCAGAGGCAGAGAACACGGCGCTGCCTTCGGCTTTCAGCGTTTCATCGGCAGGCTTGGTTGCAGCCTGATCCTGAACTTTTTGTTCCATCTCGGTCATCCGAAAAACTTTCTCGCCTTTTCCAAGGCTTCCGCCAATGCATCCACTTCAGCGCGGGTATTGTACATGGCAAAGGATGCACGGCATGTAGAGGTGACGCCAAAGCGTTTCAAGAGGGGTTGCGCGCAATGCGTGCCCGCACGCACGGCGACCCCGGCCCTGTCGATCACCATCGACACGTCATGCGCATGGATGCCTTCCAGCGCAAACGAGATGATAGCTCCCTTATCCGGCGCGTTGCCGAAAATGCGGAGCGAATTGATCTTGCCCAGTTGTTCGTGAGCGTAATCGCGCAAATCTTCTTCATGGGCGAGAATGGCGTGGCGGCCGATCTTTTCCATATATTCAAGTGCTGCGCCAAGACCGATCGCCTGAACGATAGGCGGCGTGCCAGCTTCAAACCGGTGTGGCGGATGATTATAGGTCACGTAATCTTCTGTGACTTCCTCGATCATTTCGCCGCCGCCCTGGAAGGGACGCATCTTTTCCAGCATCTCGGCCCGACCGTAAAGAACGCCGATGCCGGACGGGCCATAGACCTTGTGACCGGTGAAAACATACCAGTCACAGCCCAGATCCTGCACGTCGACCGGCAGATGCACCGCGCCCTGACTGCCATCGACCAGCACCGGAATCCCGCGCGCATGGGCAAGTTCAACGATCTTCTTGATCGGCGTCACAGTGCCAAGCGCATTGGACATATGCGTAATGGCGACCAGCTTGGTGCGGTCCGTCAGGCGCTTCTCGAATTCCTCGATGTGGAAGATGCCTTCATCGTCCACCGGAGCGAAAACCAGCTTCGCGCCTTGACGTTCACGAATGAAATGCCATGGCACGATATTGGAGTGGTGCTCCATGATCGAGACCAGAATCTCGTCGCCCTCGCCGATATGCGGCATGCCATAGCCATAGGCGACCGTATTGATCGCTTCAGTGGCATTCTTGGTGAAGACGATCTCGTCTACCGAGCCAGCATTCAGAAAACGCCGAACGCTTTCGCGCGACTTTTCATAGGCGTCGGTTGCGGCATTCGAAAGAAAATGCAGGCCGCGATGCACATTGGCATATTCGTTGGAATAAGCATGCGTCACCGCGTCGATGACGCTCTGCGGCTTCTGCGCCGAAGCGCCATTGTCGAGATAGACAAGCGGCTTGCCGTGTACTTCGCGCGACAGGATCGGAAAATCCCGGCGGATGGCTTCCACGTCATAGGCCGCAACAAGCGGATTCTTCTGGTCCATGATCGTACCTTTCGCCGTTCGGCAGGAAAGGACAGCGCGCATATCAGCGCGCTGTCACTGTCAATCAGGCATGAACGGCGAGCCAGTTGGACAGCACGGCTTCCAGTGCTTCAACCAGCGTTTCGTCTTCCAGCTCTTCGATGATCTCGGCGATAAACGCCTTGATCAGCAGGCCACGTGCTTCATTTTCCGGAACACCGCGAGCCATCAGATAGAACAGATAGTCCTTGGAAAGCTCGGCAACCGTTGCGCCGTGACCGCAGGCCACGTCATCCGCAAAGATTTCAAGTTCCGGCTTGGCATCGAACTCGCCTTCATCCGAAAGCAAGAGCGTGTTGCAGGCCATGCGGGCATCGGTCTTCTGAGCGATCTGCGCAACGCGGATCATGCCCTGGAAAACGCCGCGCGCGCGGTCCTTGACCACGTTGCGGATGATCTGGGTCGAACGGGTGTTTTCCACCAGATGACCGACCGTCATGGTGATGTCGGTGTGGGTATCGTCGGCCAGAAGATTGAGGCCACGAAGCTCGAAGTCGGAGTCTTCACCCGTCACATTGACGTGCACTTCCTGACGAACCAGCTTGCCGCCCGCATTGACGATGTAGAGCGTGAGCTTGGAGCCCTTGCCAATCGTCGCATTGAACTGCGAAAGCTGCGTCGCCTGGCCGAAATCGCGCAGGATAACCCACAGGACTTCTGCACCGTCACCAACCGAAACATGGCTCACCGACGTCGAGAAAGCATCGCCTTCGCCGCCGTTCTGGCGCTCGATGATCGTCGCCTTGACGTCCGAACCAATGCGAACCGGAAAGCGCGTGTGGCCCTGCCCGGTCTTCTGGATGTTCTGGATTTCGAGTGGCGCTTCCAGCTCGGTGCCGTCGGCAATCGAAATCATCCAGCCATCGCTGACATAGGCAGCATTGATCTGGCCGATTGTATCGTCCGTGCCGCGCGTCTTGAGCTGAAGAGCCAGCGAGCCGTCGGCCAGCGCTTCACGCACTGGCGTCACCGACACGCCTTCAGGCGCCCTGGCGTCAAGTGCAACGCCATTGCTGGCAGCCAGAATGGTGGAACCGACAAGCAACGCCGAAAGCGGCTGCGTACCCGCAGAGCTGTCGAATGGTGCAACGCCCTTCAAAAGCGTGCGGAAATCCGTGTAATGCCAGCTTTCAACGCGACGGGATGGAAGCCCGTTGGTCTTGAGCAATTCAAGCGCCGTATCGCGTGCAACAACAACATCGCCATTACCGGACAAAGTGCCGATAAGATCGCCAAAGCTGTCGATCAGCGCGCTTTCAGCAGGCGTCCTCGGCTTTGCGGTCTGAGCGGTCTGGATATTCATAATCCAATCCTCCTCAGGCTGCTTCGCCGATTACTTCGGCATAACCGTTTTCTTCGAGGTGCAGTGCGAGGCTCTTGTCGCCAGACTTGATGACCTGGCCCTTGTAAAGCACGTGCACGCTATCAGGAACGATGTATTCGAGCAGACGCTGATAGTGGGTGATGACGATCACGGCGCGATCTGGCGAACGCAGCGCATTGACACCTTCCGAAACGATCTTCAGCGCATCGATGTCGAGGCCGGAGTCGGTTTCGTCGAGCACGCAAAGGCTTGGCTCCAGAAGCTGCATCTGAAGAATTTCAGCGCGCTTTTTTTCGCCGCCCGAGAAGCCGACATTGAGCGGGCGCTTGAGCATGTTCATGTCGATGTTGAGGCCGCCTGCAACGTCCTTCACGCGCTTGATGAATTCCGGAATCTTCAGTTCCGGCTCGCCACGCGCCTTGCGCTGGCTGTTCATCGCAACCTTCAGGAATTCCATCGTGGCAACGCCCGGTATTTCCATCGGATATTGGAAAGCGAGGAAAATGCCCTTGGCGGCGCGTTCTGCCGGATCGAGTTCGAGGATCGACTCGCCGTTATAGAGAATGTCGCCTTCGGTCACTTCGTAATCGTCGCGACCAGCGAGGATGTAGGACAGAGTGGACTTGCCCGAACCGTTCGGACCCATGATCGCAGCCACTTCACCCTTGTTCACGGTGAGGTTTAGGCCACGGATGATCTCGGTATCCGTGTCGGCGATCTTTGCATGGAGGTTCTTGATCTCAAGCATGAATGTAAACCTTGTTCTAATGCCAGGAAAAGGCTGGCCAGAAAATCTGATGCGAGAAAGGAGGAATGCGTCGGTTAACCGACGCTGCCCTCAAGCGAGATGCCGATAAGCTTCTGAGCTTCGACGGCGAACTCCATCGGCAGTTCCTGAATGACTTCCTTCACGAAGCCATTGACGATGAGAGCGATTGCCTCCTCTTCCGGAATGCCGCGCTGCATCACGTAGAACAGCTGGTCTTCGGAAATCTTGGAGGTGGTTGCCTCGTGCTCGAACTGCGCCGTAGCGTTCTTTGCTTCGATATACGGCACCGTATGCGCGCCGCAATCGTTGCCGATCAGAAGCGAGTCGCACTGGGTGAAGTTGCGGGCATTCTCAGCCTTGCGATGGGCCGAAACCTGTCCGCGATAGGTGTTGTTCGACTTGCCAGCCGAAATACCCTTGGAAATGATGCGGCTCGACGTGTTCTTGCCGAGATGGATCATCTTGGTGCCCGAGTCGATCTGCTGATAGCCGTTCGAAACGGCAATCGAATAGAACTCGCCGCGCGAATTGTCGCCGCGCAGAATGCAGGACGGGTATTTCCAGGTGATGGCGGAACCGGTCTCAACCTGTGTCCAGGAGATCTTGGAATTGTCGCCACGGCAATCGCCACGCTTCGTGACGAAGTTGTAGATGCCGCCCTTGCCGCTGCTATCGCCCGGATACCAGTTCTGGACCGTCGAATATTTGATTTCGGCGTTTTCCATCGCAACCAGTTCAACCACGGCGGCGTGAAGCTGGTTTTCATCGCGCTGCGGCGCGGTGCAACCTTCCAGATAGGAAACATAGGCGCCTTCATCTGCGATGATGAGGGTGCGCTCGAACTGGCCGGTGTTCTTCTCGTTGATACGGAAGTAGGTCGACAGCTCCATCGGGCAGCGAACGCCCTTCGGAACATAGACGAACGAACCGTCCGTGAAGACAGCCGAATTCAGCGTCGCATAATAGTTGTCCGACACCGGAACGACCGACGCCAGATATTTCTGGACCAGTTCCGGATGCTCGCGGATCGCTTCCGAAATCGAGCAGAAGATCACGCCCGCCTTGGACAGTTCTTCCTTGAAGGTCGTCACAACCGACACACTGTCGAACACGGCATCGACGGCCACGCGGCCGGATGCATAGACATTGTCGGAAGGATTGCCGTCGATTTCGCTCGGATCGCCCTGCTTGCGGACGCCAGCAAGAATTTCCTGCTCGCGCAGTGGAATGCCAAGCTTTTCGTAGGTCTTGAGAAGTTCCGGATCGACTTCATCCAGCGACTTCGGGCCGCTCTGGTTCTTCGGGGCCGCGTAATAATAGGCGTCCTGGAAATCGATCTTCGGATAATCGACACGCGCCCAGCTTGGCTCTTCCATGGTGAGCCAGCGTTCATAGGCTTTCAGACGCCATTCCAGCATCCATTCCGGCTCGTTCTTCTTGGCGGAGATGAAGCGAATGATGTCTTCGTTCAGGCCCTTGGGAGCCTTCTCTGCTTCGATCGTCGTTTCGAAGCCGTACTTGTACTGATCCACGTCAAGGCCGCGGACCTGATCAATGGTCTCCTGCACTGCAGGCATTGGCGTTCTCCATCCTCGTCGGGGTCAAGGCCCGACAGTTGCAAACGTCAAGGTGATATGTCTTGAACAATACCGCCTCAATATAGTGTGCGTGGCCCTTCTTTAAAACCTCTCTAAACTGAATTTCAAGCGCCGGTTTCAAATTTGCCCCTAAAAATGCCGATTAAAATGATCAACTTATTGAAACAGTCCGATGAAACGTATCGCAGGGAAATCCAATACCGGCTTTGAAGCGTTGATTTTCCTTCAAAAACTCAGGCGTTCAGGCCGAGCAAAGGAATCATCGGCGCTCTTGCCGTCTGCGGGCTCGCTCATATGTAGTTCAGCAAGGAAGGAAAACCATGATGAGCACCAGTGATCTGCAGGACTATGTGAAATTTCTCGAGCAGCAGGTGAATGACGAGGGCAAAACCATCGAACAGCTGAAGTTCTTTCAGAACGCTCACGACAAGTTTAATATTTCAAACGCCAGTGCTTCCTCCGACATTGCCGACGATATTGCCAAGCGGGAAGAGTTCAAAACCCGCTATGAGGGCTATATCGCGGCCGCAAAGAAGAAACTCGGCCTCGATTTTTAAATCGAGGCTTTTCTGGTGTGGCGTTCTACGATTGTGCGCAGGACCGCGAGAAACGCGTCGACCGAATCCGCACGGACATCCGGCTCCAGCGAAACACGGATCGCGCCGGGACCGTCCTCATGGCCCATGGCGGCCAGTACGTGGCTTGGACCGACCTTACCTGATGAACACGCCGAGCCCGCAGAAAGCGCTATTCCGCCAAGATCGAAGGCGATCTGGACTGTCTCGGCCTTCTGACCGTCGAGCGAGAAGAATGTCGTATTCGGCAGACGGTTGACCGACTTGCCGTGAATGACAGCGCCCGGTGCAATTTCTGCAATGCCCGCTTCCAGTCTGTCCCGCATATCGGAAGACCAGCCGCCTGCATCGAGCCGCTTTTTCGCGACGGCTGCGGCCGCGCCAAAGCCTGCAATCAGCGGCAAAGCCTCAGTGCCCGCACGGTGTCCTTTTTCCTGCCCACCGCCACGCACCAGCGCGCGCGGCATCATAAGGTCGGAAATGGCGATCACTGCGCCGACGCCTTTCGGCCCGCCGATCTTGTGGGACGAAACGATAAGGTAATCGCCGCAATTATCTGAAATATCGAGTGGAATGCGGCCTGCGGCTTGAACAGCATCCACGACATAGATGCCACCAGAGGCCTTCACGATGGCAGCAATTTCCGCCACGGGTTGAATGACGCCGGTTTCGTTATTCGCGGCCTGCACTGCGACAAGCGGCAAGCCTTTGCTCTTGTCATGGGCGGCAAGCGCTTCCGTCAAAACATCGAGCCGCAGAATGCCGTTTTCATCGACCGGCAATGTGGTGATGCTCTCAGCCGTGAACTGGCCGCCAGCGATCATGCATGGGTGTTCGGTCGCACTGACATACAGATGCGAAAGACGGACTGGCGAACGCCCCATCACGTAATTCGGCGTCAAAAGCGTGGATGCAGCTTCGGTCGCGCCGGAGGTGAAGAAGACATGTTCGGGCTTGGCATTGACCAGCGATGCAACGTTGCGGCGCGCCGCTTCAACCAGCGCACGCGCGGCGCGGCCCTCACGATGCACAGAGGACGGATTGCCCGTAACACCCAAAGCCTCGATAACCGCATCCCGCGCTTCATCGAGCAAAGGCGCACTGGCATTATAGTCCAGATACAGCCTCTTGCCGCTCACGTTCACCGTCCCTATCTCCTAAATAACGTCAAGAATGGGCTTCGAGCGCAATTTCCTTGAATTTTCAATCTGGAAAAGCCTATTAAGCCATTCTACGTGCTGAACTTCAGGTTCAGCCTGTCAAAATTTCAAATCGGTTCTAGAAGCGGCGTCCCCCAACGTCAAGTTCGCAGCTTCCGGTCCGGTCTTCCCGTTACAAGCGGAGTACACATGCCAGAAGTCATTTTTAACGGACCTGCCGGACGCCTCGAAGGCCGCTATCAGCCTTCCAAGGAAAAGAATGCGCCCATCGCGCTCATCCTGCACCCGCATCCGCAGTTCGGCGGCACGATGAACAACAAGATCGTCTACGATCTGTTCTACATGTTCCAGCAGCGCGGTTTTACGACACTGCGCTTCAACTTCCGCGGCATCGGTCGCAGCCAGGGCGAATTCGATCACGGCGCAGGCGAATTGTCTGATGCGGCGAGCGCGCTCGACTGGGTACAGGCCCTGCATCCGGATTCCAAGAATTGCTGGGTTGCCGGTTATTCCTTCGGTTCCTGGATTGGCATGCAGCTTCTGATGCGCCGTCCGGAAATCGAAGGCTTCATCTCGGTCGCGCCGCAGCCGAACACCTATGACTTCTCGTTCCTCGCGCCCTGCCCTTCGTCCGGTCTCATCATCCATGGTGATCAGGACAAGGTTGCGCCGCCCAAGGACGTGCAGGCGCTGGTGGACAAGCTCAAGACCCAGAAGGGCATCACCATCACGCAGAACACGATTGAAGGCGCCAACCACTTCTTTGCGGGCCATGGCGACCAGCTGATCGAAGAATGCTCGGAATATCTCGATCGCCGCCTGATGGGTGAACTGGTCGAAGCGCGTCCGAAGCGTCTGCGCTAGGCAACGCTTCAGCTTCAGTCGCAAACCAGATTGACCTGGTCTTATCCGGCGGATCGCTCCGCCGGATTTTTTATGCATAGTGTTTCTCGTCAGGTCGATTCGTTTCTCAGCAGGTGCGCCATGCCGGTCTATGCCCTTCTAGCCATTGCCATCTGCTCCGAAGTCATCGGCACATTGAGCTTGAAAGCTTCCGACGGCTTTACCCGACTTGGCCCATCGGTCGTGGTGATCATCGCCTATGGGCTTGCCTTTTATTTCCTGTCTCTGACCTTGAAGACCATTCCCGTCGGCATTGCCTATGCCGTCTGGTCGGGGATTGGCGTCACACTGGTCGCGCTGATTGGCTGGCTTGTCTTCGGCCAGAAGCTCGACTTTGCCGCCGTGGCTGGCATGGGACTGATCATCGCCGGTGTAATCGTGCTCAATCTGTTTTCAGGCACCGCACAGCATTGAACAGTCGAAGCTGTTGACGAAACCTGCGCAAATTACGTGTTTCCCCAGTCCTTGGGGAGTTTCCTTGTTTTTGGCGGTTGATTGGTGCTAAAGGCCAACTTATCACTTTGTTGTAAGCAGCCGCTTACTCCAGTTTCAACTTCGCCTTATCAGTCAGGAAAAAGGAATGTCCGGTTTCAAATCCGATTTTCTTCGCACGCTTTCCGAGCGTGGCTTCATTCATCAAATCTCTGATGAAAGCGGCCTCGACGAATTGTTGGCCAAGGAAACCGTGACGGCTTATATCGGCTTCGACCCGACGGCACCAAGTCTGCACGCGGGCGGCCTTATCCAGATCATGATGCTGCATTGGTTCCAGCAGACCGGCCACAGGCCTGTAGCCCTGATGGGCGGCGGCACGGGCATGGTTGGCGATCCGTCCTTCAAGGACGAAGCACGCAAGCTGATGACCGAAGATACGATTGCCGAGAACATTGCCGGCATCAAGCGCGTCTTCGCGAACTACCTCACCTTCGGTGATGGCGCCACCGACGCGCTGATGGTGAACAATGCCGACTGGCTGCGCAACATCAATTACCTCGAATTCCTGCGCGACGTGGGCCGTCACTTCTCGGTCAACCGTATGCTGTCCTTCGATTCGGTGAAGACACGCCTCGACCGTGAGCAGTCGCTGTCCTTCCTCGAATTCAACTACATGATCCTGCAGGCTTACGACTTTGTGGAACTGAGCAAGCGCCACGACATCCGTCTGCAAATGGGCGGCTCCGACCAGTGGGGCAATATCATCAACGGTATCGACCTCGGCCATCGCATGGGGACGCCGCAGCTCTACGCTCTGACCTCTCCGCTGTTGACCACCGCTTCTGGCCAGAAGATGGGCAAGTCGTTGGGCGGCGCCATCTGGCTTAATGCAGAAATGCTGAGCGCCTATGACTTCTGGCAATACTGGCGCAACACCGAAGATGCCGACGTGGAGCGCTTCCTGAAGCTCTACACGACGCTTCCGATGGATGAGATCGCCAAGCTGGCAGCGCTCGAAGGCTCCGAGATCAACGAAGCGAAGAAGATCCTCGCGACTGAGATAACGGCTATTCTGCATGGTCGCGACGCAGCTGAGGAATCCGCCGAAACCGCCCGCAAGACCTTTGAAGACGGCGAATTGTCTGAAAATCTTCCGACGGTCGGCGTCCACAAGGCAACGCTCAATAGCGGCATCGGCATTCTGGCGCTGATGGTTCTGGCGGAACTCTGCACGACCAATGGTGAAGCACGCCGTCACGTCGAAGGCGGCGCTGTGCGCATCAATGACGAACCGGTTACCGATCCGCGTATGATGATTGATGCCGGTGCATTGAACGATCAGGGCGTCATCAAGCTGTCGCTCGGCAAGAAGCGCCACGTGCTTATCCGCCCGGCTTGACCTAGCCAGTCGGTGTGAACTGAAATGAATAAAGCCGGGCTTTTCGCCCGGCTTTATTCTTTAAAATTCGAAGATCGAGCGGAAGATGCCCGGCGCAATGATGGAGATCGGATTGACGATCACCTGCGGTTGCTTGGCGCTTCCCGAGAGCTTGTAGGTGATGCCGATAAGGCCACGGTCACGACCGTTGCCCAGCAGCATGCCCACGATAGGCACTTCACCGAACAGGCGGTTGACGCCATAGGCTGGCATGAAGGTGCCTGTGATCGCCATATTGCCTTGCTTGTCGTAAAGCGTTCCCTGGAAGGTGGTCCCGACCGATGGGCCGCGTACCACACCCTTCGACAGGTTTAGATAGCCATCACCCTTTTCAATCAGCGAGAAGCCGCGCTCGATATCAACGCGCGACACATCGATATCACGCTTTACCGCCTGATTGAGGCTCGCACCGCCAGTGGCAGGTGGGCTCGATACGAGCTTGGCCAGACGCGGCTCGTTGATGATCGCGAAGTTACGAGCATCGATCTGCCCGCGCAACGGGCCGTCGCCCTGCGCTGCAAGACCGACGGTGATCTTGCCACCGCGCATCTTGTCGTAGAAGTCGAAGAAGCGCAGCACCGCACCTGCGTCGTTGGACTGGAGCGAGATCGAACGGGCGTCGCCCTGATCATTGTTGGTGGCGACGAATGACTGGCCGGATACGGTCTGGGCATTGACGGACACACCGGCAATGCGGTTGCCCGAGCTCTCATAGGAAATGGCGACATTGCGCAAGGATTCGCCGTTAAAGCCGCTGACCTCATCAACCTGCGCACTCACGACAACGCGTGGCCCCTTGCTTTTGCCGCCGCTGCCCTTGCCGCCCAGATCCGACGCCTGCTTGATCAAGGCGCGCGCATCGAATTGCGATCCGCGCACAGTGACGCGGTAGCCGTTGGCGCCCTTTGTGGCCTTGACGGACAAATCATCATTCCGGTTGAGACGCAATTCGCTGAAATCTGCTGACTGGAAGTCACCCTTGGCAATCGACAGATTGCCCTTCACCCCGAATGCATCGCCATTAAAGACCAGATTGGTGATATCGATCTTGCTCTTGTCGTCCGGGCTCTGCGCGAAATCGAAGGTGGCCTTGGCGGGGACGCCAGCCCCCTTGCGCCATCCGAGCCACGACAGGTCCACCTGTGTCTTGCCAAGATCGGCGGTGACGTGGCGTTTTCCACCGTCCGCCATGCCTAGATCAATCGACATCGGCCCTGAAAAGACGGTGTTCAACCCAGGAAACACTGCGTTGCGGGTTTTGTCGTCGATTTCCAGCCTGATCTTCTGATCCCGTTTGGCCGGGCCGGACAGATTAACCGGCTCGGTCATGGTCACCTTGCCGGGTACGCCGTCGAGTTTTGCATCGGCGGTGATAACGGCGGCTGTCTGGTCGACCTTGATCGTGCCCGTGGCATTGGTGACATTCGAGCCGCCCACCGGCTTTGCAATATCCAGATTATTGAAACCGATATCGGCATTCCATTTCAAGGTGCCGGGCGGTGGGTCTTTCGACACGGCGAAGCTCACCTTCACCTGCGCCTTGACATCACCTGAGACGTCTTCCGGCAGGAACGGCACGTTTTTCAACACATCAATCGGCTTTTTGCCGGCAATCTCGGCGATGGCGGATGCATCGCCCGAAACCGTAATATCGAGATCGGAGATGACCGGGCGCTGCGGGCCCCATGGAATGATCAGCGTGCCGTTGGAAACATCCGCTCTTCTGTTGTTCGCCGTGTAGACGACGCCTTTAGGCAGCTTGATCGTCGTATGCGCGCCGCGAACAGTGATCACGCCATCCGCATCGCGAACTGGCGGCAATTCACCGACAACATCCAGACGCGTGTCGAATACCTTGAAATCGCCCTTGATTTCATCGCCCGTCAGCGGCGGCGGCAGACCTGGACCGTTGAAGCGCCCGGCAGCGAGCGAAATGTCAATCTGGCTGTCCTTTAGTGTACCACCGTAGAGGTTCTTCAACACCCATTCGCGTGCGCCATCGGCCACATCAATTGGCCAGAGATGCTTGGCGTCAGCTACAGGCATTGTTGGAATGCGCAGCATGAAGAT
Organism: Ochrobactrum sp. 19YEA23; assembly: GCF_029909865.1. Lineage (NCBI taxonomy): Bacteria > Pseudomonadati > Pseudomonadota > Alphaproteobacteria > Hyphomicrobiales > Brucellaceae > Ochrobactrum > Ochrobactrum sp. 19YEA23. Next base: position 1,399,130 of record NZ_JASAMQ010000001.1, on the reverse strand, counting down.
CATTTCGGGCGAGCCGTTACCGAACGCCATGCCGCCCTGCCCGTAAAGCTGACCCTTTTCGGTCTTCACATCGAGATTGGCAAACTGAACACGCAACTGGTTCGCCAGAAAACGACCGGATATGCGCGTCGCAAAGGACAGCGGCTGTTCGGTCGATTCCGCTGGCATGCTGGTAGCAGAACTGGTCAGCACCTCGAAACGATAGGCTGGACCGTCCTGATTACCCGCATCTTCCGGCTCCGGTCCGAATGCACCATTGAACTGCGCCTGCAGACCGCCCAATTGTAATTGCGATTGCTTGATCTCGATCTTGCGGCTGCCAACCTTATGCTCAAGGCTTAAGAGCGCGTGGCCGCGAATATCCTCAACCCGCCCCATCTGCATGTCGATGCCATCGACGCCCAGATCAACGCCGAGACGCTCCGGCTGATCGGCGGTCGCCGCCGTGCCGGAAAGCGTGACTTTGGCCTGCCCGTCCAGCTCGAAATGCGCCGGGTTGATCCTGTTATTCGCCATGACAGGCGTTACTTCAGGCGGCGAGCCCAGTTTCACCGGAATATCGTTGATATTGAGCGTGAAGCCTTGGAGGCTGTTATCCGCCACATTGCGATCAATCTTGCCGTCGATCGCTATTCTCTCGCCCTGCCAGATCAGGTCGCCCTTGATGGCGATCTTTCCCTGATCTTCGACCAGTCGCGCGCTCTGGATATTGACGGACTGTTGCCCGTCGCCCGCCTTAAAGCGGATCGTGCTGTTGAAAATGCTGATGGCACGCGTGTCCTGCTGACGCAGAAGCTCCACACTCCTGCGCATGGCCGCAAAAATCTGTTCGGACACCGCGTCGAAATCGACAATGCCGCGCTCATCATAAGGCAAAGATTGCCAGAAACCGTCGCCCTTGGCCTCCGGCATATCGAAAGTCACCCCCTCGACTTCGAGCTGGGCGACGCGAACCGAGCCGGTCAGCAACGGTAGAGGCGACAGACCGAGGCGTACAGACCGGATGCCTTTGATTTCAACGCCTTGCTTGGGATCAGTCACGGAAACGTCGCGCGCTTCCATGGCAACATGGCTGTCCTGATCAAGCGATAGTGCGGCGCTGCCAATCGATGCTGTAGCGCCATCGCCCAGTACGCCGATCAGGGCTTTCTGCGCCTCATTGCGCAAAAGCTCACTATCCACGCCGCCGCGAAGAACGAGAAAACCAGCACCGCCGATGAGAACAAGCAGAATGCAGATCGAAACGAAAGCATGGGAACAACGCGAAATAAAAGACCGCCGCGGACGCAACGGGCTGTCTGCGAGACCATCCGTGCCGTCAGCGGCCAGACGCTCGATTCTGTCCATTTCCCGCTTGCTGAAGCGGATTCGTTTCGGTTTCTCTGTCAATAACCCAGCCAGATATCAAGTGCTGCAATCGACGATTGTTTCATAAAGTGAATCATGAAACAATCGTATGGAATTGATTTAACTCACCCTTTCCATCTGAGATGGTGCCTGCGGTTCAGGCTTGCGTCCATTTTCCGACATTGCGCCAATCTGCGAAACGATGCGGTTTCCATGGTTGCACAAGCGTCACTCGAATGCGATAGCTCGGACTGTAACAGGTGATTTCCATGCTAATCCATAAAAGAAAGGCGCAGATATGGCTCATCCCCAAGTTGGCGAAACGGCACCGGATTTCAGCTTGCCGTCAGATGGACTTTCGGGCGGCGGCCAACTCACCCTGTCATCGCTGAAAGGCAAGCCCGTCGTCCTCTATTTCTATCCCAAGGATGACACGTCCGGCTGCACCAAGGAAGCGATTGCCTTTTCACAATTGAAGCCGGAATTCGACAAAATCGGTGCGCGGGTAATCGGCCTGTCGCCTGACAGCGCCACGAAACATGCCAAGTTTCGCAAAAAGCATGAGCTGACCGTAGATCTCGTTGCAGACGAAGAGCGTACCGCGCTTGAAGCCTACGGCGTATGGGTCGAGAAAAGCATGTATGGCCGCAAATATATGGGCGTCGAACGCACGACCTTTCTGATCGATGCTGCCGGTCGTATCGCGCGTGTCTGGAACAAGGTGAAAGTTGCCGGTCACGCTGAAGAGGTGCTCGAAGCGGCGCGTGCGCTTTAAAGCGGTTTCTGTTTCAGATGCGCGAGACAAAATCACCCGAACAAACACTGCGAGGCAATGCCATTCGTGCCATTGCCTCGGCGGATCTGAACGAAAAAGTACGCCTCACGCGCGAGACAGCTGCACGCTGGTTCGGGCGTACCCTTTCAGTGCGCAGCCCGCTTGACCCGCCCTTGCCGGATCGCCCGGGGCGACCAGCCAAGCCCAAACTTGTGCCGCCGCGTATGATGAAGAAGCGCTCGTTGCACTCAGAACACGGCCGTATCGCGCTCATGCACGCGCTCGCCCATATTGAGCTGAATGCTATTGATCTGGCGCTCGATATCGTGGCGCGCTTTGCCGCCAAACCCATTCCGCGCAGCTTTTTCGATGGCTGGATGAAGGTCGCCGATGACGAGGCTCGCCATTTCACCCTGTTGCGCAATCGCCTGAACGACCTTGGCGCGGATTATGGTGACATGCCCGCCCATGACGGGTTGTGGCAGTCGGCACACCAGACGCGTAACGATCTGGAGGCACGGCTTGCCGTGGTGCCGCTCATACTGGAAGCGCGCGGTCTCGATTTAACGCCTTCACTTCTGGAAAAGATGATCGAAACCGGCGACCACAAAACGGCAGCGATATTGGATGTCATCTACAATGATGAGAAGACCCATGTGGCTGTGGGAGCAAAATGGTTTCGCTTTTTCTGCGCTCGCAATCGCATCGACCCTGTCGCCCGCTTTCAGGAACTGGTGCGCACGAATTTCCGAGGCGATCTCAAGCCGCCATTCAACGATCTGGCGCGTGCCGAAGCCGGTCTGACGCCGTCCTTCTATCGCACTTTGTCTCCGGTTTCGATCTGAGGCTATTTCTGGCCCGCATGGCTGGCGCAAGCCACAAATGCAAAGCTTTGTTAACCCTAATAAGTTGTAATCAAACTTAGGGAATCGGTGCGTTTTCTGAAACGTTCCGCCAAACTTCTGCGGTCCTTACCCTCATTCACAGGCTGAATTCAGGTTCCGGACCGCTCTACTGAGGGGCATGCGGGTGCCATGACAAATAAGCGGGCGAAAACAACGGGAAAGACGGTCTTCGGCGAACGCAAGGAGCCGTCTGTCGTTATTATCGCTCGCGGCGAGAAAATCAGCCATTTTACCTTTCGCCCATGGATGGCCATCGCAGGCGGAGCGGCGTTTCTGGCGCTTTCGGCCGCCTATCTCGGTTCAACCGCCTATCTTGTGCTGCGCGACGATCTGATCAGTTCGGGCATTGCACGGCAGGCGCGCAATCAGCAGCTTTATGAAGACCGCATTTCCTTGCTGCGCACGGAAGTGGACCGCATCACGAGCCGCCAGATGCTCGATCAGCAGGTCATGGAAAACAAGCTTGCCGAACTGATGCAGCGCCAGCAGACGCTGAGCGCACGCGACGGCAAACTAGCACCTTTGCTGGAACGAGCATCGAAGTTGCAGCCAATGCCGGATATGCCGACACAGGCAGCGCCCTTTGCCGAAGAACACAGCCAGCTGATCCCGGATGAAGCGATTGGCGGACGGGATTTCCCCGGAATCGATCCGATCATCACCGGCCCTGTTCCCAAGAACGTAAAGCCGGAGCGTCGTGCAGATGCAGGACCGCTGGGCTTGCGTCTGGCAGGTGGCATGTCGGGTGAATCTACAATCGAAACTTCTGACAAGCTGCTCGCTACCATCAACCAGACCCTGCATCGCATCGAAAGCGAACAGAACGGCAAGGTGCGCAATCTGGCCGATGCAGCTTCTGAAAAAGCAGACTCTATCGTCGATACGTTGAATTCCGCCGGTCTGCGCATTGAAACGTCAGACAGCGCGCATTCCGCTATGGGTGGTCCGCTGATCCCTATTTCAGCGCCGGGCACAGTCATCAATGATTTCGACATGCAGATCCGCAATCTCGACAGCGCGCTCGAGCGGCTCGACAGTGTTCGCAAACAGATCAGGGCGATGCCGCTGGCAAACCCTGCCCCCGGAATGCCGGTAACGAGCCTGTTCGGATATCGCAGCGATCCGTTTTTCGGAAGCGCAGCCTTTCATTCGGGCATTGATTTCCGTGCGGCATACGGCCAAACGGTGAGAGCCACGGCGGCAGGAACGATCACGAAAGCCGGACGTTTCGGCGGCTATGGCAATATGGTCGAGATCGACCACGGCAATGGCTTTGCCACCCGCTTCGCGCATCTGTCACAGGTTCTGGTCCATGACGGCCAGAAGATTGCTCGCGGCGCGGTCGTCGGACAGGCGGGCAGCACCGGGCGCTCGACTGGTAGTCACCTTCATTATGAAGTGCGCGAGAATGGTCGCCCGGTAAACCCAGTCAATTTTCTCAAGGCTGGCAAACAGATAGAGCCGCTGCTTTAGAGCGCGTTTCGATCTGATTAGATCAGATCGGCGCTCCAGCTATTTGTTTGAACGCACATCTTATCCGAAAACCGTTTCACACTTTTCGGGATGTGCTTTAACAACAGGCATAAAAAACCCGGCGTTGAGGCCGGGTTTTTGTTATTCGCAGATTTGGAAGCGATATCAGTCGATATCGTCGATCATCTCGCCACCGCCCTGAATGCGATGGGCAAGTGCTGCTTCCATGAAAGGCGTAACCGCGCCGTCCAGCACTTCCTGCGGATTGGTGCTTTCCACGCCGGTGCGCAGATCCTTCACCAACTGGTATGGTTGCAGAACGTAAGAACGAATCTGGTGACCCCAGCCGATATCGGTCTTGGTGGCATTGGCTGCGTCGGTCGCTTCTTCGCGCTTCTTCAGCTCTTCCTCGTACAAACGCGCACGCAACATGGACCATGCTTTTTCACGGTTCTTGTGCTGCGAACGTTCCGCCTGACACTGCACCACAATACCGGTTGCTATATGCGTGATACGCACAGCGGAGTCGGTCGTGTTAACGTGCTGTCCACCGGCACCTGATGCACGATAGGTATCGATGCGAACATCTGCTTCCGTCACCTGCACATCGATGTTGTCATCGATGACCGGGTAAACCCAGATGCTGGCGAAAGACGTGTGGCGGCGGGCGTTGGAGTCATAGGGCGAGATGCGGACCAGACGATGAACGCCTGATTCGGTTTTCATCATGCCGTATGAGTTGTGCCCCTTGACGAGAATGGTCGCGGACTTGATGCCCGCTTCATCGCCATCGTGCACTTCCATCACCTCGACCTTGCGGCCGTTGCGTTCCGCCCAGCGCGTATACATGCGCAGCAGCATCGACGCCCAGTCCTGGCTTTCCGTACCGCCGGCGCCGGCATGCACTTCGACATAGGTGTCGTTCGCATCAGCTTCGCCCGACAGAAGCATGTCGATCTGGCGACGATCGATCTCGACCTTGAGTTCGCGGATAGTCTTTTCCGCGTCCTCGATGATCGACTTGTCGCCTTCCTCTTCGCCCATGGCGATGAGTTCGATGCTGTCGTTCAATGTCTGGGTAAGCTGATTGATGCCATTAATGCTGTCTTCCAGCTGCTGGCGCTCACGCATCAGCTTCTGGGCTTCCTGGGCATCATTCCAAAGTGTGGGATCTTCGGCTCTCTGGTTGAGATAGCCGAGACGTTTTATCGCCTGATCCCAGTCAAAGATGCCTCCTCAGCAGGCTTATGGCCTGCTTGATTTCGTCAACCAGCGTCTCGATTTCCGCGCGCATGGGCAAATCGTTCCTTCAGTAATTCGTATTTGAGTGGGAAACCAAGCCAAACGCAAAGTCCGGCTCTTCATTTCCAGCATCGGACAGTCTGTCCAAGCGCCGCGGACCATAGTGACGACGCCCTGCCGTGTAAAGGGAAAAGCCCTTTATTCCAATCAGTAAAGTCCGCCGGAACCTGAGCTGATCGCGCGCGTCGCCTGCGGCGATTGCGGCGCGACAGGCGAGCCTTCGCGGAACGAATCCATACCGATAACCGAATAGCTGTCCGACGGACCGGTACCCGGCTTGAAGGCTTCCATGATGAGGTTCGGGTCGCCTTCATTGGTGCGCATGCCGGTCTTGCGGTTGATCGCAATCAGCGTCATGCCTTCCGGCACGCGGAAGTCCACCTTGGGCGTACCGACCAGAGCCTGCTCCATGAACGACTTGAACACCGGCGCAGCCAGACCGCCGCCCGTGCCGCCGCGTCCGAGCGATGCCGGCGTGTCGTAGCCCATGAAGACGCCGACCACGAGATCAGGCGTAAAGCCGACGAACCATGCATCCTTTTCGTCATTCGACGTGCCGGTCTTGCCAGCCAGCGGACGGTCGAGGCTCTTCAGGATCTGCGCCGTACCGCGCTGAACAACGCCTTCCATCATCGATGTGATCTGATAGGCGGTCATGGGATCCAGAACCTGATCGCGATTGTCGATCAGGGTCGGTTCTTCCTGATTGGCCCAATCCTGCGCGTTGCAGCCTTCGCACTGGCGTCCATCGTGCTTGAACACGGTCTTGCCGTAGCGGTCCTGAATACGGTCGATCATCGACGGGGTGATGCTCTGGCCGCCATTGGCGATGACGGAATAGGCCGTCACCATGCGCAGCACGGTGGTTTCACCCGCACCGAGCGACATCGAGAGAACCGGCAGCATCTTGTCGTAAACACCGAAACGTTCGGCATATTCAGCGACAAGCTTCATGCCCATGTCCTGCGCCAAGCGCACGGTCATGACGTTACGCGACTGCTCGATACCGTAGCGGAGCGTGGACGGACCGGCAAACTTGCCGGAATAGTTCTTCGGAGCCCAGACACCGAGCGAACCGCCCTGGTTCACTTCCAGCGGACCGTCGAGAACCACGGATGCCGGTGTGTAACCATTGTCGAGCGCTGCCGAATAGACGAACGGCTTGAACGACGAACCCGGCTGGCGATAGGCCTGCGTGGCGCGGTTGAACTCGGACTCCGCATAAGAGAAGCCGCCGACCATCGACAGAACACGGCCCGTATGCGGGTCCATCGCGACGAGTGCGCCCTCAAGCTTCGGCGGCTGCTGAAGCCTGAAGCCGTTGCCTTCCTTCGCGACATAAATGATGTCGCCGGTGTTGAGCACGCCTTCCGGCGACTTCGCACTGCTGCGCTTGCCGCCAATATTGGTGACGCGCATCGCCCACTTCATGTCGTCGGCCGAGATAAAGGCGCGCTTGCGTTCCTTGCTGCGCGATCCCGACGCTTCAATTTCCGGCTGAAGGCCTATATCGGCGCCCGCAGCGGAAACATTGAGCACGATGGCAAGCTGCCATTCCGGGACGTCCGCATAGGACTGCATGTCGCCAAACGCCGTGCCCCAGTCATTGCCGAGTTCGACGTTTTTCAGCGGGCCGCGCCAGCCGCGCGCTTCATCATAGCGAAGCAGCGCCGATTGCAGCGACTTGCGCGCTTCAACCTGCAAAGTCGGGTTCAGCGTGGTGCGGACGGACAGGCCGCCTTCATAAAGGGCATCGACGCCATATTTCTGGATGATCTGGCGACGCACTTCCTCGGTGAAATATTCCGAGGCAAAGACGTAATGCGTATCGCTACGCGAGGTGACACCGAGCGGCTGCTTCTTGGCGTCTTCCGCTTCCGCCGTCGTGATGTAGCCATTTTCGGCCATACGATCGATCACCCAGTTGCGGCGCTCCATAGCGCGCGCTGGCTGACGGAAGGGATGATAATTGTTCGGACCTTTCGGGAGCGCAGCAAGATAAGCGCTTTCAGCGATGTTCAGTTCGCCGACCGACTTGTCGAAATAGGTCAGCGCCGCGCTGGCGATACCGTAAGAGCCAAGACCGAAGAAAATTTCGTTCAGGTAAAGTTCGAGAATGCGATCCTTGGAATAGGCCTGCTCAATGCGCATGGCCAGAATCGCTTCGCGGATCTTGCGGTCATAGGTCTGGGTCGAGGACAGGAGGAAGTTCTTCGCCACCTGCTGCGTGATGGTCGATGCGCCCATCGGACGACGACCCGAGCCAATATTCTTGACGTTGGTCAGAACAGCGCGTGCCAGACCGCCGAAATCAAGACCGTGATGTTCGTAGAAGGTCTTGTCTTCAGCGGAGATGAACGCAGCCTTGACCCGGTTTGGCACAGCCTGGATCGGCAGATACATGCGGCGTTCGCGTGCAAACTCCGCCATCAGGCTGCCGTCCGACGCATGAACGCGGGTCATCACGGGGGGCTCGTACTTGGCGAGCACTTCATAATCGGGCAAATCTTTGGAAAGGTTTCCCACGTAAAGGGCAACGCCGCCTGCCACCAGAAGCATCAGCACCGTTCCGATTCCGAAGAAATATCCGATAAGCCTTACCATATTCGCAGAATCCTGCCGTCAGATTAGTCCCATGATAAGCGTCTAAGCGCCAACCGCCAACCCACGAGCCTCGCAAGGTCTCATGATATCAGGGCTTAGTGACCACCAAATGCGTCAAACGCAAGATCGTTTGTCGGTTTTAACAGAATTAACGCCTTTACGCTCGATCCCCGTACAAAAATCCGACAAACTGTTGCACGCATGCATCGTTGTGTAGACCCATAACCTGCGATCAACCTTTTGTTACAACAGCTGGCCGCCGTAATGTTTCGAACGACTTAATTGCCAGCGCAAGCCGGTCAGCAAGTTTTTTACGCCATTCCGGGTTGCTTATCAGTTTTTCGTCTTCCGCATTGGACAGATAGCCAATCTCGATCAGCACCGACGGCACATCCGGCGCGCGCAGGACCTGAAACCCTGCGAAACGATGCGGATTGTTGATGAGATTCACCTGCCCCTGCAAATGCGAGATCACCCTTTCCGCAAAGCTCAGCGAGAAAGTGTGTGTCTCGCGGCGCGTCAGATCGAGCAGAATATCGGCAACTTCCGGCATTTCGTCGGGCGCAGCACCGCCAAGATTGTCGGATTTGTTTTCACGCTCCGCCATTGCACGCGCCACGGCATCAGACGCCTTGTCCGAAATCGTATAAACCGTCGCACCACGAATATCGTTCTGGTTGATCGTATCCGCATGGATCGAGATAAACAGATCAGCCTCATGCTGGCGCGCAATGCGAACGCGCTCGGAAAGACGAAGATAAGTATCGTCGTCACGGGTCATCAGGACCTGAACGCCCTTTTCCTGCGCCAGACGGTCACGCAATTCGACGCCGAAGGCCAGCGTCAGGTCTTTTTCCTTGATGCCGCTCAGGCTCTCGGCTCCACTGTCGATGCCCCCGTGACCCGGATCGATCATGACCGTGAAGGGACGAGCCTCGCTTTTGCCCGTGTCCGTGGCTGCGGCAGTTTTGCGCTCGGTAGAACTGGTGATTTCGGAATGCCCTTGCAGCTGCGCCGCGAATTCCCGGTCCGAGCTTGCAACAATATCCGCGACGAGACGATAACCGGACGCGCTTTCATTTTTCAGAACGCGCAGGTCTTCAACCTTGAACGGGCCGCGCAAAGTCAGAATGAGACGTGAACGCCCCTTCCCCGCAAGACCGTAGCGGACATGGGAAACAAGGCCTCTTGCTTCGACGCTCTTTTCATCAAAGCCAAAGCGAGTCTCGGGCAGCTCGATCACCAGACGATGCGGATTATCGAATAGACGTGTCGTCAATGTCGGCTCGTGGTCGAACATCACGACGATGCGGGTGCGCAGATCATCGCCAGCCATGCGGAATGTGAGAGCCGTCAGCGGCTTGTCGTTCTGCTCGGCAGCCAAAGCGGCGCCAATCTGAAAGAGACCAACAAAGAAAAAGACAGCGAGCACGAGCCATTGCCGCACGCCGGAAGAGATTGTCGTTGCTTTTTCACCGTTTCGAAAATGCATTCGCCACACGATCGACTAAAATTGAATTGGTGACACCAATTAGCGATGCCAGCGCGTTCTATGTGCGCCTCAATGCGCGATTGTCCATCCGACCCGCCGCACGCAACTCTTCAAACTGTCGTACAGAACTACGGTTAACGAAGGATTTCCAGCCGCAATTGAGCCGCGAATATCACCTACACTCGGGTTACGACGAAATTGCGATGCGGATGTCAACTGATATTCGTACTTGTCATCATGCATCCGACGCCATAAAAGCTAATGCAGGTTACGGGTTAGCTGTCAGAATCGTTTGCCGGTTTTTAAATATGACCGGAGAGAACGAGAGCGAGAACAGTGGTTTATACGCTCACAGTCCCGGTGGCCGGAACAGAATTCAGTGGAGATGTGGCTCCCCCGCCCTCCACTTTTGATTGGTCGATTGCGCATTGTTACGCGCTGTCGCCACCGCATCGAACTTAAAGCCGGGTCTGGCTTCAGGATAGAACGGTGCGTGGATTTGAGAATTTAAGGTGTCCTTGTGCGCCCAGATGGACGCACGGCACTTTAATGCTCGAGAAGAGCAACGAAATCGGCCCGGTCTCCGGGTCATATATTGAGGTCGTTTCGTTCGGAACAGCTATGGGTCTAGTAAGACTGACCATTGCAAGCCTGAAGACCGTGATCGCCATGAGGCCGTCGCGCGTAAAGGCAGCAGCTTATTTTCCGGCGAACCCAGAACCATCCGGCAGATGCAACACGGTTAGGTCGGCAGCCTTCAGGGCTTCGTCCGGCGCACGTGTATTGCGTCTTCGCGCCGGCAGGAAAGACAATAATGTCCAACAAAATGCTCATCGATGCCTCCCACCCGGAGGAAACCCGCGTAATCGTCACGCGTGGCAACAAGATTGAAGAATTCGACTTCGAGTCGGAACACAAGAAGCAGCTGAAAGGCAATATCTACCTCGCGCGGGTCACGCGCGTTGAACCTTCGCTTCAGGCTGCGTTTGTGGAATATGGCGGCAACCGTCACGGTTTCCTCGCCTTTTCGGAAATCCATCCCGATTATTACCAGATTCCGGTCGCCGACCGTCTGGCTCTGCTTGAAGCGGAAGCCAAGGCGCAGCGCGCCGAAGACGACGATGACGACGAGCCGCGCGCCAAGGGCGAACGGTCTGGCGAGCGCTCAGGTGAACGGTCGAACGACCGCTCGCGTCGTAATCGCCGCCGCGGCGGTCGTGACAACCAGAACAAGGCGCAGGCCAGCACCTCCGATAACGGCCTGCCTGCAGCAGAGCCGGTCGGCCCGGGTTTTGCAAATTATGTGCCGGGGACGCCTGCAAGCGCCCTGTCACATAAGGGCGACGTAATTTCCGAAGCCATCGACAATGGCGATGAAGACGATATCGAGCATGAAGAAGACATGGTCGAATCGGTCGGTTCGGAAGATGCGCTGGAAGAACTGCCGACGCATACCCGCACCCATCGCCGTCAGTACAACATTCAGGAAGTGATCAAGCGCCGCCAGATTCTGCTGGTGCAGGTGGTCAAGGAAGAGCGCGGTAACAAGGGCGCAGCTCTCACGACCTATCTGTCGCTGGCCGGTCGCTATTCGGTTCTGATGCCGAACACTGCGCGTGGCGGCGGCATTTCCCGCAAGATCACCCAACCGCAGGATCGCAAGCGCCTGAAGGAAATCGTCAAGGAACTCGAAGTGCCGCAGGGCATGGGCGTGATCCTGCGTACCGCTGGTGCCAATCGCACCAAGGCGGAAGTCAAGCGCGACTACGAATATCTGATGCGCCTTTGGGAAAATGTCCGCACGCTGACCTTGCAGTCGACGGCGCCTTCCCTCGTCTATGAAGAAGGCAGCCTGATCAAGCGCTCGATCCGCGACCTTTATAACAAGGACATCACGGAAATCCTCGTTTCCGGCGAGAATGGCTATCGCGAGGCCAAGGATTTCATGCGCATGCTCATGCCGAGCCATGCCAAGGTGGTCCAGCCATACCGCGAACAGGTGCCGATCTTCACGCGCAACGGCGTCGAAGCGCAGCTCGACCGCATGCTGCTGCCGCAGGTTACGTTGAAATCGGGTGGCTATCTGATCATCAACCAGACCGAAGCGCTGGTTGCCATCGATGTCAACTCCGGTCGTTCGACGCGCGAGCATTCCATCGAAGACACCGCGCTTCAGACCAATCTGGAAGCCGCCGAGGAAGTCGCGCGCCAGCTGCGTCTGCGCGACCTTGCCGGTCTGATCGTCGTCGACTTCATCGACATGGAAGAAAAGCGCAACAATCGCGCTGTCGAAAAGAAGATGAAGGACTGCCTGAAGGACGACCGCGCTCGCATTCAGGTTGGCCGCATCTCGCATTTCGGCCTTCTTGAAATGTCGCGCCAGCGCATCCGTGCATCCGTGCTCGAAAGCACGATGCAGGTCTGCCAGCATTGCGGCGGCACCGGCCATGTCCGCTCAGATTCGTCGATGGCGCTGCATATCATTCGCGGCATTGAAGATTATCTGCTGCGCCATTCGGGCTTTGACATCAATGTTCGCACGCCAGCGGCTTCGGCCCTTTATGTGCTGAACCACAAGCGCCAGTTGCTGGCCGATCTCGAAGGCCGTTTCGGCGTCGCCATCAGCATCGATGCCGACGAAACCGTTGGTCACCAGCATTTTGCTATCGACAAGGGCGCGCCGTCCACCCGTCCGGTGACGCAGCCTCCTGTCCAGCCGATGGCCTATATTGACGACGACATCGAAGATCCTGAAATTCCGATCGAGGAAGACGAGGAAGAAGAAGACGTCAAGGCGGAAGCACCGGCGCGTGAAGAGCGCAGCGAAGAAGGTGATCGCAAGCGGCGCCGTCGTCGTCGCCGTCGTGGCGGAAAAGATCGCGATGGCCGCGAACAGACCGCTCAGGACGATACAGCTTCTGACGATGCTGAAGACGATGCAGATGAAGGCGACGAAGCTTCGGACGCCCGTTCGGATGCTGCATTGAGCGACGATGATCGCCGCAAGAAGCGTCGTCGTGGCCGTCGCGGCGGACGTAAGAACCGTCGTGAAGACGAAGTGCGCGGTCGCAAGGTTCCGGATCCGGAATTCGTCGGTTACACGCCGGTTCTGCCGGTGAAGGTCGAGGCCGCGATAGAAGCTGCCACTGCCGAAGTCGTGGCTGCCAAGGCTGAAATCGTTGAGGTTGTGGAAGCTGTTGCCGTAGCATCGGAAGCTGCCGAAACCCCGGTTGAAGCAGGAAAAAAGCCAGCGAAGACTGCCCGCAAGCCGCGCGCCCGTAAGTCTGCAAAGACTGAGGAAGCCGCAGAAGAAGTCGTTGCAGCAGAGGTTGAGGAAGCGCCTGCCAAGCCAGCCCGCAAGACCACTCGGTCTCGTAAGAAGGCTGACGACACCGCGCCGGAAACCGTAGAGACGCCGGAAGCAGTCGAAACCGAGAAGCCGAAGCGCCGCACGCGTAAAGCAGCGGCCCAGCCGGTTGCCGAAGTCGAAGAAGCTGTGGCTGTCGAGGCGGAAGCCGAAGTGGCTGTCATCGAAGAACCGGCCAAGCAGACCGAGCCTGTCGTCACGTCGAGCGATACCGACGAGCAGAAGCCAAAACGCGGCGGCTGGTGGCAGAAGAAGGGTTTTTTCTAAGCCCTGCCCGATAGTACGAATAAAAAAACCGGCGGAAACGCCGGTTTTTTGCATCTTTGGGTTCAGGCTGACTGTTGTGGCAGCCAGTCTTCCAGACGTCGAACAGCTTCCTGCATCTCTTCGACTTTTCCTGCATAGGAGAAACGCATGGTGCGGTGGCCATCCAGCGGGTCGAAATCCCGGCCCGGCGTTGCAGCAATATTGATCTCTGCAATCATCTTGCGGGCAAATTCCATGCTGTCATTGGTGAAGCGCGACACATCGCAATAGGCGTAGAACGCGCCATCCATCGGTGCCGCCAGTTTCAGACCCATACGCGGCAGATGCTCCAGCAGGATTGCGCGGTTCTGACGATAGCGGTCCTTGATGCGCTCCAACTCGGCTGTGGCGTGGAAAGCCTCGATGGCGGCACGCTGCGAGAGTTCGGGTGCGGAAATATAAAGGCTCTGGCTCAGCCGTTCGATGGCGCGCACATCGCCTTCCGGCAAGACCATCCAGCCGATGCGCCAGCCGGTCATGCAATAATATTTCGAAAACGAATTGATGATCGTGACATCATCAGCGATTTCGAGCGCCGTCACGTCGTCAGTTTCATAGGAAAGCCGATGATAGATTTCGTCCGAAATCACGCGAATGCCGAGCGAACGGGCTGTATCGATGATCGCCTTCAGTTCAGGCTTGGCAATCACTGCGCCTGTCGGATTGGCCGGGCTTGCAAACAGCACACCCTTCAATGGCTTTTCGGCGTGGGCCGCGGCTAGTGCCTCGGCGGTCAGAGCCGCCGACGTGCCGTTGCCGGTCGGTATTTCTACCACTTCCAGTCCAAGCGCCGTCAGAATATTGCGATAGGCGGGATAGCCGGGACGCGTGATCGCCACCCGGTCACCCGGATCGAAATAGACCACGAAAGCCAGATTGAAGGCCGCCGAAGAACCAGTCGTCACCGCGATGCGATCCGCTGAAACAGAAACGCCGTAATGATCGGCGTAATGCGCGGCAATCGCTTCACGCAGCTCAATCAGCCCCAGAGCGTCGGTATAGCCGATGCGCCCGTCTTTCAACGCTTGCTCGGCTGCCTGCCGCACGATCTGCGGCGCCGGATCTGCAGGCTGGCCCACCGCCATGGAAATGATCGGATGACCTGCGGCGCGGCGGCGGTTTGCCTCGGCCAGAACATCCATGGCGTGGAATGGCTCGACCGCACTGCGACTAGAAAGACTGATCAACTTTACCTCCAGAACACTGCAAGCGCCCCGCCGGAGCGCTGCATGGACAGAACATATTATCACCGCCGTATAAACGCCGGATTGGTAAAGCAACAGCGCTTTTAGGAAATTGGGTGCAATGTCCCGGATGGATACAGACGACACGCGCTCGCTGGCGGTCTTTCGTGCTGTTTTGGGGTCGAAGAATTGATGGCAACAATATCGGAATTGACCGGATAGGAAAGTCAGCAGAGATTGCACGGCCAATATCCGGCTTTTTAAGATCATGCTGCCTTGTCCATATGCCGTTTAAAATGCAACCAGACGGTTATAAGGTCCTGAACCGAAACCCTTTTGCCGATACGATGAGCGAACCACCGCGAGATTCGCGGAAATTAAGAGGAGGACGACGAGCATTATGGCAGTATTGATCGCGCCGTTCCCGACCGGGACCTTATCCTTTGGAAGATTCGTTCGCCGTTCTGTGGCGGCACTCTCGGCCCTTGCAGTGGCAGTCACGGGCGTTGTCCCCGCCTCCGCCCAGTCGCGCGGCGTACCGATCGTGCGCGACGCGGAAATCGAGGCGCTGGTTGCAGATTATGCCGCGCCGATCCTGAAGGCCGCCGGTCTTTCCAGCCGTGGCGTGCGCGTCATCCTTGTCAATTCGCAGAGCTTCAACGCCTTCGTCGATGGACGACGCATTTTCATCAATACCGGCGCGATCATGCAGGCCGATACGCCCAATGAAATCATTGGCGTGATTGCCCATGAGGCGGGCCATCTGGCGGGCGGGCATCAGGATCGCCTGCGTGAACAGTTGAGCCGGGCGCGGACGATGGCGGTGATTGGCATGTTGCTCGGCGTGGGTGCAGGCGTTGCTGGTGCTGCAGCTGGCAGCGGCTCTGCAGCCGGTGCAGGCGGCGGCATTGCGCTTGGCAGCGCCGAAGCGGCAATGCGCACCCTGCTCAGCTATCAGCGCACCGAGGAAATGACCGCCGACCGCATGGCAGTGAATTATCTGAACGCAACCGGACAGTCGACCAAGGGCATGCTGGACACTTTCCAGCGCTTTGCCTCCGCACTTTCCCTATCGGGCACCCAGATCGATCAATATCGCATCAGCCATCCGCTGCCGCGTGAACGTATCGCCAATCTGGAAGAACTGGCTAGGAAGAGCCCTTACTTCAACAAGACGGATTCGCCCGCGCTGCAATTGCGTCATGACATGGCGCGCGCCAAGATCGCCGCCTATTCGGGCAATATGGGCGAGTTGCAGCGCATGTTCCGGGGCAATCCCGGTGGCCTTGCCGCCCGTTATGGCAGCGCCATTACCACCTATCTGAACGGTGCCGCGCGTTCAGCCCAGCCCAAATTCGATGCGCTGATCAAGGAACAGCCGAAGAACCCCTATTTCTATGAAATGCGTGGTGAAGTTCTCATCAAGGCCAATGATGCCGCTGGAGCCGCCAAGGCCTTCCAGACCGCTGTATCGCTCGATCCGCGCAAGTCTCCGCTGCTGCGTATGAGCTATGGGCGTGCGCTCATGCTGACCGGCACAAAGGCAAACATGCCAACGGCAATCAAGGAGATCAAGGCGGGCATCGCTTCCGATCCCGAATTTCCCGGCGGCTATGGATATCTCGCCCAAGCCTATGGCCAGCAGGGCAGCATGGGTCTCGCAGACCTCGCGACCGCCGACATGAACTTCTATTCGGGCAAACTTCAGGATGCCCAAATATTCGCGATCCGCGCGCAAAAGCAGCTGAAATCCGGAACACCCGACTGGTTGCGTGCGCAGGACATTATCAATACGAAGAAAAGCAAATAACGCCATGTTTCGGTCTATATTGATCACGGCGTATTTTTAAACGGATTGGAATTTCACGATGAAGAATGCAGTTTCCATCACGCTGGCGAGCGGCGTTGTCGGTCTGGCAGCTCTGGCTCTCGGCTATGGTGCAGGTCTGTCGCGCCATCCGGCTGCACCAGTCGCTGCCGCAACGACGGCTGAGGCGCCGCTTAACCAGCAGGCCATTGAAAATGTGGTGCGCAACTATCTTCTCCAGAATCCGGAACTGATGCTGGAAGTGCAGAGCGCGCTGGAAACCAAGCAGGCACATGAGGCGCAGGAACAGGTGAAGAAGGTTCTGACTGCCAATCAGAGCGCACTTTATAACGAACAGCATGACGCGGTTTTCGGCAATCCGAACGGCGATGTGACCGTTTACGAGTTCTTCGATTACAATTGCGGCTATTGCAAACGCGCCCTGCCCGACATGCAGGCCATCCTGAAAAACGATCCGAATGTTCGTTTCGTCATGAAGGAATTCCCGATCCTCGGTCCGGATTCGGTGAAGGCGCATATTGTTGCACAGGCCTTCAAAGCACTGATGCCGGAAAAATATGCTGAATATCACGGCATACTGCTGGGAGCGCAGGAGCGCGCCACCGAAGCATCGGCCATCGCAGATGCCGTCAAGCTTGGCGCTGACGAAGCCGCATTGCGTGAAAAGATGAAAGACCCGGCCATCACCGGCGCTTTCCAGGACACCTATCAGCTGGCAACGCAGCTCAACATCACCGGCACGCCGTCCTATATCATCGGCAGCGAGCTGGTGCCGGGCGCAATCGGTGTTGACGGTCTTGTCGAGAGAATCGCTGCCGCACGTACTGCAGCCAAGAAGTGAAAATGACGTCCTGTGCCCGATAGGCTTTCTTGACTGAAAGCCTATCGGGCACAGACTTATCAAAAACCGGTGATGATCCGCGCGTTATGAAAAAATGCCGTAATGCCGGTGCATCTCGCAAAGAATAGCGGGAAAAACCGGTCAGGCAGAACATCTGCACTGAATTATAGGGTTTCGGCTTGCATCCAAGCTCTCTATATGGAAAGCGAAGTGTTACTAAATTTTCGTGGTAACACGATATCGGTTGCAAAGGATTTGGCGCGGACACAAATGACAAAGACGGTTTTTGTTCTAAACGGTCCCAATCTCAATCTTCTGGGAAAGCGTGAACCGGGAATTTATGGCGTTGCGACGCTCGCCGACATTGAAGCGGCTTGCAAGCGCGAGGTCGGTTCTCTCGATCTGGAAGTTGATTTCCGCCAGTCCAACAATGAAGGCGATCTGGTTAGCTGGATTCAGGAAGCGGGCGAAAAAGACGCCTATGTCCTGATCAATCCGGCGGCCTACAGCCACACTTCAATTGCCATCCACGACGCGATCCGCTCTGCGAAAGTCACGGTTGTGGAAGTGCATCTTTCGAACATTCATACGCGTGAGGCTTTCCGGCATCACTCTTATGTATCCGCAGTCGCCAAAGGCGTCATTTGCGGCTTTGGCGCGGAAGGGTATCTGCTCGGCCTACGCGCGCTTGCGGCAATTGCCAAAGAACAAGAACACAACGGGCAAAGCGTAAAAGGGGCCTGATATGTCCAGCAAAAACACTGTCATCGACAAAGAAACCATCCGCGACCTGGCGGATATCCTCAACGATACCGACCTCACCGATATCGAAATTGAACATGGCGATCTGCGCATCCGCGTTTCGCGCAATGTAACGGTTCAGGCCGCAGCGACCGTTTATCCGGCCGCAGCACCGGTTGCCGTAGCAGCACCTGCCGCCGCTCCGGCAGCAGCCGAGCCGACCAAGGCTGAACTGGCCAAGAACGCCGTTCTGTCGCCGATGGTTGGCACTGCCTATCTTGCTCCGGCACCGGGCGCACGTAACTTCATCGAAGTCGGCACGCAGGTGAAGGAAGGCCAGACCCTCCTCATCATCGAAGCCATGAAGACCATGAACCAGATCCCCGCCCCGCGCTCCGGTACGGTCAAGGCTATTCTGATCGAAGACGCCCAGCCGGTCGAATTCAACGAACCTCTCGTCGTGATCGAATAAGCGTCGTTCAACCCTTGTTTGACGCGTCTTCAATTCACGAAACGGGAACTGGCAGCAAGCGCATGTTTCAAAAGATCCTCATAGCCAATCGTGGCGAAATCGCTCTTCGCGTGCTCAGAGCCTGTAAGGAACTGGGCATCAAGACGGTCGCCGTTCACTCCACGGCGGATGCCGACGCGATGCATGTCCGTCTGGCAGATGAAAGTGTTTGTATCGGCCCACCGCCATCGCGCGACAGCTATCTGAACATTCATCAGATCGTTGCTGCCTGCGAGATCACCGGCGCCGACGCAATCCATCCGGGCTACGGCTTCCTGTCCGAGAACGCCAAGTTCGCGGAAATTCTCGAAGCACACAACATCACCTTCATCGGCCC
The DNA here is from genome assembly GCF_029909865.1 of Ochrobactrum sp. 19YEA23. Taxonomy (NCBI): domain Bacteria; kingdom Pseudomonadati; phylum Pseudomonadota; class Alphaproteobacteria; order Hyphomicrobiales; family Brucellaceae; genus Ochrobactrum; species Ochrobactrum sp. 19YEA23. The sequence goes on along the minus strand of NZ_JASAMQ010000001.1, from coordinate 1,380,117 downwards.
CACCGCCTCGCATATCCGCATCATGGGCGATAAGATCGAAGCCAAGCGCACAGCCAAGCGTCTCGGCATTCCGGTCGTTCCCGGTTCGGATGGCGGCATCACCGACGATGTTGAAGCTGCTCGCGTGGCCAAGGAAATCGGCTACCCGGTCATCATCAAGGCTTCGGCCGGTGGCGGCGGTCGCGGCATGAAAGTGGCGCGCACCGAGGACGATCTGTCGATTGCTCTTGCGACTGCACGTTCTGAAGCCGCCGCAGCGTTCGGTGACGATGCCGTTTACATCGAGAAGTATCTCGAAAAGCCGCGTCACATCGAAGTTCAGGTCATGGGCGACGGTGCGGGCAACGCGATCCATCTGGGCGAACGCGACTGCTCCTTGCAGCGCCGTCACCAGAAGGTCTGGGAAGAAGCCAACTCCCCGGCTCTCAACTCGGAAGCGCGCGACAAGATCGGGATGATCTGCGCCAACGCCGTTGCCGAACTTGGCTATCGCGGTGCAGGCACGATCGAGTTCCTCTATGAAAACGGCGAGTTCTATTTCATCGAAATGAACACCCGATTGCAGGTTGAACATCCGGTCACGGAAGCCATTACCGGCATCGATCTGGTGCATGAGCAGATTCGTGTTGCTGCTGGTCTCGGCCTTTCGGTGACGCAGAAGGACGTGCGTTTCTCTGGCCACGCCATTGAATGCCGTATCAACGCGGAAGACCCGCGTAACTTCACGCCGTCGCCGGGTCTCATCACCCACTACCATACGCCCGGCGGCCTCGGCATCCGTGTGGATTCCGGTGTTTATTCCGGCTACCGCATTCCGCCTTACTACGACAGCCTCATCGGCAAGCTCATCGTGCACGGACGCAACCGTGTCGAATGCATGATGCGTCTGCGTCGTGCGCTGGACGAATTCGTGGTGGACGGCGTCAAGACGACCCTGCCCCTGTTCCAGGAGCTGATCGGAAATCAGGACATCGCCAATGGTGCCTATGATATCCACTGGCTGGAAAAATATCTGGCCAGCCAGTCCGAGAGCGAAGGCGCTTAATTAAGTGACTGCAGGAGCAAAACCGGACGACTATGCAATCGAACCGGAATTGCTCCTGCGCGCTTACGCCACCGGGGTTTTCCCGATGGCCGAAGAGGCGGATGATCCAGAGGTCTTCTGGGTACGCCCTGAAAAACGCGGTGTCATACCGCTTGATGGATTTCATATCCCCCGCAGCCTGCAAAAGACCATCCGGCAGGGCATTTTCGATATCAAGCTCGACAGCGATTTCAATGGCGTCATCGACGGATGCGCCAGTGGCGCAGGTGAACGTGCGCGCACATGGATCAACGGTCCAATCCGCGAGGCCTATGGCAAATTATTTGAAATCGGACATTGCCACACGGTCGAGGCATGGCACGAGGGCAAGCTTGTCGGCGGTCTTTACGGCGTAACGCTCGGCAGGGCATTTTTCGGCGAGAGCATGTTCACGCGCAAACGCGATGCTTCAAAAGTCTGTCTCGCATTTCTGGTGCAACATCTCGTCAAACAAGGCTTTCTGCTGCTCGATACCCAGTTCACCACGCCGCACCTTGAGCGCTTCGGCGCAATGGAAGTTCCCCGCAAAAAATACGAGAAAATTCTCGAGCAAGCCCTCGAGAGCATTGCCCGTTTCTAACTTAGCCGGAAAATATCTGGATCAGTTCTGCTGTACCGCCGGTGCAGGAACGTCGGACTTCTGCTTGCAATCCTTCAGCCACACGTCGTAGATCGGATGCTCGACGGCATTGAGGCCCGGGCTGTCGGCAAACATCCAGCCGGTGAAGATGCGGCGAATCTTGCGATCCAGCGTGATTTCCTCAACCTCGACAAAACTGTCGGTGCGCGGCGCTTCATTCTCGGTACGGGAATAGCAAACCTTCGGCGTCACCTGAAGCGCGCCGAACTGAACCGTCTCGTTGATATAGACGTCAAAAGTCGTGATGCGGCCTGTGATCTTGTCCAGTCCCGAAAACTCCGCGACCGGATTGGAAACACGTTCTGCCTGAGCAGCGTGCAAGCTGCCTACCGCCGCAAAAAGCGAAATCAGGGCCACATGTGCAGCCTTCTTGATTTTGTCTTTTCCGTTGCCAGCCGTGCCGGGGGAATGCTTCGTCAAAACGGAAACCCGCATCAAAGATTGATCAAATAAACTGGAATCGTTCCTAGGCTCGAAATGTGACGATTCGTTGCCCTGCTGCAAGTTGCAATGGCCGGAACAGACCTTCGCCACCCCTCTATCCCGACCTTTTAAGTGAAAAAGGCTGTAATGGGACAGGAAATAAGAAAATCCGGCGTGAAAATCACGCCGGATCTTGAACTTTTTCAGTCTCAGTTGCCCGGTGTCCAGGCATCATATTCGCCCGTTACACGCGGACGCTCTGCCTGCTCCGCACCCGGAAGGGCAATCGAGCCCTTCGGACGATAAGCAAGCGGCGAACCGGTCAGGTTCTGCAAATGCGGCTTCTGCCAGTCGCGCGGCTTGTAGTCTTCCTTGCTCGGCGGCGTATCGACGCGATGATGCATCCAGCCGTGCCAGCCTGGAGGAATTGCACTTGCCTCGGCATAGCCATTGAAAATGACCCAGCGACGCGTGCGACCCTCGGAGTCCTTGCCACCCTGATAGTAGATGTTGCCGAACTCGTCTTCACCGACGCGCTCGCCTTTGCGCCATGTGTGCAAACGCGTACCGAGCGTCTGACCATTCCACCAGGTGAAGACTTGCGTAAGAAATTTCATCATGGCCTTTTCCAGATCCATCATCATCGCGGACAGACGAAACTGTCGCTTTGTCGTTGCTTATGGCCCTATCGCCCGGTCAAGGCAAGGGTCAAGTTGCCGCTGTCACAAGAGTATGAAGAGGCTAAAACACGTCAGCTTTAGGCGGTTCGATTGAGCAAGACGCGCTTCACATGCTCCAGCCGTCGAGCGACTTTTCCATCACGAGAACCGGTTCCTTGCAATTCGGATCGCCCCAGTCTTCGTTACGACCGACCGTGGCATAGCCCTTGCGCTCGTAGAACTTCACCGCCTTGGCATTCTTCTCGATAACTTCAAGCTTGATTGCGCGCACATCGGGGAAAGCCATTTCGATTTCCGCGAGCAGCATCGTACCCACACCCTGAACCTGCACGTCTGGACGCACATAGAGCTGGTGCAGCGATGCCTTGCCTTCCTCGGACTGGCTGGCGAAGGCCATACCATCGATACCGCCCTCGCCGTTATCGGCGACGATGAATTCCGAATAGGGCTTGCGCAGATTGGCTTTCAGCGCGGCAATGCTATGCCACTGGCCGGTGACGGCGTTGACCATCTCCCGGCCCAGAATGTCGTCGAAAGTCGCATGCCAGGTCGATACGAGCAGTTCGTGGACCGCCTTCAGATCAGCCTCGGTGGCGCTTCGAACCCACATTACTCTTCAATCCCGAGCTTGGCCTTGACCAGATCGTTCACGGCCTGCGGGTTGGCCTTGCCGCCCGTGGCCCTCATGACCTGACCGACGAACCAGCCAGCCAGCGTCGGCTTGGCCTTGGCCTGTTCGACCTTTTCCGGGTTGGCGGCAATGATGTCATAGACAGCCTTTTCGATGGCGCCGGTGTCAGTGACCTGCTTCATGCCGCGTTCTTCAACGAGCGTCTTCGGGTCTCCGCCTTCGTTCCAGACGATTTCGAACAGGTCCTTGGCGATCTTGCCGGAAATCGTGCCATCCTTGATGAGATCGATGACCGCACCGAGCTGTTCAGGGCTGACCGGAGAATCCTCGATGCTCTTGCCCGCCTTGTTGAGCGCGCCGAGCAGATCATTGATCACCCAGTTGGCCGCAGCCTTGCCGTCACGACCGGCAGCGACAGATTCGTAATAGTCGGCAATCGCCTTTTCCGTGACCAGAATAGAGGCGTCGTAGATCGAAATGCCCTGCTTTTCGACCAGACGCTGCTTCTTCTCATCCGGCAGTTCCGGCAGGTCAGCAGCCAGTGCATCCACAAATGCCTGATCGAATTCGAGCGGCAGCAGATCAGGATCCGGGAAATAGCGGTAATCATGCGCTTCTTCCTTGGAGCGCATCGAACGCGTTTCGCCCTTCACAGGATCGAACAGGCGCGTTTCCTGATCGATGGAACCGCCATCTTCCAGAATGGCAATCTGGCGGCGTGCTTCATATTCGATGGACTGACCGACGAAGCGGATCGAATTGACGTTCTTGATTTCGCAACGCGTGCCGAATTCACCACCCGGACGACGCACGGAAACATTGACGTCGGCGCGCATGGAGCCTTCGTCCATATTGCCGTCGCAAGTGCCAAGATAGCGAACAATCGTGCGCAGCTTGGTGAGGTAGGCGCGCGCCTCATCCGACGAACGCAGATCCGGCTTGGAGACGATTTCCATCAGCGCCACGCCAGAACGGTTCAGGTCGACATAGGACATGGTCGGATGCTGATCATGCATCGACTTGCCCGCGTCCTGTTCCAGATGCAGACGCTCAATGCCGATCTCCACATCTTCGAACTGGCCCTTATTGTCGGGGCCGACCGAAATCATGATCTTGCCCTCGCCGACAATCGGCTGCTTGAACTGCGAAATCTGATAGCCCTGTGGCAGATCGGGATAGAAGTAGTTCTTGCGATCGAAAACCGACTTCAGATTGATCTGGGCATTGAGGCCAATGCCTGTGCGGACAGCCTGCTTGACGCATTCCAGATTGATGACCGGCAGCATGCCCGGCATGGCGGCATCCACCAGAGACACATTGGCGTTCGGATCGGCGCCGAACGAAGTGGAAGCGCCCGAGAACAGCTTCGACTCGGACGTGACCTGCGCATGGACTTCCATGCCGATGACAACTTCCCAATCGCCAGTGGCGCCGGAGATGAAGCGTTTCGGTTCCGGTATGCGCGTATCAATAAGGGACATGCTGGCTCGCAAATATTCTGATTGAGCTAAAAACGGATTGATTACTGGCTAGAGCAAAGCCCCCATGGATGCAAGCTTTTCAGCCGTTTATCCGTGGGTTGAAACGGAAAAGGCCGCGCAATGCGCGGCCAGTTCCAAATTCGCTAGAGCGGTTCCGTTTAATATGGAATCGTGGAACCGCTCTATCTATTTATTGTTAAGCATTATCCTACGCAAAACCGCTACGCACTTTTGCTGGAAATGCTCTAGACAGAGAAGATTAAGCCTCTTCCGACTTGTCTTCGTCGGCCTTCTTCTTCGGAGCGGCCTTCTTCTTCGGCGCAGCCTTCTTTGCAGGCTTTGCTTCCAAACCGTCTTCGTCTTCAGCCGTCAGCTCTTCCTTCGAGACCTTCTTGTCGGTCACGTTGATGTTGGCGAGCAGATGGTCAACGACCTTTTCTTCGAAGATCGGGGCGCGGAGGTTAGCAACGGCATCCGGCGTCTTGCGCAGGAAGTCGTAGATTTCCTTTTCCTGGCCCGGATAACGGCGAACCTGGTCGTAAACAGCGCGCTGCAGTTCTTCTTCAGAAACTTCAACGCCAGCCTTCTCACCGATTTCGGAGAGAACGAGGCCGAGACGCACGCGGCGTTCTGCGAGCTTGCGATATTCTTCGCGAGCAGCTTCTTCAGTGGTTTCTTCGTCTTCGAAGGTACGGCCAGCCTGCTGCAGGTCGAAGTTGATCTGCTGCCAGATGTTGTTGAATTCAGCGTCGACCAGCTTCTGCGGGGTTTCGAACTGATAATCGCCATCCAGAGCGTCGAGAATCTGACGCTTTACCTTCTGACGGGTGATCTGGCCATACTGGCTTTCGATCTGTTCGCGAACAACCTGACGCAGACGCTCAAGCGACTCGATGCCGAGCTTCGTAGCGGTTTCGTCGTTGAGTTCCAGTTCGTTCGGCTTGGCAACTTCCTTGACCTTGATGTCGAAGGTAGCTTCCTTACCGGCGAGGTGCGCTGCGCCATATTCGGCCGGGAAGGTCACATTGATGACCTTTTCGTCGCCAGCCTTGACGCCAACGAGCTGCTCTTCAAAGCCCGGAATGAACTGGCCCGAACCGAGAACCAGCTGTGCGTCGTTGTCTGCACCGCCGTCGAACGGCTCGCCGTCGAGCTTGCCGAGATAGTCGATCGTGACGCGATCTTCGTTTTCGGCCTTGCCCTTCTTGGTTTCGAAGGTGCGGGTCGAGGAAGCGATGCGCTTGACCTGTTCGTCAACTTCTTCTTCCGAGATTTCGACGACTTCACGGGTCACGGCGATCTTGGAGAAATCCTTGACGTCGATAGCCGGCAGAACTTCGTAGTTCAGCGAGAAAACGAAATCGGCTTTGCCGTCGAGAACCTTTTCGGCCTCTTTTTCGTCTTCCGACATGATGACTTCAGGCTGGGTAGCCGACTTTTCGTTACGGTCTGCGAGAACCGAACGCGACGAATCGCTCAGGATTTCATTGACGATCTCGGCCATGAACGAACGGCCATACATCTTGCGCAGGTGACCGGCAGGCACCTTGCCCGGACGGAAACCATTGATCTTGGCGCGGCCGCGCGCGGTATCGAGCCGCTCAGCGAGCTTGGCTTCGAGATCTCCGGCCGGAACCACGACTTTAATCTCGCGCTTCAGCCCTTCATTGAGCGTTTCGGTAACCTGCATGTTCAAACCTTCACTTCTTGTCATTATCCCGCCGTTTCCGGCACCTTGCTCTAGACGCTGGGCCTCTAGACGCGGGAGAGAAATTCTTTGGCCTTATAGGCAGTTGGTGCGGATAGAGGGACTCGAACCCCCACGGTCTCCCGCCAGAACCTAAATCTGGTGCGTCTACCAATTTCGCCATATCCGCTTCTGAACCGAAGCGCATTCTTTAGAACGCACCAAATTCGTCTCAGATCTTGAACTGCCCTCGAAAGCGCGCGTCTCTATATCATCCAATTTTCCCGGTTCAAAGGAAAAAAGCCGCCTTCCCGGTATAGATTTTCCGGGTTTGGCACGACGAAACACTTCCGGCACTCTGCCCCTCTATATAGCGATCATTCCCCACATGCCAAGCCTGAGAAAAACTTCAGCTTGATGCGGCAGTATAAGATTGCCGAAACCGCCGGAAAACCGGATCAATAGAGCGGTTCTTCATAGAGTTGCCGCCCCTCGTCCCGCAAAGCCTTGATGACTGCGGTGCCGCTATCATCGACAGCAACGACAACAGAAATCCGGCTTTCACGTTGCCCGATTTCGATATCGCGACCCTGCCCCTCAGGAACATAATAGCGTTCAATGCCGAAATTGAGGCGGATGGTCTGATCCGGATCGTCTGTGACCCGATAGGTGGACTGGCCGCGAATCTGCACCTCATCCGGCGCGAGGTCGGTGAACGGGCTGAGCGCCGCCCGCGAGAAATGCCACAGCTTTTCCGCATCCGGCTTCACGGCGACATAGACAGTTCGCGCCTCGCCCGAAGGTTTGCCCTGCACGTCCTTGCCCATGACACTGGAAATCCCGTAGCCAAGGATAACGTAATCGCCGCGCATCAGATCGCGCGGATCGACAGGCTCGGTCTGCAATACGATTTCATGGCCTGAGCGCAATATGGATGCGCGCTGTTCAATCCCCGCATAAAGAATGCCGCTTTGCAGCAAAGCGGAAACGGCAGCACCTATATAAAGCCACTTTCTGGTCATGACTGGCTCCCCGCTTCGCGCTTTTTACCGAACCGTCGTTCCATCCGGCGGACGAAGGCCGCCAGAAGCAGCACAAGAACACCTGCCGTCAGGAAGAATCCCGACGTGCCGATCATCGTGCCCACGGTCGTGAATGCCAGATAAAGCACCTGAAATGAAAACGCCGCATAGGCAATGGAGCGCAATCCGCCATTGTCGCGACCGCACAATGCAATGGCGCCAATCGATAGGCCGAGGATCAGCATACTATAAAGAACGTCCTGATCGAGGGAGGCAGAGCCGCCCGAAGACGAGAACATATGATTGAGCTGCAGAATGCCGAGCGAGAGCAGCGCCAGCATCAGACCATAGGAAGCCAGCGGCTGCGCGAAGCGTGTGAGGCGTTCCATCGTGTCATGCGCAAAAGCGTCCGCCAGCATGAATGCGATGCCGACTGCGATCATCAGGCACAGGACCACATCGTTTTCATTCTTGGCATAGACCAGCAAGGCCCAGCCAATCGCGAACAGCGCCCAGAGATGAGCCGCATGACGCGAGCGCGTGAAAAGCGCAGCACCGACGCCAACCAGCAGCAACAGCGGACCAATCCAGCGATAGGCGAGATCGGCGCTATCCGCCGGTGTGCCGTCGAACACGAATGTCGAAAGATAGAAACACGCAACACCCGCGCCAAACGCCGCCAGAACCGGCGCGCGCAGCAGGAAGGCTGATGCAAGCACACCTAAGGTCCAGTAGACGGCGGCAGAATGAACATCGCCGGACACGTGATACATCTGCCCGACAAGCGCGATGCCTGCGCCGAAGGATGCAGCACCGACGACATAAAGAGCGGACGAGAACACCCTGTCGCCCTTTGCCTGTCGCCATGCACCGCCAAGATAGCCGATCCAGATGAGTGCAAGCACGAGCCCGATCCGCATCAGGCGCGGCATATCCTGCCAATTGGCGGCAACCAGCATGATGATGGCGGCACCCAGAAGCAGGCCGCCAAGCGTGGCGAGCACTGCACCAAGGCTGAAACCCGTGGCTCGCTTTTCAAGATCTGCATTCAGGCGCGAAGCGGTAACCGCATCTATCAGGCCTTCCTGCTGCCAGCGCTCAATCAGGCGCTCCACTGAGATTGAAAAAGACAAAATGACTCCCGGGTCAACGAACTGAGATGGCGGTCACAACCGCAACAGGTTGAGAACATATAAGAAACTTCGCAACCAGCAAACCATGCGATCAAATCGCATTGCGGCAATTTTGTGCCGGAACAGTCCAATCGATTTAAACCGTCTTGCAGCATCCGCAGAGCAGCTATGCAAAGTCGGCTCTGCAACTTGCAAAAACAATAGCTTATATCATGGGCAACAAAAGAGATGAATTGAACCCAAGCGATACCATCGCACACTGAAGGATTAAGACCATGAACCTGTTTCGCTCTTACAACAACTGGCGTCGTTACCGTGAAACCGTCAGCGAACTGAACCAGCTTTCGACTCGCGAACTGAACGATCTCGGCATCTCCCGCGCCGACATTCCTTACGTCGCTCGTCAGAGCAAGGCTCGCTAAGCATCAAGCTGAAGACCGAGAAGCTGTTCGCGACGATTGCATTACGCTGAACGCCTTTCGATGAAAATTTCAGATTGAAGTTTCGAGTTGTGAATACCACCAGGACTGGATCCTCCTCCCACCAGCCCTGGCTTGTCGCCAAGCCATCCTCCTCCCAGGCTTAGTGGCAACGAGACCGGTTTCCTCCCAATCCGGTCTTTCCATATGGCATCCGTTGCACCTCCTCCCGCGACGGATGCCATTTGTTTTTTGGGATACTGCTCGCCCATTGATGGCCGCCCGCAAAGGCGATATGGGAAGGGCCATGACAAACACATCCGATCTCACCCCCATTCACGTCGTTGGCGGCGGTCTCGCTGGCTCTGAAGCCGCCTGGCAGATTGCGCAGGCAGGCATTCCTGTCGTGCTGCATGAAATGCGCCCCGTGCGCGGCACCGATGCGCACAAGACCGAGCAGCTGGCAGAACTCGTCTGCTCCAATTCGTTCCGCTCCGACGATGCCGAAACCAACGCAGTTGGTGTCCTCCACGCCGAAATGCGCCTTGCGGGTTCACTCATCATGGCCTGCGCCGACGCGCATCAGGTTCCGGCCGGCGGCGCGCTTGCCGTGGACCGCGAGGGATTTGCGCAAGCCGTCACCGAAAAGCTCGAAGCTCATCCGCTGATCACCATCCAGCGTGAGGAAGTTACTGGCCTGCCGCCAGCAGAATGGGGCACGACAATCGTTGCCACCGGTCCGCTGACGGCGCCGTCGCTAGCCGAAGCCATTGCTGCGGAAACGGATGCCGATGCGCTCGCCTTCTTCGACGCGATTGCACCCATCGTGCATTTCGATTCGATCAATATGGACGTCTGCTGGTTCCAGTCGCGCTATGACAAGGTCGGTCCGGGCGGCACCGGCAAGGACTACATCAACTGCCCGATGGACAAGGAGCAGTATGAGGCGTTCGTGGCTGCACTTGTCGAAGGCGACAAGACGGAATTCAAGGAATGGGAAGGCACGCCTTATTTCGACGGCTGCCTGCCGATCGAAGTCATGGCGGAACGCGGACCCGAAACGCTGCGCCACGGCCCGATGAAGCCGATGGGCCTGACCAATGCGCATAACCCGACGGTGAAAGCCTATGCGGTTGTGCAGCTGCGTCAGGACAATGCGCTTGGCACGCTCTACAACATGGTCGGTTTCCAGACGAAGCTGAAATACGGCTCGCAGACGGGCATCTTCAAGATGATTCCCGGACTGGAAAATGCCGAATTCGCGCGCCTCGGCGGTTTGCATCGCAACACTTACCTCAATTCGCCCGTGCTGCTCGATAGCGTATTGCGCCTGAAGTCGCGTCCGACGCTGCGCTTTGCCGGTCAGGTGACAGGTTGTGAGGGCTATGTCGAATCGTCGGCCATCGGCCTTCTTGCCGGTCGCTTCACCGCAGCAGAACGACTGGGCAATCCCGCTGTGCCGCCACCGCCGACAACTGCCTTTGGCGCTTTGCTCGGCCACATTACCGGTGGCCACATCGTCGCCGACGATGCCGAACCCGGCAAACGGTCGTTCCAGCCGATGAATGTCAATTTCGGCCTGTTTCCGCCGATCGAGGTTCCGAAGGAAGAAGGCAAGCGCCTGCGCGGTAAGGAAAAGACCATCGCGAAAAAGCGTGCGCTTTCCGCCCGCGCTCTTGCAGATTTCCGCCAATGGCTGGAACAACTGGCCTGACGGTCAGAAATTGGCGCGAAACATCAGCCACTGCTTGCGGATAGCCGAGATATCGGCTGTCCGTTCTGCTGCCTTGCCGCCAAGGCGTTCAATCGCTTTCAGATAAGCGGGCACGATGGCCATCGGCAAAAAGGCCGGTGCAAGGCTTTTAGGCAAAGTCCCCTTCGCCTTATCGAAAATCGCCAGATGTTCACGCGCCAGCGCCAGCATGACGCTGACCACGCGCTCGCAGGCCGACGGATCGTCGCTGCCTAAAAATGCCTCCCGCGTCACACCTACCGAAGCCAGCATGTCAGCCGGGACATAAAGCTGGCTGCGACGGCGATGGGTCGGCAGAAGACGCAGCAGGCCGGTTATTGCCTGCGCAACGCCTGCATGACCGGCGGTTTCGCTATGCGCCTGCGCGGCATCCCGATCCAGTATGAAACCGGCTAACTGAATGATTGCCGATGCGGTTTCACCGCAATAACCCTCAAGATCGTTACGGCTCGGCATCGGATCGTCATAAAGATCGAAAATGCGTGCTTCGCAATAATTGTCGAAAGCGGTGCGCGGAAGCTCATACTTGTTGATCGTTTCGACCAGAGCAGCGGCAACGGGATGCGCCTCGGCATTGCCCCTCGCCTCGCCATTGATCAGGTCGCGCCACCATTGCAGACGCACTTCGCCCGGCAATGGCTCGTGAACGAGATCGCGAATGCGCGCCACTTCCGCATTGAAGGCATAAAGTGCCGCCAGACCGCCGCGTTTATCCTCCGGCGCATAGAGCACCGACAGGTAACGGTCCCGGTCAGCCTCACGAAGAAGGGCCAGGCAATGTGCCTCATTCTGGTTCATGATCGTTATTCTACTGCAATAAGCGCCGCCGCGACCGCACGATCTTCCGCGAGGAGCACATTATAGGTCCGCACGGCAGCACCTGTGCTCATCGGATCGGACGAAATGCGGTGTTCCCGCAATACGGCGCGCACATCTTCCGGAATACGCCGCAGATCCATACCGGTCCCAACCAGCAGAATCTCGATATCCGAAGCCTGCTCCAGAATAAGCTCCAGATCAGCACGCGACAGCACAGGCGGCGTTGCAGGCTGCCAGCCGTGAATACCGGACGGCAGACAGAGGATCGAACCGCGATGCGACATTTCGGCAAAGCGAAAACCGCCATCGCCGTAAGCATCAATCGGGGCGCGCCCCGGAAAATGCGCTTCGCGTATTTCTATTCCCTTGGCCATTCTCAGCTTTCCAGATTCAGCGACTGCGCCAGTTCGTCGCCCATTTCCTCATCCTGCTCAGGACCACGCGGCTTCAGTCCGAACTGAACCAGCAGCGGTGCGGCGATGAAGATCGACGAATAGCTCGCCACGACAATGCCCACGCTCAGCGCCAGCGCAAACATGCGGATATCGGCACCACCGAAGGCGTAAAGCGGAATATGCGCAAGGAACGTGACAAAGGACGTCAGCAAGGTACGCGACAGGGTCTGGTTGATCGAAGCATCAATGATCGCAGGCAGCGGCGCACTGCTATAGCGGCGTAGATTCTCGCGAACGCGGTCATAGATCACGACCGTATCGTTCAGCGAATAGCCGATGATCGTCAGAATGGCCGCAACGCTCCAGAGATTGAATTCCATGCGGAAGACGATGAACATGCCCGCAAGAATAACCACGTCATGCAATGTCGAAAGCACCGCGCCAAGCGCCAGCTGCCAGCGGAAGCGAACCCAAACATAGATGAAAATGCCGATCAGCGACAGGACAACGGCCAGAATTCCGGCACGCGACAGCTGTTCGGAAACGGTCGGGCCGACCACCTCGACACGCTGGAACGAATAATCCTGTTCGAACTCACCGCGCAGCTTCACAGCAACCGTCTGTTCGGCATCGTCGCCCACTTCCTGGCTGCCGATGATCACAAGCGCAGAGCGCGGCGATTTGGCAGGCAGAACACGGGCGCTATCGATATTCAGTTCGGAGAGACGGTCCTGAATGTCTTCAAGATTGGCGTCGCCACTACGTGCCTGAAGCTCGACCATCGAACCACCACGGAAGTCGATACCGTAGTTGAAGCCGATATTCACAAACAGCGCCACCACGATCGCACAGGCCAGCACCGAAATGCCGAGCGTAATGAACTGCAGGCGCATGAACGGAATATGCGTCACCGTCGGCACAAGCTTGAGACGGCGCTTCGGCACTTCCTTCGGCTTCGCCGTCCGCACCCATTGGGCGATCAGCAAACGGGTAAAGGTGAGCGTGGTGAACAGCGTCGTGCCGATACCGACCGCAACGGTCAGGGCAAAGCCATGCACCGTGCCAGAGCCCAGCAGGAAGAGAACCAGTGCGGCAATCAATGTCGTCAGATTGGCGTCAACGATGGTCGACAGCGCACGGTAGAAACCCGATTCCATCGCCTGCACGACCGAATAGCCCTTGCGGCGATCTTCACGCACGCGTTCGTAGATCAGGATATTCGCATCGACCGCCATGCCGATGATCAGCACCAGACCTGCAACGCTCGCCAGACTGATCGAAGCCCCGATCAGCGACATGACCGCAGTCAGGATGATGATGTTGACCACAAGCGCCACCATCGCGATGACGCCCAGAATACCGTAGGACAGCACCATGAACAGGCCGACGAGAAGTGCGGCCAGAAGTGCAGCCGTCACAGCGGCGCTGGCATAATCCTCGCCAAGCGCTGATGCGATAGTGCGTTCTTCCAGCACGGTCACAGCTTGCGGCAATGTGCCGGAGCGCAGAACAACGGCCATATTATTGGCGGCCTGCAAATCAAAGGCGCCAGAAATCTGCAATTCGTTTGTGTCGAGCGGCTCGCTGATGACCGGCGCAGACACGACCTGATTATCGACCACGATGGCAAAGCTCTTGCCCGTCGCATTGGCGGTCAGGGCGGCCAGACCTTTGCGGCCTGCATCGTCGAGGGTCAAGGTGATAACCGGCTCATTATCATCGGAAGAAAGCGTTGCCTTCGCGTCGGTGATATTTGCGCCGGTGAGAACTGGTTGTTTCTTGACGAGATAGCCAACTGGCGGATCGTCATAGGAATAGACGATTTCACTATCCGCGGGCGGCGTGCCACGAATGGCGTCGTCCGGCGAAACGGAATCATCCACAGCGTGGAACGAAAGATCGCCGCGAATGCTCAGAATATCTTTCAGAAGCTGCGCATCGTAAAGGCCCGGCACTTCAACGCGAATCTGGTTGCGCGCTTCGGTTTCCACAACGGGATGACCGTAACCCAGCTCTTCCAGACGCTGACGCATGATTTCGGCGGAGCGTTCCAGATCATTCTTGCCCGCATTTTGAACTTGCAGAACAAGCCGGGAGCCACCGGAAAGATCAAGGCCGAGTGCGACCTGTTTCTTCGGCAGGAAACCGGGCAGATTTGCCAGCGTTTCACGCGAGAAAAAATTAGGGGAAGCAATGACGAAGCTGACGAGTACCGCCAACCAGATCAGGGCCGATTTCCAGCGTGAAAAATAGAGCATAGAGCAGCAATTCCGTTTCAGCTTGGATAGAGCATGCCGGGGTGCGAATGCGCACCGCTCTCCGGCCTTGGGTCAAGCGCTCTTATGAAGGTCGCGCCGACCGAATATTGCACGGGCTCCGGTTAGTGAAAGCTTACCGGAGCCCGTTTCATCTCAAAAAGAGATTATTTGTTCTTATTATCGGCGACAGGTTCGCCCTTGACGCGCACATCCATCAGCGTGCTGCGCAGAACCTTGATGCGAACGCCTTCGGCGATTTCGACTTCGACTTCATTGTCGTCGACGACTTTCTGCACCTTGCCGACGATGCCCCCGCCGGTCACAACCGTATCGCCACGGCGAACTGCGGTCAGCATTTCCTGACGCTTCTTCATCTGGGTCCGCTGTGGGCGGATGATGAGGAAGTACATGATGACGAAGATCAGGATGAACGGCAGAATGCTCATCAGCATGTCTGGGCCAAAAGCGCCGCCGCCAGGTGCTTGAGCGAAAGCCGGTGTTACGAACATTAGGAACTCCTCTGAAGTCTCGAAGACAATTTGTTAAGGGCATTACAATGGTTGGCGCGCCAATTGCAACCGACGATCACCCCGCCTGCGCCAAGGTCGCACACTTTTCGCCTCCGCTGTGGCATGTTAAGCCGTTCGCCGACGACGAGTGGATTGAATCTGACCTTTGAATTCCGTTTGTCACAAACGCTTGTTCAAACGTCAAACTGGAAAAAACCACTCGTGTCTTACAGCATCTGGTGATCTTTTCGATTCTGACATTCGCTGGGACCGATTGTAACACTGGGAAGCAAATGTCGGAATAAGACCACTAGGGGCATGAAATGACGACCGAAAACATACTCAGCCAGAAACTGGACCGTTTGATCGCCGCGCTCGAACGTATCGCGCCACCAGAAGCCAAAACGCCAGACCTCGACGCCGCAGACTGTTTTGTCTGGGCGCCGGAACGACTGACGCTTGATCCGGTGAAGCGGGTGAACCGCGTGGATATCTCCCTGATCCGTGGCGTAGATTTGGTGCGTGACCAGCTCGTAGACAATACCCGTCGCTTCGCAAATGGCTATCCGGCAAACAATGTTCTGCTGTGGGGCGCTCGCGGCATGGGTAAATCCTCGCTGGTGAAGGCCGCACAGGCCAGCGTCAACGCCGAACTGGCCTCCCAGAAGCCGCTCAAACTGATCGAAATCCACCGCGAGGATATCGACAGCCTCCCGACCCTGATGAACATGATCAAGGATACGGAATACCGCTTTATCCTGTTCTGCGACGACCTTTCCTTCGACCATGACGACACGTCATATAAATCGCTGAAGGCAGCGCTTGAAGGCGGCGTCGAGGGCCGCCCCGGCAATGTGATTTTCTATGCGACGTCGAATCGCCGTCATCTCATGCCGCGCGACATGATTGATAATGAGCGCTCTACAGCGATCAACCCTTCTGAAGCCATCGAGGAAAAAGTATCGCTGTCGGACCGCTTTGGTCTGTGGCTCGGCTTCCACAAATGCAGCCAGGACGATTATCTCGCCATGGTCGACGGCTATGCGGCTCATTTCAAGCTCAGCTACGACAAGGTCAAGCTTCACGCAGAAGCTCTGGAATGGTCGACCACACGCGGCAACCGCTCCGGGCGTGTGGCGTGGCAGTATGTTCAGGATCTCGCAGGACGCCTTGGCGTGGCCATGTAAAAAACACGCATCAACAAAAAGGCGGGCTTATCAGCCCGCCTTTTTGTTTGCCTTGTCCTTTCCGGATCAGCTTTCCAGATATTTGGAAGGATTGACCGGTGAGGAATTCTTGCGCACTTCGAAATGCAGCTTCGGCGACTTCGCGTTGCCGCTCATGCCCGACTTGGCGATATCTTCGCCACGGCGAACTTTCTGGCCGCGCTGTACCAGTATCTGGCTGTTATGGCCGTAGACCGTGACAAGCCCGTTATCGTGGCGGATCAGAACCGTCTGGCCGAATTCCTTCAGGCCATCACCAGCATAGATGACGACGCCGTTTTCAGCGGCCTTAACCGACGTTCCTTCCGGAACCATGATGTCGATGCCGTCGCTGACTGCAGTGCCATCACGCTGACCGAAGCTGGCCAGAATGCGACCGCGAACCGGCCAGCGCATCTGGGAGATGCCGGTGGAGGAAGGCGCTGCGGCCTGATCCTTCTCGGCGTCTTCGATCACCTTGTTGCTTGCCTGCGGCGGCGTATAAGGCTTCACACTTCCGGCGTCCGCATCGTTTGCAGCAGCTGCGGCCTTGGCCGGGCTTACTGGCTGCGGCGTGACAGCGGCAACTTGCGTTACAGCAGCAGCACCTGCGGCAGGGATCACCAGTGTCTGACCGACGCGGATTGCGCCGTTGGAGAGGCCGTTAGCCCGCTTCAGATCTTCAACCGGGACGTTATGCTTCTGTGCGATCGAGAACAGCGAATCGCCGCTCTGAACCGTATAGCCGCCCTTCGGTGCAGGCGGTGTTGCGGTGTTCGCGCCTGCCGAAGCCATATCGGTCGTGGCGGAAGACTTCTTGCCGTTGACCGAAGGGGCTGCCGGGACAACAGCGATGTTGTTGTCCATCGGGCGGGGTGCACCCTGCCCCGGCGTAGCCGGAAGCTGACCCAGAACCTTTTCCTTGGCACCGTTGACGGTGTTGTGGGTCGTTGTCGCGGCGCTTGCCACGCGGGTCTCTGCGCCATTGACCTGATTGGCTGCCATATCGCGGGCCTGACCAACCTGATTCTGCATCTGCGTCGAGGCTGCTGCGACAGGAGCCTGAACCGACTGACGTGCTGCTGCGACCGGTGCCGCCATCGGGGCGGAAGAAACGGCAGATGGTGCTGGCAGCGAATTACGCTGTACCGTTCCGCTGGAAACCCGCGGAGCCGGCGCTATTGGGGCGGACGCATAAACATCGCCTGTGGGCTGTTGCGCAACGCGCTGATTGGACGTCGAACCGGTAAAGATGCCGTCGGTGAAACGCATCGTATCGGAACTGCACCCGGCTCCAAAGCCGGCAATCAGAACGATTGCGACATTCCGCAGGAGACGTTCGGACGTATGCTGCAAAATTGGGAAACGCATGTTCAACTCGTCCATACTCGAAACTCAGTACGACGATTAAAGCGCGTTAATGTTACTCGCTGGTTAAGAACGACCCAACTTTGAAAAAAGATTCACCAATTAAACACCATAAGCGAACATTGGCGCGCAGCCACCCTTCCGATGAAAACCGGAATGGATGGCATGGTAAGATTAGAAAATGGCAATTTAGAGCGCCGATCTGATTCAATCAGATCGGCGCTCTAGATATTTATTCTAACGCACATCTCATCCGAAAACCGTTTCACACTTTTCGGAATGCGCTCTAAAGAACCGAAGAAACGCCTTCAATGAAGGGCTGATAGCGGACAACCATGAGGTTTTCCTGCTCGAAGCGGCTACCGACCTTCGAGATACGCGTCATGATCTGTTCACCGTCACCGGGGCCGATCGGCGTAATGAGAACACCGTGCGTTGCGAGTAGCTCCACAAAATGGCGCGGCACTTCTTCGCAAGCCAGCCAGAGAATGATTCGGTCGAACGGCCCGCCCGGCATGCCATGACGACCGTCGGCATGCTTGACCATAATGTTCTCTCGCTTGAGCGAGACGAACTGCTGCAAGGCGTGGTCGCAAAGTTTGCGATAACGTTCCACCGTCGTAACACGGCCGGATAGCGACGACATGACGGCGGCGGTAAAGCCTGAACCGGTGCCGATTTCCAGCACGCGATGGCCCGGCTCCAGCTTGAGTGCAGCCAGCACACGCGCCTGATCGTCAATGCCTTCGATATATTCACCGCAATCGAGCGGCGCCGTACGGGTGCTATAGGCAAGATGTGACCACGCCGAAGCAAGAAAGCTCTGGCGTGGCGTTGCTTCAATGGCTGCAAAGAGGCGCGGATCATCAATGCCGCGCGCGCGCATGCGCAAGACGAAGGATGCAAATCCTTCCCGGTCCGAAAGCCTTGGCCGCTCAGACGTTGCCTGCCTCATGCTTTCCCCCGCTTCAAGCTTCAAGACCAAGCGCTGTGCTCAGTTCTGCACGAACCTTATGCGCGGTGAGATCGAGGTGCAACGGTGTCACCGAAATGCAATCCGAACGGATAGCTGCCAGATCACTGTCATCCGCGACCGGAGCCTTGCCGCGACCGAAACGCAGCCAGAAATACGGGAAGCCGCGACCGTCGCGGCGCTCATCGAGACGCGCATCATGGCTGAGCTTGCCCTGTGCCGTCACGCGGGTGCCCTGCACTTCATCAGCACCACAATTCGGGAAATTGAGGTTCAGCAAAACGCCTTCCGGCCAACCGGCATCGACCAGTTTACGGATAAGGTCCGGTGCATGGGTTTCAGCCGTTTCCCACGGAACGATCCGGCGGTCGCCTTCGTAATCATATTCCTGCGACAGAGCGATGGAGCGGATGCCGAGCAGCGTGCCTTCCATTGCACCGGCCACGGTGCCGGAATAGGTCACGTCGTCTGCGATATTCGCACCGGAGTTTACACCGGACAGGATGAGATCAGGCGCGCCAGGGAGAACGTGACGGACACCCATGATGACACAATCGGTCGGCGTACCGCGCAGTGCGAAATGGGTGTCATCGATCTGGCGCAGACGCAGCGGCTCCGACAGGGTCAGCGAATGCGCAAGACCGCTTTGGTCGGTTTCCGGCGCAACAACCCAGACATCGTCCGAGAGCTGTCGTGCGATTCGCTCCAGAACTGCGAGGCCTTCAGCGTGGATACCATCATCGTTCGTCAGCAAAATTCGCACGTCTTCACTCCTGTCCTAATTATTGAAATCCTGAATCACGCAGCTTTTTCAATGCGCGTGAGGCCGCCCATGTATGGCTGCAATACTTCAGGAATATGAATGCTGCCATCTTCCTGCTGGTAGTTTTCCATGACGGCGATGAGCGCGCGACCGACTGCAACGCCAGACCCGTTGAGGGTGTGAACGAAGCGCGTCGACTTCTCGCCTTCCGGACGATAGCGCGAGTTCATGCGGCGGCCCTGGAAATCACCGCAGACCGAACAGCTGGAGATTTCGCGATAGGTCTTCTGACCCGGCAGCCAGACTTCGATGTCGTAGGTCTTCTGCGCGCCGAAGCCCATATCGCCGGTGCACAGCACAACGGTACGGAACGGCAGCTCAAGACGCTTCAGCACTTCTTCGGCGCAAGCCGTCATGCGCTCATGTTCGGCAACCGAGCTTTCTGCATCGGTGATCGATACCATTTCCACTTTCAGGAACTGGTGCTGGCGCAGCATGCCGCGCGTATCGCGACCGGCAGAACCCGCTTCCGAACGGAAGCAAGGCGTCAGCGCGGTGTAGCGCTGCGGCAGGGTCTTCACATCAACGATTTCGTCCGCAACCAGATTCGTCAGTGGCACTTCCGCCGTCGGAATCAGCCAACGACCATCGGTGGTGCGGAAAAGGTCTTCCGAAAATTTCGGCAATTGGCCGGTGCCATAAACAGCCTCGTCGCGCACCATCAGCGGCGGCATGGTTTCGGTATAGCCATGCTGGGTCGTATGCAGATCGAGCATGAACTGGCCGAGCGCACGTTCCAGACGCGCCAGACCGCCCTTCAGGATCGTGAAGCGCGCACCGGCGATTTTCGCCGCACGCTCGAAATCCATCAGACCAAGCGCTTCGCCCAGCTCATAATGCTCTTTCGGCTGGAAAGAGAAATTGCGCTGATTACCAACACGACGAACCTCGACATTGTCGGCCTCGTCCTTGCCAAGCGGCACATCGCCAAGCGGAACATTCGGGATCGTTGACAGCGCGTCGTTCAATTCCTTGACCAGACGGCGCTCTTCTTCCTCCGCCTCAGCAAGAAAATTCTTGAGTTCGCTGACTTCCGCTTTCAGCTTGTCGGCAGTGGCGGCATCTTTTTCAGCCATCGCTTTGCCGATTTCCTTCGAAGCGGCATTGCGGCGCTCCTGTGCGGCCTGAACCTTACCGACATTTTCGCGACGCTTTTCGTCGAGCGCGATCAATTCGGACGAGAGCGGCCCTGCCCCGCGCTTTGCAAGCGCCTTGTCGAGGTCTTCAGGGTTTTCGCGAATCCATTTGATGTCGAGCATGGGAAAAGCCGTTTCGTGAAATTGAACAGAAGCGGGCCGCAAAGACTGCGGCCAGCGGAAATCGTAGTCTACGATCAGGAGGAAGAAGCGTCGTTTTCAGCTTCTTTTGCGTTCTCTGCTTCGTCGCGCTTCTTCTCGATCATACGAGCCACGATAATGGAAATCTCGTAGAGAAGGATCGTCGGCAAGGCAAGACCGATCTGGCTCGCCGGATCGGGCGGCGTCAGAACGGCGGCCACGATGAAGGCGATCACAATCGCATATTTACGCTTTTCCTTAAGGCCCGCCGAAGTCACGAGACCAACACGCGCCATGAGGCTTGTGATGACCGGCAACTGGAAAACCAGACCGAAAGCGAAAATGAGCGTCATGATGAGGCTCAGATATTCCGAAACCTTCGGCAAAAGCGAAATCTGCACTTCGCCAGCGCCACCCGTCTGCTGCATGGCCAGGAAGAACCACATCACCATCGGGGTGAAGAAGAAATAGACGAGCGCGCCGCCCAGCAGAAACAGTATCGGCGATGCAATGAGGAACGGCAGGAACGCCATGCGTTCATGCTTATAGAGCCCCGGCGCGACAAATTTGTAGATCTGCGCCGCGATGATCGGGAAAGCGAGTACGATACCGCCGAACATCGCCACCTTCACCTGCGTGAAGAAAAACTCCTGCGGGGCGGTATAGATCAGCTCCGCCTTGGACCGATCCATGCCTGCCCAGTCGATCGCCCACTGATAGGGCACGACAAGCAAATTAAAGAGGTGCTTTGCGAATGCGAAGCAGACTGCGAAAGCCACGAAAAATGCCAGGATTGCCCAGATGAGGCGGCGGCGCAGTTCGATCAGGTGTTCAAGCAAGGGCGCTGCGCTCTGCTCGATTTCATCCTCGTCACGGGTCACGCTTTGGTTCCTGTCTTCTTGGTGGTCTTTTTGGCAGGAGCAATCGCCTTATCGGCAACCGGCTTGACGGCTTCCGCTGTTTTGACCGGTGCAGCTTTTTTCGGTGCAGGTTTTGCTGCAGTCGATTTGGGAGCAGCCGTTTTCGCGACAGCAGGCTTGGAAGCCGCTGGCTTTGCTGGCGCAGCTTTGGCCTTTGCAGCCTTCGGCGCGGCCGGTTCAGTTTTTGCCAAAGCGGCTTTAGGCGCTGCTTTTGCAGTCGTCTTGCGTGGAGCGCGCGGCGCCTTTGCAGGCTTTTCCGCGACAGCTTCTGCCTTCGCAGGCGCTGCCACAGGAACGGGTGCTCCGCTCGCATCGACCGGCGTAGTCACTTCCGCTACCGTATCCGGTGTCGCCGGAGACATTGAGGTCGAGGATTTGATGCTCGATTTCAGGTCTTCGCCTGCACTGCGAATCGGATCGAAAACCTGCGTCAGCTTGGAGCGCGGATCAAGCTTGCGCGTTTCGTCGATGATGTTCTTGACGTCTTCCAGCTCAGCCTCTTTCAAGGCTTCGTTGAACTGGTTGCGAAACTCATTGGCTGTCGCGCGCATACGTGCGGTCGCCTTACCGAAGGCTCTAAGCATCTTCGGCAAATCTTTGGGGCCTACAACAACGATCATCACGATCGCAATGACCAGTATTTCAGACCAACCGACATCGAGCATTTTATACCCCGCGCACTGCGCGCGCGTCCCGTCTTTCGGCGGAAAACCGCACTATTACAGATGACAAACATGCTGCGTATCTATTCCGACACGCAGCATTCTTGATCCGATAGATCAGGACTTGGTGGTTTTCTTGACGTCGTTGACGGTTTCTTCCGCCTTGGCGTCGATCGTGCGACCATCGTCCCGGGCATCCTTGGCGGCGTCTTCGTCGTTCATGCCCTGCTTGAAGTTTTTGATGCCCTTGGCAACGTCGCCCATCAGCTCGGGAATCTTGCCGCGGCCAAAAAGAAGCAGCACAACCGCTAGAACGATCAGCCAGTGCCAGATGGAAAAGCTACCCATTTCATTCCTCTCATCGCCGCTTAAACGCAGCCTGTTCCTGCAATGTCGATAGTGATTTAAGCGCTTTCAAGCAATCTTTCAAACGGAAGTATAGCTGTGAAGGCAGATGTGACGATTTTATTCGTCGCATGTGTCCTCTTTATGTGCAGCGCTTGTGGATCATAAGGAAGTCAGACGCTGACCTACCCCTTGGGGGCAAGCAAACCAAGATCTTCGAGATCGATATCCTCGAGCGGCTCTTCCTCATCCGTCAGTTCATCCGGGTCGATATTCGGTACCGGAACAGCAAAGCTCGAAGGCATACGGGCAGACAGAAGCCCTGCCCCGCGCAACTCTTCCAGCCCAGGAAGATCGCGGATTTCCGGCAGTCCGAAATGGTCGAGAAACGATTCCGTCGTGCCGTATGTCACCGGACGGCCCGGTGTGCGGCGACGTCCGCGCAGCTTGATCCAGCCCGTTTCCATCAGCACGTCCAGCGTGCCTTTCGACGTTTCGACGCCACGAATATCTTCCAGTTCAGCGCGGGTGACTGGCTGGTGATAGGCAATGATCGCCAGTACTTCCATTGCGGCGCGCGACAGCTTGCGCTGCTGCACCGCCTCGCGGCTCATCAGGAAGGCCAGATCCGGCGCGGTGCGGAACGCCCAGGCCGCACCAACCTGCACAAGATGCACGCCGCGCGACTCATAGACCTTCTGGAGATGCTGCAAAATCGGGGCAAGCTCGGCATTTGGCGGCAAGCGCTCCTGAAGCGCCCGCTCCGACACCGGTTCGGCAGAAGCAAAAATGATCGCTTCGACAATGCGGGCCAGATCAGTCAGTCCACGTGCCGGAAGCTGTGCTTCCTCAAATTCATCATCCATTTCGAATTCCGCCAGCTGGCGTTCAGCCTCAGACATCCTCGTCCTCGTCAAATTCGCTTAAACCGGGCTTGGCCCGCATATAAATTGGTTCGAAGGGCGCATTCTGGCGAACTTCCAGCTTGCCCTCACGCACCAGTTCCAGACTGGCGGCAAAGGAGCTTGCCAGCGCCGACGCCCTCTCCTGCGGCGACAGCGCATAGTCGATCAGAAAACGATCAAGCGAAAACCAGTCTTCGATATCGCCGCCCATCAGACGCACCAATGCGACCCGCGCCTCCTTCAAAGACCAAACAGCACGTCTGGTAATCTGGACATGAGACACAGCCTGCCGCTGGCGCTGCGAGGCATAAGCCGTCAGCAGATCGTATAGCGTCGCGGAGAACTGGCTGGCACGATCCACCATCACCACTTCCGGCATACCGCGTGCGAAGACATCGCGCCCCAGCCGATTGCGGTTGACCAGAGCGGCAGCGGCATCACGCATTGCTTCCAGCCTTTTCAGGCGGAATTGCAGGGATGCCGCAAGCTCCTCGCCGGTCTCGCCATCGTCACCCTGCTGCTTGGGAATAAGCAGCTTGGATTTGAGATAAGCGAGCCACGCCGCCATAACCAGATAATCGGCGGCAAGCTCAAGCCGGACTGCCCGGGCTC
The DNA here is from genome assembly GCF_029909865.1 of Ochrobactrum sp. 19YEA23. Taxonomy (NCBI): domain Bacteria; kingdom Pseudomonadati; phylum Pseudomonadota; class Alphaproteobacteria; order Hyphomicrobiales; family Brucellaceae; genus Ochrobactrum; species Ochrobactrum sp. 19YEA23. Next base: position 1,356,093 of record NZ_JASAMQ010000001.1, on the reverse strand, counting down.
GCTCGACAAATTCGAGATATTGCTCAGCTAGCGCCAGAACGGAAATGCGCGCCAGATCGACACGCTGGTTGCGCGCCAGATGCAGAAGAAGATCGAGCGGGCCTTCAAAGCCCTGCACGTCAATCAGCAATGACGGTTCGCTTAAAGCCCGTTCGGCATCGCTTTGCCACAGCGAATCCATCGGCACCAGCGTACCGTCTTTTCCGTCTGTGTTGGTTCCTGATGCCGCCAAGCCGCTTAGCCTCTCGATGCGCAGTCGTCACTCACGCGGCCCGGCCATGCCGGGCAACGCATAACTCTAGTTTACCAAGTTTTAACGATTACGCTATCGCTTCGAACATGCCATTGAATTCGGCGCGCAGTTCGTCCTCATCCGAAAGGTCAGGATCGCCTGCATAGACTTCGGCCAGATCGGCGCGCCGCTTCGATTTGCCTTCGAGCACCGGCACGCGAGCGGCAACCTGCACCAGTTCTTCCATCACGCCTGCACAATAAAGAACGATATCGCAGCCTGCACCGATGATGCCCTCGGCAATCTCGCCCAGTTCACCCGAAAGCGCCTTCATCGAAATATCGTCGCTCATGATCAGACCGTCGAACTGAATCACTTCGCGAATGATCGTGTTGATCACGGTCGGTGACAAAGTGGATGGACGCTTTGGGTCGAGCGCATCGAACACGACATGCGCCGTCATGGCCATAGGCAGGTCATTCAGCGCCTTGAACGGCACGAAATCATGCGCCAGCAATTCGCTCAGCGGGGCGTTCACACGGGCCAGTTCCTTATGCGTATCCGCGAAGGCACGGCCATGGCCCGGCATGTGTTTCATCACAGGCAAGACGCCGCCAGCCAGCAGGCCCTCGGCAGCGGCGCGGCCCATCTCGGCCACCGCATGCGGATTTTTGGAATAAGCGCGCGCGCCAATCACATCATGCGCGCCCTCGACGGGCACATCGAGAACCGGCAAGCAGTCGGAAGTCACGCCAACCTTCAACAAATCGAAGGCATGCAGACGCGCATGCAGCCAAGCGGCGCGCAAACCCGCTTCACGGTCGCGCGCAAAGATCGCGCCAATCTCTCCAGCGGATGGATAATTCGGCACCAGCGGTGGACGCAGGCGTTGCACGCGCCCGCCTTCCTGGTCGATGAAAACCGGCGTCTGATCGCGGCCCGTCACATCGCGCATATGCGCGGTCAGCTCGGCAACCTGTTCAAGACTTTCGACATTGCGGGCGAACAGAATGAAGCCCCACGGCCTCTCATCGCGGAAAAAGGCAACCTCATCCGGCGTAAGCTTCGTACCCGACACACCGGCAATCCATGCCTTGCACTGTTTCATGCGAATATCCCTCGTCTTTTCCGCAACTTAGATAGTTGTTCTAACTAAAATTCCATGCACTCGATAGTGCATATGAAAAGGGCGGCTCATGCCGCCCTGTTCTCATTGGTTACCGTGGCTTAGCGCGTCACGAGACAGCTGCCGCCAGCCGACTTCAAGCGACCGCAAAGCGCGTTGGCATCGTCACGCGAACCAGCCTGAACGCGGACACGGTAGTAAGTGCCCTTGCCCGGAATGTCGGCGCGCTTGATATCAACGCTGCGACCACCGATCACATTGGCGTATTTCTGCGCCATGTTGGCATAGGACTTCTGTGCCAGTTCAGCGGAAGGCTGGGATGCGATCTGGATGAAATATCCACCAGCACCTGCAGCGCCACCGGCAGCCGATGCAACCTGCTGATTAGCAACCGGAGCGGCAGCAGCAGGCGCTTGCGTCTGGGTGCGCTGCGGAACATTGCCAACGATATTGACCGGCTGTTCAGCTGGACGCGACGGGACAACCGGAGCACGCGCCGGGAGGCGTGGTGTTTCGGCAGCCGGCGCCTGAGCGACCGGTGCCTGTGCGGCTGGCTGCTGGGCCTGCGGTGCGTTTGCGGAAGGTTCCGGCAAGGCACTGCCCGAAGCGATTGCCGCGATCTCGTCACCACCAGCCGGAACGGATGGCTGTGCCGAAGGCTGCGCACCGTTGTTGGCCGTCTGCTGTGCTGCCGGTTCTGGAGCGCGTTCCGGCTGCATGATCGTGCCATCCGGGCGAACGATCATGGTTTCAACTTCGCGCGGCTGGATCAAAGGCGCATTTTCCTGCGCGTTTTGTCCATTTGGTGCACCCGCATTGGCCTGACCGTTTTCAGCCGACGAATCCGGCGTATCGGTCATGGCTTCATTATCGTCGGTGCCGGAAATATCGACTGGCTCTTCACCCGAGTTAATCAGCGACTTTTGTTCCGGATTGTTCGGCAATGTGCCGGCAACGCGATCATAGACCGCCTTGTCCTGATTCGGCACCGTCGCGCCGCCGGGGTTTTCCGGCTGCATCTTGATTGGCTGATTGTCGGCATGGATGACGACCGGCTCCTGCGAACTGCCGCCCATGAAGTGATATCCGATACCGCCGAGCAATACGGCAGCACCGGCAACACTTGCCAGAATTAGGCCGCGACGACCGCGAACCGGGCGATTGCGATAGGCTTCCGATGCTTTGCCGAGATCGTCTTCGGGCTGCATGGCAGCACGCGCGCCATAGTCACCGCCTTCGACGGTCTGCGCGCCCTGGGCTGCCCAATGATTGTAGAAGTCGTCTTCGCTGCCAGCCTGCTCGCCTGCGTTATATTCGCCAGTCTGGCGCGGCTGCGAGCGGCCATATGAGCTTGCAGCGGCGGCAACGGCGGCACCAAGGCCTGCTGCCGTGGCACCTGCAGCAACACCGGCATTCGGCAGATAGCTGGATGCGCTTTCGCGGAAAATATCCTCAAATGCCTTGTCGGCTTCGCTCTGCGCTTCGGTAGGTGTGTTCAGCTCATCAACGCCAACCGTGTTGAAGACCTCGGCAAATTCAGCTTCGAGATCGCCAAGACCGGCAGCAGTTTCCTCTTCACCGTAATTGACTTCCGGCAGATCGAGGGAATGGGTCTGTTCAACCTTGTTCTCGGCAACGCTCAGCGTTTCGACGTCCGGTGCGGGTGCACTGGCGGCCTGCTGTGCGCTGGCAAAATGCGGCATCGATGTCGTCGGACGATAATCCTCATCCGAAAGCACCGCGTGGGCATAGGCAGGCGCGGCTGCGGTCGCGCCGTTATCGTCATGCAGGTCGAGATCGTCTTCGTTGAAGAAATCATCGCCACCAAGCAATTCTTCGTCGGTCGGCTTCAGCACTTCCGATTCGGAGTAATCACCGGAAGGCTCGAAACCGAAATCGTCGTCGCTCAGGCTCAGTTCATCGAGATCCGACAGATCGTCGTCAGTGCCTTCCGCTGCAGTCGTTGCGGAGAATGCTGCGGTATCGAAGGAGAAATCATTGTCGAACGAAAAGTCATCGTCCTGCGCTGCGACTTCGTTAGAAGCCTGCTCCGGAGTGGCGAAGGCGTTGGAAGCAGCGTAAGGCGCTTCCGCCTCACCCGCATGCGCGGTTACCGTCGGCATTTGTGCGGCAACGCCCGAAGCAAAATTGCCACGGGTGTAATAGGGATAACCAGACGGCTCCGTGCGGGCGACCGCTTCCTCCGCAGGTGCGGCGGCTACCGGCTGATGCGGCTGTTCAAAAGCCTGCTCGTCCAGATGCAGTTCATCCAGCTGGAAATCGTCAAATGCAGGCTCAGCCTCTTCCTCTGCCGCATAGGCATGGTCCGATGCAGCCGCATAGGACACAGCCTGTTCGGGTTCATATGCAGCGGCCTGCGGAGCATAGGATACTGGCTCTTGCTGATAGCCATAGGCGCTGTCGTTCGCGGAGGCTGGCTGCGGCTCGTCGCCGAAAAGCAGATTTTCCAGCTCGTCCTCAAGCGACATGGACTGATGCGCAGACTCAGCGCCATAGGACGGCGTGGCAGGCTCAACGGCCTGTACATCCCAGTCACGGCTTTGCGCGGTCTGCGTCAGATAGGATTCTTCGTGGGGTTCAATAGCCGGCTGATAGATCGTCGGATCATATGCGCCATGGTCGGCTGCATGAACTCCCTGCGCATCATCCAGCGATTCGCGATTATCATAGGCCGAGCTTTGCGCCGCCGCATAAGGATCGCCAAACGAATCGCGGGCGCTCGAATAGTCGGCATAATCGAACTGCTGAACAGGTTCAGTGCGCTCGACGTCTTCGAAGTCGCCCAGCTCGGGCGCCGGAACGGATGTTCCATTGTCCAGATGCAGATCGAGTTCTTCTTCCAGCGCGGAAGCAAGATCTTCTTCATGCACCAGCGGTTCCGCGCCACGATAATACTGTTCGCTATAGCGCTGATCCTGAGCGGCTTCCGGCTCAGGTTCCACGGGCTGGTTGTGACTTGCCGGCTGCGCGTAATCGTCGAAATCGCCGAGAAGCTCGCGTTCAAGGTCAAGCGCCGGATCGAAGTCTGGCTCGGGCCGGTCATGAGATTGGCGCTCGTTCCAAGCGGAATGATCACCTTGAGGCGTGCCAAAGTCCACGATTCGCGACAGTTCCATCAGCGGATCGTCTTCGTGCAGCGGACGCTCGCCGTAATTACGGGGATTTGCACTGCTGTCCGTCATGGTGTGTTCCTAACTCAAACCCTGGACGCCGCAAGACGTCACTTTACATTGCTTATTAGCGAGGCAATGTGGGCAAAAGTTGACGGTAGTTTCCTACGCCTAAAGACCAGAACGGGATAAACCAACACCTTCAGTTCATCCCGGTCTTCTCTTTTTAGACTTGATCTACCGCATTCAAGAGCTTCGTTTGACTTAACGAGCTCCCGGTCAGTCGATCAATCCTAGCGCATTTCCGTCGGGGCGTCAGCCCCGATGATCGTCAATCCGGACGTCAGAACATCGGAAACAACCTGTACCAGCCCTAGCCTGGCTAGTGACAAGTCTGGATCGTTAACCTTAATAAAACGTAAGTCCGGGTTCTCTGTGCCCTTATTCCATTGCGAATGGAACGCGCTGGCAAGGTCAAACAGGTAAAAAGCAAGACGATGCGGCTCCTGATGGATCGCCGCTGCTTCGATCAGACGCGGATATTCTGCAAGCTTGCGAACCAGTGCAATTTCGCTCTCGTCGGTCAGCTTGTCGAACTGTGCGGCCATGGCAACACGATCCAGATCGGCAAGGCCCAGCTGGTCGGCAGCCTGACGGAAAACCGAGTGCGAGCGCGCAGAAGCATACTGCACGTAGAACACCGGATTGTCCTTGGACTGTTCGGTGACTTTCGCAAAATCGAAATCGAGCGGCGCGTCGTTTTTCCGGTAAAGCATCATGAAACGCACCGGATCGCGGCCCACTTCGTCGACCACATCACGCAAGGTGATGAATTCACCCGAGCGCTTCGACATGCGCACCGGCTCGCCGTCGCGGAAGAGCTTTACCAGCTGGCAGAGCAGTACGGTAAGCTTGGCCTTGCCATCGGAAACGCCACGCGCAACGGCTTCAAGACGCTTCACATAGCCGCCATGATCGGCGCCCAGCACGTAAATCATCTCGTTGAAGCCGCGGTCGTATTTGTCCTTGAAATAGGCAACGTCGGCCGCAAAATAGGTGAATGTGCCGTCAGACTTCATCAGCGGACGGTCGATATCGTCACCCACTTCGGTCGAGCGGAACAGGGTCTGTTCGCGATCTTCCCAATCTTCCGGCAGCTGGCCCTTCGGGGGCGGAATCTTGCCCTTATAGACATGGCCCTTCAGCGTCAGATCGTTGATTGCATTGCGAATCGCACGGGCATGGTCGGCATGCAGCTGACGTTCGGAATAGAACACATCGTGGTGGACGTTCAGCGCTTCCAGATCGGCGCGGATCATCGCCATCATGGCATTGATGGTGGTTTCCTTGACGATAGCCATCGCTTCAGCTTCCGGCATTTCCAGAAGCTTCGTGCCATATTCCTTTGCGAGCGTCTGCCCCACCGGCACGAGATAATCGCCCGGATATAGGCCAGCCGGAATTTCACCGATGATTTCGCCCAGCGCTTCACGATAACGCAGCATCACGGAGCTTGCGAGCACGTCGATCTGCGAGCCGGCATCGTTGATGTAATATTCCTTGACGACGTCATAGCCTGCGAATTTCAGCAGGTTGGCCAGCACGTCGCCGACAACGGCGCCGCGGCAGTGGCCGACATGCATCGGGCCGGTCGGGTTGGCCGAAACATATTCGACATTGACCTTGTTGCCCGCGCCCAGCTTGGAGCGACCGAAATCCGTGCCTTCATTGAGCATCGCGGCAAGCTCACGCTGCCAGTAAGTTGCCTTCAGACGCAGATTGATGAAGCCCGGACCGGCGACATCGACCGTTTCGACATCGTCGTCGTTCTTCAAGGCTTCGGCGATACGCACCGCAAGTTCGCGCGGGTTCTGGCCAACAGCCTTGGAAAGAACCATGGCCGCATTGGTCGCGATATCGCCATGGGTCGCGTCGCGCGGCGGTTCGACACCAACGCGCGAAAGATCGAGTTCACCACCATCTTTCGGTTTCAGATCAATATCTTGCAACGTCTTTTTGATACGTGCGTCGAAATCTGCGAAGATATTCATGGTCCGTCCTGTCAGGCTGTCATCTGGAATTATGACTGCGTATTCCAGAGTCGGCTCGTTCTATTAGATAGTTGTGATGCAGACGGCTTTTCGACCTCGCAATCACTTCGTTGGCCCCGATTAAGCTAAATCGGGGGTATGGTCAAACAATCGTCGGTGTTCGCGCACGGCAAAATTGTCAGTCATACCCGCCAGATAGTCGGCAACACGGCGCGCGCGCGACGGGATATCGAGCGTTTCACAGCCCGACTGCCACTCGGGCGGCATGATCATTGGGTCGGCAAAACAGGCATCGAACAGGTCTTGCACAATTTTGTCCGCCGCCTGTCGGCGCACCACGACGCTGTTATGAAAATAGAGGTTCTTGAACAGGAACCGTTTCAGCACCTTTTCCTCGTCACGCATCGTTGGTGAAAACGCCACCAGCGACTGCGACTGGTTATGGATATCGGCAATGCTCTGCGGCTGCGCCTCGGCCAGACGGCGCTGGGCTTCGGCAATCACATCCTCGACCATGATGGTGATCTGCCTGCGAACCAGTTCATGTCCCGTGCGCACGGCATCGAGATTGGGATAGCGCCCACGCACCACATCAAGCAGCCGCTTCGTCAGGGGCACTTCATCCAGCGCCTCAAGCGTCAGCAGGCCCGCACGCAGGCCGTCATCGATATCATGGGCGTTATAGGCGATGTCGTCGGCGATCGCGGCGCATTGCGCCTCCAGACTGGCGAAGCGTCCCAGTTCCAGATCGTAGCGCTCGTTGAAGTCAAGAATGGGCTGCGGCACCGGCTCATCCGAATGCACGGCATATGGACCCACCAGCGGGCCATTGTGCTTGACCAGCCCTTCCAGCGTTTCCCAGGACAGATTGAGACCGTCAAAATCTGCATAACGATGCTCGAGCTTGGTGACGATGCGAAGCGACTGGGCGTTGTGATCGAAGCCGCCGTAATCCTTCATGCGTTCGTTGAGCGCATCCTCGCCGGTATGGCCAAAAGGCGTGTGACCAAAATCATGCACCAGCGCGACGGCTTCGGCGAGATCTTCATCCAGCCGCAGCGCACGGGCCAGCGCGCGTGCAATCTGCGCCACTTCAATCGTGTGCGTCAGCCGCGTGCGGTAATGGTCGCCTTCATGCGCGATGAAAACCTGTGTCTTGTGCTTCAGGCGGCGAAAGGCTGTGGAATGGATGATACGGTCGCGATCACGCTGAAACGGGGTGCGCGTCGGGCTTTCCGGTTCCGGCACCAAACGTCCACGGCTTGAGATCGGATCGCAGGCATAGGGCGCGCGCTCACGATAACCAAAGCCTATTCCTTCCAGCGACATTGCGATGCATCCTTCACTGTAATATGATTACACTATGTTTATGCTGACATTGACTTCTATCGGTAGCGTTCATAGCTATCAGAGGAATATGAAGGCAAGTCTGCGATAACGGGCAATCGGGGAAAATCCCGCTCTGGCCCAGCAACTGCAAACGGACGAGACCGATGACAGGCATTACCGTTTCCGATTCCGCCGCAAAGCGGATCGCTAAAATTCTCAATTCCGAACCGGACAAGACCGCGCTGCGCGTTTCTGTCGAAGGTGGCGGCTGCTCCGGTTTTTCCTACAAGTACGATCTGGTCGATGAACAGACCGAGGACGACATCGTCATCGAAAAGCTCGGGGCGAAAGTTCTGATCGATTCGATTTCGGTTCCCTATATGGATGGTTCGGAAATCGATTTCGTCGACGATCTGATGGGGCAATCGTTCCAGATCCGCAACCCGAACGCGACGGCGTCTTGCGGCTGCGGCACGAGCTTCGCGATTTAAGCGCACCGAAATGCGCGACGAGGAATTAAACCGGCTGCCTCATGGCAGCCGGTTTTGTTTTGTCAGACTTTGACTGAAGCGACCGTGGTATCGATATGGTCCACCAGCGCGTCCGGCAGGCCGAGACGACCGGCCAGCATATCGAGATAACCGCGCTCCGCCCGGGTGTCAGGATCAATGGCCAAACGCGAGGCGGTATAAAGCTCGACCTTCTGCTCTTCCGTCTGCGCGGCAGCGACCAGCGCGTCGAGATCGACCGGATCTGCCAGTTCTTTCTGGAAGAAAGCTTCTGCCTCGTCATCAAGACCAGAAATCTGGAGCTTCTCCATGATGCGCGCACGTTCCGCATCGTCGATATGGCCGTCCGCCTTGGCTGCGGCGATCATCGCCTGGATCAGCGTGAGGGCGAAACTGTTACTCATAGCGGGCGACTGCGGATGAAACGGCGAATCGGCAGGTGGAGGCGGAAGAAGCTCCTGCTCCTTGGCAACAGGCTGTTCCGCCGTTTGCGGCGATTGGCCGGACTTGTAATTCTTATAGGCCAGATAGCCGAGACCGGCGATGGCTGCGATGCCGCCAACGGTGGCGACGTTACCCGCCAGCTTGCGGCCTGTCTTGGTGCCAAGAACTGCGGCAGCGATAGCGCCGCTGGCAAGCGGATTTTTCTTGGCGAGATCACCGACCTGTCCGGCTTTATCCTTCACACTCCCCGACATGCCCGGTATCTGCGAACCTAAAAACTGATCGAGAAGTTTCTTGGCGTCGAACATTGTTATCTCCTGTCTGGCTCCAATAAGTCCGAGATAGGAACGCAATGGTGACAATACAAATGCATCAGGCATTGAAAAATGCGCCAAGCTGCAATTTCTGTGATGAGGCCTGCGCCGTGCTTGCCCTCACCCGCCCAAGCGCCTAATCATTGCTCCATGAAGATCGCTACGTGGAACATCAACGGCGTCAAGGCACGCATCGAGAACCTTCAACATTGGTTGAAGGAGTCTTCGCCCGATATCGCCTGCCTGCAGGAAATCAAGTCGGTGGACGAACTGTTTCCCCGGCTTGAGATCGAAGCGCTTGGCTATCACGTCGAGACCCATGGCCAGAAAGGCTTCAACGGCGTCGCGCTTCTTTCCAAGAAGTCACCCGACGAGATCAATCGTGGCCTGCCCGGCGATGACAGCGACGAACAGGCTCGCTTCATAGAGGGCGTTTATTCGACTGATAAAGGCGTCATCCGCGTCGTGTCGCTCTATCTGCCGAACGGCAACCCGATCGATACAGAGAAATTTCCTTATAAGCTTTCCTGGATGCAGCGCCTGGAAGCCTGGGCGAAAGATCGTCTGGCGCTTGAGGAGCCCCTTGTGCTGGCTGGCGACTATAACGTCATTCCCGAGCCGCAGGACGCGAAGAACCCGCAGGCATGGCTTGGCGATGCATTGTTCCAGCCGCAATCCCGGCAGGCATTCCGCAAGCTCGAAAATCTCGGTTTCACCGACGCTATTCGCGCGGCGACCGACGATGACGGTATCTATTCATTCTGGGATTATCAGGCAGGCGCCTGGCAGAAAAACAATGGCATTCGCATCGATCATCTGATGCTGTCGCCAGAAGCGGCCAATCGTTTCGTATCGACCGATATTGAAAAGCACGTCCGCGCCTGGGAGAAGCCGTCTGACCACGTACCGGTTACGGTCACGCTGTCGGTTTAAGACACTGGAAGCTTAAAACGAGCCCTTAGTGGTCATATCGCTGGCAAGAGCCACAGCGTTACGGCGATCCGCCTCACCGACAATCGAGAAAGCCTGCTCCTGCATTTCGCGTATCCAGGTGCAATCCTCGGCTGCGCAACGTTCAGAGGCGGCCGTCATGAAGGCCAGCCCGCGCACGGTCTTGCCAGCCTGAAACAGCATATTTCCAAGCATGGCCTGAGCGCTGACATTGCCCTTGTTGGCAGCCAGCTGGAACCAGCGTGCAGCCTGAACCGAATTGCGCTCTCCGCCCTCACCGGACAGAAGCATCTTGCCCAGCTCAAACTGGGCAGCAGAATCACCGAAATTCGATGCGGCCTGCACATAAAGATCGCGGGCGACCCCCAGATCGGCGCGCACCGGCGTACCCGGAATACCGCGCTTCACATATCCAGCGAGCGCAACCAGCGCGTCAGCCACATAGGAATCGTTCTCCGAGCCGGGTTCGGAGCCTTCACGCACGATCTTTTCGAAAATCTTGTAGGCTTCGTAGTCATTTTCGGCCACGCCGTCGCCATCGGCATACATACGGGCCAGTTTCCACTTTGCACCCTGATGACCGCGCTCGGCGGCATAACGCAACGCCTTGATCGCCTCGTCCTTGTGACCGTTCTTGTAAGCGGAGAAGCCGAACTTGAAGAGTTCGAACGGGCTGCGCGACTTTTCGGAATCGTCGTTCAGATCAAAAGCAAAGGCACTGTTGCAGGCGATGGCCAAACCGACAGCCATGGCAAGAACAGGATATGAAAAACTGCGACTACGCATCACAACGCCGGTCTTTCACAATAGTTGGCACAAATCGTGGAGAAAGAATTCATTGAGGGCAGAATAGCCACGCTTTTCGTCAAGAGTGAGACCCGATCTTGGCCGAAAAAAGCCTTACCACCATTGGAAGGAATCGGAGCAGCGTCGGCAAGGTTTCCCCTGCTTGCAATCTGTTTGCTCTGCAACAACGCGCTCTTGCTCATTCCTGCCTAATCCTGCGGGAGCCATTCGCTCCTGATTGTTTGACGGCTTTTGCCTTTCCTTGACGGATGATGTCCTTTTGTGGCGGGAAATAGGCAAAAATGACCGTAGTTCTTTGTAGCCTAAAGTAACGGTAAAGACTGTTGCCGTTTGACAACAAACCGACTGTTGTTGCGCGCCGAAACGTGTACCCCCATCGAACAAAGCGATGGTGATTGTTTCCGTCTGGCGGACACATAGAATAGAACGCCTATGACACAGACGATTGGAACCAACCGGATCACATGCGTAATTACAGACGCCCTTATAGGCGCCCGCAGAGGCGATATACCTCCAGCTCCCGGCGAAGCGGAATTGGAGGAATTCGTAGCATCATACTGACTTTATTGTTCTTTTCCGCGATTGTAGTCGGTATTTCATACCTGCCGGATGAAAAGCGTCCGACCGAAACGCGGGACGGCCCCGTCTACGTGATAGATGGGGATACGGTGATCATAAACAAGGTGCATATCCGCCTGAAGGGCATCGATGCCCCAGAGATGGCGCAGACCTGCGAGCGAAACAGCATCAGTTACAATTGCGGTCAGGAGGCTCGCAATTTCTTGCGGGCAAGAATCGGAAGGACGCCGATTCGGTGCGAGACTGAAGGCTTCGACCGCTATGGCCGCGATCTGGCGCGTTGTTATCTCGGCGAAACCGATCTGAATAGCTGGATGGTCCAACAGGGTTGGGCGATTGCCTATGGCGATTATGAGCGCGAGGAAGCGGACGCCCGCAAAAATGGCCGTGGCATCTGGGCTGGCCGCTTTGAAAAGCCCTCGTCATGGCGAAAGGAAAATCCGCGCGAAGGTGAGAACGCGCAAACGAACCATGGGATCACTCAGACGATTGGGCGCAATAGCATCGGCGCGTTCACTCACTATATTAAAGAGCGTATCGCCGCCTTCATCAATTACTTCCGATGACGACATCCCAAAATCCGGAGCGAAGCTTCATGGAAGACCTGAACACGCTCAGTCAGTCGATCAAAGCGTGTCGCATCTGCCGCGATGAGCCGCTGTTTCAGCCGCCGCTGCCGCATGAGCCCAATCCCGTCTGTATTGTCTCCAATACAGCGCGCATCGCCATATGCGGACAGGCGCCCGGTATCCGCGTGCATAATACGTCCCTGCCGTTCAACGATCCCTCTGGCGACCGCCTGCGACAATGGCTTGGAACCACCCGCGAGGAGTTCTACGATCCAGCCCGGTTTGCTATCGTTCCCATGGGCTTCTGCTTTCCCGGTTATGACAAACATGGCGGCGACCTGCCCCCGCGCCGCGAATGCCGTATGACATGGCATGACCGCGTCTTTGCGGCCATGCCGCAACTGGAGTTCGTGCTGGTGGTGGGGCAATATGCGCTGGCTTACCATCTTCCCGACTATCGCGGACGCAATCTGACCGAAACGGTGAAAAACTGGCGGCACTTTATTGAAACGCCCAACAAGGCGGGCCGTATCGTGCTTCCACTCCCTCATCCTTCATGGCGCAACAGTGGTTGGCTGAAACGCAATCCATGGTTTGATGAAGAGGTTGTGCCTATTGTTCAGGCAAAAGTCCGAAGCCTCATCAACGACGATAAATAAATTTTACTAGATCGGTTCTCATAAGAATATTTTTCCTGTAACTTCTGCCGATAGCACATCATAAGGTATGACGTTTCGCACACTCGCAAAGTTCGGGAAACGATTTCTAAAACCGGGAACGGAAACGCATGGACAGGCTCGACAGAAAAATACTGCGCTTATTGCAGGAAGACGCAACATTGGCAGTGGCAGACGTTGCCAAGAAGGTTGGCCTTTCCACAACGCCTTGCTGGCGTCGTATCCAGAAGCTTGAAGAAGATGGTGTCATCAAGCGCCGCGTGGCGATCCTCGACCCGATCCGCGTTAATGCGCGTGTGACGGTGTTCGTATCGGTGCGCACCAGCTCGCACAGCCATGAATGGCTCAAGCGCTTCTCGGAAGTGGTGCAGGAATTCCCCGAAGTTATCGAATTCTACCGCATGAGCGGCGATGTCGATTATCTGCTGCGCGTCGCAGTGCCGGACATTGCAGCCTATGACGCCTTCTACAAGCGGCTGATCAGCAAGATCGAAATCCGCGACGTCTCGTCATCCTTCGCGATGGAGCAGATCAAGTACACGACTGAACTACCGCTCGACTACATGGTGCTGGACAAGGAAAATAACTGACCTCCCAGACTTTGAAAGTCATGACCTCCACCAGAGGTGGAGGTTTGGGACGCTACGCTTGAACCACTAGAAGTGGTTTTGTTATGTGCTAGTAGGAGCCTTTAAAAAGGTCGGCATGGTCTGAAGCCTTGTCGGCCTTTTCCTGATTTCGGATATAACGTCTAACGACCTGTTCATCGTAACCGATGGTCGAAACGAAGTATCCTCGCGCCCAAAAGTGATAGCCGCGATATTTGCGCTTCTTTGCATATTTGTTGGCAACGTAAAGCGCCGTCTTGCCCTTCAAAAACCCGACTATGTGCGCCACCAAATATTTCGGTGGGATCGATATCAACATATGCACATGGTCCGGCATCAGGTGTCCTTCTTCTATCCGGCACCCCTTTTGCAAGCTTAATCTGACAAACAGATCCCGTAACTCAAGGCGAAGGTCGCCATATAGCCGCTTCGTGCGGTATTTGCTGCCAAAAACCACATGATATTGGCAGACCCAAGTCGCATGTGTAAGATGGTTATCGTCCATTATAACCTCCGGTTTCGATCACTTCGTGATCCAAGCCGGAGGTTTCTTTCATACCGCGTAGAACTCTTCCAATCCTCCGCCACAGGCGAAGGTTTTCTTCTCATGAAATGAAAAAGCCCGGCAATGCCGGGCTTTTTTGTGCTTGGCTTTTTATCAGTGCTTCGCTGAAGCCACACCAGCCTGTTCAAAGGTGGCCATGCCGCTGTGGCACTGCGCGGCTGCCTTGACGATGCTGGCAGCGAGAGCAGCGCCGGTTCCTTCGCCAAGACGCATGCCGAGATCGAGAAGCGGCTCTTTGCCGAGCTTGGCCAGCAGCAGACGATGGCCCGGTTCAGCCGAGACATGGCCAAACAGGCAATGATCGATCGCTTCCGGATTTGCGGCATAGAGTATGGCCGCAGCCGAAGACGCCACAAAACCGTCGATAATCACCGGGATTTTTTCCATGCGGGCGGCCAGAATGGCGCCAGCCATGGCTGCGATTTCACGGCCACCGAGGCGGCGCAGCACTTCAAGCGGGTCTTTCAGATGCGCCTGATGCAAGGCAACCGCCTGACGGACCGCTGCAAGCTTGCGCTGCAACAGATCGCCCGTCGAGCCCGTGCCCGGTCCAACCCAGTCTTCCGCCGTACCACCAAACAATGCGAGTGCAATCGCCGCCGCAATGGTCGTGTTACCGATACCCATTTCACCAATGCAGAGAAGATCGGTGCCACCGGCAATCGCTTCCATGCCAAATGCCATAGTCGCCGCGCAGGTGCGCTCATCCATGGCCGGTTCTTCGGTGATGTCGGCTGTCGGATGTTCCAGCGCCAGATCGAAAACCTTCAGTCCCAGATCATTGGCAATGCAGATCTGGTTGATCGCCGCACCGCCTGCCGCAAAATTCTCAACCATCTGCGCCGTAACGCTGGACGGGAACGGCGTAATGTTCTTTGCCGTGACGCCGTGATTGCCTGCAAAGACTGCGACCAGCGGGCGATTGATCTGCGGCGTGCGCTTGCCCGTCCAGGCGGCAAGCCAGGCGGCGATGTCTTCAAGGCGTCCCAGCGAACCGGCAGGCTTGGTCAAAGTTACCTCGCGCTCGCGCACTGCCCTTTCCGCACCCAGATCGGGACCGGGCAGATTGCGGATCAGTTCACGAAAATCGTCAAAGGGAAGGCCACTGGCGCTCATATCGTTCAGTCCAATCGATCATGGGAGATGCAAATCTGTTTGGCACGTCCTATAAGCACTCACACAATTTTTCAAATCACCTCTTCGAGCCGATGGCCCTTGAGGCGAAATATCGCGAGCCCTAAAACAGTCCTGTGGGCGATAAAGTGTTGCGGAGCAGTCATTTGCAGCGAAATGGTTTCATAGGCGATACAATCCGGTCGCTCGGCTTTCTGAGCCGCCTTCCGCTTCCGCAAAGCTGGTTCGAGAACACGGACGATTCGCTGCTGCGCAATGCACGCGCCTTCCCGCTTGCCGGTGCTGTTCTGGGCCTGATTACAGGCATCGCGCTGATGATCGCCAATTCCCTGCATCTGCCTGCCCTCGCCTGCGGATTTATCGCAGTCGGCGCGCTGGCAGCCATGACCGGCGCATTGCATGAAGACGGGCTTGGCGACACGGCAGATGGCTTCTTCGGCGGAGCAACGCCGGAGCGTCGCCTCGACATCATGAAAGATTCCCGCATCGGCACCTTTGCCGCGCTCACACTCATCATTTGGGTCGGTATCAAGGTTTCTCTGCTGACAGCCATTATTGAGCGCGCTGGCCCCGGCTATGCGCTGCTTGCGCTGATCGCGAGCGAAGCCTCAAGCCGTTCTGCCATGCTCGCCTTCTGGCATAGCCTGCCATCCGCCCGTCCCGGCGGGCTTGCCGATAGCGTTGGTGCGCCAAATTGGGAAACCGTGGTTTGCGGCGCGGCACTCGGCTTCGTGATCATGGCGGTCGGACTGATCCCTTCAGGCGGCGTTCTGTCCGTCATCAACGCGCTTGTTCTTGTGACGCTGCTGCTCGTCGGCTTTGCCCGGCTTTGCATGTCGAAAATCGGCGGCCAGACGGGCGACACCTTGGGCGCGGCCCAACAAATCGCTTCCCTTGCGGTGTTAATCGGGCTTGTCATGGCCCTGTAATGCAACCACATTTCACTCATGAACACGGCGACAATCAAATCACCCTGCATATTGATATGCACGATGGACGCTGAAACCGGCTTTTGCCTTGGTTGCGCACGCACGCTTGATGAAATTACACGCTGGTCGCACATGACCGCCGAAGAGCAAATTACGGTACTATCGCTTCTGCCCGACCGTCATGAAATTCTCATTGAAAAGAAAGTAGGCTGATGGGGCGTTTTTTCTGGCTCGTTATTGCCGCTGTCGCAATCGTCGCTTTGTTGCTGATGTCCAACAATGACAGCGGCACCACGATGGGGCTCGACAATGATGTCTTCGCTCGCGCAGCCTATCTCGGCATATGGGGCGTGGTGCTCGCCGCGGGTTTGCTCGGCTCCGGCATCAAGCTTTCGGATTTCGCGCGCAATATGGCCGTCTGGGCGGTGATTATTCTCGGCCTCGTCGCGGGCTATCAGTATCGCTACGATCTTCAGGAGGCGGCGAGCCGCATCACTGCGGGCCTTATTCCCGGCAGTCCGATTTCCGGACGAAACGCCGAAGGCGCTGTGACGGTCACGCTTGCCAAGTCTTCCAACGGACATTTCGAAGTGAATGGCCGCGTCAACGGCGCGCGCGTGCATTTTCTGGTCGATACAGGCGCTTCTTCGGTCGTCCTTTCACAGGAGGACGCAGAGCGCGCTGGCCTCGATACGGCGTCGCTGAACTATAACGTGCCGGTGATGACAGCCAATGGCACGGCTTCTGCGGCGAGCATAACGATTGCCAACCTGCAGATCGGCGACATTGAGCGCCACGATGTTCGCGCCATGGTCACCAAGGAAGGCCTGATGACCGGTAGTCTGCTCGGCATGAATTTCCTGCAAACGCTGGGCGGCTTTACGGTGCGCGGCGACCAGTTGATCCTGATCGATTAAGCTGCTTCGGCGTTAGCTTCGGTTACTTCCGCATAGGCTTCACGCAGCACGTCGCTGGTAGCACCCGGCTTTGTCGCGTCGGTGGACAGCATCTGACGCCAGCGGCGAGCCCCCGGCAGGCCGCTGAACAGACCCACCATATGGCGGCTCACATGCGAAAGCCTGCCGCCCGACGCAATATGCCTGTCGGTATATTCGCACATGGCCTCAATAATATCCGCCATATCAACCGAAACGGGTTCATCGCCAAACAGACGGGCATCCACGTCCGCCAGCAAGGCTGGATTGTGATAGGCAGCGCGCCCGAGCATCACCCCGTCCATATGTTCCAGATGGGTTTTTGCTTCATCAAGCGTGGTAATACCGCCATTAATGCCGATGAAAACATTACCGAGACGCGCCTTCAACCGATAGGCGCGATCATAATCGAGCGGCGGGATTTCGCGGTTTTCCTTCGGCGACAGACCTTTCAGCCATGCCTTGCGCGCATGCACCCACAGGGCGTCGGCTCCGGCGGCAAGCGCCAGATCAGCGAGCGCATCCAACGCCACTTCCGGGTCCTGATCGTCGACGCCAATACGGCACTTGACCGTGACCGGGACAGAAACAACGCTTTTCATCGCTTCGACACAGCGCGCCACGATTTCGGGCGTCTGCATCAGGCAAGCGCCAAATGTACCCGACTGCACGCGGTCCGATGGGCAGCCGACATTCAGGTTGATCTCATCATAACCGAAGCCGATCCCGATTTTCGCCGCTTCCGCCAGCTTGGCTGGGTCAGACCCGCCCAACTGCAAGGCGATTGGGTGTTCTGCCGCATCGAAACCGAGCAAACGTTCGCGCGGACCATGGATCGCCGCATTCGCCACAACCATTTCCGTATAAAGCAAAGCGCGCTTCGAAAAGAGCCTGTGAAGATACCGGCAATGTCTGTCTGACCAATCGATCATCGGCGCAACGGCGAAGCGATAGTCCCGGTAGTTGCGATTTTTCGATGTTACATCAGACATTTAGACATAAATCCTAAGAAGGCGATTCATGGAGCGTTTCAGACTAATCGGCCCGATTGCAAGCAATCGGGTATCGGAACGGCGCAAAAAGCCACACTTGCGCGAAATGTTCAAGTTTTGCGGCTTGGGTTTCTCGATGCTTCTATATAGGACTTTATCGTGCTCAGCGCCAACCAGTGCCGTTATATGTCGAGAGGCTGTGACTTTCGACGCATTTGCGCATTATGATCGCGTTCTAAAGCGTTCCTTCCGATTCTTTTCTCATTCATTCAAGGAAATCCGGCGTGACCTCCCTTTCTCCCTTCGGCAAAACCTTCGATGCCTTCCTGTTCGACATGGATGGCACGATCCTCAGCTCCATCGCGGCGACAGAACGCGTCTGGGGAGAATGGGCCAAGCGTCACGGGATCGATCCGGTCACATTTTTGCCGACCATTCACGGCGTGCGCGCGGTCGACACGGTTCGTCGTCTCGATATTGGTCTCGACCCTGATCAGGAAGCTGCAATCCTGCTGGAAGCAGAAATGGCCGATCTGGATGGCATCGTCCCAATCGACGGTGTCTGCGATTTCCTGAACACGCTGCCGGAAGACCGCTGGGCGATTGTGACATCTGCTCCACTCGAGCTGGCCCGTCGTCGCATCAAGGCAGCAGGATTGCCGCTGCCGAAGACCATCGTTTCGGCGGAAGATGTTGAACGCGGCAAGCCGAGCCCTGAATGCTTCGAGCTTGGCGCGAAGAAGCTCGGCTTTGATCCGCACCGTTGTCTGGTGTTCGAAGACGCGCCAGCTGGCATCGTTGCAGGCGAATCGGCTGGCGCTTGCGTGATTGTCGTCACAGCGACCCACCCACATTCGCCAAAAACCTCGCATCGAAGCATCGACAGCTATCGCGAGCTGGAACTGAGCGTAGCCGATAACGGCAAGCTTAGCCTTGCCGTCGGTGAGACCATTTCGGTCGGATAAGCGCGACGAAATTCTGGTTATGACGAGCCGAAAATGGTGGAGTTCGAGAACCGGAGCGCAGTGTGCTTAAGCACATGAGCACTGGAAGCGCAGAACAACGCCATTTGCAGGCCGTCAGAGCCGGAATCAAATGACCCGCCGCCCCTCGCGCCAAACTGTCTTGATAATCGGCACATGTTCGGCCACCTGAACACGCACCAGATCGGCGCGCTTGCCTTCAGCTATTTCGCCACGATCATCAAAGCCCACAGCCTGCGCAGGGTTCTTCGAAACCAGACGAATAGCCTGTGGCAATGAAACCGCATTGGGAGCATGGGCCAGCACATCGGCCAGAAAAAATGCCGACTGCATCATGCTCGCCGGGATATAATCCGACGAGATAATGTCGAGATGCCCGGCCTCGACCAGCTCTCGTGCCGAAACATTGCCCGAATGCGAGCCACCGCGAACCACATTCGGCGCGCCCATCAACACCGACATGCCGGATTCCTTCGAGGCTTTGGCCGCCGTGTGCGTGGTCGGAAACTCGGCAACGCGAATGCCCTGTTCACGCGCTTCGGCAACATGATCGAGCGTCGCATCGTCGTGGCTTGCCAGGATCACGCCGCGTTCGTGGCACAGATCGGCAATCGCCTTGCGCGTCTTGGCGGAATAAATCTGCGACTGGCCAACGCGGCGCTCGCAATAAATCCGGAACTCTTCTTCCGACAGCTTGTTCTTGCCCAGAAAGTAAGCCTTGTAGGCATCTAGATTGGTGAATTGCCGCTGTCCCGGCGCATGGTCCATCAGTGAGACCAGTCTGATCAGCGGATGACTGCCGAAACGTTCAAAGGCCGAAAGACAATCCGGCGCGGAAACCTCGCAGCGCATATGCAGGAAATGGTCGGCACGCAACCGACCCGCCGCACGGCCTTCCGCTATTGCCGTGGAAAGCTTCAGCATGTCGTCGATGCCGGTCTGCGCATCGTCATCCAGACCGATGCGCAAGGCGTCGAATACGGTGGTGATGCCGGAAGCGGCAATCTGCGCATCATGCGCCTGCACGGCGGCAATCGGGTTCCAGCGCACTTTGGGACGCGGCGCATAATGCCCTTCGAGATGGTCGGTGTGCAGTTCGATCAGACCCGGCGTCAGGAAGTCGCCTTCCATGTCTTCGCCGACTGATGACGGCCCGCTGGCAATATCGGCAATCTGACCGTCAACGAGCTTGATCGAACCTTCGATGACATCGTCTGCGCGAACGATACGCGCGTTACGCAGGATAGTTTCACTGGTCATCGCTCAAGGCCTCCCCACTGCCCGCTGGGTCCGCGTCTTCGTGGCTCCACCCGTCAGCGGATGCAGCGAATGAATCTCGAAGGGCGCGCCCTTCTCAGGTTCCACGAACAAAGCGAGATTCGCAACCTCGACCGGATCGTTGAGAAGCGGCGCGAAGAATTCTTCCAGCCGACGCTCAATCCGTGCGCGGTCGCCTTCCGCAACCGGACCAGTCAGGGTCATGTGGAAGCGGAACTCTTCAAAAACATATGGATAGCCCCAGCGTTCCAGATTGTGGCGCTGTGCTTCGCTCAGGCGTTCGGGACGGCGCTTGGCAATTTCCGCTTCATTGAGCGGCGCGCGGAAACGATCCAGCGCAACGACAACATCATTGGCGAGCTGGTTCAAGGCCGTGACCGGTTCATGCGGCACCAGCGCAAAGAACGGCCCGATGGCCCGAAGCTTCAGACGTGGAATGATGACGGGTTCAACCGACGATGCGAAATGCATCAATGCCGACAGGAGTTCGCTTTCAGTCTGATTGTCATTCAGCCGAAACGGCGCTTTCATCGTGGCATGAAAACCATAACGACGCGGTTCATCGGTCAGCGATGCAATCTCTTCCGTGCCAAGCGAGCGAATCGCCGGCAGCTTGACCGGCTCACCGCTAAAGGCGTTCCGCCCCAGCCAGTTGGCCGCAACCTTCAGAAGCGCATCGCTGGAAGGCGGCGTGAAGTAGATCGCATAACGCATTTCAAATCCTTGGTCTGGAACGTGTCTCGCCGTAGCGCGGCGCGGGATCGTTACACAACGAATGTGGCAAGTCGATAAAGCCTGTATGACAATGATGGAAGACAACTGACAAAGCGATTTTACATCACAGAAAATTGGTATAGGCGTCTGTAATCGATTTGAGGAGAAAAAGATGAGCGGTTTCGCGTCTATCGGCGAGTGCATGATTGAGCTTTCGGGCGGCGAAGGCGACCAGTGGCGCATGGGTTTTGCTGGCGATACGCTGAACACCGCCTGGTATGTTCGCGCACTGACCGACAGATCGTTTCCGGTCGATTATGTGAGCGCTTTCGGCGAAGACAATTTCTCGCAGAAACAGCGCGTTTTCTTCTCATCCAATGGCATCGGCATTGCGCATAGCCCTGTGATCGCCGGTGTGCATCCGGGCCTTTATGCCATCACGCTGAACGGTGCGGAACGCTCCTTCACCTATTGGCGCAGCGATGCCGCCGCGCGCCGTCTTGCCAGTGATCGGGCTGCGCTTGAACAGAGCCTTTCCGGGCGCGACATCATCTATTTTTCGGGGATTTCCATCGCAATCGTCCTGCCGGAACATCGCGAAACATTCTTCGACGTGCTGCGGCAATGCCGCGCTGCGGGATCGCGGATCGCTTTCGATCCCAATTTCCGCTACCAGCTCTGGCCGGACCGCAAGGCCGCGCAGGACATCATCAGCGAAGCAATGCGCCTTGCCGATATCGCCCTGCCGACTTTCCCTGATGAACAGGCGCTTTTCGGCGACACCAATGCCGAGGCCTGTGCTGGACGCCTTATCGGCCTTGGTGTGAAGGAAGTTGTCGTCAAGGACGGCACGGAACCGGCCCTGGTCGCGGCCAACGGCGAACAGACGCTGGTTCCCTCCGTTTTCGCCAATGCCGTGGATACCACAGGTGCCGGTGACAGCTTCAACGGCGCTTATCTTGTTGCGCGAATGGATGGACTTTCGCCGGTCGAAGCCGCACACAAGGCCCATGCCGTTGCAGCCCGTGTCGTAGAAACACGCGGCGCGCTCACGCCCATGGAGACGGCGCGCGCCGCTTATACCGGGTGATGCTAACTAATCCCGCGTGAAGGCGAAACGACTTTCCTGCGCGTAGATTTCGCCCGGGCGCAGAATCGCCTGCGGGAAATAAGGATATTCAAGCGAACCCGGCCAGATTTGCGGCTCCAGACAGAAGCCCGCATGTTTCCCGTAAGGCTTACCCGTCAGGCCGATGCAATCATTAGCCATCGTATTGCCCGCATAGAACTGGACACCCGGCTCTGTTGTCAGCACGTCCATACGAACACCCGACTTCGCGCCCTTGACGGAAGCGCAAAGACGCAACGGCACACGTGTAGCCGAAAGACAGAAATTGCTGTCATATTCGACCTGCTTGCCGTTTTCAGCATGGCGGATCGGGCGATAATCGCGGAAGTCGAACACCGTGTCCTTGACCGGCAGAACGCGCCCGTCTGGAATCAGCGCCTCATCGACCGGCATATAGGCGTCGGCGAGAATCTTCAGCTGATGGTCGAGAATGTCACTTTCGCCGCCATCGTCGAGATTGAAATAGCTGTGATGCAGAAGGTTACACACCGTTGGCTTATCAGTCACAGCTTCCAGCCGCACGATCAAAGCACCGTTGCCATTGAGCATATAGGTGCAGCTGACCTTCAGATTGCCGGGAAAGCCCATTTCACCATCTTCGGCAACCGTGCTCAGCGTGACATAATCCGCCCCGCTGCCGGTGACTTTCCAGACACGGTTGCCGAGTCCCTTGCTGCCGCCATGAAGGTTATGGCGTCCCAGATAGTTCGCCTCGACTTCATAGGTCTTCCCGCCCAGCACAAAATGCGCGTCGCGAATGCGATTGGCCGAGCGGCCTGCAATTGCACCCAGATGCGGCGAATGGGCGGGATAATCGTCAAAATTCTGATAGCCGATCACCAGCGGCGCATCATGGCCCGCCATGCGCAAATCCTGAATTGCCGCGCCCCAAGTGATGATCTTGGCCGTCAACGGCCCGTTGGAGATGGTCAGCCGATGAACCGCCTGCCCGTCTGGCGCATGTCCGAAAACTTCCGATGTCACGTCTGCCGCCTGTAAAAGTATGATTTAAGGGAACCGCATCAAGCCGCATTGCAAGCTCTTAAGCAAGAGGGTTACCGCTTGATCACAATCGATTCCTCCGATATTTTTTACATGTCTATATGTTAGAGCATTCAGTATTACTGACCCCGTATTTAATATATTTTTCAAATATAAATTGAAAAAGGTATAGATATGCGATCCAATTTTGCGGCAGTTATGCCCTATATATTTCAGGAAGAAGGCGGATATGTCGATAATCCTGCCGATCCTGGCGGCGCAACCAATATGGGTATTACTATCGGTACTCTGGCAGGATGGGCAGGTCATTCCGAAACTGCGCAGGATGTGAAAAATCTTACAAAAGATACTGCAACAGAAATTTACAGAAAGCAGTATTGGAACAAGATCGACGGCGACAGTCTTCCCTCAGGCGTTGACTATGCAATGCTGGACTTTGCGGTCAATTCTGGCCCAAGTCATGCTATAAAGATGTTGCAGCAAATACTTGGTATTCTACAAGACGGATTTCTCGGGCCCGCAACCTTCGCGGCGCTGTCAGCCCGCCCACCACAAGATATTATCGATCGCCTATGCGATGAGCGGTCCGCATGGCTCCGGGGACTGGCCGCCGCCGCAACCTTCGGCAAAGGCTGGCAGGCTCGTGTGGAACGGGTGCGCGCGCGCGCGCTGGCGCTTGCCGAGAGGCCTGTCAGCGATATTGACGCGGCTCATTCCGCTGGAATTTCATTCCCGCACTCCTATGAACCGGCCTACAACACCAGACCAGAGGCAGCGCAGAGCAGCAATCCTGTTGTAAATACTATACAACAGCCTGGAGTGCTTGGCACATTGGCGAGTATCGTATCCGGATTGGTTGCCATTATCGTGCAGGATGGCCCACTGGAAACGGGGCTGGCTTGTGCGATGATCGCGCTATCGCTCATCGGTGTCATCTATTTCGTCAAGCGTTGAAAAAGAGGCCACAACAACGCCGCATGAAGAGATTTCAAAAAATTGAGATTGCCTTTATGTTGCGCTTCGCTCGTCTGGCATCTTATATGCGCATCGAACTCCCGGTGATCTTGAAAGTAATATGACTTTCCTCGTGACCGGAAAAACGCTAGACACGCGCATACAGAGCATTTCCAGCACATGTGCCCAACACTTTTGCTGGCCGCGAAATGCGACAAGAAAATCAGATGCCTATAATTCGCGGCATCATCAGGAATAAAGGAATCGAAACTTGTCCTCTACTTTTGACAAAGTCGCCGACATCATCGCCGAAACCAGTGAAATCGATCGTGACACCATCACGCCGGAAAGCCACACCATCGACGATCTGGGCATCGACAGCCTCGACTTCCTCGACATCGTCTTCGCTATCGACAAGGCTTTCGGCATCAAGATTCCGCTTGAGCAGTGGACGCAGGAAGTAAACGAAGGCAAGGTTCCGACCGAAGAATACTTCGTCCTGAAGAATCTCTGCGCCAAGATCGACGAGCTGGTTGCGGCCAAAAAGGCCTGAGCTCGCTGAAAAATTGACGGTATTGAAGGGTGGACAGCAATGTTCGCCCTGATTCCGTTTCTGGAGCACAAGACAGTTCCTAGGACAGCCCCTTGGCCTCATCACGGCAGAACCGGACCCATGCAGAACAATAAAGTCGTCATCACCGGCATCGGCATTATTTCATCACTCGGCGAAGGCGCCGAAGTGCATTGGAACGCTTTTTCGACAGCGGGTAGCGAACCACGCCTCGAAAGAGAAGCCTTTGCTCCTTACACCGTTCATCCACTCGGCGAAGTCGATTGGAGCCTGCAAATCCCAAAGCGCGGTGACCAGCGCCAGATGGAAACCTGGCAGCGACTCGGCACCTATGCCGCAGGCCTCGCGCTGCAAGATGCAGGCATGAAGGATGATGAAGCGCTCTGCGCGACCATGGATATGGTTGTGGGCGCAGGTGGTGGCGAACGCGACATTACCGTCGACATGCAGATTCTCGAAGAAGGCCGCACCAGCAACAATCGCGGTGTGATGCTGAATGAGAAACTCTCGACCGAACTGCGGCCGACCCTGTTTCTGGCGCAGCTTTCCAATCTGCTCGCTGGCAATATTTCTATCGTCCACAAGGTGACGGGATCTTCGCGCACTTTCATGGGCGAAGAAGGCTCCGGCATTTCGGCTATTGAAACAGCGGCAGCCCGCATCCGCACCGGGCAAAGCACGCATGCGCTGGTGGGCGGCTCCTACAATGCCGAACATTTCGACATGATTCTCGGTCACGAGCTGGGCGGACTGCTCAAGCATGACGGCTGGGCACCCCTCTGGGAGCGTGACGGCTCGGCTGGCGGCGGCATAATCTCCGGTTCCGGCGGTGTGTTCCTCGTTCTCGAAAACGCCGAACATGCCGCAAAGCGCGGCGCACGCGCCTATGCGGAAGTTGCGGGAATCGCAGCCACGCAGATCCGCCGCGAAAGCGACGATCTTGCAAAGACCGTTCGTGATCTTGTTCTTGCGGCCAATGACGGCAAGGACCCAGCTTATGTGGTTTCCGGCGCATCCGGCGCTCACGACGCGACCAAGGCCGAAAAATCCGTCCTGGACGGCTTTTCCGCAGCATATCGCGGCATATCCGGCCTGACCGGCCATTTGCGCGAGGCACAATTCCCGCTGGCGCTGGCGCTCGCCGCCATTTCCGTCTGGAAGGGTGAGGCTTTTGCGCCGCTGAACGCATCGGAAAAGGCAGCTGATGGCAAAATCAGCGAAGCCGTCGTCACCACTGTCGGAGCAACGCGCGCCGAAGGCGCCGCAAAGCTGGTGAGAGCATAAGATGACCAAATATACAGACCATCTGGGCCGCCCCATCGTTGCCATCACGGGCGCAGGCGTTGTTTCCTCGCTCGGACAGGGCAAGGAAGATAACTGGGCCGCGCTGACCGGCGGTGTTTCGGGCATTCACAGCATTACCCGTTTTCCGCTGGAAAATCTGAACACTCGTTTTGCGGGTACTGTGGATTTCCTGCCCGAAAGCGAAACCGGAGCCTCCGCCCTGTCGGAAAAGCTGGCACGTCTTGCCGGTGAGGAAGCCCTTGCACAGTCCGGCCTTTCGACGACCAATTTCGGCGGACCGCTCTTTCTGGCTGCCCCGCCGGTGGAACTCGACTGGAAAAGCCGCTTTGCACTTGATGCCAGTGTGAAGAACGAAGGCCCGGCCAGCTATCAGCTTCTGCTCGAAGCCTGCCGTCGCGTGCGTCATGAAGCACTCTTCAACACCACGCAGTTCGGTTACATCGCCGAGCGTCTCTCGGAAGCATTCGGAACGCGTGGTCTGCCGATCACGCTGTCCACCGCCTGCGCGTCGGGTGCAACGGCGATCCAGCTTGGCGTTGAAGCCATCCGTCGCGGCGAAAGCGACCATGTTCTGGCGATTGGCACCGACGGTTCCGTTTCAGCGGAAGCTCTGATCCGCTTCTCGCTGCTCTCTGCACTGTCCACGCAGAATGAAAAGCCTGAAAAAGCCTCGAAACCTTTCTCCAAGGATCGCGACGGCTTTGCCATGGCCGAAGGCTCTGGCGCACTGGTCATGGAATCGCTCGAAAGTGCAGTTGCCCGCGGCGCAAAGGTTCTCGGCATTCTGGCCGGCTGCGGCGAAAAGGCCGACGACTTCCACCGCACCCGTTCGAAGCCGGATGCTTCGCCTGCCATTGGCACGGTGCGCGCCGCCCTTGCCGATGCGGGTCTGACCGAAGACCAGATTTCCTATGTCAACGCACACGGCACCTCGACGCCGGAAAACGACAAGATGGAATATCTGGCGCTCTCGACTGTATTCGGCGATCGGATCGAATCCATTCCGGTTTCGTCAAACAAGTCGATGATCGGCCATACGCTGACCGCAGCCGGTGCGATTGAAGCTGTGTTCTCGCTGCTTACGATCCAGACCGGAACGCTGCCGCCAACCATCAATTACGACAATCCGGACCCGGCTATTCCGCTGGACGTTGTGCCGAATGTGAAGCGTCAGGCGGAAGTTTCCGCAGTGCTTTCAAACTCATTCGGCTTCGGTGGACAGAATACGAGCCTTGTTTTGGCGGCAAATCCGAATTAATCCGTCCGGCAAACGAATTTAAAATTTCCTGATGATCCCGGAAGGCGGAAGCACTCCGGGATCATGCCATGAAAGGAAGAGCCCATGCGCGCTTTGCAGCTTCTCGACGACCGTCGCCTTGAAATCACCGATATTGCACCGCCTCCGCCTCCCGGCCTTGGTGAAGTTACGGTCAAGATCAAGGCGGTCGCGCTGAACCATATCGACGTATGGGGCTGGCGCGGCATGGCTTTCGCCAAGCGCAAAATGCCGCTGGTCATCGGTGCGGAAGCATCCGGCGTTGTCGATGCTGTTGGCCCCGGCGTTTCCAATCTGCTGCCCGGCCAACTCGTTTCGATCTATGGTGCGCGCACCTGCGGCCTTTGCCGCGCCTGCCGCGAAGGCCGTGACAATCTGTGCGAACATGTCGGCGGCGTGCATGGTTTCCATCTCGACGGTTTTGCCTGCGAAGCTGTGAACCTTCCTGCGCGCCTGCTCGTGGCGGCACCTCCCGGCGTTGATGCCATCGGTGCTGCCGTTGCTCCCGTGACCTTCGGCACGGTCGAGCACATGCTGTTCGACAATGCCAAGCTGGAACCGGGCGAAACCGTTCTCGTACAGGCTGGCGGCTCGGGCATCGGTTCGGCAGCGATCCAGCTTGCCAAGAAGATGGGCTGCACGGTCATCACAACGGTCGGTTCTGACGACAAGATCGAGAAGGCCAAGGCTCTCGGCGCGGATCACGTCATCAACTATCGCGAAGACCGCTTCGAAGGCGTCGTGCGCAAGCTGACCAAGAAGAAGGGTGTCGATGTCGTCTTCGAACATGTCGGCGCAGACACCTGGGCCGGTTCGATGCTCTGCATGAAGCGCGGCGCGCGTCTTGTCACCTGCGGTTCGACTTCGGGCGTTTCGACCAACATGAACCTGATGCAGCTGTTCCAGCAGCAGCTCAAGATTCTGGGTTCCTTCGGCTGCCGCATGGAAAACATGGCAGACGCCATGCAGAAAATGGCGCGTGGTATCGTGCATCCGGTCATCGACACAGTGGTCGGCTTCAACGATATCGACACCGCCTTGAAGCGCATGGAAGGCCGCGACGTCTTCGGCAAGATCATTCTCGAGATCGACTGAAGCCTGTCCCTGTCATGATGTTCAAACTGAAGCTCCTGCTCTTTCGCTGGTCGCGCAAGCTGAAGCAGTTCAATTACTGGCTCTGGGCTCAGGCCGTTTTTGTGCTGCTTGGCCTGTTGCGCCTGTTTCCAGCGAGGGCTGCCATCAGCTTTTCGGCCAAGGTGGCCCGTCTCGTCGGGCCGCTGACGCCGCGCCACAAGATCGCAACCAACAATCTGCGCAAGGCTTATCCTGAAAAGAGCGACGCGGAGATCGAAGTGATTGCGCGCGACATGTGGGATTCCATGGCGCGCCTTCTGGCAGAGTATATTTTCCTCGATGCGATCTTCGATTTCGATCCCCATGCTGCCAAGCCGGGCCTGATCGAAGTCGATGGCATTCCGATTTTCGAACGCCTGCGCGATGAGAAGAAGCCGCATATCTTCTTCACGGCGCATACCGGCAATTTCGAGCTGCTGCCGATCTGCGCCGCCACATTCGGCCTGAATGTCACCGCGCTGTTTCGCCCGCCGAACAATCCCTATATCGCCAACAAGGTTCTGAAAGCCCGCCATACCAATATGGGCCATCTCGTGCCTTCCAAGGCAGGTGCTGCCTGGGCGCTGGCAGGTATTCTGGGCGATGGCGGCAATGTTGGCATGCTCGTCGACCAGAAGTTTTCGCGTGGCGTGCCGTCGACATTCTTCAACCGCCCGGTGAAAACCAATCCACTGCTGGCAAAGCTCGCGCGCCAGTATGATTGCGATGTCTATCCGGCGCGCTGTATCCGCCTGCCCGGCGGACGCTACCGGCTTGAACTCTATGAGCGCATGGAGCTGCCGCGCGACGACAAGGGCCAGATCGATATCGACGCCACGGCGCAATTGCTCAACGACACGGTCGAGCAATGGGTCCGCGAGTATCCGGGCCAGTGGATGTGGTTCCACAAGCGCTGGGGATAGGATTTTTGCTGTTCATATGATACGGGCAAGCCACGCTGCCAAGGAGACTATCGTCATGCGCCCCATCGCCATTGCCCCGTCCATTCTGTCCGCCGACTTTGCCCGTCTTGGCGAAGAAGTTGATGCCGTACTGGAAGCCGGTGCCGACTGGATCCACATCGATGTCATGGATGGACATTTCGTGCCGAACATCACGTTTGGCCCGCAGGTGGTAAAGGCGATCCGCCCCCGTACCAAGGCATTCTTCGACGCGCATCTGATGATCGCACCGTGCGATCTTTATCTGGAACCCTTTGCCGATGCAGGCTGTGATCTTATCACGGTTCACGCCGAAGCCGGTCCGCATACGCATCGTTCGCTGCAATCGATCCGCGCGCTCGGCAAGAAAGCCGGTATCGCGCTCAACCCGGCAACTCCGGTCGAAGCCATCACCAATATTCTGGATGATGTCGATCTGATCCTGGTCATGACCGTCAATCCGGGCTTCGGTGGCCAGAAATTCATCCACCCGATGCTCGATAAAATCAAGCGCGTCCGTGACATGGTCGGCGACCGGCCGATCGACATTGAAGTCGACGGTGGCGTGACGGCTGAAACCGCTGGCTTGGTTGTCGCCGCAGGCGCCAATGTTCTTGTTGCAGGCTCCGCCGTCTATAAGGGCAATTCGGTCGAATCCTACCGTGCCAACATTCAGGCTATCCGCGCTGCCGCCGAAGCTGCGCGCCGTTAAGGCGTTGAGCAGAGGCCTCACCTCTGCTAAACCGCGCCTATCCCAATTTCCCAAGACCTGCGGCCCGCAACCGGGCCGCCAAAACAGGATTTGCCAATGATCCCGCGCTATTCCCGGCCTGAAATGGTCGCTATCTGGTCCCCAGAGACGAAATTCCGTATCTGGTTCGAGATCGAAGCCTATGCTTGCGAAGCGCTGGCCGAACTGGGCGTCATCCCGAAGGAAGCCGCCAAGACCATCTGGGAAAAGGGTAGTGTGGCGAAATTCGACGTCGCTCGCATCGATGAAATCGAAGCTGTCACCAAGCATGACGTTATCGCCTTCCTGACCCATCTTGCTGAATTCATTGGCCCGGACAGCCGCTTCGTGCATCAGGGCATGACCTCCTCGGACGTGCTCGACACCACGCTCAACGTCCAGCTGGTGCGCGCTGCCGATCTGCTGCTCGCTGACATGGACCGCGTTCTGGCCGCACTCAAGACCCGAGCTTTCGAACACAAGGACACAGTACGCATCGGTCGCAGCCACGGTATTCATGCCGAACCGACCACGATGGGCCTCACCTTCGCGCGTTTCTATGCAGAAATGCAGCGCAACCGCACCCGTCTCGTCGCAGCCCGTGCAGAAATCGCAACCGGCGCGATTTCCGGCGCGGTCGGCACCTTTGCCAATATCGACCCGCGCGTTGAGGAATATGTCTGCGCCAAGCTTGGCCTCGAAGCCGAGCCGGTTTCCACGCAGGTTATCCCGCGCGACCGTCATGCAATGTTCTTCGCGACACTCGGCGTCATCGCCTCGTCCATCGAAAATGTCGCTATCGAAATCCGCCACATGCAGCGCACTGAAGTTCTGGAAGCCGAAGAGTTCTTCTCTCCGGGCCAGAAGGGTTCATCGGCCATGCCGCATAAGCGCAACCCGGTTCTGACCGAAAACCTGACCGGCCTCGCCCGTCTTGTGCGCATGTCGGTCACGCCTGCCATGGAAAACGTCGCTCTCTGGCACGAACGCGATATTTCGCATTCGAGTGTCGAGCGCGCCATTGGCCCGGATACAACCATCACGCTCGACTTCGCGCTCAATCGTTTGGCTGGCGTTGTTGAAAAGCTGGTGATCTATCCGGATAACATGCTGAAAAACATGAATAAGTTCCGCGGCCTGGTGCATTCGCAGCGCGTTCTGCTGGCATTGACGCAGGCTGGCGTGTCGCGCGAAGACGCTTATCGTCTGGTGCAGCGCAATGCCATGAAGGTCTGGGAACAGGGTGCAGACTTCCTTGAAGAACTGCTCGGCGATGCGGAAGTGCGCGCAGCCCTCTCCGAAGAGCAAATCCGCGAGAAGTTCGATCTCGGCTATCACACTAAGCATGTAGACACGATTTTCAAGCGCGTCTTCGGTTAAGAAGATTTCGGCTCTGGCGGGCTGCAAATGGCGTCTTTCTGCGCTTCCGGTGCTCACGTACCTTTAGTACGCTTCGCTCCGGTTCTCGAAATCCACCATTTTCGCCACGCCATAACCAAAATCTAGGTCGCGCCCTTTGACGGCCTCATAAATTGAATCCGAAAAAAACCCCATGTATTTGAAAACATGGGCTTTTTCTATTGTGGGATATTGGCTGTATCAGGCCTTAGTCTTGATGGTGTTGACCACATTCCCCCAGGGATCGACGAAGGAACTATTGTCCCCGCCACGCGTATCCTCCAGCTCGACCCACGCAAGGCCTGTCCGATCCGTATCACGCTTGCCGGCACCGGCGCTCTGCCAGGCATTGGCCGCAATATGGTGGTGGTAACGTCCCGTGGACATGAACACAGCCCGGTCGCCATAGGTCTGCACCGTTTCCAGCCCAAGTTCATTGTGCCAGAAGGTTTCGGCCTCATGGGCGTTACCGACGCGCAGGTGCACGTGGCCGACGACCGTATTCTGCGGTGCGCCGGTCCATTCGCCGCCTTCCGTCTTGATGACATCAAGCAAGCCGCGCACATCAAGCGCTTCCGTGCCCATGTTCACGCGGTCACCGTTCCACTGCCACTTTTCATGCGGGCGGTCGGAATAAATCTCGATGCCGTTCCCTTCCGGGTCGGTCAGGTAAAGGGCTTCGCTGACATCGTGGTCCGAGGCGCCGACAACCGGCAATTGCTTGTCGATAGCCCGGCGTGACCAGCGCGCCAGATCGCCACGCGTCGGCAGCAAGAATGCGGTGTGGTAAAGACCAGCGCTGCGCGGATCATCCGGACGAGCAGCAGAGAATTGTTCGATTTCCATCAATTCGCGATCACCGGCCCCAAGCACGATGGATGCGCCACGACGGCTCATTTCGCGCAGGCCAACGACATCGCGGTAATATTCAGCCAGCGTTTCCGCGTCACGTGCCTTGAGACCAATGCGCGCCACGCGCATCGGTGCGGTCATCGCAAATGGAAGCGGTGCAACAGGACGGGTCGTTTCGGTGACCGGCGTCTTCAATTGCTGTGTCATATCATTCTCCTTCGACGGCATGTCTGCACGCGCGGGCAATATACCGGCCATCACAGCAGCTCCCGTAGCGCCAAGCACCGAACGTCTGCTGATTGTCATGACCTATGCTCTCCTTCGCGTTCTGTTGCCCTAAACATCGCTGTTTGCTGCATCGTTCACAAGATCGCGATCAGCGAACAGGCTGTTCATCATTCGCATTCGCTTTGCGGCACGTCGAGGAGCTTGAAGAACTGATGAAGGCGATCTAAATGGGGGTTATGAAAGTCAAAGACGCAGATATCCTCATTATTCCCGGCTATACCAATTCCGGCCCGGACCACTGGCAGACCCGCTGGGAGAGCAAGCTCTCGACCGCGCGCCGCGTTCAGCAGGCCGAATGGTCAAAGCCAGTGCGCGACGACTGGGTCGGCGAAGTGGTCAAGGCTGCGAATGCTGCAACGAAGCCCATCGTGCTGGTTGCGCATTCTCTGGGTGTAGCGGCAGCCTTGCACGCTATGCCACTGATCCAGCACAAGATCGCAGGCGCATTTTTCGTCGCGCCGCCGGATGTCTCGAACGAGAGCATTCGTCCGAAGCATCTGATGACCTTTGGTCCCTATCCACGCGAGCGACTGCCCTTCCCGACGATTACAGTCGTAAGCCGCAACGATCCTTTCTCAAGCTTCGAAGCTGCCGAAGAGGTCGTGAAGGACTGGGGCGCGATGCTGATCGATGCAGGCGAGTCCGGTCATATCAACTCGGATTCAGGCCACGGCCCTTGGCCGGAAGGCTCGATGGTGTTTGCGGAGTTCATGACGCAACTCCAGGCGCCAAAACAACACTGAAACAAAAGGCGGGTTTCAAACCCGCCTTTTCTCTATTCAACGATCTGGACCGAAGTCAGGCGCGAACAGCGTCCACCAGCTTCTGCGCGGCAAGGCGCAGATAGCCGCCTTCATTGCTGACGGTCACAAAGCGGAAGCCCAGTGGAATATAGCGTCGCGCAAATTCTGGCGACGGCGAGTAGATGCCCGCGATCTTGCCCGCAGCAGCAGCCTTGCGCGCAATATTGCTGATCGGCTCGACGATAGCATCAGAATTCGGATTGGCTTCGCGTCCGTTGCTCCAGGCAATCGAGAAATCCGCCGGGCCGACAAATACGCCGTCAATGCCGCGCACGTCGAGAATGGCGTCCAGCGCATCATAGGCGTCGCGTGTTTCAATCATCGCGAAAGCCAGCGTATCCTGATTTGCCGTGGTCAGATAATCATTGGAACCAGGCGTGCCATAATCGGCATTGGCGCGGAAAACGCCCCACGAACGTTCGCCCACCGGCGGATATTTCATGGAGGCTGCGAACTTGCGCGCATCTTCGGCCGAATTGATCATCGGAGCAATCACAGCCTGCGCACCGAAATCCAGTGCGCGGCTCGCCATGTCGAAGCGACCAACCGGAATACGCACCACCGGCGGCTTTCCCGCATTCAGAACAAGACCCACGCTGCGCAACACGCTTGCCTCGTCATGACCGCCATGTTGCATGTCCAGCGTGACAGCGTCGAAGGCCGTATGGGCAAGGATTTCAACCGTCAGCGGCTCAGGAAGCGACGACCACGCCGAGAGAACGGTTTCACCGGCGCGCAAACGCGAAGACAACGACATAGGGATTTCCTTTATTTCATAACTGGCATTTCACATCTGGTATTTCATAAATGACATTTCGTCGTGGCAGGCAAACAAAAAGAAAGGGTGGAAGCACCATCAGCACATCCACCCCATGATCTTAATCCTGCTGTATCTGGCGGATCGCTTCCTCCAGGAATAGCAGCATCTTCCCGCGGATCGTTTCATCACTTTCGGTGAGGCCTGCCTCATCGAAATCGGCGCGGATCTTGCGAAACACATCATCGTCACCGGCCTCGATAAAATCGGCTGCTACGACATCGCGGGCATAGGCTTCAGCCTCGCTATCCTTCTTGCCAAGGCGTTCGGCAGCCCACAATCCGAGAAGCTTGTTGCGGCGCGCTTCGGCCTTGAAGCGTAAATCAGCATCATGTGCGAATTTCTTTTCGAAAGCATCGCGGCGATCATCCATACCTGTCGTCATTCACAAAACTCCCAAAAACTCCCAGTAGGAAGAGATCGTGACCGATCCCTTGCCTAAAGCTGGCAAGGGGCGCAAGATTATACAAGAGCAGCAAATCAATTTCTTGCGGCTCGTCTATAATCTTGCACTAAAACGCATCCCGAAAAGTGGGAAACAGTTTTCGGAAAGGATGCGCGCCAAAACCAAGGATTGAGCGCCTATCTGATGCAATCAGATCGAAAGGCGCTCTGGAAACACCGAAAACGGGGGAACGGGCACGAAGCAGGATTGTTAAAACCCCTTATTTGCTATAGGTAGCCCGCGAGAATAGCGGCTTAGAGCCGATCACCATAGATATGGAAATCCGAGAAAAGCCATGAACCGTCGCCGCCGTATTTACGAGGGCAAGGCCAAGATTCTTTACGAAGGCCCCGAGCCAGGAACGCTGGTCCAGTTCTTCAAGGACGATGCAACCGCGTTCAACAAGAAAAAGCACGAAGTCGTGGACGGAAAGGGTGTCATCAACAACCGCATTTCCGAATATATTTTTACCCAGCTGAACCGCATCGGAATTCCAACCCACTTCATCCGCCGTCTCAACATGCGTGAGCAGCTGATCAAGGAAGTGGAAATCATTCCGCTGGAAGTCGTGATCCGCAATGTTGCAGCCGGTTCGCTGTCCAAGCGCCTCGGGATCGAAGAAGGCACGGTTTTGCCGCGCTCGATCATCGAGTTTTATTACAAGGCCGACGCGCTCGAAGATCCGTTGGTCACGGAAGAACACATCACTGCATTCGGCTGGGCCAGCCCGCAGGAAATCGATGACATCATGGCGCTTGCCATCCGCGTCAACGACTTCCTCTCCGGCCTGTTCCTTGGCGTCGGCATTCAGCTTGTCGATTTCAAGATCGAATGCGGCCGTCTGTGGGAAGGCGACATGATGCGTATCGTCGTCGCCGACGAAATCTCCCCGGACTCGGCTCGTCTTTGGGATATCAACACCAATGACAAGCTCGACAAGGACCGTTTCCGCCGCGATATGGGCGGACTGGTCGAGGCCTATCAGGAAGTGGCGCGCCGTCTCGGCATCATGAACGAGAACGACTCGCCCCGTCCTTCCGGCCCCGTGCTTGTGAAATAATCTGACCGGCCCGGGAACCTCTGAGACAAAACCTTCCGGGCCGTTTCATTCCCGACCAGCAGTTCCAGATGTTCCGTCTGAAGCTGTGAGAACTAAATCTAGAGCTACAGGAACCACAGAGTGATCAAGGCACGCGTCACCGTTACACTGAAAAACGGCGTTCTGGACCCGCAGGGCAAAGCAATCGTCGGCGCACTCGGCAGCCTCGGCTTCGCTGGCGTCAACTCGGCACGTCAGGGCAAGGTGTTCGACCTCGAACTCGAAGGCGCCGACAAGGCCAAGGCCGAAGCAGACCTGAAGGCCATGTGCGACAAGCTCCTCGCCAATACGGTGATCGAAGATTATTCCATCGCCATCGGCTGAGCCAAACAAAGGAAGCAGACGCTCATGAAATCCGCTGTCATTCTCCTTCCCGGCCTCAATCGTGACCGCGACATGATCGCAGCGCTCACCAAGATCACCGGTCAGGCTCCTGTCACGGTCTGGCAGACCGATACCAGCATTCCGGACGATGTCGACCTGATCCTCATCCCCGGCGGCTTCTCTTACGGTGACTATCTGCGCTGCGGCGCGATTGCGGCCCGTATGCCGGTTCTTCAGGCCGTGCGCGAGAAGGCCGACAAGGGTGTGATGGTCATGGGCGTGTGCAATGGTTTCCAGATTCTCGTTGAAGCCGGCCTGTTGCCGGGCGCGCTGATGCGCAACGCCTCGCTGAAGTTCGTCTGCCGCGAAGTGAAGCTCGAAGTCAGCAATGCCAACACCGCTTTCACCCGCGGTTACCAGCAGAACCAGATCATCCGCTGCCCGGTCGCGCATCATGACGGCAATTATTTTGCCGATGCCGAAACGCTGAAGCGCATCGAAGGCGAAGGTCAGGTCGTGTTCCGTTATGCGGAAGGCACCAACCCGAACGGTTCTGTCAATGATATTGCCGGTATCGTCAATGCGCGCGGCAACGTGCTTGGCATGATGCCGCATCCGGAAAACCTGATCGAAGGCGCCCATGGCGGTGACGATGGGCGAGCGCTATTTGCAGGCGCTCTGGGCATCGCAGCCTGATAGGTTTACCCAAAAAGGGCGTCTCTTGATGAGACCGCCCTTTTTCATTTCCTTCACCGAATTGCATCTTCGGTAAAATAACGTTCCTGCAACCCGCTTTCCAGCCAATCAAAACCAGTCTAGCTTGAAGCCTGTTTTCATGGCAGTTTTGCCTTGGGAGAATTCCTTGGCAACCGAATCGGGGGGACCGCGCAATGCAACTCTATTCAAGACCACTTTCCCCGTACTCAGCTTTCGTGCGCAGCGTTCTCTATCTGAAGGACCTGTCCTTCAAGCCAATCACCCTGCCCTATCCCTTCCCGGCTGATTTTGGTGAAATCACGCCTCTGCGCCGCGTTCCGGTGCTGATTACCAGTTCCGGCGAAACGCTTTTTGAAGCCGTTGTGATCGCCGAATATCTCGAAGATCATTTTCCTGAAAAGCCGCTCTTGCCCGGCACGCCGCGCCAGCGTGCGCTGATCCGGCTTCTGGCCCGCGTGATCGAGCTGGAAGTGCTCGGACCGGCAATGAAACTGTTCATCCTGTTGAGCAAACCGGAGCGCGACAGCGCAACCATCGATCGCCTGTTTGAAAAGCTGAACACCGGCCTGTCGGTAATCGAACATCGCCTTCCAGATACGTTCTACGCCGTCAGCGAAGAACCGACACTGGCTGATGCCTGGTTGCTGCCGGTGCGTTTTCTCATGGAACCATTGAAGAAACTGTCGGGCAAGCCGGATCTGCTGGACGCGTTTCCGAAATTCGATGCATATGCCGCGAAGGCAAAGCAGCACCCGGCCTTTGAGCGCATCTGGAACGAGATGAGCGACGGTCTGAAGGCCTTCATGCCGCAGCTGGCGTAACGGCCAGCAGTATCCTCCGTTTCCTATGATTATTCTTGTCTGCGCGCCTCATAGCCCTCCCCGGCGGCGCGCCCTTTTGGAGTTCGTTTCTTGACGAAAAAGACCATCGCTCTTATCGCCTTGCCTGCGATTGCGCTTCTTGCGGCCTGTACGCCGCGCCCGGCCAGTGGGCCCGTCACGCAAAATGTCAGCAAAGCTGCACTGCCGACAATGGAACGCATCGCGCTGGCCGCCAATAGCTGCTGGTTCAAATCCAAGGATAAGGATTTCCGCAGCTATACACTTGCGCCGGAATTGAACTCCTATAGCGGTCGTCCGCGTATTCTGGTTGTGCCGGGCCACAACCCCGCCGCGCGCCCGCTGCTGGTCGTGCAGGCGGAAGGCAATCCGGCCCGCGTCGAAACCTTCGGTCCTATGCTCCAAGAAAGCCACGGCAACCGCATTCTCAGCGACGTCAACCGCTGGGCATCCGGCCAGAAGGGCTGCTGAAATCAAGAACCCCTCCCGCGATCTCACGGGAGGGGTTCATTCGAACGCATCGCTATTCAACGATAAAGCGACGCGTATAAGTCGTTTAGAATACCGGTCCACTTCCATCAGGTTGGGTTTTTCCCATTCACTTTGTGCCTAGCTTCCGCAAGACCGGCTCTTTCTTCCGGACGGTAGGCTTCAAATTTCGTCCCGCCTGATGCCGATATCCTTAAGCTGTCGATCATCCAGTTCCCTGAGCATCCGCCTTGTCCGCTGCCTGTTCAGAGAAAATCGAACTGCATCGACAATCCATGTCCATACGCTGCGTGTACGGTGCGGCTCATCCGAAGGCGGCTGAGCCCGTAATCTTGCGTTCAAATCACTCTCAAGATCGACGTTCGGAAGAATGGTAATGACGTCAATTACTTCATTGGTTGGTCTGATGTAGTTCATTACAGCAGCCTCCTTATTATAACATTAGCTTTATGCAAATGTTTCAATAATTAGTATGCTAACAACTTCATCAAACTTAACAATTACAACTAGTTAGGCCGAAGTTCTGCCTCACTATTTTGTTGTATTCATTGTAACGATGTTTCTAATGCGTGGCACATATTTTGCGGGTGCAGAATTACTAACCAGCGACCGCGATGCCGGACTTCGCCTTGTGTTATCTCTAGCGGAGATGAAAGCGTACTTTACGCGCTTCGCGTTCCGCTTCGCTTCTCTTGAGGCCAATGTCGCGCAATTGTTCATCTGTCATCTCGTACAAAGCCAAGCGGCTGCGACGCATCATGCTGATGTATGAAAGCCAGCTCAGGAACCGACGCAGCAGGCTCACATCCGCACCCTCTCCCGTCGCAGCTGCCAGCTGGGCATGCAAGCCTTGAGGCAGGTCACTTATGCGATCAGCATCGGGTATCGGTAGAATTGTATCTATTGTCTCGGTCTGCGGTCTGAAGTAAAACATTGTTCGGTCCATTCTTCTGCTCTTTGGATGTTCAACGGGCCAGATTTGAAGTTCTCTAACCGCAAATCTAGATATGATAGCATCGCTCAGCGTAGGAATGACTCTATAATTGACTCCGCAATCGATACAATTTATAAGTTGTCACCATGACAAATTGGATTCCCGACTTATCGAGCAAAACCGGCCCGCTTTACCTGCAGTTGGCGGATGCCATTGAGGAAGCGATTGGCAATGGCGGGCTGCCTGCGGGCGTAAAACTGCCACCGCAACGCAATCTGGCCTTCGACTTGAAGGTGACAATCGGTACAATCGGGCGCGCCTATGCGCTTGCCCATGAGCGCGGGCTTGTGACCGGCGAGGTTGGGCGTGGCACCTATGTGTTGAGCGAGGAGCCATCAGAATCAGGGCTTGTTCCAACGACACTGATTGGCACGAAGCCCGCTGATGTACCGACGGGTAAAATCCGGCTTGATTCCACTTCTGCACCAGAGGTCGGCCAGCATGAAGTGCTCGCCAGGATCAGCAGCGACATTCACCGCGATTTTCAGCAGGAGATTGCCAACTATTCGCGTCAGTTTCCGCAGCACTGGCTGGAAGCAGGTCAGAAGTGGCTCGGCAGGGCTGACTGGCAGCCGGATCTCGACAATATCGTCATCACCAATGGCGCCCAGGCCGCAAGCATTGCCATCATCACGGCTTTCACCAATCCGGGCGACCGAATTCTGTTCGAAAACCTGACCTATGCCCAGATCAGCCGCTCGGTGCGACTTCTCGGACGCCGCACT
Organism: Ochrobactrum sp. 19YEA23; assembly: GCF_029909865.1. Taxonomy (NCBI): domain Bacteria; kingdom Pseudomonadati; phylum Pseudomonadota; class Alphaproteobacteria; order Hyphomicrobiales; family Brucellaceae; genus Ochrobactrum; species Ochrobactrum sp. 19YEA23. The sequence continues at coordinate 1,316,425 of NZ_JASAMQ010000001.1, read as the reverse complement.
ATTCAGGCTGCGCATGATGAATATGGCCTCATTCCCGAAGAGTTCGAGCGCGCCTGCCGCCAGCAGCACCCTACCCTGGCATTTCTCATGCCGACCCTGCACAATCCAACACTTGCTACCATGACGGAAGAGCGGCGGCGCGCCATAGCCGATATTGCGCGTCGCTATAATGTCTGGCTCATCGAGGACGATATCTACGGCAGCATGTGCGAAAGCGACATTCCGTTGCTGGCGAGTTTCGCACCAGAGCGCACATTCGTCGTGTCGAGCCTCTCCAAAGCCGTGGCCGCTGGTATACGCAGCGGATGGGTTTCCTGCCCGCCGCATTGCGCGCAGCGCGTCAAGGTCACACACAAGATGATGACGGGCGGCGTGGCTTTTCTTCTCGCCGAAACCGGCGCGCAACTCGTGCTTTCCGGTGCAGCCGATGCCATCCGCGAGAAAAGCCGCATAGAAACCAAAGCGCGTGAGGAAATCGCGCGTCGCGTTTTCTCCGGCTTCGATTTTGTGTCCCGCCCCAACATTCCTTTCCTCTGGATGGGCCTGCCCGAACCGTGGCTATCCGGCACATTCAAGGCCGCAGCCTATGAAAGCGGCATTCTGATCGACGATGAGGACGAATTCAAAGCCGGCCGCGTAGATCAGATTTACCATCGGGTGCGCATCGCCTTCTCCTCGCCGATCGACCGAAGCATTGTCGAGAGCAGTTTCCTCACATTGCGCCAACTGCTTGAAAACGAGCAGGCAGGCTATGAGGGCAGCGTGTAAACGCTGCCCGTCACAGGACTGTTGGAGCCTTGATGCGACCATATGCTGAATCAGGCCGGGAAAGCGGCATTTTCCTGTCGCGCTTCCAACAGAGTTAGGTTAAAGAGACCCCTTGAAACCTTAGATGCCCAGCCTTCGGCGGAAGGTTTTCGGGTGCCACAGCCTGCGACGGGGTTGCCCATTCCCATGACTATCTCCAATTCCAATAATCGCGAAATAACGCCGGAACTCATTGAATCCCACGGCCTCAAGCCGGACGAGTATCAGCGTATTCTCGAATTGATCGGACGTGAGCCGAGCTTTACCGAACTCGGTATCTTCTCGGCTATGTGGAACGAGCATTGCTCCTACAAGTCCTCGAAGAAATGGCTGCGCACGCTGCCGACCACAGGTCCGCGCGTTATTCAGGGCCCCGGCGAAAATGCGGGCGTCGTGGACATCGGTGACGGCGATTGCGTCGTCTTCAAAATGGAAAGCCACAACCACCCGTCCTACATCGAGCCCTATCAGGGTGCAGCGACCGGCGTTGGCGGCATTCTGCGCGACGTGTTCACCATGGGCGCACGTCCCGTTGCGGCAATGAACGCACTGCGCTTCGGCGAGCCTGACCATCCGAAGACCCGCCATCTGGTATCGGGCGTCGTGTCCGGTGTCGGCGGCTATGGTAATGCCTTCGGCGTGCCGACCGTTGGCGGCGAAGTGAACTTCGACAAGCGCTATAACGGCAATATCCTCGTCAATGCATTTGCTGCCGGTCTTGCCAAGCATGACGGCATCTTCCTGTCGGAAGCCAAGGGCGTCGGCCTGCCGGTCGTCTATCTGGGTGCCAAGACAGGCCGCGACGGCGTCGGCGGCGCGACCATGGCGTCTGCTGAGTTCGACGAATCGATTGAAGAAAAGCGCCCCACCGTTCAGGTCGGCGATCCGTTTACTGAAAAATGCCTGCTCGAAGCCTGCCTTGAGCTAATGGCCTCCGGCGCGGTTATCGCCATTCAGGACATGGGTGCGGCTGGCCTCACCTGCTCGGCTGTGGAGATGGGCGCCAAGGGCGACCTCGGCATTGAACTCATTCTCGACCATGTTCCGGTTCGCGAAGAGAACATGACGGCCTATGAAATGATGCTTTCGGAAAGCCAGGAGCGCATGCTCATGGTTCTGAAGCCGGAAAAGGAAGCCGAAGCCCAGGCGATCTTCCGCAAATGGGGTCTCGACTTCGCCATTGTCGGCAAGACCACCGACGATCTGCGCTTCCGCATCATTCATCAGGGCGTGGAAGTCGCCAATCTGCCGATCAAGGATCTGGGCGACCAGGCACCGGAATATGATCGTCCGTGGATGGAGCCGGGCAAGCATGCACCGCTCCCGGCCAGCAATGTGCCGCAGGTGGAAGACTATTCGGCAGCACTTCTCAAGCTCATCGGCTCGCCGGATCTTTCGTCGCGCCGTTGGGTCTACGAACAGTATGACACGCTCATTCAGGGCAATTCGCTGCAGGTTCCCGGCGGCGATGCCGGTGTGATCCGCGTTGAAGGCCATGACACCAAAGCGCTTGCCTTCTCGTCGGACGTGACACCGCGTTATTGCGAAGCGGACCCATTCGAAGGCGGCAAGCAGGCTGTTGCCGAATGCTGGCGCAACATCACGGCGACCGGCGCAGAGCCGCTGGCTTCGACCGACAATCTGAACTTCGGCAATCCTGAAAAGCCGGAAATCATGGGCCAGCTCGTCAAGGCCATCGAAGGTATTGGCGAAGCCTGCCGTGCCCTCGATTTCCCGATCGTTTCGGGCAATGTCTCGCTTTACAACGAAACCAACGGTCGGGCCATTCTGCCAACCCCGACCATTGCCGGTGTCGGCCTTATTCCGGATTGGTCGCAGACGGCCAAGATCGGCGGCATGCAGGACGGCGACACGCTGGTTCTGCTTGGCGGCGACGGCTCGCATCTCGGCCAGTCGATCTATCTGCGCGATCTGTTCGATCGTGCAGACGGCCCTGCCCCGACTGTCGACCTTTCGATGGAAAAGCGTAACGGCGAGTTCGTCCGTTCGGCGATCCGTAATGGTCAGGTCACGGCCTGCCACGATCTTTCCGACGGCGGACTGGCGATTGCTGTCTCCGAAATGGCGATCAAGTCCGGCAAGGGCGCGACCCTCAATGCAGGTGACGGCCAGCCGCATGCGGTTCTGTTCGGTGAAGATCAGGCGCGTTATGTGATTGCCGCCACGTCGGAAATGGCCAAGCTCATCGCGCTCAATGCCGAGGGTGCAGGCGTTCCGTTCCGCATTCTGGGACAGGTTGGTGGTGACCGTCTGACTTTTGGCGATACCGTTGATGTCAGCGTCGCAGAACTAACGCAGGCTTTTGAAGGCTGGTTCCCGGGCTTTATGAGCGGCGAGCCGGTCAGCGATAACTGATCGTAGCAAAGCGAACACGACTTCAACGCCCGGATGAATATCTCGTCCGGGCGTTTTGCTTGTATGGATCGCTTGTGTGGCATTTAAACATTAGACAGATACTCATTGACGTTCCACGATGGTGCGGTACGATTCGATGACTAACAACGATAAGAAGCTGGAAACGGCGGGAGTTTTTGCATGGCTATGGACGCTCATGAGATCGAAAAGCTGATACGCGAAGGGATTCCCGGCGCAAAGGTGACGATCCGCGACCTTGCCGGAGACGGGGATCATTATGCAGCCGAAGTGGTCGCGGAGAGTTTCCGCGGCAAGTCGCGCGTGCAGCAACATCAGATGGTCTATGACGCATTGAAGGGCAATATGGGCGGCGTGCTTCACGCGCTCGCCCTGCAGACCAGCGTGCCGGAATAAGGCAAACGCTTTATTGAGCGGATTGCATCTGCTGCGGCAAGATGCTGCCCCTTAAATCCGGCGCTTCGCGCGTATTTGACTTGCTTTCGCCCAAACGGGGTGGTTACGAGCATGTAAATGATTATATTGGGAGAGACCTCCCAATTGTGCCGGAAAACGACCCGGCAAGTTTGTTTGACGCGTGATGACGCCCCATATGTTCTGACGACATTGGGCGCACGCTCTGAAAGGAAACGAGATGACCGGTATTAACGATTTCATCGACAATGAAGTGAAGACCAACGACGTCGTGCTTTTCATGAAGGGCACGCCCGGCTTTCCGCAGTGCGGCTTTTCCGGTCAGGTCGTTCAGATCCTCGACTATCTTGGCGTCGACTATAAGGGCGTGAACGTGCTCGCCTCCGACGAGATTCGTCAGGGCATCAAGGAATATTCCAGCTGGCCGACCATCCCGCAGCTTTATGTGAAGGGTGAATTCGTTGGCGGCTGCGACATCGTGCGCGAAATGTTCCAGTCCAACGAACTACAAGCACTTTTTACCGATAAAGGTATTGCCACCAAGGCTGCTTGAGGATTAATAGCCGGTCATACGGCTTTAGTCTTAGCTTTTTATAAAGGCGCCGTTCATCGGCGCCTTTTCGTTTTTATCCGACGGCAGCTTCTGCCGGGTGCCCCATTTTCGAGATTTCGACGTTCGCACCGCCCTTTTCAGGCGCGGCGCGTCATTATGCCAAGGAATGTCAGTCATGCCGATCGACATAAAGAACGCCTCGCCGGATCAAAAGACCTCCATACACGGGCGCGGCGAATTCATTGCACTGATCGCAGCTGTTATGGCCATCAATGCGCTGGCGGTTGATATCATGCTGCCCGGCCTGCCGCAGATTGGCGCGAGCCTCGGTGTGCAGTCGGAAAACCACGTTCAATTCGTGATCACTGCCTACCTGCTCGGCTTTGGTGTCTCGCAGCTCTTCTACGGACCGCTCAGCGACCGTTTTGGCCGTCGCGCGCCACTGTTCGGCGGACTGGTGATCTATGTTCTGGCAGCGCTGGGCGCCGCCATGGTCAAGGATTTCACCACGCTCATCATTCTGCGTGTGCTTCAGGGGCTCGGTGCAGCCGGAACGCGCGTCATTGCCGTTTCAGTGGTCCGCGACCGCTTTGCCGGCCGCCAGATGGCGGAAGTCATGTCACTGGTGATGATGATCTTCATGATCTTGCCGGTCGTCGCCCCCGCCACCGGACAGCTGATCATGCTGTTCGGCGAATGGCACCTCATCTTCCTTTCAATGGCCATCATGGCGATCATTATCGGCATCTGGGCCTTCATCCGACTGCCTGAAACGCTTCCGACCGACCAGCGCCGTCCGCTGACCGTCAAGAGCGTAGTCGGCGGCTTCGGCATCGTGCTGTCCAACCGCGTCGCGCTGTTCTACATGCTTGGCACATCATTCATCCTCGGCGCGCTGTTCGGCTATATCAACTCGGCCCAGCAGATATTCGTGGAAATCTACAAGCTCGGGTCTTTGTTTCCGCTGGCCTTTGCAGCGGTTGCCATGACGCTGGCGCTGGCTTCATTCCTCAACTCCCGACTGGTTGGGCGTTACGGTATGCGCCGCATTTCCCAGACGATGCTGCTGGTCTTTACCAGTTTCAGCCTGCTCTGGATGGTGCTGTCGATTGTGCTTGTCGATCCTGTGCCGTTCCCGCTGCTGATGGCGATCTACATGACCATTATGTTCTCGTTCAGCCTCGTGACCGCCAATTTCAACGCACTCGCCATGGAGCCGCTGGGCGAAGTGGCAGGCACGGCCTCGTCTGTGCTGGGCTTTGCCCAAACGGTCATTGGTGCCGCACTTGGCGCGATCATCGGTCAGGCCTTTGACGGCACCACCACACCTGTCGCGATGGGTTACGGCGTACTCGGCTTCGTCGCACTGATCTGTGTACTGATTGCCGAACGCGGCAAACTGTTCCGGGTGCAAAACCCGCCTGCCGAACATGTCGTCGGATAAGGCACAAAAAAGCCCGCCAATTGGCGGGCTTTTTTCATTCCTACTCTTCCCAGAGCGCGGCCTGAATGGCCTGCCAGCTCTCCTTGCTCGGCGCAGCCAATATGCCCCCACCGATATGCGACGGGTGATATTCGCTGCCGTCCCAGCGTGCGAGATGGCCGCCAGCTTCCTGATGGATCAGCGCGCCGGGCAAATGATCCCACGGCATGAGCTTGTTGTAGACGGCGAAATGCGCGCCACCGGTCGCGAGAATGCGATATTCATGCGCCGCGCAGCGATAACCGATCTGCGACAGAAATTTCGTGTGATTGCGCGCGAGACGTGAGCGCATCGGCTCAGCCGTATATTGCCATGAAATCGAGCCTGTCATCTGGTTGATACCAGCAGGTTCGGCAACGCGCACCTTTCGCGTGCTGCCGCTGGCATGGCGAACATAGCTACCGCTACCCTTTGCGGCCATGATCCAGTCATTGCCAACCGGATCATGAATGATACCCGCTACGGTCTCGCCCTTCGACACAACGGCCAGCATCACACCAAAGAGCGGCACACCGGATGCGAAATTGAATGTGCCGTCTACCGGATCGATGGTGAAGGCAAAATCGGCATCGCCGAGCCCATCGAGCACGGCTGGATTGTCGGAACAAGCTTCCTCACCCACGATCATCGCATCGGGATAACGCTCTTTGAGCTTCGCGGTGATAAAGCGCTCTGCATTGACGTCGGCTTCCGTTACCAGATCGGCCGGCGACGTCTTCTGCCGGATGCCGTCCGCATCAAGCGTGCGGAAACGCGGCATGATTTCCTGTTGGGCGGCCTCCGCCAAAAGATCGGCAAGCCAGTCAATCTGGCCTTCATCAAAGCGCACTGTCATTCCCCTCATTCTTCCCGTCTCGTTGGCCAGCCATCAGGCCTGCGAAATCAAACAGCTTACGGTCCAGAAGGTGGCTCGGGCGCACATTGGTCATGGCGCGGATCATCGTATCCTTACGGCCCGGCATGCGCTTTTCGATATCCGTCAGCATGGCCTTCATGGCGTTGCGCTGGAGCCCTTCCTGGCTGCCGCACAGATCGCATGGAATGATCGGAAACTGCATGGCCGTCGCAAACTTTTCCAGATCGTCTTCCGCAGCATAGGCCAGCGGGCGGAACACCATCAGGTCGCCTTCGTCGTTCAGAAGTTTTGGAGGCATGGCGGCGAGACGCCCGCCATGGAACAGGTTCATGAAGAAGGTTTCGAGGATATCCTCGCGATGATGGCCGAGAACAATCGCCGAGCAGCCTTCCTCACGCGCGATACGATAAAGGTTGCCACGACGCAGGCGCGAACAGAGCGAGCAATAGGTGCTGGTCTCTGGCAGCTTTTCCGTCACGATCGAATAGGTGTCCTGATATTCGATGCGGTGCTCGATGCCATAGCGATTCAGGAAGTCGGGCAGGATGTGCTTTGGAAAATTCGGCTGCCCCTGATCCAGATTGACGGCCAGCAGTTCCACCGGCAGCAGTCCGCGCCATTTGAGGTCGAGCAGCAGCGCCAGCAGGCCATAGGAATCCTTGCCGCCGGACAGACAGATCATCCAGCGCTCGCCGGGCTTCACCATAGCAAAGTCTTCGATAGCCTGACGCGTCAGACGCAGAAGGCGCTTGCGCAGCTTGTTGAATTCGACCGAAGCGGGCACTTCGCGAAACAGCGCATGGCAACCGTCTCCGCTGGTGTCTTCCGATATACCGGGCGAATTATCGGGCGCAATGTTCAGATCGAAAGCGTTCATGGTTCTTCTCGGATGCTGTCTCGTACTGCGCTTTACATACAGAAAAGCCGCCCATGGGGAAACCATGGGCGGCCATTTCTTTGCGATAAGTGGTGCCCGAAGGCGACCAGATTAACGCGAATAGAATTCGACGACGAGGTTCGGTTCCATCTGGACAGCGTAAGGCACATCCGTCAGGGTCGGAACGCGGGCGTAGGTCGCAACCATCTTGTTGTGATCTGCTTCGATGTAGTCAGGTACATCTCGTTCTGCGAGCTGAACAGCTTCGAGAACAACAACCAGCTGCTTCGACTTTTCACGAACTTCAACAACGTCACCGGCCTTCAGGCGGAAGGACTGGATGTTGACGCGACGGCCGTTCACGTTCACGTGACCGTGGTTGATGAACTGGCGTGCAGCGAAGATCGTCGGAACGAACTTTGCGCGGTACACAACAGCATCCAGACGCGATTCGAGAAGACCGATCAGGTTTTCACCCGTGTCGCCCTTACGGCGAGCGGCTTCGTCATAGGTCTTGCGGAACTGCTTTTCCGAGATATCGCCGTAGAAGCCCTTGAGCTTCTGCTTGGCGCGCAGCTGCACACCGAAGTCCGAGAGCTTGCCCTTACGGCGCTGGCCGTGCTGGCCCGGGCCATATTCACGACGGTTAACCGGGGACTTCGGACGACCCCAGATGTTTTCGCCAAGACGGCGGTCAATCTTATACTTTGCGGATTCGCGCTTGCTCATCGCATTTCCTTCAAAAAGTTAGTGCGCCATACGGCGCAGACAGGAAACGCGCCCTCCTCTGCCCTCCGTTTTCGAGGACTGACAGGATGAAGCGCGCAGCAGCGATCTTCATCCACGGGACACGTCAAATGAAACGCCAGCGCGTTAAAGCGCCAGCGATGCCGGGCTTTTAGTCATGTGCATGTCATCTTGTCAAGTTCGAACGCTTGCCAAAGCCCTGATAACCGGGCGTTTAAAGCGTTTTTCGTCCTCTTTTGCAACATATTGCCATCAAGCGTGAAGGAACGCGGCCTCTGTTTCCCGCATTATGCAGTCGGGGCTGTAGAAGATGAGGTGTTCATCGGTGTTGCTGGTCCTGCCCCGTTTCCTATCCCGCAAAGGTTCGATTGCCGCAGTTCTCACCATCAGTTTGTTCGCTCCCGCTGGAGCGGCGGTCCTTTATCCTCAGCCCGCCCAGGGGCAGACATTCATCGAAAAAATCCTGAAACGCGATGCGCAAAAGGCCAAGCAGCAGCGCAAGCGTCCGTCAGCGAAGTCGCAAAAGAAGCGGCAAAGCAAGCAGCCTGCCCCCCGACAGGAACAGAAAGCGCCCGAAAAACCGACATCCCAGTCGGCATTGCCTGTGGTTGTTCCCGTTCCGACACCTGCTCGCCGACCAGAAACGGTCCCGGAGGCAGCGCCAGTGCCTACTCCGACGCCAGCCCCAGCATCCGCACCGGAATCAAAACCGGATGAGAAACCCGAACCGAAAAACGAGGCGCAGCCTGCTGTCATCGTTCCGTCTGAGAAACCAACTCCGCCCGAACAAGCCGAGCCGAAACAGCCTGAACCCGCAAAACCTGCACCTGACGAGCGCGTTTATCAGGTCGCCTGCCCTGCGCTTATTTCCGGCGACGTCGAAGGCAAGCTCCTGTCGCCCATTGAGGATGGCGCACAATGCGGCGTTCATTCGCCGCTATCACTGACGGCAATCGGTAAGGATGAACCGCTCAAGCTCGCAAACCCCGTCAAGACAAATTGCGCCATGGCGGTGACACTCGCCCAATGGAGTAACGACGTGAAAAATGCCGCGCAGGATATCTACGGCAAGGACATCAAGATTACGCAAATCGGCACCGGCTCTGATTATCAATGCCGCAAGGTGAATGGCGCGTCGACAGGCCGCGTCTCCGAACATGCGTTTGGCAATGCGCTCGACATCATGTCCTTCACGTTCTCTGACGGCAGCAAGACGGAGCTGGAAAGCGGCTGGAACGGAGCCGACAAGGAAAAGGCCTTTTGGCGTGCGGTGCATGGCGCAAGCTGCAAGCTATTCATGACCGTTATCGGCCCCGATGGCGATGCCGCCCACCGCACCAACATGCACCTTGATCAGGGCTGCCACGGCAAAAGCTGCACGGCCCGGATATGCCAGTGAGCCAGGCTCAAGATCTAGTCACGAGAGTTTTACTCTAACCGCCCGGAATTCATAAAAAAATCCAAATCCGGTTTCTACTCTGATGCCGTATTATCGATTCCAGAACGGTTCTGATTAGGATAGAATCGTTGGGACCGCTCTTGTTGCTTATTTTGCACGGTTTCCGAAAAGGATGTGGGGCATGCAATTGACCAAAATTATACTTTCCACCATTTGCGCAATCGGCTTTGCGGGCGCTGCCCACGCAGACGCCGTTCCGAAACGCTCGAAAGATTTCACCGGGAACTACCAGACTTTGGTCAAGGACCAGCATGCCTCGCCGCAGGTCGCCGATTGCGTGGCCAGCGGCTATGATCTGGTGAAGAAGGACAAGAAATACGACCGTCTGGGCTTTACCAAGGATGATATTTCGTCGGCAACGACCAATGATACGTCGTCGAAGTTCAGCACAAAGGACCCGCGCAAGGTATCTGCCGTGATCTCGGTGCCGGGCGAAGCGCGCATCAAGAGCACTGGCTATAAATGGGATGGCGTCAACCTGCGTTGCGGCATCACCAATGGCAAACTGACCGCCATCGAGCTGGTTCAAACCAAAGCCGCTGAGTAAGCCCAGCGGCAACTGCCAGACCAAACGGAGCACCTGATCACAAGTCAGGTGCTCTTTTTGTCTTCGACGTGCTCAGGCAGGCCTTTGCGCTTGGTCTCGGCAAATTCTTCCAGTTCCTTCTCGGTCATCGATTGATACATTTCCTCCGATGCGCCGAAAAGCTCGCCGACCCTGATCTCGCCGCGCTTGGCCGCAAGTGCAGCGCCGGCGGCTTTCTGCTGGGCTTGAGATTTTGCAGGCATGGCATCTCCTCCTGTTACGCCGCCCCAAGGCCAACGTGCTGGACAGGAATCAGTTCCAGCCTGCTATTCCTGTTCGCTATCGAAACGGGAGCGAGCGCTGCGCAACGCCGTCCGGTTTGCGACCGCCCATTGACCCAGACTGTCGATAGGCCCCGCCAGCGAATGCCCCAGTTCGGTCAGCGAATATTCCACCTCCGGCGGTGATGTCGGGCGCACATGCCGCGACACCAGCCCGTCACGTTCAAGCGAACGCAGCGTGACGGTCAGCATACGCTGCGAGATTCCTTCAATTTCCCGCCGTAAGGCGTTGAAACGCATGGAGCCGCTCTGCAAACTGAAGACGACGAGAATGCTCCACGTGTCACCCACGCGGTCGAGCACATCACGGATCGGGCAAGAACCCTTGCCGTCCGTCTCAAAGGCCGGTGTTGAAGACAGGAGCGGCGTCTTGGCGTCTGGTCGTGTCGGTATCGTCATAGTCATTCTTATCACATACTCGCTTCATCGGATCAAACCGGATGCTTCAATCTTGCCTCCCGGCTTCAAGGTTCAGACCTTGGATCAAACCTCGCGCTGGCGAACTTCTACCATGATCCTGATTGTTCCAACGCTGATCGTCTTGCCTTTTGGGCGGTTACTTCCATGTTTCCTGCCCATGTAGAAGTGCGTTCTTCACAAGCCCTCAAGCCTGACATATGTGGTTACCAGAAATAACCTGATTATGAAACATACCTTATAACACAACGCTACGAAAGCGTAAGGAAGGAACTGGAATGGCTAAAATCGCACTCATCGGCGCGACGGGTTTTGTTGGCGCTGCAATCCTCAAGGAAGCAGCATCGCGCGGTCATCAAGTTACAGCGCTGGTTCGCCACCCGGAAAAGGTAGAAAAGCTTGCCAATGTGACCGCAGTCAAGACGGACGTGTACGACACGGACGCGCTGGCCAAGCAGCTTTCCGGACAGGACATCATCATTTCCGCTTTCAATCCGGGCTGGGGCGACACGAATATTCGTGAAAACCACATCAAGGGCAGTCGCTCAATCAACGAAGCTGCCAAGAAGGCAGGCGTCAAGCGCCTCATCGCTGTCGGGGGCGCGGGCAGCCTGTCGATCAACGGTCAGCAGCTTGTCGATTCTGCTGAGTTCCCTGCAGAATGGAAAGAAGGTGCTCTGGGCGCTCGCGAAGCCCTGAACGAACTGCGCGCAGAAAGCAGTCTCGACTGGACCTTCGTATCCCCTGCAATCATGCTTCAGCCGGGCGAACGCACAGGCAAGTATCGTCTTGGCGGCGACGAGCCGGTTTTCAACGACAAGGGCGAAAGCGTCATTTCGGTCGCCGATCTGGCTGTCGCCATTGTGGATGAAGCCGAACAGGGCAAGCATATCGGCAAGCGCTTCACCGCTGCCTATTGATTACAGCCTCGCGATCGCGTTCGATCCTGTCGAAGTAGATCGATACCTGCTTTAGCATCAAAGCCGGGTGGCTAATGTCATCCGGCTTTATTGATTGAGACACAACAGGCGGAGACCTCATGGAACTGGGAATCTACACCTTTGGCGATCTTGGCCCCGACCTGGAAACCGGCAAGCCGATCTCCCCGCAACAGCGCATCAGCAATCTGATCGAAGAGATCGAACTGGCCGATCAGGTGCGGCTTGACGTTTTCGGCCTTGGCGAACACCATCGGCCCGACTATTCCGTATCCGCACCCGCCGTTGTTCTGGCTGCCGCCGCCTCGCGAACGAAAAACATCCGGCTGACGAGTGCGGTCACTGTTCTTTCGTCCGACGATCCCGTGCGCGTTTATCAGCAATTCGCCACGCTCGACCTGATTTCGAACGGGCGCGCTGAAATCATGGCGGGACGCGGCTCCTTCATCGAATCCTTCCCGCTATTCGGGTATAATCTCGACGATTACGACACGCTTTTTGCCGAGAAGCTCGATCTGCTTCTGACCATTCGCGACAATGAACGCGTGAGCTGGACCGGGACAACGCGTGCGGCCATCGACGGGCGTGGCGTCTATCCTCGTGCTGTCCAGCAAACACTCCCCATATGGCTTGCAGTCGGCGGCACGCCAGCTTCGGTTGGTCGCGCCGCCCTGCTTGGGCTGCCATTGGCGCTCGCCATCATCGGCGGTTATCCGGAGAGGTTTGCACAACTGACCGATTTCTATCGCGAAGCTGGCGCAAAAGCCGGTCATGCGCCTGAGAAGCTCAAAGTTGGAATCAACTCGCACGGCTATGTCGCTGAAAACGCACAACAAGCGGCGGATGAGTTTTTTCCATCTTATTCCCATGTCATGGCGAATCTTGGCCGCGAGCGCGGCTGGCCACCGACCACACGCGAGCAATTCGACGCCATGCGCGAACCGCGTGGATCGCTTCTGGTTGGCAGTCCACAACAGGTTATCGACAAGATCCTGACCCAACACAGCTACTTCAAGCACGACCGCTTTCTGCTCCAGACCGCGCTCGGCAATCTGCCACATAAATATACGATGAAATCGATAGAGCTGTTCGGCACCAAAGTTGCGCCAGAAGTGCGCAAGGCGCTTGGCGTACCATCCGTGGCATAAGGAAAAGCCCGGTCTCACAACCGGGCTTTTTAAAACGCATTCTCCTGCGCAAACCGCTTCACACTTTTGCTGGAAATACTTTAAACCAGTTCCACGTCCACGACGCCCTGAATGGCTTTCATGGCACTCGCGATCTGCGGACTGACGCGATAGCGATGCGGCAATTCGATTTCAACTTCGCGCTGGCCATTATCCTTGATGACGATGAGGCTGACCTGTCCATCGCCACGCGTGTTGAAATGTGGTGCGATATGGCGAACCGCTTCCGCAGAGCGCAGATAAAGCCGCATGGCCTTCTGCATACGGCAGGCCTCGTCTTCAAGCGATTGCACGGTCTGTATGCGCAAACCGATGCCTTCCGGGCGGTCTTCAGCCTGCACTGTGATCACCACCGATTTGCCACTTTCCAGAAGATCGCGGTATTGCGCGAGTCCTTCCGAGAACAGAACAGCTTCAAACTGGCCGCTGGCATCCGACAATTGCACAATGCCCATCTTGTTGCCGGTACGGGTCTTGCGCTCCTGACGTGCCGTCACCGTGCCTGCCAGACGCCCGGCATTGGCGCCGCGCTTCACCGCAGCCGAGAAATCGGCCCAGCTTTGCACGCGCATGCGGTCGAGAACGGTGCGATATTCATCCAGCGGATGCGCCGACAGATAGAAGCCGACCGCCTGAAATTCGCGATGCAGCATTTCCGACGGTAGCCATGGCGCTGCCTGCGGCAGGATGAGCTGTTCTTTCGGCGCGCCAGACAGACCGAAAATATCGGACTGGCCGCTGGCGGCATTTTCTTGCGTGCGCTGGGCAAAGCCCATGATACGGTCCATGCCCGCACTCATTGCCGGGCGTTCACGCTTGAAGCAATCCATCGCACCTGCATTGATCAGGCTTTCCAGCACACGGCGATTGACGATCCTCGGATCGATCCGCTCGCAGAAATCCTCAAGGCTTTCAAACGGCTTCTGGGCGCGCACATCCACGATATGATCGACAGCGGCTTCACCAACGCCCTTAATGGCAGCCAACGAATAAAAAATCTGCTTCTCACCGACTTCAAACGGACGGAACGAGGTCATAACCGATGGCGGCACAACCTCAATCCCCAGACGATTCGCTTCACGGCGGAAATCGTTGAGCTTGTCGGTGTTCGACATATCATAGGTCATCGACGCGGCCAGAAACTCGACCGGGTAATGCGCCTTCATATAGGCGGTCTGGTAGGAGACAATGGCGTAGGCCGCCGCGTGCGACTTGTTGAAGCCGTAATCGGCAAACTTGGCGAGTAGATCGAAGATCATATTCGCCTGCGCCTTGTCGACACCGCCGTCGATAGCGCCGGTGACGAAACGGACGCGCTGCTTGTCCATTTCCTCGCGGATCTTCTTACCCATGGCGCGGCGCAGAAGGTCAGCTTCACCGAGCGAATAGCCGGACAGCACCTGCGCGATCTGCATCACCTGTTCCTGATAAACGATAACGCCTTGCGTTTCCTTGATCAGGTGGTCGATCTTCGGGTGAATGGAAGCGATTTCCTCTTCACCATTCTTACGCGCATTATAGGTCGGGATGTTCTCCATCGGCCCCGGACGATAGAGCGCGACGAGCGCAATAATGTCTTCGATACGGTCAGGCCGCATGCCGAGCAGCGCCTTACGCATGCCCGCACTTTCAACCTGGAACACGCCGACGGTCTCACCACGCGACAGCATTTCGTAGGTCAGCTCGTCGTCAAACGGCAGCCGGGTCAGATCGATCTCGATCCCCTTGCGCGCAACGAGTTTTACCGCCGTTTCCAGAACCGTCAGCGTCTTCAGTCCGAGAAAGTCGAACTTGACCAGTCCGGCCTGCTCCACCCATTTCATATTGAACTGGGTGACCGGCATATCGGATCGCGGATCGCGATACATCGGCACCAATTCCGACAACGGACGGTCGCCAATCACGATACCGGCGGCGTGGGTCGAAGCGTGGCGGTAGAGCCCTTCGAGCTTGAGCGCCATATCGAGAAGCCGCCCGACGACCGGTTCTTTCTCACGCTCTTCGGTGATCTTCGGTTCGGTTTCGATGGCCTGCGCCAGGGACACCGGATTGGCCGGGTTTTGCGGCACCAGTTTGCAGAGCCGATCCACCTGACCATAGGGCATTTCGAGCACACGGCCGACGTCGCGCAGCACAGCGCGCGCCTGAAGCGTACCGAAGGTGATGATCTGGGCAACCTGATCGCGCCCGTACTTCTCCTGCACATAGCGGATCACCTCTTCACGGCGATCCTGACAGAAGTCGATATCGAAGTCGGGCATCGATACGCGGTCGGGATTGAGGAAGCGCTCGAACAGCAGCGAGAAGCGCAGCGGATCAACGTCCGTAATCGTCAGCGCGTAAGCGACAAGCGAACCCGCACCCGAACCACGGCCCGGCCCGACCGGGATGCCATGGGCCTTGGCCCATTTGATGAAGTCCGCAACGATCAGGAAGTAACCGGGGAACTTCATTCGGGTGATGATGCCGATCTCATATTCGAGACGTTCGGCATATTGTTCCTGCGTATAGCCTTCAGCGAGGCCCACGCTTTCCAGCCGCATCTGCAAGCCCTCGCGGGCCTGCCGTGCCAGTTCGCCCGCTTCTTCGGCCACAGCGGCTTCCGGATCGTCGGATTCACCGGTAAAGCGTGGCAGAATCGGAGCGCGCGTTTGCGTGTACCAGCTGCAACGCTCAGCAATCTCGATCGTGTTGTCCAGCGCCTCAGGCAAGTCGGCAAACAGCGCCGCCATCTCGGCGCGGCTCTTTAGATAATGATCCGGCGTCAGGCGGCGGCGGTCGTCATTGGAAAGGATCTGGCCTTCCGCGATGGCCAGCAGCGCATCGTGAGCTTCGTAATCCTCCGCCTTGAGGAAGAACGCCTCATTGGTGGCAACCAGAGGCAATTCCATCTCATAGGCAAGCGCAACAGTCTTTGCTTCCAGAGCGCGGTCATAGCCAGCATAGCGCTGCAATTCGACATAAAGCCGATTGCCAAATGTCTCATGCAGGAATGCCAGACGCGATTGCGCCCTGTCTGGCCGGTCTGCCGCAAAGGAACGACCGATTGGCCCGAGCGGCCCGCCCGACAGAACAATGACGTCCTTGGCAAGTGCTGGCAGCCAGCTCGCATCTATGTGGACCGGATCGCCCGCAGGCGTGTCCAGAAACGAGCGGCTGACCAGCCGCACGATATTTGCGTAGCCCTCTTCCGTCGAGGCGAGCAGGACGAGAGGAGCCAGATCAAGCGCGAGCCTGCGATTGACGCTGCGCCCATTGTCATTGTGATCGCCGAAGGCAACATCGACCTGACAGCCAATAATCGGCTGCACGCCATCTTTCGATGCCTTCTGCGCAAACTCCAGTGCACCAAACAGATTGTTGGTGTCAGTTACCGCGATGGCCGGCGCCTGGTCGGCAATCGCCTGTTTGATAACCTTACCAAGCGGCAATGCGCCCTCAAGCAAGGAATAGGCCGAGTGAACGCGCAGATGCACAAAACGCGGCGTGGAAACGCTTCCACCGGCTGCATTGTCTGCTGCTGCATCACTCATTCTATCTACCCCGATCAAACTGAACCGTGCGGGTGGACATACACCCGTTTCATGGGACCGCCTACTGAAATGCGACTGGTCGCCAGCGACTCTGTCGCCTTAAGCTTTCAGTTTCAGGGAATGTCCCGGCGATGTCCAGAGAGACAGCCGCCGGTATCGAAAGGGTACACAAGAGAACCCTCAAAAGCGCATTCCATTCGACCCGTTTCTACGGCGAAATTCAGCGAACGCGCTCTAAGCTTGGTTGCGCATATCAGTGCCCATAACCGGCTTTCGGCTATGGAAGATATGCGCCAGTCACTTCAGATCGCGCTGACCCAGATGGCGAAGGTTGCAATAAACAGGCTGACGGAGACGAATGACAAAACGTCGTGGACGAGATCGGTCATGTGGGAAACTCCTCTGTGTTCACGTATGTTTATTTTTTGTTCTATTTTTGTTCCAAAGTCAACACCCTGTTCGAGTCGCCAGTTACTTTAGGGTTTACGAATAATAAACGTGCAACCGCAGGCGGTATCACGCGCCTGCGGTTTCAATGGCTTAGCAATGGAGAAGATAACGGCGCTTTGGTCGCGCCTTTTACAGATCGACGACCTTGCCGTCTTGCAAGGTCACACGGCGGTCCATGCGGCGGGCCAGCTCGTGATTATGCGTGGCGATCAGCGCCGCCAGACCGGACTGGCGCACGAGGGCTTCCAGCGCGCCAAACACATAGGACGAGGTCGTCGGGTCGAGATTGCCCGTCGGCTCGTCGGCCAGCAGAACAAGCGGGGCATTGGCAACGGCGCGCGCAATGGCGACACGCTGCTGTTCACCACCGGACAGCTCGGCAGGACGGTGCGAAGCACGCTTGCCGATCTTCATATATTCGAGCAATTGCTGCGCACGTTCCGCCGAGGACTTCTTGGTCAGGCCACGGATCATCTGCGGCATCATCACATTTTCCAGCGCGGAAAACTCTGGCAGCAGATGGTGAAACTGATAGACGAAGCCGATATCGTTGCGGCGCACCGCTGTGCGGTCGTCGTCCGAGAGAGCGCTGCAGGAGCGACCGTCGAGAAAGACATCGCCATGGTCAGGACGCTCCAGAAGGCCCGCTGTATGCAACAGCGTGGACTTGCCTGCGCCGGATGGCGCAACGAGCGCCACCATCTCGCCGCGACGCAGCGTGAAATCGGCATCTTTCAGGATGACCAGTTCCCGGTCGACTTCCTTATAGGCGCGACTGACCTTCTCCAGCCGCAGAATAATTTCAGCCGCCATTATTCGTACCTCAATGCTTCGACCGGATCGAGCTTGGCAGCGCGCCAGGCCGGGAAAATGGTGGCGATGAAGGAAAGAACCAGTGCCATGACGATGACGGAAATCGTCTCGCCCGGGTCCATCTTGGCTGGCAACTGGCTCAGGAAATAGAGTTCCGGATTGAACAGCGTCGTGCCTGACAGCCACGAGAAGAACTCACGCAGCCGCTCGACATTCAGGCATACGACCACGCCGAGCACCACACCGGCGACCGTGCCGGTCACGCCGATGGCGGCGCCCGTCATCAGGAATATGCGCATCACCGCGCCGCGTGTCGCACCCATGGTGCGCAGAATGGCGATGTCGTGCCCCTTGTCCTTCACCAGCATGATGAGACCGGAAATGATATTAAGCGCAGCCACAAGCACGATCAGCGTCAGGATCATGAACATGACATTGCGCTCAACTTCCAGAGCCGAGAAGAAGGTCTGGTTGCGCTGACGCCAGTCAACAAGTGTCAACTGACGACCTGCCGCCTCTTCCACCGGTGCGCGCATCGCATCCACCTTGTCGGGATTATCGACAAAGATTTCCAGCGACTGCACCTTTCCTTCCTGATTGAAGAAAAGCTGCGCTTCGGAAAGCGGCATCATCACGATGGAATTATCGTATTCCGACATGCCGATCTCGAAGATCGCGACAATCGGATAGGCCTTCACACGCGGATTAACGCCAAATGGCGTGACATCGCCATCGGGCGAAATCACCCGGAGCGTATCCCCGATCGACAGGCCGAGATTTTCGGCCATGCGCGTGCCAATGGCGACACCACCGCTTTGGTCGAAGCCCTGCAGCGTACCCTGGCGAATATTCCCAGACACGAGCTTCAGCTTTTCAAGGTCTTCTTCACGAAGGCCACGAACCAACGCGCCATTACCTGCGCCGATGGTGCCCTGCACCAGAGCTTGCCCCTCCACAACGGGAATAGCGAACTTGATGCCGGAAATGCCGTCGATACGCTTGATCAGATCGGCGTAATCATCCAGCGGACGATCAATCGGCTGCATGATCAGATGGCCGTTAATGCCAAGAATACGGGACAGAAGCTCCGCGCGGAAACCGTTCATCACCGCCATAACGATGATGAGTGTCGCCACGCCCAGCATGATGCCGGTGAAAGAAAATCCGGCAATAACCGAAATGAATGTCTCACGGCGACGCGCACGCAGATATCGCCACGCGATCATCCGTTCGAAGGCCGAGAATGGGCCGGACTTCGGCGGCTTTACAGCTGCCTTGGCCGGCCCTTCGGACTTTGCTGCCGCCGCGCCGCTCATGCTTCAGCCGTCAGCATGTTGATGGCGGCTTCCACCGTCAGGTTCTGGCGTTCGCCGGTCTTGCGATCCTTGACTTCAACCTCGCCAGCGGCCACGCCGCGCGGACCGACGATCACCTGCGTCGGCAGGCCAATCAGGTCCATCGTGGCGAACTTGGCGCCGGGACGGTCGTCCCTATCGTCCAGAAGCGGATCGATACCGGCATTGGTCAGAGCTTCGTAGAGCTTCTCGCTCACGGCATCACAACCTTCGTCGCCCGGCTTCATGTTCACGATGCCTGCACCGAACGGTGCAATCGCCTTCGGCCAGATAATGCCCGCATCGTCGTGGAATGCTTCGATAGCGGCGGCCACCAGACGCGAAGGGCCGATGCCGTAAGAACCCATCGACACCAGATGTTCCTTGCCATCCGGGCCCTGCACTTTCGCACCCATCGGCTCGGAATATTTCGTGCCAAAATGGAAGATGTGACCAACTTCGATGCCGCGCGCCGAAACCTGATCGTCAGCCTTGACCTTGGCCCAATCGGCCTCGTCATGCATTTCGTCGGTTGCCGCATAAGGCGTCGTCCAGCGAGTGACGATGTCGGTGAGCTGCGCATCGTTGCGGAAATCCGTATCCGCGCCCGGCACGGCCAGATCCAGATAGGCCTTGTCGCAATAGACCTGGCTTTCGCCGGTTTCGGCCAGAATAATGAATTCGTGGGACAGATCACCGCCAATCGGGCCGGTATCGGCACGCATCGGGATTGCCTGCAGACCGACGCGAGCAAAAGTGCGCAGGTAAGAGACGAACATGCGGTAATAGGCCATCTTCGCGCCCTCATAATCGAGGTCGAACGAATAGGCGTCCTTCATCAGAAACTCGCGCGACCGCATCACGCCGAAACGCGGGCGGACTTCGTCGCGGAACTTCCACTGGATATGGTAGAGATTGAGCGGCAGATCCTTGTAGGAGCGCACATAGGAACGGAAAATATCCGTGACCATCTCTTCATTGGTCGGACCAAAGAGCATTTCGCGCTCCTGACGGTCCTGAATGCGCAGCATTTCCTTGCCGTAGGCGTCATAACGCCCGCTTTCACGCCAAAGATCGGCGGACTGGATCGTCGGCATCAGGATTTCGTTGGCGCCAGCGCGGTTCTGCTCTTCACGGATGATATCGCAGACCTTGTTCAGCACTTTCAGGCCAATCGGAAGCCACGAATAGATGCCTGCCGACTGCTGGCGGATCATACCCGAACGCAGCATAAGCCTATGAGAGACGATTTCCGCCTCTTTAGGATTTTCCTTCAGAATGGGCAAAAAATACCGCGACAAACGCATCGTAACCACCGATCCAGAGAGAATGCCTGCTTGCTTCAAGAATCAGGCAAAAATTAAGCATATTTGAAGGTTTCTTATCGGGTTATGCTTGTGTTGAAAACCCGCTTGAAAAAGCTTTGCGCGGAGCGGTTTTCACCATCCACAGGCATGAGAGGCAGGTAAATGGCCCAAGGGTGCAAAACTCCGCCTCCGAATTCACATTCAATTTCAATATATTACAGATATATCATCAGCATTTGGAAAATTTCACGAAAGAATTATGACGCTGAAGAAGATTTTTGGTGACAAAAGCTGTGCAGTTCGCTATTTTTTTCATCATAAGAGCAACAACGGAATAAAACCGTTGTTTTCACGCGGTCAAAGTCTTGGGAGGATGGATCCAGGCGCGAGCTACGCAGCCGCCAGTAACATGGAAACGGATCGAACGCGTATTTTATTAGCAAGGCGAAAGCCTTGCTTTTTTTTTGCATTTGCATGTGCCGCACCCATCACCGACGGTATTAAAAAAAGTCGCGCAATAACCCATTGAATTTGTAGGATTTATCGAGCTGCTTTTGCAGGCGGATATTTTCAATAAGTTGCCAAAGTAAAAGTAGTTTTATTCTTGACACCCCACCACCGCCGAACGGAATATAGCGCAGTGCGCGAAACTCCTTTAGCTCCATATAATTCAGTGAGTTACGCTAAGATCGTAAGTTTTTGATTCAGGTCTCGGCTGCACACAACCCTTTCTCTGCATAAAAGAAAGGCTGCCTAATTTATAGGCAGCCTTTCTTTTTTCATTCGATTTCGAGAATGCGTTTATGTCAAATCGGGGAAGAAATGCGGAATGTCGTCGAGACCGTAACCGCTGACCTGCGTCACATAATAATAGACGGCGAAGATCAGCGTGGCGACGATCGTGGTGCGCAAAAATGCACGGCCGATGCGCGGCGTTGCCGGAGCGCTGGCCACAGTGCCGAGCGTGACATTGTTTTCTTCAGCCTGCGTCCGCAGACCGACGGGCAGCAGTGCGAAAAGCGCCGTCCACCAGATAATGAAATAGATCGCTATGCCGGACATGATGGACATGATTACACTTCCTCAAGTTCGATCAGTGTGCCGTTGAAGTCCTTTGGGTGCAGGAAAAGGACCGGTTTGCCGTGCGCACCGGTCTTCGGTTCTCCATCGCCGAGAATACGTGCACCTTCAGCCTTGAGCTTATCCCGCGCGGCAATGATGTCTTCCACCTCATAGCAGAGATGATGCACGCCGCCCGAAGGGTTCTTTTCGAGGAAGGCCGCAATGGGCGATCCCTCGCCCAAAGGTTCCAGCAGCTCGATCTTCGTATTGCCGACGTCGATGAAAACCACGGTCACACCGTGTTCCGGCAAGGCCTGCGGCGCACCGACATTTGCAGCCAGTTTGCCACGATAAAGCGCGGACGCAGCCTCGATATCCGGAACGGCAATCGCGACATGGTTCAAACGTTCGAGCATCAGCACCTCCCTTGCTGCTATTCCTGACGAGTGATGGTTCAGCGTATCCTATTCACGAATACGGTCACCACCGGCTTTTTGCCCCACGTCTGATTTGCCGCAGCACGCACGGCGCGGCGTGCAGATTCACGCACCAGCTCGACGTCCTTGCGGCGGACACGCGGAATGCTCTCGACTGCCTCAACGACCGCATCGAGGAGAGTATCTTCCATCAGTTCGCCCTGACCGTCTTCTTCCGGCAGGCCGAACGTCACAAGATCAGGCTCATCGAGCAACTTGTGCTCACGGTCGAGCAAAATCGAAACGGCGACATGGCCGACATAAGCGAGCTTGCGACGCTCGACCATGCCGATCTCTTCCTCATCGCCAATCAGCTTGCCGTCCTTATAGATACGGCCAATCGGCGCTTCGTCGACGATTTCGGCCTTGCCGGGGGCAAGTCGCAGCACATCACCATTGCGGATCTGCGCAACCTGTCCGATCCCTTCCATCGCGCCAAGCGAACCCTGCGCCACCAGATGCGCAGCTTCGCCATGCACCGGAACGAGTATCTGCGGGCGAACCCAGGAATACATGCGCTTCAACTCGCTGCGACGCGGATGGCCAGAGACATGCACCAGTGCATCGTCGTCGCCAATGATCTTGACGCCGCGGTCGATCAAGCGGTTCTTGATATCGAGAATGGCCTTTTCATTGCCCGGAATGGCGCGCGACGAGTAAATGACCGTATCGCCGGGCGACAGCGCCAGACTGCGCATTTCATCGCGGGCCAGTTTGGCAAGCGCTGCACGCGGCTCGCCCTGACTGCCGGTCAGGATCATCACTACGTTTTCACGCGGAATATATCCGTAATCCTCTTCGCTCAGATATTCCGGCAGGCCTTCCATATAGCCCAGCTCGGTTGCAACCGAGATCGCGCGCTTCATCGAACGCCCGACGACCAGAACCTGACGGCCCGCATCGCGCGCCGCTTCCGTAATCGAACGAATACGGCCCACATTGGAAGAAAAGGTGGTGATCGCGACACGACCACGCGCATTTTCGATCAGCTCGCGCAGGCTTTCGCCTACCTGACGTTCCGACGGGGATTCACCCTCACGCATGGCATTGGTGGAATCACAGATCAGCGCCAGAACGCCCGCATCACCAATGGCGCGGAAGCGCGCTTCATCGATGACCGGACCAAGCGACGGTTCCGGGTCCATCTTCCAGTCGCCCGTATGCACAACCGTGCCGAGCGGCGTGGTAATCGCAAGCGATACCGGTTCCGGGATGGAGTGCGTGACGGCAACCGCTTCAACCTTGAACGGGCCAACCTCGAACTTCTCACCGGCCTTGTAGATGGTGATCGGAATTTCCGGCGCGCTAAACTCTGCCTGACGCTTGGCTTCAAGCAGACCGGCGGTGAACGGCGTCGCATAGACCGGAACCTTCAGGCGCGGCCACAGATCGAGCAGCGCGCCGAAATGGTCTTCATGCGCGTGGGTAATGATGATACCGCGCACATTGTTCTTTTCCGCTTCAAGATAGCGGATATCCGGCAGAATAAGGTCGGCGCCCGGCTGTTCCGGCCCGGCAAAGCTCACGCCCATGTCGACGACCAGCCATTCGCGATTATCAGCAGGTCCAAAGCCGTACATAGCGAGATTCATGCCGATTTCGCCCACGCCGCCGAGCGGCAGGAAGACGAGTTCCGGAGTATTGGATCGGGCCATGCAATTTCCTTTGTAATTATACCTGCTTGCAAAGTGTATCTGGATCAGTTCGCGCTTGGAGCGTTCTTTAGGTCTCCGAAATGAGGCACAAAGAACGCTCCAAGACTTTCCATCTGCGCATCGAGCTTTCCAAAAATCGATTCCGATTTTCGGGCCGATGCGTCAAAACTTGATCCCACTTCGGGGAGACATGCTTTCGCCGCATCCACTGGACCTAAATGGCTTTAGTTGCAACCCCGGCAAGATAAAAGAAAGCTGTTATTTCCGCAGTGTTGCAGCAGTTCCAAAATAAACATCGCCCGCTGTGACCGTAACGCGCCCGCCATCATTGTCACGGATCACGAAACGGCATGCTTCATCTATTGTCTCGAAGCGGCCTTCGATGATGTTGCCTTCAACCTGCATGGTGACATTTCCGCCCAAACCATGTGCCCGCTCCAGCCAGCGTTTGCGAATGGCGTCGAGTCCGCGCCCCTCGTCCCACACACGATAATTGACCGACCATGCGTCGGAAAGAGCCGCAAACAATGTCTCGGCGTCGCACTTGCTGCCAAGCGCATTCAGCGAGGTCGCGGCATAGGGCAGATCATCGGGGAAAGCCACGATATTGGTGCCGATACCGATGGCGACCGCAAAGCGATCCTTCGCAAGAATCGACGATTCCAGCAGAATGCCCGACAGCTTAGCGCCGTCCAGCAGCACATCATTCGGCCATTTCAGACCGATCTTCGGCGGTACGGCTGGTCCGGTTGCTGCAAAAGCCGCTTCCAGCGCATCGGCGAGCGACAGGCCTGCAACAAAACCGAGCGTTGCCGCCGTTTTCAACTCGTAGGATTCAATCAGAAGAAGTGTGGAGGCCAGATTGCCTTCCGGTGTAGACCAGGCGCGCCCGCGTCTTCCACGCCCGCTTTCCTGTCTTTTCGAGACAAGCCATAGCTTGCCCGGATCACCGCTAGCTGCCCGTTCCAGAGCCACTGCATTGGTGGAGCCTACCGTCTCGAAAACCTCGAGACGATAGCCAGCATTTTCGGCGACAGGCGAAAGCGCAAAATGCATTCGATCACCTGCTGCCGTTTACTTAGAAGAACGTCTTTGCTGCGGCTTCGGCAAATCCGCCGATTGGGCCAGCAAGGAACACGTAGAAGAGCACGAAGGCACCCGCGACGCCGAGAACGAGACGCAGCTCGCCCGCGACCGGCACGAAACCACCGACCGGTTCATCGAACCACATGATCTTGATCATGCGCAGATAGTAGAACGCACCCACGACCGACGCAACGATACCGATGATCGCCAGCGGATAAAGACCAGCCTGAACAGCAGCGAGGAAGGTGTACCACTTGCCGAAGAAGCCAGCCATCGGCGGGATGCCAGCGAGCGAGAACAGGAAGATCGTCATGATCGTTGCCAGCACCGGATTGGTGCGCGACAGACCGGCCAGATCACCAATGTTTTCGACATTGCCGTCCTTGGTGCGCATGGCGAGAATGAAGGCAAAGGTGCCGAGCGTCATGGCGAGATAGATCGCCATGTAGATCGCCACACCCTTCACGCCCACAGCCGTACCGGCAGCGAGACCGACAAGGGCATAGCCCATGTGGCTGATGGAGGAATAAGCCATCAGACGCTTGATGTTGCGCTGGCCGATAGCGGCGAAGGCTCCCAGAACCATCGATGCGATTGCGATGAAGATCACAACCTGCTGCCAGTCATGGGTGACCGGAGCAAAGGCTTCCGAGACGACGCGGATGATGAGCGCCATGGCGGCCATCTTCGGAGCGGCTGCAAAGAAGGCCGTTACCGGGGTCGGCGCGCCTTCATAGACATCCGGCGTCCACATATGGAACGGAACGGCGGAAATCTTGAATGCCAGACCGGCCAGAATGAAGACCAGACCAAACACCAAACCAAGCTCACGCTGGCCGCCCGAAACAGCCTGTGCGATTTCGGTAAAGCCGATATGGCCGGTATAGCCGTAAACAAGCGAGATGCCGTAGAGCAGCATGCCCGAGGACAGCGAGCCGAGAACGAAATACTTCAGACCGGCTTCCGTCGAACGAACGCTGTCACGGTTGAACGCTGCGAGCACGTAAAGCGCCAGTGACTGCAGTTCGAGACCGAGATAGAGCGACAGCATGTTGGATGCCGACACCATCAGCAGCATGCCGAGCGTCGAGATGACGATCAGAACGGGGAACTCGAACTTGTCGAACTTTTCCGCCTTGGCGAAACCGACCGACATGACGAGCGTGACGATGGAGCCGATCAGGGTCAGCACCTTCATGAAACGGCCGAAGCCGTCATTGACGATGGCGCCACCGAAAGCGGAACCATTCGCCGGGAATAGAACAACCAGTGCCAGCGCTGCAATCAGCACTGCAACGGACAGTCCGTTGACGAGCGTGGTTGCACGCTCGCCAGAGAACACGCCGATCATAAGCAGTGCCAAGGCGCCTACAGCCAGGAGAACCTCCGGTGCTGCAAGGGTCAGATGAGCTATCAGATCAGTCTGCATGACCTTACGCCTTTATTTTCTTACTGTGCCAGCATTGCATTGGCGGCTCCGCCAACTGCAGCGTCGTAATGTTGAACCAGAGCGGTCACAGCACTTGCAGTCGCATTGAAGACCGGTGCCGGATACACGCCGAAGAAGATGGTGAGTACCACGAGCGGGTAGAGAATGATCTTCTCACGCGGGCTCAGATCAAGGAGCGCCTTGAGGCTTTCCTTGTCGAGTGCGCCGAAGATCACCTTGCGGTAGAGCCAGAGCGCATAGGCCGCCGAGAGAATGACACCCGTCGTTGCGAACAGCGCCACCCAGGTATTGACCCGGAACACACCGAACAGCGTCAGGA
This sequence comes from Ochrobactrum sp. 19YEA23, assembly GCF_029909865.1. NCBI lineage: Bacteria > Pseudomonadati > Pseudomonadota > Alphaproteobacteria > Hyphomicrobiales > Brucellaceae > Ochrobactrum > Ochrobactrum sp. 19YEA23. Next base: position 1,289,941 of record NZ_JASAMQ010000001.1, on the reverse strand, counting down.
ATTCACCGATGAAGCCCGAAGTACCCGGCAGACCCACATTCGCCATCGTGAAGATGAGGAAGGCCACCGCATATTTCGGCATGTTGTTCACCAGACCGCCGAACGCCGCGATCTCACGGGTATGCATACGGTCATAGATCACGCCGACGCAAAGGAAGAGCGCGCCCGACACGATACCGTGCGACAACATCTGGAAGATTGCGCCCTGAATGCCCTGCTCGTTAGCCGCGAAGATACCCATGGTCACATAGGCCATGTGTGCAACGGACGAGTAAGCGATCAGCTTCTTGATGTCTTCCTGAACCAGAGCCACCAGAGACGTGTAGATGATGGCGATCACCGACAGCGTGAAGATAAGCGGCGCAAAATCGGCGGAAGCCAGCGGGAACATCGGCAGCGAGAAGCGCAGGAAACCGTAGCCGCCGAGCTTCAGAAGGATACCGGCCAGAATGACCGAGCCTGCCGTCGGCGCTTCAACGTGCGCATCCGGAAGCCAGGTGTGGACCGGCCACATCGGCATCTTGACGGCGAACGATGCGAAGAAGGCGAGCCATAGCCATGTTTGCATGCCAGCCGGGAAGCTGAACTTCTGCAACTCGACGATGTTCATCGTACCAGCCTGCCAGTACATGGCCATGATGGCGATGAGCATCAGCACCGAGCCGAGCAGCGTATAAAGGAAGAACTTCAAGCTTGCATAGACGCGGCGCTTGCCGCCCCACACACCGATGATGATGAACATCGGAATAAGGCTTGCTTCGAAGAACACGTAGAACAGGAACAGGTCGAGCGCGCAGAACACGCCGATCATGAGCGTTTCCAGAATGAGGAACGCGATCATGTATTCCTTGACGCGCTTTTCGACCGATATCCAGCTTGCAAGAATGCAGAACGGCATCAGGAAAGCGGACAGCACCACGAACAGGACGGAAATGCCGTCCACGCCCATGTGGTAGCTGATGCCACCACCCATCCAGCCAGCCTGCTCGACCATCTGGAAACCGGGGTTCGAATTATCGAACCCGGCCCAGACAACGAGCGACAGGATGAAGACGAACACCGTCGTCAGCAAAGCGACGTTGCGGATGTTGCGACGCGAAGCCTCGCTGTCGTCCTTGATCAGAAGGATCAGTAACGCGCCGACGAGCGGCAGAAACGTGACCGTTGAGAGAATTGGCCAGTCGGTCATCAGAAAGAGCTCCCGAGCATCATCCAGGTGACGAGCGCGGCGACGCCGATCAGCATCGCGAATGCGTAATGATAAAGATATCCGGACTGCATCTTGACGACGCGGTTGGTGACATCGAGCACACGGGCCGAGATACCATCCGGACCGAAGCCGTCAATGAGCCAGCCGTCGCCACCCTTCCAGAACAGACGACCGAGCCACTTGGCCGGACGAACGAAGAGGAAGTCGTAGAGTTCGTCGAAATACCACTTGTTCAGCAGGAACTGGTACAGACCGCGATGGCGCTCTGCCAGTGCCTTCGGCGTTTCCGGCGACCGGATATAGAAGATCCAAGCGACGATGAAGCCGATAACCATAGCCGTGAAAGGCGACAGCTTAACCCAGGTCGGAACGTGGTGGTAATGATCCAGGATCTCGTTGGTCGGCGACGTGAACAACGCACCCTTCCAGAACTCGGCATATTCATGGCCGAAGAAGAATTCCTTGAACACAACACCGGCGAGGATCGCGCCGACAGCGAGTACAAGCAGCGGAACCAGCATCACGGGCGGCGATTCATGGACGTGATGCATGACTTCCGCCGAAGCGCGCGGCTTGCCGAAGAAAGTCATGAAAATCAGACGCCAGGAATAGAAGCTCGTGAACAGAGCCGAGACGACGAGCAGCGTGAAGGCGTAGCCGGCAGCCGGGCTGTGCGAAGCGAACGTCGATTCGATGATCGCATCCTTCGAGAAGAAGCCAGCCGTACCGATGATCGTGCCCGGAATACCGAGACCCGTAATAGCGACCGTACCGATGAGCATCATCCAGTAGGTAACCGGGATCAGCTTACGCAGACCGCCCATGCGACGCATGTCCTGCTCTTCAGACACGGAATGGATAACCGAACCGGCGCAAAGGAACAGGAGAGCCTTGAAGAAGGCGTGCGTAAACAGGTGGAACACGGCAGCGCCGTAAGCGCCGACGCCCAGAGCCACGAACATATAGCCAAGCTGCGAACAGGTCGAATAAGCGATAACGCGCTTGATATCGTTCTGCACCAGGGCAACCGTTGCCGCGAAGAATGCAGTGGTTGCGCCGATGATGGTGACAACCAGAAGAGCCGTATGGGAGAGTTCGAAGATCGGCGACATGCGCGCGACCATGAACACGCCCGCGGTCACCATGGTTGCGGCGTGAATGAGAGCCGAAACAGGCGTCGGGCCTTCCATAGCGTCCGGAAGCCAGGTGTGCAGCAGGAACTGCGCCGACTTACCCATGGCGCCCATGAACAGAAGCAGGCAGACAACGGTCAGCGCCGTTTCCTTGTGTAGTTCATAGCCGAGGAAGTTCAGCACGACCTGACCTGCATCCGCAGCGCCTTCTGCCGGCAGATAATTGGCGGCGGCAGCAAAGATCGTGTTGTAGTCGACCGACTGGAACAGAGCGAACAGACCGAAGATACCGAGCAGGAAGCCGAAGTCACCAACGCGGTTGACGACGAAGGCCTTCATGGCGGCGGCATTGGCCGAAGGCTTCTTGAACCAGAAACCGATCAGAAGATAGGACGCCAGACCAACGCCTTCCCAGCCGAAGAACATCTGGACCAGATTGTCCGACGTAACCAGCATGAGCATCGCGAAGGTGAACAGCGACAAATAAGCGAAGAAGCGCGGACGATGCGGGTCATGGTGCATATATCCAATCGAATAGATATGCACGAGAGCCGAAACCGAGTTCACAACAACGAGCATGACGCCGGTCAGCGTGTCGACACGCAGCGCCCAATCGAAGGACAGCGAACCGGATGTGACCCAATGCAGCACCGGAATGCGCACAGTTTCACCATGGCCCATCGGAATCTGGAAGAACACAATCCACGAGCAGATCGCGACGATAACCATGAGGCCGGAAGTGATGTATTCACTCGCTTTCGCACCGATCTTATTGCCGAACAAGCCAGCAATAAGAAAGCCGATAAGCGGAAGGAAGACGATCGCGTAGTAGAGCATTTGCCCGTCAACCTTTCATAACATTGACGTCTTCCACCGCGATGGAACCGCGATTACGGAAGAAAACAACGAGAATTGCCAGACCGATGGCCGCTTCAGCAGCCGCAACAGTCAGAACGAAAAGGGCGAAGACCTGCCCGACCATATCGCCGAGCTGGCTGGAGAACGCCACGAAGTTGAGATTGACCGAAAGCAGGATCAATTCGATCGACATCAGGATAACGATGACATTCTTGCGGTTCAAAAAGATGCCGAAGACGCCAAGCGTGAACAGGATGGCCGAAACGGTCAGATAATGAGCGATACCGATTTCCATATGCTTATCCTTAGATGCCTTTGCCCGTTTCGACCTGCTTGACCTCGATCGCCGTTTCTGGCGTGCGAGCAACCTGGGTCGGAATGGACTGGCGCTTGACATTCGGCTTGTGCCGCAGCGTCAGAACGATGGCGCCGATCATCGCGACCAGAAGGACGAGACCTGCAACCTGGAAGTAGAAGACGAAGTCGGTGTAGAGAATGTCGCCCAGAGCAGCGGTGTTGGACCGCTCGGCGATATTCGGGATCGGCACAGAGCCCTGCCCCAGCTTCGGTGCAAACATGTTGCTTGCGAATACGAAGATCAGTTCGCCCAGCAGGATCAACCCGACCAGAGCGCCGACCGGCGCATATTGCAGCGCACCGCGCTTCAGTTCCGAGAAATCCACATCCAACATCATGACGACGAAGAGGAAGAGAACCGCCACAGCGCCGACATAAACGACGAGCAGGATCATGGCGAGGAACTCAGCCCCTGTCAGCAGGAACAGAGCTGCCGCATTGAAGAATGTGAGGATCAGAAACAGCACCGAATGCACGGGGTTGCGTGCCGCAATCACCATGAACGCGCTTGCGATCATGATGAAAGCGAACAGATAGAAAAACGCTGCCGCAATACCTGTCAGCATGGGGATCCCCCAACACCTTTCCGTGAGCAAAGCCCTATTGCTTTGCCCGCTTTATTCATAAACTCTTGTTCGAGCATCGCACTGACCGAAAACCCGATCTGACACTCGAACTGATCGGGAACCCGATCAGCGATAAGGCGCATCCATCGCGATATTGCGCGCGATTTCGCGTTCCCAACGGTCACCGTTGGCAAGGAGCTTGTCCTTGTCGTAGTACAGCTCTTCGCGCGTCTCGGTCGCGAACTCGAAGTTCGGACCTTCGACGATGGCATCCACCGGACATGCTTCCTGGCAGAAGCCGCAATAAATGCACTTCACCATGTCGATGTCGTAACGCACCGTGCGGCGGGTGCCGTCGTTGCGGCGCGGACCGGCCTCGATGGTGATGGCCTGCGCCGGGCAGATTGCTTCGCAAAGCTTGCAGGCGATGCAGCGTTCTTCACCGTTGGGATAACGGCGCAGCGCGTGTTCGCCACGGAAGCGCGGAGAAACCGGGCCCTTTTCATGCGGGTAGTTCAACGTTGCCTTGGGCGCGAAGAACTGGCGCATGGAAAGAAAGAACGCGCCGACGAATTCCTTGAGAAGGAGCGATTTGGCTGCTTGAGCGATTGAAGCCATTGTTATTACTCCTTACGCCAGACCGAAGACTTTGAGGAAGGTCGCGGTTGCGACAACCATGAAGAGCGAGATCGGCAGGAAAACCTTCCAACCCAGACGCATCAGCTGGTCATAGCGGTAACGCGGTACGAAAGCCTTCACCATGGCGAACATGAAGAAGCAGAAGCAGAGCTTGAGCATGAACCAGATGACGCCCGGAACCCAGTTGAGGAACCATACGTCAACCGGAGGCAGCCAGCCGCCGAGGAAGAGCGTGGTCATCAGGGCGCACATCAGCGTGATCGCCACATACTCGCCGAGGAAGAACAGAAGGAACGGCGTGGACGAATATTCGATCATATGACCGGCCACGAGTTCGGATTCAGCTTCGACAAGATCGAAAGGCGGACGGTTCGTTTCAGCAAGCGCCGAAATGAAGAAGATCACGAACATCGGGAACAGGCAGAGCCAGTTCCAGTCGAGGAACGATGCAGGCAGGCCAAGCATGGTGCCGAGGCCGGTATTCTGCGAAAGCACGATATCGGTCAGGTTGAGCGAGCCAACCGTCAGCAGAACCGTAACAATCACGAAGCCGATGGAAACTTCGTAGGAAACCATCTGCGCCGCCGAGCGAAGAGCGCCGAGGAACGGGTACTTCGAGTTGGAGGCCCAGCCGCCCATGATCACGCCATAAACTTCAAGCGAAGAAATGGCGAAGATATAGAGAATGCCGACATTGATGTTTGCGATGGCCCAGCCTTCATTGACCGGGATAACCGCCCAGGTTGCCATTGCGAGAACGGCGGAGACGAAGGGCGCAAGGAGGAAGACACCCTTGTTTGCGCCCGACGGAATAATTGGTTCCTTGAAGACGAACTTCAACAAGTCGGCGAAAGCCTGGAACAAACCCCAGGGACCGACAACGTTAGGGCCGCGACGAAGCTGTACTGCTGCCCAGATCTTGCGATCCGCGTAAAGCAGGTAAGCGACGACGATCAGCAATACGACGAGCAGAACGACCGACTTCAGCGCCATAATCAGCGCGGGTAAGACGTAAGCTGCAAAAATTCCTTCCATTGTTCCGTCTCTCTCTCGCTTACTCGGCAGCCTGCTGGAAGCCGCCAGCCGCGAGCGCCGAGCATTCGGCCATGACGGCGGAAGCGCGCGCAATTGGGTTCGTCAGGTAGAAGTCCTTGACCGGGGAAACGAACGCAGCGCCGCCGCCCAGGTTGGAGGCCTTAGCTGCCAGCGCGACGAGATCGTCGGCGGAAGCAGGAGTGATGGTGTCGATGGCCAGCATGTGCGGGTAGTCCGCATAGAGCTTGGCGCGAAGCTGGGCGAGCGAGTCGAACGGCAGGCGCTTGCCCAGCGTATCGGAAAGAGCGCGCAGGATTGCCCAGTCTTCCTTCGCTTCGCCCGGTGCGAAACCGGCGCGGCTGCCAAGCTGCACGCGACCTTCGGTGTTGAGCCAGGTGCCCGACTTTTCCGTATAGGCTGCGCCCGGTAGGATCACGTCGGCGGCATGCGCACCGGCATCGCCGTGCGTACCGATGTAAACGACGAAGCTCGAACCCTTTCTGGTCATGTCGAGTTCGTCTGCACCGAGCAGGAACACCACATCCAGATTGCCCAGCATGTCGCCAGCTGCCTTACCGCCCTCACCCGGGACAAAGCCGAGATCCAGAGCGCCAACGCGCGAAGCGGCAGTGTGCAGAACGGAGAAGCCGTTCCACTCATCCTTGATCGCGCCGACATCCTGAGCAAGCTTGGCGGCGGTCGACAGAACCGCAGCACCATTCTCGCCGATGAGCGCGCCCTGACCGATGATGATCAGCGGACGTTCAGCCTTGGCGAGTACATCGCGGAAGGCGTTCTTGCCAGCGACGAGCGAGCCAAGCGTATCTGCGCCAGCGCCCAGATATTCGTATTCGTAGCGCAGTTCAGTCTGTTCGCCGATCAGAGCGACCGGGAAATGACCCATGCGCTGACGCTTGCGAATACGTGCGTTCAGAACGGCAGCTTCAACGCGCGGATTGGAACCGATGATGAGCAGAGCATCAGCGTTTTCAATGCCTTCGATCGTCGCGTTAAAGAGATAGCTTGCACGACCCAGTGCCGGATCGAGGGCTGCGCCATCCTGACGGCTATCGATATTGGCAGAGCCGAGCGAACCCATCAGGTTCTTCAGTGCGTAGATTTCTTCAACCGAAGCCAGATCGCCTGCAACAGCGCCAATCTTATCGGCAGAGGTTGCGGAAACCTTGGCAGCGATAGCGGAGAAAGCTTCCGGCCAGCTTGCGGCGACCAGACGGCCATCCTTACGAACATAAGGGCGGTCGAGGCGCTGGGTGCGCAGGCCGTCCCAGATGAAGCGGGTCTTGTCGGAAATCCACTCTTCGTTCACCGCTTCGTTGACGCGCGGCATAACGCGCATCACTTCACGGCCACGGGTGTCGACGCGGATGTTGGAACCGACCGCATCCATCACATCGATGGTTTCAGTCTTGTTCAGTTCCCACGGACGAGCCTGGAATGCATAAGGACGCGAGGTCAAAGCGCCAACCGGGCAAAGATCGATGACATTGCCCTGCAGTTCCGACGTCATGGCGCGCTCGAGATAGGTGGTGATCTCGGCGTCCTCACCACGGCCAATGAGGCCGAGTTCGGAAATGCCAGCAACTTCGGTCGTGAAGCGGACGCAGCGCGTGCAGTGAATGCAGCGCGTCATCACCGTCTTGACGAGCGGGCCGATATATTTGTTTTCGACAGCACGCTTGTTCTCGCGATAGCGCGAACCGTCGGTGCCGAAAGCCATTGCCTGATCCTGCAGATCGCACTCGCCGCCCTGATCGCAGATCGGGCAATCCAGCGGGTGGTTGATGAGCAGGAATTCCATCACGCCTTCGCGGGCCTTCTTGACCATCGGCGTGTTGGTGAAGATTTCAGGTGCTTCGCCATTCGGGCCCGGACGCAGATCGCGCACGCCCATAGCGCAGGATGCAGCCGGCTTCGGCGGTCCACCCTTCACTTCAACCAGGCACATACGGCAATTTCCAGCGATGGAAAGCCGTTCGTGGAAACAAAAACGCGGCACTTCCGCGCCTGCGGCTTCGGCAGCCTGAAGGAGCGTATAGTGATCGGGTACTTCGATCTCTGTGCCGTCAACCTTGATCTTTGCCATCGCTTTTCCAAACCTGCGGCTCGTGCCGCAATCTAGACGTCAAACTTTTCCGCCTTCCCTACCCGGGCAGGCTCAACGCAACTCGTTTAAGCCTTATTCCGCTGCTTCCAGACGGATATTGCGGCTCTGCACGGCGTTGCGTGTGTAATCATCAATGCGCTTTTCAATTTCCGGACGGAAATTGCGGATCAGGCCCTGAATTGGCCATGCAGCCGCATCGCCAAGCGCACAAATCGTGTGACCTTCAATCTGCTTGGTCACGTCGAACAGCATGTCGATTTCACGCTTCTGCGCGTTGCCCTTGACCATGCGTTCCATAACGCGCCACATCCAGCCGGTGCCTTCACGGCACGGCGTGCACTGGCCGCAGCTTTCATGCTTGAAGAACGCCGACAGACGGGCAATCGCCTTGATGATGTCAGTGGACTTGTCCATGACGATCAGGCCGCCGGTGCCGAACGACGATTTCTTGTCGCGCATGCCGTCGAAATCCATGATGGCGTCCATCATGTCTTCGCCCTTGATGACCGGGCACGATGCGCCGCCGGGAATAACCGCCAGCAGATTGTCCCAGCCGCCGCGAATGCCGCCAGCGTGCTTTTCAATCAGTTCGCGGAACGGAATGCCGAGGCCTTCTTCCACCACGCAAGGCGTGTTCACATGGCCAGAAACCTGGAACAGCTTGGTGCCGACATTGTTCGGGCGACCGATGGACGAGAACCATGCACCGCCGCGACGCAGGATCGTCGGCGCAACCGCAATCGATTCTACGTTGTTCACGGTGGTCGGGCAGCCATAGAGACCCATATTGGCCGGGAATGGCGGCTTCAGGCGCGGCTGGCCCTTCTTGCCTTCAAGGCTTTCGAGCAGCGCGGTTTCTTCGCCGCAGATATAAGCGCCAGCGCCGTGGGAGACAAAAATGTCCATATCCCAGCCGCACTTGTTATCCTTGCCAAGCAAACCGGCATCGTAACATTCGTCGATCGCTGCCTGCAGGGCTTCACGCTCACGCATGAACTCGCCGCGGATATAGATATAAGCGGTGTGTGCACCCATGGCGCAACCTGCGATCACGCAGCCTTCGATCAGCGTATGCGGATCATGGCGCAGAATTTCGCGGTCCTTACAGGTGCCCGGCTCGGATTCGTCGGCATTGACGACGAGATAATGCGGGCGACCATCGCTCTGCTTGGGCATGAACGACCACTTGAGACCCGTCGGGAAGCCAGCGCCGCCACGGCCACGCAGGCCCGACGCTTTCATCTCGTCGATGATCCAGTCACGGCCCTTTTCAATGAAGCCCTTGGTGTTGTCCCAATGGCCGCGAGCCATGGCACCCTTGAGGGAGCGATCCTTGAAGCCGTAAATATTGGTGAAGATGCGATCTTTATCAGCCAGCATGTCTCACCTGTTTCCGTTCGTGTTTGCGAATATCGAAGTCATCATACCGGCTTCTTTCCGAATACCTTGATGTATTCCTCGACGCCGCCCTTGGCCAAAGCCTTGGCTTGCTTCACCCATTCTTCACGCTCGATGCGACCGTGGAAGCTGAGATAACCGTCAACCCATTCGCGCTCTGCCTTCTTCCAGGCAGCAACCTGCTTGAAGGTGAAGATGCCCAGCTCATGCAGGGTTTCTTCAATCTTCGGGCCAACGCCGGAGATCAGCTTCAGATCGTCAACGGCTTCCGGGCGCTCCATGGCAACCGGGCGATTGGTATCGTCGAGCTTGAAGGACTGCTTCGTATCGACCGAAGCGGCCCTCTCGGCGGCCTTCGACACCTTGACGTCTGAAGGCGTCTTCAGAGCCGGATCGGTTTCAGGCGCATTGGTAACCGGCTTAGCAGAGTTCGACGGCGCGACATTCTTCGCTTCTTCGGCAGCCTTGGCTTCAGCTTCCGCCTTGGCCTTTGCTTCCGCTTCGGCCTTCGCCTTGGCAGTCGCGGCATCCGATGCCTTGCGGGTTTCGAGACCGATCTTCTTGTAATCCAGATCTTCGGTCAGCGAGGTCAGGCCGTTGATCGGCTCAGACGTCACGCGGTCTTCCTGCGGGCCCGGCTTGACGGTGTCGCCCTTGCCAGCTTCGAAAGCGTCGATGATTTCAGCCAGGCGCTCCGGCGTCAGATCTTCATAGGCGTCCTTGAAGATCATGACCATCGGCGCATTGGCGCAAGCGCCCTGGCATTCGACTTCTTCCCACGACAGCGTACCGTCGGCATTGGTCTCGAACGGGTCGTGGTTGATCTTGTGACGGCAAACATCCATCAGCGCTTCCGAACCGCGCAGCATGCACGGGGTCGTACCGCAAACCTGAATGTGAGCGCGCGTACCAACCGGCTTCAGCTGGAACTGCGTATAGAACGTGGCTACTTCCAGAACGCGGATCAGCGGCATGTCGAGCATGGCTGCGACATGTTCAATGGCAGCTTTCGTGACCCAGCCGTCCTGCTCCTGCGCACGCATGAGCAACGGAATAACAGCCGACTGCTGACGGCTTTCTGGGAATTTTGCGATCGTCTTGTGCGCCCAGTCCTGATTTTCCGCGTTGAACGCGAAAGCGGCTGGCTGGACGGCATCATCTGCGAGACGGCGAACGGACATCAGCGGTCAACCTCACCAAACACGATATCGAGCGAGCCAAGAATTGCCGACACGTCAGCCAGCATATGGCCGCGGCACAGGAAATCCATGGCTTGAAGATGGGCAAAGCCCGGAGCGCGCAGCTTGCAGCGATAAGGCTTGTTGGAGCCGTCCGAGACGAGGAAGACGCCAAATTCGCCCTTCGGGGCTTCAACTGCTGCGTAAACTTCACCGGCAGGCACATGGTAGCCTTCCGTGTAAAGCTTGAAGTGGTGAATGAGCGCTTCCATCGAACGCTTCATCTCGCCGCGCTTCGGCGGCACGATCTTGTTGTCGGTGTTGGAAACCGGACCGACGCGTTCCTTGCCGAGAAGCAGGTCAACGCACTGGCGCATGATACGCGCCGACTGGCGCATTTCTTCCATGCGGATCAGGTAGCGGTCGTAGCAGTCGCCGTTCTTGCCGATCGGAATATCGAATTCCATCTCGTTGTAGCACTCATAAGGCTGCGACTTGCGCAGATCCCATGCAGCGCCCGAACCGCGAACCATGACGCCCGAGAAGCCCCATGCCCAAGCATCTTCCAGCTTCACAACGCCGATATCGACGTTACGCTGCTTGAAAATACGGTTTGGCGTGATGAGGTCATCGAGATTGTTGAGCGTCGTGAAGAACGGATCGATCCATTTGCCGATGTCTTCAACGAGCTGATCTGGCAGGTCCTGATGGACGCCGCCCGGACGGAAATAAGCAGCGTGCATACGTGCGCCACAGGCGCGTTCGTAGAACACCATCAGCTTTTCGCGCTCTTCGAAGCCCCAGAGCGGCGGCGTCAATGCGCCAACGTCCATGGCCTGCGTGGTCACGTTCAAAAGGTGGTTCAGAATGCGACCGATTTCCGAATAGAGAACGCGGATCAGCTGGCCGCGCTTCGGCACATCGATGCCCATAAGGCGTTCGACGGCAAGCGCATAGGCGTGTTCCTGATTCATCGGCGCCACATAGTCGAGGCGGTCGAGATAAGGCACGGCCTGAAGATAGGTCTTGGCTTCCATCAGCTTCTCGGTGCCGCGATGCAGCAGACCGATATGCGGATCGACGCGGTCGACGACTTCGCCGTCGAGCTCAAGCACCAGACGCAGCACACCGTGCGCGGCAGGATGCTGCGGACCAAAATTGATATTGAAATTGCGGACCTGAGTCTCAGCCATGTTCAGCTTCCCGTCGCTCAGTTCGTCTTTGCCTTCTCATCGCCCGGCAGGACGTAATCCGTCCCTTCCCATGGCGAGAGAAAATCGAAATTGCGGAATTCCTGACGCAGTTCGACAGGTTCGTAGATCACGCGCTTCAGCTCGTCGCTGTAACGCACTTCCACAAAGCCGGTCAGCGGGAAATCCTTGCGCAGCGGATGGCCTTCGAAACCGTAGTCAGTCAGAAGACGACGCAGATCCGGATGGCCGGAGAACAGCACGCCATACATGTCGTAGGCCTCGCGTTCGTACCATTCGGCACCCACGAAAACCGAGACCGCCGACGGAACCAGCGTATCTTCATCAGCCTGAACCTTGACGCGGATGCGCTGGTTCTGACGCGGAGACATCAGCTGATAGACCACATCGAAGCGATTGACGCGCTGTGGATAGTCAACGCCGGAAATGTCCGTCAGATTGACGAACTGGCACTGCACATCGTCACGCAGGAAGGTCAGAACGCTGATAAGGCTCGTCACCGGTACGCAAAGCGTCAGCTCGCCATAAGCCAGCTTCGCCTCTTCGATTGCATCGCCGAGGCGTTCTTTGATGTAGCCGGAAAGTTCACCGAGAGCTTCTTCGCTCATTTCCCTAACTTCCTTATTTAGAACTCACACTGCACTTGCCTTGGGAGACTTTTGGGAGAAATCCCACGCGGCGGTGTCAGTCGAACCCTAACAAAACCTGTATGGCGCAAACCGGTCCGGGGACCGGATTAACGCTCGATCGTACCCGTGCGGCGGATCTTCTTCTGCAGCATGAGAATGCCGTAAAGCAGCGCTTCCGCAGTGGGCGGGCAGCCCGGTACGTAGATGTCGACCGGAACCACGCGATCGCAGCCACGAACCACCGAATAGGAATAGTGGTAGTAGCCGCCGCCATTGGCGCAGGAACCCATCGAGATCACATAGCGCGGCTCGGGCATCTGGTCGTAGACCTTGCGCAGAGCGGGCGCCATCTTGTTGGTCAGCGTGCCTGCAACGATCATCACGTCGGACTGACGCGGAGACGCACGTGGTGCGATACCGAAGCGTTCGGCGTCGTAGCGCGGCATGGAGATGTGCATCATTTCCACGGCGCAGCATGCGAGACCGAAGGTCATCCACATCAGCGAACCGGTACGCGCCCAGGTGATCAGAGCGTCAGCAGATGTGACGATGAAGCCCTTGTCGGACAGTTCGCTGTTCAGATCGTTGAAGAAAGCATCGTCGGAGCCGACAGGCTTGCCCGTACGCGGGTCAAGAATGCCCTTCGGCTGCGGAGCCACGAGTGTGGTGTTGGCTGTGGTCAATCCCATTCCAGCGCTCCCTTCTTCCATTCATAGATGAAGCCGATGGTGAGGACGCCAAGGAACACCATCATCGACGCAAAGCCGAACCAGCCAATGGAACCGAAGGACACAGCCCACGGAAACAGGAAGGCGACTTCAAGATCGAAGATGATGAAGAGAATCGACACGAGATAGAAACGAATGTCGAATTTCATACGGGCGTCATCGAAGGCATTGAAGCCGCACTCGTAAGCTGAAAGCTTTTCCGGGTCTGGCTGTCTATATGCGACGAGGAACGGCGCAACCAGAAGGGCTACACCGATTACCATTGCGATGCCGAGAAAGATGACAATCGGCAAGTAGGAACTTAAAAGCTCGTTCATGATCCTTTATCCGGCTTGAATACGAGGCTGCGCCGCCTGTCATAAGCTTTTTGAAGCCCACGACCATGCGACACATTGCATCTGTTGCAACCTCGTCGCCCCAAGCAGCTTCAAAAGGCATGCCGTGCGAACTAAGCGCTTTCGCGGGGACGGTTAGCGCAGCCCGCGTTGAAGCGCAACCCCTCCAGCGCCTTCAGGTGGGCATAGTCGGGTCGAGATGCTTAATAAGGCGTGGCCTTACCCCCGAATAACCCGGCTGAACCCGTTCAGCCCCATCTTGGCGCTCGTAAGATCATAATTTTGTGAGGCACTGTCTCATGATGCATTCTCGCTGACAACAGCAAAGAGAATCATCGCCTATATAAATAAAGTACGTCTGCTTGCAGTGTTCCGCACCGCGACCCAAGCGATAAATATAAGCGTGCCGCGACATTCCATCTCCCTCCTCCCCCGACATCGCAGATGCGTTTTCCAAAAACGACACACGGCGACACGCGCAAAATTTCTTTCGCGCAGGCAGCAATATGGAGAATGGAAATAGCCCGGGACCGTCGAAGTGCGCCAAGCCATGCCTTCAGATCGGCAGGACAGACTTTATCATAAAGACATTGTTTGGAACCGGAATCGAAGGGAGGTCACATATGCAGCATTTTCTGCTCGCCGGCGGCGACCTTCTCGTGATCGGCGCGATCGTTCTTTCGGTCGCCTATCTCTCCTGGAAACAATTCTCCCGATAACAGATCGCTTGCGCACGCACGTACGCAAACAGGCCAGCGGATGAAATCCGTCTGCGCAAGGTTGGCAGTTTCTTTTGGCGATCTTTGGAAAGACGTTTTGCAAGATGGCGTGGAGCGCCACTTTCAGTTCAACAGTACATTTGATTGTGTTGAAGGAAAATGGCGCGAGTGACGGGGCTCGAACCCGCGACCTCCGGCGTGACAGGCCGGCACTCTAACCAACTGAGCTACACCCGCGCATTTTTTCAGCCCGTAGGCTTCAGTCACCACCGGCGTTTCCGTCGGTGTGAGCGGTCGTTTAAGGCGTTCGCGAACAAGTGTCAAGCGCATGTTTGGAGAAGAATTGCGATATTCTGTAATTCATACACAAGCTGTGCAAAACACCATGGAAACTGGTCGCGAGAACAGGCCCATGGCGCAACAGCACGCAAATGTCTGCACGATATGAAGTACGAAAAGGGAAACAAATGAAGAGGCGTGGAGCGCCACTTTCAGTTCAACAGTACATTTGATTGTGTTGAAGGAAAGTGGCGCGAGTGACGGGGCTCGAACCCGCGACCTCCGGCGTGACAGGCCGGCACTCTAACCAACTGAGCTACACCCGCGCATTTTTTTAGCCCGTAGGCTTCAGTCACCACCGGCGTTTCCGTCGGTGTGAGCGGTCGTTTAAGGGGTTCGCGAACAAGTGTCAAGCAAGTGCTGGAAAGAAAGCAAAAGAATTTTCGCCTTTCTTTCAAAACGCCGGTTTTCCCGGCCTTTTCAAAGACATCCTGTTATCCACATTCGCCGTCCGGCCACAGAGAAGAGGCAGTCTGGCCAGTGAATCACGTAGTGCTTCGTCCGGTTTGCCTGTTCACCGTGTCTTGCGATTCAAAATCCCAGTAAAAGCACGGACTCAGGCGACAATTCCCTCCATTCCATGTATCCATGCTGCACTGATCCTTTTAGCCGCGCCTGCGTGCAGAAAAACGGATCGGGATAATATGAAGATCGCATCGCGATAGGCTGACTTGCTGCAATAGCAAGCGGAAAGGAATTGAGATGAGCTGGACACCCCATGGACAACACCTGATAGCTGGCGAGTGGGTTGCGGGGGAGACGACGTTCGCTTCAACACCGGCGACAGGCCCATCGCATGAATTTGCCGTCGGTACGCCCGCACTGGTGGCGCGCGCCTGCGAAGCAGCGGAAGACGCCTTCTGGACCTATGGTTATACAAGCCGTGAAGAACGCGCGCTCTTCCTTGAAGCCATTGCCGACGAAATCGAAGCCCGTGCTGCTGCCATCACCGAAATCGGCACGCAGGAAACCGGCCTGCCGACCGGCCGTCTTGAAGGCGAGCGCGGACGCACCACCGGCCAGCTGCGTCTTTTTGCCAACCATATTCGCAAAGCCGATTATCTCGACCGTCGCGTCGATGAGGCCCTGCCCGACCGCAAGCCTGCTGCACGTCCGGAAATCCGCCTGATGCAGCGTCCTATCGGCCCGGTTGCCGTTTTCGGCGCTTCCAACTTTCCGCTCGCTTTCTCGACCGCTGGTGGCGACACCGCAGCCGCCCTTGCCGCTGGCTGCCCGGTGGTTGTGAAGGGCCATTCCGCCCATCCCGGCACAGGCGAAATCGTCGCTGACGCCATTCAAGCCGCCATCGCCAAGACCGGGATGCCGAAGGGCGTGTTCAGTCTCATTCAGGGCGGTGACCGCAAGGTCGGCGAAGCACTCGTCACACATCCGCTCATCAAGGCAGTCGGCTTTACCGGTTCGCTTGGCGGTGGCCGCGCCCTTTTCAACCTGTGCGCACAGCGTCCGGAACCGATTCCTTTCTTCGGCGAGCTTGGCTCGGTCAATCCGATGTTCCTGCTGCCGGAAGCCATGAAGGCACGCGCCTCGTCGCTCGGCGAAGGCTGGGCTGGATCGTTGACGATGGGTGCCGGTCAGTTCTGCACCAATCCGGGCATTGCCGTGGTTATCGACGGTTCGGAAGCCGACAGCTTTGTGCAGTCGACCCGCAGCGCTCTGGAAAAGGTTGCACCGCAGGTCATGCTGACCGATGGCATTGCCAAGGCCTATCAGGACGGCAAGGCGCATTTCGACAGCCGCAATTCCGTCAAGCCGGTGTTGACGACCGAAAGCAAGGGCCGCGAAGCTTCGCCCAATCTCTATGAGACGACTGGTGAAGCTTTCCTCGGCGACCACACCATTGGTGAGGAAGTGTTCGGTCCGCTCGGCGTTGTCGTTCGCGTCAAGTCGGTCGATGACATGGTGCATCTGGCCAAGGGCTTTGAAGGCCAGCTGACGGCGACCTTGCATATGGACAAGGACGATGCCGCAGACGCCCGCAAGCTTCTACCAGTTCTGGAGCGCAAGGCCGGACGCGTTCTGGCCAACGGTTTCCCGACCGGCGTGGAAGTGGTCGATTCGATGGTTCATGGTGGCCCCTACCCGGCCAGCACCAATTTCGGTGCGACCAGCGTCGGAACCATGTCCATCCGCCGCTTCCTGCGCCCTGTCAGCTATCAGAACATCCCGGCGGATGTGCTGCCCGCTGACCTCGTCTAAATAAAAGATAAGACGCAGATCAAAGCCTCAAAGACCTTTGATCTGCGTCTCACGCTCCAATGGGCTGCCGGATTTCATAATAAGCGGCAGCGTAGTGCCTGATTTCAAAAATCAAATTTGACTACCACCTTCGTTGGAGCAAAACTGCATTTGCTAATTCATAAGCAGTAGGCTCATCCCCTTTCGGCGGTGAATATGATGCCGGGGCATATAAAAGTATAACGCAGCTCCCTTGAGCATCTAACGCGGTTTCGGGTTGGGCGGGGGACAGGCCATGCTAAAAACCGACGTGCCTGACGGTGCAGGCTCTTACCGGATTCACATAAAGGCGGATTTTGCAAACAGCGTATCGCTGGACTGGGCCTATCGATGTGGCATGGGCCTGCTCAAATATCCGCTCAATGAAGCTATTTCTGACCAGCTCGCGCTGATGGGCGCTGCGTCGCACGCGGATCGGGCCTGGCTGATCGAATATCGGTCAGATTTGCTCCGCTTCCGCAACACGCATGAGTGGTGTCGCGGCCAGACCAGAGCCTATGTTTCGGAACTTCAGGAAGCGCCGACAACCCTTATCGCCTGGCTGCACAAATATATGGTCAAGGGTCAAGCGGTCGCCGTCCATGACGTCACCGACCTGCCCCGAACCGCGCGAGCCATTCAGGTGGAGTTTCTACGGCAGAGCAATAAGAGCGTCCTCAGCGTGCCGATGTTTCATGATGACAGGCTGCGCGGTATCATCGGCTTTGATACGACAGCCGCCAGCAAGATCTGGTCGACCAGCGAAGTGAGCGCGCTGTTCCAATGCGCTGATCTCATCGGACAAGCGAAATATGGCACAGGCCGACGCGCTGAGCCGACAACCGTGCCCGTAAGCTCCACATCTTTGGTTTATCTCAGCAATCGCGGTGTGGTGCGCGGTGTCCAGCCGGACATCATCGTCGGCGTGCGCTCTGCTGGAAACTACAGCGAAATCTGGCTGGAAGACGGGTCTATGCTGCTCGATTCGCGTTCGCTCGGCATGTGGTCGACCCTGTTGCCATCCAAGATTTTCCTTCAGATCCACCGAACGGCTTTCGTGAATACACTGCACGTCATCGACGTGGACCGCAGAAAGATCGATAAATGGCAGGTCAAAATGCGGTCGATTGACAGTTCATGGCCGGTATCGCGGTCCTACAGAAAGCAGCTCCGCGAACGGATGGGCATATGAAGGCTGCGAAGGTCTCAACACCGAAAGCTGTCTCAAAAGTCCAAGTCAGTCGGCATGAACTGTTTCCGCAAGCCGCGCACGTTCGCGCAAACGGAAGCTGCGGGGTGTCTCCCCGGTGAAGTTCTGGAAGAAGCGCGAGAAATAAGCGGGATCTGAAAAGCCCAGCGAATAAGCGATGTGCTGAACCGAAGACGGCATTGCGATGAGGTCGCGCTTGGCCGTATCGATCAGCTTATGTGCAATCATGTGTTGTGTCGTTTCTCCCGTCAGCCTTCGCACCAGCCGGTTGAGGTGGGTCGGTGATAGACCAAGCATATCGGCATAAAAAGCCACCGGACGATGTTCCCGAAAATGCCGGTCGATGAGTTCGAGAAACTTTTCAACGCGTGCATCGCTATAGGCCGGGCGTCCGTCTTCAGCTTGTAATTCGTTCAATGCCGGTCGCGAGATGAGAACGATCATCGTCTTCAACATGGATTCCAATATGCTGTTTTTATATGGCTTTCTGGAATGGAATTCCGTCTGTATCCGATTGACCGTTAAAGCCGCCAGCGCGCAATCTTCCGCTGAAGCGTTCTCCATCGCGACAAGGCGCGGCCCATTCAGCCAGGCAGCAAAGGCGCTTCCCGGACGGTCGCTGACAAAGGGCATTTGCGGGCGCAGAATCGTGATGATATGGCCGGTAATATCGCGCGAAAATGAAAACCCGTGATTGAATCCGGGCGGAACCAGAATAGCGCACGGCGTGCGAAAACTATGGATCACGCCATTGAAACTGGTATTGCCCGCGCCACTCTGAATGTACAGGAATTGAAAGAAATTCTCGTGACGATGCAGCTCGATTTCAAACTGATGCAGGCTGGATCGCGAGTAAAGCGTTTCGCAATGCAGCCAGAAATCCGGCTTTTTATCGGTTCCCTCCCCATAGAGTTCGTAGGTAGGAACTTCAACACGCATCATTCTGCCTCCACAATCGTGTTCGATTTGTACAATTTATTGCTGCAATAATCCATTGCCAGTTTGCGGTGGTTTCAAAGAATAAAGGGCATTCGTTGCGTTGGGAGGAAATCATGCGCACCAAAGTCGCCATTATTGGTTCCGGTCCGTCAGGTCTTCTGCTCGGACAGCTCCTGACGCGCGCCGGTATCGACAATGTCATTCTCGACCGCGCCAGCGAAAGCTATATTCTTGGCCGCGTGCGCGCCGGTGTGCTGGAAGAAGGCACCGTTCGTTTGATGGAAGAAGCAGGCGCTGCTGAACGCCTGCATCGCGAAGGCCTGCCACATGACGGTTTCTCGCTCGCCTTCGATGGACGCGATCACCGCATTAATCTTCATGCCCTGACCGGCAAACGCGTGACCGTTTATGGCCAGACGGAACTGACGCAGGACCTGATGGACGAGCGGCACAAATCCGGCACTGTCGGCATTTATGAAGCCGCGAATGTCACACCGCATGATTTCGACGGCGCTTCGCCCTACGTCACCTATGAAAAGGATGGCGTCACGCACCGCATCGATTGCGATTTCATCGCCGGATGCGACGGTTATCACGGCGTCAGCCGCAAATCGGTGCCGGAAAAAGCCATCACCAATTTCGAAAAGGTTTATCCGTTCGGATGGCTTGGCATTCTGGCGGATATCCCGCCAGTCGATCATGAACTGATCTATGCCAATCACGAACGCGGCTTTGCCCTGTGTTCGATGCGGTCGGAAACCCGCAGCCGCTACTATCTCCAATGCTCCTTGGACGAAAAGATCGAGGACTGGAGCGACGACCGGTTCTACGACGAATTGCGCCGTCGCCTCCCCGAAAACCATGCCGAAGCTTTGGTGACGGGTCCTTCGTTCGAGAAGTCCATCGCCCCGCTCCGTTCCTTTGTTGCCGAACCGATGCGTTTCGGAAAGCTGTTCCTCGTGGGCGACGCTGCGCATATTGTGCCGCCGACGGGCGCCAAGGGTCTCAACCTGGCGGCGAGCGATGTTCACTACCTGTTTGAAGGCCTGCGCGAGTTTTATCTCGATGAATCAGCGGCAGGCATTGACACCTATTCGGCCAAGGCGCTGGCGCGCATCTGGAAAGCAGAACGCTTTTCGTGGTCCATGACGAAGATGCTGCATCGCTTCCCCGACATGGAAACCTTCGACCAGAAGGTGCAGGAAGCGGAACTGGACTATATTAGCCATTCTCATGCGGCATCGACTGCATTGGCTGAAAACTACGTAGGATTACCATTCTAAATATAAGCAACCTAATATCCGGCGTGCTATTTTGTTCTTAATTGACGCGCCATCGTGCTTATCAATGCGCATCAGGCTTGAACGTGAGGATATATCCGACTTAAATCCTCCCAAGAAAGTCTGTGCGCAACGGCGTTGATTCATTTCTTATTTGGACATTCCCATAACCAATCAGTTATGATTTCGACCAACAATATCATTTTACATAAACAATCAGATCGACATTCTATTGCGCATCCCGAAAGGCGTAAAACGGTTTTCGGAAAAGATGCGCGTTAGAGCGAAAGCTGAGACGCACCGAGCTGATATCATCAGATCGGAACGCGCTCTGGAGAAAGGTCATTCCCTGTGGCGCTGCGACGGTCAGGCGCGGGAATGGTGGGCAACTGGGAGGAGAATATGAAGAAATTAGCACTCACCGCATTGGCGGTTTTGTCGCTCACCGCATCGGCGGCTTATGCCGATGTGGTTAAGGTTGGCGTTATCGGCCCGTTTTCGGGACCATTCGCCATTCAGGGCAAGAATTTCAAGGCCGGTATCGATGCCTATATGGCAGAGCACGGTAACAAGATCGGCGATGATACGGTGGAAGTCGTCTATCGCGACGTGCCGCAGGCCGATCCGGCTCAATCGAAGGCGCTGGCACAGGAACTCGTCGTCAAGGAAGGCGTTCAGTATCTGGCAGGCTTCTACTTCACGCCGGATGCCATGGCTGTCACGCCCATCCTGAAGCAGGGTAATGTGCCGATGGTGGTGATGAATGCGGCCACGTCTGCAATCGTGACCAAGAGCCCTTATGTGGTTCGCACGTCGTTCACGACCTGGCAGACCTCCACGCCTATTGCCAAGGTGGCAATCGACAAGGGTGTGAAGAAGGTCATCACCGTGGTGAGCGATTACGGCCCGGGCGTTGATGCTGAAAATGCATTCAAGGCCGCGTTCACTGACGCTGGCGGCGAAGTGGTGGAAGCCATTCGCATGCCGCTTGCCACCAATGATTTCAGTCCGATCATGCAGCGCATCAAGGATTCCGGTGCGCAGGGCGTTTTCGCCTTTCTACCGTCTGGTCCCACCACGCTCGGCTTCATGAAAGCCTATGTCGATAACGGCTTGAAAAATGGCGGCGTACAGCTTTTTGCGCCGGGCGACCTCACGCAGGAATCCGACCTTCCCGCTCTCGGCGAAACGGCGCTGGGCGTATTGACCACCTTCCACTATGCGATTTCGCACGACTCTCCTGAAAACAAGAAGTTCGTCGAAGAAGCCCAAAAGGCAATCGGCAATCCTGCCGAACTGTCCTTCCCATCAGTCGGCGCTTACGACGGCATGCACGTCATCTACAAGATGATCGAAGCGACCGGCGGCAAGAAGGATGCGGAAAAGGCAGTGGAAGCCGTCAAAGGCATGGAATGGGTCAGCCCGCGTGGCCCGGTTTCCATCGATCCGGAAAGCCGTCACCTGACGCAGAATATCTATCTGCGTGAAGTCGCCAAGGCGGAAGACGGCAGCTACTACAACAAGGAAATCCAGACCTTCGAGAAGCAGGGCGACCCGGGCCTCAAGGCCAAGTAATCCGTCTGTTTCATGGTTCAGCCCGCCTCTTATTCCATCGAATATGAGGCACTTGCGCTCCCGGATCTTTCCGGGAGCGACTTTTTCTCAGCCTCCGGCCAGAGAATCAATCGAGAGCGGCTCCGGTTAAAACGGAATCGTGGAACCGCTCTATCTAGTTGTTTTACGCATTATCCTACGCAAAACCGCTACGCACTTTTGCTGGAAATGCTCCAATAGGATTACTCAATGCAGACTGTGCTCAGCATTGCCATCGATGCCCTTGCCTATGGCATGGTGCTCTTCGTCATCTCTATCGGCCTTTCCGTCACCATGGGTCTGATGCGCGTTGTCAATCTGGCGCATGGCGCCTTTGCGATGATCGGCGGCTATTTCGCCTCTTATGCCGCGCACCAGCTTGGCCTCAATTACGGTTTCGCTATCATCATCGCCGTTATCGGCACCATGATCATCGCGGTTCCCGTGGAAAGGCTGCTCTATCGCCGCATTTATGGCGCGCCGGAGCTGACGCAGGTTCTGATGACCATCGGCATCACATTCTGCATCATCGGCCTGACCAACTATATTTTCGGCCCGACGCTGAAGACCATTCCGCTGCCGGAAATGCTGCGCGGCTCGATTGATCTCGGCTTCCGTTCTATCGCCAAGCACCGTGTTTTCGCCATTGGCTGCGGTCTCGCCGTTGCAATCGGCCTCTGGTATATCGTCGAGCGCACTGCCTTCGGCGTGAAACTGCGCGCCGCCGTCGATAACGCCAATATGGCCTCAGCTCTCGGTGTTCGAACCGAAATCGTCTACGCAGTCAGCTTTGCACTCGCTATCGGTCTTGCTGCATTTGGCGGTGTCGTCGGCGCAGAACTGCTGCCGGTCGAGCCCTATTACGCGCTGCGCTATATGGTGACGTTCCTCGTGGTCGTATCGGTCGGCGGCGCTGGTTCCATTCCTGGCGCCCTCATCGCCTGTCTCCTGCTTGGAGCCATCGACACAACGGGACGCTATCTTGCGCCTGAATATGGCGAATTCTTCTTCTATTTGGCGGTGATCGTGATCGTTACCCTGTTTCCACGCGGCCTTGCCGGAAGGTTGGCCAAGAAGTGACCGACATGTCGCAAACCCTCCCCCAAAACCGTAAATCCTATGCAGGAATGATCGGCGTCATCGCCATCATTGTGGCCAGCGTCATCGGCTGGTTTCTGTTTCCTGACAATCTGGCGCTGCTGACCCGCATCATCGCGATTGCCCTTCTCGTGCTCTCGCTCGATCTCGTCACCGGCTATTGCGGCATCGCAACGCTTGGCCATGCCGCATTGTTCGGCGCGGGCGCTTATGGTGCAGGCATAGCCGCAGCGCATTTCGGCGTGACCGATCCGCTCCTCATGACGCTGGTCGGCCTTGTTGCCGGCGCTGTTACGGGGCTTGTTTCCGGCGTCGTCATTTTGCGCGCGCATGGATTGGCGCAGCTCGTTCTGTCGATTGCCGTAGTGCACCTTTTCCATGAAGCCGCCAACAAGGCGTCTGAGTGGACAGGCGGCAGCGACGGCCTGAGCGGCATTTCGCCCGATCCGATTTTCGGCACCTTCGAATTCGATCTCTATGGGCACACCGTCTATATTTATGGCGTTATCCTGCTCCTCGTGTCCTTCATTTTCCTGCGCTATGTCGTGCGTTCGCCTTTCGGCATGCTGTGCCGCGGCGTGAAAGAAGACCCGATCCGCATCCATGCCATGGGCGCATCGGTTCATTCGGCACAGCTTCGCATGTATGTCATTTCCGGCGCTATTGCCGGCATCGGCGGCGCGCTGAACGCCATTTCCACGCAGGTTGTGGGACTGGATAGCCTCAGCTTCACCATGTCGGCTGAAGCCCTCGTCATGCTGGTTCTGGGCGGCACGGGCACCCTGTTCGGCGGGCTGATCGGCACTGTCGTCTTCATGTGGTTTGAAGATCTGGTCTCTGCGGCCAATCCGTTCCACTGGCTTACCATGGTTGGCGCATTGCTGATCCTCGTGGTGCTGTTTGCCCCGCGCGGTCTTTACGGCACCGCCGTCCATTATTTCGAGAAGCGGAAGGCGCGCAACGCATGAGCACCGTGTTTGAAGTTTCAAAACTGCGCAAGAATTTCGGCGGACTGGCGGTCACTAACGACGTTTCGCTCAGCATGGCCGAGGGCGACCGCGTCGCCCTCATCGGACCGAACGGCGCAGGCAAGACCACCTTCGTCAACCTCGTGACAGGCAACCTTCCGGCCACCTCCGGTACAGTGACGCTCGGCGGCGAGAATGTCTCGAAGCTCAACGCCATGCAGCGTGTCCGGCGCGGTCTGGTGCGCTCGTTTCAGGTCACCCGCCTCTTCTTCGACATGACGCCCGAGGAACATGTCGCGCTCGCGGTTTTGCAGCGCGAAGGCAAGACAGGCCGCATTCTCGGCGACTACCATAAAATGCCGGGCGTGATGGATGAGGTGCGCGATATTCTCGACACGCTCGGCCTTCTGTCACTCAGCCAGTTGCGTGTCAGCCAGATCGCTTATGGCCAGCAACGACTGCTGGAAATCGCGCTGGCATTGGCGCTGCGTCCGAAAGTGCTCCTGCTGGACGAACCCGCCGCCGGTGTTCCGCAAAGCGATACAGGCCGCATCGAAGAAGCGCTCGACCGCCTGCCCGCCGATCTCGCCGTTCTCATGATCGAACACGACATGGATCTGGTTTTCCGCTTTGCCAAACGCGTGGTCGTTCTGGCCGCAGGCACCGTGATTTTCGACGGACTGCCGCAAGATGTCGTGCAGGATACCCGCGTCCGCGAAGCCTATCTGGGGAGCTATGCGCAATGAGTGCAGCCTCGCTTGAAATCCACAACCTCTCCTCCGGCTACGGGCCGACGCGGGTCATTGAAGATGTGTCGTTCAAAGCAGAACCCGGCTCGAGACTGGCCATCTTGGGGCGCAATGGCGTCGGCAAGACCAGCCTCTTCGCAACCATCGCCGGACAGACCCGTCGCTATGGCGGCGAAATCCTGCTCGGCGGTCAGAATATCGCGACACTGCCGTCGGCAGCCCGCGCGCTTGCCGGTCTTGGTTATGTACCCCAAACCCGCGACGTCTTCCCTACTCTTACCGTGGAAGAGAATCTGTTCGTTGGCTTGAAGAAACGCCCCAAGGATGCGCTTGAGGAAGCCTATGCGATGTTCCCGCGTTTGAAGGAACGCCGCCGCAATCTCGGTTCGCAGCTTTCCGGCGGCGAGCAGCAAATGCTGTCAACGGCGCGCAGTATTCTCGGCAAGCCGACGGTACTGCTGCTGGACGAGCCGCTCGAGGGCCTTGCACCGGTTATTTGCGAAGAACTGATGGCAGCCTTCTCGGCCTTGGCGCAGAAGGGCGACATGACGATCCTGCTTGTCGAACAACGCATCCAAAGCGCGCTCGATTTCGCTGATCACGTCATCATTCTGGAACGTGGCCGCATTGCCTGGTCAGGGACGTCCAAGGAACTCTCCGACGACCATCATGCGGTAGAAGAGCACCTCGGCGTTGGCGGACTTCATTAGCCATTTCGATACAAAGGGGCGACCGATCGACTTTGGTCGGGCGCCCCGACAATGTGCTGTATTCTGGCTTCACGCCCTTGTTCTGGAAAATCTCCGACTGGACCGTGGCGTTCCTTTTCTCACTGGTCCTTGTCACGACCAGCGCTAGCGCTATTTGCCATGCAGGTTAGCCTCCCAAATCATTGGTACTCTCAAGGAGAAACCGCGATGGCATTTGTTCAGACACAAGACGGCACTGAAATCTATTACAAGGATTGGGGTCCGAAGGACGCACAGCCCATCCATTTCCATCATGGCTGGCCGCTCAGTGCGGACGACTGGGACAATCAGATGCTGTTCTTCATCAAGGAAGGCTTTCGTGTTGTCGCGCATGATCGGCGGGGACATGGCCGTTCGAGCCAGGTCAGCGATGGTCATGATATGGATCATTACGCTGCTGACGCGTCAGCAGTTGCGGAACATCTCGATCTTCGCAACGCCGTTCATATTGGTCACTCGACAGGCGGCGGACAGGTCGCACGCTATGTGGCAAAGTTTGGTCAACCGCAGGGTCGCGTCGCCAAGGCAGTTCTGGTCAGCTCTGTCCCTCCTCTGATGGTTAAGACGGCCAACAACCCTGATGGCACACCTATCGAAGTATTCGATGGTTTTCGTTCAGCGCTTGCCGCCAATCGCGCACAGTTTTTCATCGATGTGCCCTCTGGTCCTTTTTATGGATTTAATCGTCCGGGCGCGAAGCCATTGCAAGGCGTTATCGATAACTGGTGGCGACAGGGCATGATGGGAAGCGCCAAGGCACATTATGAAGGGATCAAAGCGTTTTCAGAAACGGATCAGACAGAGGATCTGAAGGCGATAACGGTTCCAACACTCGTCTTGCAAGGCGACGATGATCAGGTCGTTCCTTATAAATGCGCTTCTATTCTGCAGGACAAGCTGCTGCAAAACAGCAAATTGATTATCTATCCCGGCTTTTCGCACGGCATGCTTACCGTCAATGCAGATGTGATCAACGCTGATCTGCTTGCTTTCATTCGCGGATAATCACAATGCTCGCCGGAGATTCTCCGGCGAGCATCCTTCACTAAATTTTGGAACATGGCAGGTCGACAATCATCATGCGGTCGGAGAGCACCTCGGTGTCGGCGGGCTTCAATAAGGCCAATCCAGCTTAGTGTTCGTCATCAATAAAACCGTCTGGATGCCGTCCGTTGATGAGCTGCAATTTTAAGTGAATTCCAACTAATTGAGAGCTAATCGTTAAGCATAGAATTTAGTCATAGCTCATTTACCATTGGCTTTAAGGCGGTTGCAACGAATGCGAGGATAAGTTGTGTCCAGTTCAGCAACGAACGGGCCAACTTGAAGGGGTATGGACATGATGAAATTTTTCTCGCGTTTTCGTAAGGATGAAAAAGGCGCAACGGCAATCGAATACGGCCTGATCGCCGCTCTGATTGCAGTCGGTATCATTACCGCAACGGCAACTTTGGGCACCAGCATTTCCTCAACGTTTAAAACGGTTTCGGATAAGCTCGACAGCGCAAAAGCCAATTAATCAGCTTCAAAGCTGAGACGGAAATACCGGTACTTCAGGATTTCCCGAAAAAAGCCGCCCGTAGCGATGGGCGGCTTTTTTGTTATTCATTGTCTGTATCGGCAGGCGATATAGACACTCGGTTATAAACTTGACCAAGCCAAACTTACTCGAGAAAAACCATCGCCTACCAAGTAGATTTCTCATAATAAGCACAATCGCTATCGATAGCCGCGAATGCGAGGAAATAGGCAGATATCAATCGTGGCGCTTTAAACCGGGCATACCAGCCTACGTCATTGCTCGCTTAAAAGGGAAGCCGTCCTAATTATTGCCCTCATGGACCGGCAAAGCCGTCCAACAAGCAAACTCTGATACCGAATTGAATTATTAGGGAAAAAATGGTGGGCGATGAGAGACTCGAAAAGTCAATTCTCTCATCGACACCAATGCTACCGAATTGATTTTATTATATTATTAGAATTAGCTAATAAGAAACTTTGTAACATTGTACCATCCGATAATTTGTACCCTTTTGGCCTGTGGATAACCCTCGCTGTGGAGGAATCACTTTCGATCCTGTTATAGAAGGTAAAACTATACCCTACACGACGTTCCAGTCGGGAGCCTATACATGAGCGAAAACAACACAAGTACCCCCCGTTACCTTCAATGGGGCTATTTGATTATTATACCTATCTTAACCGTGCTCCTCTCATCTGGTGTCAATTATTATCAAAATAAAAAAAGAGACGATTTCGAGAAATTTAAATTTGCTCAACAAATAATGGAAAATAAAGATTTGCCCGACGAGCAAAAAGAATGGGCCCTGAAACAAATGGCTATATATTTTGCAGACTCTGACCTCGATATGGGAAATAATTTAAAATACACTCAATATTACGCCGCCATCGTTAACTCACTTAAAGGCGGAGATTTTAAATATTGCTTTAAGCCATCTCAAGAATTTTTTGATAACAATGATAAAATATTTAAAAATCACTTGGAATCTTTAAACTTAAAAACCGATTACACCACTCTTTCAAAAGATGAATTGATTGTGGCATTGCATAAAAATGAAGATCGAGAAAGAAAGCTTTTTTCAGGGTTCATGAGGGCAACTTACGGGATAATAGCTAATTGTGATGGACTTCAACAGTCTGTAGAAAAAGAGATACAAGCTAACAAATAATGGAAAAGCCCGCCAATTGGCGGGCCTTTGCTCTCTGTCAACGTAGTCAATCAACGCGCAATGGTATTTCAGATTTCAATATGCGCAAATGCGGCTCCCTTACGCCTTGTAGTCTCAATAGATCAATCATTTCAGTTATGTTTTCGTCAGCGCGTTTTGAAGGTCCAAAAATAACGTTAGCGAGAATTGCATCGGGCGTTAAACCAACCAGACCCTTTTCCGGGCAGTCCTCCAAAGGAATTTCAAACACAGTTTCATTAGTAATGGGCACTACACGTTTTCTCAACAAAGTGGGCATTTGTATATTGGTCATATGGAGCACCCTCCATTCTTCTTCCTCCTTGAAGATGGAATGCTTAAGACAGGAAGCGCCGAACAAAATAGCCATAGTCATCAATTGTAGAATGTGACTAGGGTTGGAGAATTCCTTAAGCTCTCTCGTATTATCCGAAATATTAATTAGTATTTCCTCATATTTGTTCGCCAACTCATTTTTACCGCCGTAGTAAACTGGGCTGGCATAGGCGTTCAAAGCATTTGTTTCCAGTCGAAATGGTTCGACATTGAGGACAAGTGCCACTCCATCTGGCTTACCGTATTCACGCCACATTGAAAGTCGGCCCATTGGCGTTTCGTGTGGCCAGTGCTCGGAGAAACACGAAATAAAAACATCGCGCAATACGCGGTTTCTTAAATCGAACCAGCTTTTTTCCAATATCGCTGGTAGTCCTACGTAAAACCGACTTAGAGTTTCTTTCGTTAGATGCTTGTATTTGGTTAGTGCATAATCCACTGCCTCAATACCGTGTGTTATTTCACGAGTATCATTCATTTTATCGCTGCCACGCATCCAAACAGTTCGTCCGGATATTATCAACTTGGCATTTTCGAAGCGAGTATAGTGAGCAAGCTTCAAATTATTACTGTCCATGCGCTGCAAAGCTTCATGAAGCGTGGGTAAAAATATTTCGGTTATTTTCTGCCGATCCAATTGCCCCTCCATCATCATTTTCAAATTCGCTCATTTCAGAGCTTAACTTACGTATATCCGAATCTGTGTTTTGAATAATGTGACGGCTATTGATTGCATGCCATAGCTCTAACGCCATTGTTCACCGGAATAACATTCAGGTGCTTCGCCAGCGCCAAGCCAATCTCATTCATCGGATCGTAGCCAAGTCCAGCGCCACCATTGTAGGGCGCTAGAATAATTGCCCGTATTTCGTCCATAGCGGCTTGCCAGCGCGTTTCATCAATCAAAATGGGTGAAGGGACTTCGGAATGAGAAACGCTCTCGGTGACTCGCTGTGTGGATTCTGTAGGCTGTGCGACATTCTGCGTTTCGTTGGCTGCTTCTGTCAGGAAATTCGCCAGCCCTTCATTGTATCCGCATAGGTGCTGAATACACGCGTCAAGGACGGCGGTGCGTTGTGCATCTGCGAAGATCGCCTTGAACGTGTCCGGGTGTGCGCCGAGCGGGATAATGCTCGCAACTTTAATGATTGCCGAGGTAGCAGCCATCATCAGGCCGGTAATCTCGTTTGTTTGGTTCTGGTTAAGAAAAGGAACAACGGTCATAAGTTCTACTCCTAGTGTTGCATGGTGCGCGTCGGCGCTGTGTGCATATGGATAGGAATAGACTTCGGTATAATCAAGTGAAAAATGAGAAGCTAACGAAGAGATACTTTTTAATAACTAATTGAGTAGTTAGTATTGCTCTGATTGTCTAACTAGTTCGTGATATTTTACGGTGGTTCTCTTCATTTCATTGTTAGAGTATACCGGACTCGCGCTTTCCTTGTTTAGTTTCTTTTGTGTCCGGGATAGGTCTTTCAGGATATATGCGGCCAATCCAAGCGGCTCAAAGATAGGCTTCACGTTCGCAAGCGTCGGATAGAGTTCTTTTCGCTTGTAGGTACGTGACGCGGACAGCCGCAATGCTTGTGCGAGCTTCTCTTTAAAGCCGGGGTCTGGCTTCTCCATATCCGGGATGCATATGCCGTGAGTGTGAAGCTTGCCCTTGCTGTCAAACTCCAGAGCGAGGGCAATTGCCGGAACGTAGCCAAGACACGCCGCCAAGTGCTTGCGTAAGTGCCTGTCTGCGAAAAGCATAGCCGGGTTGGGTGACTTCATGAGTTCGGCGGCGCGATCCTCATGAAAGTCGAGACTAAAAAACCAGCCGTTTTGCTCGTGTGCCAGCATTGAGGAAAGCACGAATTTCCGCTTCCTGTCTGTCAGGCTTTTCCACCTGTGTTGAAACGGGTCTGTCAGGTTTTTGGCGTCAAGGAACTGTTGAAGGTCTTTCCGCTCTGGTTGCGATGATAAGGCATGGTCACGTGCGAGGGTGAATGGTGTTGGCTTGGCGCTATCAGCATTCGCCCGCTCTGGTTGCGGTGCATCGTAATCACCAAAAGCGCCGAAAAGGGTGCTGGATGATAGATCGGGCAATTGCGGGCGCTGCACGCCGTGCTGTTTTGAATTGAGAGAGTTTTGCAGGATGGTGAATTGTGTCGTGGCGAGTGTGATTTCTGATAGTGCTATTTTCTTTATTTCTTCTATCTCGTTGTGAGGTGTGGAATAGGTATTAAAATCTTGCACTGGTTGAAATACGTCGTCACCGGCGTAACTACAATGATTTTGTTCAATTATTTCTGATTTTTCAACATCGCGGTTGCGGAGTTTTGACGGGTAAAAGGTAGCCGTCAAAACTCCTTCAATCTCACCACGGCAAGGCGTCAAAACTCCTTCAATTGCAGGCGTCAAAACTCCTTCAATCTCTGGCCCCCGAACCAAAGCAAGCGGAACCGTGCATGGTGCTGGTTGCTCCATATCCAGAAGTGTAGAGGTGCCATCATCTAGAAGATCGTCCAGACCCTCTAAGGCTAAACGTTCACTATCACTCGCATAACCCCGATTTTCTTCTTGAAAATCAAAGTTAAAATCGCTATCATTACCGTTGAAATAGTTCGGCAACTGTTTCACTCCTTAAGCACAATCTTAAAACCGTGAAGGGCCTCAACCTTCGCGGTTTTTTGTTTCTATTCTCCTGTTGCTGTTGCTGCTGTTTTTATTAATCAGTTCTATCAAGTGCGCGGTCGATTTGGGCTGCTATGTCTTCCGCAAGATCGGCATTGTATTTTCGTGTCATACTGTTCGCCGGGATTGTCACACGAACGCCTTTGCTCTGCCGGGCAACGCGATAATAGGTATCCCCTTGAGTTTCACGGAAGCGCTCTTTCAAGTTCGCGGCCTGACGCAATGTGTCGGCAAGCCCCGCCGCGATCTCTCGCGGCATGAATGTTTTGGGTAAATCTGCAAAACCTATAACAAAGCCGCGAGCCTCACCGGGGATCTCAGGCCTAATGTGAAACTCTGGAACGTCCGGGCTAATCTGCGTGATAGCGACGGCGCTGCGGATAACTTCTGTAACGAAATCTGCGAACGTCTGGTTTCGCGCCTCAAGTACATCCCGAAATTGAATGGCCCGTTCATATGGTAGGCCAAACATTTGCTGTGGCTGCATTTTCAAAGCTCCTTTAAATATATAATTGTATACATATATATACGTAATGAATTTGTCAATGCGCTCAATGTGGGTGACTTGTTAGGTTGCCCGAACGTCGATAAGAATTATTCATCGATCAAACCAAATGGGGGCAAGTGGTATTGTGAGAGGTATTATTGCTGCGGCGTTGTCTATTGCCGCGTTGGTGCTGCCAAGTGTCAGTTGTGCCGGGGAGCTAGATTTCTATGAGCACAATGGGTCGGTAATTGCTTGGTTTGTCGCTCTTGGTGAAGTGAAAGCGACATACGAGACGCCACGCAGAGGATTGCAGGCTATGGGCGTCCAAGAGGGTAGCGTATTATTCACGGGCTATGAAGAATCTGACCGAATTACCGGAACCGCATACGCGTTTAAAAAGGGCTGCAAACCCGCACCATATAAGGTTGTAGGGCGAAATCTAGGTGACCAAATGGTGTTGCGTGGTCCCGCACCAGTAAGGGCAAAAGGAAAGTGCACCGTCGAGCGGTACACTTTAGATAGTCCGAATGCCGATCTGGTATTTAAGTTCTCAAGCAATCACCATTAGGACCGCCGCGACCGGTTATTAAGCTGGTTGCCCGGCCTCATCGATCTTCTAATCTCGTCGGACACAATGCCTCGCATGGTCTTTTCCATAGCCTTGGCAGTCTGTCCGGCAAGATCGGCGTTTTGCTCAGGTGTCCCGCCATTGGCGTTAACGGTCACTGGTGCCGAGATATTCACGGCTGGCGAATTGTTTGTCGTGCTGACCGTGTTCATATTCGCCGGACGTGCAAAGCTGGTGCGACCGACATAACCGCCGTCCGCATAGCCGCGCTTGGCGTTCTGGTGTAGCGCTTCGAGGTTCTTAACGCCGAGACGCTTCACGGCGGCGGCGCTCATGACATACTCGCCCTTATGAACAACGCCAGCCGGATCATATTTACCGCCTGCGCCAGTAAAACCACCATCTGCAAAACCGAAAATCGATCCTAACAGGCCGGAAGCTTGACCTTCGCCACCAAAACCAAACAGGGTTGCAAGCGGGCCTTTGCCGAGCAAAGTAGCCTGCAAAACCGCGTCCATAAGGTTGTTCGCGAGATTGCTAACCGCATCCGAAAGGCTGGTCGTGCCGGTGATCAGGCCGGACAGGGACGATGTGAAGCTCTCTGCAAAATATTGCTTCGCTTCCTGCGCGCCGTTGATAGCACGCTGCGCATTTTCCGTTTCTCGGTTCAAGCTCGCTGTCGCCGTGATCTGCTGGCGGATTTTGTTGATATCCTGATCGGACAGGCTCAAGCCTTGGCGCTTGGCGTCCTGAATACGGCGGAAAACTTCAAGCTCAATCTCGCGTTGCTGCGAGGACATACCAACTGTCTTGCGCTCAAGTTCGGCAAGGCTCTGGCTTTCGCGCAAGCTGTCATTAAGCTGTTTCCGGGCTTCTGTCGCTTTCTTTGCGTCGTCAATCGCCTTTTGCTGGCTTTCGGAAGGCTGCACCTTCACCGGCGATAGATCGGACTGATTATAGAGACTGCGAATTGTGTCAGGATCGACCTTCCGCAAGCCTTCCCACTCGTTCCGCAAACCTTCCACGTCATTGCCACGTGAACGCGCCAGATAGCGCGCTATGGCGTCCTGTGTGGTCTCGTCAAACATAGTATCGCCAGCAAGGCCGAGCGCTTTCATAGAACCTTTCAGGGTCCGGCGCGTGATCTGGTATGCGCCGAGCGCGGACGATCCGGCAGGGTTGCCGTTTTTGTCGCGATAAAGGTTTCGGTTCTCTGGCGTAAGCATCCGGCCTTGTAGCGCTATGATTTGATCAAGCGTCATGCCGGTGAGGTTCTGCGGGCCGTTCGTCCATCTGCCATGATCGAGCGTGGCAT
The DNA here is from genome assembly GCF_029909865.1 of Ochrobactrum sp. 19YEA23. Classification (NCBI taxonomy): domain Bacteria; kingdom Pseudomonadati; phylum Pseudomonadota; class Alphaproteobacteria; order Hyphomicrobiales; family Brucellaceae; genus Ochrobactrum; species Ochrobactrum sp. 19YEA23. The sequence continues at coordinate 1,256,564 of NZ_JASAMQ010000001.1, read as the reverse complement.
TATAGTTGCCGCCGCTTTCAACGCGCTTCACAAGGCTGAAAAAATCCTTCTGGTCGCCATAGCTGGCAACTGTCCGGGCGCGGGCTGCAATGCGGTTCGCCTCTTCGATATCTGCGGGTGTCTTGGCGTTCTTAACCGCCTGCTGAAAAGCTTTGTCGATCTGGTCAAGCTTCGCCAGTTCGTCCAGTTCGGCTTTTAGTTCTGGCACAAGGTTTTTCAGGTCGGTAAGAGCCTGCTTGAAATTGGCGGCGGAAGTTGCCGCATTATTCATATTGCCGGACACACCCAGGGTGATATTTGACATTTCCTTGAGCGCTGCCGCAAATTCCTTGCTGTGCGGGGTCAAGGCTGCAATCTGGTTATCAACGGCGGCAAGATCGGCCTCAAGCCGCTCCAGCGCAAGGCCATCATAATCCTTGTCAAAGTCCGGCTTGTTACGGAGATCGGCTATCCGTTTCAAAATGTCGGCGCGGCGTTCCAGATAGGTATTCAAACGGCCTTCATCGGACAGGGCGTAATTTCGGCTGGTCGCGATGATGTTATCGCCCTTCAACGCGCTAATAGCGCTTGCGATTTGTTTAATGTACGAAACCGACTCTAGCGCGGCCTGCTTCGCATAAACTTGCACGTTGCGCCAAACGGTTTCCCACTGCGCATCAAAGTCTTTTGCGGCCTTCAACTGATCATCGCTGAAAAGGGCGGCTTCACTGCGAAGCTTCCGAATCTGTTCAACGGATAGGCCGAGCATTTTTGAAAGCTCTTCCGCGCCTGTACCGCCAAACAACTCATCGATGTTGCGGGCCTGTGCGGCCTTATCCATCTTTTGCAGCTTGCCGATAATCTCATCAAGAAAAGCGGAAGGGTCTTTCAGGCGTTCGGCAACATCTGCGGCGGTCAGGCCGAGCCGTTCAAAGGCTTCCTGCGCCGAGCCTTTACCAGTTCGGGCAAACTCATCACCGCGGATGTTCAGCTCCTTGAGAGCGTCGGTTACGCCGTCAACGCTCGCGCCTGTCGCCTTGGCAACATAAGTCCATTGCTGCCATACCTTGGTCGAGACGCGGGCTTTGTCGGCTTCTCTATCTACTTCTGCAACCGTGCTGGCGATCTGCTTGAAAGCCGTCGCTGCGGCTGCAATCGCGCCACCGGCAAGCATGGGCTTGAACGCAAGCTGTAATTTCTCAGCAATCTTGCTGCCAGTGTCAGCATAAGATTTTTCCATGTTTTGGGCCGAGCGCTTGGCGGCGTCTTCCATACCCTTCATATTCTTCGAAGTCTTGGCGCGGGCGCGTTCAAGATCGCGCTCATATTTGTTCATTCGGGCTTCGAGGGTGACTAAAAGGCGTTGTTCATTATCCATTTAACTATTCCATAGCTTGTCAAAATCATCGATTGTATCAAGGAAGCTGCCGGACTGTTCGCCATTCACGGCACGGGAAACGGCAAGTGCCGACGCGATAGCACCGTCAATATGATTGCTGTGCCGAGTGCCCTTGTGCATAGTCACAAGCTCGCCTGCATTGGTGGCGCGTTTCACCACCACGCTTTCAAAATGCTTACGTAAAATAGGGTGCGCGCCGTGGCGGATTCGCTTGCCGTTCACGATGCGCTCAAGGTCGCAAATTGGGCCGTGCATATTCTTCGCAGTCTGTGGAAGCTGCAAAACGGTAATGCCAGCACTGGCGAGCTTCGACATGATCGGACCGGCTAGCGAAGGATCAAAAACAACTTCCTGCACATTGTAGGTGCCGCAAATGTTTATAATCTGGTCGGCTATCGCGTCCGGTTCGATGACAGGGCCGTCAATGACGTTCAACAATCCATCGTCACGCCAGCGCAAATATGGAACCTGTTCAAGCCGTGCTTTCTCGTCCAAACCTTCGGACGGCAGATAAAACCAAGGATGCACCGAAATGCGACCGTCATCATGGCGAAACGCGGCGGTAATGGCGGTCAGGTCGCCAGAACGGGATAAGTCAACGCCGAGATAGCAAGGAAGCGGTTCGAGGTCAGCGAGGTCAAATTGTGGATCATAACCGGCGTCATATACAGCCATGTCAAACAGCGGATCACGGCTAGCGGCCTGCCAGACGTTGAGATTGAATTGCTGAAACTGGTATCGAGCGGGTGGGCTATTTTCTGCGGTGCGTGCTGCTTTCCGCAAGCCGGCAATGTTAGGGAAGCCGAACGGCAGGCCGGGATTAGCTTTTAGCCATGTCTGTTCGTTTTGCCAGTCATCGCCGGGGTCGGCTTGAAACAAGATCGGCAGAAACGACGGGTCGTCAATCTCGCCGGTCGCGACCTTATAGGCGTAATCGTAAAGCTCAAAACCTACGTTATCTTGTCCACGGCCTGCCGTGGTACAAATGATCATGAGCGGGTCGTCGGCCTTCACCATACCGCTGTCGATAGCTTCCCAAAGGTCGCGGCCTTTCCAAGCGTGTATCTCGTCAACGAGCACAAAGGTCGGCGTGGTGCCGTGCTGTGCCTTGCCGTCGCTGGAAATGGCTTTCAGGGTCGCGCCATTCTGCAAATTAGTGATTTGCTTCGCAGAGTTATGAGCCTCATTGATCTTCGTCGCCGCGATCAAGCGCTTATCCATGCGGATAATGTTCGCGGCTTCACGGAAGCCAATACCGGCTTGCTCGCGATCACATGCGGCAAAAATCACCTGTCCGGCTGGAACGGCTTCCGGGCCGATAAGGTGCAAGTGCGACCACGCGGCGGCATGACTGGTTTTACGGTTTCCACGACCAAGCATGAGGAAAACCGTTTTTACGATCCTGCGCTTGTCCGAGTGGCGAGGACCGTAAATCCTGCGTGTAATCCGTTCGAAAGGGTCAAAAAGCTGAAATGCTTTTGGATGCTTGTTATCGTTTGCTGCTGTCGGCGTGTTGTTGTTCGCTGCCGGATGACGCAAACAACGAATGAATTTGACGGCGCGTTCGCCGTAGCCGAACGGGTCTTCGATAGGCGAGCCGTCATAAATCCATTCCGGAAATGCGCTGCCAGCCATTATCGCACTGCCAGCGGGTTATCGTCGTCGTCATCGTCCGACATATCGCCGCCGACGCGAGCGCGGCTAGTCGGTGTCAGGCCATATTCGGCGGCAAGCTGGCGCGCCGTCTGCATGAATCGGATTTGCAGGCCACCTAATTTCAGGTCAGGAACCGGCATAGCGTTCATCTGGTCGGCAATCTGGCGAACCGCGCCTATAGCGGCGCAATAGTTCTCAATCCCGGCGAGGTCGCCACGGGTGATGATGCGGCGCTGGATAAGTTGCGGCATGACACGACGCCATTCGGCTTTAGCCGCTGGCGTAAGGTGTGCCGGTGCTGGTGGGGCTTTCGTGAGGGCGTCAGCATCGGTTTTCAAGGCGGGCTTAATTCCACGTAGGTGCGTCATGATACGGTAACGCCTCGCAACTCAAGGCCGCGCCGCCTGCCGAGTTCCTTGATCTCTTTCAGGTTATAGGCAGTACCGTTGTAGCTAACACGGTCGGCGGTAGTGATCCCGCCGAGGTATCTGACACGAAACACAATCGTCCCGTTCTCTGCCTCGCCGTAGCCGGTCAGAAATTCCGTTGCCGATTGCTGCACAATTTCGGCGCGTATCGTCGCCATGGCCTGCCAGCTTTCAACTATGCCGCCGGTCGGGGTCTTGGTTTTCGTCTTGCGCTCAATGGTGATCTGGCGATCAAGTTTACCCGCTCTCATGTCTATTCTTTCCACATGACAACGGCATTGATCGACATAACGCCATGGCAAAGGGTGCGCTCCGGGTCAGGGTCACGCATCCACCGGATAAGCGGCTTTTCCCATTCGACAACGGTCAAGCCTTCGGCGCGTGGCGCATCATAAAGAGCGTTGCAAGCGGCAAAACCGATCTTCCAAGCCGTATCTATGCCGTCATCAACTGCCCAAACGTGCACGTCAATCAGGACGCGGGCGCACTTCTGGTTGCCAGATGCATAGCCGAGATTTTGGGTCATGGTCGGGCTTACAATGATGCATGGCAACTCATCCGGGCGAGTGCTGCCGCTGCGAATGTTCATCGGGTCAACCAGTTCGGCAACGTCTGCGGAATTGACTAGGGCGGCGTTAATGGCCGCTTGTAAGGCAAGTGAAGGCTCAATCATTTTCAATATCCGTTCCGGCCTGTGTGCCTTTCCACGCGTCTTTCAAAGCGGCGCGTCCTGCCCGATCAATGCGACCTTGCAGGCGCTTGCGGGTCAGGCGAAGGGCTGGCCAAAAGAAAGGTTGTGCTTCGGCGGATTTGGTGCCGTATTCGACAAGGTGCGCATAACGAACGTCCGAATTTCCGGCTGTGATAATCACCTCATTCTCGCCAGCCATGCGCGAACCGCCGGGTTGCGAATATGGCGGCGTCGTCTCGCCGGGAAGTGTCACGGTGATACTGTCGATCAGTGCGCCAGTGTCGCGGCTGGTCTCAGCGAACCGGCGCTGTGTCGCTGCCAGTTCGTTTGCGGATGTGATAAGCGCCTTCACTACCTTTGGCGGCACGTCTTTCTTGAGCCGGTCAATAGCGGCGTCGAAAGCTCGCATTCCGTTGTCTTGCTTGGCCATGGTCAAGAATCCTCTTGTCCAAGGCTGTAATCACGGTGATTTCGGAGAATGTTCATAACGCCGAGCGGCAGGGTCGCGGCGGCAATACCTACTGTCGTTGCCTCGCGGTTCTCGTACCAGTGGCCGGCAATCATGAGGATCGCTTGTTTAAGCGATGCCGGTGCAGGATCGGGAATAGGCTTGCCGGTGAAGTCGGTAATCCATTCTTCGGCGGCGTCGAGATATTGCGTGATCAATTCGTCATCGTCGTTACCGACAATGTTCATATGGGCTTTCGCCAATGTAAGCGGCACAACTGCCATTTTAAAAATTCCTTAAATTACCAATTGAAAAAGTTATTTTGGGTATCTCTTGTAAAGTGTTCCCCGCGCCGGTCCCTTCCAGACCATGAAAGATGAGAGGCCCCGCCCGGCCCAAGATCGGCGGCTCTTAATAATGATGTGGCTAAACACCGCTCCTCTTAAGTAAGTGTTTGACGTTTGTTATCGCTCTGTTGAAACTCAAATCGGTTTGGACTCTTTCGGGGGGCTGAGCCACTGTTTTCCATTGAAATGGGACAGTATCCGCCGGGCCGTCCGCATCGGAGGGCCTAATCCTTAACCCGCGCGAGGGGAAATGCATCGAAGTCATTTTATTATTAACGACGAACGCAAGCGACAATTTGGCTTGCAGAAAGGAAGCATGATGAAACTGAGCGCAAAGCAAGAGGTTCTGAATGCTTACCTTCAAGTACGAGAACCGCGCCAAAAAAACCAAATTGGAACTTACCATTAGTCTTGGTTTTGTAGCCGGTATCATCGCGCTAGTAGTAAAATACTGGCCCATGTAAAACTGATTGGGGCGCATCATGTGCCCCTTTCCTGCCGCTGCTTGTGACGGTCATGGCAAGGCTGGCAAAGCGGTTGCCAATTGCCACGCCACCAAAAGAGTTCTTTGTTTCCACGGTGCGGCTGTATGTGATCCACTACGGAAGCTGGCTTGCCGCACCCGGGCATGCCGCAATAAGGATGCATGGCGAGGTATTCAGCGCGGGCTTTACGCCACACATGATTATAGCCGCGCTGTGCTGCGGTGGGTCTGTTGCGGTCGTGCTTGGCTTTGCGTTCCTGCTGCTGCTTGCGCTGGCAGGCGCATAGCTCGCCATGAGGCACAACGTTATTGCAGGCGCATATGCGAGGAATGCCCGTCATATCGCTGCTCTCAGGCCATCGAGGGCGGCGCGATCTAACTTCGGATCGTGCTTGCCGCTGTTGATAAGAGTGTCGAGGGCTTCTTTTGTGACCGGGGTGAGGTTTTGCTTTTCGTCGGTCGTGCCGAATACGGATTTCAGAATGTCGGCAACAAATTCGGCCCTGCCACGATATGCCAGGGTGATTTCTGTCGGGGTGCTTTTCCATGTCTGCTTAGGGGTCCAGCCTAGGACGCCGGTTCCGATCTGGAATAGGCGAAGATAATAAGCTTCGGGCGTCTGTGCGGGCTGATCTGTGTCAGGCTGTGGCGTGTCCGGCGCGCCAGACAGGGCCGGAACGTCTGCAATCAGGCCATAAATGAAGGCAACGAAATAAGGCTGCAAAGCTGCAATGTGCTTTGCGCCATAAACTGCGATCCCGTGCAAGAATCTGGCGTGGTTTTTCCTGCCACTGGCGATCAGAACGATTTTCGCCAATGTGCCTACCTTGCCGATCTGGATATCGGAAAGGACGGCTGCTAGGTCGCCAAATTCCTGCACAAGATGCAAAGCGGCGCGCAAGGAAGGCTTGAGGGCCTTCACGCTGTTCAACGCATGGTTTTTTGCGCGCTGCTTGTTCATGGTTAGGCTGCTACCTTGAGCTTAAGGAAGCGGTCAGGGTTCGTAACGTCTGCGCCAACGCGCTTACGTGCCGTGAAACGAACCTGACCTTTAATGTCGAGCGTGTACGGGTTGCGCTGCATCGAGAAACCAACGCGGTCAACAATGCGATAGCCGGACAGGTCGCCAAACATGATCGGAATAGCGTTCGCTGCTACGTCCGGCATGTCTACGGCTTCCACGATAGGACGGCCAAGCAAGGTTGCCGGTGCGCCTTCCGTAATCGGATCAAGCATGATGAAACGGCCTGTGTCGTCCTTGAGGGTGCGCAACATGCCGAGCGTCTTGCGGTTCATCAACCAAACGCCGTTCTGTGCCACGATAGACGGGACCGAATGGAACATGCCGATAACTGTTGCGGCTGGATCGGTGCCGAGCGTGGCGGCGTTGCCGGTCTTCACTTCTGCAATGCCGGTTCCGGTTGCCAGAAGCCCCTTTGGCTTGCCGGTGCCGTCGCCAGATACAAAGGCCGTAGCTTCAACCTTGCCAAATGCTTCTGCGAGATCGGCAGCTAACTCGCCTTCCAGATTATAGGCGTTGTCTTCCAGAAGCTGGTTCGACACGTCAACGTAGGTCGCCAGTTCGTGAGGTGCCAACGTAACCTGTTCAAAGGTCATATCGGTCTGTTCGCGGTCTGCGATTTCCTCAACCCAAAATGCGCCGGTGCCGGTGACTTTGCGAGGAATCTTGATCTCAGAGGTCGAAATTGCCATCGTGCGCGCATACTGGCGAATAGGCGAGTATTCCGTGATCTTCGTCAGGATTTCGTTTGCGAAGGCTTCCGGTGCCAGATAACCCGCGCGGGAGTCCTGCGAAACGGTCAGGGCTGCGACAGCCTTCTGTTCCATGTGTTCGACGCCATAACGGGCGAAGTCTACGAACGCCTTGCGCTCAATGTCGCCATTATCGTTCGTGCCGCGAGGATGATTGTTATTCGAAGGCTGCGGGCGGTGCGCTTTGGCTTCGAGCCTGTCCAGACGCGCTTTCATGGCGTCAAAGGACTTCTGGTCGATAACCGGATCGGCCTTGGCTTCGGGCACGATTTCAATAGCTTCGTTTTCCATAGAGAAATTATCCTTTTGAGTATGGAATGCCGCTCCACCAACGGCGCTTTTAACTTCGATAATTCCCGCGTTCGGATGGATCGGACGGCGGCAAAGGCTGATTTCTGCGACGGTAATATCTGTCAGGACACGACCGCCTTCAGGTCGAGCCTTAAATCCGTTGTTCATGTAACCAATGGAAAGGCCGGACATGCTGCGGGCCTTTAAATGCTGGCGCGCTGCGCGGGCTGGCTCCGAGCCTTCGACAAATAAGCGGCCTTTCACTTCAAGCCCCTTGTCAGTGACAGCATAGGATTTCCAGACGCCGACAACTTGACCGCCATCATGTTCAACCAGCATCGGGATTTCTGGCGCGAATTTGAACGCGGTCGGCTCTATCAGGTCGCCAATGCTGTCAGGCTTGCCAAACGGCCATGCGATCCCGGTCACGGTTCCAGCGTCATCTATGGAAACATCGGCTTTGATCTCGATTTTTTCCATTACGCGGCCTCTTGCTGGTCATCATCGCCGGACACGGTTTCGCCGCTCCAAAGCAATTCCAAAATATCAAGCGCAATCGGCAGGGTCTGCATTACCGGACGTGTCTTGACGTAAGCGTCAACAAGATCGAACGCCTCGCGATCTGGGGTGCCGCCGCCGATCAAGCCGAGCCGGACAATCGTTAGAAGGTCTTTGAAGTGGAATTGAGCGCTCATGACGCGGCCATACAGAACGCCAATGGCCGAGCCGGTCAGCTTTTCCAGTTGTTCGATATGCTCTGGTACGATTTTCAGCGACCGCTCGCTATCGCCAATGAAAGCGGTAATCATCGGCGCAAACTCCGCTCAAGATTGGCATATGAAGTTGCAAACAGCTTGCGCTTTTCCTCGCGGTAGGCTTTCGCCTCGCTGCGATCCGCTTTGAGAATGGCGGCGGTCTGTGCCGCTTTAAGCGGGCTGGCCGTCTGTGTCTGATCGGTCATTCGGATCATCCTTGTTATTTTGGATGGTCTTCGGACCGGAAACGGAAGTGTAAGGGTTCGCCAGTTCATCGCCACCGGGAAGCGGCGGCATGTTCATGGCGGCTCTGGCTTCATTTGGCGTCATGATGCGCGATGCAACCAGCTTGCCGAAACTATCGGTACGGGTCGCGGTATCGGCGCGTTGAAGGTCATCAATGACAAATTCAAACGAATATTCGTCCTGTTCGTCTTCGGACAGTAGGACGGTCGCATAAGCATCCTGCCAGCGATCCAGCCAAGGCCGGAGACACAATTGCAGGAATGAGCGGGCCATTTCTTCGCTATTGCTCCAAGTGGCGCGGGATAGCTCAAACAGCATATGGGGCGGGACGCCGAAAATCCGGGCAATGTCCGCAATCTGGAATGTACGATTTTCAAGAAATTGCGCGTCTGTCGAGGTGAGCGCCATCTGGTTATAGTTCCAGCCGTCATCGAGAATGAGCGGAACCTTGAAACCGTCGCTCTGTGCGGCCTGAAAGCGGCTCTTGAGGGTTTTCAGGCTCTGCTCACCTACTGCGGGATCGGAGGGAATAGCCTTGTCGCGGGATAGAACGGCAGGCGGGCGGGCGCCGCCTTTAAAGAGATTAGCGCCGTGTTGTTCCAGAACAGCGGATAAGCCGATTGCTTCCTTGCCGAGCGAAACCGGCGATCTGCTACCAAAGGGCCGAATGTCCAGAATTTCGGTGTGTGGATAATCAACGGTGCCGCCTGCTTCCGATACGCGATAGATCGGCGGAAGGTCGGCGAGGCTATCCTCATGGATGGAAACGGTGCCGGGTTTCAGGCGGACAAGCTCAAGCGGCCTGCCATCGGATGCCCGTACAACTTTTGCAAAACCGCCACCATGAATCAATGCATCGCGTGTCAAGTCGGCGCGAAGCTGACCGGCGCTTGTCCAGCCATTGGCGCGGTTATGAACGATCCGGTGTGCTGTATGTTCTTTGGCCTGCGTCTTACCTTGCTCAAGGTCGTGATAGAGCTTGCAAGGTAGTGATGCAATGTTTTCTGCAATAAGACGAACCGCCTGTAAGACGGCAGGAACGCTAATGGCTTTTTCGCCACCAACGTTCATACCGCTTACAGTTGGAGTAATACCAAACAATGGATAGATATCTGGATTATTCAGCGTGTATGCTTTCTTTTCCAGTGAAAAACCTAGTGCCTTAAATACGCGGCTAACATTTGTACGCAACACAACTTTAAACCATGCCTTTGAACATGACTTATTCTCTCACACTTGAGATTCGTTGTGAATCCTAAATATCAATAACAGTGATTCATTTTGCCGATTACATCAATTCTTGTTATCTAAATCGATGGGCTGTATTTGATCCATCTGTGCGGCCAAGCCGGGGAGCATTACCTCGCTTCGCCCATAAGCTTCATGTGAGCCGCCGCTAGTTCTACCTACCATGTAAAATCTAGCCTCTTCCTGTACGCGGTCGCGCCTGCAAAAATCTTCAAACAGGTGTCGCCAGCCATGGTTAGGCATTAATTCGGGGTGAATGCTCATAGGGATTAATTTTCGTATCCACTCACTGACACGCGGCTGCGGGTCGATTATGTCCTTTGTCTTTCCACGGAATAAGCGGCCTTCCGGTGACGCTTCCATGAATTTGATAAATCCCTCATCAATAAGCGCCGTATGAACTGGAATGCGGCGTTCACTGCTACTATTCTTCAAAGATCGACCGCCTACCTTTGTGACCTTGTAAAACCATCGGTCGCCAGATTTAAAAAAATCCCCTTTTTCAAGCCGCCCAGCCTCACTGATACGCATACCGGAATAAGCGCAGAGCCAAGGTATCCAGCGGAACATAGGCAATTCTTCCTTACGCGCTGCTTTCAGGACAAGCTTTGCCTCATCAAGTGTGTAGGCGCTCAAATAGGATGGGTCCGCATCAAAATTCGGCTTTTGAACGGCTGATAGCGGATTGCTTAAAGGGAAGAAATTTTCAAGGTCGCGTTTACGTTCCCAATTCAGAACCGTAACAACATTCTGAAATTTCGCCTTCACGGTACGATTACCGTTTTCCCCTGCATCCTGCATAGATTCAATCCACCGTTTGCCTTCAATGGCGGTGACGGTCGCCGCATTGTCTGACTTGCGGTGCTTCGCAAACTCTTTGCAGTTGTCGCGGTATTTCTTCACGCTGCGCTCTGAAATTGGCTTGGCATCTTTACCACGTGACCGACGCTTCACTTCGTCGTCAATGATCTGGCTAAAGGTGCGGACCGCGATATCAGGCTGCTTTTCCTCCTCCGCTGCAATCGCCTTCACAAGCATCGGGTGCTCTGGTTCTCCGTTAAACACCCCTTCGTTGCGTTCTGCTGATCGTGACTCACCTTCATATTCCGCAATACAAATTGCCATTGCGAGCTTGCGCCACTCCTCCGAGCCTTTCTTCACGTCTGTGTTGCCGGACACGCGGTATCTCTCGATATGCCCGCCGATCAGCTTATCTAACTGATCATCGTTTAGGCGTCCGGCGATCCCGTCGCGTAGGTTCTCAATCCAAACGTCATCAAAACCTATCGACGCAAAGCGTGGATCGCTCATGCGCAACTGATCATCCAAGGTGAGCAATTTCTGATAATGCCGCTGCGCTATCCCTTCAATCGACATTGGATAGCGCATTGCGTTGAACGCTGTGGCGGTCGCCCTAGCGCGATTAGCTTCCGCTATTCCAATTCTAGCCTGAATGTCCGCGACAACGCCGGGGAGTAATTTAAGCGCTATGCGGCGATCTCCACCTAAAGGCTCTCGCAGTTCGCGCTTACCTTTATCGTCGCCTTGCAGATATTCGCGTAGGTCGGGCGGGACGGTGAGGCGCGCAAAGTAGCGTCCGTCTCTGTTCAATAAATACCGGATTTTTCCCGCCATGTTGAAAGTCCATTTTGTAACGTGTTTTGTAACGTCAAAATGGACAAAAAGGCCGGGAATGCAAGGTTTATAAATGATTTCAAAGGGAAAGAATGGTGGGCGATGAGAGACTCGAACTCCCGACATCTTCGGTGTAAACGAAGCGCTCTACCAACTGAGCTAATCGCCCGACTGATTTGTCAGTCGCGTGAGAGCCGTTTAGGCAATTCGCGCGCCAAGCGCAAGAGCAAATTTTGTCAATTCTCACAGTTTCGACCATTTTTCCAAAACGACCGGTTTTTACAGGTGATCAGTGCCCGCAGTTTAGCCAGCTGAATGAATATTACCCGTGCTTTCTATGAAAAAAGAGGTGGGCATCGCTGTATGCGTCATCGAAACATAGTGCATCTCGGCCTAAGCATAGCGGTGCCGCTAGCCTAAAGGGCAAGTATGACGCCGATTTAAAAATCGAAAGAAATTAATTCCTTTATATTACATTTCACTAATTAATCTTTCTTGAATTTTCCCAATTGGGAAAATCGCCTTATCTCGCCATGCATTTGAATCATGGAGAGGAATTATAATGCGTAATGTCATTCGCGTTTCTTTGACTGGCCTGTTTCTAGGGGCAAATCTCACGGCAGCCTTCGCGCAGGCCACACCCGAGCAGATGGAAATGGCTTACAGCGCTGCCCGTAATCAGCTTGGCGTGCTGACCTATTGCAAGGACAAGGGCTATACAGATGGTGCAGCCATTGAAATCCAGAACAAGCTGCTCGGAATGATCCCCCCTCCGGCCGACACCTCCAAGGCTGAAGCTGCGGAAGAAACTGGCAAACAGGGCAAGGTTTCTGTCATGGGTATGGAGCAGGATATTGCCACCAGCGCAAAGGCGCAGAATATTTCCGAAGAAAAGCTGTGCCAGACCATGGCTGATGCTGTGAAGCAGGCTGGCGCGCAGCTCCCCAAGTAAGCTCCGCCTCTGTCAAAAGCGAACCCCGCCCAGTGCGGGGTTTTTGTTTGCCTGAACGTTCGATCCTCATATGTTGCACCTATTCGGGCAGACGTTAGAAATTCGAGCTTCGTGAAATAGCTATCATTCTGCAATCTTTATTGATTTTGCCGCTTGAATCCCTTTCGGCATAATACCAAGTGAATAGAGTTCGCTGAAAAACGGTGCGCCAATGCACGCCGTTTTCGGCCTTTCAAGGAGCGACAGCCATGTCATTAAAATCACTTCTGATCGCCGTTGGCATTGGCATATCGGGACTAACGCTCACCGGGTGCGTGTCCGAAGGCTATTATGGCGGCGGCTATTACGACCCTTATTATGTACAGGGCAGCTATATCGGCACTGGTGTCGTTTATGACAGCGGCGGTTATTATCGCAATTATCCGCGCTATTATCGAGACTCGCGCTACCGCGATTACCGTTATCGTGATCGCGACCGTCGCCCGGACTATAACAGACCGGATCGTCCACGCCCGCCGCAGGGTGAACGGCCTCGTCCGCCACAAGCTGAACGCGCATCGCAACCGCGCCCGGAAGCAAGGCCCTCGGGAAACAACAGGCCCCGCGCCTATATCCGTCCGCGAGGCGATGAGCCGCGGTAAGACAAGAATCAAAAAGGCTGCGAGTTTCGCAGCCTTTTCTTTTGTCAGAGCTTGATCACATATTCCTTGCGGGTGGTTTCCAGCACATCCCAACTACCCCTGAAGCCCGGACGGATGACGAAACTGTCGTCGGCCTTGACTTCCCGGCTCGTTCCGCCCTCCTCGCTCACAATGGAGCGGCCAGACAGAATGTGACAGAACTCCCATTCGTCATATTCAATTCGCCATTTTCCGGGCGTGCTTTCCCATATGCCGGCAAAGAGCGTGCCCTCGGCATTTTCTTCCAAATTCCATGTCCGGAATTTGGGATCGCCGGAAAGAACGCGCTCCGGCAAGGGAGCGCCCTCCTCTGGTTTAATGCCCGTCAGGTCAAAGTCGAGAAACCGGCTCATCGGATCAGACCTTGGCCAGAGCCTGTTCGATATCGGCGATGATATCGTCGGCATCCTCGATGCCGATGGACAGACGCACGACATCCGGTCCAGCACCAGCCGCCACTTTCTGCTCGTCGCTTAGCTGGCGATGCGTGGTGGAAGCCGGATGGATAACCAGCGAGCGGGTATCGCCAATATTGGCCAGCAGCGAGAACAGGTCGAGGCTGTCTACGAATTTCACACCTGCGTCATAGCCGCCCTTGAGACCGAAGGTGAAAACCGAGCCCGCGCCCTTGGGCGAATATTTCTGCTGAAGCGCATGATATTTGTCTTGCGGCAGACCGGCATAGTTCACCCAGGACACCTTCTCATGGCCATGCAGCCAGGTCGCAACCTTCTGCGCATTATCGCAGTGACGTTGCATGCGGAGCGGCAGGGTTTCAACACCAGTCAGGATCTGGAACGCATTGAACGGAGAAATCGCCGGACCGAAGTCGCGAAGACCCAGCACACGGGCCGCAATGGCAAAAGAGATATTACCGAAGGTCTTGTGCAGTTCCAGACCGGCATAATCCGGGCGCGGTTCGGTCAGAAGCGGATAATTGCCCGACTTCGCCCAATCGAAGGTTCCGCCGTCAATGAGAATACCGCCCATGGAATTGCCGTGACCGCCGATAAACTTGGTCAGCGAATGCACGACAATATCTGCACCATGTTCAATCGGGCGCACGAGATAAGGCGAAGCCAGCGTGTTGTCGACGATCAGCGGCAGACCATGCTTATGGGCGATCTCGGCAATCGCTTCGATATCCACGACAATGCCGCCCGGATTGGCGAAGCTTTCAATGAAGATAGCGCGCGTCTTGCCGTCGATCTGCTTGGCAAAATCGGTTGGGTTGGAGGCATCGGCCCAGCGCACCTGCCAACCAAATGATTTGAACGACTGGCCGAACTGGTTGATCGAGCCGCCATAAAGCTGGCGTGCAGCGACGAAATTATCGCCGGGCTGCAACAGCGTGTGGAAAACGAGCAGCTGCGCGGCATGCCCCGATGCCGTTGCGACGGCGGCCGTGCCGCCTTCAAGTGCTGCGATGCGCTCTTCCAGCACTGCCGTCGTCGGATTGGTAATGCGCGTATAGATATTGCCGAACGCCTGAAGACCGAACAGGGCGGCGGCATGATCCGCATCTTCGAACACGAAAGATGTTGTCTGATAGATCGGCGTTGCACGTGCACCCGTCGTCGGATCCGGCTTTGCGCCTGCGTGAACGGCCAGTGTTTCTATGCCGGGTGAGCGTTTGGACATTTATTCCTCCTGATAACGAATGCCACTCTTTGAGAGCGGACGTTAGGCTTTGCCCAAAAGAAAGCAAAGGAGGAATTTTTCGACCCGTACCAAAACGCAGAAATTTATTTCGACTTCAAACGGTTATCCGATCAAACGCGGATATTCGATAGCCGGACAACGATCCATGACGACTTTCAGCCCGGCTTCTTCGGCACGTTTGCCCGCTTCCTCGTGAACAACGCCGAGCTGCGCCCATAAAACCGAAGGACGCTGTTTCATCGCAAGAATCTCATCGACAATGCCCGGCAGCGAAGAAGCTTCCCGAAACACGTCAACCATATCCACGGGCTCTTCAATATCGGCCAGACGGCCCACGACGCGCTGACCATGGATTTCCTTGCCGACCTGCCCCGGATTGACCGGAATAACATGATAGCCCTTGGCAAGCAGAAACTCCATCACGCCATTGCTCGGCCGTTCAGGCTTCGGCGAAGCGCCAAGAAGCGCAATTGTTTTGACCGATTGGAGAATATCGCGAATCTTGCTGTCTGCGATTTGAGATGTCATCGTCTATCCAATCAAAAATCAAATGTCTCTTTCAAAAGAATATATAGTTCTTTTGCGGCATCCTCATCCATTTGGATGGTCTGACTAACTTTACCCGGAATCTGCCTCGACGTTCGACCGAATGTTGATAACTGGAGCATTTTGCGTCCATCCAGTTCGTGCACATAATATTTTGCGTCGATAGGATCATGTAGCTGAAACCTATCCAAGTGACCGCGTTCGAAGTTAACTAGTCGTGCCATAATCCCTCCGCAAAAACACTTTGGCTTGCGTTCAACCTTTCCTATTCCTATTAAATTTCAAGCTCTAAGTTTCATATTCGTTTAGATAGCGATTAAGGCTCTCCAGCAATTGTCACACTCAAATCAACTTTCAATGAACATCGAGGACCTGCGCGCATTCATGAAGCGCGAATTTCCGCAGCTTGGTGACAGTTTCGAGATTGTTGCAATTGACGAAGGCTCCGCCACGATGCGCCTTCACGCTGACGAGCAACATCTGCGTCCCGGTGGCACGGTCTCCGGTCCTGCCCTTTTCGCGCTGGCCGATGTCGCAGCCTATACCGCTATTCTGGCGCATATCGGGCCTGTCGCGCTGGCGGTGACCACCAATCTCAACATCAATTTCCTGCGTAAGCCCTCGCCGGGCGCGGTGGAAGCGGTTGCGCGACTTTTGAAGCTTGGAAAACGTCTCGCCGTTCTCGATATCAGCCTGACCGATGGTGTGACCGATGAACTCGTGGCCCATGCGACAGCGACCTATTCGATCCCGCCGCGTTAAAAAACATAAGGTATTATAATACCAAATATATAAGCCATTGATTTTATTTATATTTTAAAATCATCACGCAAAGGCGGGGCTTGACGACGGGGCAGAGTTTGTGTATCGACCCGCCGGAAGCGCGCGAAACTTATCTTTTGCACGCCCGTTCGGGTTGGATAGCTCCAACACAAGCAACAAAAAAAGCCCTGATACAATGTCGGGGATTAGTCTAAGGAAGACTTCAATGGCAACTTTTTCTCAGAAGCCGGCTGAAGTGGTGAAGAAGTGGGTACTGATCGACGCCGAAGGTCTCGTCGTTGGTCGTCTCGCAACTATCGTCGCCAATCGCCTGCGTGGCAAGCACAAAGCAACCTTCACCCCGCATGTTGACGATGGCGACAATGTCATCATCATCAATGCCGACAAGGTTGTTCTGACCGGCAAGAAGTACACCGACAAGGTTTATTACTGGCACACCGGCCATCCGGGCGGCATCAAGGAGCGCACTGCTCGCCAGATTCTCGAAGGCCGTTTCCCGGAACGCGTTGTCGAGAAGGCTATTGAGCGTATGATCCCACGCGGTCCGCTCGGCCGTCGCCAGATGAAGAACCTGCGCGTTTATGCAGGTCCGAACCATCAGCATGAAGCTCAGCAGCCGGAAGTCCTCGACGTCGCAGCGCTGAACCGCAAGAACAAAGGGAATGCATAATCATGGCTGAGCAGCTCAACTCGCTCGAAGAACTCGGCACTGTTGCCAAGACCGAAGCTGCCGCTCCGGTTCACGTCCAGAAGCTGGACGCACAGGGCCGCGCTTATGCCACCGGCAAGCGTAAGGACGCCGTTGCACGCGTATGGGTCAAGCCGGGTTCCGGCAAGATCACCGTCAACGACAAGGAATTCGAAAAGTATTTCGCACGTCCGGTCCTGCAGATGATCCTTCAGCAGCCGATCATCGCTTCGAACCGCTCTGGCCAGTTCGACATCGTTGCTACCGTTGCTGGTGGCGGCCTGTCCGGTCAGGCTGGCGCCGTTCGTCACGGTATCTCGAAGGCCCTCACCTACTACGAACCGGGCCTGCGCACGGTTCTCAAGAAGGGTGGCTTCCTGACCCGCGATAGCCGCGTTGTTGAACGTAAGAAGTACGGTAAGGCCAAGGCTCGCCGTTCGTTCCAGTTCTCGAAGCGCTAATCCGCTTAGGGCCAGTTCTCGAAGAGCTGGCCCGTTTAAAAATTACCCAAGCGCTCCGGTGCTTGGGGTTACGTTTCCAGACGGTAATATTCCTGTCGTCTTGATATGCAAAAAAGCGAGCCGCAAGGCTCGCTTTTTTGGTTTCTGCGACCCTCCGATCCCTATTCACAGGAGGCTAATTTACAGTAAACTTATATATTTCCATATTTATCATTAGTATTTTTGTTTATTATTTTTTTGGATACATATTTTGACGTTCATTTCAAATAAGAGAGTCAATCTTTTATTGACCTCATTCGCTTTATCTCAACTCTTATTTTCGTCGGCAGCTTATTCCCAGAGCATAACCGATAATGACGAGAGAACCTATTTCAACAGAGCTATCATCTTCGGCGACAGCTTAAGCGATAACGGTACGTTTGATGATCATGTCATGGCACTCACCGGACACGTTACGACTGATGGACGATTCAGCAACGGTCGCGTCTGGAACGAATATCTCTTCCGAAACCAAAAGCGAGGCACCAAATTCGTAGCAGTTCGGATCCGTACCGACGATTTTGGTGACAACACCCCAAACCGCGACATCAACGTCAACTACGCCATCGGTGGAACGAAATATCAGAGTGCCGGCCGTCCGAAATCATGGATAATCCCCTCTATTGCGGACGAGGTGAATGAGTTCATTCACGGGAAGAATGCCATCTCCCCTCACAGCATCGTCTCCTTATGGGCAGGCGGCAATGACGCCATGGAGGCACTTGACGATGGCGATTCCACCCGAGAAAAGGCGGCGTATAGCGGCAATGAATTATCCAATGCGCTTGAACGCCTCTATCGGGCTGGCGCGCGGCAGTTTCTGGTACCTGACTTACCTGACTTTTCAAAAGTTCCGCGCTACGCAAACTCACCCGGCATCCCATCGAAAGCAGCAACAAACGATTTCAATCACGCCATTGCCGACAGTATCGCCGCGTTCAGGAGAAAACACCCGGATGCCGTGGTCTACGCTCCCCAGATAGGCAACGTGCTCGATATGGTTGTGAAACATCCCGACGTTTTCGGCTTCTCAAATGCGACCGGCGATTGTGTAAACACACCCTCATGCTTGAATCAGCCGCGAGGCTCGGCATTACAGAACGAATATGTCTTCTGGGATGATATTCATCCGACAACTCGCACACACAATTACATCGCCAACTATATGCGGGAATATTGGTCCAACCCGGATCTGGCGGGTTTCTACGTCCGGTCTCCCGATGGATTGTTCAAAACCGAGCGCAATTTTTTCTTCCCTACATCCGATAAAATCGTAGCGGGTTATCTGGATGGAAACAGATCGCTCTACAAAATGCAGTCTGGAAAACTGACGCTGACGGGAGAGAACAAATATACCGGCAACAGCTTCGTTCTCGAAGGCGGACTGGAGCTTGGCAATGGCGGTAAAACCGGCTCCATCATTGGCCATGTCGATTTGATGGAGAAGGATGCGTTTCTCTCCTTCAACCGCAGCAATCTGCTCAGTTTCGATGGCAAAATTACCGGCGATGGCCGTGTACAGCAGGTCGGACAAGGCACCACCGTCCTTAACGGCCAGAGCAGCTATAAAGGGGCGACGGACATCTACGCAGGCGAATTGATGGTCAACGGTTCGATTACCTCGCCGGTTCTGGTTCATTCCGGCGGCACGCTAAGCGGCACCGGCTTTACCGGAGATATAACAGCGGGAAATGGTGCTCATGTCGCGCCGGGCGATTTCCGCACATCCGGCACGAAGACATTGAAAGCCAATGGCGACATAGACCTGAAAGACGGCAGCACTCTCGATATCGGAGTGGGTACCGATGGCAGCACATCCCTGCTCTATGGCAGCAATCGAGCGCAGCTTGCGGGTGGTGTCGTGTTTGACGGCGACAAGAAGCGCGTACCGCTGACTGTTGACGAGATCATCGCAAGATTGGGCAAAAGCAGCGTCTTCCTGAAAGCAGACAATGGCATCACGGGGCGCTTCAACAAGGTTTCACCGACATATAATTTCATCGGTGAAGAGCTTGATTATAAACAGAATGAAGTTGGGGTCACCTTTGTAAAGCAAGAAAAAAGGTTCTCAGTATACGCGGCAGGCAATCAGCAACGAAATGTTGCCGACGCATTGCAGGCGCTCGGCCACGACAACAAGCTCTACAAGAACGTTTTGACGTCACGGGTGGAGGACAATTTGTCGGAAGCCTATACCGAGCTGTCCGGCGACATTTACGCATCCACGCTGACCTCGCTTCTTTATGACACTCAACTGCCTCGCGAAGCGGTGATGCAGCGTATGAATGGTCTGTCCGGCAGCCGTTTCACCCATTCGGCGAATGCGCTCGATGTGCCGCTCAAGAACGGTGTTTGGGGACAGGCCTATAATTCCACAGCGCATTTCCAAAGCGACGGCGAAGCGCAGGGCATGAGCCGTAGTGCTACCGGCTTCATAACCGGCATTGACGGCGAGGTGTCCGACAACTGGCAATTGGGGATGTTCGCTGGTTACATGCAATCCTCGCTCAATAGTGGCCTGTCGTCTGCGAAGATCGATAGCTTTCAGGTGGGTGCCTATGGCGGCTATGCATGGAAGAACTTCAATCTGACCTTCGGCGGCAATGCCAATCTGCATGACATTGATAGCCGCCGCACGATCCGCTTCAGCGAAATCGCTAATGATAATCGCGCGAGTTACAAGGCCAGCAGTTTCCAGGGCTTTGCCGAGCTGGGTTACAATATCGGCACCAGACTGGTGCTGCTGGAACCCTTCGCGGGGATTTCCTACGCTTATGCCAAAACGAATGGCTTCACTGAAAACGAGGCCGTGTCCGCCCTCTCCGGCTCTGGAGCAACCAGCAGCCTGTTGAGCAACTATCTCGGCATCCGTCTTTCGAACAATTATGCGATCTCCGAGAATACCAGCGTCAATGCGAGGCTCGCTCTCGGCTGGCAGCACAATAGCTATACGCAACCGGAGACAATGTTGAGCTTTGGAAATGAGTCTGGTTTTGTGGTTGCCGGATTGCCTCTCGACCGCAATCTGTTCTACGCGCAAGCCGGTCTTGATTTCAATCTGACGCACAACACGTCTCTCGGATTGCATTATCGGGGGCAATTCGCAAATAAAGCGCAGGACCACGCATTCAAAGTGAACCTTGCGGTTAACTTCTAACGCGCCAAGAACCCGCGTTCATCGCTTCTGACCTACGGAAAAGCGGGCTTTCGGGCCCGCTTTTTGTTATGGATTTCAGGAATCAGCCAGCAAGGAGCCAGCGCGATGTCATCCGACCGCTTTGCCATTACACCAGAGCCGCCTTATTACGTCGTGACCTTTGCCTCGCAGCGTACTGGTGACGACGCGAGCTACGGCGAGATGGCTGTGCGTATGGCCGAACTCGCCGCGCAACAACCCGGCTATCTGGGTGTGGAAAGCGCCCGTGATGCGGAAGGCTTTGGCATCACAAACTCGTTCTGGGCGGATGAAGACAGTATTCGGGCATGGGAGCGCGAAGTGGATCATCTCGTGGCGCAGAAGCTTGGTCGTCAGCAATGGTATGAAACCTATCGCGTCCGCATTGGTCGTATCGAACGCACCTACGGTTTCGACCGAGACTAAAACCTCTTCCCAACTTCTCAACTGTCCGGTTATAGAAGTCTGAGCTTCATCGGGAAACGGCCATGCCATCCAAGACCATTGATCACGCATTTACCGCGCGCAGCCTGACAAGCGCTGCGACCGACCCGACCCATGCTGGCGTGCTGTCTTTCATGCGGCGCGTCTACACCAAGTCGCTCAAGGGCGCGGAAGCGGTCGTTTGGGGCATTCCGTTCGACGCTGCGGTATCCAACCGACCCGGCGCACGTTTCGGTCCGCAGGCCATCCGGCGTGCATCGGCCATTTTCGACAACGACCCGCAATATCCGTTCCAGCGCGACCTGTTCGAGAATCTTGCGGTCATCGACTATGGCGACTGCCTGCTCGACTATGGCAATCATTACAAGACCCCTGCCACAATTGAGCGCGAAGCGGCGAAAATCCTCAAATCCGACGCGTTTTTGCTAACGCTTGGCGGCGATCATTTCGTGACATGGCCGCTTCTGAAAGCCCATGTCGCGAAATACGGCCCGCTGGCGCTGGTGCAGTTCGATGCGCATCAGGACACCTGGTTCGATGACGGCAAGCGGATCGACCATGGTTCCTTCGTTGCACGGGCCGTGCGTGACGGCATCATCGACCCGGACCACTCCATCCAGGTCGGCATTCGCACCCATGCGCCGGACGATTGCGGCATCAAGATCATTTACGGCCACGAAGTTGAAGATATGACGGCGGCAGAGATCGCCGATGCCATATTGAAACGCACTGCTGGCAAGAAGTCCTATCTGACCTTCGATATCGATTGTCTGGATCCGGCCTTTGCACCCGGCACGGGCACGCCGGTAGCAGGCGGCCCTTCGTCCGCTAAAATGCTGTCGATCCTGCGCAAGCTCACACCGCTTGACTTTGTCGGCGCAGATGTGGTCGAGGTTGCACCCGCCTATGATCATGCCGATATTACGGCTATCGCTGGAGCCACTATCGCAATGTATTATCTGGGTCTGCTGGCAGAGAAGAAAGAACGACGATGACGGTGCCGCTTCTGCGCGGTTGAGAAATTGATTCAAGCGGTTGAAAAACCGATTCCGGAATTTGTCGTAACTTTATGAAATCAAAAGGCAAAAGCATGAAACCGAAAATCTTCATCGATGGCGAACACGGCACCACCGGCCTGCAAATCCGCAGCCGTCTGGCCGAGCGCGACGATCTTGACGTGATTTCAATCCCGGAAGCCGAGCGGCGCAACAAGGATTTGCGCGCCGACTATCTGCGCTCTGCCGACATTGCCATTCTGTGCCTGCCTGATGATGCATCGAAGGAAGCCGTTTCCCTGCTTCGGGACCATAATTCGACCCGGATCATCGATACGTCGACCGCGTTCCGCGTGCATCCCGAATGGGCCTACGGCTTTGCCGAACTGGCCAACGGCCAGCGCGAGCGCATTGCCGAGGCCCGCCTTGTCGCCAATCCGGGCTGCTATCCGACCGGCGCGATTGCGCTCATTCGCCC
Organism: Ochrobactrum sp. 19YEA23; assembly: GCF_029909865.1. Taxonomy (NCBI): domain Bacteria; kingdom Pseudomonadati; phylum Pseudomonadota; class Alphaproteobacteria; order Hyphomicrobiales; family Brucellaceae; genus Ochrobactrum; species Ochrobactrum sp. 19YEA23. Next base: position 1,234,281 of record NZ_JASAMQ010000001.1, on the reverse strand, counting down.
GCTGCGTGACGCTGGCCTTTTGCCGTCTGACTATCCGATTAGCGTCAATGCCGTTTCCGGTTATACGGGCGGCGGCAAGCAGCTGATTGCCCAGATGGAAGACAAGAACAATCCTGACTATCTGGCCTCCAACAACTTCCTTTATGGTCTGCCGCTGCATCACAAGCACGTGCCGGAATTGCAGCTGCATGGACGCCTTGACCGTCGCCCGATCTTCAGCCCGAGCGTCGGACGTTTCCCACAAGGCATGATCGTGCAGGTTCCGCTGTTCCTGAACGAGCTTGAAGGCAAGCCGTCGCTGGCAAAGATACATGCTGCCTTGAACGAGCATTATGCCGGTCAGGACATTGTTGAAGTCGTGCCTCTGGAGGAAAGCGCCAAGCTCCCGCGCGTCGACGCGGAAGAACTTGCTGGCAAGGATGGTATGAAGCTCTTTGTCTTTGGCACCGAAGGCGACGATCAGGTCAATCTGGTCGCCCTGCTCGACAATCTCGGCAAGGGCGCTTCGGGTGCGGCAGTGCAGAACATGAACCTCATGCTCGGCAAAGCCTGATGACGATTGAACCGGTATTCCCTGACGAATGGAATATCGGTTCGTTCGAACCACTGGCGGATACGCATTCAAGCCTCGTCTGGAAGGTCGAACGCATCGATCACCCGGGCGAGGTTTTTGTTATCAAGCAGTTGAAGCCAGCCGGGCTGGAGGAAATGCGCGGCGCACATTATCTGCGCTGGCAGGATGGACACGGCGCGGCCCGTCTTTACGATCTGAAAGGCACGTCGATGCTGCTCGAATATGCGGGCAGCTATCATCTGGATCAACACCTCAAAGACGGACACGATGCGGATTGTCTGGTGATTTTCGGGCAGGTTCTGGCCGCGCTGCATACGCCCTCGCCCGAGCCTGTGCCGTCAGATCTGCAACCGCTCGACAAGCATTTCTCCGGCCTTTTCGCGGTCGCTGACCAAACGCCGCTTTATGCGGAGGCCACAACGCTTGCAAAGCAGCTCCTGGCGACACCGCACCAGCCCATTCCGCTGCACGGCGACATTCATCACGAAAACATCCTGCAAGGGCCACGCGGCTGGCTTGCCATCGATCCGCACGGACTGGTCGGTGATGCGGCTTTCGATGCCGCCAATATCTTTTACAATCCGCTGGATCGTGACGATCTCTGCCTCGACCTTGATCGTGCAAAGCGCATGGCCGAGCATTTCGCGCCGATCATCACTCGCGCGCCGTCCTATATTCTTGATTATGCCTTCGCCTATGGCTGTCTTTCAGCCGCGTGGCACCGCGAGGACGGCAATGATGCCGACGAAGCGCGGGAGCTGAAGATCGCCACCGCGCTGAGATATTTGCGCCAGACGGCCTATCCCGCGTAAGCGCCCTTGGTTGCGCGCCAATGCGCAACCGCGAAAGCCAGTACGATCAGTGCGACGAACTGATGCGTCAGGCCCATATGCAGCGGCACACTCATCAACAACGTTCCAATACCGATGACAGCCTGCACCAGCACGAGGCCGAGCAGCACAATCGTCCGCCGAGCATGGGTTGTACCCGGCGCATCTTTCCAGACCTGCACGGCGTGGAGAACGGTGAGAACCAGAACCGTATAGGCAAACATGCGGTGTACGAACTGCACGGTTTTCGGGTTTTCGAACAGATTACGCCACCATGGCGACTGGATGAACAGATCGGATGGAATGATGGCACCATCCATCAAAGGCCAGGTGTTGAAGGTCAGACCGGCATGCAGCCCGGCCACCAGACCGCCAAGATAGATCTGCACCAGAACGGCAAAGACGAGCCATCCGGCAAAGCGCTGCACCGACCGCTCGGCCGGGCGCTCCGTATAGGTCACAAGCCCTCTCGCGATGTAGAAGACGGCCGTAATGATCACGCAGGCCGTCGTGAGGTGGATTGCAAGCCGGTATTGGCTGACGCTGGTAAGCTCGCTGAGACCCGATGCGACCATCCACCAGCCAATCGCGCCCTGAAACCCGCCCAACGCCAGAAGACCCAGCATACGGTATTTCAGCCCGCCTTTCAGACGGCCTGTCGCCCAGAAGAAGATCAGCGGCACGGCCACGAGGAAACCGACGAAGCGGGCCAGCAGGCGATGCGCCCATTCCCACCAGAAAATATACTGGAACTCTTCAAGGGCCATGCCCTTGTTGATCTGCTGATATTGCGGGATCTGGCGGTATTTATCGAACTCTTCCACCCATTCCGCATGGTTGAGTGGAGGAATGACACCATGGATCGGCTTCCATTCGGTGATGGACAGGCCGGAGCCGGTCATGCGGGTGGCTCCGCCAACCATCACGATGGCGATCAGCACAACGAAAACCGCATAGAGCCAGTAACGCACAAGGCGACGGTCGCGTTCGTCCTTCGACGTTCTCGAACTCCGCTCTCCGCGCTGCGCCATCGATGCTGCCGTCATGCCATTCATCCTTCAAAACATCTGGAGGGATACATGCAGCATCGACCCGTGAGTTACAAGGCAAGCCCACGCGACATGCCGCCGCGTTTTTTACCCTTTCACAGACAAGGTCCAGCAGTTAGTGATGGTGCGGGGAAAAGGAGAGACGCAACCATGCCCGTAAGGCTGAAGAAACTGATCGGCACATTTCTGCTGGTAACGCTGGTCATCGTCTATGCGATTTTGGCCACGATCATCGCCGTCGCGCATCTCGGCAATTCTCCGGCATGGGTGCATCTCATCTATTTCATAGCGTCGGGCCTGCTCTGGGTTCTGCCTGCCATGGCTATCATCTGGTGGATGGCGCAACCGCCGCGTAAAAAGCAGCTCTGACATTATTCCGAGGGGCGCATTGCAGTATGACTGAGCGGGGCAAAATAGCGGGATCGGCCACGCTTACGGAACGCATCATCAGCGATTTTTCCGAAATCGAGCGTCTCTGGGCGACAGGGCCAGCCTTGCATTGCGCACCACAGTCCTTTGACTGGATCTATTGCTGGCACCGTTGCGTCAACAGCGACTGTTTCGTCGCCGGAATTTTCGATGCCGATCACCCCGTCTTTCTCCTGCCTCTGGAAGTTATCCGCCAGAATGGCATGAAAATCGCGCGCTATCCCGGCGGCAACCATGCCAATGGTAATTTCCCGTGGTTGAATCGAGCACAAGCATCCGCAATCAGCCGCAAGGCGCTGGAACGGCTTGTTGCCACCATTCGCAAGGAACGACCGGATATCGACGCGCTGTCACTGACGCGACAGCTTGAAGCCGTTGACGATATCGACAATCCGCTTTTTGCGCTGGGACAGAAGCGAAACCCCAATCCGGTGCTGATGGTCTCGCTCGATGGCGGTTTTGATGCAGTGCTGAATCGCACCAACCGTCGCCGGAGATTGAAAAAGCATCGTCAGCACGAACGCCGCTACGAAGAGGCAGGCGGCTGGCGCATTGAAAAGCCGCAGACAAGGGACGAATCCGACCGGATTCTCGATCTTTACTTTGCCATGAAAGCCGGACGTTTCCGGCAGATGGGCATAAGCGACCCGTTTGCCGACAAAGCCGTGCAGACATTTTTCAAAGCGCTTTATGGACAGGCTCTCGCGGCACCGGCGCCAATATGCGAACTGCGGTTTCTGGAAGTGGGCGGTATTATCCGCTCCATCGTCGGCAAGAACCTGACCGATAGCGGACCGACAGCCGAATTTGCCGCCATTGCCGATGATGATATGGCGCATGCCAGCCCCGGCGAGTTTCTCTTCTTCGAAGATATCAAGCGCTGTTGCGATGCCGGTTATGCGGCCTACAGCTTCGGCGTGGGCGATGAGCCCTACAAGCGCGACTGGTGCGATATAGAGCTTGAAATCTTCGACACTGTTCTGCCGCTGTCGGCAAAAGGCAGGCTCTTTGTGGCGCTGCAATCCACTCGCAGCGCTATTGCCAGCACAATCAAGCGCAATCCCCGACTCTGGCGGCTCGCCAAGCGTATACGGGCAAAGCTTGCCCGGAGATAAGTTGCGATTTTGATTCAGCTTGTCGGTTCAAGATGCTGTTTTTGAATCGAATTACGCACGGGACTGCTGGTTTTTATCGTCCATGAGAATAACGACATCCTCATAGCCGCCCTGATCGAGATCGAGTGCGGCAAGCGCTACATCATTGTTCTCCGGATCGACAATGCTCATCACGACCGTCGCGTCGTCTTCGGCCACGCGGCGAATCTGTGCGGCGGAAGACGGACCGCATTCCACAATCACGAAGTCATAAACAGTCTCAAGCGCATCAAGGATAAGCGGCAGGCGATCAACGGAGCGCATGGCTTCAACCGGGTCTGCCGCACCCAGCGGCACAACATGCGCCTGCGAGAAACGGTCGCTATGAATGACTTCATTGAAGCGCTTCTCACCGATCAGAAGTTCGGTAATGCCGGGCAGCTTGTGCCCATCCAGCATTGCACTGCCCACTGTACCTTGAGCGGTCATATCCACCAGAAGAGCGCGCTTGCCGCGGTCAGCGAGGTCGCGCAGCAGACGCACAGTCGTTGCTGATGCTTCATCACCTTCCGGTGAAACCACCACGATACGCTTGTCGCGACCGTCGAGCAGACGATTGGCAATGGCTTCCACGCCGTTCGGGTTCTTCGGTGCAGGCATGATCGTCTCCTTCGCCGATGGCGCAGGTGTCGTCCGTGCGTCAGAGCCAGACGATCGCGTTATAAAAGGCACGGTCCAGGAACGGCGTGGAGCAACTGTTCCTTCTCCCTGTTCGGATGCTGTCGGCGGAACTGCGGCGGCTTCCGCAGCAGCCGTAATCACCGGCATTTCAATTTCTTCGACAGCCTCGACGCGTCTGCCGTCAGCCGTGACGAATGCACGTCCGCTAAACAATTCACGCAGCAGCACGAAGATCGAGAGCAGCAGCAAGCCCGCCGCAAATGTTGCGGCAACCGTTGGCAGAACCATTGGGAAATAAGGAAGCGCTGGCGTATCGCCCGACAAAATGCGGGCATCGACAGGCACATAGTTGCGATCGATACGCGAAGCCGCTTCGCGATAGCGGGTCAGATAGGTTTCCAGAAGCTGGCGCTGTGCCGCCGCTTCGCGCTCAAGCGCACGCAGCTCAACTTCCTGATCGCCAGCCTGAGCGGCCTGCGACTGGACGCGATTGAGTTCGCGGGTCAGCTCATCTTCACGCAGCTTCGCCGTGGTGACATCGTTTTCAAGGCTGGCGAGAAGCTTGCGGCCTTCCGCCTTGGTCTGGCGGTCGAGATCAACGAGCTGCGAGCGCAGCGCCTTGATGCGCGGATGGCCATCGAGAAGAGTGGTCGACAGGTCGGCAATCTGTGCATTCAGCTCGATGCGACGCTCGGCCAGCCGCTGCATCATGCCGGAAGCCACCACCTCCGGCAGCGTATCGACCGGCGTACCAGCCGCCAGCGCCTTGCGAACACTTGCCGCCCTCGCCTCTGCCGTTGCGCGGTCGGTGCGAACGCGGGTCAGTTCCGTCGAAACTTCAGAAAGCTGCTGCGAGGCAATCGTATTGTTGGTCTGGCCGGTCAGCAGTCCCCGCGAGGCGCGGTAATCCGCGACTTTCTTTTCGGCATCGCGCACATGCTTGCGCAGGTCTTCGATTTCCGGCGCCAGCCAGTTGGTGGCATCGTCATTGGATTGCAGCTTCGCCGCGCTCTGCAATGCGATATATTCTTCAGCAATCGTATTGGCAATTTGTGCTGCCAACTGCGGATTGGCAGACGTGTACTGCACCGCGATAACGCGTGAGCCGGTGATATTGTACACTTGCAAGTGCTTGCGCAGCCGCAGCAGAACCCGCTCGTCCCGAGACAATTTCTCGGGATCGGCTATCATGCCGAGAAGAATAAGAACCCGGCTGTAAGGCCTTACTGCGATTGAGGTAAAAGCTTCATTGTTCGGCAGGTTCAGCTTGTCTGAAACCCGGCGCAGGAGATCGTTCGACGTCAGAATCTCGATCTGGCTCTTCACGCCTTCCGGGTCCAGCAACGGACGCTCGGCGGGATTATCACCATTGGGCCGTGTAAAGACAGACTCGCGGGTTTCGATAATGATGCGGGTTTCTGCGCGATAATCCGGCGTCAAAAGCAGACAAATGACCCATGCCAGCGCCGCCATCAACAGAGCGCCGCCAACAATCAAAAGCCAGTTACGACGCAAGCTTCCAAAAAGCGCGCCTATATCGATGTCTGCGTCTTTCAACGACGAATCGACTTCCGCCATTTCGTTACTCCGCAGGCGCCCGTCGATTACTGACAATCGTCATTCCCATCCAGGTCGCATACCCATTTTCGGGCCGAAAAGTAAACGCTTAAGGTAACTATAGGGTTAAGCGCTGAGATTTCAGCGATATTCAAGCATCCGCTAACACACACCTCCGCAAGGCCGTTTTCTATAGCTCCTACGACCTCCCAATACTTCTGCTGCTGCACCCTTCCCCCTCTTGCGGAAAGTTTTTTGACCATCTCGACGCATCTTTACCAGCCATTAACCCTAATCAATCGATAACGCAGTGACAGGAATTCATCTGGTCGTGCTTCGGTGTTGATCAGTTTCCATAAATGCGGGCGATGCTTTTCGGGGATACCGAGGCGAGACATGATGGCGAAGAAAATTCACAACAAGCGTACAGGCCGTGCTTTGCTCACGGCGCTCGGTCTTGCGGCGATCACTCTGTCGTCGGCCTGCACGAGCTACCGCCCTGCACCGCCAGCCTTTCACGAAGCGCTGAACCAGCCTTATATGCTGGATGCGGGTGACCGCGTGCGCATCACCGTTTTTGAACAGTCAAGTCTGACCAACACCTATAGTGTCGATCAGGCAGGCTATGTGGCTTTCCCGCTCGTCGGCAGCATTCCAGCGCGCGGCAAGACTGCAAAGCAGCTTGAAGGGCTGATCGCATCAAAATTGCGCGGCGGTTATTTGCGCGACCCGGATGTGAGCGTCGAGATCGACCGTTATCGTCCAATCTTCGTGATGGGCGAAGTGGGCGCAGCCGGGCAATATTCCTATGTGCCGGGCATGACCGTCCAGAAAGCGATTGCAGCTGCAGGCGGTTTCAGCCCGCGCGCCAATCAGGAAAATGCCGACATCACCCGCCAGTTTAACGGCAAGGTGCTGACGGGCCGGGTTCTGATCTCCGATCCGATCCTGCCTGGCGATACGATTTATGTCCGCGAACGTCTGTTCTGATGGCGATTGATGGCTGATGACGACACTGTTTCCCCTCTGCGTATCGTACACTGCTTTCGCGAGCCCGCTGGCGGATTGTTCCGCCATGTCCGCGATCTGGTCGCTGCACAGGCGGAAAAAGGTCACCTTGTCGGGCTCGTCTGCGATGCAACAACAGGCGGTCCAAGAGAGGATGCGCTTCTAGAAGAATTGCGGCCAAAGCTTGCGCTTGGCCTGAATAGAATTGCCATGCAGCGCCATATTGGTATCGGCGATGCAGCGGCGGCTCTTAAAGCATACCGCGTTGTCAAGAAATTGCGGCCGGACATTTTGCACGGGCATGGCGCCAAAGGCGGCGTCTATGCCCGGTTGTTCGGCTCTGTTCTACGGGTTTTTAAGTCTCGCGTAGCCCGTATCTATTCACCGCATGGCGGAAGCCTGCATTTTGACCGGAAGACGCGCCGCGGCGGCGCTGTCTTTCTGGTCGAGCGGCTTCTGGCACCCATGACCGATGCGGTGATGTTCGTTTCCAATTTTGAGAAACGAACCTATGAAGAAAAGGTCGGGAGGCCCCATGGCCTCCATGCGGTTGTCTATAACGGCCTTGCCGACGATGAATTCATCCCCGTAGCCGATGCGCCCGACGCCAGCGACCTTCTGTTCGTCGGCACGATGCGTGATCTGAAAGGCCCGGACATTCTGATCCGCGCCTTGGCGGAGCTTCGCGATCAGGATGGCCTGTCACTCAGCGCAACCATTGTCGGAGACGGTTCCGAAAAACCAGTCTTTATAGCGCTTGCAGCCGAACTTGGCCTCGGAGACCACGTCCATTTCCTGCCCGGCATGGCGGCGCGCGATGCATTTGCGCTTGGCCGCATGATGGTCATCCCTTCCCGTGCAGAGGCTTTCCCCTATATTGTATTGGAAGCACTTGCCGCCGGGAAAACCGTCATCGCCAGCCGCGTTGGTGGCATTCCCGAAATATTCGGCCCCGCGTCTCCGGCATTGTTTGAACCGGCAGTGGAAGCGCTTGTCGCTAAAATCCGGGAAACGAGGGGCGGAAAAGACAGTTTCAGCGCGCAAATGCCGGATAATTCGCGACTTCGTGAACGATTTGGAGTTCAGTCCATGGCGCATTCTATAGAATTGATTTACCGTGAAACGCATTCGTGAGTACTGAGCGGGTCCGATACCTGCGTACTCAGAGATTTCTTAGGAATCTGACGATACACATACTCCTGTAAACTGATAAGCGGGACATTATCGTGCGGGACAATGATGCTTTTTCTCCATTTGGACGCAAGGCCATCGAGGCCAGCGCCAAGCAGGATTCGAAGCCGCAAGAACCGGTGGAACTCAGCCCCCTGGCGCAGAGCATAGCTGCGCAATACAGGCGGGACACGTTTTCGCCGCTCATGCTGAGCGGCGTTGTGCGTCTGGTCGAGTTCGGCCTCATCTTCCTGATGGGCATATTGAGCCTCGGCTATTATGTCGGGCTTCAGAGCAATTATCTGCTTTACTATCCATTGATCATCATCGCTGGCGGCGTGCTCTATGTTGCTCTGATGGAAATCAATGACGGCTATCAGGTCAATATTCTCCGAAGCCCCACCCACCATCTGCGGCGGCTGATCATCAGCTGGGCGGCAACGCTTGGCACGCTTGCAGTGCTCGGTTTTCTTTTCAAGGTTTCTGCCCATTTCTCACGCGGTTGGTTCCTCATCTGGGCGGTCAGCGCGATTGCCGTCATCCTGATTTCCCGCCTGATCATTGCGTGGAAAATCCGCCGCTGGGCCCGCAATGGCACCATGGAACGCCGTGCAGTGATCGTCGGCGGCGGCCCCAATGCCGAAGCGCTGATCCGTTCACTCGAACAACAGCCGGACAACGATATCCGCATCTGCGGTATTTTCGACGACCGTGACGACAAGCGCTCGCCGCCAGTTGTTGCCGGCTATCCAAAGCTCGGCAACATCAACGAACTGATCGAGTTTGCGCGTATCGCGCATATCGACCTGCTGATCGTCTCGCTGCCGATCAGCGCCGAGGCGCGCGTTTTGGCACTCCTCAAGAAGCTCTGGGTGCTGCCCGTTGATATTCGCCTGTCGGCGCTCAACAACCACCTGCGCTTCCGTCCACGCTCCTATTCCTATGTCGGCTCGGTGCCGATGCTGGATATTTTCGACAAGCCGATCAACGACTGGGATTCCGTCGCCAAGCGCATTTTCGACATTGCCTTCAGTATTGTCGGGATCATTGTTCTGTCGCCGATCATGATTGGCACCGCCATCGCCATCAAGCTCGACAGCAAGGGGCCGGTTTTCTTCAAGCAGAAGCGCCATGGCTTCAACAATGAAGTCATCAATGTCTGGAAGTTCCGGTCGATGTACACCGAGCAGTGCGACCCGACGGCACGCAACGCAGTGACAAAGAACGATCCACGTGTCACCCGCGTCGGTCGCTTCATCCGCAAGACGTCTATCGACGAGTTGCCGCAGTTCTTCAACGTTATCGCCGGGTCGCTGTCGCTGGTTGGCCCACGCCCTCATGCGGTGGCGGCGCATTCCAACAATCTTCTCTATAACGAAGTTGTTGACGGCTATTTCGCACGCCATCGCGTCAAGCCGGGTGTGACCGGCTGGGCCCAGATCAATGGCTGGCGTGGCGAGATTGACAATGAAGAGAAGATCACGATGCGCACCGAATACGACCTCTATTACATCGAAAACTGGTCGCTCTGGTTCGATCTCAAGATCCTCTTCCTGACGCCCATCCGGCTTCTCAATACGGAAAATGCCTATTGAGCCAGGCAGCGCCCATAGCCGCGCCGATGCACAATCCAGCGTCCACCGTTGGCGTGACCGTGCATCAGCGCCGGGCGCTGAACCGCCTGATCGTCAATTTTGCGGTTGGGTTCGGGGTCTTTCTGCTGGGCTTTGTGCTCGGTGAGCCTGCGCCTTATGAAGTCTATATGGCCGGCTTGATTGCCGTTGCGCTGCTGTTCGGGCTTCGCTTGAGCCGAACCAACCTCGTTCTGCTCGCTATTCTCGCTGTGTTCAACTTTGGCGGCGTCATCTCGACCTTGCAGATGCCCGACCTGAAAAATGCGCCGCTCTATATCGCTGTTTCCCTGTTTCTCGCTTTCACCTCGGTGTTCTTCGCCGCAATGATCGAGATGGATTACCGGCGACTGCAAACAATCTTCAAAGCCTATCTTTTTGTCGGCCTGATAGCCGCGTTTCTCGGCATTGCAGGCTATCTCAACCTTTTTCCGGGTGCTGATCTCTTCACGCGCTACGGGCGCGCCAAGGGCGCGTTTCAGGACCCGAACGTTTTCGGTCCATTTCTCATTTTGCCGCTGAGCTGGACCGTTTATCGCATTCTCACCGGACGTGCACGCGACATGCTGGTCTATGTGCCCGCCGCTGCCATCCTGACACTCGGTGTACTGTTCTCTTTCTCGCGCGCAGCCTGGGCCATGGTGCCCCTCGCCTGTCTGGTCATCCTGCTCACGCTATTCCTGCAAACCAACAATAACCGCTTTCGCTTGCGCCTCATCCTGATTGCATTGCTTGCGGTTGCCGTTGTTGTGGTCGGGTTGCTGATCCTCATTGAAATCCCCGGCATCGGAGATTTCTTCCTGCAACGCGCGCAACTCGAACAGAGCTATGACGCCGACCGCATGGGACGTTTTGCCCGCCACTGGTATGGCATGGTGCTTTCCACGCAGCATCCGCTCGGTATCGGGCCGCTGGAATTCGGCCCCATGTTCGGCGAGGACACGCACAACAATTGGCTCAAAGCCGCGCTCGATTATGGCTGGATCGGCTTTACAGCTTTCGTCACGCTGACATTCATGACGCTTGGCATCGGTTTTCGCCTGCTGTTCCGTAACAGGCCGTGGCAGCCCTTTCTGCTCTGCGCCTATGCGACTTATCTGGGGCATGTGCTGATCGGCAATGTTATCGATACTGACCATTGGCGGCATTTCTATCTGCTGTTCGGGATCATCTGGGGTTGCGCCGGGCTTGAATATAAATATCGGCGTCAAACTGGCCTGCCCCGCGCTTCTGCGTCAATTGCCCGCCCACAGGCACGCGCATAGGAGCAACCTTGCAGTTCATCATCTACGCCGCCGCCGCAGTCTGCGAAATCGCCGGTTGCTTCGCCTTCTGGGCCTGGCTGAAGCTCGACAAATCACCGCTCTGGCTCATCCCCGGCATGGCTTCGCTGGCGCTCTTTGCCTATTTCCTGACGTTGATCGAGAGCGATACGGCGGGCCGCGCCTATGCGGCCTATGGCGGCATCTACATCGTCGCGTCCATTGTGTGGATATGGGTGGCTGAAGGCGCAAAGCCGGACCGCTGGGATATCACCGGCGCATGCGTGGCTCTGGCAGGCACCTGCATCATCCTGCTCGCACCACGGACCTAAGCAATACTGGTAGTTTTCCAGAGATCAATTGTGCGCATTTTGCCTTTTCGCCACTTTTAGGGCTTGCGGAAAATTCCTTTGCATTCTAAGGCTTTCCCCGGCTCGGAGCGTAGCGCAGCCCGGTAGCGCACTTGACTGGGGGTCAAGGGGTCGTGGGTTCGAATCCCGCCGCTCCGACCATTTTCCCTTCCCCTTATTGTTTTATCTTCACAATTTCCGCTTTGCGGAGAGCATCAAAACGTTTTAACTCCGCCATGAAAAATGCGGAGGAGTTCAAGCTTGAAAAACGTTCTGATTACCGGCGGCAGCCGTGGCATCGGCAAGGCAACCGCGTTGCGCTGTGCAGCAGACGGCTGGTCCATAGCTCTCAATTACGCTGGAAATGCCGCAGCCGCAGCAGAAACCACAGATAGCTTGAAACGTGCGGGCGTTGAGGCCATCGCGCTGCAAGGTGATATTTCGCGCGAAGAGGATGTGCTTTCCATCTATAATCGCGCAGAGCAGGCGTTCGGCGCACTGCAGGGCGTCGTGCTCAATGCAGGTATCGTCGCGCAGACCATGCCGCTTGCTGACATGAGTGCGGAACGCCTGCGCACCATGTTCGACGTGAATGTCTACGGCACCTATCTCTGCGCACGCGAAGCAGCACGTCGCCTTCAGCCGGGCGGTTCCATCGTCATTGTTTCCTCAATGGCAGCAAAGCTCGGTTCACCATTCGAATATGTCGATTACGCAGGTGCGAAGGGTGCGCTCGATACATTGACCATCGGTCTGTCGCGTGAGCTTGCGCCCAAGGGCATCCGCGTCAATGCGGTCCGCCCCGGACTGATCGAAACGGAAATCCACGCCAGCGGCGGCAATCCCGACCGTGCTGTACAGCTGGGTGCCGGAACCCCGATGGGACGAGCCGGAAAAGCCGAGGAAGTCGCGGAAGCCATCTATTGGCTGCTCAACGACGCCCCCGGCTACACGACCGGCTCGTTTATCGATGTCGCAGGCGGACGCTGATCGGGACTACTTGTCCTGCAACTGGTAAGTTTCCGGAACATAGCGGTAGCCCGCACCATGCTTCTCCAGATAGGCCACGGACGGGAACGGCATGTGATAGCCGATGAACGGCAGCCGTTCGGTCGCCAGCATGTCGAAGACGCGCTTGCGCGTCGTGACGGCAGTCTCCTTGTCCACATCGAAGGCCACATGCCATTCGGGCCGCTGTAAAGTGATGACAAAATGATTGGCGGTATCCGAGATCAGCATCAACTGTTTGCCGCCGGATTCGACGCGGAATATCAAATGGCCGGGTGTATGCCCGAACGCTGCCAGAGCATGAATGCCTGACACGACTTCGCTGTTGTCTTCCAGAAACGTCGTCTTCTCGACCAGTGGCTTCACATTCTTGCCGACAAGCTCGGCACCGCCCTTCATCGGGCTGTCCAGCCGTGCTGGGTCTGTCCAGAAATCGAACTCTTTCTGTCCAGCCGCATAACGCGCATTGGCGAAGGCAGGTTTTCCGTCATCCATCAAACCGCCAATGTGGTCGCCATGGAAATGGCTCAGCACCACGAGCGAAACATCCGAGGCCTTGTAACCCGAAGCCTCCAGTGCACTGATAAGTTTGCCCTGCCCGTTTGCGCGCGCCCCGGCACCCATGCCCGTATCGAAAAGGACAAGGTCCTTGCCAGTATTGATCAGCACAGGCGTAAAGCTGTTCACGAACCGGTCGGCTGGCAACATGTTCTCTTCAAGCAGTGCCGCGACTTCCTTCGGATCCTGATCGATCGCATAGGTTTTCTCGGGCGCTTCACCTGCCCGGCGTCCATCGGACAGCGTGGTGATTTCGAACTCGCCCAGTTGGAAGCGATGGAAACCCGGATTTTCAACTTGTGACGGCTTTTGCACGTTGGAACTGCCCGTGTCGGCTGCTGCTCTGGCGAGGTCCAGCGGCGAAAGCGCCATTCCCGCACCGGCAGCAGATGCTGCAACAATAAAATTACGTCTTGAGATGGTCATCGATCGATCTCCCGGCATAATTGTGAGTAAGAATGACAGGATAACCGAAAATAAACGCCAATCTACGACTGTGGCGATCAAGTTTATGTTGGCAGGATTATCTCGTATGCACCTTGCCACAAGACAACCAAGACCTTATCTAGATGGCGCGCGGGACGACCCGCGCCTGTGTTCGCATAGGGGACGGCCCCATAGGAGTATCCTATGTCACGGCCAATCGAACAATTCGCCATCCAGCATATCGTCAGGTCCAGACTTATTGGCGGCCACGCGGCCAGCCTTGGCGATTTCGTGCGATTCACGTTCTCGCAACAGGCAGCGCGAACCACATCTGACCTTTAGAAACTGATTCATCGAAACAGTCTAAGTCTCTGATTTTACCCATTTCCAAATATGGAGCATTCACAATGGCATGGGTCTATCTGGCTATCGCCGGCATCCTTGAAGTCGTCTGGGCATTCTTCATGAAAAAGTCGGAAGGCTTCTCCCTTCTGACGCCCAGCATCATCACACTGGTCACAATGATCGGCAGTTTTCTGCTGCTTTCAATCGCCATGCGCAGCCTGCCTCTTGGCACGGCCTATGCGATCTGGACCGGTATCGGCGCAGTCGGCGCTTTCGTCGTCGGCATCTTCATTCTTGGGGAAGCTGCAAGCTTCTTCCGCGTTGCGAGCGTCATGCTCATTCTCGCGGGCATCATCGGACTGAAACTCTCGTCCAGCTAACACCGTAAAAAGAAAGGGAGGCTCCAGCCTCCCTTTTCACTTTCTACTTGGCTCAGCGCACCTGATCCAGCAATCGCTTGCATTCCAGAAGATCGAAAAGCGCTTCCTGCAAAAGCGAGCGATTGTCCTTGGACGGGCGCTTGCCATCGGCGCCAATGGGGCCGTCATCCTCGCCCTTCAGCAAACCAAACAGCTTGCGCGAGGGCTGCGGGGCCTTGATGCCACTTGGAAGCGCCATTTCATTATCGGCAGCTTCTTCCGCAGCACGTTTGTCAGCCGCAGCCTGCTTCTGGCGCGAGATGACTTCAATGGCCTGCACATCGCCATTGCCGAGCGCAATGATGAACTGCGGATTGTTTTCGCGCAGCAGACGCTGCACGCCCTTGATCGTATAACCTTGATCGTAGAGCAGATGGCGAATGCCCTTGAGCAGCTCGACATCGATTGGACGATAATAGCGGCGGCCGCCGCCACGCTTCATCGGCTTGATCTGTGTAAAGCGCGTTTCCCAGAAACGCAGCACATGCTGGGGAAGATCGAGATCCTCCGCAACCTCACTGATCGTCCTGAATGCATCAGGGCTTTTATCCATCCACCTGCCCTTTCCAGCAGCAACGGCCCGCTCATCGAGCGATCCATATAGGCTTTGAAATTCCACTTGCGGTCCGCACGATACGCAGACAGTGACAATAAGGCGGAATGCCACCAGCTTTTCAAAAACCGTGGCCTACTTATACTGTCCGAACGCCGATTGAAACCCGATGGCGTTTCACGCTGAAACTCTTTCCGAAAAGCCTATGCGCTCTCGGATTCGAATATTAGCGAAATGATTCGTTCCACTATATCCATTATATAATATCAGAGCTTTATACGCATCCCTTCACATGGATGCGGCCCAACAACCGGTTTTTGGGAAGGACGCGGGCAATAGCGGGTTAGACCGCGACGCCTTCCGGCGAAGCAGACCACCTATCCGCTATAACAAGAAATAGACGGCAGCCTAAAAGCCATCACAGCCTATCATGCGCCAGAACGCGCAAGCCGCCGTATTTAACACCTGAGCTGAAAAACAAATGCCGCCCGGAGAATATGGGGCGGCATCGATCCGAATTATTTGCTCTTGGTTTCGCGCTTCTGATGTTCCTGCAGAATGCGCTGCTTGAGAACATTCGAAGCCTTGAAGGTCATCACGCGTCGCGGAAGAATTGGCACTTCTTCACCGGTCTTCGGATTGCGACCGATACGCTCGTTCTTGTCGCGGACCTGAAAAGTGGCAAATGACGACAGCTTCACTGTTTCGCCATTGACGATTGCGTCACAGACCTCGTCGAGAATCATCTCGACCAAAGCCGCCGACTCCGTTCTGGAAAGACCGACCTTACGGTAAACAGCCTCTGCCAGATCAGCCCGCGTGACCGTTTTACCTCCCATAACCGAACCCACCTGGTTAGCGTTTGAACAGATAATATCCTTACGTGACAGGACGTTACACAAATAAAAGCGGCTCGGTCAAGCCGCGAGTACCCTCGCGGCGGATCAATTTTATTGCTTTTCTTTTCCGATCCGATTCCGAACGTGACAGAGCGCCCCTGTTTTGGGGGATTTGGCTTACCAGCGCAGCAAAACCGCACCCCAGGTAAAACCGCCGCCCATGGCTTCAAGAAGCACGAGATCGCCCTTCTTGATCCGGCCGTCCGCAACGGCGGTCGCCAGCGCCAGCGGCACCGATGCAGCCGAGGTGTTGCCGTGCCGGTCGACAGTGATGACGACCTTGCTTTCGGCGATATTCAGCTTCTTGGCCGAAGCGTCGATGATGCGCTTGTTGGCCTGATGCGGCACAAACCAGTCGATATCGTCTGCCGTAAGGCCTGTTTCCGCGAAAGAAGCTTCAATAACGTCGGTGATCATACCCACAGCGTGTTTGAAGACTTCGCGGCCTTCCATGCGCAGGTGGCCGACGGTCTGCGTCGTCGAAGGACCACCATCCACATAGAGCTTTTCCTTGTGGCTGCCGTCCGAGCGCAGATTTGCAGCCAGAACACCACGGTCCGAAGTCAGACCCTTGCCTTCGGCAGCTTCCAGCACCACAGCGCCCGCACCATCACCGAACAGAACGCAGGTCGTGCGGTCGGTCCAGTCGAGAATACGCGAGAAGGTTTCCGCGCCGATGACCAGAACGCGCTCGGCCATGCCGCCGCGGATATAAAGATCGGCTGTCGTAATGGCATAGATGAAGCCGCTGCACACGGCCTGCATGTCAAAAGCGAAGCCCGAGGTGATGCCAAGCTCACGCTGGATTTCCACAGCGCTGGCCGGGAACGTGTTGTTCGGCGTGGAGGTGGCGACCAGAACGAGATCGATATCCGATGGCTGCAGGCCAGCATTTTCGATTGCGGCGCGCGCGGCGGCAGCACCCAGCGAAACCGTGGTTTCATCATCGCCTGCAATATGGCGTTCGCGAATGCCCGTGCGCTGCACGATCCATTCGTCCGAGGTCTCTATGACACCCTCAAAGTCGGTGTTTTTCATGACCCGCTTCGGCAATGCCGAACCGATACCCCGCACGACAGATCGTATCATTTTTTATTCCTGTCCTCATATACGAACGGAACGAGGCTGTTGCCCGCACCGTCGAAATCCGCGCCCACCAGAGGGGCAATAATTATTTGGCCGCTTCGCCGCCTTCACTGGACGAAACATGCGGGTGACTGTGGTGAAAATGCGCCAGATCGGCTTCAATCTTCTCCAGAAGACGATTGCGCACCATGTCGTAACCCACTTCAACCGCCGAGCAGAAACCTTCGGCACTCGCGCCGCCATGGCTCTTGATGACGATGCCGCTCAAGCCAAGGAACACACCGCCATTGACCTTGTTCGGGTCCATCTTTTCGCGCAGGCGATCAAAAGCGCCCTTGGCAAAAACATAGCCGATCTTGGCCAGCAAAGTGCGGGTCATGGCCTGACGGAGCAATGTCGCCATCTGACGCGCCGTGCCTTCGGCAGCCTTGAGCGCGATATTGCCGGTGAAGCCTTCGGTCACCACAACATCGACGCTACCTTTGCCAATGTCGTTGCCTTCCACGAAGCCGGAATATTCCAGACCGTCCAGCGGCGTATCGCGCAGGATCTGACCGGCTTCCTTGATCTCGTCGAGACCCTTGACCTCTTCCGTGCCGACATTCAGCAGGCCGACCGTCGGCTTGCGCACTTCAAACAGCGCCCGCGCCATGCCAGCGCCCATCACGGCGTAATCGACCAGCTGGCGTGCATCGGCACCGATGGTCGCGCCAACATCCAGTACAATGCTTTCACCGCGCAGCGTCGGCCAGATGCCCGCAAGCGCCGGACGTTCAACATCCGACATCATCCGCAGGCAGAATTTCGACATGGCCATGAGCGCGCCCGTATTGCCAGCAGACACGCAGGCATCGGCTTCGCCGGTTTTCACGGCCTCAATGGCCTTCCACATCGTGGACTTGCCGCGCCCGTTGCGCAGAGCCTGGCTGGGCTTGTCGTCCATACCAATGGCAACTTCACACGCACGAAACTCGGATGCGGACTGCAACTTCGGAAAGCGTGCCAGCACCGGCTCAACCTGTCCGGCCAAACCGAAAAAGATAAAACGCATGTCGGGATGGCGCTCAAGCGCCTTTGCCGCGCCGGGGACGACCACTTCAGGACCGAAATCACCGCCCATCGCGTCAATCGATATTTTTACCACTCTTGATTATTCCTGTTCGATCCCTGCTCCCGGGCCGCGCTCAAGACGCGGCAGGGTTTTTGGCGAAAATAGTGGTTTTACGTTGCCGTACAACAATATTCTGTCAAACCGGACGCAAATCACCATTGATCACGGCTTCTTGCGCCATTCCGACAGCTTTGCGAAGGGCGATTCAGGCTTGTCATCCTCATCATCCGCATCCCCAAAGGTCTTAGGTTCGGCATCGTCCGGCAGACCGGGCTTGCGCGGATAAGGATCGATTGCCAGTTCGAAGAACTCTTCGGCGACCGCGCCAACATCGATCCGGTCCCCGACAAAGGTTTCCGGACTATCGGCACCATCGGCATCCAGCAGCGTTTCACCACTTTCGTCGAGCTGAACCCGGGCCAGACGCGAATTTTCCGGCACGAAGATCGTATCGACTTCTTCCGCAATCACATTGGTTAGCGGTTCCAGCGTGGTGACGCAGGCCTGCACGATTTCGGCGTCGATGCGTCCGCGCACGCGAATGCCGTCCTTTTTCCACGGCGTCAGCAGAAATTCAGCCGAAAACGCGTTCACGGCTTCAAGCGCATGGCTCGCGGCAAGCGCGGCGCGCTCCTTCTCATCGGTGCCGATTGTTACTGTCACGCCCTTCTGGGCCAGATGCAGAACCGGAACGGGATAGCTCAGCGCCGGTTTGTCAGTCATTTTGTTTTGCCTCTTCGGTATTGTCATGCGTCAGCGCCAGATCGTCGGCATCCATAAAGGAAATCTCGCCAGCCACCAGTGTACTATCGTCGATTGCGCGCAACCGGTCGCGACAACGCAGAACATATTCGCCTAAATGGCGAGCTTGTGGCCAGAATTCCAGATCAGGCCGAATATTTCGCGTCAACGCGGCTGCAAGCGCCTCCGCATCGTCGGTATCGAGCGCCGCACCATAGGTCGCCACACGACCATAAAACATGCGGGCAAGTTTTTTCATGCGTTTTGGAACGCCCTGATCGCCGATTCCCAGTTCGCGCAGCGAGTGGTCGACATCCTTGAAAAACTCGTCGGCCACCTCCTGAGCGACTGCCATCAGTGCAGGATTATCGCCCCGCATACGATGCAGCGTCAGGAAGATATGCACCGACAACATCTCATACCGGCCAAGTGGCGTATCCGGCACATGAAATTGTGCATAAAACCGTTTTTGCCGCGCCGCTGCCACGATCGCCTCGTAAACGCGAAGCACGATAGCCTCATTGGCCTTCGATTTGCGGCGGAAAAGTTGGAGAATCATCCCTGTACGACCGTTCCAGTTGCATATAGAAGCAAGGTGGTTTACCGAAGTTCTCCCGACGGCGAAAGTGCCGCGCTGATAATAGAATTATGGAGAGGTCTTTGTTGCAGCGGATTTTCTCAACTGTGCGTTCCGGCGCATCATCAGGTGCACGCAAGCAGCGTGCTCTTCTGGCTGGTACGGCAATTCTGTTTTCGGCCGCACTGGTCGGATGCAACACCGCATCCACGCTTAACCCGTCCGAAACGCTGACCGAAGGCTATGTGCTCGATCAGCAGGCACTTGATTCGGTGCCGGTCGGCTCCAGCCGCGAGCAGGTTCTGCTTGCGCTCGGCACGCCATCGACCACCGCGACCTTCGACAATGAAGTGTTCTATTACATTTCGCAGAAGCGTCATCGTGCAGCCCAGTTCATGAAGCCGAAGCTGGTCGACCGCCAGATTCTTGCGATCTATTTCGACAAGGACGGCAAGGTTCAGAATATCGCGAATTACGGCATGAAGGACGGCAAACTGTTCGATTTCGTATCGCGTACCACGCCAACCGGCGGCAAGGATCAGACCTTCCTCGGTCAGGTTATCCAGGGCGTTTCCAAGGCCCCGACCTCCGTGCCGGGCGCCGGTGCAGGCGGTCCTGGCGGCAGCTAATCGCCGCAATATGTTACCCAAAAGAAAACCCGCCTCTCGGCGGGTTTTCTGTTTTCGGAATGTGAAACTAATCAAGCCATATGCGCCAGCACTGCAAGCAACAGAAGTGCGACGATATTGGTGATCTTGATCGCCGGGTTGACGGCAGGACCAGCGGTATCCTTATAGGGATCGCCAACCGTATCGCCCGTTACCGAAGCCTTGTGTGCCTCCGAACCCTTCAGGTGCTTCACACCATCGGCGTCGGTAAAGCCATCCTCGAAGCTCTTCTTGGCATTGTCCCATGCACCACCACCGGAGGTCATGGAAATGGCCACAAACAGCCCGTTGACGATAACGCCGAGTAGCGATGCGCCGAGCGCTGCAAAAGCCGCAGCCTTGGAGCCTGAAATCAGCAGCACGCCGAAATAGACCACAAGCGGCGCCAGCACCGGCAGAAGCGACGGGATGATCATCTCACGGATTGCCGCTTTGGTCAGAAGATCGACCGCGCGCGCATAGTCCGGGCGTTCCTTGCCGGTCATGATGCCCGGCTTTTCCTTGAACTGGCGACGAACTTCCTGCACCACCGCCCCGCCTGCGCGCCCCACAGCCGTCATGGCCATGCCGCCGAACAGGTACGGAATCAGACCGCCGAAGATCAGACCTGCCACCACATAGGGATTGGACAGATCGAACGACACCGGTCCCATATCCGCGAAATAGGGATAAGTCTGGCCGTTGGCCGCGAAGTAAGCAAGGTCGTTAGAATAGGCTGCGAACAGCACCAGAGCACCCAGACCCGCCGAACCGATGGCATAGCCCTTGGTCACAGCCTTGGTCGTATTGCCGACAGCATCCAGCGCATCGGTGGACTTGCGCACTTCCGGATCGAGACCGGCCATTTCCGCAATACCACCGGCATTGTCTGTCACCGGTCCAAAGGCATCGAGCGCCACGATCATACCGGCAATGCCCAGCATAGCCGTGACCGCAATGGCCGTACCGAAGAGGCCTGCCAGCTGGTAGGTGCTGATAATGCCGCCAACGATTACGATGGCGGGCAATGCGGTTGATTCCAGCGAAACGGCAAGGCCCTGAATGACATTCGTGCCATGCCCCGTCACGGAAGCCTGCGCGATGGAATTGACCGGGCGCTTGTTGGTGCCGGTATAATATTCGGTGATCACCACGATCAGGCCCGTCACAATGAGACCGATCAGACCGCAAATGAACAGATTGGTGCCGGTAATACTCTTTCCGGCCACGGTGCCGATTTCGCCCCAGCCAATTGTCAGCGTGTTGGCAACCCCAAGCCCGATTATGGACAAGAGACCCGTTACGATCAGGCCCTTATAGAGCGCGCCCATGATCGAGCCGTTGACGCCAAGCTTGACGAAGAACGTACCGGCAATCGACGTGATCACGCAGGCTCCGCAGATCAGCAGCGGATAGAGCATGACGCTTGGCAGCACGTCCGAACCGTTGAAGAAAATTGCACCCAGAACCATGGTCGCAACCACGGTAACGGCGTAAGTCTCGAACAGATCGGCCGCCATACCGGCGCAGTCGCCGACATTATCGCCCACATTGTCGGCTATGGTTGCCGGATTGCGCGGATCGTCCTCCGGAATACCCGCTTCAACCTTGCCAACCAGATCGCCGCCGACATCCGCACCCTTGGTGAAGATGCCGCCGCCGAGACGGGCAAAGATCGAAATCAGCGATGCGCCAAAGCCGAGCGCCACCAGTGCATCGATAACCGTGCGATCGGCGGGCGCATAGCCCAGCCAGACGGTGAGAATGAAATAGTAGACGGATACGCCCAGCAGCGCGAGACCGGCCACCAGAAGACCGGTAACGGCACCGGACTTGAAAGCCATTTCAAGCCCGCCTGCCAGACTCAAGGAAGCGGCCTGTGCTGTGCGCACATTGGCGCGCACCGAAACATGCATCCCGATAAAGCCTGTGACGCCGGACAGGATTGCGCCGATGAGAAAGCCGATGGCGGCGCTCAGCGACAGCAAATACCATGCGGCGAGGAACACGACGACACCGACAATCGCAATCGTGGAATATTGTCGTGTGAGATAGGCCGACGCACCCTCGCGGATGGCGCCAGCGATTTCCTGCATCCGCGGCGTTCCCTGATCGGCCGCCAGGATCGAACGGATCGACCAGAAGGCGAAAAGAACGGAAACCACGCCGCAGGCAATAACGAGAAGTAAAACTGCCACTCCCATTTGCATAAAGGCCAACTCCTATTGAGTTTGCGCCGGCTACCGTCAGATCGACCTCAGATAAACATCCGATACTGGGTAATTAACGGCAGGCATATGCGCATGAAGGCCCGAAAACCCCTCCCCGGGCCGATTAGAGCGGCATGGAAAGCGCCTGAAGCCACCACGTCTTACCGGGCTTCAACGGTATAGTTCATCAGGAACTTAACACCTTGAAATCAAATAATTAGAAAGTTCCCTTGCAGTCGGTCATTCTCAATGCCGCGTGACCAACATGCGAAACGGTTGAACAAACGTCAAGCCGTTCTTTGCCAGCATACAATGAAAGAAGGGCTGTGATTTCTCACAGCCCTTTCTATTCTTATTCTGATCTATAAGCCGGTATTAAAGCGCATCCCGAAAAGTGTGAAACGGTTTTCGGAAAAGATGCGCGTTATAATAAACAGTTTGAGCGCCGATCTGATCCAATCAGATCGAAACGCGCTCTAATGGCGCGGCTTGGCCCCACGGCTTTCGCCACGAATAACGAAGGCAAGGCGGTCCAGCACCGCGTTGACCAGCTTCGGCTCATCTTCTGTGTAGAACGCCTTGGCGATATCGACATATTCCGAAACGATCACGGCGGTCGGCACATCGTTGCGCGTCGTCAGTTCCCAAGCACCGGCACGTAGGATCGCGCGCAGCGTGGAATCAAGACGCGACAGCGGCCAGTCTTCGGTCAACGCCTGATGGATCATCGGATCGAGCTTGAGCTGGCTGTCGACAACACCGGCGACGATAGCGCGGAACCACTGCGGATCGGCATCGAGATATTGCGTGCCGTCCACTTCCTTGCCGAGGCGGAAGGCTTCGTATTCTGCGACCACTTCCATCACGCCCGTACCGGCAACGTCCATCTGGTAGAGGGCCTGCACGGCTGCAAGCCGGGCAACGCCACGCTTGTTCGCTGTACGCGGCAGGTTTGGTGTCGGGCGACCTTCTGCGGAAGAATTCATAATATTCAGGCTCCGAATTTCTTGCGCAGGTCAATCATGGTCAGTGCGGCGCGGGCAGCAAAACCGCCCTTGTCCTTGTCGGCACGGCGCGCGCGCACCCATGCCTGTTCGTCGTTTTCGACAGTCAGAATGCCGTTGCCGATGGCAAGGCTTTCTTCAACGGCGAGATCCGTCAGCGCACGGCAGGATTCATTTGCAACGATGTCGAAATGATAGGTTTCGCCGCGGATAACCGTGCCAAGAGCGACATAGCCGTCATAGTCGGTGCCGCCATTGTCTGCACCGTCGAGGGCAAACGAAATGGTTGCCGGAATTTCCAGCGCGCCCGGTACGGTCACGACGTCATAGGTCGCGCCCGCGTCGTCAAGGGCTGCCTTTGCGCCATCAAGAAGCGCATCGGCTAGATCGTCGTAGAAACGCGCTTCAACAATAAGCAAATGCGGCGCATGCGCCTCGTGATCGGACATGAGAAACTCCATGACAAATTTTGCGGACCGCAACACCTGCGGTCAACGCTCAAATCGGGATATGCTTTTACAGCCTGGAATTTTAGGCTGTAAGCCTATTTCCGATATTGCGCAAGCCTTGCCGCATAGCGTGCGAGCTGGTCGATCTCGATATTCACCTTGTCGCCCGCTTTTCGCTGTCCCCATGTGGTCACTTCCAGCGAATGACGGATGAGCAAAACGTCAAATTCATTGCCGTGCACACCGTTGACCGTCAGCGACGTGCCGTCCAGTGCGACCGAACCCTTCTGGGCGATGAATGGCGCCAGTTCTTCCGGCGCACGCAGGGTGAAGCGCACTGCATCGCCCTCGTCCTTGCGTTCAACGATTTCGGCCTGTCCATCGACATGGCCGGAAACGAGATGTCCGCCCATTTCGTCGCCAAGCTTCAGCGAGCGCTCCAGATTGATGTTTGTTCCATTTTCCCAGGTGGAAATGGTGGTGAGACGCAGAGCCTCTTCCCATGCCTCGACCTCAAACCAGCGGGCATTGGTGCCTTTTTCCGGCAGTGCAACAACAGTCAGGCAAACACCGGAACACGCAATCGAAGCGCCAAGTTCAATCGTTTCTGGGTCATAGACGGTTTCGATACGCAGCAATACGCCTTCATTCAGCGGCTTGATCCGGTCAACCTTGCCGATATCGGTAATAATGCCTGTGAACATCAAGTCTTCCTTACATATTCCGCAAAGGCATCGTCACCGTAACGCGCCTGCCTGAGAATTTTGAATTCTTCTGCGATATGGGTTTCAAGACCAGGCACGGCAACCCCATCGGCAGTACCAATTTCTATCGGTGAGCGAAACGTGATCAGGCGGTCAACCAGCTTTTCATCCAGAAAGCTCTTGGCGACGCCCGCGCCGCCTTCCACAAGAACAGAACCAATGCCCTGTGCGGCAAGATCGTCCATCAGCTCCGGCAAGGCGATCCGGCAGTCATCCGTCTCGGTTGCCAGAATACGGCACCCCGCCGCCTTCAGTTCATAGCGCCGCTCCGGCGATGCTTCTTCGCTGCAAGCGATCCAGAGCGGCTGTGAATCCGCCGACTGAACCAGCTTCGAGGACAAAGGCAACCGCAATCCGCCATCCAGCACGACGCGGATGGGCGAGCGTTGTTCCAGCCCCGGCAGGCGACAGTTCAAAACCGGATCATCAGCAAGCGCTGTTTCGATACCAATCAGGATAACATCGGTTTGCGACCGTAAGATGTGGGACTGTGCACGCGACGCCGGGCCGGTAATCGGCACCTGTCCTTCGCCCTTTTTGCCGATCATGCCATCGGCGGAAAGTGCAAGTTTCAGAATCACTTCCGGGCGTTTTCTGGAAGATCGATTCAAGTAGCCCGCGAGATCATTGGCGGCCTTTTCGGCAAGGACACCCGGCACCACCTCAATGCCCGCTTCGCGCAGGATGGCAAAACCCTTGCCGCTGACGCGATCATCCGGATCGGTGGCCGCAACGACAACGCGGGCCACACCGGCGCGCACCAGCGCCTCGGCGCAAGGCGGCGTGCGACCATGATGAGCGCAAGGCTCCAGCGTGACATAGGCCGTTGCGCCACGCGCCGCCTCGCCTGCATCGGCAAGCGCCTGCGGTTCGGCGTGCGGCCTGCCGCCAAGAGCAGTGACGCCGCGCCCGATAATGATGCCGTCCTTGACGATCAGCGTACCGACAGATGGATTTGTTCCCGTCAGTCCCTTGTGACGGCGGGCATAGCGGATTGTCGCTTCCATGAAGCGGATATCATCCGAGGTCACCTGCGAATGCGGTCGTTCGAGTGCAATCATGCCTATCTATCCAGATCGTCCTCGGAATCGGGGGCTGCCAGCTCATCGATCACGTTATGGAAATCGACGGCCTTGCTGAAATTGCGGTAGACCGATGCAAACCGGATATAGGCAATATCATCCACACCCTTGAGGGCATCCATTGCCAGACGGCCAATCTCGTCGGACGTCACCTCCGCCTCGCCCGAACTTTCGAGCTGGCGAACAATTCCGGAAATCGCACGTTCGACGCGCTCGCTGTCCACATCGCGCTTGCGCAGCGCCACTTCGATGGAGCGGGTCAGCTTGTCACGATCGAACGGCACGCGGCGTCCGCTTTTCTTCACGACCATCAGGTCGCGGAGCTGAACGCGTTCGAATGTCGTAAAGCGCCCGCCGCAGACCGAACAGACACGACGCCTGCGAATAACGGCACCGTCCTCGGCAGGACGGGAATCCTTCACTTGCGTATCTTCAGATTGGCAATAGGGACAACGCATAGAACTCTTTCACTTAACTCTTCGAAGACTGATTCCTATAGATCATATCTGATCTGCGCCAATCAACATACCGAATGCGACCCACCGGATATGAGAGGCAAAAAAGCCCCGCTCAACAGCGTTGAACGGGGCTTTCGATACTCTTCATTCAGGGACTGATTATCCCTGATAGCCATACATCGGGAAACGGTCGGTCAGAGCGACGACCTTTTCCTTCACGGCCTGCTCAACAGCGGCATTGCCTTCGTCGGAATTGGCGACCTTCAGACCGTCGAGGACTTCAGCGATCAGCGCACCGATTTCCTTAAATTCGGTTATGCCGAAGCCGCGCGTGGTGCCGGCTGGCGTGCCGAGGCGAACGCCGGAGGTGACGAACGGCTTTTCAGGGTCGAACGGAATGCCGTTCTTGTTGCAGGTGATGTTGGCGCGACCGAGAGCGGCTTCCGCACGCTTGCCCGTTGCGTTCTTCGGACGCAGATCGACCAGCATCAGATGGTTGTCGGTACCGCCGGAAACGATATCGAGGCCATGCGACTTCAATTCTTCCGAGAGTGCGCGCGCATTGTCGACGACGTTCTTGGCATAAAGCTTGAATTCAGGCTTCAACGCTTCACCGAAGGCAACGGCCTTGGCGGCGATGACGTGCATCAGCGGGCCGCCCTGAAGACCGGGGAACACAGCCGAATTGAACTTCTTCGCCAGATCGGCATCGTTGGTCAGGATCATGCCGCCGCGCGGGCCGCGCAGAGACTTGTGCGTCGTCGTGGTGCAGACATGGGCATGCGGGATTGGCGACGGATGCTGGCCACCGGCAACGAGACCAGCGATATGGGCCATATCGACCATGAGATAAGCGCCGACTTCATCGGCGATTTCACGGAAACGCTTCCAGTCCCAGACGCGCGAATAGGCAGTGCCGCCAGCGAGAATCAGCTTTGGCTTGTTTTCGCGGGCAAGGCGGGCCACTTCGTCCATATCCAGCAGATGGTCGTCCTGACGGACGCCATAAGACACGACATTGAACCACTTGCCAGACATGTTGACCGGCGAGCCGTGCGTCAGGTGACCACCCGAATTGAGGTCAAGGCCCATGAAGGTGTCGCCCGGCTGCAGCAGAGCCAGGAACACGGCCTGGTTCATCTGGCTACCGGAATTCGGCTGAACATTGGCGAATTCGCAACCGAAAAGTTTCTTCGCGCGTTCGATCGCCAGTTCTTCCACCACGTCCACATACTGGCAGCCGCCATAATAGCGCTTGCCCGGATAGCCTTCGGCATACTTATTCGTGAGGATGGAGCCCTGCGCTTCAAGAACAGCGCGCGAGACGATGTTTTCCGAAGCGATCAGCTCGATTTCATGGCGCTGACGACCGAGTTCGTTGCGAATTGCACCGAAAATTTCGGAATCGATGTCCTCGAGGCTTGCATTGAAAAAAGCGTCGGAAAACGCATTCTTGGCGGCGGCATTGGCTTGAGACATTTTCACACCCTCCGGGTCAGCCGGTAAAAGCTATTGGATGAGGCGCATTATCACACTTGAATGCCCTAGGCCAATGGCCGCAAAGCGAAAAGCATGTTCCAAAATGCGGCAAACCGATTTGATATTGGTTTAACAACTAAAAAAGCCGCCCCGAATACTCAGGACGGCTTTTGTTCAGCAAGAAATACCGAAAATCAGGTATCGGTGCCAAGGGCCAGCGATGCTGCGCCATCCATCTTGTAGATGTCGTCGCGGAACTGCACGACGCCGTCGCCCGTCGACCAGGCGGAGATATAGACAAAGTGCAACGGCACAGGGTCGGCAACCTGAATAGGCGTATTGTTGCCCGTACGGATCGTTTCTTCGATGTTCTGACGATCCCAGCCAGCCGTGTTCTTCAGCAGCCACACGTCCAGATCGCGAACATTCTGCACGCGCACGCAGCCCGACGAGTCGAAACGCATGAGCTTGTTGAAATAGCTCTTCTGCGGCGTATCGTGCATGTAGACGGCATATTGGTTGTGGAAGTTGATCTTCGTCGAGGACATGGCGTTGATCTTGCCCGGGTCCTGACGGAACATCAGCTTCACAGCGTCATCCGTGTTCCAGTCGATGGTTTCGGGTGCCACTTCCTGACCCGACTGATCGTAAAGCCGGATTTTGTTCTTGGCCAGATATTGCGGGTCCTTCCGCATCAACGGAATGATGTCCTTCTGGATGATCGACTTCGGCGCCGTCCAGTAAGGATTGAGAATGACTTCGTGGATCTTCGAATTAAGAAGCGGCGTCTGGCGGTCTATCTTGCCGACAACGGCGGTGTGACGCTGCATGACGCTGCCGTTCTCAACGGCTTCGATCCGTGCGGCAGGGATATTCACCATCACGAAGCGCTGTTCCTGCATACCGGCGCTGACCAGCGGCGACAGGCGCTGCAAATTGGTCTGGAGCTGGCCGAGACGCGTATTCGCGTCCACATTCATGGCTGCATAGGTGAACTGGCCCATGACGCCATCTGCAGGCAGACCGTGACGGGACTGGAAACGCTTCACTGCGGCATCGACATAGGTGTCGAACGCATTGGAAAGACCAGCGCCCTGCGGCAGATCGCCGGAAACCATCAGGCGCTTGCGCAGATACTGGACCGACTGGTCGTTCGCGCCGAGCTGAAGCTTTGCATTGCCCGGAACCGTTGGCCAGCCGCCGCGACCGGCAATATCGGTATATTGCGCAATAGCGCCCTGAATATTGCCGATGGTCTGCTGGCTCAGAACCGGTTGGTTGGTCGCAACCTTCTGGCCGCCTGTCGCGCGCGCATCGAACTGGTCATCCCAGTTACCGCGCCGCGGCGACGCGAGCACATCGTTAAATGCCTGTTGCGCAAAGGACGAGGTTGCAAAAGCCGAGGCTGCCACGGAAAGGCCAGCTGTTGCAGCACCGCGCAGGAAGCGACGGCGGTCTACATTGAAAGCTTCGGCATTCTTGTCAGTCTTGGTTGTTGGCTTGGTCATTTGCTTAGTCCCAAAAAGGCACGCCGCTCATAGCTCAATGTCGGCGGCAGTCGTCCGAGAATATCAGCAACAGAGTGTCAAGGCGATAGGCGACCCGCAAACATGCGCGCCAGCTTATATCTCCCGACCTGTTGGAAGATGGCACATTCTTGCCCGTGCAGTCTTGAGAACTGCTTATGTCGGTTTTTATGGCTTAATCATGTCGCGCGGCCCAGTTTGCAAGCCACGCGCATCAAGATCGAAGCATAATTGCCCATCCGCTTCAGCAAATGCAGGTCTGTTGTGTCCGTTCTGCAACAAACTTCCCGGAACACTGGTCAATTTATCAGAGACGATAAGCGATGCTGTCGTTCCAGAAGCGGTCGAGGCGCTGCAGAGACTTGTTCATCGCCATGAATTCTTCAACCTGAATTCCGCCGACCTGTTCGATGGACAGGACGTGACGTTCGTAAAGAGCGGCAACCTGATTGGCGATCTCATTGCCCTTGTCGGTCAGGCTGACACGCACCGAACGGCGATCAACACGCGAACGCTGGTGATGAATGAAGCCCATTTCGACAAGCTTCTTGAGGTTGTAGGAAACATTCGAGCCGAGATAGTAACCGCGCGAGCGCAGTTCACCGGCGGTGAGTTCCGAATTGCCAATGTTGAAAAGCAGCAGCGCCTGCGTTGCGTTGATGTCGAGCTGACCGTTGCGGTCGAACTCATCCTTCACAACATCGAGCAGGCGGCGATGCAGACGCTCCACCAGCTGAAGGGCTTCCAGATAAAGGCTGCGGAGTGCGGCTTCCGGAGCATAGAGCGGAGCGTCGATTTTGCGCTGAGCATTCATCATTGTCTTTGCCTCTCTGTCGGAGCCGCATTCGGGAAATCCTCGATGCAGCTCTCTTCCTGTTTTATGCAGCGATGTTTCTCGCTGTCTTGAGAGGACTTTAGGGGAGATGCATAAAATTCGACTTAAAAGTCAGACTTAACAGTAGCTTACCGAGAGGAATGCAAATTCAGGCTTAATGTTTACTTACTGGCACCCGCAATCAGGCGGAAATGCTGGCCTTTGCCTGCCGCCGCTTTTCCAAAACCAGCAGGACGCGGAACACGATATAAATGACGATGCACAGCGCATTGAACGTAACCGTCAACGGTCTGCTTTCAAAGTTCCGCTCGAAAACCGAATAGATGCTGATCTCGCCGACTGCGGCCACGAACCAGAGCACCGGCCCCCAGGTTGCCCGCATCCAGAGACCCGTTGCGGCAACCGGCATTAACACTGCCAGCGCGACAACAGCCGTCTGCCACATCCATGGCATCAGATCGAACCGCCAGAGCAATCCCGGATGAATACCGATGAGCCGCACCCAATAGAGAACGCCGCTTGCCAGCGCAGTCAGCGCCAGCAATCGAATGAACCAGGTAAATGTCCATTCAAGGCCGGTCGGTTGCGCGTGCTGGCGCAGCTCATCCATATGCATCAGCAATTCCTCATGAGAACGTCAGTTCCTTTTCGCCAAGATTTACGAAATAGGCGTTTACCTGTTCCGGTTTTACGTCCTCGACTGAAGCCGGCTGCCAGGATGGCGCGCCATCCTTGTCGATCAGCAGCGCCCGCACGCCTTCATAGAAGTCGTGGGCTTCAAGCATCCGGCTGGCAATGCGATATTCCATACGCATGCAATCATCGAGGTCGAGCGGGCGACCGTCGGCGATCTGCCGGAAGGTTACTGCCACGCTGGTTGGCGACCGCGTTGCGATGACGTTCAAGATGTCCGTCGCCGGTTTGCTGCCCGAAGCGGCGGCCTTGTCCAGTAAGTTCATGCAATCGGCAAGCGTCGCGCCGGAAAAGCACTCATTGATCACATGCCGCGTGTCGGCGGATGTTTCGAAATCCGGATATTGGCTGCGGGTCAGGGCCGCGTCGATATCAGCCGATGCGATGAGATCGTCGCGCAGGTCGTGCAGGTCGCTGGCCGCAACTGCGTGGGTGGCAATTCCACTCTGGAGACAATCGCCCCAGCGAATGCGGTTTCCCGTCAAGGCGAGATAATAACCAAAATTGTCGTGGAGATGCGGCAGGAACGCGCTTCCGCCGACATCGGGAAAGAAGCCGATTCCCGTTTCCGGCATGGCGAACATGGTGTTTTCGGTCACGATACGATGCGAACCGTGCACCGAAATGCCAGCGCCGCCACCCATAATGATCCCGTTGATCAGCGATATGTAGGGCTTGGGAAACCGACCGATGCGGGCATTGAGCCGATATTCGTCACGGAAGAACTCGTAAGCGGGCGTTCCCTCTCGGCCAGCCTTGTAAGCCGCGACGACATCGCCGCCAGCGCAGAACGCCCGGCCCTCACCTTCGAGAATCACGCAGGCGACTTCCGGATCGTCTTCCCAGGCCTGCAATGCGCGGTCGAGCGCCAGAATCATCTTGTGCGTCAGCGCGTTGAGCGCTGCGGTCCGCGTCAGCTTTACCAGACCGGCTTTTCCCTTGCGTTCGAAGCTGATTTCGCCGCCACCGCCAAAGTCAATCTGCATATCTTGTCTCCCGTTCCAACAAATGGGTAGAAAGTGAGACGCCCCGCGTCAATCCCACACAGGTGCGTACCGGCCAATCTTCTTGGTTTCACCACTTTTCCCGTGATAAACGGTGCGCATCCGAAGTCAGCCCTTTGATTGCATTTGCATCGCGGCTTCCATTCTCGGGAATAATTCAATGAGTGACCGTCAATCCAAATATCTCCCCCCTCATATCGGCAGACATGTCGATGACGTGACCGGCAGCTGCCGTTTGCGCCGTATGCGCAAGGCCGACTGGTCGCGCAGGCTGGTGCAGGAAACGCAACTGACGGTGGACGATCTGATCCTGCCATTCTTCCTCACCTACGGGGACGGGGTTTCCGAACCTGTGGAAGCCATGCCGCGTGTGGAGCGCTATTCGGTCGATATGGCGGTGCGCATGGCAGAGAAGGCCGCCAAGCTCGGCATTCCCGCCATTGCCCCCTTCCCGCGCGAAAAAGCGGAAGTGAAAACGGATGACGGCGCGTTTGTCGCCAGCCCCGACAATCTGATCAATCGTGCCGTGCGCGCGATCAAGAAAGAAGTGCCGGAGATCGGCATCATCACCGATGCTGCGCTCGATCCCTTCACCACGCATGGTCATGACGGCATTTTGCGCGATGGCGAAATCGTCAATGACGAATCCGTCGCCATGGTTGTTCGCGGTGCTCTTTCACAGGCCGAGGCCGGTGCCGATATCATCGCGCCATCCGACATGATGGATGGCCGTATCGGCGCAATCCGTCAGGCGCTGGACGAGCACGGCTATCATCACATTCCGATCATGTCCTATGCGACGAAATTCGCATCGGCGTTCTACGGCCCCTATCGCGAAGCCATTGGTACGCAGGGACTGCTGAAAGGCGACAAGAAGACCTATTATCTCGATCCGGCCAATCCGGAGGAAGCGGTGCGCGAAGCCGAGCAGGATATCGCCGAGGGCGCGGACATGCTGATGGTCAAGCCCGGCATGCCTTATCTCGACATCATCCACCGGCTGAAGAGCGAATTCCGCCTGCCCACCTATGCCTATCAGGTGTCGGGTGAATACGCGATGATCAAGGCCGCCGGTATCAATGGTTGGATCGACGAAGAAAAGGTGATGATGGAAAGCCTTCTGGCTTTCAAACGCGCCGGTTGCGACGGCATCCTCACCTATTTCGCAATTGAGGTCGCCGAAAAGCTGAAACAGCGAGGTTAATCTGAGGGTCAGAATAAAGAGCAACGGGCCCTTCGTAGCCCGGCATAGCGACTTTTATGTCAGACACCGACAGGTTGCCCGTGCTTTCTCTGGCAGCTTCCTTGAAACGGCCCACTTCATTTACCATGTTCGTAGCGTTCCGCCCGGAAGGCGGAGCGACGCCGGACGTTGTCTTGTCTCCGGTTGTCTTTTTAAACGACTGGAAGGAAAAATGTCCGACCATATCCTGCACGGCGAGATCATGGCTCCGCGTTACGACAGCCGAGCTTTCTTCGAGGGCGTGCGTACGCGCCGGATGATGGCTTTTCTCATCGATTATCTCATCGTCTTTCTGCTGTGTATCCCGGCTGCAATCATCATTGCACTGTTTGGCATACTCACGCTTGGCATCGGCTGGATGCTTTACGGCATCATGTTCCCGATCGTGGCGCTGATCTATGTGTCGCGCACCATGGGCGGCCCGCAGCAAGCCACAAAGGGCATGCAGATGATGAACCTCAAGCTCGTCCGGCTTGAAGGCGGCATGGTGGACCCGATGCTCGCCATCGTTCACTCGGTGCTGTTTTGGGGTCTCAACGTCGTGTTGACGCCGCTGATCCTGCTGGCAACGCTGGTTCTCGACCGCAAGCGCACGGTGCACGATCTTCTGCTTGGTACGGCGGTCATCCGCTCGGATCGTTAAGATCGCGCTGAAAGACAGTTTCCTGTTTCCCGACACCAACCGATGTGGAGGGAAACAGACATAGTTCAACTTAAGATCAAAAAAATTCAGAGCCGGCTGCGCAAAATGCCACTTGACGTTTTGCGCCGTCGGTTCGATCCTTGTCAGGTATCGTGATGGTTTCGGTATTACCATTTCGTGGATATTGAATGACCCATCAACCGCAACAGTCTCCGCAGTTCTTTTTGACGGCCCCATCGCCCTGTCCGTATCTCGATGGGCAGATGGAGCGCAAAGTTTTTACGCATCTCGTGGGCGATAAAGCCAACGAGATCAACGATCTCCTGACTCAAGGCGGTTTCCGTCGCTCCCAGAACATCGCCTATCGCCCGGCCTGCGAGCTTTGCCGCGCCTGCGTTTCCGTGCGCATTCTGGCGGGAGAGTTCGAGATGACGCGCAATATGCGCCGCGTCTGGAACCAGAATCGTGATCTGGTCGGTCGCGTGCACAAGGCGCAGCCCAGCACCGAACAATATGCGCTGTTTCGCGATTATCTCGATGCGCGCCACCGTTCAGGCGGCATGTCGGACATGACCGTGCTCGATTATGCGATGATGGTTGAAGATACCCACGTCAACACGCAGATCATCGAGTATCGCCGTCGCGGCCCCGACAGTTTTATCGATCCCAAGGGCGATGGTGAGTTGATCGCCGTGGCGCTAACCGATGTGATGGCCGACGGCCTGTCCATGGTCTATTCGTTCTTCTCGCCGCATATGCACGACCGTTCGCTCGGCACCTATATGATTCTTGATCATATCGAACGGGCGCGAGCGGCGGGCTTGCCGCATGTCTATCTCGGCTATTGGGTCGAGGGATCGCGCAAGATGCAGTACAAAATCCGCTTCACCCCGCAGGAACATCTCGGCCCCCGAGGCTGGCAGCGGTTTGAGGGATAGACATGAAAAAGGCGGCAGAAGCCGCCTTTTCATTATGAGCAGTGCGTGGTGTCTGAATCAAAAAGCGGCAGGCTGCGGCGAAAATGGTGATTTCGAGAACCGGAGCGCAGCGTACATTTGGGTACGTGAGCACCGGAAGCGCAGAAATCACCATTTGCAGACCGGCATGGCGACTTTTAGATCAGACACCTAGAACTTGCCCGAACGCGGAAACCCCTTCGGAACAACGCGCCCGGCTGAAGCACGAGCGCCAATCCACTCGGCAAGCTCTTCCTTGTTGCGCGTAAAGGTCCGTTCTGCCGAATCCTGCCAGGAGAGACCGTCGGCCATCGCAAATGTGCGAATGTCGGAAATGCCGCCATCCTTATACTTTTGCAGACGAACGCCCTTGCCGCGTGTCATTTCCGGGATTTCCGCAAGCGGGAAGACAACCATCTTGCGATTTTCGCCAACGACCGCGATGTGATCGCCGGAAACACGCGTGCAAATCTTCGCCTCGTCCGGCGCCTTTACATTCATCACCTGCTTGCCCTTGCGGGTGTTGGCAACGGCTTCGTTCTCCGGAACAATGAAACCATTGCCCTCATGCGAAACCAGCAGCAGCTTTGCCGATGGATCGTGAACGAAGGCCGTCAGAATGTCCTGATCGTTTTCCATATCGACCAGAATGCGGATCGGCTCGCCATGGCCGCGACCGCCCGGCAGGGTGTTCGCACCGATGGTGAAGAACTTGCCGCCGGTCGTGAAGAACAGGAGCTTGTCGGTCGTTTCCGCATGGAAAGCCAGCTTGAGCTTGTCGCCTTCCTTGAAGGAGAGCGTCGAGAAGTCGGCCATATGGCCCTTCATCGCACGCAGCCAGCCCTTTTCCGAAACAACAATCGTGACCGGCTCGCGCTCGATCATCGCATTGTGGATGTCTTCCAGATCGTGGGTCGGGGCTTCAGCGAAATTCGTGCGACGCTTGCCAAGCTTGGTTGCGGGACCGAACTTCTCACGCACCGCCTTGATCTCGGCGCTGATCTTCTTCCACTGGCGTGTGCCGGAAGCGAGCAGTCCTTCAATATCGGCCTTTTCCACCGTCAGGGCCTCAAATTCCTTGCGGATCTCGAATTCCTCGAGCTTGCGCAACGAACGCAGACGCATATTGAGGATCGACTCGGCCTGAACATCGGTCAGCTCGAATGTCCGCATTAATTCCTGTTTCGGCTCGTCTTCCTCGCGGATGATGCGGATGACTTCATCCAGATTGAGATAGGCAATCAGGAAGCCGCCGAGGATTTCCAGGCGCCGTTCAATCTCGGCCAGACGATATTGCGAGCGACGAACCAGAACTTCCTTGCGGTGTTCCAGCCATTCGCGCAGCACGCCGCCCAGCGAAAGAACATTCGGCACCTTGCCGTGCGACAGCACATTCATGTTGAGCGAAACGCGGCTTTCAAGCTCGGTGAGCTTGAACAGCGATTCCATCAGCAATTCCGGGTCAACGGTGCGGTTCTTCGGCTCCAGAACGATGCGGATATCTTCCGCAGATTCATCGCGAATATCGTCAAGCAGCGGCAGTTTCTTGGCCAGCAGCAATTCGGCGATCTTCTCGATCAGGCGCGACTTCTGCACCTGATACGGAATTTCGGTGACGACGATCACCCAGGTGCCGCGATTGCCCTCTTCCTTTTCCCAACGCGCGCGGACACGGAACGCGCCGCGACCGGTACGATAGGCTTCGACAATATTGCCGTGTTCTTCGACCAGAATGCCGCCCGTCGGGAAATCCGGGCCGCGCACCTTAGCTTTCAACAGTGCGGACGGATCAGTTTCCGCCTCACGCTTCAGCTCTTCCCATTGTTCCGGCGAGGTGATGAGTTCTTCCACGCCCGCATCGGGATGATTGATCAGATAAAGCGCCGAGGAACACAGCTCCGCCACGTTATGCGGCGGAATATTCGTCGCCATGCCAACCGCAATGCCCGCCGAGCCATTGGCCAGCAGGTTCGGGAATGCACCCGGCAGAACGATCGGCTCCTCGTCTTCCTCATTATAGGTCGGACGGAAATCGATGGCGTTTTCGGTGATGCCTTCAAGCAGCAGCGTCGCCACTTCGGTCATGCGGGCTTCGGTATAACGCATCGCTGCGGCGTTATCGCCGTCGATATTGCCGAAATTTCCCTGCCCGTCGACCAGCGGATAACGCACCGCGAAGTCCTGTGCCAGACGCACAAGCGCATCGTAGATCGACGCGTCGCCATGCGGGTGGAACTTACCCATCACGTCGCCGACGATACGCGCGCATTTCGCATAAGCCTGATCGGGATTGAGACGCAGCAGACGCATGGCGTGCATGATGCGCCGATGCACCGGCTTCAGACCGTCGCGCACGTCTGGCAGCGCACGATGCATGATCGTGGACAGCGCATAAGCGAGGTAACGTTCCTCGAGGGCCGACTTAAGATCGACCCGTTCGATGTGTTCTTCGCCGTCGCCCGGCGGAATCAGACTTTTTCCCATGCTTCCCAGTACCAAGTGCGCGAATCGTCAGCAAGCGTTCAGGAGAACTAAACCAGTACATTACAGTGCGCTGCGCCAAATATGGCACGCAAAGAGCGTGGCGGCGCTTGAAATCCACTGCATAGTTGCACAAATCAAAATTGGGGCGTGCAGGCAGGCCTCAGTCGCAAATCTGCCGCCATTTACGCACTATAGAGCAATTAGAAACAGGTTTTCCTATGTTGCAAGCACAGGTTAAGCAAATCGGGTTGTTAAATCAGAAGATTTAAGCCTATGAATGCCGCACTAAAATCAAGAGATTAGCCAGGAGCTTCGAATGCAGGTTTTCGTCAATATCAAGCCAGCGGCACGCATTTTTGCTGCGAGCACAGCGCTTTCGCTGATTTTCGGCAGCGTCGCCATGGCTGCGGATGCCAATGCCGTCGCCGAGCGCCTCAAGGCCCTTTATGCGAAACAGGGCGGCGAACTGAGCTTCGCCAATGTGAAGGCTGACGGTTCGAACATCGTGCTCGAAGGCACCAAGGTCAAGCTCGCCACGCTGTCTCCCAAAGACGTGGAAATCGGCGATGTAACGCTGGAAGACGTTCAGGACGCACCGGATGGCGGTTTCACCATCGGACAGGTTGCAGTTCCTGACCTCACGCTCGATAGCACCGACGGCAAGAACGACCAGGCCAGCATCAAGGGCATGTCGATGCTGAACCTGCATATTCCTTCGGAATCTGCCAAGGGTCCGCTCGACAGCATGATCCTCTACGACAAGATGAAGATCGATGAACTGGCTTTCGGCAAGCCGGGCACGGATGGCGCCACGGTAAAGGGCGTCGACGTCTCGCTCGACACGTCGAACAAGGCTGACAAGATCGGCTACACCGCCTCGGTTGCCAGCATTGATGCCACCTTCGGCAAGGAAGGCCAGAACCCGCTTGAGCCACTCGGCATGAAGAGCCTTCAGGCCGCTGTCAACATGAAGGGCCAGTGGTCGCCGAAGTCGGGCGATGCCACGCTCGACCAGATGGAAGTTGATGCGCAGGACCTCGGCAAGATCAACATCACCGGCAGCCTTGGCGGTTATGACCTGGCCTTCGTCGAAGCCGTGCAGAAGACGCAGGAAGCAATGACCAAGTCGGACGCCGACAAGGACGCCGCCGGTCTTGCCATTCTCGGCCTTGCAGAACAGCTGAACCTCAAGAACCTGACGATCCGCTTCGATGATGCATCGCTGACGGAAAAGCTGCTGACCTATTATGCCAAGCAGCAGGGTTCGGACGCCAAGGCGCTTGGCGAACAGCTGAAGATGATGGTGCCGCTGATGGCCACACAGCTGAAGAACCCGGATTTTGCACAGCAGCTGAAGGCGGCATCGGACAAGTATTTCACCGATCCGAAGTCTTTGACGCTCAGCGCCGCGCCTGACCAGCCGGTGACCTTCGCATCGATCGTTGCGACCGCATCGCTCGATCCGACGAAGATCATCCAGCTCCTGAAGGTTGGCGTCGACGCCAACAACTAAAATCGCAAAAAGCCCGGTGTCATCACCGGGCTTTCTTTTTGATACGCTCCAATAAAAAACCCGGCTCAAGGCCGGGTTTTTTGTCTTTCTGAGATATAGCTTAGCTCTTCTGAACCGGAGCCAAGCGGATATGCAGATCGCGCAGCTGTGCTGGCGACACGTCTGAAGGCGCGTTCATCAGAAGATCAAGCGCCTGCTGGTTCATCGGGAACAGCGAGATTTCACGCAGGTTCTTTGCACCGACCAGCAGCATGATGACGCGGTCGATACCGGCAGCCATGCCACCATGCGGAGGCGCGCCGTACTGGAACGCACGATAGAGACCGCCGAAACGCTCTTCCACATCCTGCTGGCTGAGGCCGACCTTTTCAAAGGCCTTGACCATGACATCCGGCAGCTGGTTACGGATCGAGCCCGAAGCGATTTCAAAGCCGTTGCAGACGAGATCGTACTGATAGGCCTTGATCGCGAGCGGATCCTGATTTTCCAGCGCATCCATACCGCCCTGCGGCATGGAGAACGGGTTGTGCGCGAAGTCGAGCTTCTTGTTGTCTTCGTCCCATTCGTAGAACGGGAAGTCGATGATCCAGGCCAGTTCGAAACGGTTGCGGTCCACGAGGTTCAGTTCTTCGCCTGCACGGGTGCGTGCATCGCCGGCAAACTTATAGAACTTCGACGGCTGACCAGCCACGAAGAAGCAGGCGTCGCCATCGTCGAGGCCCATCTGCACGCGAATTGCTTCGGTGCGTTCTTCGCCGATGTTCTTCGCAATCGGGCCTGCACCCTCAAGCTTGTCGCCTTCCTTGCGCCAGAAGATATAACCGAGACCCGGCTGGCCTTCGCTTTGCGCCCAGGAATTCATGCGGTCGCAGAATGCGCGGCTACCGCCGGTCTTGGCCGGAATGGCCCAGACTTCGACCTTGGGGTCGTTGGCGATCATGTTCGAGAAGACCTTGAAGCCCGAACCGGCGAAATGATCGGTCACAGCCTGCATTTCAATCGGGTTGCGCAGATCCGGCTTGTCCGAACCATAGGTGCGGATCGAATCGTCATAGGCGATACGGCGGAAGGTCTGCGTGACCGGCTTGCCTTCGGCAAACTCTTCAAAAATGCCGCGCATGACCGGTTCCATCGTTTCCCAGATTTCTTCCTGGGTCACGAAGCTCATTTCAAGGTCGAGCTGGTAGAATTCGCCCGGCAGGCGATCAGCGCGCGGGTCTTCATCGCGGAAGCAAGGCGCGATCTGGAAGTAACGGTCGAAACCGGCAACCATCAGAAGCTGCTTGTACTGCTGCGGCGCCTGCGGCAACGCATAGAACTTGCCTTCATGGATACGGCTCGGCACCAGGAAGTCGCGTGCGCCTTCCGGCGACGAGGCCGTCAGGATCGGCGTGGTAAACTCGTTGAAGCCGATTTCGGTCATGCGGCGACGCATCGCGGCAATGATCTTGGTGCGGCTCATGATGTTCTTGTGCAGCGTTTCGCGGCGCAGATCGAGGAAGCGATACTTCAGGCGAATATCTTCCGGATAATCCGGCTCGCCGAAGACAGGCAGCGGCAGTTCCTTGGCTGCGGCCAGAACTTCGATCTCGGTTGCGAAGATTTCGACTTCGCCGGTCGGCAGGTTCGCATTGACCGCATCACCTGCGCGGGCCTTCACTTCACCATCGACGCGGATAACCCACTCGCCGCGAACCGTTTCGGCAACCTTGAAAGCGGGCGAATCGGGATCGGCCACAATCTGGGTAATGCCGTAATGATCGCGAAGATCGATGAAGAGAATGCCGCCATGGTCACGGACGCGGTGAACCCAGCCGGACAGACGAACGTTCGAACCGACGTCCGTCTTGCGGAGGGCTGCGCAGGTATGGCTGCGGTAACGGTGCATGATTTCTGCCTTTTGGTAAGATAAGTCAGTGCAGGCAAAGCGCTGCAAATTCTGGCGGAAAAGCGCATTTTGACCGGGTTTTGTCAAGTCTGCACTCTCTACAAGTGTCGCGGTTCGGACCGCATGACGTAACGTATCGACAAAAAACACGATTTGCACTTGTTATGCCGCGGGTTTTGCGCATTCTTTCGGGACAACCAGCATCGCTTTGTCTGAATGCAGTTTCGCATTTCCAGACGCAAAACCGCTTCACACTTTTGCTGGAAATGCTCTAAAAGAAACCTATGCAACTCATCACGACCACAGAGGCCCTTGAAGAGGCCGTATCCGCCCTGTCCAAGTCAGATTTCGTCACTGTCGACACGGAGTTCATCCGTGAAACGACTTTCTGGCCTGAATTGTGCCTTATCCAGATGGCCTCGCCGGATCACACCGCACTGGTGGATGCTCTTGCGCCCGGTCTCGACCTTGCCCCTTTCTTCCGCCTGATGGCCAACGAGAAAATCGTCAAGGTTTTCCATGCCGCGCGGCAGGATATCGAAATCGTGTTCCATCTCGGCGACCTCATCCCCTCGCCGGTCTTCGACAGTCAGGTCGCTGCGATGGTCTGTGGCTTCGGCGATGCGATTTCCTACGACCAGCTCGTCCAGAAAGTCACCGGCAAGCATCTCGACAAGTCGTCCCGCTTTACCGACTGGCGCAGACGCCCGCTTTCAGACAAGCAGCTCGACTATGCGCTGGCCGACGTCACCTATCTGCGCGACATCTATCTCTACCTCAAGGAAGAGCTTGAGAAGGAAGGGCGCAGCGAGTGGGTGAATGAAGAAATGGCGGTGCTGACCGCCCGCGAAACCTATGATTTGCATCCGGACGATGCATGGCGGCGTGTGAAAGCCCGCGTGCGCAAGCCGATCGAGCTTGCCATCATGCAATCCGTTGCTGCATGGCGCGAACGGGAAGCGCGCGAACGCAATGTGCCGCGCGGCCGTATCATCAAGGACGACACGATTGCCGAGATCGCGCAGCAGCAGCCGCGCGATGCCGAGGCTCTCGGTCGTCTGCGCTCGATCCCCAAGGGTTGGGAGCGCTCGGCGCAGGCCGCCGGTCTGGTTGCCGCAATCCAGTCAGCGCTTGCTATTCCGAAGGAAGACCTGCCGAAGCTGCCCAAGCCGTCGCATTCGCCGGAAGGTAGCGCTGCCGCAGCCGATCTTCTGAAGGTTCTGCTCAAACTGGTGACCGAAGAGCATGGCGTTGCCGCCAAGATCGTCGCCAGCTCGGATGATATCGACAAGATTGCAGCCGAAGGCGATGAAGCGAAAGTGCAGGCCCTGCAGGGCTGGCGTCGCGAAGTGTTCGGTCAGAAGGCGCTGGACCTGATCGACGGCAAGATCGGCATCAAGTTCGAAAACCGTCGTATCCGGGCCGTGGAATTAGGGGAGTAAGGCAGTAGGGGAATAGGTGAAAAGGGCTGTATAAACATACTCCCCTATTCCCTTATTCCCCTACTCACCAAATGCCCTACTCTTTTTCGCCTATCGCGAAATAGAGGTTCTTTCCCGTCAATTTGGCCAGCTGCTGCAAGCGGCCTTCCGGGCGATCCGATACGAGATCGGCCAGATCGCTCGGTACGACCAGCGCGATACCGTTTTCTTCCTCACGCCAGTAGAGGCGCGGAATGACTCCCGGCATCGATGCCGACAGAAGATAGACAACGCGCAGCAGCGCGCCGAGCAGCTTCGCCCTTTCACGTAGACGCGGCGTGGCCAGCTGCACGATTTCCGGAGCGATCTCGTCTTCGATCAGTCCTTCATGGCGATAGTAATTGGCAAGCGCCATATAAGAACGGCCCGGATGATCGATGCCACCGAACGAGCCGTGCGCGATGATATTCAACGCCTGCGAACCGCGATAATCCGGATGTGCGCGCCAGCTGATATCCGCCACGAGACATGCGGCTTCGCGATAACGCCCTTCATCCTCAGTCTCATCATAACCGAGCAGCGGCAGAGAAAGCGTCGTCCAGACCGCCAGTTCGCGCGCATGACGCGGTGAGCGTGACCGCAGGATCGCCAGTTCTTCCGCAGAAGCCAGCAAAGGGTCGAGTTTCTGCTCGTTCTTCGGCAACAGCGAATAGAGATAACCTTCACGCACGCCCAATGCCGAGAAGACGATCTTCGAAGGCTTCATGCGGCGGATGGTTTCCAGCATCACGGTTGCGCCATAGGACAGAAGCTGGCGACGGTTCTTCGATACCGCCTCAATGCCGCGCATCGTGTCGATATTGCCCTTTGCGACGCGCTTGAGAAAGCTCTGCGCCTCGACCGGATCCATCTCATATCCATGCATGACGAGCAGCGGATAATGCTTGGCCGTCATATGCAGCTTGGCAAGGTTACGCCATGTACCGCCAACCGCGTAGAAGACCTGCCCCTGATGCATTTCAAGCAGCGAGGCCTTTGCAAGTTCACTGCGCGTGATCTTCGCAGCTTCGGTCAGCTTTTCGTCGGACATGTCCTGAAGACGCAAGCCGCCAAGCGGCAAGGTGATGCCCTCGCCGATATCGTGATCGTTGATCGCCACCAGTTCGAGACTGCCGCCGCCGAGATCGCCCGCAACGCCGCAAGGCTTGTGAAAGCCGGAAATGATACCAAGCGCCGAATAATAGGCTTCTTCCTTGCCGGACAGCACTTCAATGTGCCGCCCGAGAATCGCCTCGGCCTGCGCGATGAAATCAGGGCCGTTCTTCGCTTCGCGCGCAGCAGCAGTCGCCAGCGCATGAACCGACACCGCGCCTGCCTGTTCAGCCAGCGCACGAAAGCGCCGCAAGGCGCGCAAGGCGATATCGACAGACTTGTCGTTGAGCCGGCCAGTCTTGGCCAGTCCCTTGCCGAGACCGCAAAGGAGTTTTTCGTTGAACAGCACCGTCGGTGAACGGACGATACCTTCGTAAATGACGAGACGGATCGAATTCGAGCCGATGTCAATGACCCCGATGGGCTTGAGACCCTTCAGACGGCCTTGTGCTATAGCTGGACTCATGCAGTCGTTTTTCTTTCCGCCTGCGCACGCTTACGATGTGCGATAAGACGGGGGGCCGAAGACTTCAGCGACTTTCCGCGACCCGACAGGCTGGGATTGGTCATGAAATATTCCTGCGCGTTGAAAGCTTCCTCTCCTTCTTCTTTTTCTATCCGGCGAGAGGTGCCGTCCGCAAGTAGCTGATAGCTCTGTTGGTTATCAATTATGTTGGCAAACATGATTTGAGACAGGATTTGCTGGTGTACTGTGGCATTTGTGATGGGCACCAGCGTCTCCACGCGACGATCGAGATTGCGCGGCATCATGTCGGCAGAACCGATATAGACAATCGCCTTATCGGAAGGCAGATCATGCCCGTTACCAAAGCAGAAAATGCGGCTATGCTCAAGAAAACGCCCAACAATCGACTTGGCGCGAATATTGTCGGAGAGCCCCGGCACGCCCGGACGCAGGCAGCAAATGCCGCGTACAACCAGATCGATGTGAACGCCCGCCTGGCTTGCCTTATAGAGCGCGTCAATAATCTGTGGATCGACCAGCGAATTCATCTTCATCCAGATCGCCGCCGGTCGTCCGGCCTTGGCGTGGGTCACCTCGTTTTCGATGTGCTTGATGATGCGCGCCCGCAAGGTGAAGGGCGAAATGGCGATCTTCATTTCTTCGGCCGG
The DNA here is from genome assembly GCF_029909865.1 of Ochrobactrum sp. 19YEA23. Classification (NCBI taxonomy): domain Bacteria; kingdom Pseudomonadati; phylum Pseudomonadota; class Alphaproteobacteria; order Hyphomicrobiales; family Brucellaceae; genus Ochrobactrum; species Ochrobactrum sp. 19YEA23. The sequence goes on along the minus strand of NZ_JASAMQ010000001.1, from coordinate 1,190,338 downwards.
TTGCGCATAGCCGGTGATGAAATTGAAGATATGCGCCACGTCGCGGGCGATATCCGTATCCGAGGTAAAGAAGGATAGATCTGTGTAAATACGCGCGGTGATCGGGTGATAATTGCCCGTACCCAGATGCACGTAGGAGCGTAGTTTCTGGTCTTCGCGCCGTACGACGAGCGACATTTTTGCGTGGGTTTTCAACTCGATAAAGCCGAAAACCACCTGCACGCCAGCGCGCTCGAGATCGCGTGCCCAGCGAATATTGGCTTCTTCGTCGAAACGCGCCTTCAGCTCGACCAGCGCGGTCACCGACTTGCCCGCTTCCGCCGCATCGACCAGCGCACGCACGATCGGGCTGTCATTCGAGGTGCGGTAGAGCGTCTGCTTGATGGCCAGCACATCCGGGTCCGCCGCCGCTTGACGCAGGAACTGCACCACAACATCGAACGATTCATAAGGGTGATGAACCACGATATCCTTTTCGCGAATCGCAGCGAAGCAATCGCCGCCATGTTCGCGGATACGCTCCGGGAAACGCGGATTGTAGGATACGAATTTCAGGTCATCGCGCGGGATCGAGACGATTTCCGAGATCATGTTGAGGGCCAGAAGCCCTTCATGCACGCTGACGCGATTCTCCGACACGCCAAGTTCGGTCGCCACGAAGACGCGCAAGGCTTCCGGCATTTCGCCATCAAATTCAATGCGGATAACCTGACCGCGGCGGCGGCGCTTCAGCGCCGTTTCGAAGAGACGCACGAGGTCTTCGGCTTCTTCTTCCACTTCAATATCGCTGTCGCGAATGATGCGGAACGTGCCAGCACCACGCACTTCATAGCCCGGGAACAGCCGCCCGATAAACAGGCTCACCGCATCTTCGATGGTGATGAAGCGATAGACATTCTGCTGATCCGTCGGCAGCTGGATGAACCGCTTCAGGGCCACCGGAATGCGCAACAGCGCAGTCATCGGGTGATTGTCCGCGCGGCGCGCCAGCTGCAAGGCAATCGAGAAGCCTAGATTCGGAATGAACGGAAACGGATGCGCCGGATCGATGGAAAGCGGCGTCAGAACCGGGAAGATCGTTTCGAGAAAATGACTTTCCAGCCATTCCTTCTCGGGTTCCGACAAACCCGATGGGCGAACGATTTCGATATTTTCCTGCACCAGCTCGTCACGCAAGATGCGGAAACGTCCCTGCTGCTCGGCCTGTAAGCGGCTCACTTCATCCAGAACGAAATCGAGCTGCTCCTGCGGCGTGCGACCGTCGGCACTGCGCAGCACCACACCGGCGCGAACCTGTGCGGCAAGCCCCGCAATGCGCACCATGAAAAATTCATCGAGATTGGTGGCCGAGATGGACAGGAAACGCAGACGCTCCAGCAAAGGCTGGCGCATATTTGCGGCCTCGTCCAGAACGCGGCGGTTGAACTGGAGCCAGGAAAACTCACGATTGACGAAGCGATCCGCGCTACTCATCAGCTCTGCGATCTTAGCTTCATTCAAAGCTTTGTGAGGATCAGGTGCGTTTTGCATCTCCGAACCGATTTCGGAGGGGCTGGTTGGTTCAGCTGTCATCTCATGGGCCCCGTTCTGGGTTTCGCTCGCCAACGCACTGTTTTCGTTCATTTTTCCTAATCCGGAATCTGCCGGTACAAACCGGCGCATCGTAAAGCCTATGGCTGTCGCATGACAGTTTGATAGCAAATCACTTAAATATCCCTAGAATTGATGAAAACGCTTCCGGAAACAAGAGTTTCGCGGTAAACGCAAGCAGAGTTTTGAGCGCGCTGGTCTGAAGCGTGCTATATACCGCGAACGACAGCCGGAGCGTATTATGTCCGATCACATCATTCCTCATTTCCAGAACGACGCCGGTCATAGTGCCATTGAAATCGGTGTGAAGGAATTCATGTGCGTCGGCGCAAACCCGCCTTTCGATCATCCGCATGTCTTCCTCGACATGGGCGACGAAAGCGAAGTGGTCTGCCCCTATTGCTCGACCCTTTATCGCTACAATGCCAAGCTGCATGCCGACGAAACTCTTCCGGCAGGCTGCACCTACGACGCTCCAGCCGATAAAGCGGCCTGATCAGCGACTATTTCAGCCCATCTCATCACAGCATTGGGCAAGAAGACCGATATGGGCAAAGGCCACATATTGATAGTAGGAGCCGGTGTCGCGGGATTGAGCGCGGCGCTGGAACTTGCAGCGCGGGGCTGGACCATCCAGCTTATCGAGAAAGCATCCGCTCTTTCTGAAGTCGGCGCGGGCCTGCAACTAGCCCCGAACGCAATGCGTCATCTTGAGCGCCTTGGCGTTGCCGACAGACTTGTTCCTCACACTGTAACGCCTGAAAAGCTCTACCTTATGGACGGTCGCAAGGCGCGTCCCCTGCTCGCGATGGAACTGGGCGACAAGGCTCGTCTCCGCTGGCACCAGTCCTATGTGGTTTGTCACCGCGCCGATCTGCAATCGGCGCTTTTGCAAGCCTGCGAGGAAAATCCAGCGATCCAGATCAACCTCGGCAGTGAAATCCTCGACCATACCGCCCGCGACCATGGCATTGTGGCGACCGTCAAAAGCGAAAGCGGGACGAACACCGTTGAGGCCGATTATCTGATCGCCTGTGACGGTGTGTGGTCAGCGCAGCGCGCCCTTGGCGGTTACGACAAGGCGCAATTCAGTGGTCATATTGCGTGGCGCGCCACATTGGCGACCGATGCCCTGCCCGCCTCGTTCCTGAGCGCTCTCCCCGAACGCAGGGCCGTATCCGCTTGGCTCGGCCCCGACATTCACTTCATCGCCTATCCGGTCAAAGCCGGAACATTCTTCAATTTCGTTGCCATCACAGCGGGCGAAAATCCCGGCGAAAGCTGGTCGAAAACCGGTGACCGCACAAAACTGCAAGCCGCCTATAGAAGCTGGGCCAAGCCGGTTCGTGATGTGTTGGCGACTGCCGAAGACTGGACCTATTGGCCGCTTTTCGAAATGGCGGAACCGCAGTTTCTGGGGCCGAACCGCACCATATTTCTGGGCGACGCATCCCATGCGGTCACGCCATTTGCTGCGCAGGGCGCTGCGATGGCGATTGAAGATACAGCCGCCCTTGCCGAAGCGCTTGATGCCGCCGATCAATCGACGGGATTGCGCCGCTTCGAAACCGTTCGCAAGGAAAGGCTCGCAGCGGTTGCCAAGCGCGGCCAGCTTAACCGCTTTGCCTATCACGCCACCGGACCGATGGCGTTTGGCCGCAACATGCTGTTCGCCCTGCGCCGCCCGGATACTTTCCTGAAGGATCTGGACTGGCTTTATGGCTATGATGCCGTTGCGGCCATACGCGGATAGTCGGTCAAAAGTTACACCGCGTCGCGCGCAGCTTCCAGTTTCGCAACATCGATTTTGACCATCGTCATCATGGCGTCCGCCACACGCTGGCGGACATCCGGCGCACCGTTTTCCAGAATATCGAGCAACATATCTGGCACGATCTGCCATGCGAAGCCATATTTGTCGGTCAACCAACTGCATTCCATCGGCGAGCCGCCTTCCAGAAGCTTTTCCCAGAAGGCATCCACTTCCGCCTGATCCTTGCAACGGACAATCAACGAAGCCGCCGGTGTAAACTTGAACGACGGACCACCGTTGAGGCCGCATATTTTCTGTCCATCAAGCGTAAAGTTCGCGGTGACCGCCTGTTCTTCGTTTTGCTGGTGGCCATGCTTGAAGCGAATGGAACCATCAATCGAAGCTGGTCGCCCACAGGCGCGAAAGATCGAGACGTAATGATTGGCGGCTTCTTCCGCCTGCCCGTCGAACCACAGGCAAATGGTGAGACCAGACATGGTCAATTCCTCCCTGTTCATCCAGTTTGTGGGCTCAGCCCATAACCTTGGCGGCTTCTTCCATATCCATCCACATCAGCTCCCAGATATGGCCGTCCAGATCTTCGAAGCTGCGCCCATACATGAAACCATAGTCCTGCTTGGCCGCAGGATCGGCACGACCGCCAGCTTTCGCAGCCTTTTCGACCGTGTCATCCACCTCGGCCTTGCTGTCGGCGGATAGGCAGATCAGCACTTCGCTCACCGCACCGGCATCGGCGATTTTCTTCGGCGTGAACTGGCTGAATTTGTCATGATCCAGGACCATCGCGTGGATCGTATCGGAAAAAACCATGCAGGATGCAGTTTCGTCCGAGAACATGGGATTCTTCTTCGCGCCAATGGCTTCATAGAAGCTTGTTGAGCGCGCGACGTCTTTTACGGGCAAGTTCACGAAAATCATTTTCGGCATGACATTTCCTCCATTGGCAGGGCGCGGCCCTGTATCCATTATGATTGTTTGTCGCCGCTGCGCCCCGCCGCAGCACCAGACATTTTCGCGTATTTTGGCGATGTCTGGATTAAGTTTGCTTGAACATAATGACAGATAAGTTATATTAGGCAACTATGAAGTTAGAAAAAATAACCAAAGACGATAAGCAGGCTGCGAAGCGCAGCTACGATGATGCATGTGCCGCCGCGCATGGCCTTGATTTGATTGGAGAACGCTGGGCGCTGCTCGTCATGCGAGAACTGCTGCTGGGACCCAAGCGCTTTAGTGATTTGCGTGCCGATCTGCCGGGCGTCAGCGCAAATGTGCTCACCCAAAGACTCGAGGGGCTGGAGCTGGCGGGCATTCTTCACAAGACCAAATTGCCGCCGCCCGCCTCGGTGCAGGTCTATGAACTCACCGAATGGGGCTATGAAAGCGAACCGATCCTGCAAGCACTCGGCCGTTGGGCTGCGCGTTCGCCCACGCATGATCCGAACCTGCCGATTTCAACGGTCTCCTTCCTTCTATCCCTGCGCACCATGCTTGATAGCGGACGCGCCCATGGGATGAATGCGGTCATTCACCTGCGACTGGATGGCGAAGATTTCACCGCCCGCCTGCATGATGAGGCGCTGGATATCGCTCGCGGCATGCCGAAACGATACGATCTTTCACTCCAGGGCGCACCGCGTATGCTCGCCGCAACCATCTATGGTGGACAGCCATTGTCAGCGCTTGAGGAGGCCAATTTGCTGACAGTCAAAGGAGATCGCGCTCTGGCGGAGAAGCTCCGCACGCTCTTCCCTTTACCCGACAAGGCACCTCTGCCGGAATAATATGCAACTTTTTGGTTGCGTATTTTGTCAACGCCTGTAAATTAGCAACCATTGAGTTGCCAATTACGGAGGAGTTAAACCATGACCGTTGCAAACAAGACAGATCGCATTGAGAAGACCGTCGACATTCGCGCAGGCATTGACCGCGTTTGGCGCGCCTTGACCGACCATGACGAGTTTGGAAGCTGGTTTCGTGTCAAGCTCGATGGACCGTTCATCGTCGGCGCAGCATCGACCGGTCACATCACCTATCCGGGTTTTGAGCATGTGCGCTGGGAATCCTTCGTCAAAGATATGAAAGCGCCGAACTATTTCGCCTTCACCTGGCATCCTTATGCCGTTGAACCCGGTGTCGATTATTCCAAGGAGCCGCCGACGCTGGTGGAATTCAAGCTTGAACCGATCGAAAGCGGCACGCGCCTGACAGTTGTCGAGAGCGGTTTCGACGCCCTGCCCGCCGAACGCCAGCCTTTGGCGTTGCGCATGAACGATGGCGGCTGGCAGGAGCAGGTCGGCAACATCAAGGCCCATGTCGAAAAATGAGCGCAAGTCCGGTCAGTCACGCCATGGAGATTTCCGCTATTTTTGGGGCGCTTGCCGACCCGACGAGACTGGCTCTCATCGAGACATTGAGCGACGGTGAAAGCCGCTCCATCGTGGTGCTGTCGCAAAACGGCAGCATCACCCGGCAGGCCGTAACCAAGCACCTGTCTGTTTTGGAACAGGTGGGGCTAGTGCATCGCGAAAAGATCGGGCGGGAAAGTCATTTCCGCCTGCATCCCGCTCCGCTTGTTGATGCCCGCGCCTATCTCGCCGCCGTTTCAACCCAGTGGGACGATGCCTTGCAGCGCCTGCGCCACTTCGTGGAAGATTGAACTATGGCTTCCGTCTATAATGCATAGGGAAACACATCACCGTCCACTCTCTCATCGGAGCGAGCTAGCTCAACATGACAATCCAGTTTGAACAAACCTGCCCCATCTTCCGGATTTTCGACATCGAAAAGGCCAAGGAATTCTATCTCGGCTTTCTTGGTTTCACTCTCGACTGGGAGCACCGGTTTGCCGAGGATATGCCGCTATACATGCAGGTATCGCGACAAGGCCTGATCCTGCATCTGAGCGAGCATCATGGAGATGGCAGCCCCGGTGCGAATGTGTTTGTGCGCATGCAAGGCATCGACGCCTTGCATAAGGAAATCACTTCGCGCGGCTATCGCTTCATGCGCCCCGGTATCGAGACGGAATCCTGGGGGCGCGTGATGGGCGTAATCGATCCTTTCGGCAACCGCATCCAGTTCTGCGAAGGACCGCACGCAGAGTAAGTGGCGGCTTGAGCGAAACACTCCACCAATAAAAACACCCGCCAGCGTGACTGGCGGGTGTTTTCAATTCAAGGCAGTCAATCGGATTAGTGCAGAATCTGGCTGAGGAACAGCTTGGTGCGTTCATGCTGCGGATTGTCGAAGAACTCGTTCGGCGAATTCTGTTCGACAATCTGGCCCTGATCCATGAAAATCACGCGATTGGCGACCTGACGGGCAAAGCCCATTTCGTGCGTCACGCAGATCATGGTCATGCCTTCGGCAGCGAGGCTCACCATCGTATCGAGCACTTCCTTGACCATTTCCGGATCGAGCGCCGAAGTCGGTTCATCGAACAGCATGACCTTTGGGTTCATGCACAGCGCACGGGCAATTGCCACACGCTGCTGCTGGCCGCCGGAAAGTTGGCCCGGATATTTATGGGCCTGTTCCGGGATTTTCACGCGCGCCAGATAATGCATGGCGATTTCTTCTGCCTGCTTCTTTGGCATCTTGCGCACCCAGATCGGGGCCAGCGTGCAGTTTTCCAGAATGGTCAGATGCGGGAAGAGATTGAAGTGCTGGAACACCATGCCGACTTCGCGGCGCACTTCATCGATCTTCTTCAAGTCGTTGGTCAGCTCGATACCGTCAACGACGATCTTGCCCTTCTGATGTTCCTCCAGACGGTTGATGCAGCGGATCATCGTCGATTTACCCGAGCCCGACGGACCGGCCACGACGATGCGCTCACCGCGCATCACCTTCAGATTGATGTCGCGCAGAACGTGAAACTCACCATACCACTTGTGCATGTTCGTGATTTCGATGGCGACATCGGTTTTGGATACCTGCATCTTCGAGCCGTCAACCTCAACACCGAGCTCTGATTGCGGGAGGGCGCTTTGTGCACTCATTCCATTATTCCCTTTTGTTCTTTTTATCGTTTGTGACCCGTGTCGAGCCGTCGTTCCATGAATATAGAGTATCGCGACATAGCGAAACAGAAAATCCAGAAAACGAAGCCCGCAAAGATGAGGCCCGTAGCAGGCGTCTGTGGAGAAGCCCAATTGGCATCGGAGAAACTCTGGCGCACGATACCTAGAAGATCAAACATGCCGATGATGTAGACAAGGCTCGTATCCTTGAAGAGCCCGATGAAGGTATTCACGATGCCCGGAATCACCAGTTTCAGCGCTTGGGGCAGGATGATGAGTCCCGTTTTCTGCCAATAGCTGAGACCGAGCGCATCCGCGCCTTCATATTGCCCGCGCGAGATTGCCTGCAATCCACCACGCACCACTTCCGCCATATAGGCCGAAGCGAACAGCGCCACGCCGATAAGGGCGCGCAACAATTTGTCGAAGGTTACGCCCGGCGGCAAGAACAGCGGCAGCATCACACTCGCCATGAACAGCACTGTCACCAGCGGGACGCCACGCACCATTTCGATGAAAATGATGCTGAACGTCTTGATCACGGGCAGATGCGAACGACGACCTAGCGCGAGCAGAATACCGAGCGGTAACGAGACCGCGATGCCCACGAAGGACAGCACCAGCGTCACCAGAAGACCGCCCCAGAGTGGTGTTTCCACGAATGACAGGCCAAACCAGCCGCCAACCAGCAGGAAGAATGCCACAAACGGGAAGACGAAGAAGAACAGAATGGCGTTCAGCGCCTTCTGCGGCACCTTCGGTATCATAAGTGGCACGAGAAGGATGACGAAGAGCAGAGCTGTAAGATTGACCCGCCAGCGCTGATCAATCGGATAGCGGCCATAGATGAACTGTTCATACTTGGCCTGAACGAACGCCCAGCAAGCGCCGGACCAGCCGTCAGGCTGCGCGCCACCCTGTGCGACGGTCAGACAGGCCGTGCGGTCGGTTCCGCTCCACACCGCATTGATGAACAGCCACTGAAGGGCCGAGGGCAGAAACCAGACCAGCACAAACAGGGCGAAAATCGTCAGCGCCGCATCGGTCGGAGAAGCGAAGAGATTGACGCGCAGCCAGTGCGAAAAGCCCTGCACCGAGCGCGGCGGCTTTTCACCGTCGACCATTTCCGTGCGAATATATTGGAGATTGGCGTTTTCCATGGTCATCTCTCCACCAGCGCCATTTTGGCATTGAACCAGTTCATGATGGCTGACGTAACCAGGCTGATGCCCAGATAGATCACCATCCAGATTGCCACGACTTCAACCGACTGGCCGGTCTGGTTGAGGATCGTACCGCCGACGGCGACGAGATCCGGATACCCGATGGCAATCGCCAGCGAGGAGTTCTTGATGAGGTTCAGATACTGGCTCGACAGAGGCGGAATGATAATGCGAAGCGCCTGCGGCACGATGATGAGGCGCATAGTCGGCCCGGGACGCATGCCCACCGCATAGGCCGCTTCGGTCTGTCCCTTGTTAACACCGAGAATGCCCGCCCGAACCGTTTCGGCAATAAATGAGGCCGTATAGAAGGACAGAGCCAGAAACAGAGCCAGGAATTCCGGCTTGACCTGGGCCCCGCCCGTCAGGTTGAAAGTGCCCAGTTTCGGAATGTCGAAAGAAACGGGAAAGCCGGTCACAACGAAGGCGAGCAGCGGCAGACCGACGATCAGTGCTATCGCAACGCGGATCGTATGGAAGGGCTGGCCGGTCGCCATCTGCCGGCGCTTCGCCCAGCGCGCCACCACGAAAGACGCGACAATACCCAGCACCAGCGCCACCGGAATGAGCCATGCCTTCTCACCCCAGACGGGTGCGGGCATGAAGAAACCGCGTGTATTGATATAGGTGTGCAACGGCCCGCTGATGCTTTCGCGCACATTCGGCAAGGTCGACAGAATGCCGAAATACCAGAAGAAAATCACCAGCAGCGGCGGGATGTTGCGAAACACCTCGACATAGACCGTGCAAAGCTTGCGGATCAGCCAGTTGCGTGACAGACGGCCGATGCCGACGAGGAAACCGATGATCGAGGCCGTGATAACGCCCAAGCCCGCCACATAAAGCGTGTTGACCAGACCGACCAGAATGGCCCGCCCGTAGGTCGAATCGCTGTTATACGAGATCAGCGCCTGACTGACGTCAAAACCCGCGCGACCGTTCAGAAAGCCGAAGCCGGAGGCGATATTTGCGCGCTGAAGATTGGCAATCGTGTTTCCGACGATCCAGTAGATCAAACCCACGACTGCGACGAAAACCACAATCTGATAGAAGATACCGCGAACCCGCGGATCGTACAGAAGTGAGGTTCCACTGCGATCATGGCGTTCGGTTGCAGAATAGGAAGCCATATGTTTCCTGTACCTTTGGTCAGACGCAAACTTTCGGAACGGAAGCGACGCCCCAAAACAGGAGCGTAATTCTCGAAACGACAATGCGGTCGAACCATTATTTTTTGCGACGGGCCGGTAAATATCTGGCCAGCGAAATGCTATGCGCTCTTGCGGGCAATCGCCCTGATTCAAATGCTTGTGCTGCAAAACAGATCCCGGTCCATGCGGGGGAGCCTGTTTTCAGCGAAATAAAGAGCTGCCAAATCCGACATGAGGCGGCGCCACTGCCCCACCTCATGTCAGACGCAAAAGCTGTCGCCTTTAACGAATCGGCATGCCGTATTGCAGGCCACCCTTCGACCACTGGGCGTTGAGGCCGCGTGCAATCTTGAGCGGGCTGCCCGCGCCGAGATTACGTTCGAACAATTCGCCGTAATTGCCGACACCCTTGATGATCTTGACGACCCAATCATTGTCGAGGCCGAGATCGTTACCGATCTTGGTATCGGCTTCCGTACCGAGCAAGCGCTTGATTTCCGGATTATCGGAATTCTTCATCTCGTCGACATTTGCCTTGGTGATCCCGAATTCCTCGGCATTCAACAGAGCATAATGGGTCCAGCGGATAACATCGGCCCATTTCGAATCGCCTTGACGAACAGCAGGACCCAGAGGCTCTTTGGAAATGATTTCCGGCAGAATGACGTGATCGTCCGGATTGGCGAGCGTCAGGCGAATAGCATAAAGGCCGGACTGGTCGGTGGTATAGGCGTCGCAACGACCGGAATCATAAGCCGCGTTGGCTTCGTCAACCTTTTCGAAGACGACCGGGTTGTATTCCATTTTGTTGGAACGGAAATAGTCGGCCATGTTCAGCTCGGTCGTCGTGCCGGCCTGAACGCAGATGGAAGCGCCCGAAAGCTGGAGCGCGGAATTGATGCCGGAAAGCTTCTTCGAATTGATCATGAAGCCCTGGCCGTCGAAATAATTCACGCCCGCGAAATCGAGGCCGAGCGAGGTATCGCGGCTGATGGTCCAGGTCGTGTTGCGGATCAGAACATCCACTTCACCGGACTGCAACGCCGTGAAGCGTTCCTTTGCATTGAGCGGCGTAAACTTCACCTTGGTCGGATCGCCAAAGATTGCCGACGCAACCGCGCGGCAATAATCGATGTCAAAACCGGACCATTCGCCCTTGTCATTCGTGGAAGCAAAACCGAGAAGACCGGTATTCACGCCACATTGCACAAAGCCCTTTGCCTTAACATCGGAAAGTGTGTCGGCGGATGCCCCTGAAGCTGCGCCCACCAGCGCTGCTGCACCCAGTAACCCCATTAGAATCGTATTTTTCATCTGGCCTGCAACCTTTTGTTCCCTGGAAACGCAGGGCGCAAACCGCCCGAACGCCTCTCTCGTTGTTTGTTGCATAGGTCTTTCCGGAAAAGCGGTGCGCTCCTCCCCAACCCATACGCATAGCAGACCGCCTCTCGCCCCCGACCGGTTATCCGGCCTTATGTTTATTTTCGAGCACAGCGGCGCCTGTCGCCTTCACCGCCTTATCGAAGGCGATAATTGGGCAATGGTCAAGTTAATAACGGCAGCAAAATCTGTGTTTCGTGGAAAAGCCCGAACGCGCGCCGAATTTTTTTACACAGTTTCCCAATTTCTGGGGAGCGCGGCCAACGAAGCTCAATAATTGACACCCGCTAGAATTCCTTCAAGGAAAACATAGCAATAACAAATGTTTAAATGAATTACATTTTGTCACTACGGCCTGAAGACCCGACAAAATGGGTCAGAATCACGCTCTCGGGAGGGTTCTTTTAGCGTCCAATGAAAAAATAATATTTCGCGTCGCCATGTAGCGCGCCACCCACCAGGTTGCGAGTAAGCCTATAGTACAACCTGCCACAATGTCGGTTGGGAAATGCGCCCCAGCAGCAAGTCTGCTGATGCAGAACAACAGGCCGACAACGATGATGGGAAAGCGCCAGCGCGGCAGGAAAATGCTCAGCGACATCATCATGATGCCAGCCATCATCGAATGACCGGATGGAAAGCTCTCATAGAGAAATTCGCCTTTGAACGGCGAGAAATAGGCAGCGCCATATTGATCAAGCAAAAATGGGCGTGCGCGACCGATAGCGAGCTTGCCGATTTCCGCCGGAATGCTGCCCACCACGATGGATGCCAGAACCAGTGTTGCCCAGCCGTGCCATTGCGTAAGCACATGACGCATGTGCCCGCGATAGGACGGAGACAGAATCAGAGCCGTCACCAGCCAGACCACAAGCGCAACCGCCAGCCAGACAATGGTGCGGATCGCATCGGTAACGGTTCGCAGGATTTCCATGATGATATTGGTGCTTCCAGCCGCCGACCGCACGATATCGGCGTCCCACAGGTGCAAGATGAGGATGATGAACGGCAAAAGCACCACGATTGCGGTCATCTGCATGGTCCAGGAGGACGGTGCGCCTTTATAGGCAGGTCGCAATAATGCGCGAACAAGTTCACTGGCCGCATATACCGGATTGAGGAGCGTATTTTTCAAATCCGGTGATGACATTCCATTATTCCCTTTTCGCATCGCGTCTTGCGCTTCCAGCACTGAACGCGGGGTTGCATCCAGTCCTGACGCGGCTTATCGAATGAACTTCTAAACATTCCGCAATCGACGGAATCGATGATCTTTCTGCCAACCGCATCTGGCCGCATCCGGGAGTCGGTACGACCATGCAGAGCTCTCTAAAAGAGAACCGGCGGAACGCATGCAACATGGTCTGGAGGCAATTTCGTGGCTAAGCAGCAAGATAAGACGGCGAAACTGGGGATAAACACACGACTGGCGCATGATGGCTATCAGCCACGCGACTATCACGGCTTCGTAAACCCGCCCGTCGTGCGCGCCTCGACTGTGCTTTTCCCGGATGCCCAGACCATGGCGACCGGCGACCAGAAATATACTTATGGCACGCGCGGGACGCCTACGAGCGATGCGCTTTGCGATGCAATCAACGCGCTCGAAGGCTCCGCCGGAACCATCTGCGTGCCGTCCGGCCTCGCAGCCGTTACCGTGCCGCTTCTGGCATTCCTGTCTCCCGGCGATCACGCATTGCTGGTTGATTCGATCTACAATCCGACCCGCCATTTTGCCGATACGATGCTGAAGCGCATGGGCGTGGACGTCGAATATTACGATCCGGAACTCGGAGCAGACATCGCAGCGCTGTTGCGGCCCAACACCAAGGTCGTCTTTACAGAATCCCCGGGCTCCAACACCTTCGAGATGCAGGATATCCCGGCCATCGTGGAAGTCGCCCACAAGGGCGGAGCCATCGTGATGATGGACAATACCTGGGCGACCGCGGTCTATTTCAAGGCGCTCGATTTCGGCGTGGACATCACCATTCACGCCTCCACCAAATATCCGTCGGGCCATTCCGACATTCTGTTCGGCACTGTTTCGGCCAATGAAAAGTGCTGGCCGCAGCTTCTTGAAACACACGGCACGCTTGGACTTTGCGCCAGCCCCGACGACACCTACCAGATCCTGCGCGGCATGCGCACGATGGGCGTCCGTCTGGAACATCACCGCAAGAGCGCTCTGGAGGTCGCCCACTGGCTGGAAAGCCATCCTGCGGTGGCGCAGGTTTTGCACCCTGCCCTCGAAAGCCATCCGGGCCATGAAATCTGGAAGCGCGACTTCACCGGCTCGTCCGGCATCTTTTCCTTTGTGTTGAAAGAAGGCGGACAGGCGGAAGCCCATGCTTTCCTCAACGCGCTGGAGATTTTCGGTCTCGGCTATTCATGGGGCGGTTACGAGAGCCTTGCGCTGCAAGTGCGTGTTGCCGATCGCCTGATTGCCAAGGGCAACTATTCGGGTCCGGTTATCCGTCTCCAGATCGGTCTGGAAGATGTAGCGGATATCATCGCCGATCTTGAAAAGGGCTTTGCAGCCATCTGACCAATCCTCAGCGCTTCTCACTTTGCTGAAAGCGCTGCGAGTGGCACACTATGCGCGGTGGCTTGATTAAGCACGCCACCGGCGCTGAAGGACAATATCATGATGAATGCGGTTTTCATTATTCAGGGTGTCATCGCCATCGGCCTGGCCGTTCTGGCGATTGCAGTCATTTTGCGTTATCGCCGTTAGTGACTGTTTTCTCTGCAAATTCTCCTTTAATTTCAAGCAACCGATTTCAATGCGAATCGTTCTTATTGCATTATCGGGTTCATGGAGGAGAGAGAAATGCGGAAAGTAGCACTTGGATTGGTGGCGCTGATGGCAATTTCGGGCTGCACCACCACTGAAAAAGATCTTTCTATAGGTACTGGCGCAGGCGCCATTATCGGCGGCATCGCCGGTGGCGGACGCGGCGCCCTGATCGGTGCGGGTGCTGGTGCCCTCGGCGGTCTGCTGGTGCGTGAGCTGCGCAATGGCAATTGCCAATATCGCAACAGTCGTGGCCAGATTTACGTTGCGCGTTGTAAACGCTAAGTCGAAACGAACAGAGAAACAGTCAAGCCAAAGCGCCGGATCGTCCGGCGCTTTTTTCATTTGCTTGCAAACTAATCCTCCGCTTGGTCTGCTGCATTTCAGCTATTTACCAAGATCAAAAGAGGAACTTTCATCCGTCACCTTCGTTTTATAAAAGATTATCGTCATTCATCGCGTTCACTCAGGGAGATGTTCGATGAAACTCGCTTTGAAAGCTGCTCTCGTCGTAGTGGGGGTCTTGTCGGCAGGCGCGGCGCAGGCCGCTAATGCAATCTCCACTGCCAATCTCAATATCCGTACCGGACCAAGTACCGGCTATCCTTCCATGGGCGCTATTCCGGGCGGCGCTCCTGTGACGGTGCATGGCTGCACCTCGGGGTATGGCTGGTGTCAGGTGAGCTATGGTGCGACCCACGGCTGGTCGTCGTCACGCTATATCGCATTTCAGGAAGGAACGGTTGGCAACGGCTATTCCAATGATTTCGGACGTAATGCAGCCCTCATCGGCATCCCGCTGATCGCCGGCGTGGCAATCGGCTCTGCGCTCAACGACCGCGATGATTACTATTATCGTCGCGGTCACTGGGGCGGACGCCCGGATTACCGTTATCGTAACCGCCACTGGGATCGTCCGGGCTGGCACGGTGGTCGCCCCGGCAATCATGGCCCGCGGGCCTATATCCGCCCGCGTGGCAACGAGCCGCGGTAAGATAAAGAAAATGGCGGGACAAAACCCCGCCATTTTAATTTATTCCGATACCGTCTGCGGATTAAGGTTCAACATCGGGATCGAGCTATTTGGCAACATGGTCGAAGGCAGCTGCCCGTTCCACCGTTCCGCCTGGGTCAACGATACCAGACCCGGATTGTCCCGCAGCGCATCGCCGCGTGCCTTGATCGCGGTTGCCTCTGCCTCGCCGCGCAGGCGGATGGCTTCCGAATCCGCTTCAGCCTGAAGACGCACCGCATCGGCTTGCGCCTCTGCTTCCGCACGGCGGGCATCGGCTTGTGCCTTGGCCTGCGTCACGGTGATTTCGGCCTGCACCTTTTCGCGCTCGGCGTTCTGGCGCAAGCGCTGTACTTCCACCTCCGCCAGCATGCGCTGCTCAATGGACTGCTCATAGGCATCCGAGAAATCGATATTCTCAATCTGGACGCTATCGACGACAACCGGCCCCCGCACGCTGTTCTGGATGGCTTCTGCAATCTCCTGATTGAGACGGCTACGCTCCTGAATGGCGGTCACGGCGTTGAATTTGCCAAACACCGTCTTGCTTTCCTCGAAAACGCGACGCTCCACCAGACGCGAGAGCAGACCGTCCTCGCCGCCATAATTGGCGTAGACTTCCTCGACGCGATCCGGCGGAATGCGATAGTTGACCGACAGATTCATCGTCGCCGGTTGCTGGTCGCGGCTATAGGCTTCCATCTGGTTATAGATCGCCGCTTTCGACTGCACCGAAACCCGCACAATCGTATCGATCATCGGAACCTTGAACCCCAGCCCCGGCTGCGCGACGCCAGCCACTGCGCCATAGCGCAGAATAACGCCGCGCTCACCTTCGTCGATCGTGTACCACGAACCCAGAATAATGCTGAGCACGACCAAACCCACAAACCCGGCCACCGCCGTTGGAATATAACGCATACCCTCTCCTCTTTCATTTATTTAAGCTTTGCTGAAATACGCGCAAAAGCTGCAAACAAGAAAGACAATCGGGCTATATCCACCGAATAGTGCGGAGTTTACTATCGCCGCAAGGATTTAGCTTGGCTTACGTTCTGCCCGTATATGGAAAACAAATAAGCGCATCAGGCTTTTCTGGATTGGGACAACATTTCTGCGGAGGAGCGATAATACACCCATCGGCTTGAACGTCCGTCGCCGCATAGGCAATCGGAGTGAGAAGAACAATAGCGAGCGATATAATTAGAAAAAGGAATCTCATAAAATCTTTCCCGTGAGAGTACCCGCGCCTTTAAGCGCGATTCCCACTTCGCGGTATTCCAAGTCCTGAGGACCACAAACCGACTCGCATGTCCGGGCACGCCAGAGAATGCGCGATCAGAACAAATGATGAAGAAAAGTTGGAACTCGAAAATTATCGAGTTGGAACTTTCGCAATTTGATGAAGCTAAGTTATTGAAAAAGTGGCGATCCCGGCAGGATTCGAACCTGCGACCTACGGCTTAGAAGGCCGGTGCTCTATCCAGCTGAGCTACGGGACCACGTCTTTTAAAAATCGGCGACATTTGCAGCGCTCCGGGTTTCGTGGAAACCCGGGCGTCGTATTCCGGCCTTAGCGCGAATTGCCAGGCCGGGGAAGCTGTCAATGCGTCCAGGGTATCGTGCGGTCGAAGCGGAAATTATCCGAATAGGACACTTTACGGCGCTTCGGCTCATTCGGCTCGGCAACGCGATAGGCAATGCCATAGCGCTTTGCATAAGCGATAGCGTCTTCCTGGCTATCGAATGCGAGGCGAATCTGGCTTCTCATGTCGCCTGACGACGTGTAGCCCATCAATGGCTCGACCTTGCGCGGGCTTTCCGGCTCGTATTCGAGGATCCATTGATCTGTCTTGGCCTGACCGGACTGCATGGCAGTCTTAGCTGGACGGAAAATGCGTGCAACCATTTGAAGAACCTTGGACTATGCTTCTTGCCGCCCCGTGGGAGGCTCTGAATTTCAACAAGGCAATAGTAGACCCACCAATCCATGTCAACGCGATAAAGACGCGCGGTTCAAGCCAAGCACAGGATAGCTCGGTTTTTTATATCAATCATGGTGGGGGAAAAATGGTCGGAGCGAGAGGATTCGAACCTCCGACCCCCTGATCCCAAATCATGGGTAAATATAATAATATCAATAGGTTACACGAGTACTCGCTACCAATGTCGCACAACAGCGCACGATACGCAACTTATCGTCGGTTGCGCCATATTTCGATAATTTCCCGCGCGGCTTTCGTCGGGTCGCCTGTGGCGCGAACGAAATAGGCCGCCCAATTTCTGCCGGTCATCGCCAAGACAGCAGACAATGCATCACTCCAACCAGCATCAAGGGAAAGCAATAACCTGACCGGCTCGGCGAACACGACAGCGGCCGCGATACCTATAGAAAAAGTAATCATTCTTCCCGTCCACGTCATATCACGTTGCATGATCGCACCCACTAGGCTGAACACCAGGATAATCGACCACTTGGCAATCGGCATTTTCGTCACCAGGTCGTGCAAATCGATCATTTCCCCCACCGTGCCTGAAAGAAGCTCTTTGCCGTGTTGCCGCCCATATGCAGGCCCATGTAAACCGTCGTGATCCAAGCAAGATCTGAGAGTGGCACGAGCTCGACATTTGCATTCAAAGCACCGTTCACCGTCGGCGCGAGCACAATGCGCCAAAACCAGGCGAACAAAAGAAACCACTGCCAAGCCGGCAACCATGCCCACGTCCAGGTCGGTTGCTTTGCTTCCAACGGCGCAAGCAGCAGGCGCGAGGTTTCGCGCTGGCTTTCCAGGTTGATGCGCAGAACGTCAGCATTATCGCGCTCGACCTCTTTGATCGCATTGCCGAGCTCGTCGGGATTCTGCATAGGGAGATCATCGACCTCGACGCCGAGCTTGCCGGCGATCATATCGATGACACTTCCCGCGACATCGCCAGCCGCGCCGCCAAGCTGGCGCTGCAGCACTTCTTTGACAAGCGGCGCTCCTACTTTGGCAGCAATACCGATCAGCATTCCCGTCAATGCGCTCACAGGGCTTGCGCCTCCCGCACGTAGGCATCAGCCCGATTCTTGTTGATAATTGCGCGGATCACCAGGTAAGCGAGCAGCGCAAAGCCAGCCACAACAACACCACCGAGGATCCAGTTTGCGATCTGGTCAGCCTGCTCTGGCGTCATTGCCGCGCCACTACCCGCAGCTGCGCCGCCGGTCGCGCCGCCCGCCTGCCGGTTAGATACTGCTTTTGCCTTGACGGCCTCATCCCTGAGAACTTCTTTGACGGGCGTTGACGTATAGGTTTTCGCAGCGAGCGCCCAAGCCACGCCTTTGGCTTCGATCGCAGCAATACGTCGCGTCCAGCCTTTGCCAAACTCTTTCCAGTGCTTGAAAAGCTGATAGCTCGACAACCGGCGCGCGCAGAGTTTTTTGACGGTTTCATGATCAGGACCGCCCAAAACCTTCTCCAACGCTTTCCACGCCGTTCCTGGGCCAGAATTGACGGAATAGTCAAAGGTTGCGAGATCTACGCCGGGAGCGAGCGTATCGCCCCTTACAGGGCTCCAATAATCAGCCCGATAGATCTTCTGCAGCATTTCGTCTGAAATGGCTCGAAGATCGGCTTTCGTCGCTTTGGGTTTCCAGCGCCGGAGCGTCGCCAGCGTGATACCCTTCATGGTCGCGCCGCCCGGATCCTTCGGATTGTCAGCCCAGCCACCTTCATGGGAAAGCGTCTCATTCAGACACGCGACGAAATTTTGCTTTGCCACAGCCGATCTCCAATCGGAAAAACCATGGCAAAGAGTAAGACGGTAACCGGCCCGTTAATTGGAAATTGCTATTCAGCTGGCAGTGGAACTTTGTCAGAATCCTTGAAAACTGGCGTAGACGGTCCCCGAGGCTTAAATCGCTTTGCGATTATCTTTCCGATTTTGATACCCGGCTTTTCAATGGCGAAGTGTATAACCCAAGCCGAGACTATTGCAGAGCCGGTAACGATAATGAGACATGCCCATGCCGGAACGTGCCAATCAAGCAAAATGCGAAGCATCACATAGCCAGCGATACCGTGGATTGCATAAAGCGGATAGCTAATACGGGCGAAAAAATCCCCGATTTTTGATGATCTGAAAAGGTTTGGAAAGCTCATCGCAAACGCAAAAATCAGTATCGCCAAGCCATAATTCGGAGATGAAATGAGGCGGCTACTGAACGGTCCTGACCACATAATCACAAGATGCAATACGAATAGAGAAGCTACCAAGAAAATTGAGCGTTCGGCATTGATGTAATTGTTATAGGCATAGTGGAACACTGAACCAATGAACATGAATACTAGATAGGGCGCTGAATCTATAAGGGCCATCATCAACCAATATGCCGAATAGTTTCCATTTTCATACACTTTCGAAACATTATGAATCAGAAGAAAAGATATTAACGCCACGGCAAAAGGGATAACAAAGAACGCCAACGACCGCCGCTGTAAAGCCGATACCCCAAGCAGACAAATGAAATAGAATTTCATTTCGGTTTCCAAGGTCCATACGATCCCATCAATATTAACGGAATTCAGGATATCTCGGATGCCGGGAATGTAATGAATGAAAACCTGCTTGGCGGTAAATGGCCATTGCGCATCAAAGTACTTAACCGATACAAAAATAGATATTATTGTAATACTGAAACCGGCAGCATAGACCGGCATAATTCGAAATATTCTGCCTATTATAAATTGAAGTCTCGATGATCTCTCCAATGAATAGGGTATCACGAAACCACTGACCAAGAAGAACAGCGCGACACCAAACGCTCCCCAATTGAACAAAGGATGAGGGTGAAGCCACATCAAATAAGAAGGCAACCAAAGCCCATCAACCGCCGGCGATCGGATAAGCTCAGAAACAGCGGCCTGATTCACCCAGAAGAGACCAAAATAGTGGGAAATAATCACGCAAAGAGCAGCAATGCCGCGAAGCGTCGTTGCAAATTCTGTATTTTTCAAATGCCCTCTCCGCCTCCAAAGTCGGTTGAACTATATTCACCAGCGAAGGAAAAATAAAGTTCGCATCACTTCTTTAAGCTATTGAAGCTGCTCCGACAGTTTGGGCGGTAAACGTTCCTGAATTTGGTGTCCAGCTGACAGTAGCAGACTGAGCTCCCACCTGCGTCAATGATGCAGTATTCGAAAGAACAGCCAAATTGGAATTGACGTTAAAATCAGAAGTTCCAGCTTCAAGAATACCGGTCCCAACGTTATCTCTTATTACGCCGCCGGAAGCTCGTATAAAGTGGCTGCTATTGAGCACATAACCGTGCCCTTTAACGTCCTTAATCATGAGATTGCTAATCGCACCATTCTCACAGGATGCAACACGCAAGCCTTGAACGCCAGACGGAGCACCAGCAATCGGTTTTGCTCCGTAAACTGTCACGTTGTCTAGGCTAATAAAGTCACAAGCCTGCAGAGTTATCGAGTTTCCATAACATAGGCCAGCTGAAACACATTGGCCTTGGACATTGAATATTCCATTTATGAGTAGGCCATTCGAATTCAGGCTATCCATCAACACTCTGTCGAGCCAAACGCTCGACCGCAATGTATTTCCGGTCACGACCAAGCCGTATGCTCCGCTTCGGAAAGTCGTATCATTGCCCAAACCAAGAACGTCAAAGCGTATCAGTTCCAGGCCTCCAATCTCTTCGAATCGAGCACCATCCCAGTTAATCGCGCCAGTGTTCGAGACGTAATCAATGCGGATATCTTCGAACTTCATGAAACCTTGCGAACGCCTGTTTCGGATCTGCATGTTCCGAGGGAAATAACAAGCGATACGAACTGCCGAGACCATCTGGCTCCAGTTAGTCGAATGCACTTCATCATGGATGGCGTTGTAACAGTTGTTAAAATCCAGATCCTCGAGATGTACTCCCATGATCGGCTGCAAGCTGGTCTTCAAAAGTACCGCAGATCCAGTCGACGAAGCAGTACCAACGAATTGAAATCCACGTAAAGTCGCGCGAGCGCCAAATGTCCAGGAACGAATGTTAATCGCTGATGCGCCTGAAAAACGCACAGTCACTTTCTCTTTGGCTGTAGCGTCAGAAACAGCGCCTTTATAGATTCCTTGCCCCCCTTCCAATATGAAGCCGGTTTTAAGGGTGAGCCCGTCAAGTATGATCCCCTCTGTGGTGAACGGAACTACAGCATGCCCGTGAAAGTCGAGAGCTGCCTGTACGTTTAAAGTGTCATCGAAACTTCCATCCAGACGAGCCCCAAACCAACGCACATCAACAGGACCATCAAATACCCGCCTCCAGTAGTAACCCGGTGTATTACTTTTAACTAATACACCTTCCATCGGATCGTCATCGGCGGCAATACCTGCCTTTAGAACGAACAGGCCCTCTCTTCCGGGCTCGAGCAAATTTATAGCGCCAAAGAAAACCGGCACATCTTTTAAAAGCAACCGACTTGCAACGCTTATTGGTGCGCGCCTGAACTCATATCCGGAACCATCATCCTTTACGGTTAGTATTTGGCCGGCATCGCCCGGGTCAATGGATGGTAAGTTGATCGTAGCTGCCGCATCTTCTGCACGTTGTGCGGCTTCTTCGGCGCGTTCTGCATTCTGCTCTGCCGCTGCAATATCCTCAGCATTCGGACCATTGGTAAGTCGCTCTGCATCAGCATCCCAAATTATCGCTCGGCCGGGACCGTAGCTCGGCAGCGTGCGCTCCCCCTGAAAATCCGGTGGAAATGTGATTGTGCGATTGGCGTCGCGGCGGAGCTCCTGCAGCACCACGCCCTGTTTCGAAATCTCCTTTTCCAGCTCATTGCTGATGATGGTGCCGCCGCGAAACAGATCCGTTGACCGCTTGTGAAGCCGGTCGCCCAGAACAACATATTCTGTCGTGGTGGCGAGCGGCGCAGGAAATGTGACCGTGAAAGTGGAGAACGCTGCAACAGGATCTGTTTTGATGACAACAACGTCGGTTGTCGCCCAATTGGACTGTCCCGCCGCCTTGGTTAGAACGGCCACATCCTCGATGTCAAAAATCTTCCAGGTAAACGGGCCGAAAGTGGTGCTGACACCGTCGCCAACAAGTACCTGAGTTTCGCGAGTTTCACGAGGAAGCGGATAAGGATTAGGCATGTCGGCAGACCCCACGTTGGTTTCTGCCGATTTTCACCGATTGGGAGCGACGTTAATTGCCGACAACCTGTCAGCGCAGGGCTTGATCTGGAATAAGGCGGCGTTGCCCGTAATCTTCCATCCGCCGCTTTGTCTGTCGCTTGAGGTAACCAGGCGACAGAGATTCTCTGATCGAATTGAGGAAAAGATAGTCCAGCGCCGGCCGAACATAGAAGAGGTTCGCCATTGGCGTATTATTCACCGCCTGGCTAAACATCTGCGCCCATGGTGCTTTCGCCTCATTTCCTGTCAGTTTTCCGGCAGCGGCATCGCGCAAACTCAACAGGTTCTCAGTCAGCTGCGCCGCCTCCCCGATCGTCGGGCCGGCAATCGATTCAAGCACGCCGCCGCCAAACCGGTTTTTCTGAGCGAAAAGGAAATCACCGTACAGGCCGGCCGCGCCGCCCTGCGCCAGCGCCGCAAGGATTGTCTTGTAATCGAAGGGATCTCGCGGTGGCCAATATCCTCGCGCTGCGTCCTTCATCGCAATGACCATATACCCCGCCATCGTCATGCCGGCGAGCAACGAACCTATATGAGCGCCCTTCTCAAGAAACGAGGCATCCTTGCGCTGCCCATAGAGCGCACGCCCTATAACGCGCTGCGTGAAGGAAACTGGGAAGCCCTTGAACTGGCCGATAAAACGCATTGCCTCGCCACCGAAGGTTCCCGGCCGATAGCCTTGTGTCATCGTGCGGCGAGTGCGGGGATCGACTTCGACGACACTGTAACTGGTCTCATCAGCGACAAAGCGCAGTACCGAAAGCTCGAGATCCCGGCGAGCATCTGAAATGATATCCGCGCGCCGCTCGTCGAACTCCGCCTGGCGCTTCTGCCTGGTCGAATCTGATTTGGCCTCATCAAGTTTCGTGGCAAGGCGCGCGGCCGCGATGCGATCAGCCGCGAGAGGCTCGATAGCAGCGTCATCAAGGAGACGAATACGATCAGGCGTCACATATACGCTACCGTTGCCTTCCCGGAAATTCGCCTGGCGAATGGCATCCCATTTCGCCTGGTCGATCCCGTGAAGACCTAGAACATGACGATATCGATCCGGAAGATCCGCGAAGGCGCTTTTCGCACGCATACCCATCTCGGCCGCGATGACACGCCCGGCAGTTGCGCGGTTCACATCGGTCCACCAGGACAAGCCGTTCCAACGGAAATATTTCTCCTGCAGCGCGGAAAGCTTGCCAACCGGACTATCATTTGCTGCGGCCGGCGAAACGATATGGCCGATCATGCCGTCGAATCCCTCGCCAAGCAGATAAGAGATCTCTGCCTGCTCGCCTTTCGGCCGACCTTTCAGGATACCGTCAACCTGCCGAAAGAGACCCTGCCAGAAACCGGAACCACGAAACATCGAAGAGACCGCTGAGACGGGCAGATCGGAAAGCGACGAGATCGTCGCGCCGCCAAGCTTTGCCATGGAAAGGCCGGCGCGAATATCTGCGCTGATTTTCGCGGCCGTCACATTGACCGGACGAGACGCAAGCCCGGTCGAGATCTCGATCGCCTGGCGAAGCGGCCCGGCTTCTGCATTCAGGCCGTTGATCTGTTTCACCTTGTCAGCATCAGATATTTTCGGATCGTCTTTAATTTTCCGCTTCATGCCGTCTGCAAGGCTCGCGAACATCACTTCGGGGTTCGGCCCCAACGCATCCATATTTGCCGCTGTACGGGCCGCGCTGCGCAAATGAGCGAACATTCCGGAGACAGTATTCCCCATGCCAAATTCGTCACGATATGCCAATGCAGCGTCTGCATCGCGGAAATGCAGCACACGCGACTTTCCGAGAGACTTGGCAAGGTTCGCTGGATTGACACGCTGTCCCTTCTCGGCTGCAGTTGTCTTGTTGGAAAATCCGGTGATGATCGTGTCGTAAATGTCGCCAAGCGCATCGATGACTTCGATCTCGCTGGCAGCATCCGGGAACGTGCGATCGAGATCTAGCTTGCCACGAACCGAAGAAACCCACGCATCCTTGCCGGCGGCAATCATCTTCACATCGTCATGCGTTTGAGCACCGGCCCAGCCTTCCAGTTTGCCGATCGACGCACCAAGCTTGTTCAGATCCGTACGAGCCATTTCGGCATAGGATGCAAAGACCTTTGCAGCATATTGCGCATCTTTATTGCCGGTTATGCCCGGCTTTCCATTTTGCTTGAGCTCAGACATTTCGCGCATGATGTCAGCGTCAAAGCGTGGATCTGACAACATGTGAATGAGCTCGGGTTTGTTCGCCTGCAGCTCGGCAAACATAGCGCCGAGATAACGGGCCTCATAAGCCTGATTGAGAGCGGCCACCGAAACGCGACCACCTTCGATGCCTGCCTGCGTTCCCTCGATGACAGAAAGAAGCGCCTGCCGAGGTGACAGCCCTTGCGCCATCAAACTGTCGATCGAATCTTCAAGCTTGTCGCGCACGATAATGTTCAGCGCTGTATGCCTACGCTGCATCGCCGCAGCCACCCTCGTGCGCTCGGCTTCGCGTTCGGCAAAGCTGCGAAGCTTGTCGGCCATGCCGTCGGTGTTGCCTTCCGTGCGAAGGCGGTCGCGATAATCTGCGATGCGCTGGAATGCATCATTGATCTCGTCTTTTGTCAGGCGCTCACCAGACGCCTTGTTGGCCGCATTGAAGCATCCAGCGTCCGGAGTGTATTTTTTTGCCATGGGAAAACCTCAGATCAAACAGGCAACGGCGGCCTTGAGCGCTTCGCCATAAGCGGCCCCGTCATCAAAGGTTGATTGTGCTGCAGCGATTGCGGCCTTGTCGGCCTCCGTCAAACGCCCTTCAAATTCAAGCTGGGCGATATCGGCTTCCTCGACGAATGAACCATTTGCTGGATCAACACGGTACTGCTCGGCAAGCGCACGATAATCGTCCGGTCGGCCGACAGAGTTTTCCGCCTGGGATCGCCCGTCGGGGATCGGTTCCGGGCGTGGGCGCGAAACATCAATGGCGCTGACTGCAGGACGAGTGATCCGGGTGCCAGGCGCAGCCAACTCAGTCACCGGCGTAGCAGACTGATTCACCGCAGGATCCACATCGTCGACAGGTGACGAAATCCGGTTGAAATTTTCCGTAGCATCGGCCCAATAGGCTTTTCGGGCATCAGCCTGCAGCTGCTCGACGCGCTGCTGCAGTTCCATTCGTTCCCGTGAAACCGGCTCATTCGCTGATCGACGCGCGCGCAGGCTTTCATCAATCGTTTCGATTTCTCGAACAACATTGTCGTCGATCAATGACAGTCGTTCGCGCAGATCCGTCCTGATAGCGTCGCGTCTCTGGACGGCGGCGGCACGCTCCTTGTCAGAGCCAGCCTTTGCAACATTGGCTTCCGCTTTTTCCAACCGTTCCGCGAGACGCTCAGCCTCGATCATGGCCGCGCGAGTTGGACCAAACCGCTCATTATCGATTGAAAGAGAGGTCAGACGCGCAATTTCAGCAGAATTGATTTCAAATGTCCGATCAAGAGCGTCTAGACGTTCGAAGGTCGCAGGCTCCAGATTACGCGCGATAGAATCTATCGCAACACGCGGCGCAACCTCATCCGTCACACGGGCAAGAGGCTCAATTGCGTTGGGAGATAGTTTTACCTCCCCTTCCGTCAGCAGGCCGTCAATGGCCTCATTGAGAGCAATGCGCGCTTCCTGCACATTGCGCAAAGTCGAAAGCTGCTCTTTCGTCGCGGCTTCCAACCTCGCATCTGCACGGCGACCGAGGACGCCACCGACGGCACCAAATGCACCCCCGATAAGAGCCGCCATTGCGATGTCAGTTGTCATCGCCTGCCATGAAACGTCATCACCCAGATCCGCGCGCGCGTCAGCCGTCGCCAGACCGAAAACCGCCGTGTTAGTCGCAGCATCAAGCGAACCAGCAAGTGCAGCGCCTCCAACGCGACCGAACTTTGCAGCTGCAGCGCCCTTCACCAAAGGGCCAGCAACGGGAATATAGTTGATAGGGTCGAGTGCTTGGCCTGCCAGATTGCCAAAGAAAGACGTAACCGGACGCTTTTCCGCATAAAATTGACGGACTTTCTTTGCGTCATCCCAGGCGGCAAGTGTCGCAGCACGATCGCGCGTCATGCCAGCATCGTAAGGAATGTTGTTACGATAGTAGGGCGAAGCGATATATTCGTCCTGCGTCATCGCCCCTGCCGCTTTGCGCCGGGCGGAAAATTCTTCATCGGTCTCAAATCGTTGTTCCTGCAACCCGCCAATTGTGCGACCGGTATAGACGGACTGCTTTTCGAGCGGAGCGGTCATTGGCAGCGAACTTCCCCGCAAGAATGTGCCGAGGCCGTAGCTTTCGAGCGCCCCTCCGCCGAGCTGATCCAGAAATGTGCTGCCAATGCCCATGGGCTGCGCATAAGCATCCTGGACCATCTGACCAGGAGAAAGTGTATTGAAGGACGGAGTTGCGCGAAATCCCATCATTGTCCGGCCCGCCATTCATTCAAATCACCGATCGGATCAGACGATTTACGGGCTTCAAGTGCCGCGCGTCCGGATGATGTGACGTCCTCGAGCGAAAACAGAAGTGGCTTGCCATCCTTTCCGGGAACAGCCAGGCCGCTATAACTATCGATGAAAACGAAACCATCGCCAGCGCTGCGGAAAACGCCCTCATCCAATATGCTGGCAATGTGATTTTTCGTAACTGCATCATGGATGGCACGGCCCCCGTCCGAAACCTTGACGCCTGCAGGTGTCGAGACGGCAGCTTCGAGGGCACTGCGCACACGCGATTTCATTTCATTGAGGCCAGCCATGACATCAGCCGGATCACGATCGCGGGGCAAAAGGATCTCGGCGTTGACAGATCCGTTGCGCTGGATCGGAACAACGTCGCCGTAAAGATCACGTGCGACACCGGCAACAGCGGCATTTACATCCTGACCGGCACGCAAACGCATCTGTACAGAGCGCTTCATCAGTTTTGCGTCACGCTCTGCAAGCAAATAATTCTGCGCCGTCCCGCCCGACAGGCCATAATAAATATCGCCGATCTTGCCATCGGCCATGATGTTGGCCTGAATTTCGTCGTCGATCTCAGATGGCTTGACGGAGAGTGTGCCAGGCTGTTTATCCGGATCGAGCATCGCAGCCTGGAAGAGCCGACGAGCGGCCTCCGGATCTCCGCGATCGAGCGCGTTGAAAGCACCTTCCGTAAAACCGTCCAGGCCGGCGCCGACCATCTGATCGAAAATTGCGCGACGCTGCGCGCGATCCTCAGTCGCAAACATCAGATTGGTAACGCCGGCGATCCGATCGTTGTCCTCGAGCTTTGCATTGTTGAACTGCGACACCGCCGCCTGTGCGACAGACTTTGGCAGTATTTTCGGCGAGACAACCCCAAGCCGTTCCTGCGCGGCGACGGTGGCAGAAACGGCCTTCTCAAAACTTGCCGGATTGTCTGCTGATACCTCGTTCCAAGCCGCGCGGACGGTAGGATCAGCATTCTGCACAAATGCGACGGGATCATCGGCCAGTAGCTTGGCCTTGGCTTCGACGAAATCACTCGCGTAACCATAAGTGCGCAGCTGGGCATCGGTTGGGTTCGAGCCCAGATCACGGCGCAATTGCATAACCTTCGCCTGGGCATCCTTGATCGGCAAGCCCCCGAGTTTGTGGGCAAGATCGATCTTCGCAACAGTCTCATCGACAATGGCCTGCCCGCCGGTAGCCGTAGAAGCATCAAGCTTGAATTTCGCAAAAGCCGCTTCGTCGACCTCAAACCCGGCCGCCAACCGTTCGACGAAATCGTTTCCCCGCTTGGTAAGTGCGGTTTTGGCCTGATTATCCTCAACACGCTTTGAACGCTCGAGAGCATCCAGTTTGGCATCGAGGATTTCCCAGCCGTCACCATCGAGGCCGTCAAGGCCACCGGCGGCGAAATCCGTCTGCATGGTTTTCCGGAGAGCGGCAACCTTGTCCGATGGAAGGTTTTCAGCCTGGCGCAAATAGAAGCCGACGGCCGTCGCGCGTCGGCTGGTAATTTTAGCCTTCGCTGCATCGTCGGCCGACATCACACCAAGCGTGACTGCCGCATCGAAATGGTCGTCGATCGCTGTCTGTGCCGATTGGACAGCATCGACCGCACCGGGATTATCTGCAGAGACAGATGCAATTCGGCGCTGCACATCGGTTTCGAGCTCTGAAGTCCGGGACAAGAACTCAGCCCGATTTTGCTGCTCCTTCCGCGTTTCCTTATCGCGGATCGCTTGCTCGATATAAGGTTGCGTCATTCGAGCGAACGCGTTTTCGTATTCCGGTCGGATTTCGTCGAATACATGATCCTCAAGCTGCAGCTTTTTAAGATCATTAAGTTTGCTTTGCAGCGCGACCGGATCATCCTTCGTGGCCATATAAACGTTGAAGATATCCGACCGCATGGTCGTATCGAGTTGCTGCAGATAGGTTTTCGTGCCGGCAGCATCATATGCCCGCCCATAGATCGAACTGCTGTTTGTCGGCTGAAAGCCGCCCCGCTTGCCTGGAGTAATGTTTACGTTGCCCTGCGGATTATAATACTGCCGTTCCTGGTCTCTATGCAGTGTTTCGGCATAGGCATCAGCCTCTTTAGCGTCTTTAAACTTTCCCAGATGTTTTCCGGTCTGATGATAGAGCTCGACAGCTTTCTCATCGGACAAAACCTTTCCGTCGGGCGAAACGGTCGGGATTAGGATTTCAGTTCCGTCCTCGTTGATCGAGATCGAGCGAACCGTACTTATTGAACCATCCTGATTTTTGACAACCGGTCGGTTCTGCAAATCTATATTGCCCTTTTCGACAAGCCCTTTCGGCTGCGGTATTGCAGGCACAACACCAGGCGCGGCGACAGAACGCGCAACAGCCGGCGAAACCCCCGTCGGCGGTGTGGCCCCGGTCTGGATCGGGTCAACACCGGCTTGCCTGCCTATGCCGTCCCAGTTTCCGATCCCGACCGCCTTTGCACCATACCACTGCCCCCAGCCTTTTTTGCTCGCCTCATCGAGGGCATAATCGATAGTCTTGAAAAGGTTTGCCGGATCGCTCGCTCTCAGGCCAGTTTCTGCCTCAAAACGATTTCCGAGCCCTTCCGGGAACCCTGTATTCCCACCTCCAACCAGGAGTTGGAACGGACCAAATGAAGGTTCACGACGACCATTTTTCGTCACACCGCTTTGAACAAAGCCGTTCAACCCACCTTCAGATTTTGCGACACGAACAGCATGATCCGGATTTATGCCGCGTTTCTGGGCTGCTGACCGAACGTAAGCCTCAATCTCTCCGGGTGCGGATTTGCTACCGGTGAAATTAGCTGAAAGTTCAAAGCTACCCCCGACGGGACCGCCCGCGCTTGCCGGATCGACTTGTCCGGACACAGTTGCCGCACCTGGACCACCTGCCAAAGCTGCAGCACGACCCGCACGTGCGCCGTCGACCTCAGCGTATTCATTGGCGATCTGGCCGGCGACACCAGCAAGACGGAAAAATCCCTCGGCGACTTTTCGCTCGAGATCTCCGCCCTCGCGCGCAACACCAAGAAGGCCATCCGATAGAATGGCCCGCCCGGTCAGTTTCTGATAGTTGACAACTTCGCGACGTTGGTTTGCCATCAGTACCGCCTTGCAATATCGGCAGCGCCACCAATGCCTGCCGTAAGACCCTGTACAATGCCAGCTCGACGAGCGCGCTTGGCTGCATTTCGATAGTTCGCCGCACGTTCCATGAGGCGCGCGCCGTTGCCGAGCTCAGTGCCGGTGTTCGTTGTCGTCATCATATCCGCCTCGCGATAGGCCTCTTGCTTGGCCTGGGCGGCGGTGCCGAACGACAGATCCAGACCGGACGAAGCATATGCGCTATCAATTGCGCCTTGCGCGTCTCGCATCGCCGCTTTGATTGACCCTCGCCGCTCGATCCCCTGCAGGTTCTGAACGGCCTGTTCGCGCTCGGCATCGATCGCCTGCGCCTTCAACGCATCCTCTTCTGCAGCGCCTGCAGAAAATGCAGATGCAACGCCAAGAACAGTTGCCGTTCCCTGCAGGATCGTGGAAATCAAACCGCCGGCGCTGATCCCCGCAGTTGCGCCCGCTGCCGCCCCTGCAGCGGCACCGGTACCGGCGGCAGCGCCGCCACCCAACAGAGAAGCCAGGCCCGTGAAGATCATTGCCATTACAGCTTTTCCCCCGTCGAGTAATCGCGCACCTGCAGGTATCCAGGCCGCACTTGCGTTATGACAAGAGTGGTATCGACCGCGTGGCCCTTTATTCCCGTAACTTTGACCTTCTTGGTCTTGCGGGGCAGCGGAGCGTCGGCAGGATCACTCGTTTCCAACCACTCTACGTCTTTGACCCGACGGTTATTTGCACCGACGGCCAAGGAGTTGGTGTCAATGACATTGATTTCAGCGGTATGGATGCGACCCGGCCGACGCAAAATGCGGTCATCGTCCAGCACGAGGACATGGGGCATTGATTCATAGATCGGCGCGATCCAGCGGCCGACGGTCACCTGAGAATAAGCCATGCCGAGATCGATCACCCCGGCCTGACAAACAAACGGGCCAAGTAGGAAGCCATCAGCTTCACACCATAATGTTGTGCCGTTCGGATATGGCAGGCCAGAAACACGGCCGGCAAGATCCGTGGTAGACTTGACCGCCTGCTGAAACAGCAAGTTTTCCTGCATATATTCGTGGCGCAGCTCGCCGCCGCGATCAGTGCAGATCCACGGATCGTTATAGCCGTCGATCGCGATCTCGCGGACTTTGCCGCTATCTGCGCACAACCATTCGCATAACCCAAGGATATCCTGATTGCGAATTACGTTCGCGGATAGCAATCGGCCGTCATCACGCAGCAACCACATGCGGTTTGTATCCGTCGCTGTGGACCCGACCTGTCGGGCGTTCCGCAAGATGCCCTTGATCAGATGCGAAGATAACAGCGTTTCCGGATTGGCGTTGAAGCTGGTGGAGACGTCGTCGTAAACGAGCGAAAGGATCATCTGCCCGTTGTTCGAAACGTAATACAGCAAGCCCTCGAGATCGATCGGATCCGTGTTCGGTCGAATGCCCACTTCGGAAGCCAGAACATAATTCAACGGCTCATTCCGGCTAATGGTGCGGTTTGTGGCGAAGTAAGCCCCCAGATCCGTGAAGGCGAGGAAGTATTTCGAATCTTTGATGCGCAGGAGCTGTTCGGTCGTTTGCGGTCGCAACCGATCAAGACGAGCGGCATTGTCTGCGGTTGCCTTGATATTCAGGTTGAAATATTCGCCCTGCTGACTGAGGATCTGCGCACTTGGCTGCCCCTCAAGGTTCGCATAACCCAATCGATCCTGCATCAGTGCGGCAGTTCCAGGCCAGCCGCGAGAAGTACTGATAATCGGCTCGCCGCCAGTCTTGCCGATTTGCGTATGTGATGGCAGCGCGGAAACTTCCGACGTATTGGCAACAAGCGCGCCGAGCTCATATTGCTCGCCCGATGAAGCCCCGCCAAAAGTGATTGTCAGCTTCCAGGACTTTCCGCCTGGCAGTTCATTGTTCTGGACGGTCACGCCGCCATCGATCGACGGCAGATCGTTCAGGGCAACAGCCAGCCTCGCGGCAAAGTCGTTCCAGTTAGCAACTGTGCTGTTGCCATTGATCGGCACAATGCTACCCGACGCCGAATTACGGAACGGCACTGATGCAGCATCTTCGCCATTAACCTTGAGGTTGAGATAGCAATAGGTCGCATCGCTATCCGACCATCGCATGAAGATTTCCCAGATATCGTCGGTTTTCGGGTAAGTCCCGCCATAATCGATTTCCGGAATGCCTTCATACGGCCAGAGATCGACCGTCCATTCATAGTCAGATCCTGCGCGTCGAATGCGAATAGTCTGCAGTTTCGGATGAAACACGCCGACCGTCGAAGCCTCGGCGTAAAAATCGATATCTGGCAGCATGACAGCCGTCAGCGCTGGCAGATATACACACGCGACCCAAGTCTTGTTTTTCCAGATGTCGCAAAACCCGGCACCAAATGCGAACTGATATCCGTTGTCCTTCGAAACATAAAGGCGGCGATAACGCGGATAAACCGATGGGCCGGTTTCTGAAAATGCGGTCACACTGCCAAGCGTGAACGTGCCGGTCCCGATCGGATAAACCACGATGCGCACCGCGATTGCGGTTTTTGCCAGACCGGGCGGGAAGGCAACAAAGCGGGAAACGGCCGACAATCCGCCTCCCATCAGCGGCGTTATCGCCTGCCAGACGCCACCAGTCGCAACCTCGACTGAGAAGTTGAACGAAATATTTGCGGCAAGTCCGGAGATATAGACGCCTGAAACTGATGTGGCGGCAAAGCCCTGCTCGTGAACCGTTGCCGTCGAGGAATGCGGGCCAAGGGAATTTCCGGAAGTCGCAGGCGTAATCGATACGAGCCCCTTACGAACCGGACCACCATCAAGTGAACCAGGCATCAGCCGGAAACCAGATTGAGGAACGGGCTCAATGCCCTTGAACCTCAGTCCCCCGGAGTAATACTGTTTGATGTCGGGACGACCTGCGATCAGCTTGTCGAGCTCACCGGAATTGCAGGAAGACTTTCGCGGTCCTGGACGTGAAACCATGCCGTCACTCCCAACGTGCAGAAGTCAGAGGATCAAATTCCCACGGTGAGCGAGGCATGGGAGCAGCAGCGCGATCCTGCGCGATGAGCCTGCCAAATGCGCCGCCGGTGCCCTCCTGGCTGGGCGTCCCGAAAGCTTTAACCCTCAGTTCCTCTGCGGTTTCCGTGTCCTCGTTGACTGCCTTTGCAAGCGCGGAACCAAGCGCTATCAAAAAGGCGACGCGCCAATCGACAGGCCAATATTCTGGATCAACCAGCACCTTGCATCGGCCCCACACGTGGGGTTCATTCGCATAGACGTTGCCCGCCTCGATGTCGTAATCTCGCAATGGCGTTTCTGGACGGATCGAGCGCAGAAGCTTTTGCGGCGGTCCTATTCGGTCACCGGGTAGCTCAAAGCCGTATTCCCAACCATTTTCAGGCGTGGCAGAAATCTTGACCAGCTTGGTGGTGCGGCGAGCAAACGACCAGTCATGCAGACCGAAACAGTGAGAAATCACCTCGTCCCAGGCAGCATCGCAGGATCCGCTAAGATCGTCTTCTGCATCGATGGAATAAATCGCAGATTCGCCAAGGTGCAGAACCAGGGCACGATTGATGAGGGTCGGTTTGTCAACGAGCTGGTTTTCCATGGTGCACCCGGCAAAAGAGAAACGCCGGCGACAGAGCCGCCGGCGTGTGGATTATGCGCCGGCCGTGTCTGCGACCGTGACGTTGCCGGATCCAGGAACCGCGGTAACAATCAGGCGGGCGTAAGCACCAGTGCCGTTGTGGACAGCGACAGCATCGATGATGTCGTTCACTTTCAATGTGCTGCGCGCATCATTGAAATAGCCGGCGGTCAACACCGTCGCCTTCGCATCGTCGGTTGCGTAGGAGTAGAAATTGCAATTGCGTCCGGTATCGACCGGGGCGGTGTTGTATCGCGCCAGAGCGCGGATCTTGAAAGCCATGACGAAACCTCATGTGTTTGAGAGAAGTCGCCGGGCGATACTCGCCCGACGCCGAAATGGCGGGTTAAGCCGCAACGGTCTTGATTGCCGGACGTTCTGGCGTGGTGATTTTCTTGAAGCGAAGGCGCTTCACACCCTTGCGCTGAATGCCGATTGCAGCGCCACCCATGCCGACCTTGCCGAGCAGAGGATCACCCTCGCGGTCATAGTGGACCGTAAAGCTGGGCTGTTCCTTGTTCCACGGCGTTTCCGCGCCCATCGCTGATTTCGCCCACATGAATGCGTCGAGCGAATTGCCGTCGGCTCCCTTGAAGTACTCGTCCGGCATGGTGAAGTAATGAACATCACGAACAGTTCGAGCCCTTTGGCGCATGACCTTGGAGAATGGTGCATTCTCTGGCCCGACATACGACGCCTTCGAGAACTCCTTGTACATAAGAAGCTGCGACATCCACATTTCGGGCAGCGGGCAGAAATATTCGTCCTCTTCGATTTCGCCTTGCGCAGCAATTTCAGAGCGGGCCTGCTCGAGATAGGTGATATCGATTACTTCCGCACCGGTTCCAATATCGGGAGTGCCAGGCGTGAAAACGTCGAGAGCTCCGAGCTTGATTTTGTCGGCCTGACGCTTAATTGCCATCGTCAATTGGCGGGCAACTGCATCCTGCTCACTCGGACCCATCTTGTATTTGTCTTTCGACAGAATCCAGGCAGACGCTTCGAAGTCTTTCATCGTGACTTGCACAGTTTTCAGATCGGCGTTCCCGCCTTCGACAAACTGTATCGATCCCGTGATTTCCTTTGCCTCAAGTCGCCCTGCAATAGGGAACTTGACGGTGTTTGCCTGCGTATCACCTGACATCATGGT
Organism: Ochrobactrum sp. 19YEA23; assembly: GCF_029909865.1. Classification (NCBI taxonomy): domain Bacteria; kingdom Pseudomonadati; phylum Pseudomonadota; class Alphaproteobacteria; order Hyphomicrobiales; family Brucellaceae; genus Ochrobactrum; species Ochrobactrum sp. 19YEA23. The sequence goes on along the minus strand of NZ_JASAMQ010000001.1, from coordinate 1,155,763 downwards.
ACCGTCGAGATAACCGCCCTTTGCCTGGTACATGATGGTGATTTTATCTTTGATGACTTCTCGGAACCAATTTGGAGCCTGTTCCATGGGAAAACCTCATTAAAGTTGAAACTTTTGGGGTGCTCCGGTTCCGATAAAGCCAGCCGGCCAAGGGTCCGGTGATGGATAGCCTTGGCCGGTTCCGGGTCGTTCCCGTTGCATGCGCGTCGATTGTGCGCGAGCGCGGGAAGCGTTAAGTGCTAGTCACCATAGTGCTTTTGATATTCAGCCATGACTCGTGCGTGTTCGGCTGGGTTCCAATCTGCGGTTCCCTTCTTTGCTTCCAGCGCTTGGAGCTCGGCCCTTAGAGCATTTCCGCGATCTTCCCCGCGATTTCCGCCGCCCGTAGATGGTTGCGGTGAATCGCCCGTCGTTACTGACCGGAAATATTCAAGGAAGCGATTACCGGCCGCAGTATCCATCAACATTCCAAGAACATGATCGCCATCAGTCTGGGACATTTTTCCGTTCGTCACCTGCAGCTTGACGAAATCCTCGTTTGCCTGCAGGCGTGCATTGATGGCGCGATCCTGCTCTGCTTTCGGCGCAGATCCATAACCATCCGGCAAAAGCTGTTGCCGCTCGGCAGCAACATCGACAGGCGGCTCAAGCATGCCGCTCTCAGCTGCTGCGCTGTAAACGGCCGTGGTGATAGCCTGCATTGCCTGCCGGCCGACGCCGTGTTTGAGCGCTTCTTTGCCGGCCGCGTCGAATATGGGATCGTTCGAGAGACTATCGATATGCGGGCGCAGATTTTCCGGCAGTTCGACACCGGTAAAATCCCGATATCCTTCGAAGTTCTCAGGCACTTGTCGGGTGGCATCGCGATCGCGATAGCCTTTTACAGCCTGGTTAAGCTTATCGATCGTCTCACGATCATCCTTGCCGCGATAAATATCCGCTATCCCGTCAGGCCTATAGGGATCAGGCGTTGCCGGCGGCGGCGTCACGGGTTGACCAGGTGCGGCCGACGCACCCCCGGGATCCGCCGCCGGCGCTGGAGGTTCCCCCAAAGCGGCCGGAGATCCGCCTGCAGGTTCCCCACCACCTGGAGCGCCGCCATCCTCGGGCGCGCGCAATGGCATGAGATATCGATCGAGCAGTTTTCGCATAGTGGTCAACTCCTGTTTTGTGCTTGCTCTAGAAGACGTTTGCCCTGGGCGACCGCCTCAAGGATGACTTCGCCGACGCCGCACCGAGACTGATGCTTGGCGGCTGCGATCGCGGCTTGCTCGAAATTCGATCCATTGACGTGCGGATAGGGAGCGCGAACAGTCAGATCCATCAGCCATTCGAAGATCTGCTTTCCTTCGACTGTCCCGAAAAACAGATACATGATTTTCATCAAGTCGTCGGTCGGCCGGAAATTCTGCCCCGCTTGTGCCGGCGCAAGTTTCTCGATCATCTCATCGACATTGAGCATGTCATCCGTGCCAGCCAGCAATTGTTCGAGCGGCATAGCGGCCCGACGTGGCATCATGGGATCGCTCATGCCGCTTCACCTGTCAAAGACTGGACAATCTGGGGAGCCGCGCGCTCACCCATTGCAGCAATCGCAGTACCTATCTGCTCTTGATTGGCAGCTTCCTCTGCAGCCTGAATTTCAGCATCAGTCGGCAAAATGATCGGATCGACGATCAGGGCTTCACGTGTCTGCTCAAGATAACGATCAAGGTTGACAAACCTTCCGGCTTGCTGCGGACCTGCTACCGTGGAGACAATCTGGTAATACTGCGACGAGGCCATCATCTTGTCGGCTTTCATAGCCTGCGCCATTGGCGAAACCACGTTCAACGAATAGAGCAACGGATTGAGTGGAATCGGCATCTGGATCAGACCCCACTCGTTGAGGATTTCAATCGTGCGCGGCACAATGACCGGCATGATTTCCTCAATCAGACGGCCATAGGCTCCGATGTGAACACGGGCATTTTGCTGCAGCTTCGCCGCGACTTCGGTTGCAGATTCTGGCGTGCCAGCGGCGCTGCTGAGACGCGTATCGAGAAGCGCGTCGCGGATCTGATCTTGCCCGTTGCCGATAACCATGCGCGCAACATCAAGGCGACCGGTGGCGGGATCGATGCGCGAAACGTCGGGACCCAGAATGCCGCCTGTCGATTGCATCGGCCAGAATTCGCCAGGCGCAACGCGGACAGCGTCCGGATTGAACGTTCCGCCAGCACGATATCCCCAAATGCCAAGCATCTGGATAGCGGCGGATTTCAAGGCAAGCTCTTGAGCCTTATTGACGGTTTTGATCGTCGGAAGCGCCATCAGCAGCGGGCCACGACCATAAGGTTCATTCGGCGCACGATAGAATCGAGCGACGGCAATCGGCCGCGCTCGCGTAACATTCTCGACAATGAACATCGGATTGTTGTCGCAGTAGGCGACAAACCGCCAGCGACCGTCCGGAAGCCGCATAAAATCCTGATAAAGCTCGACGTCAGTGTAGGGCTTGTCTTTGGCAGCCTGTTTGAACTCTGGGCTGTAATTCCCCTTCGGCCACGTGCGAATGATCTCTTCTGCAGCAAAAGTCATCTTCCAGCTGATAAAATGCTGGCGACCGTGCATATCCGTCGCGGTGGCGATATTGTCGAAAGGTATGTTCACGAAGATAACGGGCTCTTCGATCGACGGCCCTTTCATCGGCATGATCGCGCCGGTACCGACGAATAGATCAATGGCCGTTTCATGAATGGCGGTATCGAAACCACCCGTCTGAAAAAACGGATAGACATTGCGCTGCATCATCGCAAATTCCCGCCGCAGCACCTTCAGCTGATTGGCAGGCAAGCGAGCCTCAAGAAGCGGGCCCGGTTCCATGATGAAAGGCGTTGACCCGAAAAGCTGGCGAACAAGCTGGCCGGCACCGTGCATGATCGACGTGGTAGCCGTCATGTCGTAGATTTTCATCGCCAGGCGCTTTGACTTGCCACGCCCGCCCGGTTTGCGCTGCGGGATCGCATAATCCCATGCCTCGCGGTAAATTTCGTCCCAGCCTGATCGCTCTGTCCAAACACGGTCAGCACGCGCCTTTTGGGACGAGACATCGTTTTGCACGTCACTCGCCATGCCGGTCCCCGATCAGGAAAGGTTGCTCTTGCCGCCGGTGTCGTCTGCGAACAGCTTGCGGCCACGCACGGCTTTACGCGTGGTTGTCGTGTCCTGTTCCTGCGCCTGCAGCGCTGCCAGCTGTCGATCGTTGGCGATCTGCTGTAACTGGCGGGATTTCTCCGCCTCTTTCTGCGCTGCGTTGTTCTTGCCGCCGAAAATCGCGCCCATGCTGGTCTCCATCGAAAATCCAGACTGATGTGTCTTTCAGCCTGGCAGGACGAAAACCAACCAGGCGCGCCATCCGCTGCCCGGCCTTGTTGAAAGGATTGATGCGGCAGAAGACGACGAGCCCAGCATCAAGCATCTGCGACAGCGTTAAGTGCGCGATCCGGATCAATGTCCGCATGTGAGGGAGCGCCGCCCGATCCAGCGCCAGCGCAAATTCGATTCGACGGCTTCGCCTGGCTAACAACATGGCGACGGCGAGCAGCTGATCGTCGCGATCGAAATAGGCGATTGTGTCGGACATGCGTTTTTGCATCACCAGAGCGCGGCGGAGGAACGGCCGGTTCTTGCCGGCCTCAATGATCGCATGCCAGGGCGCAGGAGAAACGATCTTGATGTCAGACGCTGAAGACATCGAAATCGGTCTTTCCTCGACGAGACTGGATATTCACGACCTTGTTGCCGCGCCCCATATTCGCCGCCCCATCGATGACACCCAGCCGCCCTCGATGACCAAGGCAGATATATTGCTCGGCGTCGTGAACGTGCGAATACTCGTTTTTTGCAACCGCAAGCTTGTCGGTCGCGCCAGCCGATGCCTGTTTCGTCAGCTTGTAATGCGCCATGAAACCGCCGATCAGGCGAGTGCACCGCTTGTCGACGAGATAACGCGGCGTGTTTGCATCGATCATTCCGGACAAATACCAGCGTACAGCGTCGTGTCGGAGCGCCGGTTCATTTGATGGTGCCGGCATGATGCTGACATTGAGCGCCCGAGCAACGATCTCGACCCAGGCGAGTTCGCCTGCCATCTTGTCGGCGCCGTAGAATGACGACGGATCCGAATAGGCTTCGTTGATCGGAAAGCCGCGAAAATCGGTAAGAAGCACTTCAAGCATCATCTGGGAAAAGCGCGACGGACCAGTACCAGGATCTGCGCAGATCTCACGCAGCACACGCCGCTGACCGTTCGGCATATACTGGCCGATTGTGCCGGCCGGCGAGCCACCGGCGTCGAGGCCGATATTGATCGGTATACCGGGAACAGGATCGAGCCCTTCGGCGACATGGATGTCCAGGGAAAACTGATCTTCATAGACCGGCGTTCCATCCTGAGCATAGCCTGGCAGACCATGCACAAAACGGCGAACATCCTGCTTATTCGTGAAGGTGCGCGCTTCCATCTCATAGGAAGAACGTGGCTTTCCCTTCCTGTTCTCCGCCTCATTCGAAAGCCCGCTGGGCTGTCGATAGAGGTTGTACATCTCATTTTTGTCCTTCGGATCGCCTAGACCGCCGACCTTACAGACCCAATTAGAGATATCAGGCGGGTTGCAATCGCCCCAAGCGATGCGCGGCAACAGCAGCTCATCATCGTCGAGCTTAACGCCCATCGCCTGCATGCGCTTGCGATAAGGGCCAACCACACGCTGCAGTTCGCTTTCGGCAATGTCGGAAACCTTTGGATATCGACCGGTACGCGACCACATGAGACCGGGAACGCGCTCATGTAGCATATCGCACTCGTTCATCCAGTTCATCGAGATCTCATAACCCTTGGCAAAGCCTTCGATGTTGGCATCGCCGATCGCGCCGAATTCCGCCGTGAACTCGACCTTGCATTTCCGGCCATTCCGGATCACTGCGAATTCAAGCTTGTGCACCACCGGCCGATCCTGGCCGCCAGCATGGAAGGTGGTGAATGGATGGTTCTCCGGAAACATTTCGTACCAGGACGCCAGGCAGGTACGTGCGAGATCGCGATAGGTGTCGCGGATTGTCGCCATCTTTACGCGGATCACACCATCCTTGCAGACTGGAAACCAGTTCCCGGCCAGATACGGCCCCTTAAACGAACTTGCTACGGTCTTGCCCGAGCCGGCCGGTCCCATGATCACATCGATCGGGCCGAGGCTCTGAATGAAGGCAGAACCCACCGGCCCCGGTGGCTCATACTGTTGAAGTTGAAATTTTCCTTGACCCTGCATCCCTGCCGAAATCCCGTTAACCCGGCGACCCGGCTTCCCCGGCCCGCGCGATCACCGCTGAGGTTAACGGCCCGGCTCCAGCGTCAATTGAGGCAGGCAATTCATGAAAGAGGCGTGTGTGTGACAAGCGACCCCCGTGGGGGAGTGGTAGGCCGCGCGTTTTTGAAATTCAGAAATCGCTCATATATGGCGGGATCGGTCGAGGGGGGTATGAGAAGCGGCCTGATGCGGCGCGCTCCCATGATTTTCGATCAGGGGAATACGGCACCTAAGCAATTGTTTTTGTTTGCTTATCCGTTATCGTGCGACTTGCTCTTATCATGTCGCACAGTGTCCTGTTCGCTAAGTGGTTGATTATCAACGATATTCCCACCGAACATATTCAGCGTGTTGCCGGTCTCTGATGATGGTGCAACTGCACCAAGATTTCCGGCCATGAATATGTGCAGGTTACGTTCCGTGACATCAACCGCAAGCGGTTTCTTCGCATACTTGAACGGCATGAGATCAGCAGCCGCTTTCGCCTGCACCTTCAACACGTCGATGGGTTCGCAGCCGAGTAGATGCGCCAGCGCCGTGGTGCTGGCGGTCTGGATCATAGACAAGGTAACAGCAGGGTCGCGATGGCCGAGCGCTTCGAGATATTCGAACACTTGCGTATTGCGCTTGTTAGCCGATCCTTTCGGCCTCCCCCGTTCCCTGCGCGGGCGAGCGATTGAATTCGCCGCAGCGGATAGAGCGTCAATGGCGTCGAGATCGGGCGAGCCTTCGATCAGATCGAGTTGATCCGCGTCGTCACTATCGATCTCATTCCGCAATGCGGCCACGGCCTGGGCGATGTCGTCACGCGATGGCAAATCGCCGGATTTCTGGCGCTGATCGGGCGGTGTGTGTGGGGTCAAACGCCCCTTTTCCGGCTGTTCTGCATCGTCCATGGCGCATAAACCTATTATTTTATTCCGGTAACCTGTCGAGTGCCGTTGTAACCGAGTTGTAACCGCTTTTCCTTCAACAAATTCAGATACATATTCCCGTAGGTTACAAGTTACAGGGTTACAGTTTCGCGCACACATATGCGCGCGCGTGTGAAACTGTTCTATATCTCGGTAACCGGTAACCGCATGGCTTAACTCTCTGTTTTTGTTGATGATTGTCGGTTACAAGATTGGTAACCCACTTGTAACCCTGTAACCGTCCCAGACCCACCGGGCGGTCAATCAACATTCGCACGGTGGCCCTATGGTTAAGTGCTTGCGTCCAGACAGCAGACAAAAGCCGGAAAAGCGCAGCGCGCGCGGACACTGAAACCCTGATATGGGACAGGGTAAGGGGTTAATTGCAGGCGGAAAAATTACTGGGAACCGGGTTTGATGGTGATGCGACGGGGAACGGGGCGCGGGCGATCGATGCACAGAAATTATCTATGCTGCCGGGGCTGGGATAAGAGAAAGCGGAGCCGTGCTGTAGCACGGCAAGAGAGGCATTGGTCGCGCTGACTGGATGACGCCTGCTGTTCGGGTTCTCGCTGCCGCTGGCAGCGAGAACCCGGCAGGCTATGCAGGCGGCTGATACAGCGAAGCCCGCGCAAGGCGGGCTTCGGGCAGATCAACCAACTGACGATCGACGGACTGGAATACTTTCGCTGTTGCGGCCGGAATTGGTGGGCATGACAAGCATCAGACGAACCCGGCGAGATCCGCACATTGGGCAGCGCATGCGTTCCTGCAGGAAGGTGACCGGCATATCCCGGCCGCGCGTACATACAAGCGTCATCACATCGAGATCAGCGTTGAACTGACACTCGCGAATTGTTTTCATGCCGTCGTGTTTGCCATAGGCGCACCGCAATCTGATCTTGACGCTGTGCGCCCAGGCGTCGCCAAGGGTCTCTATCTGCATCAGAACAGAAAGAGAACAAACGCATTCGTCTGTCAATATGATTCATTGACCCATCAAACGGTATTGGGGATGAATTGTTGCTGGGTGATCGATTCTAGGAGGGGCAAATGAAGTTTGTAATCGTGGCCGTAGGCGTGCTTGCATATATCGCCGTTATTTTATCATTGACCTTTCACCCGGCAGCCGCAGCCGATTGCTGGGTGGGCAATACAGTATGTCTTTCTCCCAACGATATGGGAGCATTCCTATCGGGAATATTTGCTCCCCTCGCTTTCGCCTGGCTCGCCTGGTCAGTAGTCATGCAGAGCAAAGAGCTGGCGCTGCAACGAGAAGAACTGAAACTAACAAGAGAGGAAATGAAAGAGGCGCGAGCTGTTGCCGAAGCCACAGGATTGCAAGTGAAGGCTCAGGCAGAAGCAATGACTGCGCAAACGGATTTCATTCGTTGGCAATTTGAAGAGCAGAAAATTGATTCAAAAGAACGGGAAATAACCAGACTTTTTGACGCACTGAACGCAATAATAAAGACAAGTATAAGTGACGAAACTATCATTCAAGTTGAACACAATGGCGGTACATATAACCATAACTTGGTAGACCACTTTATTATAGAAAAGATCGATGATCTTCCTTCTCATGTGGCCCTTGGGATCATGCATGATCAATTCATTACAAGATATCAAAGATGTATTGACTTAATTAATAACCCGGCAACTTCCGAAGTGATCGTGCACAACTATGAAACTTTAGACAGGATTTCCGACCTGCTTGGCTGGATCATTAGTGTCGAAAATCAAGTTCGTAGTGCGGTTCAAACTGATATTTATTCTGCAAAGATATATAGTTATCGGGATATCGTTCAAAAAATAAAAGAATTGAAGGACTGGTCTCGCGGACAAGACCATCCTTAATTCTCTGCCTTCTAGTCTCACTGGCCCTGTTTATAGGGAAAGGGCGTCGGCAGCGGATCGTCCGGACCAAGTGGCTGGCCGTCATCACTGCAATATGATTCACGATCCGAGCCCAGGCATTCCGCATGAATAAGGCCACCTTCACCATATTCATGGAAAACAAGCTCTCCTTCCTGGACGACCTTGCTACAGGCGATGCAGATGAATGCCTCTTCATCGACCGCACTATATGAAGGTGCAGCGGCCAACATTGCACGGTACTTTGCATCGAGATCGCTTTTCGGATCGAGATGTATTGCAGCAGATGCCATTTGGAAGGTCGGCTCTTTCGGCACGAGCTGCCAGCCCGCAGGCACGAAGATTGATTCTGGCTGATGAGGCAGCAGGGCGCGCAGCTTTGGCGCGTGGATATGCGCATACTCGAATGCGACCAGTGCACCACCGGGATTGCGCCCGGCGGAACAGCCAGCGGCATATGCATCACGGATGAACATTTCAATTTCGTCGCGGGGCTCATCCTCGCGGCGGGGATGCTCCGGATCGTCTAGAGGACGTCGCATTATTCTTTCTCCCGTTCCAGTGAGTTGACGTAATCTTCGAAGGCGGCGAGATCGACGAGCAGGCAATGCTTGAGCTCGCCGTTGATCTTGACCTTCTGTTTGTTGCCGGCATTTGTGATTACGACATGGGCCGGGGCTTGCTTGAGCGCATCCCACCAGACCGATTCGTGCCAGTCTGTGCCGGCGAAGATCCTTTTGAGCATCGGACCATCTTTCGGCACCGCCAGGCAGAAGCCTCGGCCGGGATCTCCAATTTCGCGGATCCCGAGATTTACGCAGAACAGGCGCTCACGGCCGTATTTGATATCCATGTCGTGCTGACCAATGCCTATGTCCTCGAGGACGCCGCCGATCGTGAGCTTTTCACCGCCCTTCCAGGCGTCGATCGTCGATTGCAGCAGATGCGACAAGCAGGCATGCCAATTGTCGATGCGCTCAGCGCGCTCAAGCGAAGTGGCCTCGCCTATGATCTCGCCGAGCGAGCCCGGATCCGCTACCGGCAGGCCAGCATCTTCCATGGCCTGCTTTCCGAGGACGAGCTCTGCAGCTGAGAGCAATGTGCCGAAAGTGTCGATCGCGCGGCTATCAAGCCCCTGCTCACGCAGAATGCCCCAATAATATGGCATCAGCTCATCATTGAACGATTTCCAGCCATCCATGATCTGGCGCAGGAACATGCGCCCGTCTGTTTCCGGATTGACGGAAACGTTACGCCGGATCCCGTCCGTCTTGTCCAGGGCGGACAGGTTCAGCACCGCCATACGGGTTTTATCCTGCGTTTTCATGGGTGGCGGGTTGATGGCGCTGAAAAAGAAGCTGGCGCGCATGGTGAACAGCGTTCCCTCATGATCCTGCCCGCCACGGGCGATATCGCCACCAGAATAGGCAACACGGGCGAGCTCGATGACGCTTTGCGCCTTCATGCTGTTTGCCTTGCTTTCCAGCTCGTCGACCATCACCGGCAAGCTGTCCTGTTTCACCTGCTGATAAATGCCGGCGGCGGTCGTATCGACGGACGAGAACACGCAGTTATTCAGGACATGCTTGATGAGCTCATGCAGCGTGGACTTGCCGACGCCAGCGCCGCCAGTGGTGAAAATGATCGGCCGAGCCTTGAGCGCGCCACCCATGAGCGCGGTAACAATCCACCCCAGGGCGAGAAATGGATCGAGATACGGCCGCGCCCATTTCCATGTCTGCAGATCCTTGAGGATGCGTTGCGCCGGGCTTTCTTCTGGCAGTACTTTTTCCTGCCACGGCTCAATCGACGGCTTCTGTCTGGTATAGAGAAAGCCATCATACATCGTCGGCGCCGAGCGCGTGATCTTGCCATTTTCGGACTTGAACAGCCAAATGCCAGAATGCCAGACAAACTCGCCGGTCTTGTTCGTCCAGCCACCACGGCCGCGATGATGATCGTGCGGATTGAAATCCGGCAGACGCGCAGCTTCGTTGATGATGGCGCGCGCGGCCGTCTTGGTTTCGAGACGCACAACACGCGGCGGGATAACCTTGGTTTCTCCCGTCTCGTCGTCAACTTCCTTACGCTCCTTTGACCAGGCGGGCCATGCCCACATGGCATCGTTCGTCATCGGAGCGGCGAGATCTGAAAGGGAAATATCGTCGAATCTGGTGAGCGGCCGCAAATGGCCGGTAAATGTGGTGCAATAAACCGTCCCATCGGTATCACGGCCGACAACCGTAAACGGGCAATGCGGAGGCATCGCATTATCAGGATAGCCGTCCCACTTGCCTGGGCGAATGGTCCGCTCCGGATATTCCGGATCCGCGCGCGGCTCATTCGGATCTGGCGCATTGGTCAGGCGCTTCCTATCCTCGAGCTCGTTCATCGCATCGACGAAGATAGCGCGAATTGCTCGACGGCCGGTTTGCGTTCCCGCCTTGCGTGGTTTCTTTGGAGTGTTTTCGCTGTTGTCAGTCATGCCGGCCCTGATGAAAAAAAGCCGCCGGGCAAAATGGGGAAAACCCGGCGGCAGGTGGGTCGGGGCGCTTACGCCCCGGCCGAGGGAGCTTTATGAACGTGCTGCAGCCTGGCCGAGCTCGGATAGCGGATTGTCATCATCCGGCATCATGGCGAGATCCGCGCGATCGACAGCCATCCAGCGCAACCCAGCCTGGCGAACCTTTGCGGCTTCCCATTCCTTTTCGTGAACCTTCACCGCATCGATGGACAGCAGCACAACGGAATGGAAAACAGCCAGGCCAAGACGCACCCAGTTCGGGCGCGTGCTGAAACGATCGTGAGGAAGGCCAGCCGATGTCGCGATATGGACGTACATCGCCTCAAGTGGGGCATCGGGCCATTGTTTGATGAAATCGACAGCAACCGGTGATATCAGTTTCAGGACGAGCTCATCCTCATCTGTGAGCGTGGCGGCAAATCCGGCCTGGTACGCAACAGCTATCGCCGCATCTGTAGCAGCGCGCGCGATATCCTCATCTGACATCAATGGACGGTAAATAAGCTCGCTATCACGCGCAGCCGGTTGGGATCCGGCCACACCTTCGGAAGCTTCGCCGCCGTCGGCAGCAATGCTTCCTTCGGTAGCGCTTTCGGCTTCCTGCGCGCCTTCATCGCTCGGCTGCGAACCTTCTCCATTTCCTTCCGCTGCAGTGCCATCGGCTGGAACATCTTTTTGTATCGCATGGTCTCCTACCAATTCGGCTGCAGGAACACTGTTTGTTTCTGGTTGGTTCAGAACGGCAGAAACTTCGCCGCCCACCTGCAATGCGCCATGCTCTCCGTCCGCCGTAGGCGATGCACCATCATGTGTCTCGACTTCTGGCGCAGGTTGATCGTCACCATCATCGTCCCCGGCATCGGCCAGTTCACCGGTTCCATCGGTTGCGGTATCCGATCCCAGATCGACCGCTCCCACGGCCGAACCATCAACCTGGTTGGCATCTGCGGATTGCGCTTCGGTTTCGAGTTGTTCAGTTTCCGGCGCTGCAGCATCGGCCTTATCTTTCGCTTTCTTCGACATAGTTCCGTTCCTCTGTTTCAGAAATTAAGCTGACAGCTTCTCGCGAAGCGCATAGCCCTCGAGCGGCCACAGCTGACGAACGCAATCTTCGCGAGCGAATTTGCGGCCGAGCTCGGCATCAAAGTTTTCAGGATCTGCCGGCGCACTTTTGCCGACCAGGACAAAGCCATTTTTCATCTGCATGACGCAGATCGTCATCGATGGCAGGCTTTCCGGATGAATGTAGTCTTCGCGCGCGATCTTCTCGATCATGCTATCGAGCGACACACGGTTGGGGGTTTTCTGGACGGCACGCGATTGATCATCGCTAATTTTCAGGCTTTCCATGTCATTCACCTTTCATTAGGTCGTTGAAATCGTCGCCCAGGTGCGAGTTGATAACCGTGAGCGGCTTGCCCCAGCTTTCGAGCTTGTCGATCGTCTGCTGGATCTGTTTTTGCGCCGTCGGATTGCCGTGATTGTTGTCGCGGGCGAGGATGATCGCCCCGACACAATCCAGCCAGACAGGCGCATTTCCCATGTTCGTTATCGAGCCACCGGCCCAGACACGGGCTTCGGGAGCGGCAATAGCGAGGCTCAGTGCCGTTTCGACGCCCTCGCAGATAATGACAGTGCCGGCATGTCGAGCGAGCCAGAACGGATCGCAGTAGTAGCCACATGAAACCTCGACGACAGCGCCGCTGGCCTCACCGAAAATCAGCTTCGGAGGCTCAACAGGAGCTTTGACGGGCTGCAGCGGATCAAGGAATGTGCAATGACATGCCGTGACGATGCCGTGCTGCGATCGCATGGCCGAATGCACGGCCGGAAACATCGGACCAGGTGAAACCTTGAAGCGCCGTGCACCTTCCGTCTGGAACTTCGCACCGTTCCACCATTCAGTTTGCGGACTAAAGCGGAATGTGTCGGCCGGCAGATATCCCACATCCTCGAGCGGAATATCGCGGCCACGGAAATATGACAGCGCATGGTGAAGCGCAGGCAGATCGAGCCGATCGGGATGGATCTGCATGGTGCGCTGCGATAACAGCTCATCTGCCTTCTTGATCCGCCATAAGCGACGATCGTGATCCTCTTTCTGGCGTTTCTTGGCCTTGGCAGAAGCCGCCATCTGCATGGCTTCACGTTCCTGCCGGCTCATCGATCTCAGGCCGAGGAAATCACGCGCCCAGGCAAGTGCGCCCTTTGTATCAGTCCGCAGCACATATTCGACCAGGCCGAGAACATCCTTACGCGCGCCTTCGGCACCGCCCCGAAATTGCTCCCAACCGCCTATATTACCGCGCAGGCGCACTTTCAGAGCAGGCTTATGGTCGTAATCGCCCTGGACCGGATCATGACTGACATAGAGATTGCCATCGCGACGGCCGTTCGGCAGAAGCTTTTCGCAAACCTCTTGCGCCCGATCCTTGAGCATTTCCTTGATTTCCTGCAGATCCCCGCGGTTATTCATGCCGCCATCCTTTCCGGACGCCATGCCTTGTGTTTTTTCGGGATATCGACGCAGCCACCGAACCGCAGCACGTCATCCGGACGCGTGAGCTTCTGCCGGCATGGCGGGATCCAGATGAAGCCCTGCCCGAAATGCGCTGCAGCGCGCGATCGCGCATGTTCGCGATGACGAAGCCAGACCAGCCAGCAATATGAAGTGGCAGTTTTCCCGTTCACGACCCACCGGCCGCGATGCATCGGCACGCGCTCGACGAACTGTGCAATCAGATCTGCAGGCCGCTTTTGATAAAGCTGGCGATACCGATCGGCGGTTTCGAGGAATTGCGTCCGGACCAGCATGGCAACGCCGACGCTGGCGAGCTCGAGCGCACGCATGACAAACCGTGCACCATCCTTGAAAGGTGGATTGGTAATGATCCAGTCAGTCTGGATCATCGGATCGCGTGGGCCGAGGAAATCTAGAACAGGACGTCCGATGCGATAATTGAATATGTCGCTGCCGAATACAGGACGTTCGAAATAATCGCTCAAAGCATTCATCATGTGGCCCTGACCGCAGGCAGGATCCCAGGCGGTGGCCTTGAACCGGTCCGAATAAGGCGAGACGACAGGCATTACATATTCGCAGAATGCGCGTGTGGCCCATGGCGGCGTCGGGAAGAAATCGAGACTGGTTGCAGGCTCGAAACGCCGCGCTTTGACAGCCGTGGAGATAAGGCGGCGGTTCATGCGCGCGCCTCGCGCGCAGGCAACGCTATGGGCTGTGGAAAGGTCTGATCAATCCATCGCCCGACCTGATAGCGCAGTTGCTCCTTTTTGGGAGAATACGGGAGCCCCGCTTTCATGCTACTTTTGGTAGCCGTATCAATTCTGTCGATGATCGCCCAAATATCCAGATCTTCCAGCATCCTGGCGAAATGATCCTCGCCAAGCGCAGCGGGTCGATCAGTCATCGCCTGCAGAAGAGGAAACAAAACGTTCGAATCCCATATTTCAGGGGCATCGCGATAACCTTCGGCGCTCATCAGGATCGATAACGAACGGACAATAAGATCGCGAGGTCGAGCTTCCACAAGCTTGCGAAACCCCGAGACGCCGTAAATCTCTCCTGCCTGCTTTTTCCAATTGGACGCGTTTTGCATCATCAACTTGGCACCGCCGGCGCGGGCAATATCCGCCGCGTTTACGGCCCACTCCTCGCCGGCGGCCAGTGCCGCCTTGAAGATCTGCCAACTCGTAACTTTCGTCACCATTCCATTCACGGCCGCAAAGCTTGCAGCTTGCTCGTCGATGGTCATCTGAACGATCTGGCATGGTACCTGCTCGACTTCGCACATCGCTGCCGCATGCACACGATGTTGGCCGTCTATGATGGCGAACAATCCCCCCTCTACTGGAGCGACAAACACCGGAGAAAAGCGCGACCATTTGAAACTCTTGGCGATTTTCCTGATTGTGGTCCAGTTTTCGCGCTTGAGCTCACGCTGATAACGGTCATCAATGACCAGTTTGTCGATCGGGATCCAATCAAGCATCGGCGCAACGCCAGGATTGGCATGCGGCAGGCGATCTGCAGTACTTATTTCTATCTTGCGCATTACCAACCACCTCCGGTTAAAGCTCGCTCAAGCCGTTCCATTTCACGGTCAAATTCATTATCGTCGCGAGCATCTTCGACGGCGCGCAACGCAAGGCTGATTGCAGCCTTCGAGACGCCGGCCGCGCGTGCCAGGTCGGAACCTGAAATCCCGAATGCATTGCTGACCAAAGCCCAGGCATCACGACGGACGCGCGCGGCCTCGAGCCATTCCGGCGATTGCGTGGCGCGTTTTGAAGCGATGGAGTTCTGGATTTTCTCGGCATCGAGGCCGCGAGCCTCGCAAAGCAGCGCGATCGCTGCCCGGATCGACATGTTGCAGAAGGCCGATTGCGGGCTTGTGTCAGCCTCGGGCGTGACAATCAGCCGGCGCAAAGCAAGGCGAAGGGCGTTCACCGTTCCCTTTCGAGGTGCATATCTGCCTGCTAACAAATGGGCGTAATGACGGCCCGCGATCATTGCAGCACGCTCTAACGCCTCTTGCGTCACACCATTTTGGCGGCGAGTTACCTCGATTTTTTGGAGCTCAAGAACAAGATCATGGCTCATCTGATTGAGCCTCCGGATCTTCATCGATCATCTGCAGCGCGCCGGCAGCGAAACCAATCTTTGCGAGCGCGACAACTGCGCCGGCCAGAATGCGAGCAAGACCTGGACGAGTTGCGACACGCATGTCGCCCGCGATAATCCGCTCAGCGATCCAGACAGCTTCGGACAGGTGAAAAGTTACTTCCGCCGTCGCCAGGGAGGTATCAGCCGCCATTGTTGCGACTGAAATCCGCGAATTATCCTCATGCTGTAGGACAACGCGGACGTTCTCCGAGCTTTTGGGCGCTTCCGTGCGCTTCTCTGAATGGAGGATTGTGAGGCGCTCTGTCATCCGAGCCACCACCTGAAAGCGACAATGCAGATCTCAGCGGCCCACATAAGCAAGCCGTAAAGGAAGCAGGCGAAGCCGTACCTCGGCTTATTTTCTACCAGCCATCCACAGCCAAGCACCAACATGACTGCACCGCAAAGAATGATAATCAGATCAAGCATCCGCCCTCTCCAATCTCTCTTGCTCGATGGCGATTAGCGCCTGTTCGAGTTTTTGGAGCGTTCGGACGTTCGGGATCTGTCGCCCATTCTTGATCGACGAGTACGTCATGTAGTGGACACCCGCACGCTCACACAAAGCGCGCTGAGTAACCCCTAGACGGGTACGGTTGCTTTCGAGATCAGAAAAATTCATGAGCGAATCACTTTACGTTTCTCTGCTTATCGTGATAAGCGAAAACGCTTACGATGCAAGAGTGATGAACGTGAGTAGTTGTGAGTTCCGTTTCACTAATGTGCAGCGCATGAGTAAAAACCAGCGCGACACGAAGGCATGGATCAAGGCAGTTGCTGATCACCTCAGCCTGTCTCCATCGCGACTTGCTCTCAATTCTGGGAGCGCAGCATCAACGGTTACCCGGTACTTAAACGACACATCGGGTACCATCGGCATTACACAATCAACGCTTGAAAAAATCGCTCTTTACTCTGGCGTGCCAGTTCATCGGCTCCCCGGTGGAGACCGTCACAATCCAGCAGCTGATGTAATTCCGTTGCAGGACCACAGCGATCCACTTCCAGAATGGGTCGGGAAAGCAGCTGCAGCTATCGTCGATGGCAAAAATGGCCGGGACGCCTGGTATGTACAGGGCTGGGCGCTCGATCTCAAAGGTATTTTGCCTGGCGACATCCTTGTCGTCGATCGGCAGATGCGGCCAAAAGCGGGCGATGTAGTGCTTGTACGAATAACTGACTTCACCTCCGGAGAGAGCGAAGACGTGATACGCGTTTACGACATGCCTTTCGTACTGACCCACTCGGCCAAGCTTGGCATTCAGAAACCCTTGGTTGTCGACGATGAGAAAGTTGCCATCGTCGGCGTGTCGATTGGCACAATCCGCCCACGCCACTAATCCAATCAGGAATTTTCCCGTTCACTCCACCGGTAAACAAACCACCGGTGGAGATATTTTTGTTCATCGCTAAACAAACCACCGGTGGAATTGCAATTCTGGAATTGCACAAACCACCGGTGGCTTCATTTGTGCGCATTTGTTCAATAAGCGCCACCGCTTATCATTTCGCTTATCTCTATTGTCAAAGTAAGCGTTTTCGCTTATCCCTAATGTCGAATCACAAACGGAGTGATCGACATGCTTTCTATCGAGACAGCAAGCATTGAAGAGGTTGCAGGCGCGATCGGCCGATCTGAGATCTGGCTGAAACGCAACTGGAACAAGTTCAACGCGAAACATGGTTTTCCCCGGCCGATCCCAGGATCGGACTGGAAGTGGCCGCGCCGTGCGGTCGAGCTTTGGTTGATCGCGGGTGGCGTAATTATGCGAGCAGCCAATAGCAACGAAGCCGGCGCGGATCTCATCAGCCTGCAGCGTCAGGCACATCACGAGCGCTATGGGGTCGTGTCATGACCGCAAAAGGCTCAATCTCGCTCGATCATCTCGAGATCGACGAGCATTTCGCAATGTCCGACTATGAGCCGTACCACGACTACGAGCCGGATGACGATTTCAGCAATGAACTGGACACTGGCGACGCTTGCGGCCGCTGGAACAATGGGCAGCTGGGCGAGCATTGCACCCTAGCTGGTACGGAGTTCTGTGACTGGGAATGTCCTTATAGCGGAGGCGGCAATGAATAGCGCGTCTCAACCTACCCTTATAGATCCGCGCGAATTAACCCCCACAGAGCGCAAGCTTCTGCGGGAGGTCGCGACCTACAAATTTTATCGTCGACGCAATGGATGGGCCATTCCGGGCCAAGGAAGCAAGGTTTCGCTCAAGTCTGTCGACAACCTGTCCCGCAAGCATCTGATCAGCGATCGCTCCGATTGTCTGCGTCTCACTGGCGTAGGCCAGATGGTGCTTGCCGTCATGCAAGAGCGCGAGCGCGCAAAAACCGAGAGAAAGGCCGCACAGTGAGCGACGACATTACATCAGAAGCACAAACCATTGCCGTCGGCCAGCTGCGCGCCTTCATCGAGCGTATCGAGCGCCTCGAAGAAGAAAAGAAGACCATCGGCAACGACATCACCGAAGTCTATGCCGAGCTCAAAGGTTCAGGCTTCGACAGCAAGGCTGTCCGGACCATCATACGCTTGCGCAAGAAAGAGGACCATGAGCGCCAGGAAGAGGATGCGATGCTGCAACTCTACATGGACGCCCTTGGTATGGGCTGATGATCGAGGCGCTGACATTCCTCGCAGCATTATCCGTTTTCCTGCTGATTGCCGCGCTCTGGCTGATGGCACTCATGCCGACGAAAACCCGACAACGGATCTGGTTTGACAACTGAGATCCACCGATAGGCCGCCAAGCCCCCGCCGGCGGCCTGCTAGCCCGGCGGAACGCCCGCCCCTCTGCGTTCCGTCGGGCTTTTTCTTTTCGCTCGCAGTGTTTGGAGTATCGAGCATGGCCAAGAAGGCAAACCCACATCCACATGTTTCATGGCGCGACGGTCGCCCACGGTTTCAGCCGGGGACCGAGCTTCGGAATATGGGCTACAGTGGTAAAGACCTACGCCATAAAGATGGTCGATGGTTCACGCGTGGAGAAGCAGTAGATTGGTCTGCTTCATTTCAGCTTGAAATTGCTGAGAAAAGGACCCGCTTGGAACTAGCCGGGAAAAAGGCTCCCGGTCCACGAAGTGCGCCGCATAAATATCACGGCTACACCGTAGAAAATCTGATTGAAGACTGGACCAATCCGCGACGCAATCCGAAATGGAAGCTGGGCGGCACACGCTCCTACAGCCCGACGACGATGAACGACTACAGAGACAAAATGAACGTCCTCATGCAGCACGATGGCGAACTGTGGGTTTCCGATGTGCGGTCGCTCGATCGGCCGACGTGTCGCAACCTTTTCGACAGCCTTTGGGATCAACGCGGCCTAGCGACGGCCAAAGGTGTTCTGCTGACACTTTCTTCCGCCATCAGCTGGGGAATGCTGCGCGGCCGTGTGAAGCTGCTCGACAATCCGGCAACAAAACTGCAGATGGAATCGCCTGCCCCGCGCGTCAGATTTGGCACGCGACCGGAGATCCTTGCACTGGTAGCCGCAGCTGACCGGATCGGCCGGCCAGAGATCGGTGATATGATCGTGCTCGCGGTATGGAGCGGTCAGCGCCAGGGCGACCGCCGAGAGCTGATCGATAAAGGGCTGATGAACAAGCGACGGATCTTCAAGCAATCGAAGACCGGTGAAATCGTTGCCGTCATGCAAGCTCCGGAGCTGGAGCGTCGGCTCGAAGCATCAAAGAAGCGTCGCGAAGCTTCGAAGATCAAAGACCCGCGCGTCATTCTGGACGAGAAGCTATGGAAGTCATTCAGCAAGCGCCACTATCATGATATTTTCTCAAAGGTGCGCGACGCTGCAATCATCGGCGTTGTGGACGTTTCTGCGACACAGAAGAACTTTCCATCTGTGAAGGCTATGAATGTGGCGCTCAAGCGAGCCTACGAAAAGCACCGAAAAGGCGAAGCCGTCTACGACGTGCGGATCGTTTACGAGATCTCGCCGTTGATCTCCCTTCATGATCTGCAGGATCTCGATTTCCGCGATACATCTGTTACCTGGATGGCGCTGGCTGGCGCCACTATTCCGGAAATCATATCCGTCACCGGCCACACTGCCGAGAGTGCCACGCGGATCCTGCGACATTATCTTGCACGCCATCCGGAAATGGCAGACAGCGCGATCCGGAAAATGGTGTCCTGGTACGAAGCCGATGGCGAAACGGAAATCGGCTATTAGCCTTAATAGTCGGTTTAGGGAATCGCCCCGCGATTCAACCGCCCCTCAATTCCAGCCGCGTCAGGATGAGCCTGGCGCGGCATTATTTATAACGAGAGGGCGGGAGGCTTATTTTGAAACAGCATTGCATTATCGAAACCGAAAACATCGGCCAAGGAAAAGTAAGACTGCATTTCCATATCGACATTCAGGTCGATCAGCTGCAGCCGTTGCCCAAGGAAATCACCGAAGATGCATTTACCTGCCTTCGACACTTACTCATGTTCAAGCCAGACGGAGAGACGCCAATCAGGCGCATGATCGAATCGGCTCTGAATGACAATGAAGACTCGAGACTATTGTTGAGAATGGCCGGGATCCGGATCGTAAGCGACTTTGCGACCAATGAAGGCTTTGTCGTCGCGTCGGCCGGCGTTGGCGTCAACCGGCTGTTTGACGGCAGCGCCTGGGGAGAAGGCTTGCACCGGCATGCCTTGTCATCCCTGCCCGGATCTCGGCCGACGGGTCCATTGAACTTTGCCGAGGGGAAAGCGTTCAGAGGCACATTTCTGCCAGCACGACTGATCTACGACGCGATGCATTACTGACCGTAAAACCGCCCGTGCGACTTAGTATGTCGCACGACCGTCGCACGAAGTCGCACGGGACATACGGCCAAAATCTCTAAAGTGTTGGGAAGACTATGGTTCTTGTTGGTCGGAGCGGCAGGATTCGAACCTGCGACCCCCTGATCCCAAATCAGGTGCGCTACCAGGCTGCGCTACGCTCCGTGGCCCTTTCGGACGTTGCGTTCACTAGAGAATTCGCTCTCTTAAGGCAAGCGCTATTTTCAAACTTTCATAAAAAAATCGACGGGTTGACACATAACAGGTCGGATATCCCCAAAAGACCCTCCGACACCGCGACCAGCACCCGCGATTGACCTGAAGCACCAAAGATCAAGGGCAGGTTCACATGCGCAAACCTGCTCCCTTCAATGCAACGTTGAATGCCTCAACAGGCTCCCGCTGCTACCGCGTGCGCGATTCGCACTAGCGCCATCCCTCGCCGCACCGCTTGTTCGGTGAACGACGACAAAAGGTGAATGCCGCTCATCAGCCCGGTTTTATCCGAATAGCCCGACAAACATCCACACGACGATGGATGCCATCAGACTGGCAATCAACACGGTTAGAACCTGGGTTCCCTGCCTGCCCTGACGAACATTCTGTGCCTCGAATTCCTTCGGCGGCAATGCGCGCGTGACCATGACAGCCTCCTCTCAAAGAGGCCTTTTATTGTGCGCTGGAATAACGACGAAAAAGCGGCTGCTGGCGGTACGTAACTTCCCGACAAGGCATAGTTCTGACGTAACGTCAGCGCGGGAAGAACAGTCTTGTTTCGGACTTGAATAGCATCGCCATGCCTAAAGTAGCAGACGCGGTAGAATTGACAGCCCTGGTAAAGTAAGTTTACCAATCAATCGTCAACATAAGTCAACTATCGGCAATAGGCACCTCCCGGGAGAGGATGGCTGTCTATTGCCTATTCATCGGTACCCAGACCGATGAAGCATTTTGCATTGAAGAGAGGAACATTTTCAGTCCAGGAAGGGAGGAACCATGCCCTGGAATCAAGTATATGACCCTTTGGGCAGCATGTTTTGGTCAACATTGCTCGCCGCTTTGCCAATTGTCGTCCTGTTGGGCGGCATCGGCTTTCTCCACATGAAAGCCCATACTGCAGCAATACTTGGTCTTCTGACCGCTCTCGTCATCGCCGTCATTGGATTTGGAATGCCCGCCGACAAGGCAGGTGCAACAGTCGTCTATGGCGCGGCCTACGGGCTTCTGCCCATCGGCTGGATCATCCTGAACGTTATTTTTCTCTATCGCCTTACCGAACAGACCGGGCAATTCAACATTCTGCGCGATTCAATCGCCGGGATAACGCCGGATCGACGGCTCCAGCTTTTGTTCATCGCCTTTTCCTTCGGCGCATTCTTCGAAGGTGCGGCCGGTTTCGGCACGCCAGTGGCCGTGACAGCCGCCATGCTCATGGGTCTGGGCTTTGCCCCTCTCCCGGCGGCAGGCCTATCGCTGATCGCAAACACCGCGCCCGTCGCCTATGGCGCACTTGGAACGCCGGTCATCGCTCTTTCCGCCGTGACGGGTATCGATCTCCTGCAACTCTCCGGTATGATCGGACGACAGCTGCCGTTCTTCTCGGTTATTGTGCCCTTCTGGCTGATCTGGGCCTTTGCCGGACGCAAGGGCATGTTGGAAGTCTGGCCTGCCTTGCTTGTTGCGGGTGTGGCCTTTGCCATTCCGCAATATCTGGTTTCAAACTTCCATGGTCCGTGGCTGGTCGATGTGATTGCCGCCGTCTGTTCCATGGCAGCGCTCGCCGGATTTCTGCGGATATGGCAACCGAAACGCATCTGGACGTCCACCAGTCTCGATGCGGATGAAGTCGCCGCGCCCTATACACCGCCCCAGCAACATGCGAGCGGCACCGTTTTCCGCGCATGGCTGCCATGGCTGATCCTGTCGGTCTTCGTGTTTCTCTGGGGAACGCCGCAGTTCCGCACATGGCTCGACTCGCTCTGGGTGCTGAAGGTTCAGGTGCCTTATCTGCATAATCTTGTATTCAAGGTGCCGCCCGTCGTCGCCGAAGCCCATTCAGAGGCGGCGGTCTATACGCTTAACCTGCTATCGGCCACCGGATCGGGCATCCTGCTCTCTGCCATCGTGGCGGGACTGGTTCTGGGCTTCAATCCGTTCAAGCTGCTGAAGGAATACGGCAAGACTGCCTATGTGGTGCGCTTCTCGCTCATCACCATCGCGGCCATGCTGGCGCTGGGCTATGTCACCCGCTATTCCGGCACCGATGCCACGCTCGGCCTTGCATTCGCACAGACTGGCTGGGTCTATCCGTTCTTCGGCGCAATGCTGGGCTGGCTCGGCGTTGCCCTGACCGGCTCGGACACGGCATCCAACGTGCTTTTCGGCGGATTGCAGAAGATCACCGCCGAACAGCTTGGGCTTTCGCCGGTGCTCATGGCTGCGTCCAACTCATCGGGCGGTGTCATGGGCAAGATGATCGATGCGCAATCCATCGTTGTCGCCTCTACAGCCACCCAATGGTACGGCCATGAGTCGAAAATCCTGCGCTACGTGTTTTTCCACTCGATTGCACTGGCGTCGCTCATCGGCCTTCTCGTGATGGCACAGGCCTATCTGCCGCCATTCACCCATATGGTTCCGGCAGAAACCCTGCCCGCCGTAATACATTGATCCTTAGATCAATCGGCCAACAACCCACGCAGGCATCAGCTTGCGTGGGTTTTCTTTATCGGAACCGATGCCGCGTTCAGGCGTTCCACCTTTATCGATCATAATGAGGAGTTACACGTGAACAGAAACGGGCTTTATCTGATTATCGGCGCTTTGGTCGTCGTTGCGGCTGGTCTGGCTTTTTACGTCTATCGCGAAGAGACAAAACCCGCCGGGATTGAGTTGAAAATCGGAGAAGGTGGTGTTTCCGTTCAGGAAAATTGAGGTCTGAAAAGGTTATAAACATATAAACCGATTTAGATTTCAAGCGCTTACGCTTTGTGATGCAACGTTCTGGACAGCTCCGTGTTATTTGCTTCGCCAGATGAACGGAGGATCGAAATGAGTATCCAGACTGTTTCCGATGAACTTTATCGTCGTCACGAACGCGAATGGGCCCAGTGGCGCGACGCAGTTGAAGAGCAGGAATCGAACCAGAAACAACAGGATAAGGTTTCCGGTGAAACTTCCTGTGACGGCAAGACGTCCGGACACTGATCAGCTTCTTCATAATGACTTGGATGCGCCGCGAAAGCGGCGTTTTCTATTTGGCGGGCCAGCCATGGCCCGATCACCCCCAGGTAACGAAATGCGAAGGAAGACTTGTTAGCGTCTAGCCATCGCGATTCGAACAGGGGTCAGACATATGGCTGCACGGAAGCCTGCCCGAAAGGCTGCACCAAAAAAGAGGACCCGCACTGCCAAGGGCGGATCTGGTTCGTCTACGCCTGTACTGGCGCTGGCAGCGATCCTCGGTCTCGGTGCTTTCAGCCTGTGGGCCACATCGCAGCACAAGAGCCCGCAGGACGCGCTGGTCGCTCTGTTTCAGCGTTCCGCGACCAATCCTTTCGCATCGGCCTCGCCTCGCACAGAGAGCAAGCCGACCGTTACCGCCAAAGCTCCAGAGCCGACCGCGCCGTCCAAGGACAAGGACTATGGCGCTGCTGTTGGTCCTGTGCCGCGCCCGTCCGCACCTGTTGCGCCTGTCGTACAGAAGCCCGTTCAGCAGGCACCAGTGCAAGCCCCCACTCAAGTGACCGTTCAGGCGCCAAAGCCGCCACGCCCGACCAATCAGGTCGTTGCGTCAGCGCCGACCGGCCCACATATGATGCCGCCACGCGGTGTCAACACGCCCGCGCATTCGCCTTCGGTGGTCTATGCCAGGACGCAACTGACCATTCACAAAAACGCCTGGGATAAATCCGCAGCCATCGGCACCGTGGAAAAAGGGCGTGAGATGCGCTCTTACGGTAAAACTGGCCGTTGGCATCGCATCATCGTGCCGAAGACCAATATGATTGGCTGGGTGCATGAAGACCAGCTTGTCGGTGGTCGCAACAAGCCGGATAGCGCAACCCTGATTACCGGGTCGGTCAACAAGAAGCCGGAAATCGCAAAAAGCGCGCCAGTGCAGACGCAGTCTCGCATTGTCCCGCCCAAGGCTGTTGGGGACAAGAACTAGGCTTTTCGGGCTTCCAAAGCCATGGCTTCAATCTGCGGGTCGCCGGGGAGATATTCAAACCCGGCCTCAATCAGCGATGACGTATCCGCAGTCAGATCACCGAACAGCTGCTCATAAAGTCCTTTTCTGCCAAGCCCCGTCAGCAGCAAGCGCATCAGCACTGGCGGCACAGGAAGAAGCCGCACCGGACGCCCCATCGCCCTGCGGGCGATGGATACCAGCTCGCGCGTTGAACGCGGCTTGGGCTCGGCCAGATGGAACACTCGCCCGACGACTTTCTCGGCAGGCGCCTGCGACAGGAACACAAGTGCGCGGGCGGCATTTTGCAAGGATATGAAGCTGCGCCGGTTGTTTGCCATGCCGAAAGGCAGCGGCAGGGCACTATCGCAAAGCTTCATCAGGGCCCGCAGATTGGCGCGTGCACCGGGACCGTAGACGAGCACGGGACGTGCAATCACAATCTCGATGCCGGTCATCGCCAACAGTGCCGCTTCCGCTATTGCCTTGGCGCGTCCATAGTCGTCGTCTGCCCTCGGAGCCAGCGGCATGTCGGGAGTCAGCGGCGACGGGTTTCCGGCAATGGTGTAGATCGTTGAAACGAAGATAAAGCGTTTTACGCCCGCCTGCTTTGCCTTTGCAGCGAGTTCAACCGTCAGCCGATGATTGACCGCGTCGAAGGCATCGGCATCGGGTCGTTCCGCG
This sequence comes from Ochrobactrum sp. 19YEA23, assembly GCF_029909865.1. NCBI lineage: Bacteria > Pseudomonadati > Pseudomonadota > Alphaproteobacteria > Hyphomicrobiales > Brucellaceae > Ochrobactrum > Ochrobactrum sp. 19YEA23. Next base: position 1,130,741 of record NZ_JASAMQ010000001.1, on the reverse strand, counting down.
CCCGTGCGGTGTGCAAGGGCCGCGCAATGCACGACCACCTCAATCTCTGCGAAATCCGCATGTGCCAGATCGCTGCGAGAGAGGGGCGTGACCTGATGGCGCTCGTGGTTTAGCTGCTGCGCAACTGCGCTGCCGATAAACCCGCCTGCCCCCGTGACGACAATCTTCACCGTCAGCCTGCCTTGTCGCCAGTTTGGCCGCCTGACTGACCATCGATATCGGCCAGCACCTGCGCCGCCAGCGCCCGCGTGATGCGGGTCTTCTGTTCCAGTGCTGCCCGGTCGAGCTTGTCGACGATCTGGATTGCAGACAGGAGCGAACGCTCAATCCGGCTGACCAGATAAGTCACGACATGCGGCTCGACACTGACCTGACGGTCAGCAAAAAGCTTATGAATGACGCCCGACAGCAGCAAATCGTCCGGCTCGGCGATTTCAACGACGGTCGCCGCTTTCAGCCGTGATGCGAGGTCGGGCAGCTTCACGTTCCAGTTTGCGGGCCACAGGCGCGACGTCATCAAAAGCGACGGCCCGAAGCCCTGCGCTGCATGTTGTCGGACGCTGTTGATCAGGTGAAACAGCCCCGTTTCATCGAAGGGAGCGCCACCAATATCGTCGATGAGCACGGCGCGCTCTGCAGCGGCCTGAACGATTTCATCCGTAATACGCGCTGGATCAACCAGAAGCGCATCCGTGCCCGCGCGCCAGACTTCTGCGAGATGCGTCTTGCCCGCGCCGGTAGGCCCGGCCAGAATCGTAACCGGCGATACCCAGTTCGGCCAGCGGTCGATAAGGTCGATCGCCGCACGGTTTGAGCCCGTGACGATCAAGTCCTCGCGGTGATAACCGGGCTGGTGTTCAAGATTCAGCGGAATCTGACGCGGGGCGTCACGCATCGCTGCCTCCCGCACACCCGTCCAGATTGCGGTTCAGTCTCATTTGTCCCTGCCTGCATTCGGGCCTGCATTCTCGCCTGCCTCGATCAGCGGCCCCGCATCCGGGTCGCGACGATGAAAGGCTGGATCGTACATCGGTGAATTGAGATAGCGATTCAAGGCAAAACGCACAAGCACCCCGACTGCCGCCGCAGCGGGCACCGCAACCAGCATTCCGGTGAAGCCGAACAGTGAACCGAACGCGAACAGAGCGAACATCAGCCATACTGGATGAAGGCCGACCGATGAGCCAACCAGCTTGGGCTGGAGGATGTTTCCTTCCACAAACTGGCCGATGAAAAACACTGCCGCAACCGCGCAGATCATGATCCAGTCCGGCCAGAATTGTACCAGCGCCACACCAATAGCGAGTGCCAGACCGACGAACGAGCCGATATAAGGAATGAAGGAGATCAGACCGGCAAAAAAGCCGATCAGCAGGCCGAAATTGAGCCCCGTGAGGGTCAGGCCGAGAGCATAATACGTACCAAGAATGAGGCAGAGCGTGCCCTGCCCGCGAATGAAGCCTGCAACCGCTGCATTCATTTCGCGCGCGATCTGGCGCACCGTGTGAAGCTGGGCGCGCGGCACCCAGGAATCGATGCGGTTGACCATACGGTCCCAGTCGAGAAGCATGTAGAAGGCGACCACCGGCGTGACCACGAAAAGCCCTGCAATATCGATCAGCGATTTCCCCGAATTCCACAGGGACTGAAGCAGCGTGGTCATGAAACCAGCACCCTGCTGAAGCAGCGCGCTCAGATTTTGCTGAATGACCGAACTGTCGATGCCGATATATTTCTTCAGCCATTGCGAGTTTTCATTGGCGAGCAATGACTGCAACTGGGTGATATAACCCGGCACCTTGGAAATGAAATCGGCAAGCTGCGTTGCCAGAATTGGCACGATGATCATCAGACCAACGACGAGTGCAATCAGGAAAACCAGCAGGATGACGACAGTTGCCGTCAAACGCGACAGGCCGAAGCGCTGAAGCCGGTCAGCCACCGGATCGAGGAAGTAAGCCAGAGCCATGCCCGCCACAAAGGGCAGCAGGACTGAACTGAAAACCACCAGAAACAGCACGAACACGGCCATTGTCGCGACCCAGAACATTGCCTGACGCCGAACCGTCGTGCCCGTAAAACCGCCAACCTCGACATTGACGTGGATATTGCCGTCTGAGGCGATAGCATCCTTTTGACGAATGACTTTGCTGCCGCTCTCAGCCGAAACAGCGGCGCCAGTCCTGTTCGTACCCGTCTTGGTGCTCGTCTGGCGTGTCGGCGTCGGTTTCTTGACCATATGGTTCCGTTCTCTGCAAAGACCTGCTGGCAAAACAATATCAGAATTGCATTACCGTCACCTTATCGCTGATGCACGGCTCATTCTTTAGATAAGAGTAGACCGGGCTGCGCGAAATGCAAAGCGAGCGCAACAGACATCTGTATTGACACGGACATGACCGGTCCTGCGAAAAACTGGGCAGATTCCAGCGGAGTTTTGCGCTTTTCGTGCTTCATGACCTTGCGGGCAAAGCCATCTCGTGTCATTGCGCGCAGGTGGATAGCACCCAGTTTCAGGAGCAGGCCATGACCTCGGAAAACAAGCTCGCCGGCCACAATGGCCTGACCTATGCGCAGGCAGGTGTCGATATCGATGCCGGAAACCTGATGGTTGAAAAGATCAAGCCGCTCGTCCGTTCGACGCGCCGCCCCGGTGCGGATGGCGAAATCGGCGGTTTCGGCGGCCTCTTCGATCTGAAAGCGGCTGGTTTCAAGGATCCGGTTCTGGTCGCCGCCAATGATGGCGTGGGCACCAAGCTGAAGATCGCCATTGACGCCGACAAGCACGACACGGTGGGCATCGACCTTGTCGCCATGTGCGTGAACGATCTGGTCGTACAGGGCGCAGAGCCGCTTTTCTTCCTCGATTATTATGCAACCGGCAAGCTGTCGCCCGATCAGGGCGTGGACATCGTTGCAGGTATTGCCGAAGGCTGCCGTCAGGCAGGCTCTGCGCTGATCGGCGGCGAAACCGCTGAAATGCCCGGCATGTATCGCGATGGCGATTATGATCTGGCCGGTTTCGCCGTGGGTGCGGCAGAGCGCGACCGGCTGCTGCCGCGCGGCGATATTGCCGAAGGTGATATCATTCTCGGCCTCGCCTCTTCCGGCGTTCATTCCAACGGCTTCTCTCTGGTGCGCCGCATTGTTGAACTGTCCGGTCTTGGCTGGAAGTCCGATGCGCCATTCCAGCCGGGTTCGACTCTGGGCGAAGCGCTTCTCACCCCGACACGCATCTATGTGAAGCCGCTCCTTGCAGCCATCCGTGCTTCCGATGGCATCAAGGCGCTGGCGCATATCACTGGCGGCGGCTTCCCCGACAATATTCCGCGCGTTCTGCCGGAAGGTCTGGCTGCCGAAGTCAATCTGACGGCAATTGCCGTACCGCCGGTTTTCTCCTGGCTTGCCAAAACTGGCGGCGTGGAGCCTGTCGAAATGCTTCGTACCTTCAATTGCGGCATCGGCATGATCGCCGTCGTCACGCCTGAAAAGGTTGACGAAGTGGTCGCAGCCCTCGTTGCCGAAGGCGAACAGGTCGTCACGCTCGGTCGCATGATCGCACGCGAAAAGGACGGCGTCGTCTATAAGGGCACGCTCGCACTATGAGCCGCAAACGGGTCGTCATCTTCATCTCCGGCGGCGGCTCCAATATGGAGGCGCTGATCCGGGCTGCACAGACACCCGATTTTCCGGCGGAAATCGTCGCGGTCTTTTCCGACAAGGCAGAAGCAGGCGGCCTCGCCAAGGCTGAGGCCGCTGGCATTGCCACACATGTTTTCAAACGCAAGGATTTTGCGTCGAAGGACGAACATGAAGATGCCATCCTTGCCGCACTGGCCGCGTTGAAGCCCGACCTTCTCTGTCTTGCTGGCTATATGCGGCTTCTGTCCGGGCGCTTTATCGCGCCCTATGAAGGACGCATCCTCAACATTCACCCTTCCCTGCTGCCGCTGTTCCCCGGCTTGCACACGCATCAGCGCGCCATCGACGCAGGCGTCAAGCTTGCCGGCTGCACCGTGCATCTTGTGACGGAAGGTATGGACGAAGGCCCCATTCTGGCGCAAGCAGCTGTACCGGTCATCGAAGGCGACACTGCCGACACGTTGGCGGCACGCGTTTTGAAAGCTGAGCACCGGATTTATCCGCTTGTTCTGCGGCAGCTTGCCAGCGGACGGAAGGACGGCGATGCGCCTCTTCCCGATGCGATGCCCGACGCTATGATCGTGAGCGCCTGAGGGCGCTTACCGGCGCTTATGCGCGACAAATTCATCACACCCCAAGTTTTTTGTTAATAAAACTTTAATTTCCCGCAAAAAGCTCTAATTCTTGATTGTAAGGGAACTTGCTTCGGCAATCCCCGTTATTGAGACGAGCCCATTCAGACCCGTCTCTTTCAATATGTGTTCAAGAAGAGGACAAGATCATGTCTCTCCGTTTTTCGACTTCCTTCCTGTCCGCAATGGCCGTCATTTCCGGCATTGCTGTCACCGCTCCCGCCATCGCGGCAGACTTCGTAGCTCCTCCCGCTTCGGGTCGCACGCAGCCGCGTTCGGAAGTCGGCACTCTCACCTGCGACATCTCCCCGGCGATCGGTGTGATCATCGGCAGCCAGCAGGATGTTGATTGTGTATTCCGCCCTGCGCGTCGTGGTAACCCTATGGAACGTTACACCGGCACCATCACCAAGCTCGGCGTTGATGTCGGCTTCATCAATGGCGGTACTGTTGCCTGGGCCGTCTGGGCACCGACCGTTCGTCCGGAAGGCGCGCTCAAGGGCCGTTATGTCGGCGCTTCGGCTAATGCAGCCATCGGCATCGGCTTCGGCACGAACATCCTGACCGGCGGTTCGTGGAAGACGATTTCGCTGCAGCCGATTTCGGTTCAGGGCCAGCGCGGCCTCAATGCAGCAGTCGGCGTTTCCCGTCTGCGCCTGAACTACGCCGGTTGAAGCCTGTGATATTCAGGCGCTGACGGCCTGCAAACGGCACGGTTTTTCGCTTCCGGTGCTCATGTACCCAAAAGTACACTCCGCTCCGGTTCTCAAACCGCACCATTTTCGGCTCGACAGCACCAGAATCTCAGCAGGCTCAAAACTGCGACCTCATAAAAAAACCGCGCCGAAGACATTCGGCGCGGTTTTTTTATTGGAGTTTGGTGACCTTTAACATGATCTGGTCACCACGCTTCCCCCTCATCCTGAGCTTGTCGAAGGATGAGGGAAAAGATTGAGCGGGCGGCTTAGACCATTGCTCCTCAGCCCAATTTTCTGATCCAGATCTTGGTATCATGCACCGCCAGACCGCCGTAGGGAGCGGCTGGCTCGGCGCCGATCAGCGTGTTGATCCCCTCACCGCGCTCGAATGATGTATTTGGGAAAATGCCTTCCGAAACCACCACACCGCGTTTTTGACCAGCACGCAACACCGCATGCAGTACCACTTCACCGCGGTGATTACCGATTTCGATGCGCTCGCCATCGGCAATGCCCAGTTCCGCCGCATCGTCTGGATGGATCAGCAGTTCAGGCCGGATTTCCTTGGCAACCGAGGTGGGCGTCTCAGCAAAGGTCGAGTTCAGGAAATTATGCGCCGGTGATGTCGCAAGCCGGAACGGATGCTCGGCGTCAGCCACTTCGATCACTTCCCAATAATCCGGGAATTCCGGAATCGACTCGAACTGCCCCTGCAAACCCATGATTTCAGGCGGACGGTCCGGTGCTGGACTTCCCGTCCAGTCCGGACGGAAGCGGAATTTACCATCCGGCCATTTGAAGCCCTTGATGTAGTGCGATTCCTCAAAAGGCGGCTGCTTGTCGATAAAGCGCCGCTCTTTCAGTTCGTCAAAATGCGGCAGATCGCTATTGGCGTTCATGTTGTCGATCAGCGTGCGCTCATCGACAGAAAAGCCCGGGAGATGCCCAACGCCCAGCCGGTTGGCCAGTTCATTGATGACGAAAATATTCGGCCGTGCCTCGGCATAAGGTTCGATCAGCTTGGGTCCGAGCACGACATGTTGCTGGCCGCCGCCGCGATAAATATCGTCGTGTTCGAGGAATGTGGTGGCGGGCAACACGACATCGGCCATCTTGGCCGTATCGGTCATGAACTGCTCGTGCACCGTGACAAACAGGTCCTCGCGCGCAAAACCTTTGCGGACAAGACGCTGTTCAGGCGTCACATTCATCGGATTGGTGTTCTGGATCAGCATAGCCATGACGGGCGGGCCGTCATAAAGCGCCTCGTGGTCGCCGGTGAGAATGCGCCCGATCTTCGACTGGTCGAGGAAGCGGATGGTCTTATCCTGCATCGCCCTGCCTTCAATCTCGCGCTTGTCGAATTTGAAGATGCTGGCGTTCGAGTGAAACGCGCCGCCGCCTTCATGCAGGAAAGAGCCGGTCACGCAGGCAATCGACGCCGCGGCATGCATGTTCACCGCGCCATTACGCTGCCGGGTGAAGCCATAGCCGAGGCGGAAAAAGGTCCGCTTGGTCTTGCCGACCAGATGCGCGAAGGCTTCGATTTCCTCAACGCTCAGCCCTGTGATTGCGGACGCCCATTCCGGCGTGCGAGAGCCGAGATGCGCTTCCAGCCCCTTCGGATCGTCGGTATAGCGTTCCAGATAATCCCAGTCTGCAAGACCGTCGCGAAACAGCACATGCATCACCGCACAGGCGAAAGCGCCGTCGGTGCCCGGCTTGAGCACGATGCCCATATCGGCCTGTCGCACCGTCGCATTGGCATAAATGTCGATGACGACGATCTTCGCACCACGCTCTTTACGCGCACGCACGGCGTGGGTCATGACATTGACCTGCGTAGCGGCGGCGTTGGTGCCCCAGATCACCACCACATCGGCCTTGCTCATCTCGCGCGGGTCCGGACCGATCAGGCTTCCTGTTCCTGCGAAATAGCCCGTCCAGGCCATATTGGTGCAGAAACTGTCGAACTGATTGGAGTAGCGCTTGGCAAAGCGAAGACGATTGATGGAATCGCGCTGAACAAGCCCCATCGTGCCTGCATAATAATAGGGCCAGACGCTTTCGCTGCCATATTCGGCTTCGGCTTTCAAAAACCGTTCGGCAATCAGATCAAGCGCTGCTTCCCAGGAAGCCTGTTTCCATTCGCCCGCACCCTTAGCGTCAGAGCGCACCAGCGGGTGCTTCAGACGGTCTGGGTGATGGACGCGTTCGGCATAGCGCGCGACCTTGGCGCAGATGACGCCAGCGGTATAGCTGTTGTCCTTCGCGCCGCGCACACGACCGATGGTGCGTTCGTCCAGAAGCTCGATATCGAGCGCACAGGTGGACGGGCAGTCATGCGGGCAAGCCGAATGGCCGATCTTGATATTGGATATGGAAACTTGCTCGTTCATATTTCTTTATTACCGCAAGCGCTCACACGGCGAAATATGTTTTCGACGCATAGGCGTTAAGAGCCTGAATCAAAAAGCGGCATGTGTGCGCGAAAATGGTGATTTTCGAGTACCGGAGCGGAGCGTACTTTTGGGTACGTGAGCACCGGAAGCCTCGCATAATCCCGAAAAGTTGCAGACTTTTCGGTTCAGATTATGCGAAAGCAAATCTCAAATTGCCATTTGCAGCCACACAGGGCGACTTTTGGAACAGGCTCTAAGAGAGACGAAGTGTGATGGCACCCAGCACAATAAGCGCCGCCGCTGCAAAACGCGGAAGCCCCACCTTTTCCTTCAGCACCACGGCAGAAATGATCATGCCGAAAAGAATGGCGGTTTCACGCAAGGCGGCCACCACGGCAATTGGCGCCATGGTCATTGCCCACAGCGCCAGCCCGTAGGAGCCGAGCGTTCCCACGCCGCCGATCAGCGCCGGACGCCAGCGATTGCGCATATAGCTGATGAACCGGTCCGGCTCACGATAGAGCGCCCATCCGGCAAGCGGGACGGCATTGATGACAAACAGCCACAATGTATAGGAAAGCGGCGCGCCGGACGCACGAACGCCAAGACCGTCGATAATCGTGTAACCCGCAATAAAGCCGGCATTGGTCAGGGCCAGAACGGCTGTGCGGCTGGAGGTGCCGCGATTGCGCCGCCTTGCTTCCAGCGCCATGGCCAGCACGCCCGAGCAGATGAACACGATGCCAAGCCAGCTTTTCCAGCCCATGACCTCGCCAACCAGCGGCGCGCTGACCAGCGCGACGAGCAAGGGCGGCGTGCCGCGCATGATCGGATAGGCTTCGCTCATATCGCCGGATTTATAGGCCGCCGCCACCAGTGACATATAGAAAGTCTGGGTGACGGTGGACATCATGATATAAACCCAGCTTACCGAGTTCGGCATGGGCAGAAATGGCACGATGAAAAGCGCGATGAAACCGGCAGCGCCGGTCACGCTGGCGGCAGCAAAAAACTTGTCGCCGCTGCTTTTGACGATAGCGTTCCAACTTGCGTGAAGAAACGCGCCAAAGAGGACGATCAGAAGGACGCCACCGGACATTGCAAGCTCGACTCAGGTGAAGATGCGGTTGGTGACCGCTGTATGTCACATTTATGACAGCCAAGGCGAATCGGAAATTCGCATCGCTCTTGCCGAAAACCACAAGCCGTGAAACAAGCGCGATCATGAACTATCGTCACGCCTATCACGCCGGAAATTTCGCGGATGTCGTCAAGCACGTCATCCTCGCCCGTATCATCGATTATCTGAAGCGCAAGGATCAGGCCTTTCGCGTCATCGATACTCATGCGGGCATCGGGCTTTACGACCTGAAAGGTGTGGAAGCGGGCAAAACAGGTGAATGGACTGGCGGCATTCACCGCCTTGTCGATGCGGTCGATAAGGGCCAGATTGAACCCGCAGCACTTGAACTGCTCACGCCTTATCTCGATGCGGTGCGTGCGGTAAATGCGGACGGAAAGCTCCGTCATTATCCCGGTTCGCCTTATGTGACGCGACATCTGTTACGCAAACAGGACCGCCTGTCGGCACTGGAACTGCATCCACAGGATGCGGCCAAACTGGCAAAGCGTTTCGACGGCGATTATCAGGTGCGCGTCATTGAACTTGACGGCTGGCTGGCGCTGGGCGCGCATCTGCCGCCGAAGGAAAAGCGCGGCCTCGTGCTGGTCGATCCGCCTTTCGAAATAGAAGGCGAATTTGACCGTATGGTGGATGGTCTCGCCAAGGCGCACAAGCGCTTCGGCGGCGGCACTTATGCGCTGTGGTATCCGGTGAAGGATCGCAAGGAAACCGAGCGTTTCGCCAAACGGCTTTATGAAACCGACATTCCGAAAATCATGCAGATCGAGCTGGCGATTCGCGCGCCCTCACCCGAACCGCGCCTCGATGGCACCGGTATGATCGTCGTGAATCCGCCCTATACACTCGAAAGTGAGATGCAAACGCTGCTTCCCACCCTTACGAAACTGCTGGCCGAAGAAAAGGGAAGCAATTTCAGTGTTCGGTGGATACGCGGCGAGACGGATCGCACTTGACCGTTGCGGCCTGCTGAAAGAAACTGCGCGAAGCAAAGCTTCGGCTATCACAGACATAAGCGCGCGCTTCGCGTTCGCATTTTGGGACAGGATAGAGACATGCAACTTACCTCGGGCAAACTGGATCGCTTCGGACGCTTTTCGCGGGCCGCCCTCTTCGCCGCCTCCGTCCTGCCGCTAACCTTTGCAGCCCTGCCCGCCAGGGCTGCCGATTACCTTCAGTCCGCACCAGCCGTGGTCGACAACACCGTCTGCAACCAGCAGAGCGTGCTGCGCTCGGTGGTCTCACGGTTCGGCTATCAGGTGCGCCATGTTCCTGAACTGCCGCAGGTTGGCATTTCCGCCATGAGCGATGTGCGCCTGACCCGCTTTGAGCCAAAGACAAACCCGGCTGAGATCGAACGCACCTATTGCAAGGCCACTGCCGTATTGAGCGACGGCCAGTACCGTTCAGTCTGGTATCTGATTGAAGACGGTCAGGGTTTTGCCTCTGTCGGACGCAACGTGGAATTCTGCGTTGAAGGCTTCGATCGCTGGTATGTCTACGACGCGCCAAGCTGCCGCGTCCTCCGCTGACCTGACCGGAGGTCCCATGCTGCGAAGACTGGCGGCTGTCCCAAGCGCTTTGCGTTCGGTTGCCCTGATGGCGACATTGTTGTCAGGGCTTTCAGGCGTAGCCTTTGCTGATGACCGCGACAACGGCGATGTACCCGGCGATTTCGACTTCTATGTCCTGTCGCTTTCGTGGTCGCCGAGCTATTGCGCGTCGGAGGGCCGCCGCGCCAACAAGCAGCAGTGCAACACGCAGCGGCCTTTTGGCTTTGTGGCCCACGGTCTGTGGCCGCAGAATGAATGGGGCTATCCGGCCAATTGCCAGCTCGACAATGAGCGGAGCCGCGGCGGCTATGTCCCGCGCCAGATCATTTCCAGCCTTTCTGACATCATGCCTGCTGCCGGATTGATCGGCCATGAATGGCGCAAGCACGGAAGCTGTTCCGGCCTGTCGCAGACCGATTATTTCGGCACACTTCGCAAAGCCTATGATCAGGTCAATATTCCGCCAAGCCTTCGCAGCGTGAGCGGCAACCGCCGGGTTGACCCGATGCTCGTCGAAAACGCCTTCATCGCTGCCAATCCGGGCATGAAGGCCAATGGCATTTCCGTCACGTGCCAGCGCAACTATCTTCAGGAAGTGCGCATCTGCATGACGAAAGACCTCCAATTTCGCGCCTGCCAGGAGGTCAACAATAATTCCTGCCGCAGCCGTTCGGTCATGATGCCGGCAACCCAGTAATCTTCATTCTCAGGAATCAAACATGACGCAGATTCTCTATTCACCCGCCTCGCCTTACAGCGCGAAGGTGCGTATGGCCGCGCATTATGCAGGCGTCCCTTTTGAAAGCGTGGTCGTGAATACGTCGGCCGAGCCGGAGAACCTCATCAGCGCCAATCCGCTCGGCAAGATTCCGACCCTCGTTACCGATGATGGCAAGGCGGTTTTCGACAGCCGGGCCATCACGCAATATCTGAACCGCGTTTCCGGCAACAAGCTTTTCCCGCGCAATGCGGAAAAGCGCACCGATGCCGAACGTTATGAAGCCATTGCCGATGGTCTGGCCGACGTTCTGCTCGCGCATGTCTACGAGCGCCGTCTGCGCCCGGAAGAGAAAATTCACCAGCCATGGCTGGATCTGCAATGGCGCAAGGCTGAACGTGCGCTCGACCTGCTCAATGAAGCGCCTCCGCGTCTGGCGGGCAAGCTCCATGCGGGCCATATCGCCGTTGCGGCTGTGCTCGGCTATCTCGCTCTGCGTTTCGATGGCAAGTGGGAGCGTGGTCGTCCGAAGCTCAAGCGCTGGGTCAAGCGTTTTCAGGAACTGCATCCGGAACTCACGGCCCTGCTGCCGCAAGGCTGAGTTCTCACGGCTAAACCTTTTTGATGATGAACAGAACGCCCCGGATGGCAGCCGCTATCCGGGGCGTTTGCGTTTTTGGCGATTAGTGGTTGCCGTCCAGGGCCTTCAGGATGCGGTAACCAGCCTTGATCCGTGCTTCGTTCGGATAGTTGCGGTTTGCAAGCATCACAATGCCGATCTTCTTAGCCGGCACAAAGGCCACATAAGCTCCAAAGCCGCCGGTCGAACCGGTCTTATTGAGCAGCATGTCGTCTGACGGCTGCATGGGCGGATCCAGCCTTTCGATTTTATGCGATTTCATCGCCATGTCGGATGTGTTGCCGCCAAGCAGCGTTTTCAGGCTCAGCGGATAGGTGTAACGCTCCCAGCCGAGGCTCTGCGTCATATCTCCCACCTTGTAATAGCCGGTATGGGTGGCCGCTACGGCCTTTTGCATCGGCTGATCGAGCGATGTGCTGTCCATATTCAACTGCACAAAACCAATCAGATCCGGCGCGGTGGTCTTGATTCCATAAGCCTGTGCGTCGAAGGCACCGGGAGACACGCGGATCGGCTTGTTGGCTTTCGAATAGCCAAAGGCGTAATTCTTCATCTGCCTTTCAGGCACATGGATGAATGTATGCTTCAGGCCGAATGCCGGAATGAGCCTCGATTCCATCACTTTGTCGAAGGGCTCGCCCATGCTTTGGGCAGCGAGATAACCGAACAAACCGATACTTGGATTTGAATAACGCCTTTGCGTTCCCGCCGGATAATCCGGCTTCCAGTTCTTGAAATAATCGATCATCGTCTTGTGGTCGGTGACGCTGTCCGGGAACTGCAAAGGCAAACCGCCCGCCGTATAGGTGCCAAGATCTAGCATCGAGGCCTTGTCAAAGCTGCTGTCCTGAAGCTCTGGAGCGTATTTCGTCGCCGCGTCGCCCAGTTTGAACGCGCCGTCCGCAAGCCCCAATCCGCCCAACGTTGCAGTGAAGGTCTTGGAGACGGACCCGATCTCGAAGATCGTGTCTTCGGTCACCTTCTGTCCGTTTTCCTTCGAGGCGACGCCATAGCCGAAAAAGTAGGTCTCACCGCCAGCGGTAACGGCGACGGCCATTCCGGGAATCTTGTGTGCGGCCATGACAGGCTTGATCGTTTCATCGACCAGAAGCCTGATTTCCTTGTCGGTCAGTGCGTTCGCAGCCTGCGCAGATACACTGGGCAACAGGCTGGCGGCAGCGGCCATACTCAAAGCAGAAACGGTAGTTTTTCTCATGACTGATACGCAATCCTCATTGTGAAGCGATTTTTCCACCGCTCTGGGGGCATGCGGTGGAAATCATTGTTTTCTCATGTGAAATAACGCGCGTTAAACCTGATGCAGGTGAATTTAAATCAAAACCCGTCTATCCGGCACTATCGATATAAGCGAGCTATACGTCCGAAACAAACGACGTTATCTTGGCTCTGGCATTAGAAAAATTTGGGTATTGCGATGGTACGGCCTCATCTTCCGCTGAATGCACTGCGCGCTTTCGAGGCTTCCGCTCGCCATCTGAGTTTCACCAAGGCGGCAATCGAATTGTGCGTGACACAGGCCGCAGTCAGCCATCAGGTGAAAAGCCTCGAAAGCCGCCTCAATGTCACCCTGTTCGAGCGCCTGCCGCGTGGATTGTTGCTGACCCACGAAGGCGAAACGCTGCTGCCCACCTTGCGCGAGGCCTTTGACAATATCGCCGGGACGCTGGAACGTTTTGAGGGCGGGCACTACCGGGAGGTTCTGCGAGTCGGCGTCGTGGGAACGCTGGCGGTCGGCTGGCTGATCCCTCGCCTGCGCGATTTTCAGACCACGCATCCATTTATCGATTTGCGGCTTTCAACCAACAATAATCGCGTCGACATCGCAGCTGAAGGACTGGATTTTGCGATTCGGTTCGGGTCCGGCGCGTGGCACGGCGTCGATGCAACCCGGCTTCTGGAAGCGCCGCTTTCGCCCTTATGCATTTCGGACATAGCAAGCGAGCTGAAAACGCCATCGGATCTGACACGGCAGACGCTGCTCAGATCCTACCGGGCTGATGAATGGTCGCAATGGTTTGCCGCTGCTGGCGTCACCGGCGACATGCCGCTGCCCAAAAGCATCATGTTCGACTCATCTCTGGCGATGATGGAGGCCGCAACACAGGGCGCGGGCGTAGCACTTGCACCGCCGTCGATGTTTACCCGGCAGCTTCATGCCGAAACAATCGTTCAGCCCTTCCAGCAAACGGTAGCGATGGGAAGTTACTGGCTGGCGCGACTTCAATCGCGTCAGGAAACGGACGCCATGGCCGCCTTCCGTAAATGGCTGGTTGATACCGCACAGCAGGAAGGGCATTGACCGGACGAACTTCCAGTGAAGAACACTTCGGACAACAAAAAACCGGGCAGTTGCCTGCCCGGTTTTCCGTGTTCAATTATCAGATAATTAGAACTTGTAGCCAACGCCGACGCGGATGTCGTGGGTGTCGAGCTTGTTGCCGACGGTCGTGCCGTCGAGATCGTAGTTCTTGTTACCGAACTGGGTGTAGCGATATTCAACGCGGCCCAGGATGTTTTCGGTCAGCTTGGCTTCCATACCGGCGCCAGCAGTCCAACCAACGCGGAACTTGCTTTCGTCGTCGCCATTGCCGCTGAGCTTAACCTGCGAACCAGCAACACCACCGGTGATGTATGGCATGATCGGGTTCAGGTCGTAGCCGAGACGTGCACGCAGCGAGCCTTCGAAGCCCTGCTTGACTTCCAGACCGTCCTTGGACTTCTTGGCCCAGGAGTAACCGGCGTCACCTTCAACACCGTATACAAACTGGTCCTGCTGGAAGTTCCAGCCAGCATATGCGCCAGCCTTCCAGTCGTCAGGCTTGATGGTGCCGACGATGTCGTTCTTGGCCTTGTTCCAGCCGTAGCCGAGGTACAGACCGGTGTAGCCGCCAGCCCAGGTGTTCTGAGGAGCCATTTCGACCGGAGCCGGAACAGGTGGCTGTTCCTGAATGGCGTCAGCAGCAAAGGCAGTCGCAGAGAACGGCAGCAGCGCAGCCGAGGCGATTACGAGAGACTTAAGAGTGCGCATAGCATTCTCCTTACACAAATTACGTTTGACACGGTCCCTTATCGGGCGGGCAGCATGTTGGGAGTTGAAACCGCCCATGCCGTGCTGATGGGGAGGAGGTATCGTCGGTAATTGCGGCACGAAATGCCCGCTTCTGTGAAGAAAACCTGACGAGAAAATGGCAAAAATGCGATGTTGCATTCTCGCAACGCCAAGCTTTTGTGACTATATGAGCGGGTGCGGATTGTTGCGGGGCAATCAACTCACTCCCTTGCCACGAGAAGCACCTGAAATTGCTACTATTTTGTCAGCAGCCGACCCGCTTGGCGCTATTAATGGATGCAATTTCGTGAGCAAACTGGCATGAAAATCACGAGAGAATCTCGATAAGAAAGTGTTTACCGTGTTGAACGATCAGGAAGTCAGCCAGCTTGCAAAATGTCCGGTTCTTGTGACCGGCGGCGCTCGGCGCATCGGAAAGGCGATTGTCGAAGACCTCGCTGCCCATGGCTTTCCTGTTGCGATCCACTGCAATCGCTCGGTTGACGAAGGGCAGGCTCTGGCCGATGCCATTATTGCGCGCGGCGGTACGGCCTGTGTCGTCCAAGCCGATCTGACATCCGAGCAAGATGTGCGCGGCCTGGTCGCTAAAGCAGAGAAGCAGCTTGGGCCGATCCGCCTGCTCGTCAACAACGCGTCCTTGTTCGAGGATGACCGGGTCGGTGATCTCGACATGGCGTTGTGGGACAGGCATTTCGCGATTCATCTCAAAGCCCCGGTCATTCTTTCAGAAGCGATGACCAAGGCTTTGCCGGAAGGGACAGATGGGCTGATCGTCAATGTGATCGACCAGCGCGTCTGGAAGCTCAATCCGAACTTCTTCTCTTATACACTGTCCAAGACAGCGCTTTGGAACGCGACCCGCACGCTTGCGCAGGCATTGGCGCCGCGCATCCGCGTCAATGCCATTGCGCCGGGCCCGACCCTGCCAAGCGAACGGCAGCGCCCGGGCGATTTTGAGCGACAGGTCAGCAAGGTGGCGTTACAGCGTGCGCCAGAATTGCCGGAATTCGGGCGTACAGTGCGTTACTTCTGGGAGAATCGTTCCATTACCGGCCAGATGATTGCGCTTGATGGCGGGCAGCATCTGGCATGGGAAACCCCCGACATCGCAGGAATCACGGAATGAGCGGCAACCGCAAAAACCATGACGATACCGATTCCAACCTGCCGTCCGACGACGAGCAGGACGTGGCCGGTATTATCATTGGCGATGCGGAAGCCGATGATGATGAAGACAGCGACGACACGGGTTCCGAAATTGTTGCCGCGCCTTCCATGGCCGACCAGATCCAGTGGGATTCGTCGGACGGCCTGCCGGATACGGCAGGGCTTAGCGGTCAGGATATCATCAACGCCTTCGTCAAACGCCTGCCGAACAATCCCGGCGTCTATCGCATGTTCAACAGCAATGGCGACGTTCTTTATGTCGGCAAGGCGCGGAACCTTAAAAAGCGCGTTTCCAATTATGCACGCGGCATAGCTCATTCGAATCGCATCGTGCGGATGATCCGCGAGACGGCGATGATGGAATTCGTCGTAACGCGCACTGAAACCGAAGCGCTGCTGCTTGAAGCGAATCTGATCAAAAGATTGCGCCCGCGCTTCAATGTGCTGATGCGCGACGACAAGTCGTTTCCTTATATCCTGCTGACCGGCGACCATCGCGCGCCCGGCATTTTCAAGCATCGTGGTGCGCGTTCGCGCAAGGGCGACTATTTCGGCCCCTTCGCTTCGGCGGGCGCAGTGGGACGCACGATCAATGCGCTGCAACGCGCCTTCTTGCTGCGCACCTGCACCGATTCGGTGTTTGAAAGCCGCACCCGCCCCTGTCTGCTCTATCAGATCAAGCGCTGCTCCGGCCCATGCACGCACGAAATCAGCGATGCAGATTATGGAGAGCTGGTCTCCGAGGCCAAGGCATTCCTGTCCGGCAAGAGCCAGTCGGTGAAAGACCATCTGGCCACCGCCATGCAGGCGGCGTCTGCTGATCTCGATTTCGAACATGCTGCGGTCTATCGCGACCGTCTGGCTGCACTTTCGCATGTCCAGTCGCATCAGGGCATCAATCCTCAGACAGTCGAAGAAGCCGATGTTTTCGCCATCCATCAGGAAGGCGGCATGACCTGTATTCAGGTCTTCTTCTTCCGCACCGGCCAGAACTGGGGCAACCGCGCTTATTATCCGAAGGCCGACAGTTCGCTTGGCCCGGCGGAAGTTCTGGGCGCTTTCCTGTCGCAGTTCTACGATGACAAGCCCTGCCCCCGGCTTGTGCTTTTGTCCGAGGCCGTGGAAGAACAGGCGCTCATCGCCGAAGCGCTTTCCACCCGCGCCGGTCATAAGGTGCAGGTCAATGTGCCCCAGCGCGGCGAGAAAAAGGACCTCGTCGATCACGCCTTGACCAATGCGCGCGAAGCACTGGGCCGCAGGCTTGCCGAAACCTCGTCGCAGGCACGCCTGCTGCAAGGCATGGCGGAGACATTCGGCCTTGCGCGCACGCCGCGCCGCATTGAGGTCTACGATAACTCGCACATCATGGGCACGAATGCTGTTGGCGGCATGATCGTCGCCGGGCCGGAAGGCTTCGTCAAAAACCAGTATCGCAAGTTCAACATCCGCTCGACCGATATCACGCCGGGCGACGATTTTGGCATGATGCGTGAAGTGATCGAGCGTCGCTTTTCAAGGCTGGTGAAGGAACATGGCGCACCGGATGAAGCGCCCGATCCGGAAAGCGTTGAAACACCTGAAGTCACTGACAGTTTCCCGGCCTGGCCCGATGTGATTCTCATTGATGGTGGACAGGGGCAAGTGGGTGCTGTGCGTCAGATTCTCAATGAAATGGGTATCGCCAATCTCGTCAATGCAATCGGCATCGCCAAGGGCGTGGACCGTGAGGCGGGACGCGAGCGGTTTTTCGTGGAGGGCAAGCAGCCTTTCACCCTGCCTCCGCGCGATCCTGTTCTTTATTTCATCCAGCGGATGCGCGATGAAGCGCACCGCTTTGCCATCGGCACGCACCGCGCAAGGCGCAAGAAAGAGATGATCAAGAATCCGCTCGATGAAATCGCGGGAATCGGTCCATCGCGCAAACGCGCTTTGCTGCATCATTTCGGAACGGCAAAAGCGGTTTCGCGCGCAGCTGTGGAAGATCTGATGCAGATCGACGGCATATCGGAGGCAATGGCACGCACCATTCACGATCATTTTCGTGACCGGTGACGCAATTTTGATGCGCATTTGCGCAACAGCGTCATAAGGTCCAACCAGAACACCTGCACAAGTGTTGATTTTATTGATCATCCCTGTTGATGTGCACACAATAACGGTTACGGCGGAACAATGCAGAAAAATCATACCCTCTCCTTGCCCAACATCCTCACTTACGGACGGATTGTCGCCGTGCCGCTTGTGGTGTTGTGCTTCTTTGTGGAGGGGCGTCTTGAATCCAGCGACTTCGCGCGCTGGACCGCTCTTGGCCTGTTTGTCGTCGCCAGCATCACCGATTTCTTCGACGGCTATCTTGCGCGCATCTGGAAGCAGACCTCAACGATCGGTCGCATGCTTGACCCGATCGCAGACAAGCTTCTTGTGTCTGCGATTCTGCTGCTTCTGGCTGCCGATGGCACGATTGCTGGCTGGACCCTGTGGGCGGCAATTATCATCCTGTGCCGCGAAATTCTCGTTTCGGGCCTGCGTGAATATCTCGCAGAATTGAAGGTCAGTGTTCCCGTTTCACGTCTCGCGAAGTGGAAGACCACGGCGCAAATGGTTGCGCTGGCCTTTTTGCTGGCCGGCCCTGCCGGTGATAAAGTCATGCCCTATGTAACGGAACTGGGCATCGTCCTGCTCTGGATTTCGGCAATCCTCACGCTTTATACGGGCTGGGATTACTTCAAGGCAGGCCTCAAGCACGTGATGGATTAAGCTCGTGAACGTCAAAGTCGTCTATTTCGCCTGGGTGCGGGAGAAAATCGGCAAGGGTGAAGACCTCATCGTCCTCCCTGCTCCGAAAGTGACGGTCGGCGAACTCATTAGCCAGCTGAAAACCCGTGGTGAAGAATATGAAGCCGCGTTTGAGCATGGCGACGTTATCCGCGCGGCAATCAATCAGGAACATGCCGAACACGATGAATTCATCCAGGACGGGGACGAGGTCGCTCTTTTCCCGCCCATGACGGGTGGCTGAGATGAGCGGGCAACCAATTTGCCCGCTGTTCGTCAGCGTTCGCGAAGATGATTTCGACGCGACGGTCGAAGTGGAAAAACTTCGCGACGGTCGCAAGGATATCGGCGCCATTGTCACCTTCTCCGGGCTTTGCCGGGATGAAAACGGTCGCCTCTCCGCGCTTGAACTCGAACATTATCCCGGCATGGCGGAAGCCGAGATCAGGCGTATTGCCGAACAGACGACGGCGCGCTGGCCGCTTCTGGGCATATCCGTCATCCACCGTTACGGACTTATCAAGCCCGGCGACAATATTGTGTTCGTCGCAACTGCTTCGGCGCATCGCCTTGCCGCCTTCGAGGCAGCCTCTTTTCTGATGGATTTCATGAAGACCGGCGCTCCATTCTGGAAGCGCGAGCATCTTGCTGACGGCACTGCGGATGGCTGGGTCGCAGCCAAGGACGACGACGAATTAAGTCGAAAGCGATGGGTCAAGTCGCAAGATACTTGAACCGCTCAATTGGCACTTTGATCTATTTGCAGAAAACTCCGTTTCACTTTAAGTGCGAATTAACTATTTAAACCCCTAAAATACAGGGTAATTTGGGCGGCACTTACTTGTGCTGCCACAATTTTCACATGAAGATTTCCTTATTGTCTGCGGAGTGAATCAAGCTCCTGTCGGACGCGGATCGCGGACGGAGCGACGGACACTGCAACACTGTAACGATGGGAGAATATTCCCGGCTGTGCAGGAACGAGGTTTCGGACTTTAAGAATGCGAAAACTACTGAAGAGCACTCTTTCAATTGCGGCGGCACTCGTGGTCGGCCTTGGCGCGCTGGGTGGCGCAGCCTTGTTCCTGACCACGTCCATGCCAACGAGCAGCATTGCCGCGGAAAAGACTGTCAGTGGCAAAGTCATGTATCGCGAACGCATCGCCCTGCCGCCGGAAGCCAAGCTGACGGTGCAGCTTGAAGATATTTCGCTTGCCGATGCGCCGTCGCAGACGATTGCCGAAACCCGCATTGATTCCGCACAAGGATCCCCGATCCCCTTCGCGATCAATTTCGACACGGACAAGATTCAGCCGGGTCATACCTATGCCCTGCAGGCGCGTATTACGGCTGGTGATACGCTCTGGTTCGTCAACGACCAGAATTACACCATCGATCCGGCCAATCCCGGCGCTCCGATTGAAATGCGCGTCGTCATGGTTCGCAAGAGCGCCGACGAGACCGTATCAATCGGTATCGAAGGCAAGGACTGGCTGGCGGAAGACATTCAGGGGGGCGGCGTCATCGACAATGCCCAGACCACACTGACCGTCACCCCCGACGGCTCTGTCAGCGGTTCGGGCGGCTGCAATCGTTATTTCAGCAAGGCGACGGTGACAGGCGAAACGATTTCGTTTGCCGAAGTCGGTTCGACCTACATGCAGTGCCCGCCTGCGCTCATGAACCAGGAACGCAAGTTCCTCGATACGCTGACCAGAACACGGTCATACAAGATCGACACTGTGGGCAAACTCGTCCTTCTTGATCAGGAAGGCAAAGAGATCGCAACACTGGCGCAAAATCTCTGATTTAATTTAAGAGAAGATACAAAAAAGCCGGGCTCGCGCCCGGCTTTTTTCATTTATGCAGATCGGATTAGCCGACGATTTCGGTGCCCGAGAACCAGTAAGCGATTTCTTCGGCAGCGGTTTCCGGAGCGTCGGAACCGTGAACCGAGTTTTCGCCGATCGACAGCGCGAATTCCTTGCGGATCGTACCAGCGTCTGCGTTAGCAGGGTTGGTTGCGCCCATGACTTCACGGTTCTTGGCGATTGCGTTTTCACCTTCGAGAACCTGAACGATCGTCGGGCCCGAAGACATGAATTCGGTCAGTTCGCCGAAAAAAGGACGGTCCTTGTGAACAGCGTAAAAGCCCTGTGCTTCACGCAGGCTCATCCAGACGCGCTTCGAAGCGACAACACGCAGACCAGCTTCTTCAAGCTTGGCGGTGATTGCGCCGGTCAGGTTGCGGCGGGTCGCATCGGGCTTGATCATGGAGAAGGTACGTTCGATTGCCATTATGACACCTTGTTTGCTGGGAAATTTTAGAAAAGTGAGGCTCTATACCGTCGATAAGCCTGATTGCCAAGAGGCCGCGCTGTTTAGAACACATCCAGTACCGCCTAGCAGCTTGAGACGGCAGAAATTTGAAGGCATAGATAACGCCATTCTGATTCAGGCTGTCAGGTAGCGGGGGAATCGCATGGAACAGCATTTTCAAATGTTTGCATGGTACAATCGCTGGGCCAATGAACTGCTTTATGCCGCTGCCGCCGATTTGAGCGACGAGGAATACCGGCTCGATCTCGGCCTGTTCTTCGGCTCAGTCCATCGTACGCTCAACCATCTTCTGGTCACCGACCGCATCTGGATGAAGCGATTTACCGGCGAAGGCGACCACCCAAAGCAACTCGATGCGATCATTACCGACAATTTCATCACGCTGCGCGATCTGCGTCACGCCGAGGATGAACGCATCTGCCGCTATACCGACGGATTAAACGCCGACAAGCTCGCGGGGCGCTTTACCTATACGACCGTCTCGGACATGCGCACGATGAGCCAGCGGCTCGCGCCTTCTCTGGCGCATCTGTTCAATCACCAGACCCACCATCGCGGCCAGATCCATGCGGCCCTGACGCGGCTCGGCACCGACGCTCCCTCACTCGACCTCGCGCAGTTCCAGCGCACCGAAGGCGGCCGCCGCTTCGCTTGATTGATGTTGATACTTGCAGAAATGCGCAGAGCCGTGCAAAAGCCAGTCCATGCTTATTCTCGATGACATTTCCGTCCGCATCGCCGGACGCCTTCTGATCGATCATGCCAGCGTGACGCTGCCTGCCGGGTCGAAGACCGGCTTCGTCGGTCGCAACGGCACGGGAAAGTCCACGCTCTTTCGGGTCATCACCGGCGATCTCGCGCCTGAAACGGGCAGCGTTTCGGTGCCGAAGAACACCCGCATCGGTCAGGTGGCGCAGGAAGCCCCCGGCACGGAAGAACCGCTGATCGAAATCGTCATGAAGGCGGACAAGGAGCGCGCGGCGCTTCTCGACGAGGCCGAGACGGCGACCGATCCGCATCGCATCGCGGAAATCCACACACGGCTTGCCGATATCAACGCCCATTCGGCGGAAGCGCGCGCAGGCGCGATCTTGTCCGGTCTTGGTTTCAACGCCGAAGCGCAACAGCGTCCTGCCTCCGCCTTCTCCGGCGGCTGGCGCATGCGCGTTGCGCTCGCTGCGGTTCTGTTTTCAGAACCGGACCTGCTGCTGCTCGATGAGCCGACCAACTATCTCGACCTTGAAGGCGTGTTGTGGCTTGTCGACTATGTGAAGCGCTATCCGCACACGGTCATCATCATCAGCCATGATCGCGACCTGCTCAATTCGGCCACGACGTCGATCATGCATCTCGACCAGAAGAAAATCAGCTTCTGGCGTGGCAATTACGATCAGTTCGAGCGGCAGCGGCATGAAATGCTGGAATTGCAGCAGAAGGCGCATGCCAAGCAGGAAGCGCACCGCAAACACATGGAATCCTTTGTCGAGCGGTTCCGCGCCAAGGCAACCAAGGCCAAGCAGGCGCAGTCCCGCCTCAAGGCATTGCAGAGGCTGAAGCCCATCGACCTTTATGTCGAGAGCCATGTGCAGCCGTTCAGCTTTCCCGATGCGGAAAAGAAGGCCGCCTCGCCCATTATCGCGCTGGACCACGCCGATGTCGGCTATGTGCCCGGTAAGCCGGTGCTGCGCAATGTAACGCTGCGCATCGACAATGATGACCGCATCGCGCTGCTCGGTTCGAACGGCAATGGTAAGTCCACACTGGCCAAGCTGATCGCTGGGCGGTTAAAGCCGGAAAACGGCACGCTGACCATTTCGCCCAATTTGAAAGTGGCCTTTTTCGCACAGCATCAGATGGACGATCTGGTGCCGGAAGATAACGCCATCGAGCACGTGCGCAAGCTGATGCCGACCGAGCCGGAAGCGAAGGTTCGCTCTCGCGTGGCGCGCATGGGGCTTTCGACCGAAAAGATGCTGACACCCGCCAGGGATCTGTCCGGTGGTGAAAAGGCGCGTCTTCTGATGGGGCTTGCAACCTTCCACGGCCCGAACCTTCTAATCCTCGACGAACCGACCAACCATCTGGATATCGATAGTCGTGAAGAGCTGGTCCACGCGCTCAACGCCTTCAACGGTGCTGTCATCCTGATCGCGCACGACCGCCATCTGATCGAAGCCACGATGGAACGGCTTTGGCTGGTGCGCGAAGGCGGCGTGAAAGCATTTGAGGGCGATCTCGACGAGTATCGCCAGATCGTTCTGGCCGACGCCAAGGGCGAACCGGCTTCCGAACGTGACGAAGGTCCGAAGGTCAACAAGGCGGAGCAGCGCAAGCTTGCCGCGCAGAGGCGCGAAGCCATGGCGCCCTTGCAGAAAAAGATCAAGGAAACCGAGAGCTTGATGCAGAAACTGCAGAAACAGATTCAAGCTTTCGCCAATCAGCTGGAAGATCCGGCGCTTTATGAGAAAGAGCCTCAGAAAGCCATTCGCATCAACAAGGATATGAGCGATGCGAAATCCGCGCTCGCGAGTGCGGAAGAAAAATGGCTGGAGCTTTCATCGGAATATGAAGAGGCGATGTCGGATTAACCCCGCCGTCCCTTAACCGAGAGTCCCGAGAGCGAACGCAAGCGCCAGCAATACCCACCCGACGATACGCGCCCAGACCGGCAACGGTCTTGGCGCGAACCGGACTGCCAGAACCGCGAAAATGACGGTCAGGATCGGAAATCCGAAATAAATCGCGGCGTAACCGCTCGATCCTTCAAAAGACGAACCGAAAACGCCCAGCCGCTCAAGCGGAAACAAGGCGATAAACGCCAGCACCGCCGACAAAAGAAGCAGAAGCAAGCGGTCTGTAACGGTGCGAACGAACTGCATGGTCAGCTCTGTCGGCGCAGTCGGGTACGCATCAGGCCGTAAACGCCCAGCACGCCTAAAACCAGACCGATGGTCGTAAAGGTTTCGTCCGGCGTCTCCGCCCCACGGCGCAGAACCAGATCGGCCTTCGATATTTGCAGGCCGTCCGTATTGCCCTGAACAAGACGAAACGCATATTGGCCCGGAATGACCGGATCGATATCGCCCGCACTCTGGCGCAGCGGCGTTCCATCCTGCGGACGGTCCGTATTGATCGAGCTGCTGTTGGATACGAAATCAAGCCCCTGCGACAAAACCGGCTGGCCATCGCGGCTGACAGCAAGCGTCAGCGCGGAGCGACGTTCTGCCGGGACATAGCCGGGCAACGGCGTGGCATCGATGAAGACGCGCACCGGTGCATCGCCCGCTTCAAAGCGCACTTCCTGAACCTTGAAGCTGCTCTGGCGGTTTTCCAGCATCGTCCAGCGGCCAATCTCGCTGCCTGTGAAATGGCGCATATACCACGGGTAACCCAGGCCAAGCCCGACGCCCGCCACGATCATCGCAACAAAAACCGGACGCATCAGGCTTTCCGCTCCCAGCGGCGATCAGGCGTCTGCTGCCAGTAAGTCAAATCGTGATTCTCCGCCTTGAAGGCTTTCCATTGTCCGCGTGCAATATCGAGCTGGTCCTGATCGTGACCGTCGAACATGACCACAAGCCGTTCGTAGTTGCCGACCTGCTCCAGCCCTGCACCTTCCACCAGAAAGCGGACGGTTGCGCCATTGGCATTGTTTTCGGTCGTCGTCAGCAGAACGGGCTGCTGCTCCGGGTTGGGTTCCACATCGGTGCCATGGGCAACGAAGGACGTGTCGGAAAAGGTCCATAACAGGTTATCGAGCGCATCGCGGCGCTCCTCGCTGACAGTCTGCACCGTCACGCGCCAGCCACGCCCAAGCGACCGCTCGACGAGGCCCGGCAGGGCTTCGTCGAGTGTCGATTCCGTCAGATGGTAGAACAGGATTTCCGCCATGCACATTCCAGAACAGTTTCGAAGCGGGGCGGAGAAAATGATTCACATTTCCGCCCCATCTTCTTGTTTCCAAAAGAAGTTTAGCTCTCGAAATGATCGCGGACAAGGCGGTCGAGCAAACGCACGCCATAACCGGACGCCCAAGTCTGGCTATATTCGTTTGCCGGTGATCCCATTGCCGTGCCTGCCACGTCGAGATGCGCCCAAGGCGTTTCACCGACAAAGCGCTTCAGGAACTGCGCAGCGGTGATCGAGCCGCCGTAGCGACCGGCGCTGTTCTTCATATCGGCAAACTTCGAATCGATCATCTTGTCATATTCGGCGCCAAGCGGCAGACGCCACAGCTTTTCGCCCGTTGCCTGACCCGCATCGTAAAGCTGGTCGGCCAGCTCGTCGTCATTCGAGAACAGGCCAGCATGATACTGGCCGAGCGCCACCATGACCGCTCCGGTCAGCGTGGCCAGATTGATGATGAAGCGCGGCTTGAAGCGATCATTGGTGTAGTGTAGCGCATCGGCCAGCACCAGACGGCCCTCGGCATCGGTATTGATAACCTCGATGGTCTGGCCAGACATGGTCGTGACGATGTCGCCCGGGCGCTGCGCATTGCCATCGGGCATGTTTTCCACAAGTCCGATCACGCCAATGGCATTGACCTTGGCCTTGCGTCCGGCGAGCGCGCGCATCAGGCCCGTCACGGCTGCAGCGCCGCCCATGTCGCCCTTCATGTCTTCCATGCCGCCAGCTGGCTTGATGGAAATGCCACCCGTGTCGAACACGACGCCCTTGCCGACAAATGCGACCGGCTTTTCCTTGCCCTTCGCGCCCTGCCATTCCATGATGACGAGACGCGGCGGACGCACCGACCCTTGCGCAACGCCGAGAAGCGCGCCCATGCCGAGCTTCTTCATTTCCTTTTCGCCAAGGATCTCGATTTTAACACCAAGCTTCTCAAGCTTTTCCGCTTCTTCGGCAAATTCCACTGGCCCCAGCACATTGGCCGGTTCGTTGACGAGATTGCGCGCCTGAATGACACCATCCGAGATGGCTTCCGCAACTTCAAAGGCCTTCTTCGCGCTATGCGTGTCGGCGACATTGATGGTGATTTTCGCGGCGTGCTTCGGCTCGGCGTTTTCTTCGTTCTTGCGCGTCTTGTACCGGTCGAACTTGTAGGAACGCAGGATCATGCCCAGCGCCACGTCGGCTGCTTCATCTCCGGCAATCGTCGTTTCCGGCAGGGCCAGCGTGACCGTCGCACGTTCGGACTTTCCGATTCGCGAAAATGCCGCGCCGCCGATCTTCAGCCAGTCGTCATTGCCAAGCTTGCCTGGCTCGCCAACGCCGACCAGAACGATCTTGTCGATGCCGCCAGCCGTCGTTTCGATGGCTTCAGCCGTTTTGCCCAGCGCGCCAGTGAAATCGGAAATTTCCAGAATACGCGCGATCTTTTCTGCACCGCCAACGGCCTTTGCCGCTTCTTCAGCGAAGCCCCCACCCTTGGCAACCAGAACGATGGCTACGCCTTTTTCTGGTGCTTCAAACTCGCCGAAAGAAATCGAAGGACGTTTAGACATGATAACTCCAAACCGATGGCCCATTGATAAATGACACGATTGTGTCGCGACTTTTCATCACTCATGTGAGACGAATATGGCGAAACAGCAAGGGTGCAAGCCCTTCCTTATCAGTTTTGCGTTAACTTGGGCGAACCGTCATCAAATGCAATCGATATCCTGGTCACACCTCGGTCTTTTCATTCAGCAGTTGCGCAGAAACATGTTGCCTCAGGCAGTTCAATCCATTTAACAGACAGGAGCTAGCGCCAGCGCTTCGCTTTTAGTAATCTGTTAACTGCGTTTATTCGGGCAATCTTAGCCAAGCGGCATTAGATTAAGTTCATTATTGGGAGTCCCGTTCCTTTTTGGTGGATGGGCTCCTTCAACGGAACCGGGATGTAAACTCCACCTATGCGATTGATAGAGTTGTACATCCTGCGCCGCGTGGCGATCATGTTCCTCGCTGTGCTGGGCGCGGCGGTGGGCATTACGTGGACGGTGCAGGTGCTCCAGCGCATCGACTTTCTGACGACCAGCGGCCAGACTATTCAGACAATGATTCAGTTCAGCTCGCTGCTGATCCCGTCTGCCATCCCGCTGGTGATGCCTTTTGCCCTGATTATCGCCATCACGCAGACGCTGTCGACGATGAACCAGGATTCCGAGCTTGTCGTCATCAATGCATCCGGTGCGCCCCGCAGTGCGGTGATGCGCCCGATTCTGATGCTCGCTGCCGTGATTTCCGTCATTTCGTTTCTGGTCGCCAACTATGTCGATCCTTATGCACGCATGAACATGCGTGCGATGGTCGCCAATGCAAGCGCCGACCTCGTCAATCTCATCGTGCAGGAAGGCAGTTTCCGCAAGCTTGCCGACAATCTCTACATTCAGGTCGCCGAACGTCGTGCTGATGGCAGCATAGGCGGCCTTTTCATCGCGGATTCCCGCGATCCGTCGCTTGATCTCATCTATTACGCAGCCAATGGCGGCATTGCGACGACGGATACCGGCGCCAATATGCTTCTGATGCAGAATGGCGAAGTACAGCGTCGTAGTGTGTCGGATGGCACGGTTTCGATCATCAAGTTCGATTCCTATGCCTTCGACCTCAGCCAGTTTGCCTCGGCAGGCGACGATTACGTGATTTATGCCAAGGATCGCCCGTTGTCCTATCTGCTCAATCCGGACCCGAACGACCCAGTCCTGCAAACGCGCCCTCTTCGCTATAAGGCAGAACTGCATCGCCGCATGACGCAGTGGCTCTACCCGGTGGTGTTCGCCATGATCGCGCTGGCTTTCGCGGGAGATTCCCGCTCGCATCGTGAAGCGCGCATCTCGGCATCGTTCTCGGCCATCAGCACTGCCCTTCTCATCTATTGGGCCGGCTATTTCGCCTCAGACCGGGCCGACAAGGACGCATCCTATATTCTTGTCATGTATCTCGTGCCGATTGCCGTCATGCTCGTGACCGGCTTTGCGCTAGCCACCGGACGCAGCATCGGGCTGCCCAACAAGTGGAACGACAGGATTCTCGACAGCTTCGATCGCCTCAAGCAGATTGTCTCCGATCTCTATGATCGCGTGATGGGCCGCTTCCGCGGCAATGCGGGAGGTCAGGCATGATCGGTTGGACGCTCGGTCGTTACTTCTTCACGCGCTACGTGCAGATCACCTTCTATTTTCTGCTCGGCATTTTCGCGCTTTCCATGCTTCTCGACTTCACGGAGAACGCAAGCAAGCTTGCGAACCTGCCTGATTATACGGTGTGGGCGGCGCTTGGACTTTCCGCTATGCGCGTGCCTTTCATCATGCAGCAGATGATTCCATTCGTGGCGCTGTTCTCGGCAATGGCGACGCTCATTTCGCTGAACCGTAAATATGAGCTGGTCGTCGCACGTTCGGTCGGTGTCTCGGCCTGGCAGTTTTTGCTGCCTGCCTGTTTCGGCGCGTTTCTGTTCGGCGTCGCGACGATTTTCGTGCTCAATCCGCTGGCGGCTTATGGGTTCTCCAAGGCAGAAGAAATCGCGGCGACATGGAAAAGTGGCAAGGTCACCGACGTTTCGGCCCTGCGTGATCCCTGGCTTCGCCAGAAGACAGATGAAGGCGAAACCATCATTGGCGCAAAGAGCATTCTGGATCAGGGCGCGACGCTTGCCGACGCGACTTTCATCCAGTTCGACAGCCAGAAGAATATCAGCGTGCGCTACGACGCACGCACCGCCCAGCTGATGGATGGTCATTGGCAGCTCACCGACGTGACACGATTCGCGCGCGGCGAAGAGCCCAAGAAAATGGATAGCTTTTCTATCCCCACACAGCTTCGTCCGGAATATGTCGAAGAGAAGCTCGCTTCTCCCGATACGATTCCCTTCACTCAACTACGACACAAGATAGAAGTCGCGCGTTCATTCGGCTATTCGGCAAACGCATTTGACATGCAATACCAGTCACTTCTGGCTTTGCCTGCGCTTCTGATGGCCATGACGCTCATTGCTGCAACAGTGTCCCTGAAATTTGTGCGTTTCGGTCAGTCCGGCGCGATGATTCTGGGTGGCGTTGTTGCTGGCTTCATGCTTTATGTCGTTTCGGTACTGGTCAAAGCGTTCGGCAATGCGGGATTCGTTCCGCCGTTCGTAGCTGCCTGGGTTCCTGTGATTATTGCGACATTCTTTGGTGTCTCCTTTTTGTTGCATAAGGAGGATGGTTAGTGGGTTTGAGTAACACCCGCATGGTATTGCCCCATCTGCTCTCACGCTTCTCGCGTGGGACGGCGTTGGCGTGCGTCCTTGCTTTGCCTTTCATTTCTGTCGCAGTCATGCCCTCGCCCGCTTCGGCGCAGGAGGCACTCGGAGCCAATTACAAGAGCGATCCGAATGCTCGCATGCTTCTGCAGGCCGATGAGCTCGTCTATGATCGCGATGTAAACACCGTTACCGCTCAAGGTCGGGTGAAGATCGAGTATGACGGCAATCGTCTTGTCGCCGATAAGGTGACCTATAATCAGCAGACCCGCCGCATGACCGCGACCGGGAATGTTGAGGTCGTCGAACGCGACGGCAACAAGATTTATTCCGATCATATGGATGTCACCGACAGTTTCCGCGACGGCTTCGTGAATGGCCTGCGCGTCGAGACGACGGACAATACCCGTTTTGCCGCTGAAAGCGCCGAGCGCAGCAACGGCGAAATCACGACATTCAATAACGGCGTCTACACGGCTTGCGAAGCCTGTAAGAAAGACCCCGACAGGCCTGTTCTGTGGCAGATCAAGGCCCGCAAGATCATCTGGAACAGCACCACGAAGACCGTTCGTTTTGAACGCGGTCAGTTCGAATTCCTGGGCATGCCGCTGGCATGGTTCCCCGCCTTCGAAATGGCTGACCCGACGGTCAAGCGCAAGAGCGGCTTCCTGTTCCCCGGCTTCGCCTACAAAGACGATCTGGGTTTCGGTATCAAGAATTCCTATTTCTGGAACCTCGCGCCAAACTACGACGTGACGTTTTCGTCGACCTATTACACGAAGCAAGGCTTCCTGAACGAAGCCGAGTGGCGTCATCGTCTGGAGAACGGCACCTATAATCTGCGTATAGCAGGCATGCATCAGGCCAAGCCGGGCGAGTTCGATGTCGCGACTGTTGATCGCGATGTCGACAATCGCGGCATGGTCGCATCGAAGGGTGATTTCGAGATCAATTCACGCTGGCGTTACGGCTGGGACATCATGGCCCAGAGTGATCGCAATTTCAGTCGTACCTACAATCTCGAAGGGTATAATGCTGGAACGCAGGTTTCGAAAATTTACCTGACCGGCATCAACAACCGTAATTACTTCGATCTGAATTTCTATCGCTTCAATGTGCAGGAATCACTGCTGCCGGATAATCCGAGCGAGATTCATTCGAAGCAGCCTTGGGTTTTCCCTAGCCTGGATTATTCCTACACGCTGC
This sequence comes from Ochrobactrum sp. 19YEA23, assembly GCF_029909865.1. Lineage (NCBI taxonomy): Bacteria > Pseudomonadati > Pseudomonadota > Alphaproteobacteria > Hyphomicrobiales > Brucellaceae > Ochrobactrum > Ochrobactrum sp. 19YEA23. The sequence goes on along the minus strand of NZ_JASAMQ010000001.1, from coordinate 1,100,548 downwards.
CTGAACCCGTCTATGGCGGCGAGCTGAACATCAACACCAACTTGCAGGCGCTTTATCGCCAGAACGATAATGTGACGCCTTTGGGTACTCGCTATCCGCGTGTGCCTGGTTTTGGTGGAACAAGCGCTCGTTTGACAAGCGAAGCGGAATGGAAGCGCACTTATATTTCGCCATCCGGTTTGGTTATCACGCCGTTGCTCGCTTTGCGGGCTGATGCAATTGGTGCCAATACCAACCTCGATCTTTCATCAGCTGGCTATACAGACGCCGTCGTGCGCTCGGAAGCGCTTCGGGCGATGGCGACTGCTGGTCTCGAACTCCGCTGGCCGATCCTGTTTTCGACGACCAGTTCGACGCATATCATTGAACCGATTGCGCAGATTTATGTGCGTAACAATGAGCGCTATGCTGGCGAACTGCCGAACGAAGACGCCCAGAGCTTCGTGTTTGACGCGACGAACCTGTTCTCGCGTGACAAGTTCTCTGGCTATGACCGTGTTGAAGGTGGCACGCGCGCCAATCTTGGTTTCCGCTATTCCGGCAACTTCAATAACAGCGACTGGTCGCTTTATGCCTTGGCCGGTCAGTCGTTCCAGCTTGGCGGCCTGAACTCCTACGCCACGAGCGACTTCGTGAATGTCGGTGCAGATTCGGGCCTCGACAGCGCACGTTCGGACTATGTCGCGATGATCGGCACGTCCAATTCGACTGGTCTGGCGCTGGCCGCCCGCGGTCGTTTCGACAAGGACAGCCTGTCCGTGCGTCGCGGCGAACTTGAAGTGCAGCAGAGCTGGCAAAAGCTCACGCTGACGGCGCAATATGCCTACATCACGCCGCAGCCCGCCTATGGCTATAACGATCTGCGTCAGGAAGTAAGCGGCACGGCTTCGGCCAAGATCAACGCCAACTGGCGGGTGTTCGGATCTGGTACTTATGACCTTGTGTCCAGCACGCTGGTCCGCGCGTCGTCTGGCCTGGCCTATGACGATGAATGCTTCACCTATATGATGGCTTATACGCAGACGCGTAACCCAGGTGAAGACAAGGCATCACACGGTATCGGGTTCAATATCTCGCTGCGTACGCTCGGTGACATCGGCAGTGGCACCCAGACCTTCTAAGATTTATGGCCGGAAATATATTCTTTTGTTTCCGGCCATATCTGCTCTGGGGCTTTTCATAGAAAAATCTCGGCACCAGGAAATTGCGGTTTCGTTCAGTAAGCAGCCCTCAATCGTCTTGTAAAATGCGCGAGGGTCATTGTTTCGCCGCACTGCCTCCTCTATACAGACAGCACTATAGTTGGTTTCCGATACTCTTGCGGCTCGATGACAAGCATATCCGAAACCGAATGAACACATCCGGTGACGGGTTTCGTTCACCGACCGCAAGGAAATCGGGAAACAAGATGATGTTTGCAAGACCTCTTTTCGCCTCCCTGTTAAGCGCGACTGTCTGTCTGACGGCGCTCGGCACGGTTGCACTTCCCTCCTCGGCTCTCGCCGCAGGGGAAGGTGAGGTCAAAGTTGTTGTATCCGGCAATGCCATCACCAATGGTGATATCCAGCACCGGGTCGCTTTTTTGAAGCTGCAGCGCAAGGGCGGCGGCAATCTCACCCAGCTCGCACGTCAGGAACTGACTGACGAAATGCTGAAGCGGGTCGAGATGAAGAGCCGCAACATTGGCGTTTCCGATCAGGAAGTCGATCAGGCCTATGCAGGATTTGCATCCCGCAACAAGATGACCCTCGCCCAGATGAACCAGGTGTTGAATCAGGCAGGCGTTACGCCGGACCACTTCAAGAAATACATCATGGTCCAGATGGGCTGGGGCCGCCTTGTCAGCGCCCGCTTCCGTGCGACCGGCATGGTAAGCGAGCAGGATGCCGTACAGCGTATGCTGAAGGATGGCGGCAAGAAGCCAGTCGCGACGGAATATCATCTCCAGCAGGTAATTTTCGTTGTACCGACCTCGAAGCGGTCTCCGGCACTTCTCGCCAAGCGTCGTCAGGAAGCCAATGCGCTTCGTTCACGCTTCCAGAGCTGTGACGCCACGCGCCAGCAGGCCAAGGGCATCATCGATGTGACCGTCCGCGATCTCGGACGCATTATCGAACAGCAGCTGCCGGGCGAATGGGCCAAGGATGTGAAGGCTGCGGGCGTGGGTCGTACGACACCGCCACACGATACCGAGAAAGGCGTCGAATTCCTCGCAGTCTGCGCCACACGCCAGCTTTCCGACGACCGCGTCGCACAGCTCGTTTTCTCCATGGAGGGAGCGGACTCGCCTGAAGGTCAGGAAAAGAAGGCTGACGCGCTCTCCACCAAATATCTGGAAGAGTTGCGCAAGAAAGCCACCATCGTTAATCGCTAATATTCCGGCGACGGCGACGCTGCCGTTCAGGATAAGGCACTAATATGAGCTGGCACGGTATCTTCCGGTTGCCAGCTTTTATTTTTGGAATCAAAGCTATGTGCGCAAAGTCTGTCCTTCCGCTCGCGGTTAGTATCGGCGATCCGTCGGGCGTCGGCGCGGATATTGCGCTGGCCGTCTGGCTGAAGCGAAATGAATTGTCCTTGCCGCCCTTCATGTTGCTGGCAGATCCCGCACAATTGGCTGCGCGTGCACGGCTTCTCGGTCTCGACGTCCAGATCGAGGCGGTTGCAGATGCAGCCACATCACGCGACATTTTTGCGCGTGCATTGCCCGTCCTGCCGCTCGTCAACAAGCACACGGAAAGCCCAGGCAAGCCGCTGGCCGAAAACGCTGCCGGTACAGTTGAGGCGATTGAACGCGCCGTCGCTCTCACGCTCGCCGGCGAGACGTCCGCTGTCGTCACCTGCCCGATTGCCAAGAAGCCGCTCTACGAGGCAGGGTTCCGGCATCCGGGACATACAGAATTTCTGGCAGAGCTTGCGAGCCGTCACGCCGGAACAGCGCTCACGCCTGTGATGATGCTGGCCGGACCGCAATTGCGTGCAGTGCCGGTGACTATTCACATCCCGCTTGCCGAAGTGCCGCGACAGCTCACGACCGAGAACATTCTCGAAGTGTCGCGCATCACAGCGCGCGAACTGCGCGAACGGTTCGGCATCGCCAAGCCGCGTCTGGCGCTTTCTGGCCTCAACCCCCATGCGGGCGAAGGCGGAGCACTCGGCAAGGAAGACGATGCGATCATTCTCCCCGCCGTGGAGCAGCTTTTGCGCGACGGTATCAACGTGCGCGGCCCCCTGCCCGCCGATACGATGTTTCACCGCCAAGCGCGGGCTGCTTACGATGCCGCGATCTGCATGTATCACGATCAGGCGCTGATTCCTGCCAAGGCGCTGGCCTTCGACGAAACGGTCAATGTGACGCTCGGCCTGCCTTTTATCCGCACCTCGCCGGACCACGGCACAGCGTTCGACATTGCAGGTCAGGGCATTGCGCGACCGGACAGCCTGATTGCAGCGATCCGTCTTGCCCACGAACTGGCAGAAAATACGACAGGTACCAAGGCATGAGCATCGACAACCTGCCCCCGCTTCGCGAAGTCATCGAACGGCACGATCTGATGCCGAAGAAGTCGCTCGGGCAGAATTTTCTGTTCGATCTCAATCTGACGTCAAAGATCGCCCGTCAGGCTGGCAATCTTCAGGATCAGCCTGTCATCGAGGTCGGCCCCGGCCCCGGCGGGCTGACTCGCGCGCTTCTGGCGCAAGGCGCCTATGTAACGGCTATCGAACGCGACGAACGCTGCCTTGAGGCACTGGCGGAGATCGACGCGCATTATCCGGGCCGCCTGCGGATCATTTCCGGCGATGCGCTGGAGCAGGATTTCAAGACACTGTTTCCCGATGGGCCGAAGCCACGGATCGTCGCCAATCTGCCCTATAATGTCGGCACACAATTGTTGCTGAACTGGCTTCTGGTTGAGCCGTGGCCACCTTTCTATTCCTCCATGACGTTGATGTTCCAGCGCGAAGTGGCCGAACGCATCGTGGCCGCACCCGACAGCGATCATTATGGCCGCCTCGGCGTGCTGGCGGGCTGGCGAACGAAATCGAGAATCGCTTTCGACGTGCCGCCGCAGGCCTTTACGCCCCCGCCGAAAGTCATGTCGTCAGTGGTTCACATCGTACCGCTGGAAAACCCGCTGCCCTGCAATGCAGCGGCACTCGGCCAGGTAACGCAGGCCGCTTTCGGTCAAAGGCGGAAAATGCTGCGCCAGAGCCTGAAGCCGATCGGCGGAGCCACCCTGCTTGAGAAGACCGGCATTGACGGAACGCGGCGCGCCGAAACGCTGAGCGTTGAAGAATTCGTCGCTCTGGCGAATGCCTATCGCCCGTAATCGTCGGCTCAGTGGCGACCGTGGCCGCCACCAGCAGGGCCTGCCCCTTGATGGCCACCAAGCCGGTCATGCGGTTCAGCTCTATCCTTGGCGTCTGAACCATCTTTCAGAATAGGCAGCGCCATTTCATCGACGATCTGACCGACATGGTCAATTTCCTCGCGGAAGCTCGACAGCGACGAACCGGAGAGCTTTTCGCCGGCATTAAGGCGCGCGGTCAGCGGATCGACATACTGATCGCCGACCTTCAATTCATAATAGAGATGCGGACCTGTCGAATAGCCGGTTGAGCCAACATAGGCGATGACTTCGCCCTGCTTCACATGCTGGCCGATGCGCAGCCCCGACTTGGCGGAAGCAAGATGGGCGTAGGTGGTGCTGTATCCGCCCTGATGGCGGATGCGGACATATTTGCCATATCCCTTTTCGGACGAAATCACCTCGACCACACCGTCGCCCGCAGCCACGATCGGAGAGCCGATCGGCGCGTCGTAATCGACGCCATTGTGATGCTTGCGAACATGCAGAACCGGGTGGATACGCCAACCGAAACCGTCATTGAGACGCCCATTCGGCAAAGGCTTGTGCATCAGATATTTGGTCATCGAGGAGCCATCCTCGTTGAAGTAATCCGTGGCACCGCCCGCACCTTCATGTCGGTAGAGGCGCTTGCTTTTGCCATTCGTGGTAAATTCCACAAATACCAGTTCCGGATCGGTCTCCGCGCTTTTCCTGAAAAGCAGGTCAATCAGATCGGGAGAATTGGCGCCCTTCTCCAGCACGACGCCGTTTTGCTCGGCGAGCTTTTCGACATCGTGCACGATGTCGCGTGGTGCGCCAGCCTGAACCAGTCTTGTTTCGATGCTGCCATCACTGCTGACCGCCGGAACCGAAGGATGATAAGCACTCAGCATCGCATCGCGGGACAATCGCGCGAACAAGCGTTCATCGCCAGTGGCGCGAAAAACGCCATCATCCGCACGGCCATAGACAGCCTTGTTGGCATTGCCGTGATTGAAGCGTGCGAGCGACACATGGGCAGCGGCATCGCTACCGTCTTTCTTATCGACCAGCAGTTCCAGATTGTCGCCCGGCAGTAATTCAGTCCGGGCCAGCGCTTCTTCAAGCCTCTGACTGTCTTCAGCCGCAATACCAGCCGCCTGCAAAAGCGCCTCTATGCGTTCCCGCGATTGCGGCGCGACGATGATTTCATGCACATCGGCCTTCTGGTGCGGGGCTGGCTTGGCCAGACTCACATTGACCGGAATGCCTCGCTCCAGTTCGGAGAGCGACTGCGTCGGCTCGCCAGCCGCATTAGGTTTTGCCGCTATCGTCGTTCCATCCATCGCGTCATCGATGGCAGGCCGTCTGGTGTCACGGCCTTTCACGTCCAGCACCACATGCTGATAGGTGTAGAGGCGCGGATCGCCATCCTCGACACCTTCTGCAATATCGATGCGGCGCGACACGCGATGGCTCATATCGTTGTTCACAACAGGCACAAGGCGCGCGTCTTTCGCGGCGGCATGATGCTGGCGAACCAAGCTTGTCGGATTGGCAAAAGCTGGCTGTGCGGCATGGCCGTGGCGCACCAGCCCGCCGGTCGCCAATACCAGACCGCCACCGGCAAGGACTGTGGCCGACACCAGCGCCAGACAGAAACGCAGATGCGTGCGCAAGGAAAAACGAACCCAGCGCACCGACCGGAGGCTACGGTGCGAGAGTGGTTCCGTCTTCAAATTTGCGCCGGCGGATGCGAAACTTGACCCAGATGGGGCCGTTGCCGCAACCGCACGCTTGCGATGGGAGTATCCTGCCCTCAGGGCCATTCCGACAATTCTCTAGGTTCTTCATAAATATTGGCGGAAGTGTTGCTGACACAGCGGCTAAAATAAGACCTCCGGCGGGTTATCCACCGGAGGTGAATCACAAATTATTTACGATTTGCCGATCAGCCACGCGCCCGATTGCGACGATGCTGCGAAAGTGTCGACCATGTGTAGAGCGCAAGCCCCGCCCAGATCAGCACGAAAGCACCGAGCTGCGCGGTTGAAAACGGCTCGTGGAAGATAAAAATCGCGAAGAAAAACAACATGGTGGGCGTCATATACTGCATCAGCCCCAGCGTTGTGTAGCGCAGCAACTTTGCTCCGCCCGCGTAAAGAATAAGCGGGATGGCAGTTACCGGGCCGGCAAGCAGCAACAGGCCAACATTGGAGACCGGGCCCGCCAGGAAATGTTCCTGCCCTTGCGAACTCAGGAAGGCCACATAGGCAAGCGCCGGAACGCACAGGATCAGCACTTCAAGCGTGAAGCCCTGCAAAGGCGGCATTGGAAGCGACTTGCGGAAGAACCCGTAGAGGCCGAAGGTCAGCGGCAAAGCCAGTGATACCCATGGCAAGCCACCGGCATTGAAGGTGAGCAGCAGAACCGCCGCCACGGCAAAGCCAACAGCAATATACTGGACCTTGCTCAACCTCTCGCCAAGGAACAGGCCACCGAGCACCACATTGAACAGCGGATTGATATAATAGCCGAGCGCCGCACCCATGACCTGATCATGCGCGACCGCCCAGACATAGATTGTCCAGTTGATGGTGATCAGGGCGGCGGTCAGTCCTGCCATCGCAAGCATGCGCGGCTGACGAACAGCATTCAGGATATCCTTGAACTGCCCCAGCGCCAACAGCAGCAGCAACGCAACCGGCACCGACCAGATAACGCGGTGAGACACGACTTCCATGGCGGGAATGTGGGCTACAGCTTTCAGATAAAACGGCAGCGCGCCCCAAAGCGCATAGGCGCCGAACGCCATAAGAAAACCTCTGGACCCATCCGAAAGACGGGCATCGGACAAGGTCTGGTCGGTCATTGTCTCTCTCCGCTCGAAAGCACAGCTGCTTTTGAGTAAATCGCATAGCAGATGGCTTGATCAGCCATTGCTATGCGCTTCTCAACTCATAAAATCCATTCAATTAAAATGATTGAAGCATCAATCCTGGTGAATGATGAGTATTATTCCGCAGCTGCGAGCCCAGCCATGGAGCGGTTTTTCATGAGCTTGAAATTCACGGAATCCATCAAGGCCTGGAACGACGCATCAATGATATTGTCCGAAACTCCAACCGTGCGCCAACGCGCACCGGTCGCATCGCCGGATTCGATCAGCACGCGCGTGATAGCCGCCGTACCGCCATTGAGGATACGCACCTTGAAGTCCACCAGTTCGAGATCTTCGATTTCCGCCTGATAGCGACCGAGATCCTTGCGCAGTGCAATATCGAGTGCGTTGACCGGGCCATGGCCTTCGGCAACGGACATGCGGACTTCGCCATCGACCTCCACCTTGACCACCGCTTCCGACACCGTCTTCAGCATGCCATTGGCATCGAAACGGCGCTCGACGAGGCAGCGGAACGACTCCACCTTGAAGAATTCCGGCTGCGGAGTAAGCATGTTGCGCGCCAAAAGCTCAAAGCTCGCATCGGCGCCCTCATAGGCATAGCCCTCGGCCTCGCGCTCCTTGACCAGCGTGATCAGCGTATCGAGGCGCACGTCGTCCTTGGCAACACGAATGCCGCGACGCTCCAGCTCGGCGATGAAATTCGACTTGCCGCCCTGATCCGAAACCATGACGCGACGGCTGTTGCCGACCGTTTCCGGCGGCACATGTTCGTAGGTCTGCGGTTCCTTGAGCAAGGCCGAGGCGTGAATGCCCGCTTTCGTGGCAAAAGCCGATGTGCCGGTATAAGGCGCCTGCTCGGTCGGTGGACGGTTCAAAATATCATCGAAGGCGCGCGAGATGCGGGTGATCGCCTTCAGCGAGGCTGGCTTGATGCCCAGTTCAAAACGCTCCGACCAGTAGGGCTTGAGCAGCAGCGTCGGGATCAGCGAAACCAGATTGGCATTGCCGCAGCGTTCGCCAATGCCGTTCAGCGTGCCCTGCACGTGTCGCACACCGGCGTCGATAGCGGCCAGCGAAACCGCAACGGCCTGTTCGGTATCATTATGGGCGTGGATGCCGAGGCTCTCGCCGGGCACGACGGACTTCACCGCATTGACGATTTCGGCAATCTCATGTGGCTGCGTGCCGCCATTGGTGTCACACAGGACAACCCAGCGCGCGCCAGCCGTATAAGCCGCCTTGGCGCATTCCAGCGCATAGTCGGGATTTGCCTTGTAGCCGTCGAAGAAGTGCTCGCAATCGACCAGCGCTTCACGACCGGCCATGCGCGCAGCCGTCACCGACGCGGTGATTGATTCCAGATTTTCCTCATTGGTGCAGCCGAGGGCCAGACGCACGTGATAATCCCAGCTTTTGGCCACGAAACAGACGGCATCGGCGGATGCCTGCAGCAGGCTCGACAGGCCCGGGTCGTTCGACGCGGAAACACCGGCGCGCTTTGTCATGCCAAAGGCGGTGAACTTGGACCGCGAGGTCTGACGGCGTTTGAAGAAAGTCGTATCGGTCGGGTTTGCGCCCGGATAACCACCCTCGACATAATCGACGCCCAATTCTTCAAGCAGTGCGACAATCGACTTCTTGTCTTCGACAGAAAAATCAATGCCGGGGGTTTGTTGTCCATCCCGCAAGGTCGTGTCGTAGATGTAGATGCGTTCGCGTGCCATAAGTGCCTGCCTGTCGGTGGGTCTGCTGTTGGTTCAACGTTACCGTTGCGGCCAATTATCTGTGTCATAGTCTGGATGCTGGTAGGAGATCATCGTTCTGACGAATTCGATGCTCTCCGGATCGCGTTCGGTTGCATAGCCGGGAAGATCTGCAAGTCCGCTCACGTAGGGAAGCTGCTTCTCGATCCCCCATTGAACCGTCGGCTCCACTTCCTCCGGCGCGTCGAACGCACCGATGGCAAGCGCGACGCCATCGGGCGCTTCATAAGTCAGCGGGGTTCCGCATTCCGGGCAGAACCCGCGCTGAACATGGTTGGAGGAGCGAAAACGCTTCGGCTCGCCACGTGTCCATTCCAGTTTTGCCTCATCGACGGAAACCAGCGGCGCATAGAAATTGCCGAAGGCCTTCTGGCACATGCGACAATGACAGATGGAAGCCGAACCCAAGGCACCATCGACGCGGAAACGAACCGCGCCGCATTGGCAGCCACCGGTATAAATCGGCTTATTATCGAGCGTCATGCCGTCCTCCCTTATCAACGACCGCTGCTTGAAATATCGTCAGCCTACCACATCCCACGTCGTCATGCGCTCGCCGGTGGCAGGATCCTTGCCGTCCTTGAGCTGCACGCCTTCTGCGAGAAGCCCATCGCGGATGCGATCAGCTTCCGCAAAGTTCTTCTCCTTGATGAAGCGCAGGCGTTCCGCAATACGGGCCTCGATGGCATCCGTATCGACATTCGCCCTGGCAAAGACCGGCACATTCTCAGCCGTCACGAAGTAAGGATCGAGCAGACCCATCAGCGCCATGCCCTCGCCGAGCGTCGCAACATCCTTGTTCTTGAACGCCTTGCGCAACGCGGTAATCGCAACCCAGCTGTTCAGATCGTCGGACAGAGCCTCTGTCACTTCACCGATTGCGGTGAGCTTCTCCGACACAACAAACGTGGCATCACGCAGCAGGCCGTACCAGCGGCGCAATTCGTCGGACGATTCCGCCAGACGTTGTGCCGTCCAGTTGATCGGCTCGCGATAATGGGTTTGCAGCATCGACAGGCGCGCAGCCAGACCAACCCAACGGTCACGGACTGCATTGTCGTCCCACTCACCCAGTTGCGGCAGGCCCTCATTCAGCACGTCGCGAATGGTGATGAAATTGCCGAGCGATTTCGACATTTTCTGCCCTTCGACCTGCAGGAAGCCGTTATGCATCCAGACATTGGCCATTCGCTCGGTGCCGAATGCGCAGCAGGACTGCGCAATTTCGTTCTCGTGGTGCGGGAAGACCAGATCAATGCCGCCGCCGTGAATATCGAAGCGGTTCTTTTCCGGATCATCGCATTTCAGTCCGCCGCCAAACGGCTCCAGAAGCTTGGCCATCGACATGGCCGAGCATTCGATGTGCCAGCCCGGACGGCCAAGTGTCTCGATGCCTGATGGCGACGGCCAGCCCGGCTCACCTTCCTTCGAAGGCTTCCACAGCACAAAATCCATCTCGTCGCGCTTGTAGGAGGCAACGTCGACACGCGCACCCGCCAGCATTTCATCAAGGGATCGGCGCGCCAGCGCGCCATAGCGCGGGCCACCAAATGTCTTGACGCGCTCGTTCATAGCCGAGGGCGAAAACAGCACATGGTCTTCCGCCACATAGGCGACGCCGATAGCAACCAGACGGTCGATCATCGCACGCATTTCGTCCAAATGGTCGGTCGCGCGCGGCTGAAAGCTCGGCGCCAGATTGCCCAGCGCCGTCACATCGGCCTGAAACTGCGCGTTGGTGCTTTCTGTCACACGGCGGATGGCCTCGTTGAAGGCCAGATCCGGATAATCGCGCACGGCGCGCGCATTGATCTTGTCGTCAACGTCGGTGATGTTACGCGCATAGGTGACGTGTTCGGCACCGTAAACCTGGCGCAAAAGCCGGAAAAGAATGTCGAAAACGATGACCGGACGTGCATTGCCGATATGGGCAAAATCATAAACGGTGGGACCGCAGACATACATGCGCACATTGTCGGCATCGATGGGGGAAAAATCCTCCTTCGTGCGGGTCAGCGTATTGTAAAGACGCAATTGCGGCGCATCAGCCATTGTAACCATTCCCCAAAATAACATTCCAGAAAGACGGCGAAATCCAAGTGAATTCAATGCACGACGGATCGCAGCCATCTGGCCGGGGCGTTATCATCCTGTTTTATGGAAGGGAGACGAAAACGGCCGGGCCAGCAGGCTGCTAGCCAATAATGATCGCACAAATACAAATGTTCGTGGTCGGCGTTTTCATGGTTGCACTTATCCCTATCCCGTGAACCACAGTCAAGCGCTTTTGCTTGTTAGCGATTATTTTGCCGGGAGGACGCACAACTCCGCCGAGCGCCATTTTGTGGGCCTTGAGCGCAAACCGGAAGTTTGATCATATCATGATGGTAGTGAGGCTTGGCTTCATACAAGCAACCAGCGGAGCGGACCCTATGAAATGCCTGCGCATCTACGCCTCTGCGGATGGAGAATCGCATTTCGATGAAATCGAATTGCCGACGACGAAAAGGTCGGTTCATCCCGATGCCGTACCATTCGACGTAACAGCCAGCTATCCTGCGTCACGCGTGCGCCTCACCCATATCCCGGCAGGGATGCGACCCGTCGCATGGCATACCGTGCCTGAACCGGTATTGACCGTCAGGCTGGATGGTTCTGTGGAATATGAAACGAGCGACGGAGAAGTCCGCCATGTTTCGGCTGGCAGCTTTGTGCTGGTTGCGGATACGCACGGCAAAGGTCACCTGTCGCGTCACTCCCCCGAAGCGCAAACCGTCGTCTGGATTTCCCTGTCGAACGGTTTCGAACTGCCGCCCGCCTAAGTCACATTCCAAGACATCTGCCAAAATGTTGCATTTCTGCAACCCCGATAATCCTTGACGGGCATTAACCGGAATACCGCAAAACCGGCCCCAAACAGCCTTCATTCGGTCTCAATCCATCACAAAATAGTGAGCATGGATTGCTTAGGCGTAACCGGAGATCGGTTGGTTTTGGAAGCATTCGAAATCGGGCGCTTCGGGGAAAGGAAGTAAAAATGTCTAAGAGTGAACTGCAACCGCGTCAGGACCGTCTGGTCGACAAATATCGTGAAATTGGCCCCGCAGCGCTTGTTGCCGCCTTGATGACGGCCGCAAAGCGCAGCAGCGCAGGTCGCAATGACAATCGTCGTCATTCGATTCTGGCCGCCAAAAAATTCGCCAAGTAAGCGGTATCAACCGGTACAAATCGCGCATGCGGTCAGAACATTGAAAGCTGACCGCCGGAACCATCCTCCGGTTCTGTTTTGCCCTTGCGCTTTTGTGGTGTTTTAAGCGCTTCAACCGTTTCTTCGACGCGCATTTGCAGGTCTGGCGTGGCGTTGCTCACCTTGTTGACCTTGTCCGAGACGGGTATCGCCTCAAAAAAATCCTCCTGCACTGGTCGCATAATGTCGGCCACTTCGCGCGGCAAGTAGCGCTTGCAGTTCAGCCAGCGCGCAAAGTCCTCCGGCTGTACCACCACCGGCATGCGCTCGTGGATCGGACGCAGCAGCGCATTGGCGCTTGTCGTCAATATGCCGCCCGTATCGATCTGCGATCCGTCAGAACTGCTCCAGGTTTCAATCAGTGCGCCAAAGGCCACCACACCGCCATTGCGCGGGCGTATCCAATAGGCTTGCGCCTTGTTCTTCCCCTCGCGACGCCATTCGTAAAAGCCGGAAGCAGGAACCAGCGCGCGTCGATGGTTCAGCGCGGCGCGAAACGAGTTCTTTTCAGCGGCTGTTTCCGAACGGATGTTGAACATCATGGGCCAGTCATTCGGGTCTTTCACCCAGGATGGCACGAAACCCCAGCGCACCAGCGTACCTACCCGGTCCGGGCGGTTACTGCCTATAGGCGGTGTTTCGCCCGCCACTATGGTTAGGATGGGCTGGGTCGGGGCAATATTATAGCGAGGAGGAAAATCCTCCGAGATCATGGCAGCCAGAAAGGTCTCGATTTCTTCCCGGCTTGCCGTCAATGAAAAGCGTCCGCACATGGCGGCCATGTTCAGGTTTTTGTGCGGACGGTCAAGACCGGTTTGCGATTGCCAAATCGCTGCAAGCCGATCATAGCTATTCCATGCCTACGATCCCCGTCATTCCCGTTCCGCTTCATGTTCATGGCGTTTCGCTGATCTGCCGCCGCGAAAGCCGCTTTCTGCTGGTTGAGCGCGGCAAGGAGCCATGGAAAGGCTGGCTGGCGTTTCCAGGCGGGGGCATCGAAGCAGGTGAAACGCCGGAACAGGCTGCTATTCGCGAGCTGAAGGAAGAAACCGCGCTCGATGTCAGCGCCCTCTCCCATGTCATCACCGTGGATCTGGCGCTGGAGGGCAAAGCCTATGAAAAGAGCTATTTTCTCTCCGTCTTTCGCGCGCTGGATATTTCAGGGCGCGAACAACCCGGCGATGACGCTGCGGCGATCCATTGGCTGACGATTGAGGAAATGGTCCATGCCCGTGTCACCGACAGCACGCTCGACGTGGCCCGCTCTGTTGCGGAAAGCGAAGATGGCGTTGGATATTAAACCTATTCGGGATTAATCCTATTTGACAATCTGCCTTGAAGCAGCCCCTATTTCACGCAACAAGTGCATTTCATGTGAGAGGGTTTCCGATTGAAAGGCATGAAACTGTTCCGGTTCGCATTGTTCATGTGGGCAGGCGCAGCCAATCCGGCTTTTGCGCAGGATGCGCCTTATGAGGGCAAGATGTTGCGGCTTGCCGAGGTTCTCGGATCGCTGCACTATCTGCGCAACCTATGCGGAGAAGCAGGCAGCGAGTGGCGCGACCGCATGGATGCGATTATCGCCGCCGAAAAGCCGTCTGAAGGCGAAAGGGTGAGGATCGTTTCGAGCTTCAACCACGGATATCGCGTCTTCAGCGACAATTACACCCGCTGCACCCCTTCCGCACTTGCGGCGATAGACCGCTACATGAAGGAAGGCGAAGGCTTGTCGAACGAGATCATCTCGCGCTATGGAAATTAACCAATCATTCACTCTTGTGCGGATTGCGGACAATAGTCTCGTTCAAATCCGTTATAATCTGTTAACACTGTCTTAAGAAGGCAGGCAGGCCGCAAATGGATTGCGCTCCCGGAACACGGTGAGACATCTGCAAAACGGCAGAAAGGCGAAAGCCAGGATGAAGTCTATGGAACATGCACCGACCGATCTGGACGAGATGATCGCACGCGAGAAGAAACTCGTGGCAATCGAATATCAGAACGAAGCCTGGGCGGACGGTATTTCCGAAGGCATCGAGCCTGAAATTCTCGCAGAAGCCGCGTTCACAACTGCGCTGACGGAACTTATCCGTGAGGCTGGTGACGATTGCGCGCTCGAACTGCTCGAAAAGATGCGCGAACAGATCGAAGCTGGCGCTTTCCTGCCAGCTCGCATCCTGCAATAGCTAAGCCATAACGTCGCCGGTCGCGGGGCAAGAACCGGCCGTTCCCACCAGTCGTCCTCCGACAACACCGATGCATCCTGCAATCTGGAATTCCGTCCGACCGCTCGCGCTCGTCGCGGGCATGATGCTGGCTTCGCTGCCCGCTTTTGCGGCAGCGGACCAACTGGCGCTTGTGGATCGTTCCGAATTCCTGACGCTACCAGCCTATCGCACCACGCCGGATGAGCATCCGGTTTCGTCGCCGATCCCGCTTCCCAACGCGCTGCCGCATCGGGTGCCATCCGCAACGCCGCAAAATCCGTCAACCGTCACACCTGCGCCCGCTTCCAAGCCGATGCCCGAGGTGCTGCGCGATTTCGACAAGCTGCCGCAGCCTGTCCGACAGATGCGCGAGAACATGCTTGCCGCCGCACAATCCGGCGATATTGAGCAATTGCGCCCGCTATTGGGTGAGGCTGACAACAGCACGCAGCTTTCGCTCGAAGACCATGAAGAAGATGTCATCGAGTTTCTGAAATCGCTTGCTGGCGATGTGGAAGGCCGCGAAATTCTCGCCATCATCGCCGACCTGCTCGGCACGGGCTATGTGCATATGAATGCCGGAACCGATGATGAGGTCTATGTCTGGCCCTATTTCTACGCCATGCCGCTCGACAGGCTGACGCCATCGCAGACCGTTGAACTGTTTCAGATTGTCACCGCCAGCGACTTCGAAGACATGAAAAAGGCAGGCGGTTATATTTTCTACAGCATCGGCATTGCACCCGATGGAAGCTGGCGGTTTTTCACCGCCGGTGAATAATCACCCCACTGCCCCACGCGCGTGACTTGGCGGCTGGTCATAGATGCGCTGCCAGGCACGACGAAACTGCCGCGCCGAGGCGAAGCCTGATCGTTCGGCCACATTCTCAATATCAAGACCCGAATTGAGCAATATCTCACGTGCCAGACCGATTTTCAGCCGGTTGACATAATCGGTCACGCTCATGCCCGCATGTTCATTGAACAAGCGCGAGAGATTGCGCGGACTTGCCCCGCTGACATCGGCCAGCTTTTCGACAGGCCACGCTCCAGCGGGGTCTGCCGCAATGGCATCCTGCGCACGATGCACGACGGGGTTCATATGATTGCGCCCTTCCAGCCAGGGCGAAAGCTGCGGATCACCGCCGCTGCGCCGGAGGTAAACAACCAGATAGCGCGCCACCGACAAGGCCACCGCGTGGCTGGTTAAATCGGCCACGATTTGCAGCATAAGGTCGATCCCGGCGGTAATGCCCGCACTGGTCAGCCGTTCGCCGTCTTCGACGAAAAGCCGGTTTTGCAGCACTTTTGCGGTGGGAGCCGACTTTTCCAGTTCTGCAATTGCCAGATGATGCGTCGTGCACACATAGCCGTCGAGCAGCCCCGCACGCGCCGCCAGCAAGGCGCCGGAGCAGATCGTGACCAGCCGAACACCGGGGCAAACGACGCGCTTCAACCAGTTGATAATTTCATGCTCGAAGACGGCGTCTTCATCCCGGCTGGCAATCGGCCCGCCAAGCGGCATATCCGTGGAACCGGACACAATCACCAGCGAACCCTGCGGCACCGCGTCCGGCAGCGGCTCAACGCCCGTCACCGCCAGACCGATGGAACTGTGAACCGTGCCACGCGGCCCGACATAGTGCACCGCAAACTCGACCTTATCCTGATCGAGATTCGCCTTGCGCAACACTTCCAGCGGCCCCGCCACGTCGAGCAAAAGCAGACGTGGCGGAACGATGACATAGACGGGAATGATTTGCTTGCCGTCTGTCGATTGGGTCATGCAGCCTTCCGTTCTTGCTGGCCAGACAGCGCTTCTTCCACCGTGGCGATACGGGCGAAGCGATTGGCCAGCACGAGTTCCGTGCGCGCCCGAACCTCAGTGGCGCTCCATTCGCGACCCGTCGCGTCGGTCATCGGGAAGGTCAGGGTTGCCTCACCGACGAAATCAACTTTATAGCCCAAATCCGAAGCCTGACGAGTGGTGGTTTCGCAGCACTGTTCCGTGCGAATGCCGGAAACGATCACCCGGCGAATACCGTTTGCCACGAGCCAGACATCGAGACCGGTGCCGACCAGCGCGCTATGGCGGCGCTTGCGAAATACGGCGTCTGGCGTAAAGGACAGCGGTGCGAGCGTGCGGACATAGCCTGACGCCTCAGCGAAGTTGCCGCTATCTTCCGTGTGAAAAATCTGAACAACCGGAATACCTGCCTGCTTTGCGCCATCAATCAGCTTTTGCTGACGCTCGACATAGGCGGCCACATCGGCCTCGCGATAGTAAGGCTGGTGCCGGAATGATTCCTGCGCATCGACGACAAGCAGAACGGTATCTTGAGCGGACATTTTTGTTCTCCTACAGTGTAAATATAGGAGAGAATTTACGCCTTACAAAGCGGATCGAAAGATAGATGCCGGACAAAGATGGGACAGATCACGCCATTCACAGGAACGGCGTGAAAAACCATTATCCGCGCGGCAGAGCTTCGATGAATTCGACCGGCTCACCCTGATGCGGGTTCACGATTTCGGCGTCCCACATCACCTTGATACCGCGAACGATCGTCCCGACCGGCCAGCCGGTGACAGTCTTGCCGTGATAAGGCGTCCAGCCAGCCTTCGAGCCAGCCTGTTCGTGGGTGATGGTTTCGCGGCGCTTCATGTCGACAATCGTCAGATCGGCATCGTAGCCGACAGCGATGCGGCCCTTGCGTGACATGCCGAAAATACGGTTCGGGCCGTGGCTCGACAGATCGACGAAGCGTTCCAGCGACAGTTTGCCTGCATTCACATGGTCGAGCATGATCGGCACCAGTGTCTGCACGCCAGTCATGCCGGATGGCGAAGCCGGGTAAGGCTTCTGCTTTTCTTCCAGCGTATGCGGCGCGTGATCGGAGCCGAGCACATCGACAATACCCTGATCGATACCCTTCCAGACACCGTCGCGGTGGCGCTTGTCGCGCACTGGCGGGTTCATCTGGATGAGATTGCCCAGCGTCTTGTAGTCATCGGCAGAAAGCGTCAGGTGATGCGGCGTTGCTTCGCAGGTCGCAACGTCCTTGTGCGCCTGCAGAAAGTCGATTTCCTCAGCCGTAGAGATGTGCAGCACATGAATGCGCGCGCCGGTTTCGTGTGCAATGCGCACCAGTCGTTCCGTGCATTGCAGCGCGGCACCTTCATCGCGCCAGACCGGATGGCTGGACGGATCGCCCTGCACGCGCAAGCCTTCACGCTGCTTGAGACGGAATTCGTCTTCCGAATGGAAGGCAGCGCGGCGGCGCGTGTTCTTCAGGATGGAGCGTACGCCGTCATCGTCTTCAACTAGCAGATCACCAGTCGAGGAGCCCATGAACACCTTGATGCCTGCGGCGCCCGGAAGGCGCTCCAGTTCGCCAACGTCTTTGGCATTGTCCCGCGTGCCGCCGACCCAGAAGGCGAAATCGCAATGCATACGATGACGACCGCGACGAATTTTGTCTTCCAGCGTTTCGACAGTCGTCGTCAGCGGCTTGGTGTTTGGCATTTCGAAAACGGACGTCACGCCGCCCAGTACAGCAGCACGGGAACCTGTTTCCAGATCTTCCTTATGCTCAAGGCCCGGTTCGCGGAAATGGACCTGGCTGTCTACGACGCCCGGCAGGATGTGCAGGCCGGTGCAGTCAATCACTTCGCCTGCCGAAGCCTGCCCCAGCGAGCCGATAGCAGCGATGCGCCCGTTGCGGATACCGATATCGCGCTGCCCGGTGCCGTCATGATTGACGATGGTTGCGCCTTTCAGAATCGTGTCGAACGTCTCGGCCATTATGGTCTCCTAGCATTGGGATGGGACTTGCGAGCCTTTCCAATGGGGATTACGTAACGAAGGCGCGAAACGCAAGGAAGAAGCGATGACAACGGCAGCCGAAACGATCAATCTTTCCAACAGAGCACTGGTGCACATCACTGGCGAAGACGCGGAAAAGTTTTTGCAGGCGGTGATCACGACAAATCTCGACAAGCTCGGCCCTGACGAAGCCAAGCCGGGTGCGCTGCTGACGCCACAGGGAAAAATCCTGTTCGATTTCCTTGTTTCGCGTATCGAAAACGGCCTGCGCTTCGACATGCCCGCGAGCATTGCAGCTGATTTCTGCAAACGCATCACGCTTTACCGGCTGCGCGCCAAAGCGGAAATTACACAATTGCCGGAATCACTTGTCAGCGTTTCCTGGCAAACTGATTCCACTCCTTCACAAGATGATTCAACAAAGCGCGATTCCCGCTTTCCAGCAGAGCTGAACGTGCTGCGCACCTATGGGCAGGCCGGCGGAAATGCCGACGCATCAGCTTGGACAAAACTGCGCGCCGAATATGGCATCGCGGAAGGCGAAGCCGATTTTGCCTATAGCGATGTGTTTCCGCACGACGTCAATTTCGACCAGATCGGCGGCGTCACCTTCCCGAAGGGTTGCTTCATCGGGCAGGAAGTCGTCTCCCGCATGCAGCATCGCGGCACGCCGCGACGCCGTGTTCTGGTCGCCAGGGCGGAAGGCAATCTGCCGCCGCTCGGCACGCCCATTACAGCGGACGGACGCGAAGTCGGCAATCTCGGCAGTTCTGCGAACGGCATCGGTATCGCGCTCGTGCGCATAGACCGCGTCAAGGATGCCATGGATGCAGGCACACCCCTTCTTGCTGGTGAAATGCCGCTTGAGCTGAGCCTCCCGCCACATGTCCGGTTTGGCTTCCCGGAAGCCGACGCAGGCAAAGCCTGATGGCGGCTGCGGATAAATCATCCGGCAAAGCGCGCGCCTGGCAAAGGATGTTGTCGGGACGCAGGCTGGACCTGCTCGACCCCTCGCCGCTTGATGTGGAGATTGAGGACATCGCGCATGGCCTTGCCCGCGTGGCGCGCTGGAATGGGCAGACCATCGGCGAGCATGCTTTCTCCGTTGCGCAGCATTCGCTGCTGGTGGAAGAGATTTTCAACCGCCTTCAGCCGGATGCTAGCGCCGAATGGCAAATCCTGACGTTGCTGCATGACGCGCCTGAATATGTGATCGGCGACATGATATCGCCGTTTAAAGCTGTGATGGGCGGCAATTACAAGCTGATCGAAACACGCCTGCAAACCGCCATTCACCACCGCTTTTCCCTGCCGACGACATTGTCCGCAAAGCTCAAACCGCTGGTAAAACGCGCCGATCAGATCGCCGCCTATTTTGAAGCCACGCGGCTGGCCGGTTTCAGCGAAGGCGAGGCCGTCAAATATTTTGGCCGTCCGCGCGATTTCGATCCCGCCGAACTCGACCTGACCCCGCGCCCGACCCAAAATGTACAGAGTGACTTTCTGGCGCGCTTTGCTTTGCTGGAAGAAAAACGCAAGAGCGGCTCATGACGCTGATCGTCGTCAGCCCCCTCTCCCAGTTGGCTGCACAGCTGGAGCGGCACAGGCCAAGCCATGTGGTGACACTGACCAGTGGCGAAGTTCCGGCCTTGCCTGAAGGCTTCACTGCGCAGCGTCTGGTGCTGACATTCAACGACATCGTCGAGCCGCGCGAAGGCATGGTTGCGCCCGATGCAGGCCATGTGCAAGCCTTGCTCGATTTCGTGCAAGCCTGGCAGAAGGACGCGCCGCTGCTCATCCATTGCTATGCGGGCATTTCCCGTTCAACCGCTGCCGCTTATATCGCGGCCATGGCGCTCAATCCGCAAAGCGACGAGACGGCACTGGCACGCGAGTTGCGGAAACAGTCGCCTTCCGCCACACCGAACATACGCCTGATAGAGATTGCAGATGAAATTCTGGGCCGTAATGGCCGAATGGGCGCTGCGATCAAACTGATCGGTCGCGGTGCGGAAGCGTTCGAAGGCGAAGTTTTCAGCCTGCCTGTCCGCGTTTGAGCGCGTTCAAAAAACCGCCACGAGAATCGGGAGGCGTCTGCGCGCGCGGTTCCCAGACATGGCGCAGGAAGAAATAGCCCGTCATCTTGAACGCATGGTCGATGTCTTCATAAGACGACGCTCGCACAGCCGTGTCATTGACAAAAGCAGGCAAGGCCAGAAGCTTGTCCGCCCAAGGCGCGCCCGCTTCGCGGCAGACCGCCCGCCCGGATTTCGGCGAGACATAGATCAACTCTTCACGACGGCCTGTCGCGGCACATTCCTTGAGATCGAGACCGAAGCCCAGTTCTTCCAGCATCATGACTTCGAACCGCAGCAGCAATTCGCCGGATGCAAGTGGATCGTCAAAATGTTCGATGATAAGCCGCAGCGTTTCATAAAGGCCGCGATGCGCATCGCGTTCCGGCAATAGCCGCAAATGCGAGGCCGCAAGCTGGATACCGTAAAGCGCGACCGGGGTTTCGATAAGCCGCGCTGCGGCAAAGCCCAGCGGCTCAATGGTGAAACTGCCCATATGCTCGTCCAGCCGCGCCCACCAGCCGATATCGACATGGTTGCCGGGCTGGAGCAGCGGTTGCATGCGGCGGGATCGCCCGCCGCGCACCATACCCAGATGTCGGCCATGTTCACGGGTCATCACTTCGACAATGGCGCTGGTTTCACCATGACGACGTGTGCCGAGAATTATGCCTTCATCATGCCATTCCATAGACGTCAGTTTTGACTGCTAGGTGGGAAAATCAAGTCCCATTTCGCGATAGCGCTCGGGATCGTTGCCCCAGTTTTCGCGCACTTTCACGAACAGGAACAGGTGAACCGTCTGCTCGAGAATCTCCGAGATTTCCTTGCGCGCCGACTGGCCGATGGACTTCACGGTCTCGCCCTTGTGGCCGAGAACGATCTTCTTCTGGCTTTCGCGCTCGACATAGATGACCTGTTCGATGCGAACCGATCCGTCCTTGCGTTCTTCCCAGCGTTCCGTTTCCACGGTCGATGCATAGGGGAGTTCTTCATGCAGACGCAGATAGAGCTTCTCGCGGGTGATTTCGGCTGCGAGCTGGCGCATCGGCATGTCGGAAATCTGGTCTTCCGGATAATACCACGGACCATTCGGCACGTTTTCAGCCAGATATTTCGCCAGATCCTTGCAGCCAGAACCGTTGAGCGCCGAGATCATGAATGTCTGGTCGAAGGTCACGAGTTCATTGGCCTTCTGGGCCAGCGTGAGCAGGACCGGCGGGTCGACGCGGTCAACCTTGTTCAGCACCAGCACCTTTTTCTGGCGCACATTCTTCATGCTTTCCAGAAGCGCTTCCGCGTTCTCATTGAGACCGCCCTGCGCATCCAGCAGAACCAGAATGATATCCGCATCCTTCGCGCCGCCCCAGGCCGTGGTGACCATGGCGCGGTCGAGTCTGCGCTTAGGGCGGAAAATACCGGGGGTGTCGACCAGCACGATCTGCGCCGGACCCTCGATGAAAATGCCGCGCACGAGCGCGCGCGTCGTCTGCACCTTGTGCGTGACAATCGATACTTTCGTGCCCACAAGCTGGTTGACCAGTGTGGATTTCCCCGCATTTGGCGCGCCGATCAACGCAACGAAGCCCGAGCGGGTTTGCCCGGTTTCCGTTTCGCTTTCTGTCGGTGTCGTCCGATTATTCATTGTCCATCCTTCCAGACGATATTTTGATAGAGCGTGGTCCCCTTGACACGCTCCCTTTGTGCAACAGCGTCGTCATCACAACGAAATCTGTCGCAATCGATCGATTATAACCGATCTCGATTGAAAAAACGTGAGTTCTTGCGTCATATAGTTTCGTCGCGCTTCCACACGCTTTCGCGGTAGAGCATGGCTTCTGCAGCGCTTTGTTCGGCGATGCGCTTTGAGCGTCCTTCGCCATTTTCCGGCGCGAAACCCTGCACCTGAACTTCGACCACAAAGAGCGGGTCATGGTCCGGGCCGCTGCGGCTCAAAACGGAATAGGACGGATGCACATTGCCCTGCTGATGCGCCCATTCCTGCAGCTCTGTCTTGGCATCGCGGCGTCCTGCGCCCGTTTCAAGCGACCTTTTCTTCCAGTAACGCTTGATGAAAGAGCGTGCTGCTTCAAGGCCGCCGTCGAGATAGATGGTGGCGATCAGCGCTTCCACGACATCGGCCCGCACATTCATGAGGCGCTTGTCGTTCAGCGATTTGATATCGGAGCCGGTGTGAATGAAATTGGCGAGACCGATTTCGTCGGCAATTGCCGCACAGGTTTCGGCATTGACCAGTGCATTGAGGCGCACCGACAATTCGCCTTCAGAAGCCTCGGGAAATGCTTCGAACAGCATTTCTGCGACAGCGAGACCCAGCACGCGGTCACCGAGAAACTCCAGTCGCTCATAATTCGCCCGCGAAGGGGCCTGCACACTTGAATGCGTGAGCGCACGTTCCAGCCGTTTCAAATTCATAAAACGGTGTCCGGTGCGCTCCTCAAGAATTGTTGCTGCCTGGCCTGCGGATACCATCTCAGTTTCCGGTGACGGCGGTGTGCGGCGCAGCATTCACAGAAGTGAACAAGCGGCTGAAACGCACATCGGTCGGCCATTTCCAGATTTCCAGCGGGCTGGCTTTGTCCGCAATGGAGAAGAAGATGATATTGGCGCGACCAACAAGATTTTCGAACGGCACATAACCAACACCGAAACGGCTATCGAGCGAGTTGTCGCGATTGTCGCCCATCATGAAGTAATGACCGGCTGGCACCTCGAAGACGCGCGTATCGTCACCGATGGAGTTCGGTGCGAGGTCGAGCGTGTCATAAGTCACACCTTCCGGCAGCGTTTCGCGATAAACCTCGACCGGACGGTTCACTTCGGTCACATCGGGATTGTCGATGGTGCCGACCCGGTCGCGCTTAACTGCCTGGTCGTTGATGTAAAGTACGCCACCGCGCATCTGCACACGGTCACCCGGCAGGCCGATCACGCGCTTGATGTAATCAACAGACGTGTCGCTCGGCAGTTTGAAAACCACCACGTCGCCGCGCTTCGGTTCCGCGCTCCAGATACGGCCCGAAAACAGGTCGAGACCGAAGGGCAGCGAAAAGCGCGAATAGCCATAGGCATATTTCGACACGAACAGATAATCGCCTTCCAGAAGCGTCGGGCGCATGGAGCCCGAAGGAATGCTGAATGGCTGGAA
Organism: Ochrobactrum sp. 19YEA23; assembly: GCF_029909865.1. Lineage (NCBI taxonomy): Bacteria > Pseudomonadati > Pseudomonadota > Alphaproteobacteria > Hyphomicrobiales > Brucellaceae > Ochrobactrum > Ochrobactrum sp. 19YEA23. The sequence continues at coordinate 1,077,025 of NZ_JASAMQ010000001.1, read as the reverse complement.
AAGAATGGTGCGAATGACCAGCGCCAGCAGCAGCGCCTGCACGATAACGCTGATGGTTTCGCCTAGGCCGCCGGACTTTTTGGTTTCACTCTTGCTGGACACGCTCATTGTCTCTCCGCTTGCGATAACGCGATCTAATAACCGCTAAGATTGCGTGAGGCAATCCGCGCACTGCTTTCTCGCACGATTATGAGCAGGAGTTTACCTGTCACAACCCCAACAACTTCCGTCAGGACCGCCAAAACCGCTCAAGCCTGCTCTGGCAGCGCCTCGATGATCACGAAAGCCTGCGCGAGAGGAAAATCATCGGTAATTGTCAGATGTATGGCAGCGCGGGTTCCCGGCGGCAGAAGTCTCTGCAACTGTTTGGCTGCCCCATCCGTCAGATGCATGGTGGGCTTGCCGGACGGCGCATTGACCACGCCCATGTCGCGCCAGAACACGCCGCGCGCAATGCCGGTGCCGAGCGCCTTGGCACAGGCTTCCTTGGCGGCAAAGCGCTTGGCATAGGACGCCGCACGCTGCTGGCGTCCGTCCGATTTCTTCTGCTCGATCTCGGTGAAGACCCGATTGCGGAAACGGTCACCATGCCGCTCTAGAGCTTTTTCGATACGCCGGATATCGATGAGGTCGCTGCCAATGCCGACGATCATATTTGCTGAAGCCCCCGTTCGCTATGCAGCTTGTGTTTTTCAGCCAGTCGTTCCAGACGGCGACGGCGAAACACGGACACGGCATAACGCGTCACAAAATAGACCAGCACCGCGCAGGCAGCACCCAGAATGGTCGAACCGAACAGCATCGGTTTGAGGAGCGGCGTCCAGATCTCATCGAAATGCATCGTTTCGAGAGCACGGCCAAGATGCACCGGAGGGGCCGAGTCGACGCTGCCATTCATGATGAAGCGGCCGAGTTCGAAGGTGCTTCCCCAGATGAAAGGCAAAGTGAGCGGGTTGGCCAGCGTGGTGCCGATGGCGGCAGCCGCAATATTGCCTGCCAGAAAATAGGCCAGCACAATCGCGATGATCAGATGAAAGCCGAAAAACGGCGTAAATGCCGAGAAGACACCAACCGCCAGCCCCGCAGCCACCGCATGCGGCGACGCGGTAATACGCAGAATCCTCTTACCCCCGTATTTGAAAGAACGGGAAAAAGAACGGCGCGGCCAGACCATAAGTCTCAGGCGCTCCCGTCGGGTCAGTGGATGTCGGCGTTGGAATAACATGGGCCCTTAATACTGCTCTCCTCGAGCGGAAACAATTGCTATTATTAGATCATCCTACCGATCATGCGTCGCGGTATTCCGTTGGCGCGAGGTCTGGTCTTGGCTGATAATGACGAGGCGATACGCCCAGCATGCGGCGAAACATTGTCGTAAAGGCTGAAACGCTGTCGTATCCGAGATCGAGCGCCACACTTGTCACTGCTTCCCCTTCCGAAAGCCGGGGAACGGCAGCGAAGAGGCAGGCCTGCTGCCGCCATACCGAAAGGCTCACCCCCGTCTCGCGCTGGAAATGCCGGGTGAATGAGCGCCTGCTCATGGCGAGCTTGTCCGCCCAATCATCGATGGTGACGCGCGAGGATGGATTCTTCACGAAGTCGCGACAGAGCTTCTGCAGACGCGGATCGTCGGGAATAGGCAACCCCAGAGATCTTTGCGGCAGGGTGTGCAGATCGCGCAGGATCAGCTCGATAACCAGCGCATCCCGGCTTCCCGCCTCCGGTATACTGTCGACTGTCGTCGCATCGATGATGAGGCAACGCATCAGATCGGTCAGCCCCACCACATGCAGATGGTCGGGCACGCCCGACACGGCATCGGTGCTGATATAGATCGAGCGCATATAGACATCGCCCACGATCTCGACCGAATGCTCGATACCGGCAGGTATCCACATTGCGTGATCGCCCGGGATCATCCAGCGCCCGGCGTCCGTTGTGACCAGAACCACGCCTTGAGAAGCGCACAAAAGCTGCGCGCGCGAATGGCTATGGCGGGGTACGAAATAGCCGTCTGGATATTTCGTCGGAAGCGCCACCACCGGCCCGGTCATGGTCTCCAGCATCGCCACACGGTCTTCGTGAAAGCGTTGCAGTTCTTCGCTCTCGGGCAAGAAAAGACGTGATGGCGATGGCGGTTTCATCTCAAACTCATTCTCAAACGGCTCAGCTTGGCCCACTCTCGAAAGTAATGGACCAAATCACGAAAGCGGGCGACGCGCAATACGCTTATGAGGAGAGAACTGGAGAGTACGCTCGACGAAATCTCCATTTCAAAACATCCACGCGCTATCTTTTCTTCCCGATAACCGAGAAGATCGGAGCAGCAGACCGGGAATTATTCGGAGTAGCATTATGAGCATGAGTGCTGCGCAGCAGCCGTCCAACAGCGGTGCGGACAATACGGTCCTCACCATCATATTGGCCACAAGCATGGGCCATTTCCTGAACGACATGATGCAGTCGCTCCTTCCGGCCATCTATCCGATGCTGAAGGAGAATTACAGCCTGTCGTTCTGGCAGATTGGTCTTCTTACCTTCACCTTCCAGATGACGGCATCCATCTTGCAGCCGCTTGTCGGCATTTATACCGACCGCAAGCCGATGCCCTATTCACTGTCTTTCGGCATGGGCTGCACCCTTGTCGGCCTCATATTGCTGGCCACGGCGCATCACTATTCGGTGCTGCTGATGGGTGCTGCCTGCGTCGGCTTCGGCTCGTCTGTCTTCCACCCGGAAGCATCGCGTGTTGCGCGACTGGCATCGGGCGGCAAGCATGGCTTCGCACAATCGCTGTTTCAGGTCGGCGGCAATTTCGGCTCGTCCATCGGACCGCTGCTTGCAGCTTTTGTCGTACTGCCCTTCGGCCAGATCAGCGTTTCATGGTTCTCGGTCGCCGCTTTGGCGGGCATGTTGCTGCTCTGGTATGTCGGCAACTGGTACAATCGCTACCGGCTGGCCAATGCCCGCAGGGCGCAGCCTGACAGGACGCTGCCGCTGCCGCGCAACCGGGTGATCGCCACCGTGGCTGTGCTCGCGCTGCTGATCTTCACCAAATACATCTACATGGCGAGCCTGACGAGCTACTACACCTTCTACACGATCCACCATTTCGGCGTGTCGGTGCAGACCTCGCAGATCCTGCTGTTCCTCTTCCTCGGCGCTGTCGCTGCGGGAACGATCTTCGGCGGCCCGATCGGTGATCGCATCGGAACGCGCAAGGTGATCTGGGTTTCCATCCTCGGCGTCCTGCCTTTCACTCTGGCTTTGCCCTATGCAAATCTTGAGATGACGGCTGTGCTGACGGTGATCATCGGCTTCATCCTGGCCTCGGCCTTCCCTGCCATCGTGGTCTTTGCGCAGGAATTGCTTCCGGGACGTGTGGGTATGGTGTCCGGCCTGTTCTTCGGCTTTGCCTTCGGCATGGCTGGCATTGCAGCCGCAGTTCTCGGCATCGTCGCCGACCGCAAGGGCATCGAGTTCGTCTACACGATCTGCTCGTATCTGCCATTGCTTGGTCTTTTGACGGTCTTCCTGCCAAAGCTGGAAAAGAACCGCAAAGCAAAAGCTTGAATCTGAAAAGGTTCCCCCGAAAAGGGGGAGCGCCGCACGTCCCCCAACGGCGGCGCTCCCATGCCACTGACCTTCTTGACGGCCCGGTACAGCGGCATTTTCAGAGCGGCTCTAATGGAACCGCTCGATCAGGCTATTTGTTTTTGCGCATTTCCTACGCATCGAAGCGGGATAAGAAATCAGTCCAGTGAACTGATTTCCCCGCGTAGACGCTACGCGCTTTTGCTGGAAATGCTCTAGGCGCAGGATCACACGGCAAAGCTAAAGCCCTGCACCGTTTCCCTGCGGAATTCATCAAAGGCCGCGGCCACAAGGCGGATCAACGGCTTGCCATCTTCGGTAGCGCGGATGACGCTGCCCTTCACTTCGACCAGACCATCGGCCACCAGCGGCCGCAGCAAGGCGAGTTCATCGGAGAACTCCATGCCCGGCGCTACTTCATCCAGATCAACCTGAAAATTGCACATCAGATCGGTGATGATAGCCGAGCGCAGACGGTCGCTTTCGCGCATCGTATAGCCGCGCATCGTGGCTAGTTCGCCCGCATCGACCTTCCTGCGATATTGCCCGATATCCGGAATATTCTGTGCGTAACCACCCGGAAATTGCGAGATGGATGATGGCCCCAGACCAATCAGGGTCTGGCTTCTATCCGTGGTGTAGCCCTGAAAGTTGCGGTGCAGCAGGCCCTTGCGGGCAGCGATTGCCAGCGCATCATCCGGTAAAGCATAGTGATCGATACCCACCGGCTCGTAGCCAAGAGCCGAAAAACATTCGGCGACCACCCGCGACTGCGCAAAGCGCTCTTCCGCATCGGGCAGAAGGCTGACATCGATCAGGCGCTGATTGGCGCGGCGCTGCGGCAGATGCGCATAACCATAGCAGGCAACACGGTCCGGACGGAGCGAGGCAACGGTTTCGCAGGTGCGGCGCAGGCTATCCACCGTCTGCATCGGCAGTCCGTAGATGAGGTCGAAGTTGATCTTTTCGATGCCTTCGCCTCGCAGAAGCCATGTGGCTTCCGACACGGTTTCCATTATCTGCACACGGCCAATGGCCTTCTGCACGCGAACATCCACATCCTGAATGCCCAGGCTGGCGCGGTTGACGCCCATGAAAGCCAGCGTCCTGACGAGGTCCGGCGTGACCGTGCGCGGATCAAGTTCGATGGCATGTTCCATCGCTGGCGAGAACTCGAACACCGAACGCAGAGCCGTGATGATTTCAATAAACTGGGAGGAATTCAGGATGGACGGCGTTCCCCCGCCCCAATGCAGATGGGTGATGCGCGGACGACCGGTCAGCACATGCCCCACCGTCTCGATTTCATTCAAAAGCGAATGATAGAAACTTTCGACGACATCGTCGCGAATGGCTACCTTGGCATGGCAGCCGCAATAATAGCAAAGCTGCTTGCAGTAAGGTACGTGGATATAGACCGAGATGCCCTCACCCGGGCCAATCTGGCGCAACCAGCGATGCGTGGTTTCCGGTTCAAAGGGGACGAAATCGGCAGCCGTCGGAAAGGACGTGTAACGCGGAACGGCAAGTGCTGCGTAACGCTTTATCGTTTCTTCATGCATGGCGCATCCACCTCGCGCGGCGCGCGGACTGGCGAAGCTCTGCCAGAGCGAATGGAGAAGCTGATGCCGGAACCCGAGTTGCAGCCTGCGGCACTGGACGGCATGAGGCGGCAAGGCACCCCGCATGAATGACAGCCAATGTTGCAGTGACCAGACACAAGAGCACCCGTCTTTCTCCCCATTCACCGCGCGGCCGTCCCTTTGTAGCCGCATCAATCTTTACGGTAAAAATTACAGGGCAAAGCGGCACCCCGCATTGATTTGAATCAACGGGTGACGATGAATGAGCAGAGGATTGGGAGTGAGCTTAAAACGCGTCCAGATCCATGCCCGCAACGGCTGCGAGCGAACGGCGCGACATGATTTCGACCGTGTTGGCGTCAATGAGCTGGATCAGCCCCTGGCTCTTGAGCTTGGTGAAGCTGCGGCTCACTGTTTCAATGGTGAGACCGAGATAATCCGCAATATCAGTGCGGTTCATCGACAAATGCACGGGATTAGCGCGTTCTCCGCGCTTTTCAGCACGCGCCGAGAGGACCAGCAGGAAGCTCGCAAGCTTCTCCACCGGCGCGAGACGACCAAGAACGAGCTGGTTGTCGCGCGCTGTGCGCAGCGCAGCGCGGGTCATCTGGTGCAGTCTTTCCTTGAGCTTCGGAAAGCGCTCCATCAGATTTTCCATTTCCTTTGTGGAAAAGGCGCACAAAACTGAAGGCACGACAGCTTCCGCCGACTGCGAATAGACATCGTCATCGGCGAGACCGAGATAATCGCCGGGAAACAGGAAGCCCGCAATCTGGCGGCGTCCGTCCGGCAGAGAGGTATAGATGCGCAACATGCCGGAGGTCAGGCTGTAGACCCGCGCCTTCGGCTCCCCCTCCTCCACGAGCATCTCGTTCGCATCCAGCTTTTTGGACGTCATGATCGCTTCCAGCGCGCCGAGATCACCGTCGTCGAGCGCAGCACAAACCGCCATACGACGCACATCGCAGTCGACACAGATGCCGCACGGCGCGCGAAATGGTGATTTCGGATCGAAAACTACAGACGTTACAGCCACGATGGATTTTCCTGTCGACGGAAACTGAACGAATTCTCTCGTTAACGGCGGAGAGTACGTAAACCTAAGGTCATTCGTAAAGTGAAATTTCGCCGCAGAGCTGTAATAGCTCTGCGGGATCAACTTTTACATTATATCCCGCCAGAAAGTCTTTTAAAATACGCGGTTGCTAACGCATATCCTGACGAAAATAGGCAATCAAATATTGCGGCTGCCCGGCTTGATAGCCGGAATAGCAGCCAGTTCCGGCGGCAGATTGTCAGCCGGATAAGCAGGCACTTCATATTCCGCAAGCGCGATCAGCCTGGTGCCGACATCAGCCTTGCCAGCCGACCGGTCAACGATGCAGGCCGCAGCAACCACTTCGATGCCGAGTTCCTTCATGCATTCGATGGTTTCGCGGATCGACAGGCCCGTCGTCACGATATCTTCCACGATCACAACGCGCGAGCCCTTGGGGACATCGAAGCGGCGCAGGCGGAAGACGCCGTTTTCGCGCTCGACCCAGACCGAAGGTACACCCAGATGACGCGACGTTTCATAAGACGGGATCAGACCACCGATAGCGGGACCGACGACATAGTCGATGGGGCCGAGATTTGCCGCCTTGATCTTCTCAGCCAGCGCCTTGCAGAGCTTTTCCGTCTTGTCGGCATGCATGAACACGCGCGCCTTTTGCAGAAAAATAGGGCTGCGAAGGCCGGAAGTGAGAATGAAATGGCCTTCGAGGATCGCTCCCGCTTCGCGGAAGACGGCAAGCACGCCTTCGGTGTTCATCTTGGTCCTATCCGTTCACGCGCTTTGCGCCGCTGACGCTCGCGCTTTCTTTCAGTTGGGAAATGATGCGGTTGAGGTGCTTCAGATCCCACACTTCAACGTCGATGATCATTTCGGTAAAGTCCGGCGCTGTACGCACCATGGAGAGATTGTGAATATTGGCGTCATTGGCCGCAACAATCTGCGCAATCTCGGCCAGTGAGCCGGGCGAGTTGATCGCAGAAACGCTGATCCGGGCCGGGAAACGCTCATGCATCGTTTCATCGATATCCCAGCGAACATCGATCCAGCGTTCCGGCTGATCGTCATAGGCGGTCAGTGCCGGCGACTGGATCGGGTAGATGGTGATACCGGCGCCCGGCTGAAGAATGCCCACGATGCGGTCGCCCGGAACAGCACCTTCCGGAGCAAACCGCACCGGCAGATCGGAATTGGTACCGCGGATCGGCAAAGCGCGCTTACCCGGCTTTGGTGCGGTTTCCTGATCCTTGTTTTTGTCACCTTCCGGATCTTCACTGCCTTCAGGCACCTTAAAGATCATGCCAGCGGCGTTCTGAATGTTGAACCAGCCCTTCTCACCGGTCTTGGCGGGGCTGTTCTGCGAGGTGACACGGGTATCCTGATAATCTGGATAAACGGCTTTCACGACATCGGTGGACGGCAGTTCGCCGCGTCCGACGGCGGCAAGCACGTCTTCCACATCCTTGCGCGCCAATCGCGGCAGTCCGGGTTTAAGAATATCCTTGCTGAACGGCTTTCCTGCACGCTCGAAGGCGCGTTCGAGAATGCGCATACCGAGGCCGGAATATTGCTTGCGAACAGCCGAACGCGTTGCGCGACGGATGGCGGCACGCGCCTTGCCGGTTGCAACCAGAGATTCCCATGCTGCGGGCGGCACCTGCGCCTTGGAGCGGATGATATCCACTTCGTCGCCATTTTTCAGCTCGGTCATCAGCGGCATGATGCGGCCATTGACCTTTGCGCCGACACAGCTGTCGCCAATATCGGTGTGAACTGCATAGGCGAAATCGATCGGCGTCGCACCGCGCGGCAGTGCAATCAGGCGGCCTTTCGGCGTAAAACAGAAAACCTGATCCTGAAACAGCTCCAGCTTGGTGTGTTCCAGAAACTCTTCCGGATTGTCACCTTCGGAAAGCTGTTCGATGGTCTGGCGCAGCCAGGCATATGCATTGGTTTCGGTCGAAATCGCATGTGGATTGTTGCCGCTGCCGCGATCCTTGTAGATTGAATGCGCAGCCACACCGAATTCGGCGATTTCATCCATCGCACGGGTGCGGATTTGCAGCTCGATACGCTGGCGCGACGGCCCGATGATCGTGGTGTGTACCGAACGATAATCGTTCTGCTTCGGCGTCGAGATATAATCCTTGAAACGCCCCGGCACCATCGACCATGTCGTATGGATCAGCCCCAGCGCCCGGTAGCAGTCCTGCACCGTATCGACCATGACGCGGAAACCAAAAATGTCGGAAAGCTGCTCAAAGGACAGGCCCTTGGTTTCCATCTTGCGGAACACCGACCACGCCTTTTTCTGGCGGCTCTTGACGCTGGCCTTGATGCCGTTCTTCTCGAATATCTCGGAAAGATCCTTTTCGATCTTCTGCAGAAGACCGCGGTTCTTTTCCAGAAGCTCAGCCAGACGGTCCGTGACCGCGCGCCACGCATCGGGATTGATGTAGCGGAAGGCCAGCTCTTCAAGCTCTTCGCGCATGTCCTGCATACCCATGCGGCCAGCAAGCGGCGCATAGATATCCATGGTCTCTTCGGCGATACGCAGACGCTTGTCCTCGCGCATCACGCCGAGCGTGCGCATATTGTGCAGACGGTCGGCGAGCTTCACCAGAAGCACGCGCACATCTTCGGAAATGGCCAGAAGCAGCTTGCGCAGGTTTTCAGCCTGCACAGCTTTCTTGGAAACCAGATCGAGCTTTTTGAGCTTGGTCAGACCTTCGACGAGCTTGCCGATTTCCGGCCCGAACAGCTGGTCGATTTCCTGACGGGTCGCGGTCGTGTCTTCGATGGTGTCGTGCAATAGCGCGATGGCAATCGTCGCCTCATCGAGATGCATGTCGGTGAGGATAGCCGCAACTTCCAGAGGATGGGAGAAATAAGGGTCGCCGGAAGCACGTTTCTGGCTGCCATGTTTCTGCATGGCATAGACATATGCCTTGTTGAGAAGCGCCTCGTTTACATCCGGCTTGTATCGCTGCACACGCTCCACAAGCTCATACTGGCGCATCATCTACAACAACTCCCTCAAACCAATGCAGGGCGATCAGCGGCCATACAGCAACACCTAAACACCCCAATCGAGCACAACTTCGCAAATTATCGAGTGTTTTGCGAGCTTTAGCACCGATTATCTGCCAACAGGATTAATTTCAGACAGAAATTGGCTTCCTGCAAGCCACCGCGGCGATCATTTTATGTTCACGCGCGTAAAAATACGCGCCGCAGCCTGATGAGCCGCAGCGCGTGTATAAATTGGACAGCCCGAACGAAACTTAGAAGTCGTCGTTCTTTTCCGGGGCAACCAGACCTTCGATACCGGCCAGAAGCTCTTCTTCCGACATGCGGTCGAAAGACACGACATCTTCCTCGGCAGCTTCGGCAATGCCTTCAACCAGCTCGTCAGACGACGACGTGATCTGTGCGGGAGCGGCAGCTTCCGGCTCGTCCACTTCCACGTGCTTCTGCAGCGAGTGGATCAGGTCTTCCTTCAGATCGTCCGGCGAAAGCGTTTCATCGGCGATTTCGCGCAATGCAACGACCGGGTTCTTATCATTGTCGCGGTCGACAGTGATCGAAGCGCCCTGGGAAATCTGGCGGGCGCGATGACCGGCGAGCAGAACCAGCTCGAATCGGTTCTCGACTTTGTCTACGCAGTCCTCAACGGTGACGCGGGCCATACGCGGTCCCTTTCATTTTCGAACTTTAACGGATTTTTTTCTGCACATAACGCCTGTTGGGCGAAATTACAAGCTAAAGCGGGATTATAGGCGTCAAATAGCCCTTATCCGCTCTTATGTCCTCGATTTTAAACGATATACCGGATATTATCTCATTGCGGTTCATAATGGAACAATATTAACTAGACCAAAATTCGTTCACATATCTGAATTGCTACAAAAGGTAAATTAGCTCACTAAAATAACAACCTATGGTTGCTTGTTTTTCTATAATTTGTCCTTAGAAACGCTATAAACGCTATTGGTAGAAATATTTCGCCAGCCGACGTTTGTGAAACAAATCTGAATACGCGGTCGACGGTCCACTCCCGTTAGGCTGTAGAGTGGATATATTGCACGATGTTCGATTCTCGTGAAAAAATTGCGCTTTTTATTGATGGCGCCAATTTATACGCAGCATCCAAGACCCTGGGCTTTGACATCGATTACCGCAAGCTTTTGAAGGCATTTCAGAAGCGCGGTTATTTGCTGCGCGCTTATTACTATACTGCGCTTGTTGAAGATCAGGAATACTCGTCGATCCGTCCACTGATCGATTGGCTGGATTACAACGGCTACAAAGTCGTCACCAAGGCCGCCAAGGAATTCACCGATTCGACCGGCCGCCGCAAGGTGAAGGGCAATATGGATATCGAACTGACCGTCGATGCCATGCAGCTGACCGACACCGTCGACCATTTCGTCATCTTCTCCGGCGACGGCGATTTCCGTTCGCTTGCAGAAGCCCTGCAGCGCAAGGGCCGCAAGGTTTCCGTCGTTTCGACGCTGACCACGCAGCCCGCGATGATTTCCGATGAACTGCGCCGTCAGGCCGATCATTTCATCGATCTCGTTTCGCTGAAGGCTGAAATCGGTCGTGACCCGTCAGAACGCGCACCGCGCCGCCAGGACGACGATCTCGACGAAGGCTATTGATATCGACAAGGGCTCGGAGACGGGCCCTCTTCGAACCGCTGCAATTTTGCGGTTCGGTTATTGAGAATATCCACTCTTACGCATGAATCAAAAGAGCGCCTCACGGCGCTCTTTTTCGTTGGAATAAGAGCCTGAATCAAAAAGCGGTATCTGTGTGCGAAAATGGTGATTTTCGAGTACCGGAGCGGAGCGTACTATTGGTACGTGAGCACCGGAACGTAGAAAATTGCCATTTGCAGCCACACAGAACGACTTTTGGAACAGGCTCTAAGGTCAGCCCCGATCACGGAGCAAGCGGGCCTTTTCACGACCCCAGTCGCGCTTCTTTTCCGTCTCGCGCTTGTCATGGTTCTTCTTGCCGCGTGCGACGGCCAGTTCCAGCTTCGCGCGTCCGCGATCATTAAAGTATAGTTTCAGCGGAACGACAGTCATACCATCGCGCGAAACCGAGTTGAACAGACGCGAGGCTTCGCGGCGGTTGACCAGAAGCTTGCGCAGACGGCGAGGCTCGTGGTTGAAGCGGTTGCCCTGCGTATATTCCGGAATATAGGAATTGATCAGCCAGAACTCACCGTTCTCGAAGCTGGCATAGCTTTCGGCGATGTTCGACTGATTGGCGCGCAGAGACTTCACCTCGGTGCCAGTCAAAACCAGACCGGCCTCAAGCGTGTCCAAAATCTCGAAATTGAAGCGCGCCTTGCGGTTTTCCGCGATAATCTTGCGCGCAGGGGAATTCTTCGGCTTGTTCATAACTGCACTATATAATGCGTTGCATTTAAAATGAAAACGCTCCCGCGACGACGGGAGCGTAAAAATCACCAGCTTGCCATTTCTTCAACTGACAGCACGACCATTGCCGGATCAGTTGATGAGGCCTGCATGCTTCATGGCCAGATCGATCTTCTCAGCGGTCGACTCCTCGACCTGCACCATTGGCGAGCGCAGGCTGTTTTCGACGCGCCCAAGGCGCGACAGGGCATATTTCGGACCAGACGGATTCGGCTCGATGAACAGCGCCTTGTGCAGCGGCATCAGGCGATCCTGCAATTCCAGCGCCTTGGCGTAATCGCCAGCCTGGCAGGCATCCTGAAACTCGGCGCACAGACGCGGCGCGATGTTCGACGTAACCGAAATGCACCCTACCCCGCCATGGGCATTGAAGCCGAGCGCCGTTGCATCCTCGCCCGAAAGCTGGATGAAATCCTTGCCACAGGTTCCACGCTGTTCGGAAACGCGTTCGATCTTGCCGGTCGCATCTTTCACACCGATGATGTTCTTGTGATCGCGCACCAGAGTACCCATCGTTTCCGGCGTCATGTCGATAACCGAGCGGCCCGGGATGTTGTAGATGATGAGCGGGATGGAAATCGAACGCGCAACCCGCGAAAAATGCTCGTAGAGGCCACGCTGGTTCGGCTTATTATAATAAGGCGTCACCACGAGCACGGCATCCGCCCCAGCCTTTTCAGCATGCTGGGCGAGTTCAATCGCCTCGACCGTGTTGTTCGAGCCTGCACCGGCGATGACCGGCACGCGACCGGCGGCGACTTCGATGCAAACCTCGATGACGCGCTTGTGCTCATCATGGGAAAGCGTCGGCGTTTCGCCGGTGGTGCCGACGGGAACGAGACCTTTGGTGCCTTCTTTTATCTGCCAGTCAACAAATGCACGAAAAGCTTTCTCATCGAACGCTCCTTCACGATCGAATGGCGTGACAAGCGCGGTAATTGAGCCCTTCAGCATCAGTAACTCCTGAAAAAGATAGACAGAACCTCAAACCTCAAGGGGCACTCGACCTGCTTTGCGGTTTGCGGAGGCGTTGAACAATAGTCTTGCAGAAAGAATGGAGCAAGCACATTGCAAGCGGAAAACAGGGGTAATACGGCGGATTTGCGACGAAAATCCCGGCTTTATTCAAGCCCCTCCCCCGAAGGTTCCGACTGTCGTCAGTGAGGGGTATTTCGGACAGCCATTTCACCACCTGCGAGACTATCTTATAAAGCTTTCATTAATCATAGTTTCATTCCTGAGGCTTATCATGGATGACGAAACCTGCTGGCAAAATGGAAGGCTAACAAAAGCCGAATTTTGCTAACATATTTCACAGCAACCACAGTCCCGGTTGGCCGGATTTTTGTTTCAGAGTGCGGATGTCTAAAGAAGTCATAGCGATCAGTATCAGACGAAAGGCCCTGCTTGCAGGTTGCCTTATTGCGGTTGCCCTGCAGCCGACGATTTCGTTTGCGCAATCGTCACTGCCGACCGAAGTGCCGACGCCGCTTGCGCGCCCCTTTGCGCCTGCCGCAGCGCAGTCTCCTGCCTCGCCGATGAATCTTGTGACGCCAACGCCGCGCCCCACACCGCCAGATCCGGTTATCACCTCATCCTTCAGCCGCGTTGAAAACCCGGCCGCCATTGGCGGCACGCTGAAGAGCGGGCTTGATGCGCTTTATTCGAACGATGTTACGAGCGCTGTTGCTTTTCGAAACGGAATGCCGCGCGGTTCGCTCGACCGACAAATCCTGACCTGGGCCATTGCGACCTCCGGTATCGATGGCGTTTCAAGCGGCGAGATCGCCGCCGCGACAGCTGAACTGCCCGGCTGGCCCGGCATTTCCACGCTTCAGCGCAATTCAGAACGGGCTCTGTTCAAAGAGAACCCGCCTGCTGGAACCGTCATGGCCGCTTTAGGCAGCCGTCGACCGGTGACCACCGAAGGCATGATCGTGCTGGCGCGTGCCTATGTCAGCATTGGCAATCCTGCAAAGGCGCGTGAACTCCTGTCGCCCTGGTGGGCAACACAGCGTCTGTCGTCGGATGACGAGCAGAAAGTGTTGAAGGAATTCAACGGTATTCTGACACGCGAAGACCATCAGCAGCGTTTTCTGCGCGCGATCTATAATGACCGCACCCAGTCGGCCAAGCTGCTTGCCGGTCCCGCACAGGCGCAGTCGCTTTACAATGCCTTTGCAGCCGTCGCCCAGAAAGCGCCCAATGCAGCAGCGACGATTGCTGCCGTTGATCGCTCCTGGCAGGCAAATGCAGCCTACCAGTTTCTGAAGATCCGCTATCTGCGTCGCGCTGAGCGCTATGACGACGCCACCGATCTGATGTTGAAGGCGCCGCGTCAGGCCGCCATGTTGGTTGATCCGGACGCCTGGTGGACCGAACGGCGGATTCTGTCGCGCGAACTGCTCGACCTCGGCAAGCCGCAGCTCGCTTATAAGGTGGTCGCGGCCCATGCCGCCGAATCGCCAACAGTTGCAGCCGAAGCGGAATTCCACGCCGGTTGGTATGCACTCCGCGCGCTCAAGCAGCCCAAGACAGCCGCACCGCATTTCGCCAGAATTGCTGAAATCTCTGCCCGTCCGATCTCCGCATCACGCGCCTATTATTGGCTTGGACGCGCTGCGGACGCGGGAAGCGGTGGCAATGCGCGCGACTATTATCGCCGCTCAGCGCATTTCGGTACGACATTTTATGGCCAGCTCTCCGCCGCCAAGCTGGATGAGAAAGCCCCGGAACTGATCTATCCGCGACCAAGTGATACGGATCGCGCCCGTTTTGCCAACCGGAATGCGGTGCAGGCGATCAAGCGTCTGGAACAGATCGGCTATGCCGCCAAGGCGACATCCATCTATACTCAGCTTTCGCAGGAACTGGACAGCGTCGGTGAACTCGCATTGTTGGCCGTCATGGCCGAGCGCAACGAGAACCACTATCTGGCACTGCGTGTTGGCAAAACCGCCGCGATGCGCGGGCTCGATGTTGGTGCACTGTCGCATCCGCTCGGCGCCATCCCGGCCAGCGCCAATATAAGCGGTTCAGGCAAGGCGCTTGCCTATGCGATTGCACGGCAGGAAAGCGAGTTCAATGTCGGCGCAGTTTCCAAGGCCGGCGCGCGCGGACTACTGCAGCTGATGCCGGCGACCGCAAAGAGCGTCGCCACACGCAACGGCATGGCTTTCTCTGCACCACGACTAACGAGCGACGCGGGTTATAATGCCACGCTTGGTGCGCATTTTCTTGGCGAGCAGCTTGATCGTTTCAACGGTTCTTACGTGCTGACCTTTGCCGGATACAATGCCGGGCCGCGCCGCGCTTCTGAGTGGGTCGAGAAGTATGGAGACCCAAGGGGCCAGTCGATCGACGAGATCGTGGACTGGATAGAGCGCATTCCCTATTCGGAAACGCGCAACTATGTGCAGCGCGTGATGGAAAATTATGAAGTCTATAAAGCGCGCCTGACCGGTTCTGCCGATATCGAGACCGATCTGGTATACGGGCGTCGTTAAATAGCTTCAGCTTCTTCGGGATGAAATACTAAAACCTCATCCCATAACTCTATCAAGCGTCAGTTTTCTTCACAGGCTTGTCCTTTGGCTTCGCGGGTGCCTTCTTGGCTCTGGCTGGCCGTTTGGCCGCTGGCTTGCTCGTCGTTTCAGCAAGCTTTGCCGCCTGAGCAATCCAGTTTTCGCGTACGATTCGGCGCGGGAAGCCTATGTGACGTTCGATCCACACAGTTTCTTCATCCGACCAGCTTGCGATCTGGTCGTAATGATAAACGCCCAGCGCATTAAGCATCGTCTGGATAGCATTGCCGATACCGTTAATCGCGGTCAGCTTATCGGCCCGGCCCTCCCGGGGCGCATCCAGAAGCTCTGGGCGGCCCGGATCTTTCGGCTCGCTCGGTTCTTCCGGTGGGGTAGCGGGAACCGGCAGTGGTCCGCCAACGACTTCCGCATCCGGTACAGGCGCTTTCTTCGGCGCACAGACTTTTTCCGGCTTCTTGTCTTTCAGGGGCGCCGCTACTTCCACCGGAGCAGCGACAGGCTGAACCGGTTCTGGCTTCTCATCCGCAGCAGGCGTAGAAAGCGCAGCCGCAACGATGGTGCGTTCCTCGTCAGTCATGGCCTTGCTTTTGCCCCGGAACAATTTGCCCAGAACACATCCGACGATAAACGCCACTGCAACAAGGATCGCCAGTTGAATAATCAGCAACGGCATGTCGGTTTCCCTCGTACTCTATACATTGCGCCCTAATCTATTGATTGAGCACATCTTATTTCTTGCAGGCCGAGCCAATCCGGCAACTGCCTTATTTACGGCCGCTCAGCCATCCGACTACGATCCCGATCAATACCGCCGCGAGAAGAACGGGCCAGAATGTTTCAGCAAGATACAGCATCAAAACCTGCACTGGGTTTCATGGGTTAGCTCCCATTCATCAGTCATAATAAGAAAGCAAAATTTGAAACAGCGAAACTGTCAATTTCGAACAGGAAAGTCATTTGCCCGCCTGCCCTAGAGTAAGCCTATTTCATAGAATCACGGCTGGGCGACATCGGATGCCGCCAGTTTCAGGCCGAATGGTAACGGCTTGGCCAGCATATCAACCATCGCCTGATACTCCTCGGCACTTGCCGCCTTCCCCTTGATCGAAAGCGATCCGTCGGTAATCGTGACCGCACCATCGGCAAGACCTTTGGTCAAAGTGAGCGCGAACAGAACACCGTCCGAAAAATCCGGCCAGCTTCCGCGTGCCAGCGCCATTTCGTCATCGAGCGACAGGCCCGGCGCCACGCCTTCGGCAGCTTCCATGATCCGGTCGCGCAACGCGTTTTCGGGGATGGAGCCTGAGAAAACCAGGCCGTCGCTGTTCTTCTCGATCTTGAAAACATAAGGCGATGTGGCCGGAAGAACGGATGTCAGATCCGTAATGTCATTGATTCCCCACACAGCCTGTAACGCAGCGCGCGCCGCCTCTTGCGCTGCCGGATCGGGAGCAATGCCTTTGACCGTTACATCGCGACCTTCAATATCGAAACCAGTCCAGACAAACGGTGCAAGCGCTTCAGACGTACGGGTGGAAATATCGGTCTGAACCCGATCCACACCGAACCACAGCGCCAGCGCTGTCAGTGTTGCGGTCCACGTTACACCCGGCCAAAACCAGCTTTTCATGTCGCCTCACTTCCCGTTGTCTGTGATCCGCTTCTTCTGAGCGGCGCATTGCGATGGCTCGTTCGTACAAAGACAGGACATTCCACAAATGCAAGAGCCGTTCGAATCAGAGAACAACAAAAAACCCGGCAGCTGAGCTGCCGGGTTTCCTGTATCAGATCCGAAAAGGATTAGAACGAACGCTGGAAGCGGATCGTTGCGCCGAAGGCGTCCTTGTCGGTGATCGTGCGATCTACGTCAACAGCGGCTTCATGAGCGCGCCATTCGTTGCTGAAACGGGTCCAGTTAACTTCTGGCGTGATGGTGAAGCCAGGAACCAGTTCGTATGCAACGTTAGCTGCAACTGCGGTCTTGCCCCAGTCGTCATGTGCGCCCTGAAGGTTGAAGACAGCCTTGTCGGTTGCCTTGAACTTCAGACCACCCCAGACAGCCCAATCGCCGCCCCACTGGCCGTACATCTGATCCGGCGTATCGTCGGACGAATATGCACCCTGCAACCAAACCGAGAAACGGTCGGTGATGTTCACGTCGCCGCGAACCTTTGCAGCCCACTCTTCGATAACCGAGTCGTAAGCTACGACACCAGCGATCGAACCCCAGCCGCCAGCATACTTCAGGCCACCAACAACGTGCGGCATGTAGCCGTCGATTGCGTAGTCAGAAGTACCGGTGTAGCCGCCGTCGTTGTCGCCACCCTGTTCGAGAGCGATGACAGCCGAGAAGCCGTTGCCGCCAGTGAAGGTGTACGAGATCTTGCCCGTGCGGTATGCGCCAGCCGAGACCACGTCATCGTTGATGATGTCGCCGAGGTAACCGGTGAAGGTGTGGAATTCCGACTCATCGATACCGACCTTCAGGCCGCCGAGTTCGATGTAGGCGAACTGCATCGTAACGTCAGAGCTGGTCGTGCCGTATACGCCGTCGTCACGCGAATTCGAAGCGCCGTAGTTGAAGCGGGTTTCGGTGAACGTCTTCAGGGTGCCGAGTTCGGTTTCCGAAGCAGTCGAGGTACGCAGAGCGAAACGAGCGCCCTTGTCCCAACCCTTACGGTCCTGACCGGAATAAACGTTGTCGCCGCCCTTTACGTCGTAACGGACGTAACCATGGATGCGCAGGCAGGTTTCGGTGCCCGGGATGTAGAAGTAGCCAGCGCCGTATGCGTCGCAAACGCGAACATATTCAACGGCTTCGGGCTCTGGCGCGACGATTGCGTCGGCAGCCTGAGCGCCGGAAGCTGCAACCAGAGCTGCAGCGGAGCCGAGAAGAAGGCTCTTGATGTTCATTTCTGACCTCCAGTCAAAGTTAAAAACGGGTCTGGGCATTTTGATTTGGCTGAAGGACAACCTGTCCCCATCCCCTTGTGAAAAAGTCGCCCCGAAGCGCTCCTTCTTCTGGATGTGAAGATACTCGCCCGCTCTCTCGTTTCAACACCGAATACGGCTTACCTGCCCCAGTAGCCCCTCTATGCAGAATGGTTGTTGCAGAAAAGACACGAAATTGTCAGCTTTGAGTGGGGTTCTTTAGGCTTTATTAACATTAGTAAATTGAAATTAATCGATCTTAACGATTGAAAACGTGCGGTTTTTAAGTTTTGAGGCCTAACGTACCTCGAGATTCTGCCTTTGGGGGCCCTGGGGACGAAATAGTGTCCACTGGATGGCGACAGCCGGGCGAATCCCCTTTCGAGATGCCGAATCTCTTGCGTTCTCAATGACATTATTATGCGACGGCCTGATGAAGAGGTGTGCTTGAATCGCCGCAAATCGGCCCTGCACCGTGATTGCCTTATATATAAAGGGTATAATTCTCGGGAAATTTTACCAGCTACTGCGTAAATCGCTTGAAATGCCTCTGCGTACCGGCTATCTCGCCCTTACCGGAGAGGTGGCCGAGTGGTCGAAGGCGCTCCCCTGCTAAGGGAGTAGACCTCATAAGGGTCTCGTGGGTTCGAATCCCATCCTCTCCGCCACTGCGCTGCCAGCGCACACCAATCCTTCCATCAAAAGTGCAGACATTATGACCACGCTGGGCCGATTCTCGCACCGCTCGTCGGCTGCGCGTTGAGCGTGTTTTTTGACATGCTGAATCGTAAAAAAGCATAAGTAATTGAATTAAAATGACTTTCTGACTTGACGTCGATTCTTGACTGGAGGTCAGAAATGAACATCAAGAGCCTTCTTCTCGGCTCCGCTGCAGCTCTGGTTGCAGCTTCCGGCGCTCAGGCTGCCGACGCAATCGTCGCGCCAGAGCCCGAAGCCGTTGAATATGTTCGCGTTTGCGACGCATACGGCGCTGGCTACTTCTACATCCCGGGCACCGAAACCTGCCTGCGCATCCATGGTTACGTCCGTTACGACGTAAAGGGCGGCGATGACGTCTACACCGGCGAAGATCGCAAGGGCTGGGACAAGGGCGCTCGTTTCGCGCTCCGCACCTCGACCGCTTCGGAAACCGAACTCGGCACGCTGAAGACCTATACGGAAACTCGCTTCAACTACGGTGCGAGAAACTCCCGTCATGATGGCGAGTACGGCTTGACCGGTTCTGACGTTGCTCTGCAGTTCGCCTATATCGAACTCGGCGGCCTCAAGGTCGGTATCGATGAGTCGGAATTCCAGACCTTCACCGGTTACCTCGGCGATGTCATCAACGATGACGTGGTCGCAGTTGGCGGCTATCGCACCGGCAAGATCTCGTACACCTTCACTGGCGGCAACGGCTTCTCGGCTGTAGTTGCTCTTGAACAGGGTGACGACGGCTTCACGATCGACGGCTACATGCCGCACGTTGTTGGTGGCCTGAAGTATGCTGGCGGCTGGGGTTCGATCGCTGGTGTCGTAGCTTACGACTCGGTTATCGAAGAGTGGGCTGCCAAGATTCGCGGCGACGTGAACATCACCGACCGTTTCTCGGTTTGGTTGCAGGGCGCATACGCTTCGGAAGAATCTCCGGACCAGATGTACGGCATGTGGGGCGGCGATTGGGCTGTCTGGGGCGGCGCGAAGTTCAAGGCAACCGACAAGGCTGTCATCAACATTCAGGGCGCGCACGACGACTGGGGCAAAACCGCAGTTACGGCTAACGTCGCTTACGAGCTGGTTCCTGGTTTCACCATCACGCCAGAAGTTTCGTACACCAAGTTCGGTGGCGAATGGCGCGACCTCGTCGACGAGAAGAACGCTTTCGGCGGCATCGTTCGCTTCCAGCGTTCGTTCTAATCAGACCAACGTCTGAATCAAAGACGCCAGCGGGAAACCGCTGGCGTCTGCAATCATAGAATCAGTGTTCACAGAGCTGTGAAGTCACCCGCATCAAAATGGGGATTTTGAACGGGCGGCGACAAGGGGAGTTATCGAGAAACTGGAAATTGGGGACAAACGGGGGGCCTGAAACAAGGATCGCACCATGTCTCTGCATAAAGTTAGCCTGCTTATCTTGTGCTTCTTTAATTATTCCATTAGTTGTGCAACCCGCAGAATGCTGGGGGGCACAAAATGATAACTATTGGGGAAACCGTAGTCGGTTCTGGCGACAAATATGCGCCGATCATTGATTACAATCTGAACTACACATCCGACAGAAGCCAAAACCATAGGCTCGTAGAGAAATTCTCTATCGCTGAGCTGACGGGAAAATACATAAACATTCTGTGGGATGACGGCTCGCACAAATATAATGTTAGGTCGTTTCTCGGCGAGATCGACGAAATTTTGAAGGGCGAACGCTTTTCAGGTTTCGATCAGGAAATGCTTGATTCCCTTATTGGCACGCTTCGTGAGCGCGGCAACAGCAATGCAACCATCAACAGAAAGATGGCTGCGCTGAGCAAGCTGCTGCGAAAGGCGCATAAAATGGGGGATATCTACAGTCTGCCGGAGTTTGTCCGACAGAAAGAAC
Organism: Ochrobactrum sp. 19YEA23; assembly: GCF_029909865.1. Taxonomy (NCBI): domain Bacteria; kingdom Pseudomonadati; phylum Pseudomonadota; class Alphaproteobacteria; order Hyphomicrobiales; family Brucellaceae; genus Ochrobactrum; species Ochrobactrum sp. 19YEA23. Next base: position 1,056,269 of record NZ_JASAMQ010000001.1, on the reverse strand, counting down.
GGGTGGGACGCATCCGCTTTCTCGAATATGAGGAAGAAAAGCGCCTGTTCGCCGCGATTAAATCGCGCTGCGAGGACAGCTTCCGTCTTGCAGTGTTCCTTGTCGACTCGGGCTGCCGTCTTGGAGAAGCCATCGGACTGACGTGGAATGATTTGCAGGACCATCGCGTCACCTTCTGGCTTACCAAATCCAACAGAAGTCGAACGGTTCCCCTCACCCGCCGCGCGGGAAAGGCGACAAAGATTGCACACGAACGGCTTAAAGGGCCCTTCGCTATGCTCAATCAGGTCCGGTTTCGCCAGATCTGGAATGAAGCCAAGATGGAAGTCGGCCTGGGCACCGACGATCAGGTCGTACCGCATATTCTGCGCCACACCTGTGCTTCGCGTCTCGTTCGCGGCGGTATCGACATTCGCCGTGTTCAGATGTGGCTCGGCCATCAGACACTGCAGATGACCATGCGATATGCGCATCTGGCTACTCATGACCTCGATTCTTGCGTGAAAGTGCTGGAGATCCACTAAAGGATTTCCAGCAGAATGCTGAACAACCGTGTCACGAAGCGAATTCGCAAGAATGTAGTTATTTTGCTTGAAGCCCCAAAAAAGGAGCGGAGTGCTTCGTCGGATTTATAGGAAAAAATGCGCTGAGCTTCAGTAGGCCCGCTGCAAACCGTATTACGCGTTTCAGATTGGCTGCGTTATTCCTGAGCTAGTCACCTGTGCCGCACTGATGTTGAAACATCGCAGCTATGCTCTGCTTTCCGTTTATCTCATCGCGACTCTGAGATTCTGACCGATGAGCGCTTCTATCAAGCGTTATGCGGTCTCAGCGCGACTACAAATTCCGTTTTTCTTTAGTTTCTACGCTATCGTGCTTTTGAGCGCCGGGAAAGCAGGCAAACCAGAAACGGCACGTTTGAAATGCGGCTATACCAACCAAATTAACTTAGCCCGTTCTGATGGGATATCGGACCTGCCAATCGCGAAGTGCTCTTGCTGGCGAATCATTAAGATTCGAGCGCTATCGGCACGCATTCGACCATAACGAACGTGCAATCAGCGCCTGACGTTCAATTGTGGTCCATGTCGGTCGGTTTGCGCCGACAATATTGGGTTGCCCCTGCGCGATGATAGGCAAATGAAGACGGTAAAGCCAACAATCGCAAACGCCATATAACAATCCCGAACTTTCGATCGGCCTATAGCCAGCCAACAAACTGCCGCACACCCGTTCGTCGCTTTTCTCACCATTCTGGTGGCACCAGCGGGCACGACTTGCTATGCCTTTCAATCGGGAGGACGGACGGTCATGCGGCAGCAACTGTGGACCATCTCGCCTGACCAAGCCGCCTTCATTGCCTGACTGAAAGCTGACTGGATATCGCCATGGGATCACCCCGCCTCACCCCGCTTGTCGAAAAGCTGCCTTCAACCGTACCGTTTATCGGCCCGGAAACGCTGGAATTGCAGCGCGGCAAGCCTTTTAAAGCCCGCATCGGCGCCAATGAAAGCAGCTTCGGCCCCGCCCCATCGGTGATTGAGGCGATGCAACGCGAAGCCGCAGAGGTCTGGAAATATGGTGATCCGGAAAATTACGAGCTGCGCCAAGCCATTGCAGCGCATCACGGCGTAAACGCAGAGAACATTATGCCCGGCGCGGGCGTTGATGCCCTGCTTGGACTGGTCGTTCGGCAATATGTCCGCGAAGGCGACACGGTTATCAACTCGCTTGGCGGTTATCCGACCTTCAATTACCACGTCGCAGGTTACGGCGGCGCATTGGTCACGGTCCCTTATCGCAATGATAAATCGGATTTGGATGGGCTGCTCGCCGCTGCAAAGCGCGAAAACGCCGCCATTGTTTATGTCGCCAACCCCGACAACCCGATGGGAACCTGGCACGAAGGGGCTGATATCCAATCCTTCATCGAAAGCATTCCTGAAACGACGATGCTCATTCTGGACGAAGCCTATTGCGAGACCGGACCTGATTCGGCTTTCCCGCCCTTTGAAACAGATCGCCCGAACATTCTCCGCATGCGCACTTTCTCCAAAGCCTACGGGCTGGCTGGCATTCGCTGCGGCTATGTCGTTGGCAGCGCTGAGGCGATCCGCTCCTTCGACAAGATTCGCGACCATTTTGCCGTGAACCGCGTTGCGCAGGCGGCAGCCATCGCAGCGCTTAAAGATCAAGCCTATCTCCAGGAGGTCGTGGGAAAGATCCATGCCGGTCGCGACCGTATCGCGGCTATTGCTGCGGCGAACGGCCTGAGCGCCATCCCTTCGGCAACGAATTTCGTGACTATTGATTGCCGCCGCGATGCAGCCTTCGCCACCGCCATAATGAATGGACTGATCGCGCGCGATGTTTTCGTGCGCAAGCCGGGCGCACCTGTTCTCGACCGCTGCATCCGCGTAAGTGTGGGAATCGAAGAACAGCTGGATGTTTTCGAAGACGCCCTGCCCAGCGCATTGGAAGATGCCCGCCAGTCCATCAAAAACACTGAAACCGTTTGACCAGCGAGCCACCAATGCCCAATGTATTAAATGGTAGACCCCATAACGTTCTTTTCAGCACGCTTGGCGGATTATGCGGTGCGCTGGCAATAGCAGCCTATGCTGGCGCGGCCCATGGCGGCGAAAACCACCTCGGCAACATAGCGCCTTTGCTGCTGGGCCACGCACCGGCCCTGCTCGTGCTGGCCCTGTTTGCGCCCGCAAGCCGTGCTGCCACACTCGGCGGCGCGCTTCTGGTCGTCGGCCTGGCGCTCTTCTGCGGCGATCTTTTTATGCGCGACATCACCGGCAACCGATTGTTCCCGCTTGCCGCACCGACAGGCGGAAGCCTGATGATCCTCGGCTGGTTGAGTGTCGCTTTGACCGGATGGTTCTCGAAGCAAAAATAAAGGGGCCTCACGGCCCCTCTTTTTCTCAGCGATATCGAGTCGATATCGATCAGGAATTGCCCTTGAGGCGTGCATTGCAAAGGCTGTAATAGCCGCCGCCCTTCTGCACCCACTTCAGGCCGCCAAGTGCATTGGCATCCTTCAATGCATGATACTGCTCAAGGCAGGTGTGCATGCGTGCCTTGCCTGCCGATTCGCTCGAATATTTTGCGGAAACGGCAGTTGGGAACTTCATGCCTTTCGGAGCAGCGGCAGTCGGTGCTGCAGGTTCCGAATTGCCATCCGTGCTCAGCGCAACAGGATCTGCACCCGCACCGCACTCAGCCTTGCGGAAATCGTTCCACTTCACGCCATTATCCGTGCCTGCATCCTTTGCAGCCTGATATTTGGTGCTGCACTGCTTCATCGTCAGGCCCTTCGCGCTGTCATCAGCCGCAGGAGCTGCCGTCTTTGCAGTCTTGGCGGCTGGCGCTGCCGCGGCAGGCGCTGCTGGAGCAGCAGCCGGTGCGGCTGCAGCATCGTCACCGCACTGGGCTTTGCGGAAGTCGTTCCACTTCAGATTGCCGAGCGTTCCGGCGTCTTTGGCGGCCTGATACTTGGTGCTACATTCCTTCATCGTCAACGCGCTTGCGGGCGATGAAAAAGTGAAAGCCGCTGCACCCATAATAATGGCGGTGCCTGCCAAAGCTGTGATGGTTCGAATGGACATTGCGTCACTCCCTATCGAATACGGCCCTTGGATCGCAAGGCACCGGATTGATGCTTCACGACCAATCTCATTTGCATATGTCGGAAATTTCATCTTTCTCCGCATATGCCGGAATTAAGAAGAAATCAGGCTCAACCTGTTGCTCCCGTTCATTCCTTTTCCGCGCCAACATTGCTCCTGGCGAAATTGACTGTCAATCGTTTGCTTAATATTACAGGTCCGGGCAATACAAATTTTCTAACGGTCATTTTCGGCCCGTTATGGCCACTCCCTTCATAGTAACGACATAGTAACGTCATCAAATTGACCGTTTTCTATTTAAGCGGGAACTGCATTAAGGACGGTGTGGGATGATACAGCGGATCATGATTTTCGGCGGGGCCGGTTCTGGAAAATCGACGCTGGCGCGGGAACTGGCCCAGTTGCTGGGCCTGCCCGTCATTCACATCGACACCATCTACTGGCAGCCCGGATGGGTCATGCGCCCGCTTGATGAAATCGCTCGCCTGACCAACGATGCGGCGGACGGTGATCACTGGGTTTTCGAAGGCAATCACAGTCATACCATGCCCCATCGCGCTTCACGCGCCGACATGCTCATTTTCCTCGACATCTCGACCGGACGACGCCTTGTGCGGGTTGTTCGACGCATCTTGAAGTATCATGGCCGCACGCGACCGGATATGGGCGATGGCTGCCCGGAACGTTTCGACTGGGATTTCATCAAATGGGTGGTCAATTACCGTAAAAACGGGCGGATTCGAGCGCTCAAATTCATGGAGCAGGCCCCAAATCACCTGATAAAGCGCCATTTGCGCAGCCCACGTGACGTGGACGCATTTCTCGACGGCATTCGTCGCGAAACAAAACAAAAGCAAACCGCCCCTAAAATGTAGGGAGCCGATAAAGGCTGGCTTAAAATAGCAATATTGCGAATGATGCCAAGCCGCTCTCACACTGCTATATTTCCAAGGTCTCCCAAGACTTGACGCTCGTGTGCGATCATCGAAGCAATGACACCGCGGCACAGCGCAAAGATCAGTTAAAATGAGCGCCGGACCCCGATCCGGCTTTTGACTTTTTTCGAGCCGGTTTCCCGGCTCTCGCTGTTGGAGTCCGAACGTGGCCGATATCGCAGATAGCGCCGCTCCGCTTGCTGGCGCAACCAGTGTCATGAACCTCGACCGTCATCGCCTTTACGAAGATGCCATGGCCATGCTCATCGGCACGTCTTTCATCGCACTCGGCATCAATCTCTACAGCCATGCAACCTTGATGACCGGCAGCACGGCTGGCATCGCCCTTCTCATTCAATATGCGACGGGGACGAATTTCGGGCTGCTTTATTTCCTGATCAACCTGCCCTTCTATTATTTTGCCATCCGGCGCATGGGATGGCCATTCACGATCCGCACCTTTGTGGCGGTTGGCATGCTGTCAGGCTTCGCCTGGCTGATACCGCAGAGCGTCGACTTTAGCGCCGTTAATCCGTTATTTGCCGCGCTGATGGGCGGCACTTTGATGGGAATGGGTGTGCTTTCGCTTTTCCGGCACCGCTCCGGCGTTGGCGGCGTCAATATTCTGGCGCTCTATCTTCAGGATGCATACGGAATTCGGGCGGGCTGGTTTCAGCTCGGCCTAGATCTGGTGATCATGCTGGCCTCGCTGTTTTTCATACCGTGGCAGAATATGGCGCTTTCACTCATCGGCGCCGTGGCTATGAACCTGATCGTGGCGATCAATCACAAGCCAGGCCGCTATCTCGGCATGAGCTGATGCACAAAAGCCGCCTTCGAAGGCGGCTTTTTGTTTCCGATAATGACTTTCGCAGTCTCAGTGCGCGGTCATCCATTCGCGCGCATCGCGAAGGGCAGCAGCCAGTTCAGTCTTGCTCATGGTGGCAGCAACCTGATTGCGCATCCGGGCGGCCTTTTCGTTGCCACGAATAGCGGCAATGTTGAGCCACTTATGGGCTGCGATCACATCGATCTCACAATCACGACCGATGGCATATTTCATGCCCATTTCCAGAAGAATGCGGTCCTGCGATGCGATCTTTTGCTGCTGCGTAAAGCTCTGAAACTGTGCCATTTTTCTTTGTCCCTGTTAAATCCCGAGAACCGTCCGGTCTTTCTTTCGTGGCGGTTGCGACCGCTTTGAAACTGCCGTCTCTGTCGTTCCGTTCATGATGTAGAGAATAGAGCTCAGGGCTGAAATGCGCGTTAAACCAGATGCTTAACGTCTGACCAACAAAATCCCAACAAGGTGTAAACTTGGGATTTTGTTAAACATCCAAGCCTCGCGGATTGCTGGATTTTTTCGAAAAATCGATTCAAATCCTTACAGCGCGTGGAAACCGGATGATAACCATAGGACAATCGGAGTCGGCAGAAATGGTGCATTGCGGTGTTTACACACGGCATGGAATCCCCTCGCCCAGCGCGCTCAAGAATGCGAAAATTCCGCTTCCGCTCTCGCGAAATCTCGTTTACGTTTACGTTTGCGTAAATCATGACGATATGGGGAAAACACTGTCATCATGGTGCGTGGCACGAGCTGAGGCCCGGTGATCACATGGAGACCCCGATTACGGCGACCACGACAAATGAATGAAGCGGCTTGCGCCACCGCCCGATGGAGGGGACTGGCGCGCATTGGGAGGAATGAATGATCCGCACTCTTATTCTTGGAATGACACTAGCAGCCAGCTTTGCCGCGCCCGCTCTTGCTGAAGAAGCTATCGTCGGCAGCTGGAAGCGTCCGAACGGCACGATCATCAGCTACGCGTCCTGTGGCGGCAACAAGTTCTGCGGCACGGTCATGACCGGCGAATACAAAGGCAAGTCCATCGGCACCATGTCCGGCACGGATGGCAGCTACAAGGGCGAAGTGAACAAGCTTGACGAAGGCAAGACCTATACGGGCAAAGCTTCCGTCAAGGGCAACACGCTCTCCTTGTCGGGCTGTGTGCTCGGCGGCCTGATCTGCAAGAGCGAAAGCCTGACGCGCCAATAATCGCCAACAACAGTTTCCAAACGAAAAGGGCGGCCCTAACAGCCGCCCTTTCCTTTTATTTCGTGATTAGCGTGCCTTCTGGCCGAAGAGAATCTTCTGCGCTTCCTTGTCGTTGGCCAGATTGGACTTTTCCCGCTCTTCCTTCCCGACGGCCAGACCGCGCGCGACAGCCGGGCGCGCATTCATGGTTTCATACCAGCGCTTCACGTTCGGGAAATCGTCGAGGTTCTGCTCGTAGTTTTTAAAAGCATTCACCCAGCCGATACTGGCCATGTCGGCGATGGAATATTCGCCTGCAATATAATCCTTGCCTTCGAGTTGACGATTGAGCACGCCATAGAGACGATTGACCTCGTTGGTATAGCGGTCGATGCCATACTGCACCTTTTCCGGCGCATAGAGACGGAAATGCCCCGCCTGACCGGACATCGGGCCCAGTCCACCCATCTGCCACATCAGCCATTCGTCAACGGCCACGCGCTTGCGCTCATCCGTCGGATAGAACTTGCCGAACTTGCGTCCGAGATATTGGAGAATGGCGCCAGATTCGAAAGCCGAGATCGGCTCGCCGCCCGGACCTTCGGGATCGATGATCGCCGGCATGCGATTGTTCGGGGCAATCTTCAGGAAGTCCGGTTTGAACTGATCGCCCTTGCCGATATTGACATATTTGACCTCATAGGGAACGCCAAGTTCCTCCAGCATGATGCTGATTTTGACGCCATTCGGCGTTGGCCAATAATACAGCTCGATGGGCTTTGTCTGTTCAACCATGGGCTTTCTCCAACTCGTTCGAGAGTGTGCGGCGGATTTGGGCGGGATCCTTCCCGCATTCCAATGATGGGAAACATAAGACCCATTTCGACAGGCACAAGGCCAATGCGGCGCATTTAACGGAACATCAATATTTTTGAACCGCGCATGAACGGCAGCCTCAGACGTGGTTCAGGCGCGCTCGCTAAACTGGGCAACAACAAGGACGGATTTCAACCTTTTGGGGGCTTTGATGTTGCTGAGGCGCTTGACGATTGTATGGCTGCTGATCGCCGGGCTGGCGATTGTCGCTGGCGTATTTGCCGACCGTAAACACGACACCTATCGTGACCAGACGGTGTTTGGTCCGCTGGCTTCCGCCCAGGTCAAGCCGGGGCCACGGCCATGATCGCCAACATCCGCTCGACTGCGGGCATCGCCCTGCGGGTATTCCTCTTCACAGCAATTTTTACCGGTCCGGCCGCCACCTTCGCCTATACGCAAATCGGCCAGCACAGCAAGATGAGCGGCATTGGCCTTGTGCTTTATGTCAGCCTGCAACGAACCGTATAACTGCGTCATTCCATCGTCGTGAACTCTGCTATACTGAGTCATGACACAGCGAATCGAACAGCCATTTCTCAACGAAATCAAAACACCAGCGCCGATCGAGCCAGAGGTGTTTACCGATGCGAGCGCGGCGGTTGCCGCCCTGCAAAAGCTTTATGATCGCAACACAGCCTTCCTGCGCGACGCTTTCGAGAAAGTGGCGCGCGGCGAAATACAGGCTCAGCGATATCGCGCTTTTTACCCCGAGATTTGCCTCTCCACGTCGAGCTTCGCGCATGTGGATTCCCGTCTGGCCTATGGCCATGTTTCAACGCCGGGCGACTATTCCGCCACCATTACCCGTCCTGACCTGTTCGACCATTATCTGAATGAACAGATCCGCCTGCTGATGCGCAATCACGGCGTGACGGTGACGGTGCGCGAGTCATCCACGCCGATCCCGATCCATTTCGCCTTCATGGAAGGCACCTATGTGGAGGCCTCCGTCGCCAGCGCCTTCCAGCATCCGCTGCGCGATCTTTTCGACGTGCCTGATCTGGCTGCGACCGACGACAAGATCGTCAATGCCGATTTTGAACCGGCGCCCGGCGAACCGATGCCGCTTGCGCCTTTCACGGCACAGCGCATCGACTATTCGCTGCACCGGCTGGCGCATTATACGGCAACGAGCCCGGCGCATTTCCAGAACTTCGTGCTCTTCACCAACTATCAGTTCTACATGGACGAGTTCTGCGCCTATGCCCGCGATCTGATGGCGCAAGGCGGCGGCGGTTACGAACAATTCGTGGAACCGGGCAATCTGATTACCCGTGCAGGCGAAACCGCGCCGAGCGAGGGCACCCCTTTGGCGCGCCTGCCGCAGATGCCTGCCTATCATTTGCAGCGCTCCGACCATTCCGGCATCACCATGGTCAATATCGGTGTCGGGCCTTCCAACGCCAAGACGATCACCGACCATATCGCGGTGCTGCGTCCGCATGCTTGGCTGATGCTCGGCCATTGCGCTGGCCTGCGCAACAGCCAGCAGCTTGGCGACTATGTGCTGGCCCATGCCTATATGCGCGAGGACCACGTGCTGGACGACGACCTGCCGGTCTGGGTTCCCCTGCCCGCGCTGGCGGAAATTCAGGTCGCGCTGGAAGAGGCGGTTGAAGAAATCACCGGCCTCGAAGGCTACGACCTCAAGCGCATCATGCGCACGGGCACCGTTGCCACCATCGACAATCGCAACTGGGAACTGCGCGACCAGCGCGGCCCTGTGCAGCGTCTTTCGCAGGCACGCGCCGTTGCGCTCGACATGGAGTCAGCCACCATCGCCGCCAATGGCTTCCGCTTCCGCGTGCCCTACGGCACCTTGCTCTGCGTCTCGGACAAGCCGCTCCATGGCGAACTGAAGCTGCCGGGCATGGCCACCGAGTTCTACAAGCGGCAGGTGGCGCAGCATCTGCGGATCGGCATTCGAGCGGTCGAAAAAATCGCCGCCATGCCGGATGAAAGACTGCATTCGCGCAAGCTCCGAAGCTTCTACGAAACGGCGTTCCAGTGAGGTTAGGGGAATAAGGGAATAGGTGAGTAGGTGAGTAGGTCTTTGGGAATGCGGCCTCAGCACCAACATACTCCCTTACTCCCCTATTCCCCTACTCCCTTCCCTCCACCTTCCATCATCGCGCCGTATTCAATCGCTAGAGGCATCTCATGTCGAAAAGCCGTGAGAATATCCCCTTCCTGTTGCTGCTTGCCGCCGTGGCGGTATCCGTCCCGCTTGTGCTGGGATTTCTCGGCGCGGTTCATCCGGCGCTTGATACATTTTCGCATTTTCGCGTGCATCTTGCCGTCCTGATGATCGTGCTGGCCCTGCCGCTGCTCTTCACGAAGATGCGGCGCGAGGGCGCGATGCTGCTGCTGTTCGCCATCATGGCGCTCAGCACCACGCTCGGCATGGCGCGTGATTTTCTCAGCGGTTCAGCAGGCGCGACGACAGCCGAAACTGCGGGGCCGCGCTACAGCCTTGTTCAGATCAATCTGCGCGAGGACAATCCGGAGCCAAAGCGCATCTTGCAGATGATCGCCCGCGAAAAGCCGGACATCATCGCCTATCAGGAAGCCAGCGAGCAGTGGACGAAATGGCTCGATATTCTTCAAGGCACTTATCCCTATCACCTCAGCTGCCGTGAAGATTCGCGAACCTGGGGTGTCGGCATTCTTTCCCGCCGCCCCTTCGTTGAAGGCGGTCAACCGATGTGCATCGGTGACGGATTGCTCGCCATCGCACCCGTCGATCTCGGTGGCACGCATATCAATGTGGCCTCGCTGCATTTTTCATGGCCATGGCCGCGCTGGCAGCCCTATCAGCTTGGCTATATCGAGCCGGGCCTGAAGCAATTGGCAGGGCCAACGATCATTGCAGGCGACCTCAACGCCGTGCCGTGGAGCAACGCTGTTCGCCGGGTCGAGGTCGCATCGAAGACCACGCATATGACCGGCATTGGCGGAACATGGTTCCCATCCTTCCTGCCGGTGTCGCTGGCGCCCTATCTCGGCCTGCCTCTCGATCAGATTTTCACCAGTGCGGATATTGTTTCGCCCAAGGTTTCAGCCCGCGAAGATGCCGGGTCAGATCATCTGCCCGTAAGGCTGGACTTCTCCGTTCCAGCGCCGGTGCGCCCGGATGAAGACGAGCCGGAAACCCAGTCCGTTATGCTTCAATAGAACGCCTCAGCGTTCGGACCTTGACTAAGATGCGGAATCCCAGTGGATGCTGCTGCTGAATTTCACGAGCGACGGCAGCATCATCCACAGCAAGGAGCTTTCCGCATGCAAATGTATCAGGTCGATGCATTCACTGATCGAGTCTTCGCAGGAAACCCGGCTGCGGTCCTCATCCTTGAAGACTGGCTACCGGATGCGCAAATGCTGGCGATTGCGCAGGAGAACAATCTCGCCGAGACCGCCTTTGTCAAAGCCCGCCCCGATGGCGCATGGGATTTGCGCTGGTTCGCCCCGGCGCTTGAGGTTGATTTCTGTGGCCACGCCACCCTTGCTACGGCGCATGTGCTGTTCACCGCAGGAAAGGCGGACACATTGCTCGTCTTCCACACGCGGGTTGGTGAACTGAGCGTATCGCGAGAGACGAACGGATATAGGCTCGACATTCCCCGTCTGTCACCAGAACCTATCGATGCGCTGCCACAGGAAATTGCAGATATTTTCGTTGAACCGCCGGTTCACGTCTTTCGCAACTTCGAAAATTTCTTTGCCGATCTTGGCAGCGCCGAGGCCGTGCGCAATTTCGTTCCAGACCTGGCGGCAATCGCCCTTCTCGGGTCGGTTGGTCTTGTCGTGACAGGCCAGGAAATGGACGGTGCAAAGGCACACTTTATGTCGCGCTATTTTGTTCCGGGGGCGGGAATTCCGGAAGATCCGGTGACAGGTTCCATCCATGCCACGCTTGTGCCCTACTGGGCTTCGCGATTGCAGCGCGACAAGCTGACCGCCTATCAGGCGTCGGCGCGCGGAGGATGGCTCGACTGCGAATTGGCCGAAGATCGCGTGATCCTGCGCGGGAACGCAGTGACATTTATGGAAGCCACGATTTTTCTGCCGGATGCTACCTAGCAACTATTCAACTGCAAGACATTCTGTCGCAAAACGCACCCACAAGAGTAAGCGTTTTGCGACAGAAGCAGATGCTTACATGTTCACGTAGACTGGTCCTTCACCGCCTTGTGGCGGCACCCAGTTGATGTTCTGGTTCGGATCCTTAATGTCGCAGGTCTTGCAGTGCACGCAGTTCTGCGCGTTGATGACGAAACGGACGTCCTTGGCGCTTGGATCAGCAGCCGAATTTCCGTCCTTGTCCACCCACTCATAGACGCCTGCCGGGCAATAGCGCGTCGACGGGCCAGCGAAAACATCGTGTTCCGACGACGTCTGCAACTGCATGTCGCGGACTTGCAGATGGATCGGTTCGTTTTCGTCGTGGTTGGTGTTCGACAGGAACACCGACGACAGACGATCAAAAGTCAGAACACCATCCGGCTTCGGATAGTCGATCTTCTTGTGCTTTGCCGCCGGTTCGAGCGACTGCGCGTCGTTCTTGCCGTGCTTGAGCGTTCCGAAGAAAGAGAAGCCGAACAGCTGGTTGGTCCACATATCGAGACCGCCCAGAGCGACGCCTGCCACCGTACCAAGCTTCGACCATAGCGGCTTGACGTTGCGAACCTTCTTCAGGTCTTTGCCGATCAAGCTCGAACGCCAGCTGTTTTCGATCTCGACCGGCTCGTCATTGGCGCGACCAGCTGCAATGGCTTCCGCCAGCTTGTCAGCGGCGAGAATGCCGGACAGAACCGCATTGTGGCTGCCCTTGATGCGCGGCACGTTTACAAAACCTGCCGAGCAACCGATCAGCGCGCCGCCCGGGAAGGACAGTTTCGGCACCGACTGGAAGCCGCCTTCGGTAATGGCGCGGGCGCCATAGGACAGACGCTTGCCGCCTTCGAAGACATCCTTGATGGCCGGATGCGTCTTGAAACGCTGGAATTCTTCAAACGGCGACAGATACGGGTTCTTATAGTTGAGGTGCAGCACGAAGCCGACCGCAACCATATTGTCTTCGAGATGATAGAGGAACGAACCGCCGCCGGTCTTCATGTCGAGCGGCCAGCCAAAGGAGTGCTGCACCAGACCCGGCTTGTGCTTGGACGGATCGACCTGCCACAATTCCTTGAGGCCGATGCCGAATTTGCCCGGCTCGCGGCCTTCATCCAGTTTGAACTTCGAGATCAACTGCTTGGCCAGCGAACCGCGTGCGCCTTCGCCGATCAGCGTGTACTTGCCGAGCAGCGCCATGCCGCGCGTATAGTTCGGCCCATGCGTGCCGTCGCGCTCGACGCCCATATCGCCGGTGGCCACACCGATGACAGCGCCTTCGTCATTGTAGAGAACTTCGGTCGCAGCAAAGCCCGGATAGATTTCGACGCCCAGCTCTTCGGCCTTCGTGCCAAGCCAGCGGCAGACATTGCCAAGCGACACGATGTAATTGCCGTGATTGTTCATCAAAGGCGGCATGGCAAAGTTTGGCAAACGCACCGAACCCGCAGGCCCCAGCAGCAGGAAATGATCATCCGTCACCGGCGTCTTGAAAGGATGCCCCTCATCGTCGCGCCAGTCCGGCAAAAGCTGGTCGATACCCACAGGATCGACAACGGCGCCAGACAGGATATGCGCACCGACTTCCCCGCCCTTTTCAAGGACCACGACCGAAAGCTCTGGATTGACCTGCTTCAGGCGGATCGCCGCGGCAAGACCCGCAGGGCCTGCGCCGACGATCACAACGTCAAATTCCATGCTTTCGCGTTCGGGAAGCTCCTGGTTCGCATGCTCTGGGGCTTCGGACATTCATCCCTCCGTTCGGTATGACATCACCGTTTCACTACGATAGTGCGGATGATGCATCCAATTGTTTTTACGCATCATCCCATTGCGATTACCCATCAACCGGCCGTTTGGCCAGCGCTGGGCAGCATGCAATAGGATTTGCCTGTTCCCGTCATTCGCCTTTATCCTCTTACAGAGTTAGCAACTGTCGCAAATGCGTCGAATTGTCCAAAATCGGCGTCTGAGTGCGTTTAATGATATTTACTTTGACGTAAACGTCAATTTCAATTGTTTGAAAATGACGTATCTGGATTTTTTGTCGCGATTTGTTGAGATCGGCATGATTTGTCGCGTCGCGCGTAAGCTTCCGGTGGTTAGTCCGTGGTTTGATCGCGAAAAGCGCGACGCGCTCTTGCATTCACCGCCAAAATTCGCCACCTCATCTGTTGAGGTACAAAGATGACTGATGGCCGCGAGACACTGGATATGGAAGGCTTGCTCCGCTTCTATGCGGAAGCGGGTGTTGACATGCCGCTCTCGGACACGCCTATCGACCGCTTTGCCGAACCGCAGCGTGCACCTGCCGCACCGCGACCGGACATGCAGGCTGCCGAGCGCCCTCGCCCGTCGCCGCAACAGCCGTCCAGTCAGCCAAGCCGTGCGCAAAACTGGCAACAACCTTCGCCGGCTGCGACACCTTCACCCGAAAGCAGACCTGTTCAGGCCGCAGCCGACGTGCCCGATACGGCCCAGATCGCTCTGGCCCGTGAGGCCGCAGCACAAGCTGCGACACTGGATGAACTGCGCGAGAAGCTTGCGGCCTTTGATGGCTGTAATCTCAAATTCACCGCGAAAAACCTGTGTTTTGCCGATGGCGATCCGTCATCCGATATCATGTTCATCGGCGAAGCGCCGGGACGGGACGAGGATATGGAAGGGCTGCCCTTTGTGGGCAAATCCGGCCAGCTTCTTAATCGGATGATCGAATCCATCGGTCTCAAGCGCGAAAACGTTTATATTGCCAATACGATCCCGTGGCGTCCGCCGGGCAATCGTACGCCCACGCCATTGGAAACCGAGCTTTGCCGCCCGTTCATCGAACGGCAGATCGAGCTTGTCGCGCCAAAAATACTGGTTGCGCTCGGCGGCCCCGCAGGCAAGGCGCTGACCGGCGCAACCGAAGGCATATTGCGTCTTCGCGGTAATTGGAAAATCCATCGCACGCCATCCGGAATGGAAATTCCGGTTCTGCCGACATTGCATCCGGCCTATCTTCTGCGCACACCGGCACAGAAGCGTTTTGCCTGGCGTGACTTTCTGTCCGTAAAGTTGAAATTAGACGAAATACGCAATTGATATTTCGGCCTTTCGGTGGCATCGGCTCGTTCATCAGAGCAATGCTTGTCACCAACATGCCGCAAACTTGTTCTATTTCGCCGCTTGCCAAAGCGCCAGACGGCGACAAGTAGTTTTAGATTCCGAATTCATCTCATTGGAGCACCTCATGGCTGGCCAGTTGCTGCCCATCGCCGCCCTGCTTGCAAGCACATTCCTGATGCTGCTCGCCGGTGGCCTTGCGGGTATTCTCCTGCCGTTGCGCGGCGGAATGGAGGGCTGGTCCACCACAACCATCGGCTGGATGGGCACGAGCTATTCGCTGGCCTTCACCATCGGCTGCATCGTGGTGCCGCATCTGGTGCGCCGCGTCGGCCATGTGCGCGTGTTTTCCGCTCTGCTGACCCTGTTGTCGATGGCGCTGTTGTTTCATGCGCTCGTGGTCAGCCCGGTGGCCTGGATGATCTTTCGCGGCGTCGCGGGCTTTTCCCTCGCGGGCGCTTACATGATCATCGAAAGCTGGCTAAACGAGCGTGTCACCAATGAATCGCGCGGGCGTATTTTCTCGATCTATATGATCATTACCATGCTCGGCCTGATGTGCGGACAGTATATCCTGCCCTTCGGCGATGCGATGACCCAGACGCTGTTCATCATCTGTGCGATTATCTATGCCAGCGCGCTGCTGCCGACTGCCCTGTCCAGCGCCCAGTCGCCCAACCCGCTGACGCAGGTTTCACTTGATCTGAAGGGTCTTTACCGCCGCTCGCCAGCCGCTGCGGTCGGCTCGCTGATCGCCGGTATCGTCGCCGGTACGTGGAACTTTCTTGCCGCTATCTACGGCGAAATGAATGGGCTTTCGACCTTCGGCATCGCGACCATGCTCGCCTCCGCAATGATCGGCGGCGCAATCTTCCAGTATCCGCTTGGCCGCGCATCCGACTTCGTGGACCGGCGCTATGTCATGGTGCTGGCCGGTATCATCGGCTTCGCCTTGTCACTGGTCATGGTGCTGTTCCACCCGACCACACCCTATGCGATTTACGCAATGATGTTCCTGTTCGGCTCGGTGATCTATCCGATCTATAGCCTCAACGTAGCTCACGCCAACGATTACGCCGATGCCAGCGAATTCGTCAAAATCTCCGGCGGGCTGCTGATCATCTATGGCGCGGGCAGCGTGGTGGGACCAGCACTTTCCGGTCCGCTGATGGATGCCATCGGCCCTTCCGGCTTCTTCGTGACCATGGCCATCGCCTTTGGCGTTTACGGCCTGCACGCCTTCTGGCGCATTCGCAGGCTGCAACGTCCTGCAATCAGCGAACAGAAAACCGAGTACAAGTTCCACACGCCGGACGGTCAGTCCACGCCCGAAACCATGCAGCTCGATCCGCGCTCCGAAGGACCGCAGGAAACGGCGGGCTAGATATTTTTTAAGCATTATCCAACGCAAAACCGCTTCGCACTTTTGCTGGAAATGCTCTAATTACTGGCCTTGCGGCGCGTTGACCTTGTGCGGTTCGAGCGCAAGCTTGTGTTCGCGATAGATGATGAAGCCACCGGCCGCCATGACAATGACGCTGCCGACGAGCATTTCCAAAGTCGGCACATCGCCAAAAAGCAGAAAGCCGACCATCAGGCCCAACAGCATCGACGTGTATTCAAACGGCGCAATGGTAGACATCGGCGCGTGACGGTAGCATTCGGTCAGCAGAATCTGGGCGATGCCGCCCGCAAATCCGGCACCGATGAGCAGAGCGAGCTGCGTCCAGCTGGGCACGATCCAGCCAAAAGGCAGGCTGACCAGCGCAATGACGCTGGCCGACAATGAGAAGTAGATCACGATGGTTGCCGTGCGCTCGGTCTGCACGAGCCGCCGCACCAGGAGCATGGCGATAGCGGACATGAATGCTGCCCCGAGCGCCGACAAAGCACCAATCGCCTCGTTCTGCCCGACATTGCCTCCGGAAAACAGCGTCAGGCGCGGCCATATAATGATCAGCACGCCGAAGAGCCCGACCAGCACTGCGCTCCAGCGATAGAACCGGACGACTTCATGCAGAATGACCGCACCGAGAATCACCGTCATCAGCGGAGAGGCATAATTGATGGCGATTGCTTCCGGCAGCGGCAGTTTCATCAGCGCAAAGAAGCTCATTGTCATGGCGCAGACGCCAACCAGCCCACGCCAAAAATGGCTGAAGCCATGCTGTGTCCGAAACGCGCCCGAGAGTTGCCCACGCCATTGCAAATAGAGCAGAACAGCGATGACTGCGAAAAAAGATCGGAAGAAAATAAGCTGGCCTAGCGGCACACCATCGGCAGCTTTGAGCATCGTGGACATGCCGACAAAGACGGCAACGGAAGCAATCTTGAGACCGATACCAAGCATCGGATTTGAATCTAGCCCTGCCGCCTCAACAGCTGCGCTCGCACGAGCGTTCACGATGCAATCCCTCACATATACCGCGTAAAACTTGCGGCTAAATAGTATTACCACATTGTTTTCTTATGCCTGTTTGCCATGAACTGCCAGCCATAGCGTTGTGTTCGGCAAATTTATTTGCCCGGCGCTCGTTTCTTGTCGTTTGGGCAAAAGCCGGGTACGAATCCAGCACAAGACTTCACAGAAAGAGTTCCGCGATGCGTACAGAAACCGGCCAGACATTCCGTCTCGAAGATTACCGCCCGACACCTTACGCGATACCGGAAACAAAGCTCGACTTCACGCTGGAGCCAGAGAAAACCGTTGTCCGTGCCGAGCTGACCATCGAGCGCCGTCCGGGCACCGCGCCCGGCACGCCGCTGGTCCTCGATGGCGACGAACTCAAGCTCGTCAGCATTGCCATCAACGGCACCCCGCTTGCTGATAATAGTTATGTCGCGACGCCCGATCTCCTGACCATCAGCGATCTGCCGGAAGGTGAGCGCTTCACGCTGGAAATCGTCACCGCCGTCAACCCGACGACCAACCGGCAGCTTTCAGGGCTTTATCGCAGCAGCAGTGTCTATTGCACGCAATGCGAGGCGGAGGGCTTCCGTCGCATCACCTATTATTATGATCGCCCTGACGTGCTTTCCGTCTATACGGTCCGTGTCGAAGCCGACCGTGACGCCGCGCCGATCCTGCTCTCCAACGGCAATCCGGTTGAAAACGGCACGACAGAGGGCAGCGCTGGCCGACATTTTGCGGTGTGGCACGATCCGCATCCGAAGCCGTCCTATCTTTTCGCTCTCGTTGCCGGTTCGCTCGGCGTGGTGAAGGATCATTTCACCACGGCGTCTGGACGCCCGGTCGATCTCGCCATCTATGTCGAGCATGGTAAGGAATCACGCGCGCTTTACGCCATGGATGCGCTGAAGCGCTCCATGCGGTGGGACGAGGAAAGGTTCGGGCGCGAATATGATCTCGATGTTTTCAACATTGTCGCCGTGTCGGATTTCAACATGGGCGCGATGGAGAACAAGGGCCTCAATGTCTTCAACGACAAATATGTGCTGGCCGATCCCGAAACTGCGACCGATGTGGACTATGCCGGCATCGAGGCTGTCATTGCGCACGAATATTTTCACAACTGGACCGGCAATCGCATCACCTGCCGCGACTGGTTTCAGCTTTGCCTCAAGGAAGGGCTGACCGTCTATCGCGATCATGAATTCTCCGCCGATCAGCGCTCCCGTCCGGTAAAGCGCATCGCCGAAGTGAAGATTCTGAAGGCGCAGCAGTTCCCGGAAGATGGCGGCCCCCTCGCCCATCCGGTGCGACCGCGTGAATATCGCGAGATCAACAATTTCTACACGGCAACCGTCTATGAAAAAGGCTCGGAAGTCGTCCGCATGATCCGCACGATCATCGGGCCAGACCTATTCCGCAAGGGTATGGACCTCTATTTCGAGCGCCATGACGGCGATGCTGCCACGATCGAAGATTTCATCAAGGTTTTTGCCGACGTTTCCGGACAGGATTTCGCGCAATTCGCGCTCTGGTACGATCAGGCAGGCACACCGCGAGTGGATGCGGATTTCGACTACAATGCGACGGCTGAAACCTTCACAATCCGCCTGCGTCAGGCGCTGGCGTCAACACCCGGCCAGTCGGTGAAAAAGCCGATGCATATTCCAATCGCATTCGGCCTCATCGGCCCGGACGGTCAGGATATGAAGCCGGCTTCCGTTGAAGGCGGCGATGTGCATGACAATGTCATTCACCTGCACCACTCATCGGAGACCATTGTTTTCCACGGCATCAAGGCGCGCCCGGTTCCTTCGCTGCTGCGCGGCTTTTCCGCGCCGGTCAATCTCACCTCCCCGCTTTCCGAAGAAGAGCTGACATTCCTCGCGCTGAATGATAGCGATCCGGTTGCGCGCTGGCAGGCCATGAACAACATTCTCACCCGCACCCTGCTCGAGGGCGCCAAGCGCGTTCGTGGCGGCCATAAGCCCGAGTTGAATGCCAAGGTGGTCGAGTTGGTCGGTCGCGTCGCATCCGACGAGACACTTGATCCGGCGTTCCGCGCACTCTGCCTGACCTTGCCAAGCGAAAGCGACGTGGCCCGTGAAATGGGTGACAATGTCGACCCCGATGCTATCCTTGCCAGCCGCGACCACCTGATCGCCGCTATTGCATCGGCCTATGCGGGTGATTTTGCCCGGCTATATGACGGGCTCAAGCAGACTGGCGCTTTCACGCCCGACGCGGAAGCCGCAGGCAAGCGCGCCTTGCGCAATGCGCTGCTGGATTATCTGAGCCGCCACGAAGGCAACCAGCGTCGCGCCGCCCTGCAATATGCGGGGGCCGATAACATGACCGACCGCTTCGCCGCGCTGACCGTTCTCGTTCACCGCTTCGGCGATACGGATGAAGCGCGGGAGGCCCTCTCCAGTTTCGAACAGCGTTTCGGCGGCGACGGACTCGTCATGGACAAGTGGTTCAATGTTCAGGCGACCCGCCCCGGTGAACATGCGCTGAAAACCGTGCGCCAGCTTGCCGTCCACCGCCTGTTCTCGCTCGACAATCCAAACCGCGTGCGCTCGCTGATCGGCTCCTTCTCGGCTTCGAACCCGACCGGTTTCAACCGCAAGGACGGCGCGGCCTATGTGTTCTTCGCCGAGACGATCCTCGCTATCGATCCGGAGAATCCGCAGCTCTCTGCGCGACTTCTGACCTCGCTGCGTTCCTGGCGGTCACTGGAAGAAACGCGGCGCGAACATGCCCGTGCGGCCCTCGCCCGCATATCGGGCGTGCCCAAACTTTCGACCGACCTGCGCGACATCGTGGATCGCACTCTCGCCTGATTCGCGGGCGACAATCGAAGCAATCTGGTTCGCTCCTGCCAGCTGCCTTTCTGCGGCTGACAGGGTGAACAGCTATGCGCTTTCGCCCTGCTCTGGCACGCTTCGGAAGCGACCAGGTTTTTCATGAGTCTTTTCATGGATTTAAGCGCGTCGGCTAAGGAACTAATTCCAGATAAAGGCTTGAGATTCATAAGAAAATCAATGTCGGCGAGTGGCCTTTTTTACGTCTCGTTAACGAAATCGCTGGACAGCGCGAATCACTTTTGATTCATTGAATGCATTCGGAGGTGGCGTATTCCGAATCACTTCATTCGCAGGCATTTCACGAGGGACCAATCAGATGGCGAGCACCGACGCGTATGGCGCGCCGGCGGGGACGCATTGCGAATCCGGTCGGAAGAGAAAGAAAGGCAAGGTCTCGGGCCATGTCCGTCTTCTCGCGGGTCCGGCCTATGGCAAGTTCATCTCGATGGAACCCATTTTGCGCCGCCTCGTTCCCGCGCTGATCATCATCTTCCTTGTCATTCTCGGCGTCGCCCGTGTGTTTTCCATGCTGGCCTGGCACGACGATATCGAACAGCAGCATAAGGCATCGCTGTCGGCAGCAACCGCCAATCTGGCGCAAATGATCGAGCGCGTGGCGAATGGAACCAATGCAGGCGCGCAGGTTTCCGCCAAGGACTTGCAGGACACCATTGCCGAGTTTCGCTCGCGCGGCCTCTCATCGTCCGGCATGACAGTTGCCGTCGTTGACGGCCAGTCGTCGGTGGTCGCGGCTTCCGGCCCGCTCTCCGATTTATCCGGCAAGCCGATTGATACGATCCTGTCGGAAGCGCAGCCGCTGTTCCTCTTTGCCGAACGCGCAGGCGTGCTGAAAATTCTCCTGCAAGGCGAAGCGGCCTATGCCGCTTTGTCCAAACCGCTGACCGCGCCTTATTCCATCATCGCGACGGAAGCGGAAAATACGATCTTTGCCGAATGGCGTCGCGCGGTGTCGCTGAATGTCACACTCTTTGCGGGCACCACCGGCGTCATGTTCGCCATTCTCTACGCCTATTTCAGTCAGGCAGCGCGGGCACGTGAAGCCGACGACCTTTCCAATCAGATCCAGCTCCGGATCGATCTCGCCATGGCGCGCGGACGTTGTGGCCTCTGGGATTGGGACATGGCGCGCGGGCGCATCTACTGGTCCCGCTCCATGTATGAAATGCTGGGCTATGAAGCGCAGGACGCAGTGCTGCCGTTCAGCGATGTCGCGGCAATCATCAATCCGGAAGATGGCGATCTTTATTCTCTCGCCGAACAGGCGGCGGCTGGCGACTTTTCTCACGTGGACCGCGTGTTCCGCATGCGTCATGCGGATGGATCGTGGGTCTGGATGCGTGTGCGTGCCGATATCGCGGCTGAAGGCGACCTCCATCTGGTCGGCATTGCCTTCGACGTCAGCGAGCAGCACCGCTTTGCGCAAGCGACGGCGGAAGCCGACATGCGCATCCGCGAAGCCATCGAGAACATCTCGGAAGCCTTCATTCTGTGGGATGCCAACAACCGTCTGGTTATGGCGAATTCCAAGTTCAGCGAATATGCCGGTCTGCCGGTCTGGACGCTGAAACCGGGTGTGCCACGCAATGAAGTTGACGCCCACACGCGTCCCTTCACCTTTGAGCGTCGCATGGCCAACGAACACAATCGCGCAGGCGGTCAGACCTTCGAACGCCAGCTCAGCGACGGTCGCTGGCTGCAGGTCAACGAACGCCGCACGCAGGATGGCGGTCTCGTCTCCATCGGTACCGACATTACCCAGCTCAAGCTGCATCAGGAACGTCTGGTGGATAGCGAACGTCGTCTGATGGCGACCATTCACGATCTGTCGATTGCGCGTAAGGGTGAGCGCGACCGTGTCCGCGAACTGTCGGAACTCGCGCGCAAATACGGTCAGGAAAAGGAACGTGCCGAAGCGGCCAACCGCGCCAAGTCGGAATTCCTCGCCAATATGTCCCATGAGCTGCGCACGCCGCTCAATGCGATCATCGGTTTTTCGGAGATGATCCAGGCCGGCACCTTCGGGCCGCTCGGCTCTGACCGTTATGAGGAATATATCAACGACATTCACACCAGCGGTAACTTCCTACTGAACGTCATCAACGACATTCTCGATATGTCTAAGATCGAAGCCGGTCATTTCTCGCTCGACCGCGAGCAGATCGATCTTTGCCCGCTCATCAACGAGACGGTGCGCATGATTTCGCTGCAGGCCGACGAGAAGAACATCACGGTCGAGACACGGATCGAAGACGCCATGCAGCTCTATGCCGACCGCCGTGCGGTCAAGCAGGTGCTGATCAATCTCCTGTCCAACGCGGTCAAGTTCACATCCCATAACGGACATATCACGGTGCGCGCCCGCAAGACCGGATCGGCCCTGTTCATGACCATTCAGGACACCGGCGTCGGTATTCCGAAGTCGGCCTTGAAAAAGATCGGCCAGCCGTTTGAACAGGTCGAAAACCAGTTCACCAAAACCCATAGCGGCTCAGGCCTTGGTCTCGCCATCACCCGCTCGCTCGCCGAACTGCATGGCGGCTGGCTGCGTATTCGTTCGACCGAGGGCGTTGGCACGGTGGTTGCGGTCAGCATACCCGACCGCAAGGCGGTGCAGATCAGCGGGCACAGCGCCGCTATCCACGCAGCTTAGAGCGCATCCCAAAAAGTATGAAACGCCTACGCAGGGAAATCAGTCCACTGGACTGATTTCTGATCCTGCTTCGATCGGAAAAGATGCGCGTTAATTTAAAAATCAAGCGCTCACCAGCTTCTCAAAACTCGCGCGAACTTCCTTCGCCAGTTCGGTCAAATGATGTTCGACGCGCTTGATATCCGGCATATCGGCGGCGCGGCAGAGAAGATCGATCATACCCGGAATGAACTCGTCTCGCGGTGCATCGCTGCCGAGACACAAGCGAATGGTCTGACTCAAATTCGTGTAAAGCCGATGCGCTTCGACCAGACTGTCGGCAAGGGCTGGTTCCGCGTAGGCCGGGTCGAGCGAGCCAAGAACCTCTTCCGTTCCCAGCGGACGCGGCTTCTTGGTCACTTTTCCAACCAGAACCGCGAATTGCGCGATGAATTCCAGATCGACAATGCCGCCGGGCTTTAGCTTGAAATCCCAGTCATCACGTGGCGGCTTTTCCTGATAGATCAGGTCGCGCATTTCGCGCACGTCCTTGGCGATCTTCTTCACATCGCGCGGTGCCGACAGCACCTCATCGATCTCCGCCGTGATATGCGTGATAAAGCTCTCGTCGCCGTGGATCGGGCGCGCCCGCGTTAGCGCCATATGCTCCCAGGTCCAGGCCTCGGTCCGCTGATACTTGCCGAAGGATTCGATATGGGTTGCGACAGGCCCCTTGTTGCCCGAAGGGCGCAGCCGCATGTCGACTTCATAGAGTACACCTTCCGCCGTCGGGGCGGACAGGGCGGCGATCAGGCGTTGCGTCAGGCGAATATAATATTGCGACGGTGCGAGCGGCTTTTCACCGTCCGATTCATCGGCATCCGTGTCATGATCGTAGAGCAGGATCAGATCGACATCGGAACCTGCAGTCAGTTCACGACTGCCGAGCTTGCCCATGGCGAGCAGCGCCGATTTCGCGCCTTTGACCTTGCCGTGGCGGCGCTGCAATTCGGCTTCCACAGCCTCAAACGCCTTTCCGATCATCAGCTCCGCCAGATCGGAAAAAGCGCGCCCGGCACGCACGCCGTCAATCGCGCTTGTCAGCAGGCGAATGCCGATCAGGAAACGATGCTCTGCCGCAAAGATGCGCAGACGATCCAGCACTTCCTCGTAATCCGTCGCAGCCCCGAGAAACACGCGCAGCCGCTCTTCCAGATAGGAGCGGGTCGGCATTTCCGAAAAAATAGCCGGGTCGAGCAGACCGTCAAAAACATGCGGATTGCGTGTGATGATTTCGGCCAGCCGTGGCGCAGCACTCATGATCATCACGAGCAGATTGAGCAGGCGCGGATTGGATTGAAGCAGGCTGAAAAGCTGAATTCCCGCGGGCAAGCCTTGCAGGAAACTGTCGAAACGCAACAGCGACTCGTCGGCGCGCTTGGTCTCAGCGAAGGCGTTCAACAGCGCAGGCGTCAGTTCGGTCAGGCGCTCGCGTGCTTCCGCCGACTGGGTGGCGCGATAGCGCCCGAAATGCCAGGTGCGGATAACGCGGCAGATATCGCTTGGGCGCTCATAGCCCATGGCGGCAAGCGTCTCCAGCGTACCCGGATCATCCACATCGCCGGTGAAGACGAGATTGCCCGTCGAGGTGCCAAGTTCCGGCGCCTGCTCGAACAAGGCCGCATAGTGCTTTTCAACGATCTTGAGCGCGTTGAGGAAAACATCCGAAAACTCAGCCGGATCGGCATAACCCATCATATGGGCGACACGGGCAAAGCCTTCATCGTCTTCAGGAAGGATATGCGTCTGTTCATCGGCGATCATCTGGATGCGGTGTTCCACGTCGCGCAGGAAGTAATATTCCTTGGCCAG
Source organism: Ochrobactrum sp. 19YEA23 (assembly GCF_029909865.1). Classification (NCBI taxonomy): domain Bacteria; kingdom Pseudomonadati; phylum Pseudomonadota; class Alphaproteobacteria; order Hyphomicrobiales; family Brucellaceae; genus Ochrobactrum; species Ochrobactrum sp. 19YEA23. The sequence continues at coordinate 1,031,762 of NZ_JASAMQ010000001.1, read as the reverse complement.
CGCATCGCGCGCCTTTTCCGTGATCCAGCCGCGCTCCGCGAGCTGGCCGAGCATGGGCACAGTTTGATTACCGCGCAGTTCCGGAAAGCGTCCGCCAGCAATCAGCTGCTGGGTCTGAACGAAGAACTCAATCTCGCGGATACCTCCGCGTCCAAGCTTCACATTGTGTCCGCGAACGGCAATGTCGCCATGGCCCTTATGGGCATGGATTTGCCGCTTGATCGAATGGACATCGGCAATCGCTGCATAGTCGAGATATTTGCGCCAGACATAAGGGGAGAGTTCAGCCAGCACCTGACGCCCGGATGCACGATCACCGGCGACGGGGCGCGCTTTGATCATGGCGGCGCGCTCCCAGTTCTGGCCGCGCCCTTCGTAATAATGCAGCGCTGCGCCAACGGGAATGGCGAGCGGTGTCGACCCCGGATCGGGACGCAAACGAAGATCGACGCGGAAGACGTAACCATCTGCGGTCCGATCCTGAAGAATGCGGACAAGCCGCCGTGTCAGGCGCGAAAACGTGTCCACGCATTCATAAGGATCGCCGATGGCCGGTTTGGTTTCGTCGATGAAGACGATCAGGTCGATATCGGAGGAATAGTTCAGTTCTCGCGCACCGAACTTGCCCATGCCCAGCACGATCCAGCCGCTGTCCTTGTCGGGCTTGTTGCGGTCGGGCAGCTTGATTTTTCCGGCTGCATCAGCGTCGCGCAGCAAGAAGCGCACGGCAGCACCGGTGCAGGCTTCAGCGAGATCTGTCAGCCAGCCGGTGGTGGCTTCCGTATTGAAAATTTGAGCCAAATCGCAAAGCGCGATCAGCACATGCGCTTCGCGTTTGAAGCGGCGCAGGTCAGTCATGAGCGAAGCTTCGCTCGCGCCATCCTCCATGCCGCAGAGCGAAACCGTCGCGAGAATATCGTGCAATGCAGTTTCGGGCGAAGCAGAAACAATGCGGCTTAGAATGGAGGGATGTCGGCTCAGCGCCTCGCGAATAAACGGCGACAGGTCGAGCACAGCCGACAGGAAGGCCGAAACTTTTTCCGTTTTCAGCAGAGCGGCGACATCTGGCAGTTGGTCCTCACGGGATCGCTCGACCAGATCGGCGAGGAAGGATCGCGCCCGATCAGGATCAAGCGGCGTCAGCGCACAAAGGTCTCTCTCGAAAAACAGTTCCTTTGTATCGTTAGCCGCCATGATCCCCTCTTACATTTTGCTATTTCACCTCGCCATGCGGCAACGGAAACTCCAGAACGGCACGCAATCCCGGTTCGTTGCTTTCAAGACGAAGCGCGCCACCGTGCAACTTCATGACCGCCTTGGCAAGACTCAAACCGAGGCCGGAACCCGGCTGTGTGCGGCTTTCCTCAAGACGCACGAAACGTTCGGTTGCCTGTTCGCGCTTTTCCTCCGGAATGCCCGGCCCGTTATCGGCAACGATGATCCGCACCCAGTTGGAGTCGCGTTCCATGGCAAGCGACACATTGGCCTCGCGCTCTTCGCCGCCAGCATATTTGATCGCATTGTCCACGAGATTGGAAACCGTCTGGCCGACAAGCTCGCGGTTGATGTGCAGCACCACCTCGTCCTGAGCACCGAGCGTCAGCTTTACATTCGCATCTTCGGCAACCGGTTCGTACATTTCGGCCACATCCCGCACGATAGGAGCGACGGGCAGGTCTTCCAGGTTTTCCGCCGAATAGCCAGCTTCCAGACGCGAAATCATCAGGATCGCATTGAAAGTGCGGATCAGCTGATCCGATTCACCAATGATATCTTCAAGCGCCTCACGATATTCCGGCCCGATCTTCTTGCCGCCCAGGGCTTCCTCGGCGCGATTGCGCAGGCGAGTGAGCGGCGTCTTGAGGTCATGGGCGATATTATCCGAAACCTGCTTCAGCCCTTCGTTCAACTCCAATATGCGCCCGAGCATCACGTTGAGATTGCCTGATAGACGGTCAAACTCATCGCCGGAACCGTTGACTGGCAAACGTCCGGTCAGGTCACCATCCATAATACGCTGGGATGCCTTGGACACGTCGTCGATGCGCTTCAAGGCGCGGCGTCCGACAAAGAGCCAGATCAGCAGCGCGCCTGCACCCATAATGCCAAGCGCCAGCATCAACGAACTGCGGATGATATCGCGGAACCGTTCGGGCTCGCCAAGATCACGCCCCACCATCAGGCGCATGCCGTTCGGCAGCGCAATCACCACGGCGACGGCGCGATGGTCGCTTTCCGTCCCCTGCTCGCCATAGCGCTTGTAGACGAAGGCGCGCTCGACAATGCCGTCCGTGTCCAACACGCCGGGCTCAACACTTTCGACATTTCCGGCCAGAATGCGCCCCGTAGGGTCGGCAACCAGATAGAGATAAGCGCCCGGCTGGCGCGAACGATAATCAATGCTGCGCACAAGCTGCGGAATGCCGCCGCGCGCATAACTCTTGCCGATGCTCGCTACTTCTTCGCCCAGCGCCTGCTGCGTCTGTGCGGTGAGGATCGAAGCCGACAGATTGGTCATGTAGAAGACCAGAGCGACAGCGCCGACGACGAAGAGAAGCAGATAAAGAGCCGACAGACGCACCGCCGTGGTGCGCATAAGCGCAGAAAACCGACCCATCAGTCCACCTTGGCGGCGGTCTGTTTGGTACGCCCGGCCTTCAGCATGTAACCCGCGCCGCGCACCGTATGCAGCAGCGGGCCATCAAAGCCTTTTTCGATCTTCGAGCGAAGACGGGAAATATGCACGTCGATCACATTGGTCTGGGGGTCGAAGTGATAATCCCAGACATTTTCAAGCAGCATGGTGCGGGTCACAACCTGACCGGCATGACGCATGAGATATTCGAGCAGACGGAACTCACGCGGTTGCAGCGTGATATCGACATCCTGACGGCGCGCAGTGTGCGCAAGCCGGTCGAGTTCAAGATCGCCAACGCGATAGATCGTATCAGCCTCGCGTGGGCTGGAACGGCGCTGCAAAACTTCCACGCGCGCCAGAAGCTCGGAAAATGCATAAGGCTTGGTTAGATAATCGTCGCCACCGGCACGCAGGCCCGTCACGCGGTCATCCACCTCGCCCAGCGCAGACAGAATCAGCACCGGCGTTTCCATGCCCTTGGCACGCAGGCCTGCCACGACGGAAAGTCCATCGCGCTTGGGCAGCATACGATCCACGACCAGCACATCATAAGTGCCATTTTCGGCCAGTGTGTAGCCGGTTTCGCCGTCACCGGCGATATCTGCCGAATGCCCGGCTTCGCTGAAAGCTTTCTCCAGATAACGAGCAGCTTCGCGGTCATCTTCAATAACGAGAATTTTCATGGCGTCACTTATAATTAACATTCGGAGATAAAGCGATGCCAGGCAGTTACCCGCCTGGCATCCAGTTCATTCAAAGGTCGCTGCGGATGCCCGCCATCAACCCTGATCGATCGGCAGGGCCACGAAGCGGCTCTGATCGTTGCTCTGCAGCTGCAGCAGCACGGCCTTGCGACCCGACTTGGAGGCTTCGCTGATGGCGCTGTTGATGTCCTTGGCGGACTTCACAGCCTGGTTGTTGACGCTGACGATGACATCACCAGAGCGAACACCGCGATCGGCGGCATCGCTATCGGGATCGACGTCGGTGACCACAACACCGGTGCCGTCTTCCGAAGGCGTGACGGTCAGACCGTAGCTGTCGAGCGTTTCGTTCTGCTGGCCGCCCTTGCCTTCATCAGTCGCGCCGCCAGCCTGCTTCAGATCCTGCGGCATGGCTTCGATGGTGATGCTGATTTCTTCAGCCTTGTTCTTGCGCCAGACGCTGAGTGCAGCCTTTTCGCCCGGATTGATACCGGCAACCTTACGGGCCAGATCACGCGGATCCTGAACCGGCTCACCATTCACGGCGGTGATCACGTCACCGGACTGAATGCCAGCCTTGGCTGCGGGACCATCCTTCTGCGGCGAAGCGACGATTGCGCCCTTTTCCTCGGCCAGACCAAGCGAAGCGGCGATATCCTTCGTCACCGGCTGTATCTGCACACCGATCCAGCCGCGTTCAACCGAGCCCTTCTTGATGAGCTGATCGACAACCTGCTTTGCGGTGCCCGACGGGATTGCGAAGGCAATACCCACACTACCGCCCGACGGCGAGAAGATGGCGGTGTTGATGCCAACGACCTGACCGGACAGATTGAAAGCGGGGCCACCCGAGTTGCCCTTATTGACGGCCGCATCGATCTGGATGAAGTCGTCATAAGGACCAGCGCCGATGTCACGGCCACGGGCCGAAACGATACCCGAAGTCACCGTACCGCCGAGACCGAACGGATTGCCGACTGCGACAACCCAATCGCCAACGCGAACCTGATTGTCATCGCCGAAAGCGACATAGGTGAACTTGCGCTTGGCGTCGTCGACCTTCAGAACGGCAAGGTCGGTGCGCGGATCTGTACCGATCAGCTTGGCGTCGAGTTCGGTGCCGTCATCCATGACGACGCTATAGGCGTCACCATCGGAAACGACGTGGTTGTTGGTGACGACATAACCGTCTTCGGAGATGAAGAAGCCCGAGCCCTGTGCGTATGGGCGTTCGTGGCCCGGACGGGCAGGACGCTTGCCGGGGCCGCGATCAGGACGTGCACCCGGACGCGCATCGCCACGCGGCGGCTCCATGCCGAAATCACGGAAGAAGCGCTTCAGCGGATGATCGTCAGGAAGCTGGTCGAAACCGCGCGATCCGAAATTCTGGCCACCACCGCCATTGTCGGCTTCCTGCACATTCTTCTTCACGGTCACGCTGACGACAGCCGGACGTACCTTTGCCACCAGATCGGCAAAGCCGACGGTCTGCTGCGGCGGCGTCACCTGAACGGCTTCCGCGCGGGCATTGTTGAGTGCGCCAAGCGGGCCGGTCGCGACAAACGCGCCAGCAAGGGCAGCGCAAACTGCGACAGCTGCAACGCTCTTGCGATAATGGGAAGTGCTAGCTCTGGACATCTATTTCTCCTTACGAGCGGTAATCCGGCCTTCGCTCTCGTCTTGGGAAACGAGGCCCTGTAATTCCTTTATAGAGCGTAAGATAGTTAGAGCTACCTTACCGCTCAATTTCCGCAAGATGAAAGTTTCGTAAGGTTTGCGGCGAGCGAGGGAGAAAATCACTCGTAAATATAGATAACTATTTATTATTCAGAAGACGGGCGAGTTCGGCTTTTTCGCTTTCGGAAAGCGGCTGCGCCGCTTCACCGAGCCTGCGTCGCCCACGAAAGGCGAAGACAAGCGCCACAGCGCCGATCACAAGCACAATGACCGGGAAACCCCAGAGCAAAACAGTGCGGGCCGACAGGCGCGGCTTCAACAGCACGAACTCACCATAACGGGCGACGACAAAGTCGAGCACCTGAGTGTCACTGTCCCCTGCCTTCAGTCGATCGCGAACGAGAAGGCGTAGATCGCGGGCGAGTTCCGCATTCGAATCATCGATGGATTCGTTCTGGCAGACCATGCAGCGTAACTCACCGGAAATAGTGCGCGCACGCTTTTCAAGCACCGGATCGGGCAGAACCTCATCCGGATTGACGGCAAAGGCTGCCGTGTCCTGAAATGCCAGAGCAATAGCGAGGGCACACATGGCGAAGAGTTTGCGCATCTTCATGCTGCTTCCTCCGCTTGCTGCGGCGAGGCCTTGCGCTTGGACGCAGGTGCGCCGACACGCAAACGACGGTCGGCGAGCGAAAACAGGCCGCCCAGCATCATGACGAGCGCGCCATACCAGATCAGAGTCACTTGCGGCTTCCACCAGATACGAACGACCACCGAACCGTCTCCCGGCTCATCACCCAGCGCCACATAGACCTGACTGAACCAGAGCGTGCGAATGCCCGATTCTGTCGTCGGCATCTGGCGCGCGGGGAAAAAGCGCTTGGATGGCTCTATGCGGCCAAGATCGCGCGCACTGGAATCGAGCAGCGTAAACGTGCCGCGATTTTCCGTGAAGTTCGGGCCGGTCAAAGGCCGAAGCCCTTCGAACCGCAATGTGTAGTCCTGAACTTTGACCGTATCACCGGCACGCATGATGAGCACATTTTCCGTACCGAAGGTCGTGACGCTGACAATGCCCAGCAGCGTCACGCCGAGACCGATATGCGCCAGAGCCGTTCCGAAAATCGAGCGCGGCAGACCCTTGAAGCGAGCCCAGGCTTTCGTTGCCGAAACCTTGCCGATACCGGCCTTTTGCACCAGATCGGTGAGGCTGCCGAAAATCAGCCAGGCGGCCAGACCGACACCGCAAGCCGCCAGCAGCGATTTTGCCGAAGTGGTCCATAGCACGATACCGGCAGCCACCAGCGCCAGAGCGAAAGCCGTCATCAAGCGCTGGGAAACACCGTAAAGATCGCCGCGCTTCCATGCGAGCAGCGGGCCGAACGGAACCGCACATAAAAGCGGAATCATCAGCGGCCCGAATGTCATGTTGAAGAACGGTGCGCCGACGGAAATCTTTTCGCCGGTCATGACTTCAAGCAGCAGCGGATAAAGTGTGCCGATCAGAACAGTCGCAGCGGCAGTGGTCAGGAACAGGTTGTTGAAGACCAGTGCCCCTTCCCGCGAGATTGGATGGAAAATGCCACCCGCCGTCAGGCTTTGCACGCGAAGGGCAAACAGCGACAATGAACCGCCGATGAAAATGGCGAGAATGGCGAGAATGAAAAGCCCACGACCGGGATCGGTCGCAAAACTGTGTACCGAAGTCAGCACGCCCGAGCGGACGAGGAAAGTTCCAAGCAGCGACAGCGAGAAGGTCAGGATCGCCAGCAGGACTGTCCAGATTTTCAGCGCCGAGCGCTTTTCCATGACCAGCGCGGAATGCAGCAAGGCGGTGCCGACGAGCCAGGGCATGAAGGACGCGTTTTCGACCGGATCCCAGAACCACCAGCCGCCCCAGCCAAGCTCGTAATAAGCCCAGTAGGAACCCATCGCGATACCGCCGGTCAGAAACACCCACGCCACCAGCGTCCATGGTCGCACCCAGCGCGCCCATGCGGCATCAATACGGCCTTCCAGAAGGGCCGCAACCGCAAAGGAAAAGCAGACCGAAAAGCCGACATAGCCGAGATAAAGCAGCGGCGGGTGAATGGCGAGGCCGATATCCTGCAGGATCGGATTGAGATCACCGCCTTCCATCGGAGCCGGAAGGATGCGCGTGAACGGGTTCGACGTGAAAATGATGAAGGCCAGAAAGGCCACCCCGATCCAGCCCTGAACAGCCAGAACATTGGCGCGCAATGTTTCAGGCAGATTACCCGAAAATGCTGCGACCAGCGCGCTGAAAAGCGTCAGGATGAACACCCACAACAGCATGGAGCCTTCGTGGTTTCCCCAAACGCCGGTGATCTTGTAGAGGAGCGGCTTTTGCGAATGCGAGTTTTCAACGACATTCAGCACAGAGAAATCCGACACGACATAAGCGTGAACCAGAACCGCTGAAGACAGGCAGACCAGCGCGAAGACTGCAATCGCCGTTGGCACGGCCACCGACATGAGCTGCGTGTCGCGTCGGCGGGCACCGATGACAGGCACGATGGACTGAACAATCGACAGAGCCAGCGCCAGCACCAGCGCGAAATGGCCGATCTCGACACTCATATGCAGTCTCCCGATCTGTCCAGCCCTACAAGCATGATTATTTCCCCTCCCAGACGCCTTTGGCTTTCAGGCTGTCGGCAAGATCTTTCGGAACATAATTTTCGTCATGCTTGGCAAGCACGTTGTCGGCGCGGAACACACCATCCTGTCCGAAGCGTCCTTCAGCCACCACGCCCTGCCCTTCGCGGAACAGGTCTGGCGGAATGCCTTCAAACACCACTTTCACGGTCTTGATCGTATCGGTGACCGTAAAATACAGCTCACTGCCGTCGCGCCTGACCGAGCCCTCCTGGACGAGACCGCCAAGACGGAAGCGCGAGCCCGAGGTCAATTCCTGTTCCGTCAAGTCGGCAGGCGTGCGGAAGAACCGGATATCCTGATTGAAGGCCATCAGCATCAGCCCCACAGCCACGGCCAGAACCGCCAGCGCGCCGCCGATCAACATCAGGCGCTTGCGTTTTCTCTGGCCGATTGTCCGGGCAAGACTGCTGGCGGGTTTCGGCTTGCGTGCGTTTTCTTCTGCGGTCGCGCTCATTTTTGTGCCTCTAAGCCCAAGCCGGATGCGAAGCTGCGAAGCTCGGTCCGCTGTTCTTCCGCAAGGGCGGTCATGCCTCGGTTCAGGGCATCAAGCGCCGCATCACGGCGTTGCAGGATCATATAGGAGCGCACGAGACGCTTCCAGCCTTCGACATCCCCGCTATTCTGGCGAAGACTTTCATCCAGACGTTGAACCATGCCCTCGATCATCGCCTGACGATCCTCCGCCGACAGAGACGAAGCCGCTTCGATATCGTCGGATGACGGGCCTTTTTGCTGGGTTGGCTGATTGTCCGAAGGATTGCTCAGCCGCGCGATAGCCTGCTCGACCTGACCGCGCCAGGGAGCATCAGCTGGCGCCTTGTCCAGAAGTGTCTTGAGACGGGCAATGGCTGCGTCCGGGCGACCATCCTGCATCTCGCCTTGCGCGAGATAGAATTGCGGACGCGGATCGTTCGGCTCAAGGTCAACCGCCTTGTTCAGGAACGACTCCGCCTCAGCCGTGATCGTTCCACCGGAAACGGCGGCAAGCCCTTCCGCCAGACCCAGCAGGCGCGGGAAGTTTTCACCGTCGATGCGCATGGATGAACGATAGGCATTCACCGCATCGGCCGGACGGCCAAGACGCATGTAGATCGGCGCCAGCACATCCCAGCCGCGTGCATCATCAGGATTTTTCGCCAGATGCGCTTCCGCCCGTGCGACGAGCTCATCGACAGAACCGCGATCAGGATTGTCGGAGAGACGCCCGGCAAGCGGCATGGATGGCACGTCCGGCTTGCCAAACAGCGGATAGACGCCCCAGGCGATCAGCGGCACGGCCAGCACGGCGATCAGCGCCAGAACACGACCTGAGCCCGCGGACTGCGCTGCGCTTGCAGCGTCCTGACCTTCTTTTTCAGCACTTAGAATGCGACGGGAAATTTCAATTCGCGCCTGTTCGGCGCTTTGCGCATCGATCATACCGCGCGCAGCATCTGCTTCGACTTCGCGCAACTGGTCGCGATAGACTTCGAGATCGTTCTTTTCGGCAGGCAAGAATGCCTGCTTGCGCCGCGTGAGAGGCAACAAGACAGCCAAAGTGGCTGCTAACGTCAATAATGCTGCAATCAACCAAAATCCCATGGCTACGACTTAAGCGCAGGCATGGGAAAAACCAACCACTACCTGTCGCAACTGGCCACCTAGGGCAATTCGCCGCAAAGGCGCACAAGCCGTTCCAGTGGTCTGTTTGCGACAGATCAGGTCAGCGGGGTCCAGCTTCCGTCCGTATTACGGCAGGCAGTTCCACGCACGGTTTGCTGCGAACCACCAATGTCGAAGGTATGCGAATACTGGCGGCAGTTCTGCGAACCAACCTGATAAGGCTGCGCAGCTGTCACATCACCGGAGTTCGACCCGGCGCTCCACGAAACAGCCTTCCCGGCTGGAGAATATTCCAGCGCACGATACTCGGCTTCCAACGCCTTTCTCCGGTCAGCCGCGTTCAGCTGATTTGCGGTATTGCCGAGAAGGCCGTTGCCCAGCGATGCGAGCAGACTCGATTCAGGTTTTGCGGGTTGTGACGATCCGCCAAGCGACGTCAGCCCCCTGCCGCCGCCCGTTGTCCCGCATGCCGACAAGGCCAGCGACAGGGCAATCATGGTCGGAACAACCAGAGCCGGAGAAGAAAACCTGAATTCCATCATCATAACAAACCGGCCCTCATGAACCAATGAGCTTGCATATTATCGCATCATGCGATCTCTGAATGTCAGCTTCTTAGAGCATTTCGAGCAAAAGTGTGAACCTGTTTTGCATACGTAAATGCTAAAAAGCAAAGACCTCACGTTAACTTAGAGCGCGTTGCGGTCAGATTCAATCAGACCTAACCGCGCGCCCTGCCTCGTTTCAAGGCGCATCTCAATCTTCCGCGAGCGGCAACACGGTACGAACACGCAAGCCTCCCATCGGACTTTTGTCCAGATGCAGCTGGCCGCCATATTCGCGAACCGTATCCTGCACGATGGCAAGGCCCAGACCAGTGCCCGGCTTTGTTTCGTCCACGCGGCTGCCACGTTTCAACGCGGCCTCGATCTTGTCATCTTCAAGCCCCGGCCCGTCGTCCTCGATAATGATTTCGAATAGCCGCTGGGCATCCGAGGCTGACCTCACAGTAATACTCACACGGCGGCTTGCCCATTTCCCGGCATTGTCGAGAAGGTTACCAATGATTTCCTCAAGGTCTTCCTTTTCGCCCGCGAAGATTGCGTGCGGAAGATCGTTGCGCAAGCTGACATGGAGTGCAGGGTTAAGCTTGGCCGTTACGCGATGCATCCGCTCCATCACCGGTGCCACGGAAGTGCGGAAAACGACACTGTCCCGCTGTGCGGCAATGCGCGCGCGTTGCAGATAATGCTGGATCTGCACCTGCATTGCTTCGCTCTGCTCCTGCACGACGCGCCCCTGATCGCCGCCAATGGCCCGGCCTTCGTTGACCAGTACGGAAAGCGGCGTCTTGAGCGAATGGGCGAGATTGCCGACCTGCGTTCGGGAACGCTCGACGATTCGGCGATTGTTTTCGATCAGCGCGTTCATTTCGCGGGCGAGCGGCGCAATTTCCATCGGCAAGGACGCATCGAGCTTCGATGAGCGTCCCTCGCGAATATCGGTCAGCGCCTGACGCACCTTGTCCAGCGGACGCAAGCCGAACAGGATGATTGCGGCATTGATCAGAATACTGCCGATGCCGAAAACGGCGAGATAGGCGGCGAGCTTTGTCCTGAAATCAGAAATCTCGTCCATGACCTCGCTGAGATTGCCCATCACGCGGAAACGGGCCACGCGGCCAGAATTGTCCAGCACGACTTCCGTTTCGACGATGAAAAGCTCTTCGCCATTAAGCCCCGGCAAGGAATAGCTGCGCATGAAGGAACTGTCGAAAGGCGCCTGTGTTATCGGCATTTCCGGGACGATGCGTCCAATCAGCGATGGCGATTCCAGCTTGCCGCTGACATTGGGTGCAAGCGGGTCCACCGACCAGTACCAGCCGGAAAGCGGACTGGAATAGCGCAACTCGCCCAGTTCCGGGCGTCCCTGAAGCACACCCTCCGGCGATACGCTGACAGCGCCAACAAGGCTGAATAGATGTGCTGTCAGAAGCCGTTCAAAATTGCTGCGGGCGGCATCGCTGTAAAGCGAACCGATGAGCGTTGCCACCACCACCAGCGCCGCAATCACCCACAGCGTCGACAATGTGACGACGCGAACGGCAAGAGAGCGGAGCGATGGGATGACGCGAAAACGCTTCAGTTGTCGTTCCCCTTCGGATCAGCGCCTGCATCGGAGCGCATACGATAACCCATGCCACGCACGGTCTCGATCAGATCGACACCCATCTTCTTACGCAGGCGTCCGACGAAAACTTCAATCGTATTGGAATCGCGGTCGAAATCCTGATCGTAGAGATGTTCGACCAGTTCCGTCCGGGAAACGACCTCGTCCATATGATGCATGAGGTACGACAACAGGCGATATTCATGCGACGTCAGCTTCAGCGACACGCCCTCGACACTTGCCTTGGAGGTCTTGGTGTCGAGATGCAACGGGCCGCAGACGATCTCCGACGAGGCATGACCGGCAGCACGGCGGATGAGCGCACGTAGTCGGGCCAGAACTTCCTCGATATGAAATGGCTTGGCGACATAATCGTCGGCACCGGCATCAATACCGGCGACCTTGTCGCTCCAGCGGTCGCGGGCCGTCAGCATGAGGACCGGCATGGCGCGCCCATTGCGACGCCAGCGTTCCACGACGCTGATGCCGTCGATACGCGGCAGGCCAATATCGAGAATCACCGCATCATACGGTTCAGTATCACCTAGAAAGTGGCCCTCTTCGCCGTCATAGGCGCTATCGACCACGTAACCTGCGGCAACCATCGCATCGGAAAGTTGCCGGTTCAGGTCCTTGTCGTCCTCAACAATCAGGATACGCAAGCGGGCTGTCTCCCTTCAACAGATCGCAACGGAAAAGCCGGTCTGCTTCTTACAATGCAAACCGGCTCTAAAACCCATGCCGGGAATTTTATCGATTGGGCACAGCCACTTCGACGCGACGCGGACGTTCGCCGTCGCGGCCCGGAACGAGCACGACGACAACGCAGACCGGCGCGCCGTTCTGGGTAGACGGCGTGGCCTTGGCCAGCTGCCCGCCCTGTTTGGCGGCAACCTGCTCGCCCACAGCGGCACAGTCACCGGCAGCGGCGATCAGAAGATTGGAGGTCTGCGGCGTAGCAATCGGCATGGCGCCAGCATCGACAATGCCGCCGATGGGCAACAAGCCAAAACTCACCGCGAGAAGCGCGAAAACTTTGAGTGCAGAGTTCTTTTTCATCATGCCGCCTTGTATAGCGCACGACAGCTGAACGATGCATGAACAGGCTGTTCTCGCTATAGACCTTAAAGGATAATTTCCCTTTGCTATCACGCTTTGTGAAATTATGAAATGCGCGAAGTTGCCTTGATGCGACCGAATATCGTAACAATTCCAGCGATTGCAGCGGCGAGTTGCAGTAAAACATCCGTTAGCGCGACTTGATCGACAGCACTGTCCGCGACCCCGAAAGCCCCCGCCAGCCCTAGAATAATCGAGACTAGCCCCGCCCAGACAGTGCGGGAAAGATACCAGGCCTTGTCGTCTGTCATTTTGTTTCTCCAGGAAATTATAAGCCAGCCGCCAGATTGAGTACAGCCATATCACCGGCCCCGATTTTTGTGCTGACCATCGCAACGCGCAGCTCAAACGCACCAACACCCATGTCAGCGGTGCGAATCGCTTGGGCATAAGTCCACAATGGGGAAGTGACCTGCTCGCGCCGCACAGCGCACCTGACGCTGCCATTAACCGTACCTATGCAAAGGCTTGGCGCGCGAGATCTTCTCTGCCTCCTCCGCTAAACCCCAAACTTCTTCAAAAGATCAAGAATGTTACATTGTTAAACGCGCGTATTAGAACAACGGACGATCCGCATGATAACGCTGCATTCTGCCCGGCCTGGAGAAGAATACATACCGCACGAAGAGAGTCTCATACCCTAACAAGTTTTGGAGGATAACTTAAAACACCTCAGCTGAATGCTCAAACGAGGCATAATTGCTAGCATCTTTAAGACCATCACCTGCGATTATTTTCCAAATTTAGTCACACATTGCCGTTCTTGTCGGAAGGGACATGCAGCAGAGATGAGTGTGTTTGCCGCTTTATGAAGCACTTGAGAAGTCCCAGCGTCCACCAAGCAGCAAAACTTGCTGACGCCGATCCCATCAACATCAGTTCGGTGTTATCAAATGTCACCGTGAGGCCAAACGAATTAGAAATTCTAACTGCAACCGCACCACCGAAAATTACCCCACATATTACACCAACGACCAAGCGAGCGACCATCTCCCGTCTGCTTCGGGGAAAAGTATAAACAAGTGACACCACTGCCCCTGCAACTGCACCTGCCACTTTGACGAACCATGTCGATGCGACGGCAGAAACAAGCATATCGTTCAAATTGTTCATGAAAATCCCCAATATTGATCAAGCGCCTTGAGCTTCCACACTCTTGACGGTGCTACGCAACGGGCGGCCGCGATCTGCAATGGACGGCAGGAGCTTATTTTATGCTGGAGACGTGCAGTACCACATACACAGAACGAAAAACCCCGCGAGCAAGAGCGCCTGCGGGGTTACAAATAATTAGCTCTGGGCAATCGTTGCTCAGGGCCAACACTTCTTCGACCATACCGAATGCTTACACATAATACCGTTACGCAGTCAAGGATTATTTTCCTATTTTGTGTTGTAGCAGTTAAGATCGCTATTTTAGCAGACACTTAAGCAATCGACACGCGCCGAGCGGCGGCTTCACCTCAATGTTGTAAGCCAGCATGATAAATTAGCGGGCAACTTTATGTTTCTGCTTGCTTTTCACTATTGTCATTAAATTTTTGCTCATTTGTCGGCTGGCAACCAAACGTCAACTTCCACCCACTAGGCTCGTGGCCTATTAGTTTGCTATAATAAAAGAGCAAGTTCAGTGCATTTCCCAATTCTCTAGTGCCGAAGTCAGAGTTTATGCGTCACACGGCAGACAAAGATTCTGGAAAAAAGCAGCGGAAACCCTTTCGGGTTTCACGCCTGATTGGTCTCGACGCCTGGATCGATTCAGGCCTGTACAATCTGCATTTCCGCCTGGGCGAATGGTGGGAAAACATCACCATCTTTTCGCGCCGCTTTCGCGTGCGCGGCTTCAGGCGTTTTGTCGTCGAGGTTTTGGACGAAGGCTTTACGCTTGGCGTTGCGGGTTCCGTTGTGCTGCTCATGCTGGCGCTGCCCGCTTTCGAGGAGACCAAGAAAGACTGGCGCGCGCAGGATGACTATGCCGTCACCTTCCTCGACCGTTACGGCAATGAAATCGGCCAGCGCGGTATTCTGCACCGTCAGGCCGTCCCCATCGACGAATTGCCGGATCACGTTATCAAGGCAGTTCTGGGCACCGAAGACCGCCGCTTCTTCGACCATTATGGCATCGACTTCTGGGGCCTGAGCCGTGCACTCAGCCAGAATATGCGCGCCAATGGCGTTGTGCAGGGCGGTTCGACCATCACCCAGCAGCTTGCAAAAAACCTGTTCCTTTCCAACGAACGCACGCTGGAACGCAAGATCAAGGAAGCCTTCCTCGCCCTGTGGCTGGAAAGCAATCTGAGCAAGAAGGAAATCCTTCAGCTCTATCTCGACCGCGCCTATATGGGCGGCGGCACATTCGGTATTGCAGCCGCTTCCGAATTCTATTTCGGCAAAAACATCAAGGATGTCTCGCTTGCCGAAGCCGCCATGCTGGCAGGACTGTTCAAGGCGCCAGCCAAATTCGCGCCGCATGTCAATCTGCCTGCCGCGCGTGCCCGCGCCAATGTCGTCTTGTCCAATATGGTTGAAAGCGGCTTCCTGAGTGAAGGTCAGGTCGCCGTCGCACGCCGCCATCCGGCAAGCGTTATCGACCGCGCCAAAAATGAAAGCCCGGACTATTTCCTCGACTGGGCCTTCGATGAGGTCAAGCGCGTCGCAGGGCAAATGCCGCAGCACACGCTGATTGTTCGCACCACGCTGGACAGCAATATCCAGCGTGCAGCAGAAGAATCGCTGGAATATCACCTGCGCCAGTTCGGCAAGGAATATAATGTGGCGGAAGCCGCAACAGTCGTTCTCGCCAATGATGGTTCGGTGCGCGCGCTTGTCGGCGGGCGTGACTATGGCGAAAGCCAGTTCAACCGCGCCACCCGCGCGATGCGTCAGGCGGGGTCGTCCTTCAAGCCCTATGTCTATGCGGCAGCAATGGAAAAGGGCCTGACACCCAACACCATCGTTTCGGATGCGCCGGTCAGCTGGGGCAACTGGTCGCCGCGCAACTACGGTCGCAGCTTTGCTGGTCGGGTTGATCTGACGACGGCGCTCGTGCGCTCGCTGAACAGCGTGCCGGTGCGTCTTGCCAAGGATTATCTGACCACCGCGCCGGTCGTGGCGCTGACCAAGGCCATGGGTGTGGAATCGCCGATCTCATCCCACAAGACGATGGTGCTCGGCACATCCGAAATGACGGTGATGGATCAGGCCACCGGCTTCAATGTGTTTCCAAATGCCGGTATGGCAGGCAATCGCCACGCCTTTACGCAGATCGTTTCTTCGGACGGTCGCGTGTTGTGGGATTTCACCCGCGACGCGCCCAAACCGCACCGTGCCTTGTCGGAAAAGGCGGCCTTTGAAATGAATTCGATGCTGGTTCAGGTGCCAGAGCGCGGCACGGGCCGTCGCGCCGCGCTGCCCATGACGCGCGTTGGCGGCAAGACCGGCACAACGCAGAACTATCGCGATGCGTGGTTTGTCGGCTTCACCGGCAATTTCACGGCAGCGGTCTGGTTCGGCAACGACAATTTCACGCCGATGAAGGACATGACCGGCGGCATTCTGCCTGCCATGGCCTGGCAGCGCATGATGTCCTATGCGCATCAGAACGTCGAACTGAAGCCGATCCCCGGCGTGACACCGCCCTTCCCCGCGCCACCGAAAAACCCGGCGCCGCAGGTGGCCAACGCCAAGCCGGAAGAAACCATGGCCGCGCCGCCACGGGTTCTTTCACCTATGGCAACCAAGGTTCTCAAGGAGTTGCATGAGCGTTTCATGGCCGCACCGCCTCTGCCAAAGATTGCCGAGCGGACCAAGATTTCAGTACTTTGAGGATATAAGCGCGCAACCCATGCTTAAAACCATTCTCAAAGCCGCTTTTGTACTGGCGCTTGCGCTCGGCGGGGGCATTTTCAGCGTCCATTTCATTCTCGACCGTTTCAACGGTTTCGGGGAATTGCAGGTTGGCGCATGGACGGCGTTTCCCGACGACGGAACGGCTGATGCCGACCCCTATTCCCGCGCCCGCGCCGCCCGCAAGGCCTATCTGGCGCTAGGCACAGCGGAAGGCCTGCCTTTCTATGCACGGCGCGACAGCAGCGGGCGCGACTTGCAGCGCGGCTGCACTTATCGCCTGACGGGTGCCACCCCACCGGCACGGTTCTGGACGATCTACCCGGCGACACCCAACCTCAACCCGATCAGGCCGCGTGATGGCCTGCAGGCGGCGCTTCATTCACAGGAAGCCCTGTACGAAGATGACGGCAGTGTTTCCATCATCATCGGCCCCGATGCCCGTCCTGGAAACTGGTTGCCCGTGGAAGGCCATGGCGGGCTCGTTCTCGCCATGACGCTTTACGACACGCCCGCCGCAAGCTCGTCCGGCCTGTCCGATCTCGTCATGCCCGCCCTTGTGCGCACAGGGGATGACTGCCATGGATAACAATCATGGGTAGTCTCATCCGCCTCATCCTGCTTGGTCTCGTCGGTGCTGCCATCGTCCACATCTGCGTGCTGTTCCTCGTTCCGGTTTACTCGGATACGAATGCCTGGGCGCGCATTGAAAATGCGACGAGCCCCTATCGCTTTGTCGCGCTTGATGAAAAGAAGGGCCCGGTCAGCGATCGAGACCCGCTGGTCAAGGAGGCCACCTGCCGCTTCGATCTGGCCGATGGGCCAGTTCATATGACCACGACGGGCATTGTCCCCTATTGGTCTTTGTCGATCTATGCGCCGAACGGCGATAATCTCTACAGCATCAACGATAACGTCTCCAACGAGCGCAAGCTTGATCTTATCATCGCTGATCCTGTCGGCATGGCGAGCCTCAAGGCGGATGGTTCGCAGATCGATGCGCAGTCTCTGGCGGTCGAGCAGAATATTGGCGAAGGCGCCGCTGTTTTGCGTGTTTTCATGCCGGATGTGACCTGGAAGCAAGAGGTGCAACGCTTCTTCGACGCGGCCCAGTGTGCACCTTTCGAGGGCAGCTGAATGCGGCCTGCCGCGATCCCAAATCTTCTGCGGCACGGTTAATGAGTTGCTAAGGCTTCGTGCCTATTATCCGGTGTGCTGACCATTGCGGGGACCTTTGATGGCAGCGAGTGTATGCCTACCGGAGTATTCTGCGTGACAAATGATCAGTTCCGCGCCCTGGAGGAAATTTCAGGCAACCGGAGCCCGTCGAATTCAAAAGCGGGGAGCAAGGCGGACGACCTTTTGGCGGCCGCTATTTCTGCGTTTGCCGGTATCACGCGCCCCGGTCGTCAGGACATGCAGCAGCTCGAAGATCTGGTGATGCCGCTTTTGCAATGCGCGACCACGCGCGGCAAACGTCACGCGGCCAATGCCCTCGCCCAGCTGGAAGAAGCCCCACGCCGCGTCGTGCTGGCACTTGCCGCCGAGCCGGTGGAAATCTCCGCCCCTATTCTTTTGCGCTCGCCGCTGTTGCGTCCGGGCGACCTGATCGATCTGATCGGCCAACATGGCCTTGCCCATGCCCGCGCTATTGCCCGTCGCCAGTCCGGCGACATTCTGCTGCAAGGCGTGCTGCGCAGCTTCGCCGATCCGGTGATCGACCGCACACTGACGCTGCAGGACAACCTCGCCAACATCGAAGCCGAGCCGCTTGAAAAACCGCAAATACCCGACCTGTCGGCGGCCAAAGCGCCTTTGATGAGCGGCGGCAGTTCGGAACGTCTGGCCCGTGCACTGCAACAGCCATTCTTCAATGCGGGGACCTTGCTCGGTTCCGACCGGCTGATCGAAACCTCGCTTTTGATCGACAGCCAGTTTTTCCGCAACGCGCTTGCCGATGCACTTGATCTGTCGTTCGAGCGCGCCGATGCCGTCATCGGGAAATGGCCGGAATCACACCTGCCTATCGCGCTGAAGGCGCTTGGCCTTCCCGCCGCCGAATGTTTTCTGGTGATGACTGCCGTTCTTGGCACTATCGACACCGACCGCGACGGCCTGCGCGAATTCGTGCATATCTACCGTTCCATCGACCGGGAAAAAGCGATGGCTCTCGTGCGCCGCTGGAAAGCCGAAGACATGTCGGCCATGCTGCGCAGCAAACTGCGTGAAATGGCCGATGATGACGAGCCGCTGGCGGATGCCGCCAATAGCGATGCACCCGCTGCGGATAACCGGCTTGTCAAGTAAAGTTAGAAGGTCTCGCCGTCCTGCGCGATGGCGAAGAACAAAGACGCGTCAGCCACATCTTCCATTTCGACCAGCCACAGGTCAGGATCAAAACGGATTTCCCGCTGCATCCGGTCGCCTGCCGCCATATCGTCGACATCGTGCAGAATGCGCAGAAACTTGCGCTCGCCATCATTGTCTTCCTTATAGGACGTCTGCGGCGCGGGCGAATAGAGATCGCACGTACCAAAACGCGAACTGACCTTGATGAAGATTGCGCCCGCTTCCGTCGAACCGCGCCGGGCAAGATAGGCAAAGCCGCCCTCACCTTGCACCCGGCGGATCAATGCAGAAACCCAGAAATCTGATGTCAGTCGCATGGCCGCGTAAATACTTTTTTCTTACGCATTATCCGACGCAAAACCGCTTCGCACTTTTGCTGGAAATGCTTCTAGCTGATGAGCCCGATTTCACGCATCTTGGCGATGAGCGTGGAATCGATTTCGCCAGTCTGACGCAGGTTGAACAACTTCTGGAATTCGCGAATGGCGGATTCCGTCGCCTTGCCCTGCTGGCCATTGACCGGCACCATATCATTGCCGAAAGCCTTCAGCCCAGCCTGCACGCGGATGATATCCTGCGATGAGATTTTCTCCGCAGGGCCTGCCGCAGCGACAGCCGGTTCCTTCTTTTGAACCGGCTTTTGATAGGCTGCGAGATCAGGTTTCGTCTTTGCAGGCGTCTCGCTTTTCAATACTGCCGGTTGCGCGGAGAGTTGCGGACGCGGCGTCGGCACAGCCACCACTTCGATAGCCCTGGCGACGTCATCCTGTTGAGCAGGCGTCGAGCTTTCGACCTGTGCTGGAACACTTGCCTGCTGCACGCCGAGCTTTTGTTGCAAGGCGCGCCAGCGATCCACAGCCTCACGGGTCTGCGGGCCGGTAAAACCATCGACCGGGCCTTTATAAACGCCCAGCATGGAAAGACGCTGCTGCAGGCGGGCGATCTCCAGATCGGCATTCGGCGCGAGCGCTGGCAGCATATCGTCCGTCGCGGTGACATGCATGCGATCTGCCGATAAGTCGGCATCGCTCACGCCCTGCGCGGTCGTATTGCCGGTGGGCTGCGGTTCAACCGTTGCAGTCTCGACGGGTTTTGCTTCCGGCTGACTGGCGGCGGCGCTGCCCGGCAGAACCGCGCGCGGCGTCGGCTTGAAGACAAAATCGGGCCTTGTGCGGAAGAACACGGCATTGTGCGCCTCCGGCTGATACCAGAGCGCGTTGGCGGAAACGAAACTCATCACCACGAGAAACGCCGTCGCCCCGCCGGTCAGAACCGGATTGCGCACGACAAAGTCACCGGCAACGATGGCAAGTGCCGAGGCCGAGTTGAAGAAGAATTTAAGGAGCCGCGCCCCCAGACTACGCTGTTTTGCGGGTCTGCGTGTGGATCTGTTCTGCGTCCCGCTCTGGGTTCTGCTCCCGGTCTTCGTCGTTCTGCCAGTCATTGCGCCTTTCTCCCTGGTGACGGTGCATATCGATCACCGTGCCAAGTTCCTGTTGTTCGTCATCTCCCGCGAGATAGTGCGGACCTGCCACCGGAAGACGGACGGTTACGACCGTGCCTTCGCCGGGACAGCTCTTGAGGTTCATCGATCCCTGATGCAATTCCACAAGGCCCTTGACCACGGATAGTCCAAGGCCGCTTCCTTCCTGCGCGCGCGTATAGCTGTTGTCGGCGCGCACAAAAGGCATGCCGATACGCTGCAAGTCTTCCGGCTCAATGCCGATGCCGGTATCCGAAACGCTGATTTCCAGCATGGCGCGACCGTCAGCCACCACCCGCGCTGCGTCGATGGTGACGCAACCGCCGGTCTCGGTGAACTTCACGGCATTGGCCGCCAGATTAAGCAGGATCTGCTGCACCGCACGACGATCAGCCGTCAGTTCGCCAACGCCGGTGCCAACGCGATGGCAGAAGGCAACGCCCTTCTTTTCCGCCTGCGGCAGCAGCACGGAGGTGCACATTTCTACCGCGTCGCGGAAGGCAAAGCTTTGCGGCGCAATACCGTAAGTGCCGGTTTCAAGCCGCGAATTGTCGAGAACCGCATTCACCAGTTCCAGCAGATAATGCCCCGACTGATGGATCAGACCGGCATATTCGCGATGCTTTTCATTGGCGAGCTGACCGCCCACCCCATGCGAAAGCATGTCGGAGAAGCCGATAATGGAATTGAGCGGCGTGCGCAGTTCATGGCTGACCGAAGCAAGCAGACGGCCCTTGCCGACGCGCTCTGATTCCAGCTCGGCCTTCAGAATTGCAATTTCATCCAGAAGCTTCTGTTCGCCTTCCAGCGACCGCCCGACCAGCGTGATTACTCCAGCAGCATTCAGCCCTTCCAGACGATAGGCGCGGAAAACCGGGCCGCCGGCTTCGACGGAGCGCAAACGGATATCGACGCAACGAGACGCGATGTCCGAACGCAGATCGGCCAGAAGCGACAGATAGTGCACGCGGTCGGCAACGTGAACGCGGTCGACCAGTGCTGTCGACTCCAGCATTTTTGGCGGCATGCCAAGCAGCTTTGCGGTCTTGTTGCCGACAGATGCGATGACGCCTTCTGCATCGAGCACGAACTGCACGTCGCCCTCGGCAACAGCGACTTGGGGTGCGACCGCTTCGCTATGCTGCGGCTTGACGGTTAGGCCGACGCTGCGTGCGACAAGGCTTGCTGCATAAAGAACCAGCACCGTGACAGATGCCAGCGAACCACCGGCGATCACGCCGCCGCTCTTCATCGCAAAGGCGCCGACAATGGCAAGGGCCGCAACAGCGCCGGCGATTGCGGCGGCAGGCTTGCGGCTGACAAGCCAGATTTCCAGCGGCAAGGCAGCCGCCATCAGCCACAATGCGGCATCGCTGCTGGAGACCATGCCAATCGTGGCAAGCCCAGCGCCATAGGCGGCGAAATTCAATGTTCCGAGGATGGCGGCGCTCAATCCCATCAGCGAGAGAGCGCAGAAAATCATCGCCACACCGGCAAAGCTGGCAGCGAGAATAGCAAATTCAGTCGGGCTAGACGCAAGGCCGGAAGCCAGCACGGCAGCGACAAGCAGCACCGGCACGGCAATGACCGAGCCGACAACGCGCATGGCCATCGCATCGGGCTTGATCACCCAGCGGCGACAAAAACGTTCGTAAAAACGGCCGAGCGTCTGCACGCCAGTGCGAACGGTCTTAGCTGCTTTCAAAAGAATGGCGTTCAACGTGCCCTACTCACTCAAACTCATACACATACTCATCGGCCGGAAACATTCTGAAGGGAACATTCCCGGCGAGCCTCAGATTGCAGGTGAGGCTTTAAGGAAACGATAAAACGATGCCCATGAATGCAGATAAGCATCATCGGGGCCGTGCTTTTCGACCTATGGTAAACAGAGGGTAGCGATTGCTTGTACGAAAGCGCGAAGATGGCACAATCTTCCGCCTCGCAACCCACACATCACAGAATTGCGAATCGCGCGGTTACGGAATCTTTTCGATTTCATCGGACATTGGCGACATCGTTCGATTAATGAAAGGCATGCAGCAGCAACAAGGCCATGATCCGTTTCCTCATCAAATCCGCATTCTGGCTATCGCTGGCGTTCATTGTAATGCCGCGCTTTTTCCCAGCGGAACAGGAAAACAAAAGCGCCGAAAAGCCTGCCGCTGTCACCGAGACGCGCGGCGAGGCGCAGGGTGTTGCGAACGGTGAGCGGAGCACCGTGGATCAGCTTTTGGCCAATGGCAAAACCGCTATCGAGATCGGCAAGCTTTGCGTGGACAATCCGAGTTTCTGCGAGAATGGCACGTCGCTGATTTCCAGCGCTGGCAGCGGTTTGCTCAAGGGCAGCGGCCAGATGCTCGATTATCTGAGCCAGCGTTTTGGCAACAAAAAGGAAGCGCCTGTTGATGCGCAACCCGTAGCCGTCGCCGAAAAACCCGAAATGACGGTCTCCGAAATCCTTTCCGGAGAGAACGCCCCTCAACCCGCCGGTTTGAGCACCATCCCGATCCCGACCTCGCGTGCGGCGGCCTTGCGGGCGCTGGATCGCCGGACCACGGGCGCGATCCCCGCAAAACGGTGATCTTTCCCG
Organism: Ochrobactrum sp. 19YEA23; assembly: GCF_029909865.1. Taxonomy (NCBI): domain Bacteria; kingdom Pseudomonadati; phylum Pseudomonadota; class Alphaproteobacteria; order Hyphomicrobiales; family Brucellaceae; genus Ochrobactrum; species Ochrobactrum sp. 19YEA23. Next base: position 1,008,897 of record NZ_JASAMQ010000001.1, on the reverse strand, counting down.
TGACCTTGCCGCCATTCATGACTATATAAGCGGCACAACACCGCAAAGATGGCATTTCAGGCGAGTATCATGACGACCACAATCGATAGCATCATGTCCGACTTCGAATTCCTCGACGACTGGGAAGATCGCTATCGCTATGTCATCGATCTCGGCAAGGATTTGTCGCCTTATCCGGACGACGCACGTGATGCGGAACATAAGGTTCAGGGTTGTGTCAGTCAGGTCTGGCTCAAGACCATGCCGCATAGCGGTGCAGACCCGGTGATCGAGTTTCTGGGCGATTCCGATGCGCATATTGTGCGCGGCCTCGTCGCCATTGTTCTTGCGCTCTATTCCGGCAAACGCGCTTCGGAAATTCTCGCCATCGAGCCGGAAAGCGTGTTGAAGACGCTCGGCCTTGACGAGCATCTCACGCCGCAGCGTTCAAACGGCTTGCGCGCCATGGTCGCCCGCATCCGCCGTGAGGCGGAAGCGGCAAAGCTTTCAGCTTAACAAAGCTTCCACCGACAGAGCGAGTGCGAGCAGATGCTTGTCGGTGCCGCCGCGTGCGGTCAGCATCAGGCCTGTTGGCAGCTTCATGCCCGGCATGGGCAGGGTGATGCTGCACAGATCGAACTGATTGCCGACCTGTGTATCGCGTAGCGTCAGCCCTTCCACACGGTCATATTCGTCCTCGTCGTGGCTGACAGACTCAATAGTCGGCGCGACAATCGGCGTGGCAGGCGTCACGAATGCATCAAAGCCGTTCAAACGCTCATCCATCTCGCGGATCAGCTGATTTCGGGTTGCCACCATGGCTTGATAGGTCTCGTCCGGCACATGCAGGCGCACCGATAGCGGTCGCTTCACGCGCAGATCGACATTGGCGTCAGGGTCGCGCAGCCATGTGTCGGCATGAACGCGGCTTGCCTCAATGCCGACAATCGATCCCGACGTGCTTGCCTCACGCCACCGCTGGATCAGATCATCCAGCATAATATCGACAAGCTTCACGCCTGCCTTTTCGAGCGCCGCCAGCGACGCTTCGAAATGCGCCGCCGCATCCGGTTCCATCGCGTCCAGAAGATAGCCCCTCGGCACCGCGATCCGCAGATTGGAGAGCGGCACCGCATCCGGCAGAACCGGCGCTTCGCCCGCCATCACGGCATCGGTCAAAATGGCATCGGCCACGGTTCTGGTAAGCGGCCCGATGGAATCAAGCGACGGCGCCAATGGAAAAGCGCCATCCAGCGGAATACGCCGCGCCGTCGGCTTGAAACCGACAATACCGTTCAATGCTGCTGGAATGCGCACTGAGCCACCCGTATCCGACCCGATGGCGATTTCGCTGGTGCCTTCAGCCGCCGAGACCGCCGCGCCGGACGACGAACCACCCGGAATGCGCGTCGGATCGACGGCATTGCCGGGCTCGCCATAATGCGGATTGAGACCAACCGGCGTGAAAGCAAATTCGGTCATATGCGTCTTGCCGACGATCACCGCGCCCGCATCGCGCAGACGCTGCACGATTGTCGCATCCTTGACCGCAGGTGCAGCTGTGCGCCGAACGACAGACCCGGCCAGTGTCGGCTCGCCCGCGACATCGAAGAGATCCTTGATCGAAACTATGCGGCCGTCCAGCGGACCGAGAGCCTGACCCGCCTGAAGGCGCGCATCGGCGGCATCTGCTTCCGCCCTCGCCCGCTCCGCATAAATCTTGCTGAAAACACGCTCGTGATCGCTGCGGGCTTCAAGCCGCGCCAGCACAGTTTCCAGCCGATCCCGGATAGTCGACGACATGCAAATTCTCCCCATTTTCTCCGCCAGTTCGCACCGGCTTTACCCCCTGCGATAAGGTGACGTTCGGTCACTGTCAATCAGCGCTATCCGGCCCCGCCTGAAATGACCGTGCGGCAAAACAGTCGCGGATTGCGGGCATGGCTTCCCGCGCCGTTTGCGTGGCTGGTCCACCCGACGAATAGGCCAGCACCAGACGCTGGCGCAGCGTTTCGTCTTCAATCGGAAGGCAAACAACTTTTCGTCCATCATGGCTGAAATCATGGCCGGGCCGCGTGAAAAGCAGCGACACGCCAAGGCCATTCGCCACCATGCCGCGCACCATCTCCACCGATGTGGTCCGCAGCACGATATTGGGCGACAGACCCTGTTGCCAGAACGGCACCAGCAAAAATTCGCGACTGAGCGGCAGATCGACAAGGATGAACGGATAGCGCGCCAGTTCGGCCAGGGTCACGCTCGTCTTTGTGGCCAGCGGACTATCCGGCGGAAGCACCGCATGCGGTGCGTAAGACAGCATGGTTTCCCATGTGACCGTCTCCGGCAGACCCACATCATAGGTGATGCCGAGATCGACAATGCCTTTTTCGAGCGCTCGCGCCATGCCTTCCAGATCGAACTCGCGCAGCTTCACGCGCATATCGGGAAACACCTGCTTCAAATGGCCCAATATGCCCGGAATGCAGACCGGACCCAGCGTGCTGAAATAGCCAAGCGTCAGCCGCGCTGCGCCCTCGCCCTTGCCCGATACGGCAAAGTCTTCAGCACCCGCCAGAAGCAGCCGCGCTTCTTGCAGCTTGCGACTGCCAAAAGGTGTCAGCTCCAGCCCCTTGGCCTGCCGCCGCTCAAAAAGCGGTTGTCCGAGATCCCGCTCCAGATCGCGGATTGCCGCCGATATGGAGGGCTGCGAAACGTTAAGCTTTTCGGCAGCGCCCGTCGCGCTGCCAGCCTCGGCGGAAGTGACAAAATAGTGGAGTTGGCGAAGCGATATCATTAAAGGATTTTCCTATAATGACTGCTCGATTTCAATTCTTTTTCCGCTACTGAACTGCGTTTAGCCTCCCCTTAAATTAAACAATAAGGGGATATGAACATGTTCAACGAAAGGGCTCCGTGCCTCGACGGGATTCGCGTTCTGGATTTCACGCGCGTTCTCGCCGGGCCGTTCTGCACCGCCTTGCTTGGCGATCTTGGCGCGGAAGTCATCAAAATCGAAAGTCCGGAAGGCGACGATTACCGCCACATCAAGCCCGGCACAGCCGATGGCGGCGGGCTGTTTCTGCTGATGAACCGCAACAAGAAGAGTATCTCCATTGATCTGCGCAAAGAGCGCGGACGACACATCGTCCGCGAACTGGCAAAGAATGCCGATATCATCGTGGAGAATTTTCGCCCCGGCGTGATGGACCGGCTGGGCCTTGGCTATGCCGAGCTTGCCAAAGACAATCCGCGATTGATCCATGTCGCGATTTCTGGCTTCGGCCAGCAAAGCCCGATGGGCAATCTGCCAGCTTACGATCTCGTTGTGCAGGCGGTGACCGGCTTCATGGATATTTCCGGCGAACCCGATGGACCACCCATGATGACCGGCGAATCCGTTGCCGACCTGACAGCCGGGCTTTTCGCGTCCTGGTCGGCGCTGGCCGCACTTCTTGCCCGCGAACGCACCGGCAAGGGCCAGTTTGTCGATGTCGCCATGTATGATTGCCTGTTCAATCTTCTGCCTGCAGCACTGACCCAGCAGCTTTATGGCAGCAAACCGCCGAAGCGGGTTGGAAACCGCCATCCTTTGAGCGCACCTTTCGGCGTCTTTGCAGCAGCGGATGGATATCTAACGATTGCCGTTCTCAGCTCAAAACAGTTTGTCGGCCTGGCGGAAGCTCTCGGCCAACCGCAGCTTGCGACCGACGAACGTTTTTCTACAGCGACAGCGCGCAATGACAACCACGCCGAACTGAAGACCATCATCGAGATGTGGAGCACGGCCCTGCGCGTCGAGCAGGTGATCGACGCCTTGCAGGCCCATGACGTGCCCTGCTCGCCGGTTCTTTCCGTCTCCGATGCGACCGGCAGCGAACAGGTGCGTGCGCGTGGACTGCTGCCGGAAGTCGCCTCGACCAGCGGCCCGGTCCGCGTTCTGCGCCAGCCGGCCAAGTTCTCCGGCATGGATTGCCCCGCCCCCACACCACCGCCAGCGCTGGGGGCGCATGCCGCCGACATATTGCATGAAAAACTGGAACTCTCTGCCGAGGATATCGAAAGCCTTGTGCGTGACGGTGTGCTGCACGGCCTGACACTGCAACCGCAGCCGCTCTTGAAGGAAACCAACCATGACGCATGATTGCCTGCTGACCGACGAACAACGGATGATCCGCGACAGTGCGCGCAGCTACGCCCGTGAAAAACTGGCCCCGACCGCAGCCATGCGTGATCGCGAACACCATTATTTCCCGCGCACCGAAATGCAGGAACTGGGAGAACTGGGCTTTCTCGGCATGCTGGTTGCCGAGGAATGGGGCGGCGTTGCAACCGACCATCTGAGCTATGTGCTGGCGCTGGAAGAAATCGCCGCCGCCGATGGCAGCATCGGCGCGATGATGGCGCTGCATAATGGTCTCATTTCGACACCTTTGCGCGTGCATGGAAGCGACCGGCAGAAAGAACTCTATCTGCGCCCATTGGCGGAAGGGCGCTTCAACGGCGCATTCGGCCTGACCGAACCGGAAGCCGGGTCCAATGCTTTTGCGATCCGCACCAAGGCTGTCAGGGTCGATGGAGGCTTTCGTCTCACCGGCGCAAAACAATTCATGTCGAATGGCAAATCCGCCGATATCGCCATTATTTTTGCGGCAACGGAAAGCGATGATCCGCGCCGTCGTATCACAGCGTTTCTGGTTTCCCCGGCTGCACCGGGCTATGTCTGCGTGCGCATCGAAGACAAGCTCGGCCTCGCCGCGTCGGAAACCTGTCAGGTGCAGCTCGATGATGTCTTCGTTGCAGACGACCACGTGCTGGGTGAAGTCGGCGGCGGCTATGCCTTGGCGATGAGTACGCTGGAACTCGGTCGCCTTGGCATCGCGGCGCAGTCGCTTGGGCTGGCGCAGGCGGCGTTCGACCATGCCCATGCTTACGCACTGGAACGGCAGACATTCGGCAAACCCATCATCGAGCATCAGGCGGTCGGGTTCCGGCTGGCGGAAATGCAGACGCAAATCGAGGTGGCCCGCAGCTATCTGCATTATGTCGCCCGGTTGCGCGATGCCGGCCAGCCCTGCAAAACGGAAGCCGCGATGGCAAAACTCTTCGCCTCCGAGATTGCCGAGAAAGTTGCCTCGGAAGCGATTCAGGTTCACGGCGGCTATGGTTATCTCAAGGATTTCGCCGTCGAACGCATTTATCGCGATGCCCGCATCTGCCGCATTTACGAAGGAACCAGCGATATTCAAAAGCTAATTATCGCTGGTTCCCTCGCAAAGAAGAGCAAGGCGGTGTGACCAATCCGCGTGCGGCCTCAGCGCATTTGAGACCGCGCTGCCGGGCGGTAACCATCCGCACCCCAATGCAGCACCACGCCCCGGCGACGGTCGCTTTCGCGCGGCGGGTTGTAATGTCGGTGAAGCATGGCGAGGGCCGTTTTCAATACGACCTTGCCGGAGCGCACCGGCCATTGCCGCTCGCGCTCCACGCGCTCCAGCCCTTTCAGGAAACAGCAGACATCAAGCAGTACACCGTTCAATTCCGGCCCGACCGCCTCCAGCGCCCGCTCCACCCGCATTCGACTGGCAAGAGCAATATCGGTCAGTTCCGCCATGCCGCCCGCGCCGCCACGCCCGCCGCCGCCAACGCCGATATCCCAGCGTGATGTGATTGACGGCATTAGCGAGCCCCGCGTGAAATCCGCCCGCAAGCGTTCCCCGGCGTGGAACTCATCCTCCGATATGAAGGCATTTCCATCCGCGCCCTTGCGTCGATAGAGCATGGCCAGCGGCGATTCCGCCAGATTAACTTCGACCGTCTCCCCCGATGCCAGTTCAACCGGCGTCGTCACCCGAGCGGCACTTGCTATTGGTTCGCGCCGCGTCTTTCTGGTGGATTTTGCGCTCCCACGCCCCTTGCCGGAAAGGGCCAGCTTCTGACCCTCCATCTGAAGCAAACCCTTGTTGCACATGGCGGCCATTTCATCCCGGGCAACAGCAATCGACCCCTGCTCACCGACCAGCAGCATATGCATCTCGCGAACCGAATCCTGCATCTCGCAGGCCCCGGTTTTCAGGAAGCGCAGCACGCGCATTTCGGACGTCGAAAATTGTGTGGTCATGCCGCCATCCTCCAGGTCGAAAAAGCCGAATTCACGATGCGCTCAAAGGCGGTCACGATGGCGTCGAAATCGACATCGTCGCGCATATCCTCCACGAGGTGGCAGGCATGCATCACCGTCGTGCGATCTCGCGCAAAGCCCACCGCAACCTCACGCATCGCCAGACCGAACGATGTATGCGCCACATACATCCCGATCTGCCGGATGCGCGCCACATTACGCCGACAACGCGTCGGCGCGCGCAGCTCCTTGCCGTCCACACCGAACGACGCCACCAGAAGGTCGATCAGCGTCTCGCACAATTGCACACTGTGCTCCTCCCGCTCCCGATCCGTCGTTCCTTCAACCGTGTCGAGAAGAAGGGGCCTCTCATGCCGGGCCGCGATCAACCGCAACGCTTCAAAAGCATCCGCCCGTGTATGAATGACATCCGATAGTTCCAAAGACATTCATCTTCCCTCATCTGAATAGGAATATCTTCTTATAATGAGGAAATTGCAAGGGAGGATAAGTTTGCGGGATAGACTTTGGGATGGTCGGAGCGGTACCGCTAAAGAACGCTTTTCGCTATCCATGCTCGCGAGATACGGCGACCTTCCAGCCGACACTTCCTATCAAATTGCTTTCGATAGAGATTTTCCCTATCCGTATGCGTGCGCACCAACACAAATAATAAACGGCATGGCTGCGCGCCCGTCAAATTGTCTTCTCAGGTTGTAGGAATATTATCCACACCATTCAGAATTCACCCATCCTGTTTGCATAAACAAACAAGGATGACGTTCATGAAAATAGCGCTGGAACAGGCCCGCAAAACCTTTCTTACTGAGCGTGAACGAGACCGGATGAGCGCCATGCAACGTGCGGCTCTGCAAATCATGGCGGGAATCGACATTGACCGGCTTGAGCAAGCATCAGAACCGGAAACGCAGCAGGCGGTGCGCCGCCTGACACGACTGATCGAGCGTGAGCGCCTCAAGGGCACCAACGGCCACTGGAGCTACGATCTCAATCGCCACATCGCCCTGAAGCAGGCGCTCGACAGGCTTGAAGGCAAAGAGCGGCTTGGCGCTTGCGACGCGGCGCGTGGAGCACGACAAGGTTACGGTCAAAGAAGAGGCATTCATACGAGGGGGTCGAACGGCAGTCATAAGCAAAGGTGCGAGATTGCATGAGACGACCCGCGCCATTTCACAAAGATAAACTGCGCGACGGGATATTCGTCAAAACAGTTACCCCTGAAACGCAAAGAGCGCGCCCTGTCCTGCCGGTAGCAGATCGGGCACGCTCTTAATTTTTCAGTCCAGCACATCGTTACACAAAAACCGCTTCACAGTTCTCGCGATGCGCCGTCAGGATCGCTGATTAAGCGCCCTTCGGCTTGCGGCCGAGACCCATCTTCTTTGCCAGACGCGAACGAGCAGCAGCATAGTTCGGAGCAACCATCGGATAGTTAGGATCGAGATCCCACTTTTCGCGGTACTGTTCCGGGGTCATGCTGTAGTGGGTCATCAGATGACGCTTCAGCGACTTGAACTTCTTGCCGTCTTCGAGGCAGATGATGTAGTCGTCATGAACCGACTTCTTCGGGTTGACGGCAGGCTTCGGCTTTTCGACGACAACTGGCGCTTCTTCGCGTTCAACGTGGCGCTTGAAAGCAGCGTGAACATCTGCGATCAACATCGGCAACTCACCCGCACGAATCGAATTATTGCCAACATAAGCAGCGACAACATCCGCGGTCAGGCTCAGAAGCAGTTCTGCGCTTTCGTCGTGCGTATCCAGATTTTCCATCGGTTTTCCTTTTATTACTTCTTATCGTTTTGTTTTTCCGCAACTTTCGGCATCGATGACACATCTGAAGTCGTGATTGCGTATCTCAGAACTTTGCCTAGCTCATTTATGACCGCACTTAACAACTGCTATCGTCTTTTGCAATAGAATTGTTGTGCGAAACTACATTAATAATAGCCTATTATTCTTCACGCCACAAATAAAAAGAGTGAAAACAAAGCCTTTCCATGGAAATCCGGCCTCGGCGATTTCATCGGCTCAATCATGACGCGCATCGTTTATTGCCGATAAAGCAACCGTTTATAGTCTTAACGTACGGCACGCATAGTTTGTATAACCAAAATCAACAACCGCCTTTTGCTTGTTGCTATGATCTGGCGACTCGAAACAAACACATTTCACCAGTTGCAGCACTGCCTCTAAAATCGGGCGCGAAAAAGGCATAGCTTAAATATATTTCATTGAAATCAACTCGCTTTCGGCGATGCCCGAAACTATATATGCATCAATACCCGCCTTAAAAAGGGTCGTTAAAGTGACCCGCAACAATTTGAAACAATGTTCGTTGGATTTCTGAATGTCTGAGACCTCTTCGCTGCCAAAGCCTCCGCACGCCCCGAAACATCCACATAAGGACACCCGTCACGGCATTACCCGCACAGACGACTACGCCTGGCTTCGCGCAGATAACTGGCAGGACGTATTCAAGGACCCATCGGTTCTGGCGCCGGAAATTCGCGCGCATCTCGATGCCGAAAACGCCTATCAGGCAAGCCTGATGCAGAACACCGAAGCGCTCCAGAAGGCGCTGTTTGCGGAAATGCGCGGACGCATCAAGGAGGATGATTCCTCCGTGCCGTCGAAGGACGGTCCCTATGCTTACGGCGTTTCCTATCGCACCGGCGGCGAGCAGCCCTATTTCATCCGCACACCGCGCGATGGCGGTGCGGAAACGATCCTGCTCGACGGCGACAAGGAAGGCGAAGGCAAGGCCTATTTCCGGCTTGCCTCGGCGGACCACGCTCCCAATCACGATCTGTTGATATGGGGATATGACGACAAGGGATCGGAATTCTACAAGCTGAAGGTTCGCGATCTCACGACCATGGCCGAGCTTTCGGATATCATCACCGATACCAATGGCGGCGGCACGTGGGATGCGGCAAGCGCCGGCTTTTTCTATACGCGTCTCGATGAAAACCATCGCCCATCGAAGGTTTTTTATCACCGCATCGGCACAGAGCAGTCCGAAGACCGGCTGATCTTTGAAGAACAGGACCCGGGCTTCTTCCTCGGCGTCGGCGGTTCCGCGCTGGACGACTATATCTTCATCGATATACACGACCACGAAACGTCAGAATGCTGGTTGTTGCCCGCCAATGATCCTGCGGCCAAGCCGCAACTTATCATGGCCCGCAAGACCGGCACGGAATACGATATCGCGCCCGGCGGTGACGAGTTCTTCATTCTGACCAATGCTGATGGCGCCAAGGATTTCAAGATCATGCGCACGGCTGCTGCCGCGCCGCAGCCGGAAAACTGGGTGGAAGTGGTGGCGGAAAAGCCGGGCCGACTGATCCTGTCACACTCTGCCTACAAGCATCATCTTGTCTGGATCGAGCGCGACAACGGCTTGCCGCGTATCGTCATCCGGGATCGCAAGACCGGTGAAGAACACGCCATTGCCTTTGACGAGGAAGCCTATTCGCTCGGTCTGCACGGCAGCGCTGAATATGACACCGACGTCATCCGCTTCTCCTACTCGTCGATGACGACACCGGAACAGCTCTTCGACTACAATATGCGCTCGCGCGAGCGGACGCTCCTGAAGACGCAGGAAGTGCCTTCGGGTCATGTGATCGACGATTATGTGACGCGGCGCATTCTTGCGCCCGCAGCCGATGGCGAGCTGGTGCCGGTCTCTATCCTTTATCACAAGGATACCAAGCTGGACGGCTCTGCCCCGTGCCTGCTCTACGGCTATGGCTCCTATGGCATCACCATTCCGGCAAGCTTCAGCACATCGCGCCTGTCACTGGTGGATCGCGGTTTCGTCTATGCCATCGCGCATATTCGCGGCGGCAAGGACAAGGGTTTCGCCTGGTACGAAAACGGCAAGCGCGACAAGAAGACGAACACCTTCACCGACTTCATCGCCGCCGCCAAGCATTTGGTCGGCGAAGGCTTCACCAGCCATGACCGCATCGTCGCCCATGGCGGGTCGGCTGGCGGCATGCTGATGGGTGCGATTGCAAATCTCGCGCCGGAAGCCTTCGGCGGTATCATCGCGGAAGTGCCGTTCGTCGACGTGCTGAACACCATGCTCGACGATACGCTGCCGCTCACCCCGCCTGAATGGCCGGAATGGGGCAACCCGATTGCCTCGGAAGCGGATTATCGCACCATCGCCGCCTATTCGCCTTACGACAATGTGACAGCGCAGGCCTATCCGGCCATTCTGGCTGTCGCAGGCCTGACCGATCCCCGCGTCACCTATTGGGAACCGGCGAAATGGGTCGCCAGGCTGCGCGAGTTGAAAACCGATGACCATCCGGTCTTGTTCCGCATCAATATGGATGCGGGTCATGCCGGTGCTTCAGGGCGCTTCTCGCGGCTGGAAGAAGTCGCCTATACGCAGGCTTTTGCACTGAAAGTCGTTGGCAAGGTTCCAGGCTTCGAAGGCTGAAACACATATCAGGCTCCAGCGGGTTTACCTCGCTGGAGCAAGTTAAAATAAGCTACACGTCCGGCCCTCAACGCCCTATACTATTGCCTATTGAATATCGTCACGGAGATTGGATCATGAAAACCGGATGCGTGACTTTTCTGGCGAGCCTTGCACTGGCGCTTCCAGCCCTTGTGCCCGCCACCACAGGCGCACAGGCACAAGTGCGCAAGGATGTGAGCGAATATGCCGGACGGCGTTGCAGTGCGCCGCCGCGTGGCAGCGGCATTATCTTCGGCCAGTTCAGCGGCGTTGACGATTCCCCCATGGTCAGCATGGACGGAATTGTTCCGGTGGATCGCGTGCGCTGTTTCACCAGCGTGTCCGAATGCAAGGGCTGGCTCTATACGATGCAGAGCAAATACACCAATGCCGGCCCGGCGACGGTTGCCCGCTGCACCAAGCGCTAAAATTGGCCCAAGAAACTGCAATTTTTTGCAGCACCATAAAATGGCAATATCATTGTCGGAGGATGCGTTTATCCAAAGCGCGGTCGCGTGACGGGAAAGAGCGGAACACTATCGGGGGGCTGAAATCGATTTGGGAGGATCGAATATGCAGCAGGCGAGCTATGTTCATGGCGCGAGTGACCGACTTCTGATCGGCGATACGATTGGCAATCATCTTGACCGCATCGCTGAACAACACCCTGACCGGCCAGCCGTGGTCGTGCGCCACCAGAATATCCGCCTGACCTATGCAGAACTGAACGCCCGCGTTGACGCCCTTGCGGCTGGTCTTCTCGCGATCGGCCTGCGCCCCGGCGAACGGGTCGGCATCTGGTCGCCGAACAACCTGGAATGGATACTGACGCAGTTTGCCACGGCCAAAGCGGGCCTGATCCTCGTCAACATCAATCCTGCCTACCGGGCGCATGAACTGGAATATGTGCTTGCCAAGGTTGAATGCGCGGCACTCATCCTCGCGCCATCGCTCAAAACCAGCAATTATCTCGATATACTGCGCTCCATCGTGCCGGAACTCGACAGTGCCCGCCCCGGCCATCTGGTGTCACAGCGCCTGCCTGCCTTGCGCTGTGTGATCCGCCTTGGCGAAGAACAGACCGATGGCATGATGAATTTCGACGCAGTCGCCACGGCTGGCGATGAAGCGGCGCGTGACGAACTGCTACAGCTCTCGGAAGAGCTGCAATTCGACGATCCGATCAACATCCAGTTCACCAGCGGCACCACAGGCAGCCCCAAGGGTGCCACCCTCTCCCACCACAATATTCTGAACAACGGCTTCTTTGTTGGCGAAGCGATGCGCCTGACCGAACAGGACCGGCTGTGCATTCCGGTGCCGTTCTATCATTGCTTCGGCATGGTGCTCGGCAATCTTGCCTGCATGACCCATGCCGCCTGCATGGTCATCCCAAATGACAGTTTCGATCCGCTCCTGACCTTACAGACCGTGCAGGATGAACACTGCACCGGGCTGCATGGTGTGCCAACCATGTTCATCGCCATGCTGGAGCACCCTGAATTCGCAAAGTTTGATCTTCAGACCCTGCGCACCGGTATCATGGCCGGATCGCCCTGCCCGGTCGAAGTCATGCGCCGGGTGATCCATGAAATGCACCAGAGCGAAATCACCATCGCTTATGGCATGACAGAAACAAGCCCCGTCAGTTTCCAGAGTTCGACCAACGATCCGCTGGAACGGCGTGTTTCAACTGTCGGCCGCATTCACCCGCATCTGGAAGTGAAGATCATCGATGCGGACGGACGGATTGTTCCGCGCGGCGAAAAGGGTGAGTTGCTGACGCGGGGCTACAGTGTCATGCGCGGCTACTGGAACGATCCGCAAAGCTCGGCGGGCGCTGTTGATGATGCTGGATGGATGCATACTGGCGACCTCGCCACCATCGATGCGGAAGGCTATTGCAACATTGTCGGGCGCATCAAGGATCTGATCATCCGTGGCGGCGAGAACATTTATCCACGCGAGATTGAAGAGTTCCTGTTTACCCATCCGGCCATCAGCGATGTGCAGATCTTTGGCGTTCCCGACCGCCGGTTCGGCGAAGTCATCTGCGCATGGGTCAAGCTCAGTCAGGACGGACGCCTGAATGAAGCAGAACTTGTCAGCTTTTGCCAGCAGCGGATCGCCCATTACAAAATCCCGGCGCATATCCGCTTTGTCGATCAGTTCCCCATGACCGTTACCGGAAAAATCCAGAAATTCGTCATGCGGCAAACTATGATCGAGGAACTCGAGTTGGAAGAAATCAAGACTGCATAGAGAGCATCCCGAAAAGTGTGAAACGGTTTTCGGCAAAGATGCGCGTTAAAACAAAGAATTAGAGCGCCGATCTGATTCAATCAGATCGAAACGCGCTCTAAACTCAGCTACGGAGCTTTATAGCCGTTCGCATGTGGCGGAATGGCTTTCAGATAGGCCGCGATTGCATTGCGGTCGGCCTCGGTCAGATGCACCATATTCGATACCACGTCGGTCATCGATCCGCCCAGCGAATCGAAGTCGGGCGTGAAGCCGCTTTGCAGCGCATAGGCGATATCGTTTTCGCTCCAGTCGCCGATGCCGCCCTCGCCCGTCGTGATATTCGGGACGACGCTCTTTTTGCCGTCGCTGCCTGTCTCTGCCGACAATGCGCCCGCCAGCCATTGACCGGTTTGCAGACCGCCAATGATATTGCGCGGCGTATGGCACTCGCCACAATGTCCCAGCGCCTCGGTCAGATATTGGCCGCGCTTCACGAGGTCCGATGCGTCGGCGATAGCAACTGCCGGGGCATCCGACAGGTAGAGGTGCTTCCAGACGCCAAGACTGCGACGAATGTTAAACGGAAAGCCAAGCTTGTGCGGTGCCGCGACATTGTCCGATGCGGGCAGCGTCTTCATATAGGCATAGAGATCGGCCACATCCTGCGGCTTCATGCGGGTGTAGGACGTGTAGGGAAAGGACGGGTAGAGATGCTCGCCCCGCTTGCCCACGCCTTTCAGCATGGCATTGGCAAAATCCTGGATGGTCCAGGTGCCGATCCCCTGCTCGGATGGCGAGATGTTCGGCACGATAAAGGTGCCGAAATCCGAGACCAGCTTATGGCCGCCCGCAAGCACCTTGCGCGCATCGCCCGCAGCACCCGGCGCAGCATGGCAGGATGCGCAGCCGCCCGCCCAGAAAACCTGCTCGCCTTTGACAGCATCGCCGGGCTTCATTGAAGCCAGAACGGCGCTATCCACCTTTCGCGGTGTGGTCAGAATCCAGAAGGCGGCAGCGCCGATGACAAGCACAGCGCCCGCGGCATATGCCAGTTTGCGGACCATCCTACCCATTCCATTGCGGCAGTTTCACTATCAAGCGAAACTGCCGATTTTATCGAAGCCTATCAGTTTTTCTTGACGCGGAAGGCCTGATGGCAGGAACCGCAATTGGCGGCAACCTGCTGGAATACCGTTTTCAGCGCATCGACATCCTGCGGCTTGGCAGCCACAGCAGCTGCGGCATCGGCGCGGAATTTTTCGACATGCTTGACGAATTCGTCCTTGTCTTCCCAGATTTTCGGCGAAGCTTCCGTATCGCCCTTATCCGAACCAGCAGGGAACAGCGTATCGACATCCAGCTTCTTGGCGTCGGCATCGATCTTCTCAAGTGCAGCCAGAACCGCAGCGGCCTCGAACGGTTTCTCACCTTTGACGACCGGCGCGATCTGGCCCACCGAGCGGCCCATATCCTTCATGATGGCCTGACGATCCGCAATCGCGTCAGCCTGCGCCAGACCGATACTGGCGACGAGCACTGCCACAGAACCAAGTGCAGGAAAAAACAAACGCATGTAGTCCTCCGCATTTAAAATGAACAAAACTCATCCCTTGACCGAATATCCGATACAATCCCTGCCATTGCAATGATCGGATCGAACATATCGATTGCTGTAAAAGTAGAACGCGTTCTCTACGGAGATTTATACATTCACATCACGATAACGTGAAATACTTGAGTAAAAAAGTACTATTTAATTTCCAACATCCTCAAAACGTATCTGTATGAGATACAAGCAATCTTGAGAATTCCAAGCGTCGACAAGCGCCCAAAGAAAAGCCCCGCTTTGGCGGGGCTCATCACATAGCATCAATGCCTTGGCATTATGCCTGTTCGTACATTTCCAGAACGTAGTCCCAGTTGATCAGGCTGTCGACGAAAGCTTCGAGATACTTCGGACGCAGGTTGCGGTAATCGACATAGTAGGAGTGTTCCCACACATCCACGCCGAGGATCGGCTTTGCGCCATGAACCAGCGGATTTTCGCCGTTCGGGGTCTTGGAGATTTCCAGCTTTCCGTCCTTGACCGAGAGCCATGCCCAGCCCGAACCGAACTGGCCGACGCCAGCTGCGATGAAATCTTCACGGAACTTGGCGTAGCCGCCGAGATCGGATTCAATTGCCTTTTCAAGTTTGCCCGGCAGCTTCGTGCCGCCGCCGTCCTTCTTCATCCACTTCCAGAAATGGATGTGGTTGTAGTGCTGGCCGGCATTGTTGAAGAGGCCCTGATTCTTGCCGTAGCTTTCCTTGACGATCTCTTCCAGGCTCTTGCCTTCAAGGCCGGAACCTTCAAGCAGCTTGTTGCCATTGGTGACATAAGCCTGATGGTGCTTGTCGTGGTGCAGTTCAAGCGTCTCACGCGACATGAAAGGCGCAAGTGCTTCGTAGTCATATGGAAGGGCGGGCAGTTCGAAAGCCATTGGAAACTCTCCTCTTTATCTCTCAACGCGCGGCGGGCAATGTGTTGCCTACCCGATAAATAGCGTGCGGACTCTACATAGGCCCCAACCGCGTGAGCGGCAATGAAATATTATTGAAATCACAGTAGGATGAACCCCATTGAGAATTTCCGCATCACCGCATCAGTAAAGGAGTAACCGTGTCCGGCCCAATTAGTTCCTATGTCTTCGATGCCTATGGCACATTGTTCGATGTCCATTCGGCAGTTCGGCGGCATGCGGACAAGGCTGGTCCCGATGGACGTGCCTTTTCTGAACTCTGGCGCGCCAAGCAGCTTGAATATTCATGGGTGCTGAGCCTGATGGGCGCTTACAGCGATTTCTGGAAACTGACGGAAGATTCTCTCGATTTCGCCTTTGCGCGCTATCCGTCCGTCGATCCGTCGCTGCGCAACGACCTGCTCGACGCTTACTGGAAACTCGACTGCTATCCGGAAGTGCCAGCCGCGCTCAAGCACCTCAAGGATCGTGGCGCGCGACTTGCCATCCTTTCCAATGGTTCTCCCGCCATGCTGGAAGCCGCCGTGAAGTCGGCTGCACTCGACGTTCTGCTGGATGATGTCGTTTCGGTTGATGCCGTGCGCAAGTACAAGACATCACCTTCCGCCTATGAGCTGATCACCATGCAATGGCGGCTTTATCCTTCCGCAATTTCCTTCCAGTCGTCCAATCGCTGGGATGTGGCAGGTGCGGTCAAGTTTGGCATGCGCGGCGTCTGGATCAATCGGTCGAACCAGCCGGATGAGTATCGTCAGTTCCCACCTGCCCTCATTCTGCCGAGTCTCCAGCTTCTTGGCTGAAAGCGCACACACCCGCGCAGAACTAATTGGGTATTTCACTAAAATTTGAATTATCCGGCTTTCGACAAACAGGTCGATTGCCCGCAAAATTGTGGCGTGGCTGCAACACGCGCCCTGCGGGTGGCTTTTCGCCACGTTTAGGCCGTATTCAGACCGGCTCGACGCCACAATTCTAAGGCGTTTTCCGATCAGTCGAATTCGAGACTTGGCGAAAAACACCGCCCAGGTCAGTGCCTTCCTCCTACCGCGCCTCTACCACATCTGGTTTGGTCGCACTTCGTTAACCCTGATTGCTGTATTCATAACCCTCCCGTCACTAATCTGGTTTTCTTATGCAAACGACCCTCACCCGCCGCTCTTTCCTGACGGCAATGACTGCCACTGCGGCTGCCGGTCTCGCCGGTTGCGCCCAGTTGGGACAGAATGTACCTATCATCGACGTCGATGCGTCGGGCAACCCGATCAACAGGACGCCGCAGGCCAATGTGGATTCGTCCTTTGGCGGCTGGGAGCAGATGTATGCCTCCGTCAATGATGGCGGCTTCCAGCTTCCGGCAATTCCGATCCAGAAGATGGATAAGCGCTATCTGCGTCAGGTCGTGCAGGACCCGACCGGCGAAATGCCCGGCACGCTGGTCATCGATACTGCCAACCGCTTCTGCTATCTTGTGCTCGATAACGGTCAGGCGCTGCGCTATGGCGTCGGTATCGGTCGCGAAGGTTTTGCATGGTCCGGTCGCGCTGTGATCCAGTACAAGCGCCAGTGGCCACGCTGGACGCCGCCGGATGAAATGGTCGCCCGCCAGCCGGAACTGGTCCAGTACAGTGCTGCCAATGGCGGCATGGCTCCAGGCCTCAAGAACCCGCTCGGCGCGCGTGCGCTCTATATTTTCCAGGACGGCAAGGACACGCTCTATCGCCTGCACGGCAATCCGGAATGGTGGTCCATCGGCAAGGCGGTTTCGTCGGGCTGCGTGCGCTTCCTCAATCGGGATATCATCGATCTTTATGATCGCGTGCCGCCGAAGTCGCCTATCCTCGTCATGTAAGACGAAGACGGACGAGACAATTCCAAAGAAAACCCCGGAGCATCCCCTGCTCCGGGGTTTTCTTTTAAGCAGTCTGCGTCAGAGAGACTTCCGATCCGGCGCGTTTTCACCTTGTTCAAAACGGGGAAATATATTAGCGGCAATAAACTCCACCTGATGCAAGCTTATCATCATGCATACAGCAGCTGCGGCTCTCGCCTATACCGACATACCGGCCATATTCAATCCTGCGGACCTTGTCCGCAACGAGCGCTTTCACGATTGCCTGCAAACGACCGCCAGTGAACTTCTGGCCATCACGGCTGAGCTGCCGCGAGAGGTGCGCTATCTTTCCGATATGCAGAAATGGCTATTGAGTCAGGCGACTTTCGCGGTGCATTTCGAACATCAGACCGATCCGCGCAATCCGCCGATCTCACCGACCAATCTGCTCAACTTCCTGAAAGGCACGCCGATTGCCAGCAAGAACACCACGCTGGCCTTTCTTCAGGAAACCCGGCACTACAATTTCATCGAACCGCTTCCGACCCGGGATCGCAGGCAGCATCTTTTCCGCGCCTGCACTGCCACGGAAGAGCTGATCCGCCTGTGGCTGACCACCCATCTCATTGCAATCGACCGTATGGATAACGGCAACCGGGCAGCGCTTATGCTCCGCCATCCAGACATGTTGCGCTATGCCCAACCGATCATGACGCGCGATGTGCTGCACAATAGCGACTGGTGCCGTCCGCAGCCCAGCATCGCGAATTTCACCCATTCGGAATCCGGCAACAACATCCTGCACGATGTTGCATCCCGCGCTCCATGGACATTTTCCGGCGACCGGGCATGGATCGGCAAAGTCACCTCCAACGCCATATCGACGCGCTATCGCATGTCGCAGAGCAACACGGCGCGGATTCTGGCGCGCGCGCGCGATGCCGGGCTGATCGGATGGGAACGCCCCGGCAACCGCGGTGACTGCTGGATCTCAGCCACGCTGGTGCAGGATTATCGTCAGTGGCAAGCGCTGAAATTTGCGGCGATCAGCAAGGGCATGCACGGCGCGGCCAAAAAACTCTTCAACATATAAAAAAGCGGCCGGGCCTTTCGACCCAGCCGCGGCGCCCCCGCCTAAACTAAACTATTCCTCGATCGTATAGGAACCGAGTTCGCACAAGTCTTGCGTGTCGGTGGTGGTGTCGAGGTCGTCACTATCCTGAAATTCGAACCGCATGTCGTATTTGCAAACGCGGCGACCGTCAGCGATGGTGATTTCGATGGTTTCGCCCGGCTCCAGAACCTGATCGCCGAAAACTTCACCTTCCCAATTGTTGACGCCGACCGGCGACGTATAGAAATGGGTCAATGTGGAGTTGGTGCCGTTCTTCAGTTTGAAGACCAGATCGTCGGCCTTTGAAACACCGGCAAACGTCAAGAACACGGCGGACGCCATGCCAAAAATTTTCAATAGTTTCATGCTGTTATCCCGCCCCGCCCAAGATCGGGCAAGCGGACATTAGGCAGAAAATTCTCTGCCGTAAATCGACATTAGCAATGTCGAATAACCCATTATTGGGTGGATTCACGCAGCTCTTCCAGAGCACCAGCGTGAAAGAATGGGGAGGGCAACATACTGCCTTACTCCCCTATTCCCCTACTCCCTTATTTCTTGAAACTGCCGAGAATGCCGCGCACCAATGCGCGACCCAGCGAATTGCCGACCGTACGCACGACGGACTTCATGGCCGTTTCCGCAACGGTCTGACGACCGGAGCGCTTGCCCGTGCCCAATGCAGTGCCGAGAAGATCGCCCAGTATTCCGCCGCCGCCTTCCTCTTCCTGCTTGGTTTTCTGCTGCTCGACCGTCGCGTTCTGCGCCTTGCGCGCCAGCATCTCGAATGCGGAATCGCGATCCACAAGCGTATCGTACTGGCCGGAAACCGGGCTTGCGGCAATGATCTTGGCGCGCTCTTCCGGCGTCAACGGGCCGATGCGCGACGATGGCGGGCGGATCAATGTACGCTGCACCATGGACGGCACGCCCTTGGCCTGCAAGGTCGAGACCAGCGCCTCGCCGGTTGCAAGATTGGTGATCGCGTCGAACGTCTTGAAGTCCGGATTGGGACGGAACGTATCGGCGGCGGTTTTCACCGCATTGGTCTCGCGCGGCGTATAGGCGCGCAGCGCATGCTGCACGCGGTTGCCAAGCTGGGCCAGCACTGTTTCCGGCACATCAAGCGGGTTCTGCGTCACGAAATAGACGCCGACGCCCTTGGAACGGATGAGACGAACGACCTGTTCGACACGATCAACCAGCGCCTTGGGCGCTTCATCGAACAGAAGATGGGCCTCGTCGAAGAAGAAGACGAGCCTTGGCTTGTCCGGGTCGCCCACTTCCGGCAGCGCCTCGAACAGTTCCGACATCAGCCAGAGCAGGAAGGTCGAATATAGACGCGGGCTCATCATCAGCTTGTCGGCGGCAAGCACGCTGACCACGCCGCGCCCATCCGTCGTCGTGCGCATCAGGTCGGCAATTGTCAAAGCCGGTTCGCCAAAGAACTTCGCGCCACCCTGTTGCTCCAGCACCAGCAACGACCGCTGCACCGCACCAACCGACGCCTTGTTGACGTTGCCGTATTTACCCGAAAGCTCGGTGGAACGCTCCGCCATTTCCTTGAGGATTGCCTGCAGATCCTTCAGATCGAGCAGCAGAAGCCCCTCTTCGTCAGACAGGCGGAAGGCGATGTTGAGCACGCCTTCCTGCGCTTCCGTCAGGTTCATGAGACGCGACAGCAACAATGGCCCCATTTCGGAAATGGTGGCGCGAACCGGGTGGCCCTGCTCGCCGAAAATGTCCCAGAAAATGACCGGAGATGCGCGCAGCTGATAAGGATCGAGCTTGATTTCCTCGGCCCGCTTGGTCAGGCCGTCATTCGCCACGCCGACAGCGGCAATGCCCGACAGATCGCCCTTGATGTCGGCGCAGAAGACCGGAACGCCAGCAGCGGAAAAGCTTTCCGCCAGCACCTGAAGGGTCACGGTCTTGCCCGTACCCGTCGCGCCGGTGACCAGACCGTGCCTGTTGCCATATTTCAGCGCCAGATATTCCGGCTGCTGGTAGGAATCGTCAGGCTTGCGGCTTGCACCAAGAAAAATAGCGTCGTCAGCAGTCATTAGGCGATTTGCTCCTTATTTCGACCGGCACATCCAGAGCCGCACTCTTGTCAGATATAGACGCCGTCCCGTCATGCGACAACGATAAAGCCGACGCTGCGGATAGAGAACCGTTTTTGCTGTCATAAGAGCTGAAAAAATTCCCTATAATTTTGATCCGGACCTGCTTGCAAAGCGATAGCGAGAATGCATATTACGTAAACGTAAGATTTTTGGGAGAGTTTCCATGGAAGAACTGATCGCACGCATCACCTCGAATGTCGGCATCGATGCCGCGACGGCGGAAAAGTCTGTCGGCATGATCCTCGCATTCCTTCAGAAAGAAGGTCCGGAGGAGCAGGTTCAGCAGCTTCTGGCCGCAATCCCCGGTGCTACCGAAGCCGTTGCACAGGTCAAGGGCGGCGGTTTCCTGTCCAATCTGATGGGCGGCGTGATGGGCCTCGGCTCGCAGCTCATGGGTGCTGGTCTCGGCATGGGTGAGATTTCCGGCGTTGCCAAGGAAACAATCCGCTTCGCCAAGGAAAAGGCTGGCGACGAGCCTGTCGATGCCGTGATCGGCTCGATCCCGGGTCTCGGCCAGTTCATCTGAGTACATACATTTCGCAACGAAAAACCCCGGCTTGATAGCCGGGGTTTTTGTTTATGCATCCTTCTGCACAGTCCTCGCCCCGACATGGCGGGCGCGTCCTGAAAGCCAGCCATTGACGGCAGCGCCCAATCCCAGCACTGCGAAGAACAGGCCGCAGGCGGCGAAACTTCCCGTGGCGCTGTGGATCACGCCCACCAGCAGCGGGCCAATGGCCGCGAGAATATAGCCGACGCATTGCGCCATACCGGACAGATGCGCCGCCGTGTGCGAATCCGGTGAGCGCAGCACGATCACCATCATTGCAGCCGCGATCAGCCCGCCCTGCCCGATGCCCTGAATGATGGCCAGAAGCCAGAAGCTCCATTCCGGCAGATAGAGAAAACCGATCAGTGCAAGCGATGCGCAGGCGCAGAGAAACACATTGATGAAACTCTGGCTTTTCTGGCGCACGGCAATCGACGGTATCAGCAAGCATGTCACGACCTGCGCCATGATCGAAAACGACACCAGACCGCCCGCCGCAGCCGGGCTCATGCCCCGCTCACGCAGGATTGGCGCGAGCCAGCCGAACACAATATAGGCTGTTGACGACTGCAGCCCCATGAACAGCGTCACCTGCCAGGCAAGCGCATCGTTCCACAGACCAACGACGCGGAAGCCTGAATGCGCAACATTGTGTTTGCTGCGCAGCGCCTGCGGCAACCACAGCACGAGCACCAGCGCAGCCGGAACCGCCCAGAACGCCAGAGCAAGATTCCACGAACCGCCGAGCATGTTTTTGATCGGGATCGTGAAGCCAGCCGCGGAAGCCGCTCCGCCGCAAAGCGCCATCGTGTAAAGGCCGGTCATGATCGCAGCGGTTTTTGGAAAATCGCGCTTCACCACACCCGGCAGCAGCACATTGCCCATGGCAATCGCCGCACCAGCAAGCGTTGCGCCCATATAGAGCGACCAGAAAGATCCGAGACCACGCAGCGCAGTACCAATGGTCAAGACCGCCAGCACCGCCAGAAGCACACGCTCGGCTCCGAAACGCTGCGCAAGACGCGGCGAAAACGGGGCGAATGCGCCAAGGCAGACAACCGGCAAGGTAGTCAGCACGCCTGCGGCGAGCGATGACATGCCGGTGCCATCGATGATTTCCGGCAGAAGCACGGAAACGCTGGAAAATACCGGACGCAGATTGGCGGCAATCAGCACGAGGCTCAGCCCCAGCAGGATGCGCGTGGCCTTGCTCGGCGTTTCGGGCACCAATGGCGGCGGCACACTGTCCGCTTCTGCGTCGACGAGTGGCTCTGGCTGCTCTACCTGAGATGTCATGATGTGTTCCTCCCGTGCTGTGGGCGGCACGGCGTTTATGCGGCTCATGATGCGAGCAACCTCTCCAGTTCTTCAATCAAGGGGGCCAGAAAACGACGAACCGTCGCGCTGGCCTTGTCCGGGTCGCCGGTGGCAATGGCTTCGATGATCTGCCGATGCGCCTCAAAGTCCGGCTCCGGCAGTTCGCCGTCCAATGTGGCTTCAATGGATTCGCGGATCGATGCGGAAAAGAAGCCATAGACCTCGATCAGTGCATGATTGCCGGAAGCGGCAGCGATGGCTTCATGGAATGCAAAATCGCGCTCGACGAATGTCATCCGGTCAGTATCTTCGCGCAATCCGCGTGAGGCCAGCACGGCTTCCAGATGAGCAATCGTCTGCGGCGTGATGCGCTGCGCGGCAAGGCGCGCAGCTTCGACTTCCAGCGCGGCGCGCATTTCAAGCCTGTCATGCAGGCTTGTATGGCGGATGCGATTGAGACTGCGCGCCGTGTCAGCCTTAGAACGAACATAGGTGCCCGAGCCTTGCCGCGTCTCCAGCATACCTTGGGCCACCAGCGCCCTGACAGCCTCGCGCACCGTACCGCGACTGACGCCAAGCCGCGCCGAAAGCTGGGCTTCGTTCGGCAATTGCTCGCCCACAGCCCAACGACCCGAGGTGATTTCGGAACGAATGGATTGCGTCGCCGCTTCCGTCAGGCTTTTGCGTGAAACCGTCTTCATAGGCGCTCCAAATTCATCGGATGACTTGATGAATTAACGAAGGCGGACCGAACTGTCAACAGACAGGGATACACCACTGCTGCCAAAGCCACAGTGCAGCGCTAATCCCACATTTGTGTGCAGGCAAATGTTTTCAATTGGCTTCAAAATGCTCTAAGAATTCTCGCGCAGATTGGATTTTCATACGCAGCCAGCAGGTGCCAGCATGATCACGCTCTACAGCCTTTCCGGTGACCATCTCGAAAAAACGGAAATCGAACCGGGCACGCCATTACCTGATAACGTGATCTGGATCGACCTCTCCACACCCGGCGTCAACGAAGATCACATCGTCGAAGCGTGGACCGGCATTTCGATCCCCACCCGTGAAGACATGACGGAGATCGAGGAATCGAGCCGCTTCTATATGGAAAACGGCGCGCAGTATCTCACAGTGCCTATTCTCCATGCGGTCGATCTCGACCATCGTGAACTGGCGCCAGTGACTTTCATTCTGCACGGCTCACGCCTGATCACCGTGCGCTATGCGGACCCCAAATCCTTCACGACCTATATTCTGCGCTCCACCAAGCCCGGCAACGGGCTGATTTCTGCCAAATGCACCGGGCTTTCGATCATGCTTGGCATTACCGAAGCCACGACCAACCGCCTGGCGGATATTCTGGAAGGCGTGGCCGGTAAAATTGACGCCGCATCGCACTCGATCTATCGCCGCCAGCCAAAGGCGCGGCCGATGACGACGCAGGATTTCCGGCACATCCTGACCCAGATCGGTGGTCAGGGAACGTTTTTGTCGCGCATGCGTGAAAGTCTCGCAGGCATCAGCCGCATGCTGGTCTACCTCTCGGCAACCAGCAATCCCGCGACCGGCAAGAAGGAAACGCGCTCCTGGATCAAGTCGCTCGAACGCGACATGCAATCGCTGACCGCTTATGTGGACTTTCTGTCCAACAAGGTCACCTTCCTGCTCGACACCATCGTTGGACTGATTTCCGTCGAGCAAAACGCCATCATCAAGATCTTCTCGGTGGCTGCCGTGGGCTTCATGCCGCCAACGCTGGTGGCCTCCATCTACGGCATGAACTTTTCCTTCATGCCGGAACTGACGTCACCCTGGGGCTATCCAATGGCGCTCGGACTGATGATCGCCTCCGCCCTGTTGCCGCTCTATTATTTCCGCCGCAAGGGCTGGCTGTAAACGGCCGCTCGACAAGGGCGCAACTATGTTATATCATCGGTTATAACATAGGAGAAAAGCCATGAACGTCACTTTGCGCAAGATCGGCAATTCCGAAGGCGTGATCCTGCCCAAGGAAGTGCTCGACCGGCTTAATTTGAGAGCGGGAGATACGCTCGTTCTGATCGAAGACGAGAACGGTCTGAAACTGACGCGCAGCGCAGATGATCCGGATGTCTTTGAGAAAAAGATGCAGGTCGCACGCGAGCGGATGAAGAAGTACGAAACGGCCTATCGCGTCCTCGCGAAATGATTGATTTTCATTCGCGGTCTTTTATCGAGGCGCTGCATCAGGAGCAGCTACGCTTGCACGGTGGTGCGGCGGGCATACGGGATTCAGGCTTGCTGGATTCTGCACTCGCACGTCCACTTCAAAAAGAAGCCTATGGCACGCCTGATCTCTTCGATCTAGCAGCGGCATATCTGTTCGGCTTACTGAAAAATCATCCGTTTATAGACGGCAACAAACGAACAGGCCTCGCCGCAGCGGACTTGTTTCTCTATTTCAACGGCTACAGCCTTGAGGCCGGGCAAGAAGATGTGATTCAACTGGTTCTGATGGTATCAACCAGCGAAGTAGACGAAAGTGGCGCTGCCGCTTTCTTCCGCGATCATAGTGTGTCGCTGGAAGCCTAGGCTTTCAGCGACACGATTTCCCAATCCTTGCCGTTGATTTTCAGCACATCGCCAGCCGGTTTGCCGAACAGCATGATGGCGACCGGTGCGACATGCGAGATCTTGCCGTTGGACGGATCAGCCTCGTCTTCGCCGACAATCGTCCAGATGCGGGTTTGGCCGTCGTCCAGATTTTCCAGCTCTACCGTCATACCGAACCGCACCACGTCGCTATCGGCATCCGGAACTGACAGCTCCGCCGTTTCGCGGCGCACTGTCCAATAACGCAGGTCACGCGAGATACGCGCGATAGCCGAGCGCTCAGCGGCGACGTTCGCTTCCGCTAGCTCGCGCTGAAGGCGGGCAATCTCATCATCCATCATCTTCAGGCCGGTCGGCGTGACGAGATTGCGGTGTGGACTCACCGGACGCTCACCGAGATCGGTCGGCGCATCATCCTGTTCTTTTGTAAAAGCTCTGCTCATTTAATGAATGTAAGCGGCACATAACGCCCCGGCAAGTCTTCTCCCCGCTCAAGCTCCAGCATTCAAACCGCATTTCCCACAGGCTTGAGTTTTTATTGATTGATGAGTCAATCAAAGATAAAATAAGAACAACAGACCTGAAAACCGGACAGGGATTGAGACGATGCCGAAGATCGGGATGGAACCCTTGCGGCGGCGCGAACTGATCGACGCTGCCATACGCACTATCGGGCAGCGCGGTTCGCTGGACGTGACAGTTGCGCAGATCGCCCATGAAGCGGGCGTCTCGCCTGCGCTCGCGCATCATTATTTTGGCGGCAAGGACAAGCTCATTCTCGCCACGATGCGCCATCTGCTGCGCGAACTGGGCCATGATCTCAATAAGGCGGTGAAGCAGACCGAGACGCCGCGCGAGCGCATTGCAGCCATCATCGCCGTCAATTTCTCCGCCTCGCAGTTCACCCAGGAAACCATCGCCGCCTGGCTGACTTTCTATGTCCACGCCCAGCAGTCGGAGGACACGCGGCGGCTTTTGCGCATTTATGCGCGCCGCCTGCATTCCAATCTGGTCTTTGCGCTGGAACAACTCACGGGGCGGGATCGGGCCCACCGCATCGCCGAAGGTGCGGGTGCGATGATCGACGGGCTTTACATTCGCCATGCACTGGGTGCCGACGCGCCTGATGCCCAATCCGCCGTCACATTGGTGGAAGATTATATTTCTATTCAGCTTTCGGTGGAGACATGAGTATGGAAGCGGATTTCGTCATCATCGGCTCAGGCTCCGCCGGTTCGGCCATGGCCTATCGGCTGTCGGAAGACGGGCGTTATTCGGTGATCGTCATTGAATATGGCGTGCCGGATGTCGGGCCCCTGATCCAGATGCCCGCCGCGCTTTCCTTTCCCATGAATATGCAAACCTATGACTGGGGGTTTTCCACCGAACCTGAACCGCATATTGGCGGGCGCAGCCTTGTAACGCCACGTGGCAAGGTGCTCGGCGGCTCGTCCTCAATCAACGGCATGGTCTATGTGCGCGGCCATGCACGCGATTACGACTTCTGGTCGGAAAGCGGCGCGCAAGGCTGGGCCTATGCTGATGTGCTCCCCTATTTCAAGCGCATGGAAAATGCGCAAGGTGGGCAGGAAGGCTGGCGCGGAACCGACGGGCCGTTACACGTCCAGCGGGGCAAGCGCGACAACCCGCTGTTTCACGCCTTCGTCGAAGCAGGCCATGAAGCCGGGTTCGAAGTGACCGAAGATTATAACGGCGAGAAGCAGGAAGGCTTCGGCCCCATGGAGCAGACGATCTACAATGGTCGTCGCTGGTCTGCGGCCAATGCCTATCTGAAACCGGCGCTGAAACGCCCGAATGTGCAGCTCGTCAAAGGACTGGCGCGCAAGATCGTCATCGAAGGCAAGCGTGCTGTCGGTGTGGAGATCGAATCGGGGCGCAGCTTCTCGACCATTCGCGCGCGTCGCGAGGTCATCATTGCTGCTTCCTCGATCAACTCGCCGAAGCTGTTGATGCTGTCCGGCATTGGTCCCGCGGCGCATCTCAAGGAGCACGGCATTGAAGTGGTGGCTGATCGTCCTGGCGTGGGCCAGAACCTTCAGGACCATCTGGAAGTCTATATCCAGCAGGAATGTACACAGCCCATCACGCTTTATTCCAAGCTGAACCTGTTTTCAAAAGCCAGGATCGGGGCCGAATGGCTGTTCTTCAAAACCGGTGACGGTGCGACCAACCATTTCGAATCCGCAGCCTTCGTGCGCTCGAAAGCGGGCGTGGAATATCCTGATATTCAGTACCACTTCCTGCCGGTGGCGATCCGCTATGATGGCAAGGCGGCAGCACAATCGCACGGGTTTCAGGCCCATGTCGGCCCGATGCGCTCCAAATCGCGTGGCAGCGTGACATTGCGCACAGCCAACCCGCGTGAAAAGCCTGTCATCAAATTCAACTATATGTCTCATGAAGACGACTGGGCTGACTTCCGCCACTGCGTGCGACTGACCCGCGAGATATTCGGGCAAGCGGCCTTCGACCCCTATCGCGGCGCGGAAATCCAGCCCGGTGCGAAAGTGCAGACCGATGATGAAATCGACAATTTCATCCTCGAGCATGTCGAAAGCGCCTTCCATCCGTGCGGAACAGTCAAGATGGGCGCGGTTGACGATCCGTTTGCGGTGGTTGACCCTGAATGCCGGGTGATCGGCGTCGATGGCTTGCGCGTGGCGGATTCATCCATCTTTCCGCGCATCACCAATGGCAATCTCAACGGGCCATCGATCATGGTCGGCGAAAAAGCGTCCGATCATATCCTTGGCCGCACACCGCTGGCACGCTCTAATCAGGAGCCGTGGATCAATCCGCGCTGGCAGGTTTCGGACAGGTAATTTTTTAGGGGAGTAAGGGAATAGGGGAATAAGGCAGTATGTCAGGTCGTGTTCTGCGCTCAAACATACTCCCTTATTCCCCCTACTCCCATATTCCCTTCTTTTCGAAGGAATATACCATGAAAGCACAACCCAAAGCCTCGCACTTCATCGGCGGCTCGTTTGTGGAAGACAAGGCTGGCAAGCCGCTTCCCGTCATCTATCCGGCGACTGGCGAAGAAATTGCCAAGCTTTATTCCGCCACGCCAAGCGTGATCGAAGCTGCCTATGCGGCGGCGATGAAGGCGCAGGAAGCATGGGCGGCGCTGAAGCCTGTCGAACGGGGCCGCATTCTGCGCCGCACCGCCGAAATTCTGCGCGAGAAGAACAAAAAGCTCGCCAAGCTTGAAACGCTCGATACCGGCAAGGCGCTTCAGGAAACGCTGGTTGCGGATGCAGCCTCTGCTGCCGATGCGCTGGAGTTCTTCGGCGGCATCATTTCCGGTTTCAACGGTGAATTCGTGGAACTGGGCGGTTCCTTCGCCTATACCCGCCGCGAAGCGCTGGGCATTTGCGTCGGCATCGGTGCGTGGAACTATCCGATCCAGATCGCCGCATGGAAGTCCGCTCCGGCGCTCGCCATGGGCAACGCCTTCATCTTCAAGCCTTCAGAGAATACGCCGCTCTCGGCCCTTGCTCTTGCAGAAGCCTATCAGGAAGCCGGGCTGCCCGATGGCCTCTTCAATGTCGTCCAGGGCTACGGCGATGTGGGTGCAGCCCTCGTCAATCATCGCCAGACAGCCAAGGTTTCGCTCACGGGCTCGGTTCCGACCGGCAAACGCATCATGGCGCAAGCAGGCGAACATCTGAAGCATGTGACGATGGAACTGGGCGGCAAGTCGCCCATAATCGTATTCGACGATGCCGATCTCGAAAGCGCCATCGGCGGCGCGATGCTCGGCAATTTCTATTCGACAGGTCAGGTCTGCTCCAATGGCACCCGCGTCTTCGTGCACAAGAAGGTTCGCGAGCGTTTTGTCGAACGGCTGGTCGAGCGCACGCGCAAGATTCGTATCGGTGACCCATTGGATATGGCGACCCAAATGGGGCCGCTCGTCAACAGCGCCCAACGTGAAAAGGTCCTTTCCTATATCGAAAAGGGCAAGGCTGAAGGCGCAACGCTTGCCTACGGCGGCGGCATTCCCAAGCTACAGGGCTTCGACAAGGGTTACTTCATCGAACCAACCGTCTTTACCGACGTCACCGACACCATGACCATCGCGCGCGAAGAAATATTCGGACCCGTGATGAGTGTTCTCGAATTTTCGGATGAGGATGAAGTGATCGCACGGGCCAATGACACCGAATTCGGTCTGGCGGCAGGCGTATTCACCGCCGACATCGCGCGCGGTCACCGCGTTATCAGCCAGATCAAGGCAGGCACCTGCTGGATCAATGCCTATAATCTGACGCCGGTTGAAGTGCCGTTTGGCGGTTACAAGCAGTCCGGCATCGGGCGCGAAAACGGCGTTGCAGCCCTTGCGCACTATAGCCAGATCAAGACGGTCTATGTCGAAATGGGCAAAGTCGACAGCCCTTATTGAGCTTTCAAATGACTTGCGCGGCAGTTTAACCCGCCGCGCAAGTCAATACACTCAGATCAGGCCGCGCGATGCGAGATTGCGCATCAGATGTGACGAGCCGAACCGCCACGGGCTGCATTCGGTCGACAGACGCACCGTATTGGTCAGCGCGCCAAGCTGCGGGTTGGAGATGGTGACCACATCGCCGATCTTGTGCGTAAAGCCCTGTCCCGGTGTGTCACGGTCTTCGACCGGCGCAAACAACGTTCCCATGAACAGCACGAAACCATCCGGATACTGATGGTGCTTGCCGATTGTCTGGGCAACCAGATCCAGCGGATCGCGGCTGATTTCCTTCATGGTGCTGCGACCGTTGAGAACATAGCCATCCGGTCCTTCGACCTTCAGCGCCAGTTCCGCCGAGCGCACATCTTCCATCGAATAGGTTTCGTCGAACAGGCGGATGAACGGGCCAACCGAACAGGACGCATTGTTATCCTTGGCCTTGCCGAGCAGCAGGGCCGACCGGCCTTCAACGTCACGCAGGTTCACGTCATTGCCAAGCGTCGCGCCCTTGACCTGCCCCTGGCTGTTGACCGCAAGCACCACTTCCGGCTCGGGGTTGTTCCAGGTGGAAATCGGATGCAGGCCAACCTCGGCACCATGACCGACCGCGGACATGGGCTGGCTCTTGGTGAAGACTTCGGCATCGGGGCCAATACCGACTTCGAGATATTGCGACCAGACGCCCTCTTCGATCAACGCCGCCTTGACGCGGGCTGCCTCTTCCGAGCCTGCCTTGAGGTTGCGCAGGCTGTCGCCAATGATTGCACCCACGCGCTCGCGGATTTTCAAAGCAAGATCGGGATTACCGGCCGCGCGTTCCTCGATCACGCGTTCGATCATGGAGCGAGCAAAGGTAACGCCGCAGGCCTTGATCGACTGCAGGTCGTTCGGTGCCAGAAGATGCAGCGCGCTTTCATCGCCGGGCTTTCCGGAAAACAGGGCTTCAAGCGAACCGATATCCTGTCCGGCGGTTGCGCGTACATGAGCCAGCGCATCGTCAAGTTCAAGCAGGTCGCGCATCGTCGGTGCAGCTTTGGTGGTAATGTCGATGACGCGCCCTTCGCGCAAAGTCACCAGAACCGGCCCCTTGGCCGTCGGGTTCCATGCTCGCCCGACAAATGTTCCCGAGGCGAAAGTTTCATTGCTGCTCACGTTTAATGCTCCTCACCGGTGTTATGCGCGGCACTCCAGACCGCATGCCTATCACTGAACTCAAACCACACTGTCGCGCCCGAAAAGCTTTCACCTTTCGGGTGATTGTGCACTAACAGTTCAGTCAGTGTTTAAGGCATAAGGCAGGGAACATATTTGCGCAAAGCAAAAAACGCGGTGACGGTCATCAACCGCACCGCGTTTCTCTAATTCAGACTTAATTGGTTACGACAAACGCGCCACGAGGTCGGCCAGAGAAGCCTGCCAATGCGGCATGGCCCAGCCAAATGTCGTGCTGAACTTCTCCGTGGAAAGGCGCGAATTGGCAGGGCGCGCCGCCTTTGTGGGATAGTCTGCGGTGGCAATATCCATCACTTCTGCGGTCGGGCCGTCATGTTTCGCGCTTTCAGCGAAAATCCCGCGCGCAAAACCGCTCCAGTTGATGTCGCCCGTGCCAGTGAGATGATAGACGCCATAGCCCGCGAAATCCGGCTTTGCCGCCAGATGATCAGCCACGCGAATGACCGCTTCGGCAATATCAAGCGCTGAAGTGGGATTGCCCCACTGATCGGCCACGACCGACAGGCCGTCACGGGTTTCAGCAAGACGCAGCATCGTCTTGACGAAATTCTTGCCGAACGGGCTGTAAACCCAGGCCGTGCGCAGGATGATATGCTGCGGATGCGCCGCGGCAACCAGCCTTTCGCCTTCAAGCTTGGAGCTGCCATAGACACTGCGAGGACCGGTTGGATCAGTCTCGACATAGGGCCTATCGCTATCGCCAGCGAAAACATAATCCGTCGACAGATGAATGACCGGCGCACCGCATGCCTTCGCAGCTTCGGCGACAGCAGCAGCACCAGCCGCATTCACCGCCAGAGCGATTTCCGGCTCATCCTCAGCCTGATCCACAGCCGTATAAGCCGCAGCCGAAACGACGACATCGGGCTTGGCATCGATAATCGCCTTGCGGATCGTTTCGGGGTCAGCCAGATCGAGTTCCGGCCGTCCTAGCGCAATCACTTCAAGATCCGGGCGCTGAGCAGCCTTTTCCAGAAGGCTCTGAACGACCTGCCCTTCCCGTCCGGTGACGAGTATCTTCATACGGCACCTGCTTTGGCCGCACCACCGCCAAGACGCTCACCGGCATAAGTGCCACTGCGGATCGGCTCCCACCACCAGCCATTGTCGAGATACCACTGAATGGTCTTCTCAAGGCCGGTTTCGAAGGTTTCCTGTGGGGTCCATCCGAGATCACGCTCGATCTTCGAGGCATCGATAGCGTAACGGCGGTCATGACCCGGGCGATCCGTTACAAATGTAATCAGGTCGCCGTATTTCTTGCCATTGACGCGCGGGCGCTTCTTGTCGAGAATTGCGCAGATCGTTTCCACGACATTGAGATTGGTGCGTTCCGAGCGTCCGCCGATATTGTAACTTTCGCCGATCTTCCCGGTCGTCGCCACCAAGGCCAGCGCGCGGGCGTGATCCTCAACATAAAGCCAGTCGCGCACATTCGCCCCTGCTCCATAAACCGGCAGCGGCTTTTCATCGAGCGCGTTCAGAATGACAAGCGGAATGAGCTTTTCCGGGAAATGGAATGGCCCGTAATTGTTCGAGCAATTCGAGAGAACCACCGGCAAACCATAGGTCTCGTGCCATGCGCGGACCAGATGATCGGAGGAAGCCTTCGATGCGGAGTAGGGCGACGATGGCTTATAGGACGTTTCTTCCGTGAAAATGCCGCTATCGAACGGCAAGTCGCCGAACACTTCATCGGTCGAGATATGGTGGAAGCGGAAGTTCGACTTGCGCGGTTCCGGCAGTTCGCGCCAGTAGCTGAGCGCCGCGTTGAGCAGACGGAACGTGCCAATGATATTGGTTTCGATGAAAGCCGCCGGGCCGTCGATGGAACGGTCCACATGGCTTTCAGCAGCCAGATGCATGACGATATCGACATCATTCGAACGCAGCGTGTCCAGAATGAGATTGTCGTCGCAGATATCGGCCTGCAGGAAACTGTAATTCGGGTGTTTTTCGATCTGACGCAGCGAAGCGAGATTGCCCGCATAGGTCAGTTTGTCGAGATTGAGAACATTGACTTTGGGATCGGTAGCCAGATGACGGCATACAGCCGAACCGATGAAGCCTGCACCGCCAGTGACGAGAACATTCATATCATTCCTCAAGCAAAAACTTCTGCATCGGCGAAAAGCGGTGCTTTCTGATCCTTGTCGGAAAGCTGGACGCCCGAAGAAGGAAGCGGCCATTCAATACCGATGGCCGGATCGTCGAAGCAGATCGAACGATCATGCTCCGGCGAATAGTAATCGGTGACCTTGTAGATGACCTCGGTGTTCTCAACGAGCGTCATGAAACCGTGGGCAAAGCCCTTGGGCACCAGAATCTGGTTCCACTTTTCGGCGGAAACTTCCAGCGAAACCCACTTGCCGAATGTCGGCGAGCTTTTGCGGATATCGACCGCGACGTCGAGAATCGCACCACGAATCACACGGACGAGCTTGTCCTGCGCACGCGTCGGCAACTGGTAATGAAGACCGCGCACCACGCCCTTCGCCGCCGAGAACGAGTGATTATCCTGCACGAATTGCAGATCGATGCCAGAATCGGCAAAGGATTTGGCACTGTAGGTTTCGGAAAAGTAGCCCCGATCATCGCCAAATTTACGGGGGATGATTTCCAGAAGTCCATTTAGCTCTAACCGGCGAACAATCATCGTTCGCTTCCAATTTCCTCGACACGACGACGCAGATAGGCGGCGTAATCGGTCTTGCCAAGTTTGTCGGCACGATCCAGAACTGCGCTGCCGCTGATCCAGCCCTTCTCGAAGCCGATCTCCTCGGGGCAGGCAATCTTTATACCTTGCCGTTTCTCGATTGTACGCACGAAGGACGATGCGTCTTGAAGACTGTCATGAGTCCCGGTATCGAGCCAGGCATAGCCTCGGCCCAATTGCTGAACGGCGAGATCACCTCGCTCCAGATAGATGTTATTCACTGCGGTGATCTCAAGTTCACCGCGCGAAGACGGTTTGAGAAACTTTGCGATATCCACGACCTCATTATCGTAAAAATAGAGCCCGGTTACGGCCCAGGAAGACTTCGGCTTCGCCGGCTTCTCTTCAATCGAAATAGCTTTGCCCGTTGTCCGATCAAATTCAACAACACCGTAACGCTGCGGATCCTCCACCCGATAGGCAAAGACCGAACCGCCTTTTGTGATCCGTGCAGCGCTTTCGCACAAATGCGATAAGCCATCACCGAAATAGATGTTGTCTCCTAGGATCATTGCAACATTATCGCCATCGATAAAGTCGCGACCTATAATGAAGGCTTCTGCGAGACCATTGGGATCGGCCTGTTCTGCAAAGGAAAAATTCATGCCGAATTCGCTACCGTCCCCCAGAAGCTTCTGGAAAAGCGGTAAATCATGCGGTGTCGAAATGATCAGGACATCCCTGATGCCCGCGAGCATCAATACGCTCAGCGGATAATAGATCATGGGCTTGTCGTAGATTGGCAGAAGCTGTTTGGACACAGCGATCGTCAGAGGATAGAGACGCGTGCCGCTACCGCCCGCCAGGATGATGCCTTTCATCTACACTCCATTGTTGTCTTCATTTAAATGAAGGTCGAGGTATGGAAACAGCACCAGTAAATCTTGTCTGAAGGGTGGTAACAACCGCACCTTATCGCGTCAAAGATGTATAATTCTTCACGTATTCTAGCGTCATTTTATCGGCCGTGAAATACTCAAGGTAACGCTTTCGAGCATTAGCCCCGAATGTCTCCGCCAAAGCTTGGTCATTCGCAATTATCTGCATTGCCTTGGATAGCGCGCCCGGATCCTGCGGAGGGATCACGATCCCCGTCTGTCCGTCGAGATTAACATAGCTTGTTCCGGTCCCGATTTCACATGAGATCATCGGCTTTCCGAACATTGATGCCTCCACAAGCGACAAACCGAATGCTTCAGAACGCAAGTGGGAAGGAAAAACGAGACCAGCACTCAATTCGAGAAGTGCTGTTTTGTCCGAATCCGGCAAAGCTCCAGCAAAATGCACATGGGAAAGCCCATGTTTTTTCGCATAATCCATGAGCTGGGACTTCATCGGACCATCACCGACGATGACAATATCAACATTGGAGGTTCTGGCTGCCGTGAGCAAGGTCCTCAAACCTTTGTAATAGCGCAGCACGCCTACAAAGAGAAAGAATGGCCGCGGGAAGCGCTCGCGCCAGCGCGCCTTGCTGGCTTCTTCCGCCGGAGGATAATCCTCCTCGGCGAGGCCAAGTGGTATGACAGTCGTCTTGTCGGTGAACCTCTGCAAAACCTCGCTCGTCGCAACGTAGTTTGGGGAAGTCGCCACAATCCTATCCACGCTGCCAAGAAAACGATTCATCAAAGGGCGGTAAAACTGCAAAAGCAGCTTTTGCTTCACGATATCCGAATGATAGGTCACAATCGTTGGCTTGTCGGGACGCAGGCCCACTTGGACAATGTCACTCATTGGCCAGGGGAAATGGTAATGAATGATGTCAGCCTTGCTACTCAATTCACGGAACCGCGAAAATACATCACGCGATAGCCCCGTCGAAGCGAACTCCAAATCGAGCTTGGCTTTATATGCCATGTGCCCGTCAAAACTCAGAGTGTTCTTCTCTGGCTGTGCACTCAGCGACAACACATCGGACGCAATGCCGTGTTCAGCTGCGCCCTTCGCGATGGCATGAATAGTTCGTTCAATACCGCCAAACGTGTCCGGCCAATAGGTTTTGAAAAAATGCAGGACTCGCATGTCTCTCCAATACAAATGTGTGCCTTGCGGACACATCCGAGCATTTTCAGTGACTCTCAAAGCAACTTCTAAAGCGCTGACACCGTCTTTTCCGCTTCATAGCAGGCGCAAAGAATATGATAAAATGTCGAAGCTGGAGCGGGCTCGTCGAGAAGTGAGCCGCCTTCCGGCCATTTGTCGTACCACAAGCCCTTGATTGGCGTATCCAGAAATGGGCGCAAAGCCTCCATTGCCTGCAAAGCGGACCGTAGATAGCAAGCCCGCTCTTCGCCTTCGCTCAGAGAAGCGAAGAGGAGCGACGACTTTATCCATTCAGTCTGGGGCCACAGCCGCGCGAGACCGTCATGAACGGAAAAATCATCATAGAGGCTCATGATTGCGACCTTGCGATGCTCGCAAATGCCGTGATCCACCGCAATCTCGAATAGACGTTTAGCAGCTTTCAAGGCGTCGTTATTTTTTCGCCGGTCAGCCCATTGGCCCATCAGCCACGACCATTCAAACTGGTGACCAGGTTCAACCACCCTGCCCTTTTCACCTGGATACGGTCGCCAGTCACGATCAAAAAACTCTCGCAGAGCGCCAGTTTCGCCATCAATAAACTTCGCCAGTGCAAGATTGGCTATTTCATCAGCATAGGTCGACCAGAATGAAGCGTCTGGGTCAACGACCTCCCACGCAAGCATAGCCTCAAACAGGTGCATATGCGGATTGGAGCACAAGGGCAATTTTGGCGGGTTGGCTTCTTCAAAGCCTCCCAAAGGATGATGATAGTCGGCAATCAGTGCATTCATCAAACCACGTGCCCGCAGTCGCATCTCCTGAAAGCGAGACGGAATAGCCACAGCGATTTGCGCAGCGGCGAAAACAGAGAACGCCTGATTGTAAAGATCGAACGTGTGATCGATCATCTCGCCGCTCTGGGTGGCGAGACTACCGTAAAACACGTCCTCCCCACGCCGGTAAACACGATCGTAATAGTCTAATCCGGATTCGACGGTTTGCTTCCATTCACCCGGCCACCCCATCGCACCAGCCTTCGCGAAACAATAAATCTGTCTCGGGTGAACGCGCGAGCGTCGATTGTCCGTATATGTGGCGATACCGTTCTGCGCCACGCGCTCAAAAAAACCATTACTCGGCGCATCCACACCGGCAGACAGCCAGAGAGGCAGAGCATCGTTGTGTAGCCACAACGACAAGCGCTCCACTTCCCCCTGTAGTTTACGAATTACATCAGTCATCAACTGGCCTTCACGATGCAATATTTCAACGATCAAACGCGGCCGAAATCGTCCTCGAAGCGTACGATATCGTCCTCACCAAGATAGGCGCCGGTCTGAACTTCAATCATTTCAAGCAGGATTTTTCCTGGATTGGATACACGATGAACGGCCCCTTGAGAAATATATGTCGATTCATTTTCCGACAAAAAGAGGCTTTCATCATCGATCACGATCTCAGCCACACCGCTGACGACCACCCAGTGTTCTGAACGATGATGGTGTTTTTGCAGAGAAAGCTGTTTGCCTGGTTTGATGAACAGGCGTTTCACCTGAAACCGGCCACCCGAAAGCAAATGCGTATAGCCACCCCAAGGCCGATACATGGTTCGATGTTCTTCAGCAAGCTTCGCAGTAGCTGGCTGTTTCATCAGCGCTTTAACGATTGTGCCCACGCCCTGCGATTCCGAGAGTTTGCCCACATAGAGAGCATCCTCCGATGCCACGATCGTCAGGTCGTCCACACCGTTCACAGCGACGTGCACACCCTCCGATAACACCAGTGAATTATTGGTGTTGTGCAGGCTGACTGGACCGCGCGCCACATTTCCCGCTGGATCCTGCAAGCTCTCCTTCCAGACGGCATCCCATGATCCGAGATCTGACCAGTGAATGGGTGACGGAACGACCGAGGCAAGCTTTGTTTTCTCAAAAATTGCATAGTCGACGGAAATATCCGGCGCCTTTTCAAATTCGGCCCTGTTTAGGCGCACGAAATCAAGATCCCGCTGTGCGGTAGCTACGGATGCCTCTGCGGCTTCGTACACCGCTGGTGAATAACGCTTGCATTCTTCGAGGAACACGTCCGACCGAAACAAAAACATTCCTGAGTTCCAATAGAATCCACCCGCTGCGAGCATCTCGCGCGCGACTTCCTCCTGTGGCTTTTCCACGAAACGCTTGATGGCACAGGCCCCACTTTCTTCCAGCTCGCCTGCCTCGATATAACCAAAACCAGTCGCAGGCTCTGTCGGTGTTATACCAAAGGTGGCAAGTCGTCCCATACGAGCCGCACTGCTGGCCGTGTCTACAGCCTGAAAATATGCATCGTCCATTTCTATGTTGTGGTCGGATGCCACAACATGAATGAGGGTTGGCTCATCCTTGGAAGCAATCAACGCCGCAGCAGCGATTGCCGGAGCAGTATTACGCGCAACGGGTTCCAGGATAACGTCCGAAAGTTCGACGCCACATTCAAGTGCCTGTTCGGCTACCAAAAACCGGTAGTCTGCGTTTGTTATGATGATCGGCTTGGAATAACGCTGGGGGTCCGACAACCTTTTCAAAGTCATCTGAAAAAGGCTCAGTTCACCCGTCAAAGCCAGAAACTGCTTGGGGCGCTGTGACCGTGACATAGGCCACAATCTGGTCCCTTTACCACCGGCTAACACGACTGGCCTGATCAACATTTCACGCAATTCAACTTCCTTTCAATAAGCGAAACTCAAATTGTAGCGGAGAGTTTTGCAATAAGTTCCTTCAAAATCCTATCGGTTTTCTCGGCTGAATCAGTTTCGACATAAATACGCATTTCAGGCGCATTACCAGATTGGCGGAAATGAACTGTATCACCATTTGCGAACGCCATTCGTACGCCATCGACAGTCGAGATTGATTCCGGCTCCGTGATCAAGGAGTAAAAACTAGAACGGAAAGATTGTGACGTTTCTATAGCGTGCAGAAACTGAGCGGCGCGATCCGCCGGAACTTCCTTGACCCGATCAGCTTTCATGAAACGAGATGGTAAAGTCGCGACCATCTGACTTAACCGCATACCCTGCGCTTTCGCCTGCACCAATACTGCAACTGCAGGCAAAACAGAATCGCGCGTTGGAAGACGTTGAAGGACACTGCCATTCAACTTCACATCATCGCCAAGCAAAAACCCGCCATTCGCCTCGAAACCAACGACGGGATGCGCTTCTGCCGACACCATTTCTGCAACAACATAGGGCGAGCCAATCCGCGTTCGGCGGATATTCTCGAACCAACCACTTTCCTCGAGCGCGCTTGTCGTGCTGAGCGGGGTGACCACGGTTTTCGCGCCCAGATATCGAGCCGTCAGAATACCCAATATGTCGCCATTCACCTGGCTTCCCTGATCGTCAATGACCAGTGGTCGGTCGCCATCACCGTCCGTCGACACCACAGCATCAAGTCCGCGCTCGACGATACACTTGGCCGCCCGCGACAAATCAGCAAGATCAAGCGCTTCTGTATCGACCGCGACGAACTGATCCATCCTTCGAAATGGATAGACCTCTGCTCCAAGTCCTTCAAAGACACGCACAAGAAGATCGCGCCCCACTGCCGAGTGAAGATCAATGCCGATTGTCATTCCAGCCAGAGCGTCAGAACCGAAGAAATCAACGGAACGGTTGACGTATTCTTCTGCAACATCGACCAGAGGCGCTGGAGTGCGGTCAGGCTCGCCTATTACAGCCGTATGCAACAATCCTTCCGCCAAACTGCGGACAGGCGCTTCATCTTCCTTCAGAAACTCACCATCTGGGCGATAGAATTTAATACCGTTGTAAGCTTCAGGAATATGACTGCCTGTGATCATGATAGCAGGTGCGTTGCGGGCCATTGCATAGGCCGCAAGTGCCGGCGTTGGTACATTTCCCGCCCAGATCGGATTTTTGCCGCCCAGTGTGATCGCCGTTAGGCATGAACCGGCGATACGAGGACTGGATTCGCGAAGATCGGCGGCAAGGTAGACATCGTGAAATTCAAAATCGCGGTCTATATGCCGCAGAAAGGCAACAACGTAGGCAACACAAGCCTTATCGGTGAAATCAATAGCCGGCCCTCGCAGACCGGACGTTCCAAAAGTAACAGCCATTTTCAAGTCACCTCACAACTTCTTCAGCTCCTATTGCCATAGAAATGCGAACGAATACAAATAAATAAAGACCCAAAGGGCGATGAGAGCGAGACTTTCACTTCTCATCTTGAAGGTGCTTGATGTTCCCATTCGAAATCAGGAAGAGGTGCTAGAATTCAATCAACTGAAAAGCCTAGCGGAACATGGGAACTAGGCATTGCCGAAAAGCTCCTGCATTCCCTCCGTGAAAGAGAACAAGCGAACCCGAAGATAAAAGTTAAGCGAGCCACTCGTCAATTTTACAAGCTTGTCATACACAACAAGAGCGATGGAAAGCCAATTCGACACTCAGCAACGTGTAAACTATGACAGCTTAGGAATATTCGGAGACGATATGAGCACCAGTTCTTCAAAGGGCCTTTATATTCTTGGCTTTGGCGGCCATGCGCGGAGCGTTGCAGATGTAGCGACTTCGTCCGGCTGGAATGATTTTGTTTTCGTGGACCACAATGCTCAACCAGGCGAGCAGTTTCATTCATTCGAGGTCGTGAGCAACTTTCCGGCCCTCATCAATCCTGGATGGAAAGCCTTCCCTGCGGCGGGCGACAACTGTCGCAGACGAGATCAGGTAGGCGGAGCCAAAACCGAGCTGGCTACAGTCATATCTCCCAAAACCACTGTTGGATTGGGAGCCATAATTGGCAAAGCCACACTTGTATGTCACGGCGTGCATATAGGGCCGAATGCCCGCATAGGATGTGGAGTTATACTCAACACTCATTCTGTGATAGAGCATGAAGTGGAAATTGGCGATTTTTCTCACATCTCGGTCAATGCTACGGTTGCTGGCCGGACCTGCGTGGGGGCAAATGTTATGGTAGGCGCTGGAGCAGTTGTCATCGACTCGGTGAAAGTCTGCGACGATGTTATTATAGGTGCTGGTGCCGTGGTCGTTTCCGACATCACTAAACCGGGCACATACGTTGGCGTTCCCGCTCGGCGTATTGATAAAAGGTAATTATTGTCGCGCACAGCACCACAGTGGTTTCGTTGGGACTGTGCCAAAGAACCTTCTTAATTTTTGTTTACTGCACATCTTCTTCCCAGAGCCGTTTCTTCGCGGTCGGATGTGCCCCAGCGAGAGTAAGCCATGAGAATTGGAGTCGATGCACGAAATCTGGTCCCTAAATTGTCAGGCATCGGACGCTATGTATTGGAAACCAGCCGACATTTAAGTCAGATCGGTCATGAGGTATATCTCTATCTTCCCGAACCACCCAACCACCAAGGCACGCTCCCTGAGGTCGAAAAGGTTGATATCGCCAGATTCAAAGGAGCGTTGTCTCGCATCTTTTGGGGAAACAGCTATCTTCCGTTGAAAGCGAAGAAGGACAAGATCGATGTTTTGTGGGGGCCGGCTCATCGTCTTCCGATATTGTTTGCGAGCGGCATTCCACAGGTTTTAACGATACACGATCTCGTTTGGCAGCACGCCTCCTCTACGATGCGATATCAAGGATGGGTCGCCGAACGAACCTTTATGAAGCCCTCAATAAAGCGTGCCGCACGCGTCGTTACCGTTTCATACGCTACGAAACAGTCCCTAGCCGAATTTTACCCTTGGTCCGCAAACAAGATCGACGTAGTTTATCCTGGCTGCACCCCTTTCGCTGCAGAGAGGCATCGCACCGACTTGCAGCGGTTTGATCTGGATCGACCATACGCACTCTTCGTTGGAACGCTGGAACCAAGAAAGAACCTTCTACGCCTGCTTCAAGCATACGGGGCGTTACCCGCGGACACCAAGTCTAAACTTCTTTTGGTGATAGCGGGCGGTCAAGGCTGGGGGTTAAGCGATCTGACAACCGAAATCTCCCGACTCAATATTGCCTCATCAGTCCGCCTGACTGGGTTTGTATCTGACGAAGAGCTCGGCAAGCTCTACCAGAATGCACGATTTCTTGCGATGCCTTCACTTTATGAAGGTTTTGGTTTCCCGATAATTGAGGCCAATCAGTTGGGTGTACCCGTACTTACATCGAATACGTCCTCAATGCCCGAAGTAGGAGGGGATGCTGCCTTGCCTGTTGATCCTGCGTCTGTATCTGCAATAGCAGATGGACTTGAGAGACTAGCAACGGACGACGACCTACACTACCGTCTCGCCAATGCAGCACAGGCAAACGCAGCGAAATTCGACTGGTTTAAGAGCGCCCATGAACTGACGGGCGTTTTTCAACGCGCCATGGACGAGTATGCCCAAAAATAAAATACTCGTCTCAATTCGAGTTTCGACGCTGCCTACGTACCTCTTTTTGTGAAGTACCATTCCGGATCAAGCTCTGTTAGATTCTAATAGCGCGGAAATGCTCGCGGACGGCGATAAGTTCTTGTATCAGCGATCAAGCGCACATCGGCACGTGGTTATCGCTATCTCTTGATGAAGCCACAGCTAGTCTTGTCAAAAAAGGCAACGAAGGAGGCTAACAATGCCATTCTCCAGTTTTCCTTTTCCGCCTCCCAGCGGAGCAACAGGTGGACAACATTGTTCGGCGGCGACGGGTCAGCAAAGAACTCAGTCCGACATACAGGTTCCGAACAGTGCGAAGAAAAACCCGCCAGCGGCATCACAGAGACAGGAGCCTTTCCTATATCCAGAACATGACCCTCTGGAATAAGGCCTCACAGACGTGACTATTGGCAGTTCCAATTGGATAATTGGAACTGCCCTTCATATCGGCTTTACACGAACCCTGACGACTGTTTACCTTCATCGGGATGCGCACGAACAAGCAGCCGGATCAGAGGTTGTTCGCCTCCTTATAGCGTACGATTGCCATGTCCATATCGCCGTCAAATATAACTTTCCCATGATGAAAGACCAACCCGCGCGTGCAAATCGAACTGAGTGTTGAAAAATCATGAGAAGCAAGAACCAGTATTTCCGCTTTCTCGATCAGATCAGTGATACGTCGCCTGGCTTTCCCCATAAAATTCGCATCACCCGCACCGATAACCTCGTCAAGCAACAAAATGTCTCCCCCGACCGAAGTAGAAATTGCAAATGCCAAACGTACTTGCATACCAGCTGAATAGGTCTTGATAGGATAATCAATAAATTCTCCGATATCGGCAAAATCAATAATCTCGGATTGAATCGACTTCATGTACTTCGGTGTCAGCCCAAGAAGCAAACCACGGTAGAGAATATTCTCACGACCGCTTGCATCAGGTTCAAATCCAAGACTGATATCGAATAGCGAACGTACTGTGCCCTCTACCGTCCGCACACCGGAGGTGATGGGGTACAGACCCGCAAGCATCTTTAGAAACGTACTTTTCCCAGCACCATTGTGCCCCAACAGTCCAACACGTTCGCCGGGTTGAATAGTGAGATTGACATCCTTCAGAGCGTGAATATCGGCGATTTTCACGCCGTTATCCGACGTCAATATGGACGACAGCATCGTTTTGATGGATCGCTCTTTGAAGGCAACAGAAGCATAGTGAAGATTGACGTTCGTCAGTTCGATACGATTTGTCATAGATAAAATATCACCCGTTTTTCTGCTTTTCGCCCAACAGCAATTGCGATCAACGAAAACACCAATGCGGTACCCAAACACCACAGGTAGTTCGTTAACGTTGGCCACTCACCGTGTAACAATGGCGCCCGTACGATCTGC
Organism: Ochrobactrum sp. 19YEA23; assembly: GCF_029909865.1. NCBI lineage: Bacteria > Pseudomonadati > Pseudomonadota > Alphaproteobacteria > Hyphomicrobiales > Brucellaceae > Ochrobactrum > Ochrobactrum sp. 19YEA23. The sequence goes on along the minus strand of NZ_JASAMQ010000001.1, from coordinate 965,765 downwards.
AGAAGATGGTAAATTGGATTATAATCCAACAAAGCGTGTAGGTTGCCACGTCTAAAAACGGAATCCTCAAAGTAAACAGGAGATACAAACCATATCGCCTGTAGCATCAATCCCAAAGCATGAGGCAAATCTCGAAACCGAGTGGAAAAATAAGCCATGATCGTTGCCCAAGGCCAGACAAAGATGGCCAAAATGGGGAAAATCGTCAAAGCAGCCAGCCAGCACCAACCAAAATTCTGGGGCATCACGACCAGAACCCATCCGATCAAACTCAGCGATGCGACAGCCAACACAATGAGGCCAGACAATACATTTCTCAGCGTATAGATAGCCAAGGGATGTTTGGTCTGCTTAATGTAAGCGTCAGCCTGCACAAAAGCCAGCGAGCCACCAGTTACATTAAATGCAATGTATTCCCATATAATAACGCCGGAAAGAATATAAGGCGCATACTCCGCCAGAGTCGAATTAAATATCTGGCTAAATACAATAGATATCAAAATGGTCAGCCCTAGCGGCTGAAGCATAGACCACAGTATACCAAAGAATGATCTCCGCCAACGCGCGCGGAGATCAGACAAAACTAAATGGAACCAAAAATAACGGGCGGCCCATATACCTCTGGCGTAGTCCATTCAAAAGCTCACTTTCAAAACTCAATTTTTCTTCTGATCGAAATATCTACAGATAGTGTCGCAAACATGATCCAGCTGCGACTCAGTTAGCCCAGGATAACTCGGTAGATTGACACCTTTACGGCTCAAATCTTCACCGACCGGAATTAATTGGTCCGTCGCACAGTGAGGCATCAAATGCGCCATAGGAAAGAACGGCCGGGTTTCTATTTCCTGATCGGCAAGTAGCTTTCTCAACGGATCCCTATCGTCCGCATCATTCAAAATGATGGAGCACATCCAGTATGAATGTTTACCCTCACCAGAAAAATCGTGCGTTCGCAGCGGCAACCCAGAAAGGCGGCGCGTATAGAACTCAGCAACATTCTTCTTCTTTTCCAGAAGCATGTCAGCCATTTCCAGCTGAGCCAGACCAATCGCTGCTTCAATGTTGGTCATACGATAATTGAAGGCCAACATATCGTGCCAATACTCGCGCGTTGCGGATACGCCTTGGCTCTTCAAACGCCTCGCTCGCTCCATTACCGCCGGATCACGAGCCAGCACCATTCCCCCTTCACCGGTGGTGATGGTTTTGTTGCCGAAGAAGCTGAAGCTCGAGGCATCACCAAAGGTGCCTACGTGCTGGCCTTTCCAAAATGTGCCGAAAGCTTCTGCGCAGTCTTCAACAAGCAGAAGATCGTGTTCGTCACAGATTTTAACAACGGAATCCATATCACATGGGTGACCATAAAGATGTACAACCATCACAGCTTTGGTCTGCGGCGTTATTGCAGCCCGAATTGAAGCTGGATCAACCTGAAGCGTACTGCTCAGGGAATCCACGAAAACAGGCTTAGCGCCGGTTTGCATGATCGTGTTAACAGATGCGATATACGTGAAACTGGGGACGATTACCTCATCACCCTGACCGATCCCCAGTGCTTCCAAAGCCAGGTGGATAGCTACCGTTCCGTTGGCTACTGACGTAGCCGAACTTGCGCCGACATAGTCGGCAAAAGCATCTTCGAATTTCGAAATGAACTGGCCGCGAGAAGATATCCAGCCGGTCGTCAAGCATTCATTCACGTACTGAGAGACGTTGCCCCCGAGATGAGGCTCATAAACTGGAATTCTTGACATGATCAATCTCTACGCACAGCTGACACATAGCCATTTTCATTGAGGAATTTTTCGCGTTCGGCAGACTTCAGGTCTTCCGCCGCCATCTCCGTCACCAGTTCATTGAAACTCGTTGCAGGAGACCAGCCAAGCTTCGCCTTTGCTTTCGATGCATCGCCCAACAGTGTTTCCACTTCAGCAGGACGGAAATACCTGGGATCAACGGCAACGATGCATTCACCAGTTGCCTCATCATAACCTTTTTCGTTCACACCCTCGCCTTCCCAGCGAATGGAAATGCCCAGTTCGGCTGCGGCAAGTTCAACAAACTCTCGTACCGAGTGCTGCTCTCCGGTGGCGATCACGAAATCTTCAGCGTACTCCTGTTGCAACATCAGCCACTGCATTTCCACGTAATCTTTAGCATGCCCCCAATCTCGAAGAGCATCGAGGTTACCAAGAAAGAGCGTCTTCTGAGTGCCAAGCTTAATTCGCGCCAATGCTCGTGTAATCTTACGTGTCACAAACGTTTCGCCGCGATTTGGCGACTCGTGGTTGAATAATATACCATTGCACGCATAAATACCGTAAGCCTCACGATAGTTTACCGTAATCCAATATGCGTACATCTTGGCTACGGCATAAGGAGACCGCGGGTAAAACGGTGTGGTTTCCTTTTGAGGTATTTCCTGAACCAGACCGTAAAGCTCTGAGGTGGACGCCTGATAGAAACGCGTTTTCTTGGTCAGACCAAGAATGCGGATGGCTTCCAGAATTCTAAGTGCACCAAGCGCGTCGGAGTTTGCCGTATATTCCGGCTCTTCAAACGATACCGCCACATGACTTTGCGCAGCAAGATTGTAGATCTCATCCGGCTGCACAAGCTGAATGATGCGCATCAGACTGGATGAATCCGTTAAGTCGCCGTGGTGCAAAGTCAGATCATTGCCCATATCATGCGGATCGTTATAGAGATGATCAATTCTATCGGTATTAAACAGCGAGGTCCGACGGCGAATCCCATGAACAGAATAGCCTTTGCCCAGCAAGAACTCTGCTAGGTAAGCGCCGTCTTGGCCGGTTATTCCTGTTATGAGGGCGACTTTCTTCGTCATTACCTTCTCCATGAGACTTGATCAATTTTCCAGCACCAAAGATGTCGGCACCCTAGAGCTTCAAATTTTTGCTCTATAGCCGTGCTCGAGGATAAAGTCGACCCATTCCGCACATTCCGCATCAAGAGTATTGTTGAGAGCGCATCGCCCACGTTGTGTTACTCCTGTTGCCGACTAATAGTCAGCCTATGTTAATTGAGTCCCAGAGGCCTTCTGGCATTTGGGAGAGCCGGTATTGAACGGCTCCGGGTTCTGTAGACAACCTCGGGTTAGATTTCTGCAGCCTCTTCTCGGATTCGACGGGTAACAGCATCCCGTTCCCGACATGTTTGCGCTTCGAGTTGTCGAACATTTCGATGGAACCGAACACGTCAAGGCGAGCTTCATCGCGAGAACGTAGATCCTTCGTTGTATCCTCACTCGCTTCAGAATATTGAATAAGCTCTCGGCCGCCACATCGTCATGGCAATTTCCGCGTCGGCTTATCAAGTGAACCAGATTGTGGCGCCTGAGAAGCGAGGTCCACTCCTTGTACAGAGCTACTATGTCAGGTTGCCAATCAGTCATGCCGCCATAGATTCCGGGACGGCGTTTACAGCAAATCGTACCTTGGCCCCAAAGATCATCATGCAGCTTGCGACAGCCACGGACTTTGCCACTTTGCTCACACGTCCTTTGGAGAAAGTTAGCCTGTGTTTCGTCCTCGCTGGCTCTCCTCCTTAACGGCTTCTTCAGCCAAGCGTAAAATTCAATCGGATGAACCCGCAAAAGGCGGTGCCTCGTCCACACTGAAAACTGCACGCGATGCAGGGCAATGAACGCATATTTCACTTTGCATTCCTGGCAAAATACCCGGCCGCTTTGTTTTGGATGTCTTGCTCCTTGGTGATGCGAGCCAGTTCTTTTTTCAGCCACCTGATCTTCTCGGCCCCGTCGCCTTCCCCAGAACTTGACACTGAAAAACTACGCAACAGGATAGCATAATTTTGCGATCTGGCGCGCCGCCTCACGCTTGAACTTTTCGCCGAAATTCGATTTGTTCATCATGATCCTTTGGCTCAATTTAGGAATGAAATTGTCGACAAATCTAGGGGATTTTCAATCACAAAAGAAAGGACGTGATATTCGCGGCACTTTCAATGGCGAAGCAAAAGTCCCGTGGGAGGCTTACCGGCGCTCCACTTCGATGACCTTCTGAAACGCTTTAATATGATCTTCTGCGACGTCCGACCAAGTCCTATTTCGCATCTCGTTATAGAGAGGAGTTTGAAGATCGAATAGCGCGCCCCTGTGATCTAATCCATATTCAATTTTGGAAGCTATGTCATCGATTGAATACGGATCGAATAACATTGTCGCGGCTAGCCTTCCCTGGATAACATCTGTCACTTGGGGAATTCGGCTCATCAAACTTGGAGTACCAACGGACATTCCTTCCGCGAAGGTAAAGGGAAATCCACCCTCATAGAGCGTAGGATTGACGGACAACCGAGCTTTTGCATAAAGAGCGGCGAGAACTTCATCACTGGCATTATATGCAGTAAGGATATCGCGAGTGAGCCGTTTCTTTTTTATGTACTCGAGAACTTCGGGTGCATGTTCCCAGTTGCCCGTCATGATTAACTTTATATACTTATGTCGCTTTCGGAGTACTATTTCAAAAGCTTTCACCAAGTTCATAATGTTTTTATTAGGCCGGAACTGGCTTGCATAGAAAATGAATTGAGTGTCAGAGAAATCAAAATTGCTGAGATATTGATCGCCAGACCACTTTGCATTTCTGTGACCGTGAATCAGATTAGTTGTAAACTTATTTCGCGCCATCTCATCATCAAGCGTACCTATGACAGTGATGAACTTCGATAGGTTAATCGGCGCATGAGGAATAACGTGAATGTTCTTTTGATCGACGTCAAACCGTTTGCTAAGCGCGCCATGACCAACCGCTTCACTGTACGAAGTGAAGTGCTTTCCGGCTTTGATAGCCTTACTTGCGCGCTTGAAGACCGCCACTGAACCAGCCAACTCCAGAGCAAAGGTGGTGGGAAATTCGCTAATCAGCATGTCCGGGAAAGCCTGAACCGTTGGAGCATTGATACTGCTGAACTCTGGCCAGAAAACGGTTGGTGAGAACCAGATGTCGATGTCCTTACGGGAATCCGCAATCGATATCATGTTCCTAGTTTCATTCTTAAATATCTGATCATAGATCGTAAATCGCAGAGGTGGCCGGTGCCTTAACGGCATGCGGGCTTTAATCATGCCGTAAAGCCTACCTCCATTCGAACGTAGACGCTTGAGCGCAGGTACGCGAGCGAAGATGAACGGCATTAACGTCAGCAATGCAATCGCAATGGCCGCCACATAAAGAGGAGCCAACAATACCCCAACGACGGCCAAAGCAGAAAGAGTTAGAAGGAACAAGAACGGGTTCCGCACTGATAAAGCGGTTGCCAGAGACACTTCTATTGAATGGATGGCTTGCCCGGCAGTTCGTTTAACAAAGCGCAATATCTTTGTCTTGAGCCCAATGCTCTCGTCTTTTTTCTTGCCCTTCTTCGAGAACTTATTCCTAAACGTAACCAAGGCAGGCACATGCTGAGGCGCCAGAATTGAGAGATGCGGCGTTCGAACATCAGAGAAAAGTTCTTCTACATCTTTCTTGAGCCACGAAGGACAAAGCAGAGCGACTTCAGTCCCATCATTCTTCAGAAGCCCCTTAGTCAGTTCACGCAAAAGCCGTCCTAACCCTTGGTTAGAAAGCTCTGAGTTAGGGTGGTAGGCGATAAAAATACCAATCTTCATTGTGATCTAACCAATATAAGTGTGGAGCTTTTCGAAGAAGAGCGGCGACATCTTCTCCCACCCGAAATCGAGAAGCGCCTGTTTATCTGGAAGATGCTGTTGATGAGTTTCCCAGTTCAATTCCATATTCTTCAACGCTTCGCCCAGTTCACGGTTATTGAAGGGATCAAAAAATTGAGCGTTGATACCGTAGCGACTCGAAAGGTAACGCATAGGTGGATAATCACTAGACAACGTGGGTGTGGAAGCGAAGGCAGCTTCAATAGCGCATAGAGTACCATTGTCCATAATAACATTATGCAACAGGAATTTCGCGCCCCTCATCTGGTGCACGTATTCTTCAGAGGAAACATTGCCTAGAAAATTTAGGCGGTCATACAAACTGGGGTTTTTTTCCAGATAGTCGCGGCAATCTTTGATGTATTTAGGTAGATCGTCGAATTCGCGTTCCGGATCGAATTTATCTGAACCTACGCCTGTTATATGGCAGTTGAACGAGCCTTTTAACTGTCCGAAATAACGATTGAGCGCTTCAAAAGTCATTTTATGGTTTTTGTGCGGAGCGGCATTTGTCGTCCAGATGAAGTAGTCCTGCTTTTGTACAGGTTCCTCGTTCTTTCGAAATTGATCCAATTCCGCTACATGTGGCACCAAGATCGCCTTCTTTGACGGAATGCCGACATAATTGATAACGTCGTTGATTGTGTGAGGCGTATTGGCCAGAACCGCAATGGCATTTCTCGCAGCCGAGAGATAGCTCATTTCAAAATCTGGCGAGACACTTTCTGGAAAGTAACGCTGAAGGTAGTCGTGCGTGAAAAGACAGTATGGGCGCAACGGCGCTATTGGATAGTAAAACCGATCAGACCCAACTAACCAGAAATCGCAGTCAAGGAAGTCGGTAGTGTTGTCTTTGGGCACGCTGAAGAGGCCGCCCGGAACTGGTATGTCATATCCGGTACAGGAGAAAACTTCTTGAAGCTGAAAATCAGAGATCGTCTTCCATTTGAAAGACCTGACTTCAATTCCGTGGGGTTTCAGATCAGCGAAATCACCATCACTATAAATCTCATCCTCAGGATGAGCAAACACAACACTGTAATTCTTGCCGGCCAGTTCGCTGCCCTTTTTGAGCATTTTGGCGAGCAACTTGACCATGTTAAGTGTTCCGCCTTTGTAAGGCTCTGGCAAGAACACAGCGATTTTCTTTGTCGCGCCGTCAGAAGTGCGAATAGGTTGTTTTGTGGTTCGTTCTATCGTCGGCTCGATGATTTGGAAATTCTGCCGCCAAATCGGTTCGCAAAACTCACGCGACATTTCATTAAGGAGCACGCCTTGAGTCTCCTTAATCCGCTCAACTAGACTTTGATCGCCATCGAGAATACGCTTTATCTTGCCTCTGGCTTCAGCTTCTGTTTTGCACCTGCCCGGAAGGTTTTGCCCCCCGAGCTTGTCAAGGAGACCTCCGGCCATAAACACGAGCGGCATTCCCCAACGAACCGCTTCGATAGGATGATAGTGGAGGTGACGCTCTTCTCGGCTGTGATAATACATGACGCGAGTCTCGCGCATCATGGCATCGTATTCTTCTCTCGAAAGGAAACCTTTAACATTCGGGTCTTCAACCGCGATAGGTTGCGCCCCGCCTATGATGTAAGGAAACCCACCGAATCCCTTCACAAAGTTCTTGTATATTTTATTGAAATACGGTGAGCTTCCGATACGAGGGCAAACGAACAACACCTTGGAATCCGTGCCAGTCCATTCGTTTCGAACGACCGCGTCGTCAATGCCCAACGGCAATGTTATGGCTCTATCTTTGTATATTCCGCTTTCGACATCTGCCAAATGATCGTACGCCTGACCAAACCAGAAATCCTTGCGACGTTCTTCCAGTTCGTGCATGAACGATGGCCCGAGTGTTGCGGCAGTGATGTTCGTATAACAATCACCCGCTGACAAGCCGAATGGCCGCATAATAATTGTATTGCGGAAATGTCTTACCAATCCCGCTAACTGATCTGGGAAAAAGCCAAAGAAAGCAATGTCGAAATATTTACTAGCTATCTCACCGATTTCAGGCGTCATTCCGCTATAGAAATCATGACGGTTCAACGCTTCTAGGTCATCTTTCGGAATAGAAATCTTTTCATCACGGCTATAATCGACAGAGGCGCTTAGATTACCTTCATCGTAAGGGAAAATTTTGGGGAGATATACCTCATAGCCAAGCGACTCTAGCAGAGGAACTTCAAATTTGCGCAGTGTGCTATGATTCATAAGCCACATAGCGCGCTTAGGATTGGACATGCCTACTCCATCACGATGCAGGTAAAATTCTCATTTTGGACGGTATGAGCGATGAAGGAATACAAATCAAGATTGTTCTGTCCCACTAAGAGCCGAACCGAAAATTAAGTTGAGCGATTTCAGGAGTTTATGATTCTCTGTGGCTTACCAAAACTACGGAGGATCACATGGCCTGGACTGAAACCGCCCGGCGAGACTATGCCAGACGTGGCTTGCGCTATGCAAGCGATTGTACCGACGATGAGTGGGCAGTTGTTGCGCCACTTTTGCAGCCGATGGGCAAAGTCGGCCGTCCGCGCGAGCCACCGTCGAAAACAAGCACCCCCAATATCGAGTCCGAGATTCGATGGATGACCAGGACGCCAACAAAAAATGTTCGCGCCACTAAAGATTCCAATCCCGATCTCCGCTGCCGTAAGGTACTCGCCGCTTGTGGCTGGGGGGACAAACCGATAATGCGAACCCGTAGGTCTCTTCAATCTGCGGAAAGTAAAGTGTCCATACCACAAACTTGAAAAAAGTGAGAACATCTATCTTCATAAACAGAGAAACAACAATAAACAGCATTTGCTTAAGAAATAGTGGCTGGGGCGCCTGGATTCGAACCAGGGAATGCCGGTACCAAAAACCGGTGCCTTACCGCTTGGCTACGCCCCAACAAATCAAACCGAAGCAATCGGTTGCGCGGCCTTATAGCCGCTTCATTTGACAAGCGCAATCGCCTAATCGCGAAATCCCCGTACATGCGCAAACTACCAGTTCGAGCACCACAATCACTCTATTGGCCTACTTCTTTCACCGGCAATGCAAGCGGGGATTTGCGCGGACGCGTAAAGCTGATAATCCCTTTGCTCAGCTTCATTTGCCGCCGGTATCCCTATGCTTTTTTTAGCAATCTCTCTTCTATTCAGTGCCGTCCTGTGCGTTCTGGGTCTCGTGATCCTTTCCCGTCTTCTGCCGGTGACCTTTCTGGCCGCGCGGATGAATTCGCGTTCGAACCACACAGTTGCGGCAAGACAGATTGGCGGACTTGCTCTGATACCAGCGACGCTAGCGACTTTGCTGATTTTCGGGGCCGATCTCGAAATCGGCTATAGGCTGCTGCTATGCCTCATCGGCGCGTCGACCTTGCTGTGGTTTGTCGGCGGGCTGGATGACCGTTATGAGCTGTCCGCAATTTTCCGGCTCGGTTCGCAGCTTCTGGCTGCCTGCGTCGTTCTTTACGGTCTGGGACCCGATTTTCGCCTTCTGGCGGATGTGCTCCCGCATTGGCTGGAAGCGGCATTGATCGTATTCTCACTTCTGATCGCCATCAATGTCACGAACTTCATGGACGGCCTTGATCTGATGACCGTCGCGGGGCTTGGGCTGCCGCTAACGGGTGTTGCGCTGCTGGCAGCGCTTGGCCTTGCAGGCATGGAAAGCGGCGGGCTTAGCGCCGCAACAGCGGGCGGGTTACTCGGCTTTGCATGTTTCAACCGGCCCCCTGCCCGCGTTTTCCTCGGCGATTCAGGTAGCCTGCCGCTCGGCCTCATCACCGGTACGGCTTTGCTTCTTCTGGCGCGCGAAACCCATATCGTCGTGGCGTTGATTTTGCCGCTTTATTATATTCTCGACGCGGGCTCGACCATTATCATGCGTCTCAGCCAAGGCGAGAATATCCTGAAGGCCCATTCGAAACATGCTTATCAGGTCGCCAAACGCGCAGGCTGGAGCGTCTTGAAGGTCGTCGGCCATGTAGCCCTGCTCAACCTTATCCTGATTGCCTGTGCCGTCGCGCTGCTGGCGCTTGACCATCTGATCACGCGCGTGGCCTTCGTGCTTGTTGCAGTCGTGGCCACGCTTGTGCTGCTTCTCGATTTTCGCGGACGCTTCAGGAAGCTATGACGCTGAAGAGTATCTTGCGAACGGCGTCCACATCGCCGCTCTCCATGGCCGCCTGAAGGCGCTGAAGGCTTTCAGGCACGTTAACGGCGGCCTTGTTGCCCTTCGGCGCGCGCATGATCTTCGGGTGCCGTGTGGATTGCGCCTGCGAAGGATCGTAGAAGAGCTCCTCATACATCTTCTCGCCTTCGCGGATGCCCGTCACTTCAATGGCTATATCGCCCGCAGGATTTTCCGCATTGCGCACGGTCAGACCGGCGAGCAGGATCATGTTTTCGGCCAGATCGCGGATTTTGACCGGCTCGCCCATTTCGAGCAGCACCGTGTCGCCGGATTCGGCAATTGCGCCTGACTGCACTATAAGCTCCGCCGCTTCCTTGATCGACATGAAATAACGCGTCATGTCCTCATGAGTTAGGGTGATCGGCCCGCCATTGGCGATCTGCTCGCGGAAAAGCGGCACAACAGAACCGTTCGATCCAAGCACATTGCCGAAACGTACCGAATAGAACGCCTTTTCCTTGCCAGCCTGTGCAGCCAGTAGTCCATAATAATAGACGACCAGTTCGGCCCAGCGCTTTGTCGCGCCCATAACATTCGTCGGGCGAACAGCCTTGTCCGAGGAGATCAGCACCATACGTTCGACATCGGTAGCAAGTGCTGCCTCCGCCACGTCCAGCGTGCCGAAGACGTTGTTGCCGATGCCGATCAGCGGGTTCTTTTCCACCAGCGGCACATGCTTGTAAGCCGCGCAGTGATAAACCGTATCGATGCGATTATCGCGCAGCGCTTGCTCGACGTAAGCGCGGTCACGAACAGAACCCAGCACCGGCACGATCTGGCAGGAAGCAAGCTGACGTAGCTGGCGTTCGATCTGGTAAAGTGCGAATTCGCTCGATTCAAAAAGCACCAGACATTCGGGATTCCACTGCACGATTGTCCGGCAAAGCTGGCTGCCGATGGAGCCGCCAGCGCCTGTGACCATGATGCGGCGACCTTCGACCACCTCGCGCAATAGTGCCGCATCCGGCGGCACCGGCGAACGACCGAGAAGATCGTCAATCTCGATATTGCGCAGCGCCGAAACCAGATATTTGCCCGCGCTCAGATCGGCAATCGGCGGCAAAATGCGCGTATTGACCGGAAGCCGGCCGAGCAGCCGTGCAAAATCCTGCCGCTGCTTCTGGTCCAGTGACGGTTCTGACACCAGCACCTGCTTAACGCCGTAATTTTCGATGAGCCCAGGGATTTCTTCGGCGCCGTAGACCCGCAGGCCAATAATATCCATCCCCTTGAGTTGCCCGTCCGGATCGACAAAGCCGACGACCATCGTATCGCTATGGCTGCGCAAAGCCGTTGCGAGCTGGCGCGCCGGTTCTCCAACGCCAACGATCAGCGCTGAACTGGTAAAAGTGCGACCCGTTTCGGCATTGCGCAGCAGCCACTTCGCGCCGAAGCGGCTGGCCGTGATCAGCACTGTGCTCAAAAGCCAATAGAGCAGCGGCACGGAGCGCGGCAGACCGGCATTGCCGTAAAGCTCCATCAGGAAAACGAGCGCCACCCAGAAAAGCGCCGCCACGGCAGTTGCCTGAAAGATCGGCCAGATAGCGCGTTCGGCCAGATAGCGGATGATGGCGCGATAAAGCCCGAACCGAATGAAGACCGGAACGGTCAGGATAGGCGCAATCATAATCAGAAAAAGCTGGGCCTTGCTGGGCGTAAAAACAAAACCCAGACGGATGACAAACGCCAGATACGCGCTCAGCAGAAGCAGAACGCAATCGCTCAGCATCAATATAATTTGCTTGGTAATTCGTGGCAAAAGCGCCAGCCTTTGCCAAGGAAATCTCAAACTCATACGCGTATTATCCTGCTCTCAAAACAGAGCGAAACAATTACCCACATTGTCGGCGGCAAAAATTCCTTACCCTAACCGACAATGAAGCCCCTCGCATTTCCGCAATCGTTAGCATGAGTCCGCAAAGCGAACCATCTTAATTGAGCCTGCATATAGCAAACGAACATGTTTCAGGCAGTTAAAACGCAGCTGCGGCATAAATGCGTCTGAAAAAGACAATCTGTCCGGAAAAATGCCAATTTTCCAGACAGATAGGCCAGGATTTTCCGTTCAGGATATTGCCACACCTGTTTTGACGCTGCGCCATGAGGTACCGTCAGAATAAGCGAGCTGCGCGCCGGCCAATGAATCCGTGACGTACACCATAGCGCCCGTGCCTTGATTCGATGTCTGGGGCAGGTTGATTTTGGAATAGGACGCCGGACGGATCGGCCCATCCACATCAAGGCGCGTCAAAGGCGTATTGGCTCCGATAGCAACATTGCCCGTTGCGCGGTCCACATACATGGCCTGACGCCATGTACCCAGATCATCGCTGACCTTGATGCTGAAATTGCAGCTGCCGTTCAGCCCCATTTCGGCATAGCCAGTCCAGCTGGTCTGAAACAGAAGGCTCGCGGTGTCGGTCGCGGCCTGCTTGTTGAGCTTGATCTGATGCCCCGCGCCCGCATTGTTGAACAGGCTCGCCGCCGACGAAACCGCAAAGCGATTGACCGTATCCGCCGTCGCCTGAATACCAAGCATCGAGACTGAAAGCGTATCCGGCACGCCGCCGCCTGTCGGATTCCATTGTGCGCCGTCGAAAACCAGTAGCTTTGCTTCCGCTTCAATATAGGCCTGCCAGCCAATGGCGGGTTGAATGAACAGCGATCCATCATCGATGAACTAGGCGATCATGCCATTCTTGCCCGACCAAGCACCGGTTGCGGGCGACACCACGATATAGCGCACGCCAGCAGAAGGCATCACCGGTGGAGCGGTGTGCTTACGCGACTTCACGCTCAGATTCACGACCGCATCCAGCAGCCGCAATGCTTCGTTATGCGTGACATGCTTCTGCGCCTGACTGGGCAGAATATAGGGCAATTTCAGATTGGGTGTTTCGTCCATGTTCGGCTCCTCGAGCGATGTTGCGAGGAGTCTAGTCTTGATGAACAGCGCGGGGATAAGTGGCGGTCAGCTACCGCGATAGGTCGAATAGGACCACGGACTGACGAGCAGAGGTACGTGATAATGCCCATCTACATCCGCCACGGCAAACCGGATCGGAATGAGATCGAGGAACGGCGGATTGGCCTGATCGGCCCCGCAACCTTCAAAATATTCGGCCACATGGAATTGCAGCTCGTAGATACCGACCTGCATGTCATCGCCGGTCAGCAGTGGAGCATCAGTGCGGCCGTCCAGATTGGTGACAACACGCTTGATCAGCTCCGGTGCGCCCTTGCTGATCCGATAAAGTTCGATGCGCATTGCCGCAGCCGGGCTGCCATGTGCTGTGTCGAGAACGTGCGTGGAAAGTCTACCCATATTACCTCGCTCTAAGGTTCAGGCTGGTTTGGCCGACTGGATGCGGAAAACGACATCCGGGAAGAAATATTCCTCCAGATTATCCTCCTTGCCAGCACGGTCGACGATGAGAAAATCCGATTTCTGCTCAAGCGCCAGAAGCGGATGATGCCAGACATTCTTGAGATAGTTGACGCCCTGATCGGGCTTGGCAAGAAAAACACGCGGACGCGCGGGCTTGCCGTCGGCATCTTCAGCTACGACGACGAGAAACGGACGCCGTTCCAGCGGGATGAAGGCCTGCGAGCCGAAAGGATGACGCTCCATCATGACGATATCGATGGGCGTTTCAAAAGACTGGCCGCGGAAAATATTGATCAGCACGCGCGCTTCCGCGCCATCTGCCTTGACCCGAGCCAGATCATGAAACCGTTCGGTGGAACCATTGTTGATGAGACGCATTTCCGCCCCTTCAACCTCGATGACATCACCGAAAGGCGCGAATGCCTGCTTGGTCAGCGGCTCTACCGCGAGCGTCTCAACCTTCAACTTTGCCTCCCCAAAAATCAGAACAGGAGGATGACAAAGCGTCGTCTGGCGTCACTTGTCAATCGCGAAGCAGTTTCAACGAGATATGAATAAAGGCCGGACGTCATCCGGCCTCCTTCGACCATGGGAATCGGTTTGACAATTTTGCGCGCGGAAGCGCGTGTCACTTCTTCTTGGAAAAGCCGTAGAGCGTTGAGAAGCCGAGGAGCGCAACTGCCTGCACCGCCATGATCATATAGATGAAATCGACCTTCACCCCGGCGGCAATCGCAAGAAGCGCCGTTGCGATCAAGCCAAACGAAATGAACGAGAATATTCGGGCCAATTGTTTGGTTTGACGAGATTCGGCGGCGAGCGATGCGGTAGCGACGCGTGACTTGGCTCTATGCGGCATATCCAACTCCTGAACGTGATGAATACGATTTCCGAATTTCGAACGCGCAACCGCCTGATGATGCTTGCCGTTGCAGTATCTGAATCAAAAAGCGATAGGCCGTAGCGAAAATGGTGATTTCGAGAACCGGAGCGGAATGTACTTTTGGGTACATGAGCACCGGAAGCGTAGAAATTGCCATTTGCAGCCCGACATGGCGACTTTTGGATCAGACACTCAGACAGTTAACGTTTGAAATCCCACTATATAAGTCCTATGCCGTTTCGACAATGACACCACAGATAAATTGGAAGTGACTTCCATGGCGCTCGTTTTCGACAGCAGTTTCTCTCCTGAATATGGGAAGCCGGTTGAGCTAAGTAAATGGATTGTCCGCCTGACGGCCAACAATCCGAGCGCTTTCACCTTTCATGGCACCAATAGCTATATCGTAGGCCAAGATACGCTGGCTGTCATCGATCCGGGGCCGGTCGATGACGCCCATTATAAAGCCTTGCTTGCCGCCATTGCGGGACGTCCTGTCAGCCATATTTTTGTCAGCCATACCCATCGCGATCACTCGCCGCTGGCCGAGCGCCTCAAAAACGAGCTTGGTGCGAAGACGGTTGCCGAAGGCCCACATCGGCCTGCACGCCCCTACCATGCGGGCGAGGTCAACGCGCTTGAAGCTAGCGCCGACACGGATTTCGCCCCCGACATCGTACTGGCCGATGGCGGTATAGTCGAAGGCGACGGCTGGGCCCTTGAAGGCCTCCACACACCGGGCCATGCCGCGAACCACATGGCATTCGGGCTGAAAGGCACAGATATCCTGTTTTCAGCCGATCATGTCATGGCCTGGGCGACCTCCATCGTTGCGCCGCCGGACGGCTCGATGAGCGATTATATGGCTTCGCTTGAAAAACTGCTGGCCCGCGACGATCATGTCTACCTGCCCGGCCATGGCGGCGCGGTGACCAAGCCCGCAGCCTTTGTGCGCGGCTTGCGCGCGCACCGCAAAATGCGCGAGCGCGCCATACTTGAGCGGATCATTCAGGGCGATCGCACGATCCGCGACATGGTACGAGCGATCTATCGTGATACCGATCCGCGCCTGCATGGCGCAGCAGCCCTTTCAGTGTTGGCGCATCTGGAAGATCTGGTCGGGCGCGGCGAGATCGTGACAGATGGCGACCCATCGCTCCACGGCATCTACCAGCCAGCTTAAGCCGCCCTATTCAACATCGGCAGGCGCCTTGTTCACTTCGCCTTCCAGGCTTCCAAGAAAATCGGTGATGAAGGCTGCGTTCTGCCCCATATCGCGCTTACCATAGCGTGAGAGCGAGCGGATATCGACATAGGTGGTTTCGCCTTCATCCAGCAGCCGGATGACGATATCGCTCTTGAGGCCGAGAATGAAACTATGCGCGGTCGCCACAAAGCGGGTGGTGCTTTCCTCCGGCGACGGCGCATCCTTGGCGATCACCTGCCAGCCGAAACTCTTCAGCACGGTCTGCACGCCCTGCGCCACGCGGTCGGGCGCTGCCTCATAGCGGCGGCCCAGCACATCGGGATAGGCGGTGAGCTGCGTCAGCGCATCGCCGCTGACTGTCGGCGTCAGCGGGTTCATCCATTGCAGGCGATGCGGCATGTTGGTCGGAAACTGCGGCGGTGTATCGAAATCGGTCGAGATATCATAGAGCGCTGGCGAGCTGATCCAGAGTACGCCAAGCAAGCCAAGCGGCACCAGCACGATGCAGGCAAACATGCAGCCCGTGAAAGATCGCGCCCCGCCCTTGTCGCCATTGACCCAGAGATTGCGAAAACCCTTGGCTGCGCAAAGCAGTGCCAGCAGGGCCAGAGCGCCGCTCAATCCGGCGGCCAGGACAAAATCAGGCGTCTCGAGCTTCCAGAAGCGATGCAGAAGAAAAGCTAATACCAGCAGCACGGCGGCAAAGACGCCAAACCGCAAGGCCCAGACCGCAGAACGCGACTGCCGCCGCTGATAGCGAAGTTTTCTCATTCCGATTCCTAGAAGCACATCCCGAAAAGTGCAAAGCGGTCTTCGGATCAGATGTGCGTGAAAAACAAAACGTCAGAATCCCACAACGGCCACAACATTCAGCCATGCTTATGAATAGCAGAGAGATTCGACCCCGGCAAAACATCCAGCTGTTCAGCCGTTCATATTCGTCTTTACTGGCCAAAAAGGCACACGCAATACGCGATCAGGGCACACTGAAAACGCATGAAGTGTAAGTCACTTCCGGATCATTATTGCCGCCTAACAGAAAAAAGCGAGGTAAATCAATCGAAAGAGCATTGCAGCAACTTCTAATGAAGGGCATGATCAATTATTAGGGGGCTTTTTTCGGATTCGTCGGAGAGGACGGAATGAACCACGCGCCTGAAAACAGTGCCAACGGGATTGGCACCACGACCCAGTCGGGCAGCGCCGAAGAAAGCGCCCAGACGGGTCTCGAAGCAAGCTCGATGACGCTTGAAGCCGTTGAGCTGGAATTTGCGCTCGGCGCGATTGATGTGCTGATCGAAGGATTCGATGCAGCACTCGCAAAGGCCGCAGAACGTGTCGGCGGCGAAGTTCTTTTCAACATGCCAGCACTCGATACGAGCGAAGCCCAGCGCATTGGAGCAATTGCCATTGCGGGACAGCCCCAGGATCAGGTGATTTTCGTCACGCTACGCAATGACGGTACGACCTTGTCTGTCGAACCGCCAAAAGGCGAGAATGCGCTTTTCGAGAGCCTTGGCCGCAACTATGCCGCCGTTATGAAAAGCCTGTCTCCCAAAGAACAGACGAACGGCGGCTGACCGGAGCGCATCTTTGCAAAGCCAAATGGATGCATTTGGCCAGATGCACTATTTCCCCGCATCCACTTTCGCTTTTACCTTTTCCGCGACAGGCTTTTTTGCTGCCGGAACACCCGCCTGAAGATTATGCGCCGGGACCGGGTTCAGCGTTGTCGATGTTTCCACATCGCGCAGCAGCACGAATTTCATGCCCTTTGCTTTCAGCGCCACGATGCCCTTGGCAACGCCCTCGCCCGCCGAGCGTGTCGGCTGATTGATATGCGAGATGATCACATCGCCATCGCGTGCCGCCGAAATCCGCCGCGCCACTGTTGGCGCGAGCAGTGAAGCGCCCTGATCTCCATTCAGCGAATAACCGCCGATCTTGTAGCCAAGGCTTGTGGCCAACGCCACGGCGTCGGTTGAATAGCGGGCCGTGGCGTCGCGATAGAATTGCGGCTTTGGCGCACCTGCCCCGACAATTGCCGTCGATCCACCCTCGATCTCCGAGCGGACGGCGTCGAGCGATCCGGCAGTCTTGATGCCATACATGGTCGGCGCATTGGTGATGGCCGGAACATGCATGGCGCCGTGATCCTCAATCGCGAACAGATCGGGATTGGCCTTCATCACAGCAAAGGCTTCAGGATTTTGTTTCAACCAGCGCCCGGTCACAAAAATCGTGGCGGGAATACGCTCCTTGACGAGCGTATCGAGAATGCGGTGATCCGTCTTGCCCATGCAGGCATCAAGCGTCAGCGCCACCTGTGGTGCAGCAGCCCCGCCGCGTGCGATATGCAGCTGCGGCTCGACAATGTGTATTTTCTCCGGCTTTGCCGCATCCTGCGGTGAAACCTCTACAGCGCCTGCCGCGCTGCACGTGAAAACAAGCGCGGCCCCCGCCGCAGAAATGAAACGACGCATGGCCCGTTCTTCTGAAAGTGTAAATTTCGGAGGATTTTAATACGTCGGGTAATATTGTCCAGTGCGCCGATCCGACTGAACCGAACAGGCACGCTAACCATTTGTTTTATAGATATTTTTACCGATAAATGCAGCAGCGGAAACCAGCCCGTCCGGCTGATTTCCAACAGAGTTTGCCGCAAAAGCGCTCCTATTTTCTAAGGGGCGCTTTATTTTGACATTACGCCTTGCGCGCTGCGGCCTGCGCCGCTGCCAGACGGGCAATCGGCACGCGGAACGGCGAGCAGGATACATAATCGAGCCCGGTCTGTTCGCAGAAAGCAATCGACGACGGATCGCCACCGTGCTCGCCGCAAATACCAAGCTTGATCTTATAGCGCGTCTTGCGTCCGCGTTCGGCAGCGATCTGCACCAGTTCACCCACGCCATCAACATCGAGCGACACGAACGGATCCTGCTCCACCACACCGCGCTGCTGATAGGTGGTGAGGAAGCCTGCCGCATCATCACGCGAAATGCCGAAAGTGGTCTGGGTCAGGTCGTTGGTGCCGAACGAGAAGAACTCTGCCGTCTCGGCAATTTCTGCTGCCCGCAAGGCGGCACGCGGCAGTTCGATCATCGTGCCGACCATATAGTCGATCTTGACGCCCGCTTCCTTCATGACATCCTGCGCCACGGCATCAATGCGCGCCTTGACGAAATCCAGCTCCGCCTTGAGACCGACCAGCGGCACCATGACTTCCGGCACGACCGGCTCGCCGGTCTTCTTGCCTGCTTCAACGGCAGCCTCGAAAATCGCCCGCGCCTGCATTTCCGCAATTTCCGGATAGGAAATCGCCAGACGGCAGCCGCGATGACCGAGCATCGGGTTGAACTCGTGCAGGCTTTCGGCGCGCTCGCGCAGCTTCACTGCATCCACGCCCATGGAGCTGGCCACTTCGGCAACTTCCTCATCCGTATGCGGCAGGAATTCATGCAGCGGCGGATCGAGCAGACGGATCGTGACCGGCAGTCCCTTCATGATTTCGAACAGCTCGGCAAAGTCCGAACGCTGCATCGGCAAAAGCTTGGTCAGCGCTGCGCGACGGCCTTCTTCATTGTCGGAGAGGATCATTTCGCGCATCGCAACAATGCGGCTTCCCTCGAAGAACATATGCTCGGTACGGCAAAGGCCAATGCCTTCCGCGCCGAAAGACCGTGCCGTACGGGCATCGGCAGGGGTTTCCGCATTGGCGCGCACCTTCATGCGGCGTTGGCGGTCGGCCCATTCCATCAGCTGGCCGAAGTCACCGGAAAGCTCTGGCTGGAGCATGGCAACGGCGCCTTTCAGCACCTGCCCGCTCGAACCGTCAATGGTGACCACATCACCCTTCTTGAAGGTCTGTCCGGCAGCCAGCATGGTGCCGTTGCGATAATCAACGCGCAACGATCCTGCACCCGAAACGCAAGGCTTGCCCATGCCGCGCGCCACGACCGCCGCATGGCTGGTCATGCCGCCGCGTGTCGTCAGAATGCCTTCTGCCGCATGCATGCCGTGAATGTCTTCCGGGCTGGTCTCGATACGAACCAGAATGACCTTGCGGCCTTCCGATTTTGCCTGTTCGGCATCTTCCGACGAGAAGACGATTTCACCCGTCGCAGCGCCCGGCGAGGCAGGCAGGCCCTGACCGACGATCTGGCGCTCGGCGCGGGGATCGATGGTCGGGTGCAACAGCTGATCCAGCGCCGCCGGATCGATGCGCAGCACGGCCTCTTCTTCGGTGATCAGCCCTTCGCCAGCCATTTCGACCGCCATTTTCAAGGCAGCCTTGGCAGTGCGCTTGCCCGAACGGGTCTGGAGCATCCAGAGCTTGCCACGCTCGATGGTGAATTCCAGATCCTGCATGTCGCGATAATGCTGTTCCAGCCGATCCGCGACTTTCAGGAATTCGGCAAAGGCTTCCGGCATCACCTTTTCAAGCGACGGCTTGTCGGAACCGGCAGCGATACGCGCTTCTTCGGTGATGTTCTGTGGCGTGCGAATGCCCGCCACCACGTCTTCACCCTGCGCATTGACGAGGAATTCACCGTAAAGCTTCTTCTCACCGGTCGACGGATTGCGGGTGAAGGCCACGCCCGTGGCGGAGGTCTCGCCCATATTACCGAACACCATGGCCTGCACATTGACCGCCGTGCCCCAGGCCGCCGGAATGCTGTGCAAACGGCGATAAGTAATGGCGCGCGCATTCATCCAGCTGGAGAAAACAGCACCGATGGCGCCCCAAAGCTGCTCGTGCGGGTCCTGTGGGAAAGGCTGACCCAGCTCTTCCTCGACCTTGGCCTTGTAGAGCGAGATGACGTCTTTCCAGTCTTCAGCCATCAGCGCCGTGTCGACATCGACCGCGAGATCGTCCTTCTTGTCTTCAAGAATTTCTTCGAAGAAACCATGATCGACGCCAAGCACCACATCCGAATACATCTGGATGAAACGACGGTAGCTGTCATAGGCGAAGCGCTCGTCACCGGCTTCGCGAGCGATGGCCTGCACGGTTTCGTCATTGAGGCCGAGATTGAGCACGGTATCCATCATGCCGGGCATGGAAGCCCGCGCGCCGGAACGAACCGACACCAGAAGCGGCTTGTCGGCATCGCCGAAATTGCGGCCGGTCACCTTGGCAATATGGGAAAGCGCGGAACGCACCTGTTCGTCCAGTTCAGACGGATAATTGCGGTCGTGGTCGTAATAATAGGTGCAGACCTCGGTGGTAATCGTAAAGCCGGGCGGTACGGGCAGACCAAGGCTGCTCATCTCAGCCAGGTTCGCTCCCTTGCCACCGAGGAGATTGCGATCACTCGCAGCGCCCTCTGCCTTGCCGTCGCCGAATGTGTACACCCACTTCGCCATTATGGCCTCCCTTTATGCAGGACCGGTTCAAAAAAGGCTTGCAACAATTGCAAGTACTCCCAGAACCTGCTTTCCGTTGCTTATGCGATCCGCAGGGCCGCTGCCAACCAAAAAGCACGGGCCGCGACAATAGAATCGATTAGAGCGGATCGGTGGGGGGGGGGGGCGAGTTAGCTTTGTTGGCGAGACGATGAAAAAATATGCGACCAATCCGCTTTTTGAGACTGGTAGCAGAATATTGCGTTAGATCATTCGGATTTGCTATGCGCAGAAAACCTTGCATCGTTGTTCATTGGCACCAACGCTGAACATGGGATTGAAGGTGGTCGGGTGGAACCACTTGCTGCTGCGACCAACTTTAGGAGCAAGCCCTCCCGCACCAATGACCTACCTCGACATCCAATTTATTGATGCTTAGTTGCGTTGCCATCAGCATCAATACAAAAAACCGCAAATGTTAACACCGTGACAAGCTTCTTAACTAATCGATTACAAAGCCAAGCGCTGGCGGCTTTCGCTATTCGAGAGATCCTCGAAAAGCCCCTCGTGGGTGAAACACCACAATCCCGCGTTAAACAGATCGGTCTCGTGAACATCCTCTATATAATGCACCAGGCCCACGAGCCATTGACCCTTACCAGCGTCACGAATTTCACCGGATTGACGCGCGGGGGCGTCATTGAGACAATGGACGTTCTAATGCAGCGGAGCATCCTGAGAGAGACGTTGGGCAAGAACTCCATGGGCAGAGGCACAGCCCGCCAGTTCGAATTTGTGCCCGAGGTCTTTTCCCAAATTCGCTCGACCAACTGACATTTTGTGCTGAGCTTCAGAATTTCTGAAAAGGCGCACGATTTGCTGGTTGCCAATGGATGTGAGTCAAGGTGGATATGGCTAGGTATATGTAGCCCGAAATGACCGTCAGAATACCATAGAAATCGACAATGTTTCGCGCCGAAACCCATACTACAATGCCATTATCTGCGGTTTTGATTGCGGCTTTTCCATTGGATAGAGAATAGAAAGTCGCACACTCTCCGTGCAATACGGAGCTGCACAAGGGCGTGACCTTTTCTTCTATTTTTCTGGATACCCTCGTTGGGTCCATTGAACGGATAAAGGCTTCCGCATTCGTTTCCTGCATGGGACATCCCTTTCCAAAAAGAATATCTGGATTACTCGTAAAGCTGACTATATTCCTAATTCATCTGCCTTTTTCTTCGCATTTTTCCCAAACGCTTCGATCGCGTCGATGAGGTTGAGATCAAATTGCGTCTGAAAATATGCGTGCAACGACACGAAACTCTTAAAACCCTCTTCATCTTCGAGCGGGACTAAAATCCCCGTTGCCAATCGGAATTGCTTTAGAAACTGGAGAAACCCCTGACCACGAGGGTCTCGATACCGATCGAACGTGCTGTCCCAGATGAATGCGCGGCTGCCCCCAATGATGTGAGGTAGAAGGACATCATTCTCAATCCAGTTCTGGCGCTTATATTCCCTCATGACATCCAGCGGGATGGTGGAGTAAGTAGGGTTAAGCAATAACGCCTCTTTGGTCGACTTGTGACATGAAAGCATGACTGCATCGAACCCGAGAACGGTACAGCCTCGATCCAACGCAGCAAAAAGTTCCACTGGGGTATGAGCCTCCTTAATCCACTCGTCGACTTTTTGAAGGATTTTTGCCAATTGGGGGCGACTGACACCCCGGCTTGGTACTCGTGAGCCCGTTCTTGCGTTCAAATCATCCTTGCTATCGATCGTAGATGCTTGCTTACCTTCAATGGTCAGCCAATGTAGCCTGTCGAATAGCGGAAGCTCAGACTGGCGAATGGCTTTGACAACCGTGTGTGTCTTGTTCGAGGCCTCTAGCTTGATACGCGAATTTTTTAAGTGCGTTTTTACTGTTGTTTCCGCAATACCGAGTATAACAGAAATTTCCCATTGTGTTTTTCCTTCTGCCGTCCAGTAAAGTACATTTCTCTCCTGCGCAGTCAGGACTCTTCGAGTGTAGAGTCTATATCTTCCATCACTTTGCAACCGTTGCGCCTCTAATTGGACGGCCGATACAGAAGTTAAACTGACTGGATATGTTCAGTCTTTCACTTTCTTATTTGACCGCAGCACCGAAGCAGATTTTTCACTTCTATTCGGTCGAACATCGGCCTTTCTACTATTAGAAGTACCTTTTGAAACATCGCAATTGCAAGTCTGTAAAGAGCGTTTGATTATTATAATAGGTGGCCACACAACGCGTAATCTGGATTGCTATTGATTATGAGATTAACCGCTATCTTTGCGCGAAATTTGCGACTTTGTCGCCAGCAATCCGGCCTTACACAGGAACGCCTGGCCGAATTCGCCGGACTTGACCGAAATTTCATTGGCAAGCTTGAGCGTGAGGAATGCTCGCCCACTCTCGATACGATCGAAGCTCTATCCCTAGCCATGCAAATCAGCGCCGAACGTCTCATTGATCGCAACATACAGACCAGAGAAAAAAATGGTACGGCGTTGTAAATTTTCTATTATTTATCAATCTTTTGATTGCGACGCAGAAGATCATCGAGGTCGACACCAAGCGCCTCGGAAAGCTGTACGAGCGTCAAAATAGTCGGGTTACGCTTACCCGCCTCCAACCCACTTATATAAGCGCGCGTCGAGGTCAAGCGGAACGCCAGTTCTTCTTGCGTCAAACGGCGTTCACGCCGGATTCTCAGAACGTTGAGTCCAATGACCGAGCGTATATCCATGCCGCGACGGTCGCAGGGGCGTACATTATATGACGACACACTATAGTGAACATTCTGCTTGACACCGAGACGATCCGAGGACTTTAATGTTCATTAAATGGAACACTGTTCTTATAATAGGAACACTTGATGAGTAATAATCTCTCACTAGAAAAAGGTTTGCTAATCCTGGGCCTGCTCAAGGACACTCCTGAACCGCTGGGGGTCCGAGAAATTGCTCGACGGCTAGAATTGACCCCGTCTGTCGCCCAAAGGCTTCTGAACACATTGGCCGCGCAAGGATATGTGGAACAGGAAAATGGTCGCCGCTATCAGATCGGCTATGCAGTGCTTGGGCTCGCGCAACATGTTTTCCAACGAGACAGGCTGTTGGTGCTCGCGGAAAGGGAGCTCAAGGAGTTAGCGGCCGGGGGCTGTTTCAACGGCTTCCTCGGTGTCAGGCGAGGATTGGTCGGCATCTATGTACTTGCCGTACAGTCCGACAGCCCGGTCGTTATTAGAGCTCATCCCGGTGAAGCGATGATGTTGCATTCCACTGCACTCGGCAAAGCATTGCTGTTCGGCATGAGTGACACGATGATTTCGGAGTTACTTGGCCGCGAACCGCTCAAACGACTCACCGAACGAACAGTCGTGGACGTGGATAAATTGGTCGAGCAACTGCGTCTGGGCCGCTCGCTCGGCTATGCCACGGCCATCTCGGAAAACCTGGAGGGCGTCATCTCGGTTGGCGCTCCGATCTATGATGCTGCCGGCTTTGTAACAGCTGCTCTCAGCATCGCATTTCCACGCGCGGTCTATCCAAAAGTTAAAATCGGCGATGTCGCACGAAGCGTCACTGCAGCTGCGCACCGCGTATCGAAGGGATTGGGCTTCGAGGGAAAGTCTATTTCAGAGGAGGAAGAGATACCCAATGTTGTTACATGAAGAGCGTCTCCACGCCATGATGACGAAGCATGACCTGGCCGCTATTGTGGCCACCTCACCAGAAAACGTTCTATACTCAAGCGGATTTTGGTGTCTGCCACAATGGATCAGGCGCGGCCCACAGGCCTTTGCGCTTCTCACATCGGAATCTGCTACCCCGCCTTCGATTGTCATAACAGGAACATCTACACTTGATCTTCTTGCTGATCAGGATGTGCAAACAAAAGTTCGCCGGTTTGGTTCTTTCACCATCGACATAGAGCCATCGGCGAAACTCGACACTGTAAGTTTGAGACAGGAAAAGCTCTTCAAACAGCCCGACGAGGGCAATGCGCTCGATGCTCTTGTGGCGGAAATCCGTTCACTGAAATTGACTAAGGCACGCATCGGTATCGATGAAGTCGGACTGCTGCCCGGTGACATGGAAAAACTTCAAAGCAAGTTGCCCGACGTCACCTGGATTACTGCCGCAGCAATATTTAGATGGATACGCGCCATCAAGACCACAGAAGAAATTGAGCGTCTCGCGACCATTGGCGCGATCACCGAAAGGTCCATTACGGCGGCGCTCGGTGTCGCAGGCGTTGGCGTGACAGAACGCGATTTCGCCAGAGCATTTCATTGCCAGACGATTGTGGAAGATGGTTTTCCTGTTTTGGGGTGCATCGGCTTTGGAGAGCGTAGCGCGCTCATGAACGTCCAGCCTTCGGATCGCCGTCTTAAAGACGGTGACATAATCCGCTTCGATGTCGGGGGCCATTTTAAGCATTATCGCGCAGACATTGCACGAAATGTTAGCTTCGGCGAACCATCACAGGACATTCAAACCAAATACAACGCTTTGAATCGTGGCGTTCAGCGCGGCATAGAGCAAATTCGTCCTGGCATTGTAGCGTCGAAAATTTTTGACATTGTTGTCGATACGGTCCGCAAGGAGGGCATTCCTCACTACCAACGCAGTCACGTTGGGCACGGAATCGGCCTGGATGGATATGATCTTCCGCTTCTTTCTGCCGGCAGCGCCGATATTCTCGAAGAGGGAATGGTTCTCTGTATCGAGACGCCCTATTACGAATTGGGACATGTTGGCCTTCAAGTCGAGGACATGCTCGTCGTCCGTTCAACCGGCGCGGAAATGCTGACCAACAACGGCGACAACCTCTTGGTGCTGTGATGACGCACCAGATAGTAGCATATTCCTGTTATCGATGCGGCAGCGAATTTCCAATCGATCTGCCAATCGATTCCCGCGGTTGCCCGTCATGTCTGCACACCGCTTCTTCAAATTTGAGAGTTCTTTATCGCGCACCATTTCCGGCAACATTTATAAACAATGGGAGGTCCGATCTACCGTCGCTTTGGCGTTATTCTGAAAGGCTCCCTTTCGATGAAAGTAGAGCAGTCTCGCTTGGCGAAGGTTTAACGCCACTCCTTCGCTCCGAACGAATTGGGGCCGTAATCGGCACGCCCAATTTCTTCATCAAGAATGAGGGCTACAATCCGACCTGGTCACACAAGGATCGGTTCTCAACCGTTGCAGTTACGGCCGCAGTAGAGGCAGGTGCACCCGTCGTCGCGACGAGTTCAAGCGGAAATGCCGGTGCATCGCTGGCAGCCTATGCCGCGCGTGCGGGCTTAGAATGCGTCGTTGCGACCATTGCCGGTTCTGCGGGTCCCATGCTCTCGCAAATCCAAAAGTATGGCGCAAAAATCGTACCCTTTGAAAACAAACAGGACCGCTGGCCATTTCTCGCCGAGGGCGTCCAACGCTATGGCTGGTTTGCGACATCACCTTATAGGCATCCGGTTGTTGGCAGCCATCCGATCGGCATCGAGGGTTACAAAACCCTCGCCTATGAAATTATCGAACAGTTTCATGGGAACGTGCCGGACTGGTGTGCTTTTCCGGTCTGCTACGGAGACGCAATAGCAGGTGCCTGGCTCGGCTTTCGTGAGTTGATAACATGCGGAATGATCTCCCGGATGCCAAGGCTTCTTGCAGCGGAAGCGCATGGTTCTCTCGCTAAAGCGCTTGAAATGGAAATAGATCAAATTCCAGACATGTCCGCTTCTTTCAACGCACTCGCCATATCGGTCGGAGCAACACGGAGCACGTATCAAGCTCTCAATGCACTACGCGCTTCAAACGGCATCGCAGTTCCAGTCAGCAATGACGGCCTGATTGCGTTTCAAGAGCGAATAGCCGCCACCGAAGGCACATTCCTTGAGCTTTCCTCCGTGATGCCTGTGGCTGCTGTGGCGGCAGCGCGACGCCATAACATAATCCGAGAAGACGAAAGTGTCGTCGCGATTGTCACCGCCTCCGGCCTGAAAGACATCGACAAATCTGTTTCAAGCAAGGTTCTCCCACGCTTCACCAACATCGATGATGCCTTCAGGCATTTCGCCAACTAGCTAGGAAATACTCATACGCAAGTCGCCCAACAATTAAATTGAAAGGGAACGAACATGAGACGACGGGAATTTCTGGCCATGACGGCCTTATTTATTGGATCAGGCCCACATTTGGCATGGTCAGCTTCGAAAGCTTACCCCGCCAATAATCCAATGCTGATCGTCGGTTTTGCAGCAGGTGGTGCGGGCGATATCGCGTCTCGTGTCGTGACAAATTACGTGAAACAAAATCGCGGTCTCGTTGCCATGCCGGATTTCCGTCCCGGAGCGGGAGGGACAATCGCCACCGACCAGGTGCGCAGAGCACCACCCGACGGCTCAATCCTATCGTTGTACTCAGCCAGTCCAGTGCTGGTTGCACCTCATCTGCAGAGGGTACCTTACGACACAACAAGAGACTTCACCTTTATTGCGAGCTATGCGGGCATTTCCGTTCCTTGTTTCGTCCGTAATGATAGCCCCTATGAAACCTGGGACCAAATGCTGGATTTTTGCCGCAAAAATCCAAAAAAGTTGAAATGGGCGACCGCGGCGCCGCGAGGACTTGCTCATATTGCGACCGACGCAGCGTTTCGCCAGGAGAAAGCGACAGCGACATTCGTACCCTTTCGGGGAGGTGCCGATGCTGTAACCGCACTTCTTGGAGGCCACATCGACATGGTCGTGTCGTCAGATTTCGGACCACATTTGGCAGCCGGATCCGTGCGATTGTTGGCCGAAACCAGCCCAAACCCGAAAGCGGGCCCGGAAGGCATCGTTAGTTTTGCGGAGAGGGGCTATCCAATCGCAGTCCCAGCATCATACGGCCTCTTCGGTCCCGTAGGACTACCTCCCGAAATCGTGTCGTGGTGGGAGGCAGCGATTGGGGAAATGGTCGCGAGCCCAATGTATGCAGATTTTTTAAAACTGATTAATGGCTATGCTTTGTTCCAAAAGAGCGAGGAATTCACCCGCATGGTCAAGGAAGGATATACCAGCATAGGACTTCAGATCGAAGCGATGGGGGCACACCTATGAACCTGTCTCGTTTCGTTCCCTACACGCTATCAACAATCGGCCTTGGTGCAGCAGCAAGCAGCCTTAGCATGCACCTTTGGGAAAACCGGGAACCCGCAGCGGGCCTATTTCCCTTTCTGGCTTCTCTGTTGCTGATTGTCACCAGTTTGCTTTGCACAACGCAAATTACATCGAGCGAAGACCCAATCGAGATTCAGCGTGTCGTCGCCTATTGCGTAGCGCTCGCTCTTTTCTGCGTCTTTCTGGAATTCCTCGGATTTGTAGCGGCCGCGTTTTTATTCCTCGCAGGAGTATTGTTGTTCATTGAGCGCATAAAGTGGCACATATCGGGATTTTTCGCGGCCGCCGTGGCTATATCAACCTGGCTCCTTTTTGAAATTCTTCTCTCCGTTCCCCTACCACATGGCGTCTGGAGACTGTGATGCTGGATTCTCTTTCCCAACTCATCATGGGCCTCGGCATTGCGCTCGAGCCAACCAATATCGCCGTGGCGTTTTTGGGCGCAGTATTAGGTACGGCTGTAGGCGTTCTTCCTGGTCTGGGTCCATCGGCAACGGTCAGTTTGTTATTGCCTATTACCATGGCGCTCGACCAAACAAGCGCAATTATCCTGCTTGCTGGTATCTATTACGGATCGCAATATGGTGGTTCTATAACCTCCGTCCTTATGCGCGTTCCCGGAGAGGCCTCAAGCGTGATGACGTGCTTTGACGGCTATCCAATGGCCAAACAAGGCCGCGCCGGCGCTGCGCTAGGCATCAGTGCATTTGGGAGTTTTATCGCAGGAATTTCCGCAACACTGGCAATCGCAATCGTTGGACCAGCTTTCACAACAGTTGCCCTCGCATTCGGGCCGGTCGAGAAGTCAGCAATTGTCCTGTTGGGCCTTGTGCTTGCCGCCAGCGTTGGTGAAGGACCGCGTATCCGTGCGTGGACCATGGTGGCGCTTGGCCTTCTTCTTTCAACTGTCGGCGTCGATCTGATTTCTGGACAGGAGCGGTTCACCTTTGAAATCAGCTATCTGCGCGACGGTTTCAACATCGCCATACTGGCAATGGGCTTGTTTGGCATGAGTGAGGTCTTGATGCTGATCCAGCGTAAAGAAGCGCAGGAAACAACTAAAATGCCCTCTTATCGGCTACGTGACCTCCTGCCTAATCGGGACGACTGGAAAGCGTCAAGTGGACCAATTGCGCGCGGCACAATTCTCGGTTTTTTCCTGGGACTGCTGCCCGGTGGCGGCGCGCTCGTCGCCGGATTTGCAAGTTACCTCATGGAGAAAAAACTTTCCCGTTCACCTGAGCGATTTGGCAAAGGGGCGATAGAAGGCGTCGCTGGTCCAGAAAGTGCCAATAATGCTGCTGCACAGGCGAGCTTCATTCCGATGCTATGTCTCGGCATACCCGCCAACGCGGTAATCGGCATCATTATGGGCGCGCTCCTGATGCAAAATGTCGTCCCCGGCCCGCAAATTATCTCCGAACATCCGCAACTCTTTTGGGGTATTGTGGCTAGCATGTTGATCGGAAACGCCATGCTCGTCGTTCTCAACGTCCCCCTGATCCGCATTTTTGTCCTTTTGCTCAAAGTACCTCAGACGGTCCTGGCTCCACTTATCGTCTTGTTTTGCGTCATAGGAGCCTTCAGCCTGAGCAACAGCATGTTTGACGTCGGCGTCGTGATCGGATGCGGATTTGTAGCCTATGGATTACGTAGGGCTGGCTTCGACATGGCGCCTCTCCTGCTGGCATTTCTACTTGGTTCTCTTCTTGAGGAAAATCTGCGACAGGGTCTTATTCTCGGCGAAGGCAGTCCGTTGATTTTCGTCGAAAGCCCGATCAGCATCTGTCTGATCCTATTCACGCTGACTATCCTGATCGTACCTTTGCTCAAGAACATCGGGGGCTGGCTCGTCCGTCGTCCCTCCTGAAAAACATGCCGTGATAGCAAAGAAGGCGTCGCGGCATCTTCGAGCACTCAACCACGTTCCCAACTCAACTAAGCGCGGCCCATATTCTGCAAGCCAATCATATGTGACCGCAATGAGAGAGCGAATATGAAGCACGAATATCTCAAGACGATCGAACAACGACTGCTGTGGCTATCACATTGGATGATCCATCACGCAAACCACATCCGCCCAAAGGAGGATGGAATTAAGGTGGGAGGACATCAGGCGTCGTCGGCCTCTCTAGTGTCGATCATGACCGCACTTTATTTTTCTGCGCTGCGTCCGCAAGATCGCGTTGCCGTTAAACCGCATGCGTCACCAATCTTTCACTCAATTCAGTACCTCATGGGCAACCAAACGCGACAGAACATGGAAAACTTTCGCGGTTTCCACGGAGTACAGAGCTATCCCAGTCGCACCAAAGATATTGATGATGTCGATTTCTCGACCGGGTCGGTGGGGCTGGGTGTCGCGATCACGTCTTTTGCCTCGATGATACAAGACTATATCGCTGCAAAAAGCTGGAGCAAGGACCTGGACCTCGGCCGTATGATCGCATTGGTTGGGGATGCCGAATTGGATGAAGGCAACGTCTACGAATGTCTACAGGAGGGCTGGAAGCACGACTTACGCAACACTTGGTGGATTATTGATTATAATAGACAATCGCTAGACGGAATCGTCCAAGAAGGTTTGTTTCGGCGGATCGAAGATATCTTCGAGGCTTTTGGCTGGGATATTGTCAAGATTAAGTATGGTGTGCTGCAACGCGCAGCATTTAACGAGCCGGGCGGCGAACGCCTTCGCGAATGGATCGATAACTGTCCAAATCAGCTTTATTCCGCACTCACCTTCATGGGTGGCGCCGTATGGCGCAAACATCTCATGAACGATCTCGGCGACCAGGGTGATGTCACTGCGCTAATCGAGCGGCGCAATGACGTTGAACTTGCCGAACTGATGGAAAATCTTGGCGGCAATTGCGTGAGCACCATGGCCGACGCATTCTCTGCGATCGATCATGACCGGCCGGTTTGCTTTCTCGCATACACAATAAAGGGATGGGGTACGCCCATTGCCGGGCATAAGGACAATCATGGCGGCCTCATGACCAAGGCCCAAATGGCCGAGTGGCAAGCGTTTATGGGTATTCAGGAAGGGAAGGAATGGGATAAATGGGAAACCGTTGCAGCCCCACAAAAGCTGCAGGATTTCCTCGACGCCGTTCCATTTTTTGCCAACGGCCCGCGCCGTTACCGTGATGCTCACATCGCGGTTCCCGCGATCCCAGCAGGTAACGAACGAGAAATCTCAACGCAGACGGCCTTCGGCAAAATACTAGATGAATTATCGAAAACAGATTCGGAACTCGCAGCGCGAATTGTAACGATGTCACCGGACGTTACGGGAACGACTAATCTCGGAGCGTGGGTCAACCGTCGAAAACTGTTTGCGCGCGAAAAACGTCCTGACACTTTCATTGATCAGAAAATACCCTCAACCGCAAAATGGGAATTTACACCGGCCGGCCAGCACATCGAATTGGGCATAGCGGAAATGAACCTTTTCCTACTATTAGGCGCAGCCGGCCTATCACATTCACTTTTCGGCAAACGTTTGTTGCCTATTGGTACTGTCTATGACCCATTCGTTGCGCGCGGCCTCGATGCGTTGAACTATGCCTGCTATCAGGATGCACGGTTCATGATCGTGGGAACGCCCTCTGGTGTCACGTTGGCGCCCGAGGGTGGTGCCCACCAATCGATTGGATCTCCTTTGATTGGGATGTCCCAGGATGGACTCGCTGCTTTTGAGCCTGCATTCGCAGACGAACTTGCGGTTATCATGAAATGGGCTTTCGACTACATGCAGCGAGACGGAAGCAGCGACCCAGATGAGAGGACGTGGTTAAGAGACGAAACCGGTGGGTCGGTTTATTTACGGCTTTCAACCAACCCGATCGAGCAACCAGCCAAGCGACTGGATGAAAGGTTCCGACAGGGCACGGTTGACGGCGCCTATTGGCTGCGTGAACCTGGACCAAATTGCGAGGTGATCATTGCATATCAGGGCGTGATCGCGCCCGAGGCTATCAAAGCCGCCGGTATCATCGGTGAGGGTCGGCGCGATATTGGTGTATTAGCGGTAACGTCTGCGGACCGGTTGCATGCTGGCTGGACCGCTGCACAACGTGCTCGTGCTCGGGGTCTCACACAAGCTCAGTGCCACGTCGAAACACTCATGAAGGATGTCCCAGCACACTGCAATTTCGTCACGGTCATCGATGGACATCCCGCGACCTTGTCCTGGCTCGGTTCGGTTACTGGTCATAAGACAATTCCCCTTGGCGTTGAACATTTCGGGCAGACGGGAACGATTGGCGATCTATATCGACACTTCGGTATCGACGCGCGTGGAATCGTGGAGAAGGTGAACGGCCTCACATTTGGCAAACCTGTATTAGGTGTTGTCGCCTAAGAAATGCCCTTAGTTGAAGGCCGTATCCAGAGCGTCAACCGAAGGCCCTCAAGCGCGCCGGCCCATGGATAAATGGACCCAAAGAATCCATTCGAACAGCATCAGCCGCCGAACTGTGTTCAAAAACTTCCGAAAATGTTAACGCCGAGATGCAAGTTGCGGCTCGGTGACCACTTCAACAATCTCGCGGGACTTTATAAAGCCGCCCAAATCGCCGTGCATTCCGTTAAAGAGATCAATCAGGGTCTTTTGGGTTACGGGTCGAGTGCGAAGCCGAACGATCTTCATGTCCGGTATTGGTCGATCTCGATCCTGATCTTTTATCAAAGACGTTCGGAAGTCTACGAGATCCTCTCGTGCCTCATCTTGCGATCCGTAAAACTGCCGCGCGCAGTGTCGCAGATCGTCTCCATAGGTGTAGGTATAGAAGGTAAAGCCATGCGCGGCTTCATGTTTGGTAAAAGCCATGTTCACGGTTTCCAATTGAAGCATCCGCGGTACGCCCCCGCTTCAATGCTCATTGACCCCTTGGTGATCGGGGAGTTGCAAACCGTGTTAGGCGGCCCTGTAGCCTTTAGCCGGAGGCCTGTTGCATATGCCACAGGCTCCCCGACCAGAAGGTCAAGGAGTGTGGTGTTGTAACGGCCAACACCAACCGCTAACAGGGGTTTGCATGCCCCAAGGCAACGCGTCACTGCCTTATGTTCACTCTAATATACTAAATTTCGATTGTCGCTTGCTTTTTGCAAGCTGTCTCTGCAATCAACAGCAATCGAGAATGCCTAGTCCGAAACAATAAGTGCGGGCGGAATTCAGATTCGTCTCCCTGCGACAAGAGATGTGAGGAATAATCTTAAGTAATCGTTATTATTACCTTCATTCTCTAACAGGAAAAGATAGATATCTGAATCAGCCAGTACGAAATCTATTTTTCTTCTTATAGAATCTAACGTTCCGCATGGAAATTCAAGAAATTCGTACACTTTACTTTCGAGCACCTCAAAAGCAGCTCCGTTTGAACGAAGGTCCGTATTTGAATCAGCTGTACGAAGGAATTGAGCGTATGCTCGTTCATAATCTACGATCAGCCTTTCGAGCGCTCCATAACGTGTACCGCTGTGTGGCAAAGGCTTCACTTCTCTGGACATGATCATATGCCCCTTGGTAACTTGTGACTCAAGGATTCAATCCACCATGAACATAAGCCTTATAACTTATGTTTTCAAGCTTAAACTTTCTAAAAAGGTAAGTTTTGATCACAGCTGCACAATGTCGCGCCGCAAGAGGCCTACTGGATTGGACACAAGCGGAGCTCGCTCAACGTCTCTCGATGAGTGTTGTTTCAGTTCGCGCCTTTGAAAAAGGAGGAGAAATGCGAATATCGAATCTTAAGCTTCTAAAAATGACTTTCGAACATGCTGGAGTGGCCTTCATTCCAGAAAACGGAGGCGGAGCGGGCGTGCGCCTAACGAAGCCACGCCCAGCAGAGTGAAATGCGTTATCAAGCAGGTGACTGATGCCGCGCCCAGTCCATATAAGTCCACGCTTCGTCCCCATCCGATCTAGCTTCTGACAGCTTCCGCGGATGTGGTTCCATTTTAGTCGGCCAGCCCATTTGGCTATTCAGCCAGTCGTCGGAATAAATAGTCGACTGGTATCGATAACCTTCGTCAGCCGTAATGGCGACTATGGTTTTACGGGGCTCGCTACTTGCATGCCAATTTCCAACGAGGGCAGAAGCTCCGCCCGAGGGGCCGACAAAGATTGCATGGGTTCGAAACAGTTCGCGTGTAGCAGCAAAGGCCTGTAAGCCTCCCACCCAATGCACTTCGTCGATTAACCCGTGATCGAGGTTTTTTGGCACAATACTGTTTCCAAGTCCGCGTAACAGGCGCGGCCCGGCTTCTTGTCCGAAGAGAACACTATTGTTCGTATCAACCGCTACCGCACGCATATCTGGATAAATCCGACGGAGATAGCGCGTCGCGCCACATAGCGATCCGCCGGAACCGACGCACCCGACCAGACAATCGACTTGACCCAGATGATCTACAATGACCTCCGCAAGACGCGAATAGGCCGCCGGATTGTCAGGGTTGTCGTATTGTTTGGGCCAGAAAGCGTCCGGTGTCTCGGCAAGCACGCGATGTAATTCAGCGAGACGACCGTCCTGATTGCCTGTCCGGCTCGGATCATCAACCAGCCTCACCACGGCGCCAAGCTGCTCGAGCCGTTCCTTGAACGAACCATCCATAAGGCTTGTAGCGCTGACAATTGTAAGGCGATAACCACGAATTGTAGATAGCATCGCCAACGCCAAAGCAAATGTTCCTGAACTCGTCTCAACGATATGATCGCCGGGTTTTAGAAAACCTTTTTCCTCTGCACGATCCAGCATGTAGTGGGCTGGCAGCAGTTTCATCAAACGAAATTGAGCCAAATAGAAATTCGGCTGCAACTCAATCATCTGGGGTGTTTCGTAATCATGAAGAAAAGACACCGAATTCATGACACCGCCCCGAGAATCTCGACGTCGTTGTAGACGGAGAACTGATGAAGGCCCGCAAATCCCAACTCGGCCGCCGCCTCCACTGCTGCGCCAATCTTTAAATCAACTTCCGGATCATTGGCATCCATCAGAAGGCCCATCAGGTTTCCACTGTGGGCGACCTGCACGCCGAGTGCGTTGCTATTTTCCCCGATCTTGAGAAGATCATCAAAATGCCTTTTCGGGAGATGTTGTTGATTTATCCGGGCACTTGCTGTTGCGACACGGCCAAGCAAGCCGACATCCTGGTCAAGGACCGCCTTGCGGGCAAGACCACGGAGCACCCGGAAGCTCTCGATCTCGGATTGATCGTAACGGGCAGGTGTGAACGTTAACGTATCTACGGGTGGATCATCTGGCGAAATAAAACCCACAACCATTAAGGGAGGATATTCGCCCGGGAAAAATTCCATGACGTGCCCTTCCCTGTGGGCGAATAGAACAGCATGCTCGCCAAAAACGATAGAATCGCTAGCGGTCTCAGCCGCCACAGCCAAACGACATATAAGCGCGTGTCGGAGTTCAACGCCCATAGCAACTGAAACCGCTCTTATTGCTGCCACAACGTCCGCAGTCGATGATCCAAAACCTAGACTGATCGGTATGTTCGTTTCAATCGTGAGACATCCCGCCATGTCCGGTTTTCCCAACGCGTCCAAGGTCAGGCGCGCCGCGCGGGCAGCTTTGCTCATGCCTGCTGGACGCGTGCGGATCTTATTTCCGTTTTCAGGCCAAAACGTAACCACGGATTCCAACGCCGGACACGGCAGCGTAATCAATGCTCTGTGTAGGCCTCCCGCATCGTCAGAGAAAACCCCTTGAAGTATTTCTCCGTGATGAGCCATCGCTCGACCGGTTCCAGCACCAAGCGAAAGTGGGGAGACACGTTTCTTGAAGAAATTTGCTTCAACAGCAACTGAGCGGGAAAAAGACACCGATTTTCCTCCGGCAATTGAAAGATTGAGCAATGTGCTTCACGAAGCCACCAACGTCTGTCCTCCTTTTGGAGGAGAAAATTTAATTTGACTAAATGGTGTGATCGGTAGCCCAAAGAAATCATCACAAAGAAACGTTGGCGATCGCGCGCGCAAATTCACTACAAAGATGCTGCGATTTTCGCCCTAAAGCGGGGCAACAAGTGACACTATTCTGCCAACCACACACTCTGTCTGTTGATAGTGAGGAACATGACCACGTGGCCATAGGCTATCGCTACACAATCTTTGCATACAATATACTGCCGAGGTTGAGCTTCAGGCACTTTTGAAACCGAAATGCGGTCGGCAGAATTCCGGTCATCACGCAAAACTGGTGACACGAGTTGATCAAACGCGGGAAGTATGTGCGCGATTGCAACCCGCTCAGCAAAGCTAGAATTTCCACATACTGACGCCAAACTTAATACGTTATCCCGCGTCCTCGTTCGAGCGCACGACGCTGACGTTCGGCTACGATTTTCTGACTTGCCTGCATGCGAACAGTTTGCTGCAAGATTTTCAAATCCTCCTGCATTGTCTCGAATGCCCGGCGTTGCGTCGGTGCCACACTGTTGGTGACGGTCGTTTCGCTGCGCAGGATCGCATCACGCCCGAACCTCAGATCAAGCGCCCTGCTGACGGTGGCGAATTCCCGTATGATATTGCCGTGCAGTAGCCCGGCTTCCGCTTTGAGATTTGCGCCTTTCTTCTTCATGGTCTGTGTGAGCCTACGCAATGCCACTTCGGCTGCAGGTGACAAACCTGGAATGGCAATTCCCATGCGCTGGCGCTCCCCGGTAATCGCTTTGGTCTCGTTGCTCAGCGCCGTCGCGTAAGATGCACCCAACGACCGAACACGGCTATCTGCGTCTGAAACAGCCAGAAGCGCTTCTTTTCGTTCGCGCCCAGATGCCAGAAACTTATCCATGATGCGGTCAGAACCACGCAATGCGCCATAGGCTGCGGGATCGTTAGCAACCGCTGCCGCAATCCGCTCAGCCGCAAAACCTTTAATAATCAAGGCTTCAATTTTGTCGACGGCACCTGCCGGATCACGCCAGATGTTGGATGCTGTTTTAGCAAGGGCTGCGCGATTGTATTGGTAATGATTGGCTGTGAGCGCCCTCGCCTTTGCCTCATCTTCTATTGGCGTTTTGAACTCCGTCACGGCTGTCAGCATCGGCAACACGGCATTTATTTTCGCGCATGGCTCGATGCTGGCAGCTGCAACAACCTTCGAACGGCCCCTTGTTTCGGCAAGATGCTGTTCCTCGGCAAAACGACGTATAATGGTAAAAAGACGCGTCAGTTTTTCGCGCCGATCTGGATCGAGGTTCTCCGGCATGCGCTCGAGGATATTACGTTCAGCCACGGCATCAGCTTTGTCGGTAAAGGCCGACCAGCCAAAGCGCGCGGTCAACGCCTCATTGATCGCCTTTACTTGCTGGACCAACTGACGATCCCCCGCAGCATGTGCAAAGGCCGTCTTATAGGCATCGGATCCACCGCGCTCGCGCACCGCTTCGATTTCGACAAGGCGAGCCATTGCCTGCTTCGAGAGAGCAGGGATCGACAGCGCCATATAGGCGCGGCGTTGCTCTTCGCGCATATCAAAACGCTCCGCCTGACGACGGAATTCTGTCGCATGCGCACGCGCCAGCGCAACAAGGTCAGCAAGAGCGCTAAGCGCAGCCTTGCGTTCATACCGAGCGGCGCGACTATCGAACAGAGAACCAGATCCCCGGATCAGGCCAAGACGTTCTGGTTTAGCGGCAATATCTTCGGCAAGGCCACGTGGTTCTATTTGCCTATTCGACGCAATTGCATTGAGTCTGGCTAATGCGCCATCAGGCTTCGAATAGACCTTTTCCAGCACAGGGCGAAGCATGACCTCCCGCTCCTTCCAGCGATCCGATTGCAACTGCGCGCGTCTGGCATCCTCTTCTAGGCTGCGGACGAACCGGATTATTGATGGAAGAAGATGAGGCCCGTCGCCGCCTCGTTGCTCTGATTTTTCAGGTGGCCGTACTGCAAGGTGTGGCGAACGTTGTTCGTTATAGGAAACGCTTTTCTCGCGTTCGATCCTGATATCAAGCGCTACGCTCGCCCGTTCCCAAAGCTTTGCCACTTGTCCGCGCTTGTCATCAAGCCACGCCAGCTTTTGTCCGACACGCTCTTCTATGCTCGCTACAACTCCGGCAAGCGTGTCGATACCACGCCGACGGGCAAAGTCATGCGCATACGCCCGATAACCAGCTTCATTCTCAAAATCGAGCGTTGTGGTTTTAGCACCTGAACGGCCAAGACGTTCAACCAGTTGCCCAAACAATTCCGGCCTATGGCTTTCGCGCTCGATCCGCTCACTTCGAATAATAGCAGTTTCGAGCTGCTTTGCCGTCCAGACTTTTCGCTCGACTTCGCGTTCCTCAAAACTCTTCCTGCCGGTCTCATTGTCTGTGACAGGGATTTTGACCTTGACGATTTCAACACCGTCTTTTCGAAGAAGTGCAGTATCGCCTTCTGAGACGCCTCCGTCGGACAGAGCCTTGGGCAGACTGACGCCCCAGAGCCGGTGCACGGTTCCGTCGTCTCTCTTCACATCAGCATAGGGACTTTCATCCGCATCCTTATCCTGTGGCCGGAACTTCGCCATACCGGTCAGTTCGCCGGTAACACCGGCTGCATGATCAACACGCGATTTCCCGCCCCATTCCGCTTTTGGCTCAAAATCCTCGCGTGTGGCATAGAGATCGGCGCGGTCACGATGACGGGTCATGGACACATAGGTCAGATGCTGATCCATCATGCCGGTAGCGAGCACAAATGTCCGACCAACGGTCACGCCTTGCGATTTATGGATGGTCACAGCATAGCCATGGTCGATATTGCGATAGCTGTCCTCGCTAAGCACCACATCCCGGCCAGTGTCGAGACGGATCGATAACAGCGGACGCCCACCTTTGCCACCGGTCGAAACGACAGTACCGAGCATACCGTTTTTGACATACTGCGGACCAAGATGCTTTGCACGCTTTTCCACAAGGCGGGCATTTTCTAGAAAGATGACCCGGTCGCCGCAGCCAAATTCTCGAACGCCGCGCTCCGTGCGAAACTCACGAGCGTTTGTCAGAGCACCCTCCCTGTGCATGACGATGCGCAGGGATTCGTTCAAGCGCCTTACATCTTTATTGGTATGGGCGAGCACCAGCATCTCGTCACCGGGAAGACGAGCGCCTATTCCTTGACCAACCGAGCGTTCGATTGCTTCTCGGCGCGCCATGTTCCAGTCAGCAACAAGACGCTCTATAACCTCGGCGCGTCGCTTGGCTTCGATTATGTGCCCCTTTTGAGCATAGGCATCGAGCCCCTCTTCGACCTTGCCCTGCGCAAAAAGCCTGGAGGCATCGCGTGCCCAGGCTTCTCGTTGGCGGCGGACACCGGCAAGCTCGGCGAAACCAATCCGCTCCGTTATTGCCCGGAAGGCTGCACCGGCCTGGATTGGCTGAAGCTGCATCGCATCACCGACCAGAACGGCTTTTGCACCGGCATTCTCAACCGCCTTCAACACGCGTGCCATCTGCTCAGAAGACACCATAGCGGCTTCGTCCACTACGAAGATGTCTCCGCGTTTGAGAAGATCACGACCATTCTCCCAGCCAAGTTCCCAAGCGGCAAGGGTTCGCGATTTTATGCCAGAGCTATCCTCCAATCCTTCCGCAGCTTTACCGGATAAGGCTGCTCCAAAGACATCCCTGCGCTCATTTTCCCAGGCAATACGGGCAGTGGCAAGAAGCGTGGACTTGCCAGCACCCGCAAGCCCGACCACGGTGGAAATGGCACTGTCGCCGGTGACATGACGAATGGCGTCAATCTGCTCTAGATCAAGCTTAAAAGATTTGCCCGGATCCGCCGTTTCGAATTTCTGGATGCCCGCTGCAATCTTCGCAGCAGCAATTCCAAAGCCCTTGCGCTTTGACAAAACCTCCGCTGACCGCGCCATGTCATATTCAACACGCAGGATCTCCCGGGTGGTAAAGATTGCGGGCTCGTTTGCCTTGCCTGTCTGCCGATCCACCTGTTGTGGCTTCAACAGTACTAGATCGTCAGACGCCATCAGCCGTGAGCGAATATTGGCAAAATCGCCCGGATCATCAACATAACGATGCAGTGTCCTGGCGATATCCTTCTCATCAAAGGTCGAACGCTCAATGCCGAGGCGTTTGAGAAGAAGTCCGGGGTCAGCAAGCAGTCGATCAGCCATTTCCTGCCGACGCGCAAGTTCGGCCGGCGCGAAATACATCTCCACGCCCTTGCGAGACATTGCAGTCTTTGCTGGCCCAAGATGTTTCTGGGCGATTCCATCCAGACCCTGCTCAGCATAAGAGCGCCCATCAAGGCGAATATCATGACCAGAGAGCGCAAGATAGCGGCTCGCCGTCTCTGCCCAAGCAAGCTTCCACGCTTTCATGGTCTCTTTGTCACCAGCCCAACACGTATAAACAATATCCCCGTTATGGCGGTTCGACTTTACCTCACGCAATGGTTTCCCGTCAGGTCGGAGAACCGGCACATATTTGGGACCGAAACCCGTTTCTGTCAGGGGCCTGAGCGCAGTCAGCAGGTGAATATGGGGATCACCATCCTTGTCGTGATAGACCCAGTCAGCAATCATACCCTTCGCAGTCAGATTGTCCCGGACGAACTCCCGAACCAGGGCAATATTCTCCGCCCGCGTCAGTTCTTCTGGGAGCGCAATGATCAACTCGCGGGCGAGCTGCGCATCGGCTCGTTTCTCA
The DNA here is from genome assembly GCF_029909865.1 of Ochrobactrum sp. 19YEA23. NCBI lineage: Bacteria > Pseudomonadati > Pseudomonadota > Alphaproteobacteria > Hyphomicrobiales > Brucellaceae > Ochrobactrum > Ochrobactrum sp. 19YEA23. The sequence goes on along the minus strand of NZ_JASAMQ010000001.1, from coordinate 925,142 downwards.
AAAGCATCGACGGCGTTCCACAACACTTCGCTCGCGCCAGCGGCAGTCTTGCCATCTATCGCCAACCGCAACCAACCCGGAACATCGTCCGGCAAAGCCAGTTCTTCATGGACCAAATCATCGTCGCCACCACGATAGTTGAATGAGATCCCGGTCTGACCGTCTCTCATTCGGGTGCGATGCCGGTAAGAAGCCGCTGATATAATATTACGTCCCGCACCTCTGCTGATCATCTGTGCTCTGACGAACATGATTGCCACGATGAACTCCTGACCTCACAAACGTGCCAACCAACCCAATCCCGCTGCCTGCCAAAAGTCAGCCCCCCACTCAGGGATGAAAATCAGGTTGGAATTTCGGTAGTGTCGATTTGGATAATTGCACAGACAAACGTTTTTTACTATCTTTTTTAAATCAGTTAAATTCGGCCCTTAAGTTTGGATAGAATAAGCGAGAGGCGTAAATTGATCTAAATTTTGTATTTTTCTAACGACGCACGTTTATAGAAGTTATCGAATGCATAGAACAAACTACAGTTAAATCGACTGAACCGCTAAGATGGGACTGGCGCAAATGAAGTCGCCAATGTGAAACTCAATCACAGTTTCGAAGAATTCGTGGCGTGGCTTCGTGAAAGCTGAAAAAGCGATTGGCAGAGCGACAACGGCAAAATAAAGAGCCAAAAAACTTTTAGAGAATACTCTCAAGGTCGAAGGCACCAGAAAAACGACCGGTTCTTGCCCCCCGCGCCAGACGCAAACGCTCTCTGCAACCACCCTCGTTGCCTGTGCGATCACCTTGTCTGTGCCAACGAAAAAAGTCGAGCCGCGACAACGGTGACGCTTTGAAAGCTCCCATGGACACCGGACGATTGACTCTCCTCCTCAGATGCCGCAAGAATAGGAACAAATAATGAACATCAGGAGGATGCGATGCGCATCACTGGCAAACTCGATTATCTCGAAATGCCCGCAGCCAATGGCTCACTCGACGCGACAAAAAGCTTCTATGCACGGGCGTTCGGCTGGTCTTTCACCGATTACGGTCCCACTTATTCCGCCTATTCCGAAGGGCTGGACGGGGGGTTTGACGCCGACCCGCAAGCGACAACGAAGCCGCTACCCGTGCTTTACGCGCAGAGGCTCGAAACCGCGCTTCAAGCCGTGACCGAAGCTGGAGGCACCATCGTCAAGCCGATCTTTGCATTTCCGGGCGGACGCCGCTTTCATTTCACTGATCCGGCGGGTAATGAACTTGCAGTCTGGAGTGAAAATTAGAGCAGCCCATGTCCACGTCCTTGTCAGCCCTCGAATCCGCAGCGCGATACTTGTCCCAGTCCGACAAGGATCGATTCTTCCGGATCAAACGCGAAATGGAAGCCACAGGCGCCTCCAAAAAGAGCATTGAAGATCGCCTTCACGCCTTCATCTGGGAAGTCATCGAATCCGATGACGACGATGAGGATTTAGAAGACAGAGAAGAAGAGTAGACGTCGGACTTATCGCGAAAAATGCGAAACGGATCAGCTTGCTTCGCGCAGGCGTTCCGCCGTCTGCAGATCAACCGAAACAAGCTGGCTGACGCCCTGCTCGCCCATGGTGACGCCGAACAGACGGTTCATGCGCGCCATGGTGATCGGGTTATGCGTGATGACCACGAAGCGCGTTTCGGTCGAAGCCGCCATTTCGTCCATCAGATTGCAATAGCGCTCGACATTATGGTCGTCGAGCGGCGCGTCCACTTCGTCCAGCACGCAGATTGGCGCCGGATTGGTGAGGAACACCGCAAAGATCAGCGCCATGGCCGTCAGCGCCTGCTCGCCGCCTGAAAGCAGCGTCATGGTCTGCGGCTTCTTGCCGGGCGGACGGGCGAGAATTTCAAGCCCGGCTTCCAGCGGGTCGTCGCTTTCGATCAGTTGCAGTTCTGCCGTACCACCACCGAACAGATGCGTGAACAGACGCTGGAACTGCACATTCACCACCTCGAAGGCAGCCAGCAGACGCTCGCGCCCTTCGCGATTCAAGCTCTGGATCGCCTGACGCAGCTTCTTGATCGCCTCGATGACATCCTCGCGCTCGGACACAATCGCGTCGAGACGGTCCGAAAGCTCCTGGCTTTCTTCTTCGGCGCGCAGGTTCACCGCGCCAAGCCGCTCACGCTCAATTTTGAGCCGCTCCAACTGGCGCTCCAGCTGATCAGGATCGGGAATCGGATCGTCGGCTTTCAGCCCGGTATGGCGGATGGCCTCATGCGGCGCACAATTCAGTGCCTCGACGATGCGGGCTTCCGCATCCTTGCGCCGCTCTTCAGCGGCGGCAAGACGTTCCTCGGCGCGGGCGCGCTGTTCACGGCTCGATGCCAGTTGCTGGATGGCAAGCGTCGCCGCCTTGTCGAGTTCGGCTTGCGCGGTTTCAGCCGCGGCCAAAATGTCCGCAGCTTGCTTGCGGCGATCATCGGCCAGTGACAGCTCGTTCAGGAGCGCACGGCGGCGCGCTTCGATCTCGTCCGGCGCTTCAGCCAGACCTTCCGCCTCGTCCGCCGTCTCCGTGCGGCGATCGTTCAGCGACGCAATTTGCCGGTCGGCATTTTCCGCGCGCGAACTCCAGTTGCGCCGTTCCAGCGCAATCATGTCCAGACGTCGCAATCGCGCTTCGGCCTCACGACGCAGCCCTTCATAAGCGGCGCGTGCTTCGGCCAGCGCCGTGCGATCGGAGAGAACTTCACTCGTCATTGCCGCAAGGCGTTGCGCAATGGCGTCCAGATCCGGCATTTCGCCGAGCCGGTCTTCCGCTTCTGCAACGCGAATCTGCGCTTCTTCCAGATTCTCTTCCAGTCGCGCCTTGGATTCATCCAGAGCTGAACGGCGGGTTGCAAGCTGCCCTGCCGCACGCTCGGCAACCGCCAGCGCTTCACGCGCTTCGTCCAGCTTGCGCTGATTGGTGCGCCACTGATCGCGCGCAACGCGCTCATGCTCAACAGCTTCGCGCACCGAAGCTTCGGCGCGATGCACGGCCTGTTCGGCCTCCTCGACGCTCTCGCGGGCGGCGATGGATTCCTGCTCCAACTCGCTCAGGCGGTTCTTCTGGGCCAGACGCTGTGCAGCCGGCGTCGGCGCATCAGCGCTTGCCGTATACCCATCCCAGCGCCACAGCGCGCCAGCCTTGCTCACCAGCCGCTGTCCGGGACGCAAAAGCGCCTGCAAACGCTGACCTTCGCTGTCCGAAACGACACCGACCTGCGCCAGTCTGCGACGCAGCTGCTGCGGCCCGTCGACCAGCCGGTCAAGCGGGGTCGCGCCTTGCGGCAAGGCAGGATCGGCGTCCGGTGCCGGATTATAAGCCCAGTAGACCGGGGCATGCTCATCGCTGGCCGCGTCGAGGTCTTCACCAAGCGCCGCACCCAGTGCAATTTCATAGCCCTTTTCGACCCGCAACTCTTCAACAACAGGCGGAAACTGGCCGGTTTCGCCAGCATTGAGGATACGCGCCAGCGTCTGTGCTTCCGTCTCGATGCGGTTCAGTTCGGTGCGCGCTTCGTTCAAAGGCTGGCGGCTTGCTGCTTCCACTTCGCGTGCGCCTGCGACCAGTTCTTCTGCCGCAACGACCGCTTCTTCCGCCGCGGCCAGAGCATCTGCACAGGCATCGACCACGATGCGCTTTTCAGCCGGATCGAACAGACCGCCTATCTGCTCCACCACGGATGCAATATCGCGCTCGATATTGTCCATCTGCACGGCAAGCCGGTCGCGCTGACCTTGCGTTTCCTTCAGCGCGCGCTCGATCTGCGCCCGTTCAGCAGTCGCTTCCGCGCGCTCAGCGGTGACCCGCGCCAGTGCACCTTCGCTATCGGTCAGGCGGATTTCCGCTTCCTCGAACAGCGCGCGCAATTCCTCGTCGCGCTCGCCCGATGCTTCGTTGGAAGCGACCAGTTCCTGTTCTTCTTCTTCCAGCTTTGCCAGAATATCGGCGTTCTCGCGCACCATCTGCTCTTCACGGGCAATGTCGGCGGTCAGCTGTTCCAGCCGCTTCATCAGCTCGGCGCGGCGGGCGCGAATGCGTCCGTCCTCTTCGTCAAGCTGGGTGCGGGCGATCGAAAGGCGCTGCAAGGCGGCGGCGGCCTTGGCTTCCGCATCACGCAGTTCCGGCAGCTTGTGCGCACCGACGGACTGATCGCGGGCTGCATTCATCTGCGCCTGCGCCATATCGCCGACGGTCGCAGTTGAGGCCGACAAGGCGCTTTGCGCCTCGCCTTCCTGAACCTTGGCCTGGCTCCAGCGCAGATGCAGCAAGGCGGCTTCGGCACGGCGGATATCCGCGGAAAGCGCCTTGAAACGATTGGCCTGACGGGCTTGCCGCTTCAGGCTTTCAATCTGGCTGCCCAATTCACCGACCACATCGTCCAGACGGTCGAGATTGCCCTCGGCAGCGCGCAGGCGCAATTCCGCTTCGTGACGGCGCGTATGCAGGCCGGAAATACCGGCAGCTTCTTCCAGCAAAGCGCGGCGTGCCTGCGGCTTCGCCTGAATAAGCTCGCCAATGCGCCCCTGCCCGACCATGGACGGTGAACGCGCGCCCGTCGACTGATCCGCAAAGAGAAGCTGCACATCCTTGGCACGGGCTTCCTTGCCATTGATGCGATAGACCGAGCCAGCCTCGCGCTCGATACGGCGCGACACCTGCAACTCATCGGCATCATTATAGCTGGCCGGAGCCGTGCGGGCGGAATTATCGAGGAAAAGCGTCACTTCCGCCGTGTTGCGCGCCGGGCGCGTGGCGGAACCGGAGAAAATCACATCATCCATGCCGGAAGCACGCATGTTCTTGTATGAGTTTTCACCCATCACCCAGCGCAGCGCTTCAACGAGATTGGATTTGCCGCAGCCATTTGGCCCGACGACACCCGTCAGTCCGCCTTCGATCACGAACTCCATGGGTTCGACGAAGGACTTGAAACCGACAAGGCGCAATTTGGAGAAGCGCATCAGCAAACTCCCCCGATTTTATCGCCCATTCCAGAAACGGCAAAAGCGGACGCAGTGATGCGTCCGCTTTTCATCCGGAAAAACGGGTCAGAGAAGCTTGTCGATGATTGCCGACATCTCGTCAACCGAAAGGGCTCCAGCGTATTTTTGTCCGTTAATGAAGAAAGTCGGCGTCGCATTGACTCCGAAATCCTTCGATCCACGCTCCATCGTTGCTCTCACATCATCGAGAACTTGCTGGTTCGTCAAGCAAGCCTTGAAGGACTCCTGTGTAAAACCGGCAAGTTTTGCGATTTGCAGCAGGGCAGCTTCGCCATCTTCGGCGGTTGCCCACTGCTGCTGCTGCTTGAAGAACACGTCGACCATCGGGAAATAACGATCTTCCGGGGCGCAACGTGCCAGCATGAAAGCAGCGGTTGCGCGCGGATCGAACGGGAACTCACGGAAAATAAGACGCGCCTTGCCGCTATCGATATATTTTTCCTTGATTTTCGGGAAAGTATTGATCGTGAAATCCGCGCAATGCGGGCAGGTCAGCGATGCATATTCGATGATCGTAACCGGTGCATCGGCCTTACCGTAGACCATATCCTTGAGCTTGCCCGGTTCGGCAATCTTGGCCGCATCGACGGTGCCTTCCGGGGCACGATCCTGCGCCAGAGCGCCCGTTGCAGAAGCTCCTGCAAAAGCCAGTCCGGCAGCAGCCGATCCAGCGAGAGAAATGACGTGTCTGCGATTAAGCACTGCAGGCATACGAATCATCCAGTCCTGTTTCATTCGGTTGTTTCGATATACAATCTAAGGCGGCAGAGAGATATTCACCAGACCCGCATCGTTCACATGAAAGTCAGCACAGCGCCGACATTGTTTCCATATTCAGAACGACAGACCCAGCCCCTCATTCAACTCGCTGCAAACTGACCACGGCTTGCATCAAATTTATGGCAGCTTGTATCGCAATTAAGTGTTTTTGCAATTGCAGGATGTTCCTCGCAACGCGCTAAGCTTTAATCACTCTTTTTGCCGGAGGCGCGTTTTTCGGCCAGAATATTCTTGCCGAGCCGTGCAAGGGCGGCCCGCAAGGCGTCATCCTCGATTCCGTCCGTCGCCTTGTCGATCCGCCGTTCTTCCGAAGGGGCCAGTGGAGCGAGACGCTTGACCCGGCGCTTCGCCGGTATTGCCGGCGGCTTCTGCTCGATGCGAATGCGCCCAATCGCCGAAAAACCTAGAAAACCGTTGACCCGGCTGATGATCTCGCCGGTCTCGTGCTGGATCTGCAAGGCGGCAAAACCTTCGCAGGCGATGATCAGCGTAGCAGGTTTGAACGGATCGTCTTCGTGTAAGCGACGCGGCCAGAGAATGCGCAGCGGGCGTGACGTTGCGCCGATGGCCGGGCCGACAATATCTTCCCAGGATTGTAGCAGCGAGAGATTGATGCCCGCACGTTTCTGGAGCATCGGGTCCATCAGCCCCGATGTCATATCCGCCAGCGGTCTAAATCCGCGTTTTGATTTTGGCTCGCTCATCGCGCTCCATTATAGCCGCGAAACCACTCCACAAACAAAGGAATACCTTCATCGAGCGTGGTCTTGGGGCTGAAACCCAGATCGCGGGCAGCAAGCGTGATATCCGCATAGGTGCGCGGAACGTCTGCGACAGGCATCGGCTCCAGCTTGCGGATCGCTTCTCTACCCGTCGCCTTCTCGATGGCCGCAATGAAATCATTCAGCATCACCGGGCGGTTATTGCCGAGATTATAGACGGGTGCGGTTTCTTCCGGCTTGTCCAGAATGCGCTTTACCGCGCCGACGACGCCGCTGACGATATCCTCCACGAAAGTGAAGTCGCGCTGCATCTCGCCATTGTTGAAAACGCGGATGGGCTCGCCTTTCAAAATGGCCGAAGTGAAAAGCCATGGCGCCATATCCGGCCGTCCGAAGGGACCATAAACCGTGAAAAACCGCAGTCCCGTCGAATGCAGCTTGTGCACATGGCTATAGGAAAAAGCCAGCAATTCGCCGGAGCGTTTCGTCGCCGCATAGACCGAAACCGGATGATTGACCGGATCGCTTTCCGAGAAAGGAATTTTCTCGTTGGCACCATAAACCGACGATGAGCTGGCATAGACCACAGGCGGACGCTTTTCGAGCTTCAGCGCGGTCTCGAAAATATTGACCTGACCCATGACATTGGCCGAGACATAGGCCGCCGGGTTTTCGATAGAATAGCGCACGCCTGCCTGCGCGGCCAGATGCACGATCACATCGGCATCCCTGTCCGCGCCGATGGCAACCTTGATCGCTTCCGCGTCCGCAATATCGGCTTTGGCAAAACGAAAACCCTCGCGCGCGTGGAGCTTGGCAAGCCGTGTGTCCTTCAGCTCGACCTGATAGTAGTCATTGACATTATCGATGCCCACAACCTGCCAGCCCGCATCCAGCAGGCGTTGCGCCGTATGGTATCCGATGAAACCGGCTGCCCCCGTTACTATCGCTTTCATGCAATCGACTTCTTTCCGAATATGCACGTTTCAAGACCGGCACGCCGTGCGGCCATCACGCGACGGGACGCCGCTGCATTCAGCGCCGCAAGGAAGAACATGGTCGATGAAATCGTAACCTCGTGCAGCAGCGGATTGTGCAGCATGCCATAGCTGCCGCTGATCACGGCGAAATAGATCAAGGCTCTGCGCATCGCCCAGCTATCAGTTGTGCGCCAGAGATAGATGAAAATAGACAGGAACGCTCCGGTCATGAAGATCAGCCCGACGATACCGTCGTTCAGCAATTCATCGAGGACCGTATTGTGGACATGGCGGAACCCGGCCAGCATTTCGGCCTTGTCACCTGCCTCGGCCCTAACGTCATTCATTTTCGAATAGGAGCCGACACCCGCAAACGGATGCTGCGCGATGATCTTGCTCGCGCTCTTCCAAAGCACCTCGCGGATATCGGCGGATATCTTGTCTTCCCACTGCTTGCTATCACCAGTGTCGTAATATTCGATCATGCCCGAAAAGCGCTTCGAAATAACGTCCCCGACCGGCCCCACGACAATCAGCGCCGCCAAAGCAACCGCGAGTGCGGCATAAACACCGCCCTGCTGGCGGATGCTAAAACGCCTGAGAAAGAAAACTATCTCAACCGCCGCAAAGATCGGCAAAACCACGATAACCGCACGGGTTTCCGAGGTCAAAACCGCCGCCAGACCAAGCACGAGCCAGTGGGGTCCGTTCGGTAAATAACGCGATGCCTTGCGCAAAGGGATCGCCGCAGAAATGGCCGAAACGCCGACCACAAAGGCGAAAACCGCCTGATTGCCGCCAATACCGATACGCCCCCCAGCCGTGACAGCGAGGTACAATGCAGTGATCGTCGCGATAATGACGCCAACGCGTGCACCAATCACATAGGCGCGCAACGGATCGCGGATTAAAGCCATGCCGGAACCGGCGAATGCGAAAACGGCGATTAGCAGCGTATAACCGATCTGGCGGTTGTCGCTGAACGGTTCGCCGCGAAACAGGATCAGCCCAAGCGACCAGGCCGCATAGAGCACAATGAAAATATAGAACTTCTTGCAATGCAGCCGGGCAACCGCATGGCGACCACAAGCCATGTAAATGCCGATGCAGGAAAATACGAATAAAATCAAAGGGCCGAGTCCGACCCGAATTGGCATCGTTGCGGAAGCCACGCCAAGAACCCAGGGGTCAACCCTGCGGCGCAATAAAAAGGATTTTTTGAAATAGCTCAATCGACCGCCTCTTTGAGTTTCCTCTTCGCAAGTGCATAAACGATTCGCCTGACATAATCGGCAGCTCTGAAAAAAAGCGTAGTTAGCCTTTTGTATGGCGGCAATCGTTTTTTAGCGTAGGCTGATCGTCCCTGCGCAATTGTCGAGACCGCAACATCGGAGAATTCCACCACCGGTTTGTCCGTGGTGAAAATCTCGTAATTGCCAGCCCATCCCCGTTCGAGTGCGACATCGTAAGGCACCTGCATGGGGCGTATGCCAGCCAGCAATTTTGCGGCTCCTTTACGCGTCACGACATAGGCCGCTGAACTTCCGAGCGGACCGTGCAAGCAACGCCCGATTGCAAACGCATCATCGACCTGACGAAAAGATCGAAATGCCGCCGTGCGATGATTGACCAGCTTGATCACATCCCAACCGCTGATTTTCCTAGCCTTTTCAACGAAAGGCTGAAAAGCGGGCGTGAACAGAACATCGTCTTCGACCAGAACGGCAAAAGGTTCCGGTGCCGCAGCGATGACTTCGAGCGCGCGAATATGGCTGAAATAGCAACCAATCTCGGCAGGCATCGCGATCTTGCCGTGGCAGCGTCGGAAACCGGCCTCGTCGAAATCACCAAGCTCGTACGGCTGCAAAAGCTTGCCTTCCACAGCCTCAACGCGGCGCAGATCGAGAGAAAACGCCTCGGCGCTTTTCTGCAGGCGCTCCCATCGGTCTCGCGAACGCGCGAGATTGATGACATAAACCGGTACGGAATTAATCACTGATTCTCTTTCCACGGCAAAAGCGCGATGGGAGGATTTGTAACCTGCCAGACCCATTTGCCAAGTGCTGACCATGTTTGGCTTTACACTATCGATGTTTTTCCTATCAACTACAGAAAACAGACCTTGCCGGGAACACCGCCTTGCCGTTGAACAGTACTGCCCGCCCGATCCCCGCTTCGCATGAGCCAAACAGCGGCCCAAAACGCAGCAGCCAGCTTCTGGCCTGGTATGATCGCCATCACCGTGTTCTGCCCTGGCGTGTGACGCCGTCTGAACAGGCACGCGGCATCCGTCCTGATCCTTATCGGGTCTGGATTTCGGAAATCATGCTTCAGCAGACGACTGTCGAGGCCGTCAAATCCTATTTCACGGCTTTCGTCGAACGCTGGCCGAGCGTGCGCGCAATGGCAAACGCCAGCGAAGACGACATCCTTCGAGCCTGGGCGGGGCTCGGCTATTATTCGCGTGCGCGCAATCTCAAGAAATGCGCCGATCTCGTCGCCACACAATATGGCGGGAAATTTCCAGACAATGCGGCAGCATTGAAAGAGCTGCCCGGCATCGGCGATTACACATCGGCAGCCATAGCCGCGATTGCCTTTGGCGAAAATGCCGCAGTGGTGGACGGCAATGTCGAGCGCGTCATTTCGCGGCTCTATGTCATCGACACACCATTGCCTGCCGCCAAGCCGCAGATCCGTGCCCTGATGGCCGAGATGACACCGTCAGACCGCCCCGGCGACTTCGCACAGGCGATGATGGACCTCGGCGCAACGATCTGCACGCCGCGCCGACCGGCCTGCTCGATCTGTCCTGTCAATGATAACTGCATCGCACTCGCCACCCGCGACCCGGAAGAGTTTCCGGTCAAAGCGCCAAAGGCGGAAAAGCCGATCCGCACTGGCGCAGCCTTCGTCGCGATTACCGGAGATGGAGCGATCTTCCTGCAAAAGCGAAAAGGCGAAGGCTTGCTTGCAGGCATGACGGAAGTGCCCGGCAGCCCATGGACTGCGCGCATCGATGGTGATGCGACGGTCAACGCTGCCCCCTTTCCGGCGTCATGGAACCCGGCGGGTAGCATTACCCATATCTTCACCCATTTCGAATTGCGCCTGTCGGTCTATCGGGCTGACAATGTGAGTGAGCATTTGGCCGCAAATGGCTGGTGGTCGGCTCCGGATGAACTCGCCGGAGAAGCCCTGCCCACCGTGATGAAAAAAGCCATCGCCGCAGCCGTGCCAGAAGCATTCAAGCAGACAGGCAAACCCAAAAGGAAGAAACTGTGACCGCTCCAATCAAACATGTGGTTTTCGATATCGGCAAGGTTCTCATCCATTACGATCCCGAATTGGCCTATCTCGACATCATTCCCGATGTCGAGCGGCGGCGCTGGTTTCTGGAAACCGTGTGCACAGGCGCTTGGAATGTCGAGCAGGATCGCGGGCGTAGCTGGCAGGATGCCGAGGCGCTGTTGATCGACACCAACCCGGAATGGCGCGACCAGATTCTCGCTTTCAGGCAGAACTGGTCCCGCATGGTGCCGCATGCTTATGATGAAAGCGTCGCTATTTTGCGCGGTCTGATCGCTTCGGGGAACGACGTCACCATGCTCACCAATTTCGCCTCCGACACATTCCGCGAAGCGCAGGTGCGGTTTCCGTTCCTGACGGAAAGCCGTGGCGTCACCGTTTCGGGCGACGTCAGGATGCTGAAGCCCGACCGCGAAATCTACGAGACGCATGTCGCGTCATTCGGCCTCGAACCCGCCTCGACGCTGTTCATCGATGACTCTCTGCATAATGTCGATGGCGCCAAAGCTGCGGGCTGGCAGGCCGTGCATTTTACCGGTGCGCCCAAACTCGCCGCCGATCTGAAATCTCTGGGCCTCAGCTTTTAAATAAGCGAAAGCGCCCGAAGCTTTCGCTTCGAGCGCTCCATGATCAGACTCTGCTGGAGGCCGTCCGATGATTATGCGTGTTATGCGCCGGCGACAGCCATTTCGTCGCGGATAACCTGACGCAGGTCGTCGATAGGTTTCAGAACGCCGTCAACTTCATAATGCCAGAAGGTCCAGCCATTGCAGGCATCGAACCCTTGCACCTTGGCGCCGATGCGATGGATCGAACCGGCGTCGCCATTGGCGGCCAGCGTACCGTCAGCACGAATGATTGCGGCAAAGCGACGGCGCGCATCGCAAAGAACCGTACCCGGACGCAGGAGACCTGCTTCCAGTACACTGGTGAAAGCCACACGCGGTTCAGCGCGCTTGCCGGTCATGACCGTCAGTTCAGCCTTGCCGAGCGGCTCCACCGCATCAATCCGGGCGGTTGCGGCATCGATATATGCCTGTTCGCGCTCGATGCCGACAAAATGGCGTCCGAGGCGCTTGGCCACAGCGCCGGTGGTGCCGGAGCCGAAGAATGGATCGAGAATGACGTCGCCGGGCTTGCTCGAAGCCATCATGATGCGGGCCAGAAGCGCTTCCGGTTTTTGCGTCGGATGAACCTTGTCGCCATTCTCGTCTTTCAGGCGTTCAGAACCCGTGCAGATCGGGAACAGCCAGTCCGAGCGCATCTGCACATCGTCATTGGCGGCCTTCATCGCTTCATAATTGAAGGTGTAGCCCTTGCCTTTCTGATCGCGTGACGCCCAGATCAGCGTCTCATGCGCGTTCTGGAAACGACGGCCACGGAAATTCGGCATCGGATTGGTCTTGCGCCAGATGACGTCATTGAGGAGCCAGAAGCCCAGATCCTGCAACTGCGTGCCGACGCGGAAAATATTGTGATAGGAGCCGATGACCCAGATCGTGCCATTCGGCTTCAGCACGCGGCGGCAGGCTAGAAGCCAGGCGCGGGTAAATGCGTCGTAGGCCTGAAAGCTCTCGAACTGATCCCAATGATCGTCAACAGCGCTGACCATCGACTGGTCCGGGCGATGCAGATCGCCGCCAAGCTGGAGATTATAGGGCGGATCGGCAAAGATGACATCGACGGAATTATCCGGCAGGCGCTCCAGCGCGGAAACGCAATCACCCTTGATGATGGAGTCGAGCCAGGCGGTACGCGGGGCCTCGATGGGCAACTCATGGGCAAGACGTACTAGGGACATGGGATACTCGATTACCTGTGGACGCGAAAACTTGTCCTTATGGTTACCGGGTAGGGTAAATATGGCGTTAACGCCAAGTGATTGAAATCGTAAACCTTTTCTTAAAAGGACGTCAAATCCCCGGCTTTCCGGGCTTTTTCCTTTCAAACAATGAGCAACATTTTCACGGCTGCCATCTTAACGCCGTCATCGAAATGCAAAGGCCGACCGGTAATGCGTCGTGTCCAATAAGGCTCGGTTATTCATTTGCGTATATGATTTGCGAACAATCCAGCCTTCGGAGTAACTGAGCCGACCGAACCGGTGCCTGTCAGGTCTTTGCATATGAATTTCGCAGAACTGCGCCACAATCGTTATCTGAGAGTCTTTTTCGTTCCCTTCCGCATGCGCGCCGTTGTGCGCGGCAGCGAAATCGGCCTCGTCATTGCCGGTGTCGTGATCGGCATCATCTCGGGTGTTGCCGTTGCAGCCATTGGCGGCATATCGCAGTGGATGCATCAGGCGCTTTTCGCGCTCGAACCCGGCGAAAAGCTCAGTGCAGCAGCGCAGCTCTATCCCAGCGCCTTTATCGCCCCGCTGGCTGGCGGCATTCTTATGGGGGTCGTCATCTGGGTTCTGGCGCGGTGGCGCAAGCGACCCATCGTCGATCCCATCGAAGCCAACGCGCTCCACGGCGGACGCCTGTCGCTCACCGACAGTTTTATCCTCGTTGGACAGAACCTGATTTCCAACGGCTTTGGTGCTTCAGTCGGGCTGGAAGCGGCCTATACGCAGCTGGCGAGCGGCTTCGCCTCGCGCATCGGGCGCGCGCTCAAGCTGCGCCGGGCCGATTTGCGCACGCTGGTCGGTTGCGGTGCAGCGGCGGCTATTGCCAGCGCGTTCAATGCACCCCTCACCGGCGCGTTTTATGCGTTCGAACTGATCATCGGCGTTTACTCCATCGCCACGCTGGCCCCGGTTGTGGTTGCAGCAATTGTCGGCACATTGGTGACGCAAGCCATTGGCGGCTCGCCTTTCCTGATCGACATCGGCCATATAGACGCTATCACACCACGCGATTATGTGCCTGCCTTGCTGCTTGGCTTTGTCTCGGCGGGCATTGCCATTCTGATCATGCGCGGCGTGACCTTCGTCGAAACAATCACCCGACGCAGCTTTCTGCCCAATGTTCTCACCCCGGCCATCGGCGGTGCGATTGTCGGGCTGATCGCCTTCTTCTCGCCGCAGGTTCTGGCCTCCGGCCACGGCGCGCTGCACCTCGATCTCAATGCGAATATCACCATCTCGGCGCTGTTGCTGCTGATCCTGACAAAGTCGCTGGCGTCCGCAATCTCCATCGGCTCCGGCTTTCGCGGCGGTCTGTTCTTCGCTTCGCTGTTTCTGGGCGCTTTGACCGGCAAGCTTTTCGCGGCTGTGGCGGGCGTGGTGCTACCGACCAGCCTGACGCTTGCGCCGGAAGTCTATGCCGTGATCGGCATGTCCTCGCTTGCCGTCGCGATTGTCGGCGGCCCCATGACCATGACCTTTCTGGCGCTGGAACTGACCGGCGACTTTCCGATTTCCATGCTGGTGCTCGGAGCCGTCGTGTCTTCCTCGCTGATGGTCCGCAAGACCTTCGGCTACTCGTTTGCCACCTGGCGCTTCCATCTGCGCGGCGAAGCCATCCGCTCGGCACATGATATCGGCTGGATACGCAATCTGACCGTCAGCCGCATGATGCGTCACGATGTGCGCACCGTGCTGATCGACACGGATATTGAAACCTTCCGTCACGATTTCCCGCTGGGCTCCACCCAGCGCGTTATCGCGGTGGATGCGCAAGGGCGCTATGTCGGCATGATCCCGGTACCGGAAGTCTATGCCGACAGTTTCGACAGTTCGGAAAACCACAGCATCAGCGAGCTTTTGAAGTATCAGGATGAATTCCTGTTGCCACAGATGAACGCCAAGGAAGCTGTCGTGCGGTTTGACCGTTCCGAAAGCGAAGCGCTCGCCGTGGTCAACAATGCGCAGGAACGCAAAGTCATGGGCCTGTTGAGTGAAGCCCATACGCTGCGCCGCTATAGCGAAGAGCTGGACCGCAGACGACGCGAAGTCTCCGGCGAGGTTTGACGCTGGGGCGATAAAGTTGTAGCTGAATTCCCGATGCGTTCCTGCGAGTATGAATGCGTCCCCCTCCCAAGAAGAAGGCTACCCACATGGCGGCTCCGTCCCTCATCATTTTCGATTGCGATGGCGTTTTGGTGGATTCCGAAATCATCGCTGCGGAAGTCGAATCCGTGCTTCTGACCGAAGCCGGTTTCCAGATTTCCGCCGACGAACTGGCCGAACGTTTCGCCGGTCTCACCTGGCAGGATATTCTGCTCACGGTCGAGCGCGAGGCAGGCATAGCGCTTTCCGCATCGCTGATCGACAAATCGGAGAGTATTCTCGATGAGCGCCTCAAGAATGAGGTGCAGGCCGTCGATGATGTCGTGGAAGTGGTTTCTGCGCTGAAGCTTCCGAAATGCATCTGCTCCAACTCGACCAGCGCGCGGCTGGAAATGATGTTGAAGCGGGTCGAGCTTTATGACCTCTTCGCGCCAAATATTTTTTCGGCCAAGGAAGTCGGCACCAAGAAGACCAAGCCTGCCGCGGATGTGTTCCTCTACGCCGCCAAGCATTTCGGCGTCGATCCGGGCAATGTGATCGTGATTGAGGATTCCGTGCACGGCATTCAGGGCGCGCGAGCTGCCGGTATGCGCGTCATCGGCTTTACGGGCGGAGCGCACACCTATCCCGGCCATGCCGACCGGCTGACCGACGCAGGCGCCGAGACGGTGATCCACCGCCACAAGGACCTGCCCAGCGTCATCGAAGCCCTTTCGATCTGGACCGACGCCTGACGCGCGGGCTCCAACTGACCGGACGGCCTGATCTGATTATCGCGATAGCCCGAACATCCGGGCTATCGACCCCGCTGCCTCAGGCGGCAGAGCGCTTGTTGCGCCCCTTCGGCGGCGCGTTGAGGATGGCGAGCAGCTCGTCGGCTTCCTGGTCGTCAAGACCGATCAGCAGCCGGGTCCCCATCATGACGGGTTCACCCGTGGACGTATCGAAGATCGCCCAGGTGTCCGTCGGCTCGAGAATACGTTCAAATTTCTGTTTCATGGGTGCAGACTAGCGCAGACTCGTTGCTTTTCGTTTGAACTTCGCTATCCAATTTAATTCGAATTTTAGCTAAAGCGCGTTACGCTTTTAGGATGTTCACAGAATGCGATTAAATACTTGATTTCACGTATGTTTTAATTTCACTGAGCTGAACCCAGAATTCGACCAATGGATTGAATTTTCTGCAAAATCAGTCCTCTCCGTTGATCAGAATGCCATTCTCGGCGCTTTCCTCATGCAACTACCAGCGCGTCCGTTTCCTCATCTTCGTAAGAGCGCTATTATACCTGCTCGTTGAAGCCGAAGATTTTGTCGGATCACCTTGGATCGAAAAAACGACTCGCGGACAGAATAATATGTCGATAAAGTAATTTTTTATCGACATATTATTCTGTCCTGTCGACGCTATCGACATATTCAACATCCTATGTCGGCAAAATGAGGATTGATCGACATGAGATTCCGCCCAGACAACCCATATAATGATCTACCATCCCTGCCACCGCGCGAGGACATTGAGACAAAGGCTGTTCTGAAGGCATGCATCGCAGCAAGAGCGGCTCTTGCCGAGCTCCGCGTCTCGGGACAACTTATCCCCAACCAATCGGTCCTCATCAATTCGATTCCTCTGCTTGAAGCGCAGGCAAGCTCAGAAATCGAAAACATCGTCACCACGACAGATCGGCTGTTCCGCTTCGCAAACGAGTCAGGAGATCAAGCCGACCCCGCAACAAAAGAGGCGTTGCGTTATCGCACGGCTCTCAGCGAAGGGTTTCAGTCGCTTAGGGATCGGCCGGTATCAACGTCCACGGCTATCGCAGTTTGTCGCAGGATCAAAGGCGTCGATCTCGACATTCGCTCGACGCCAGGCACAGCTCTGATGAACGAGGCCACCGGCACTGTCATCTATTCGCCGCCCGAAGGACAGGAATTGCTTCGGAGCAAACTTGCCAACTGGGAGCGTTATATTCATGAGGCTGACGAAATTGACCCTCTCGTGCGTCTGGCCGTCATGCACTACCAGTTTGAGGCCATACATCCATTTATTGACGGTAACGGCCGCACGGGCCGCATCCTCAACCTACTCTATCTGGTTGACAAAGGGCTGCTCGACATTCCCGTCCTTTACCTCAGCAGATATATCATTGACAACAAAAGCGACTATTACAACCGGCTTCTAGCCGTCACCACGGAAGAGGCATGGGAGCCTTGGATTCTCTACATGCTCGAAGCTGTTCGTGACACGGCTGAGTGGTCAACAGCGCGTATTCACGCTATTCGTGATTTGCTGGATCAGTCCGCCCAAAGAATTCGCCGAGATCTCCCGAAACTCTACTCACGAGAATTGGCTGAAGTCATCTTCGTTAACCCGTACTGCCGCATCAGGGATCTTGTTCAGGCTGGCATTGCAAAACGTCAATCTGCCTCCATCTATCTGAAGGCCCTCACCGACCACGGCTTGCTTCAGGAGATCAAAGCGGGACGCGAGAACCTCTACGTCAACCCTGCCCTTTTGGCCCTTCTGCGTGACCAGCCCTCTGTTCAGGTCGACCGATGAACCAAGCCCCGAATGATCGGTTAGGCGTGTGTCTGGACGGAAACTGCAAAACCACTGTGTGGAAAGGTCTTACCCACCTCATTCGGCCACGAGCGCAATTCTCACATGCTAAAAGCCAGACTACCCTGAATATGCAGTGGCGCGGCGATCGCATTGCTGTTCTTTAACACAAACAAACTTGAAAAGACCTTCATGCGTTAGAACAAAACCGTAAAGACGGCCTGGAAAGCGGCTGCGCTGATTCGAGGAGAAACTTGATATTAATCCAAGTCGTGGGCCCACAAAATGATGTTCTGCTCATCCACCCAAGGACATATATTTATCTTTTAATTGGTGAATGTGGATGTATTTATTCTACTAACCCATTTTAAATATTAAGCCTTCAAAAAAATGCACGAGATTTCTCCCGTGCATTCGAGCTTTCATCCATGCTTCGCTATGTCAGGCGCTGCGAAACCTACTTGGCATTCGGACCTTCATCAAAGCCGACGAAAATCTGGATATTCTGCTTGTCGGGCATCGGCAGCGAAATTCCCTTGTCGTTGAAGACGAACTGGGTCGCGGTATCGCCGTTGGTGATCGAGACTGCCTGCTTGTGCAGCTTGGAATAGACCACCTGATCGCCCTGGCGCACAGCCACGCGCACCGGCATGGTGATGGTACCGCTCTTGTATTGCGGGCCGGGCACAACCTTGCCAGCCGCAGCGATATCAATGGTAATCGTGCCGTCGCTATACTGGCAGGAGCGCGTCACATCGGTCAGCGATGCCTGATAGACCACCTGCGCCGGGTCCTTGTCGCCGCCCTTGGCATAGGTGCTGAAGAAGGCGGTGCCGTCGCGCAATGTCACCGTCGGGCAATAGGCGCGAAGCTCGGATGCCTTGATGCGCGGCTGATCTGCCGTCGCAGTGGCGGTCGACTTGTCACCGCCGCTGGTCGTGCAGCCTGCGAGCGCTGTGAGCAAAACCGTTGCAAAGACTGGAAACAACGATGAACGATTCTGTGATGCTTTTTGCATAGACCGGGCTTCCCTGCACTAATCTGTTTGTTTGAGAGCGCCTCGATTTCATTGAAATCGCCGGACCACCCCAATTTGTTCCGCCGCCACATTTTCCAACCAGCAAAGCCGCTGCGCGCGTTTGCTGGAAATGCAAACTCTTCCTCTGCCGCATTATCCAACGCAAAACCGCTTCGCACTTTTGCTGGAAATGCTCTATACCACTGCGCACAAAACAGTGCGCGATGACGTTTTCCCGTTTTTTGCCGCGAAGAGCAACCCCATCCCCTCCGGGATGTTTTAATTTCTTGCGGCTTTTTTATGGACGCCCTATTGCATTTGCACAGCTTTGAAACGCATCCCAATAAGATGCGCGTCGAATGAGACTTGCGCAGCCGATCTGAAATGAAGGCCTGACGAAATGAAATATGTAAGCACCCGCGGCGAAGCCCCGGTCCTGGGTTTCAGCGATGCATTGCTCGCCGGACTAGCCCGTGATGGCGGCCTCTATCTGCCACAGGAATATCCGCAATTTTCTCCGGAACAAATCCGCAGCCTGCGCGGAAAATCCTATGTCGATATCGCGCTTGCCGTGCTGACGCCTTTCACCGGCGGCGAAATTCCGCAAGCCGATTTCGAGCGCATGGTGCGCGAGGCCTATGGCAGCTTCCGGCATGACGCCGTCTGCCCGCTGGTCCAGACCGGCGCGAATGAATTCGTTCTCGAACTTTTCCACGGCCCGACGCTCGCCTTCAAGGACGTCGCCATGCAGCTTCTGGCGCGCATGATGGATTACGTGCTGGCAAGCCGTGGCGAACGCGCGACCATCGTCGGCGCAACGTCTGGCGATACGGGCGGCGCGGCAATTGAAGCCTTTGGCGGTCGCGACAACACCGATATCTTCATCCTGTTCCCGAATGGCCGCGTCTCGCCGGTGCAGCAGCGCCAGATGACGTCGTCGGGCTTTGCCAATGTTCATGCACTGTCCATCGAAGGTAATTTCGACGATTGCCAGAACCTCGTGAAGGGCATGTTCAACGACCTTGCCTTCCGCGATGCGCTGTCGCTTTCGGGCGTGAACTCGATCAACTGGGCGCGTATCATGCCGCAGGTGGTCTATTACTTTACCGCCGCGTTGAGCCTCGGTGCTCCAGATCGTGCGGTTTCCTTCACCGTTCCAACCGGCAATTTCGGCGATATTTTCGCAGGCTATGTGGCCAAGCGTATGGGCCTGCCCATCGAGCGCCTGATCGTCGCCACCAACGACAATGACATTCTTTCGCGCACGCTCGACACCGGCGCTTATGAAATGCGCGGTGTGGCCCAGACCACGTCGCCGTCGATGGATATCCAGATTTCGTCCAACTTCGAACGTCTGCTGTTCGAAGCCCATGGTCGCGATGCCGCCGCCGTGCGCGGTCTCATGCAAAGCCTGAAGCAATCCGGCGGCTTCACCATTTCCGAAAAGCCGCTTTCGGCCATCCGCGCCGAGTTCTCGGCTGGACGTTCGACGGTTGCGGAAACGGCGGAGACCATCAAGTCGGTTCTGGCCGATGACGGCTATCTTCTCGATCCGCATTCCGCCATCGGCGTGAAAGTGGCTCGCGAAAATGTGTCCGGCGCTGCTCCGATGGTGGCGCTCGCCACCGCGCATCCGGCCAAATTCCCCGACGCCGTAAAGGCTGCATGTGGTGTCGAACCGCAGCTTCCTGCATGGTTGTCCGATTTGATGCAACGAAAAGAAAGCTTCACAGTTCTTCACAACGACCTGAAAATCGTAGAAGAATACGTGAGCCGCCATTCCAGAGCTCACGCCTGAGGCTCTGGAAAGGAAATTTAAGCCCGGCCCCGAACGGAGATACCTGTTTCGGGATCGGGTGAAAAAAGTCAGAGCGAGGAATGCAGGGAGCAGTTCGCTTATGAGTGTTGAAGTAACACGTCTTCCCAACGGGTTGACGATAGCCACCGATACCATGCCACATGTGGAAAGCGTAGCGCTGGGAATCTGGGTTAAAGCTGGCGCGAGAAACGAAGCCGCCGACCGGCACGGTATAGCTCACTTACTTGAACATATGGCCTTCAAGGGCACAGAAAACCGCTCTGCCTGGCAAATTGCATCGGATATCGAAGACGTCGGCGGCGAGATCAACGCCGCCACCAGCGTCGAGACCACATCCTATTATGCCCGCGTGATGCGCAATGACATGCCGCTGGCCATCGATATTCTCTCCGACATCCTGACCGCATCAAAGTTCGACGAAGACGAACTTGAGCGCGAGAAGCAGGTGATCATGCAGGAGATCGGTGCAGCGCACGACACACCGGACGATATCGTCTTCGACCGTTTCACCGAAACCGCCTATCGTCACCAGCCCATCGGCCGCGCCATTCTTGGCGAGCCGGACACGGTGATGTCGTTCTCCTCTGTCGACCTGCGGCAATACATGGAAGAGCAGTACAGCGCCGACCGCATGGTCGTGACGGCTGCCGGCGGCGTGGACCACGATGCTTTCGTCAAGGAAGTTGAAAAGCGCCTCGGCGGCTTCCGCGCTCACAACACGGCGCCGACGCTCGACCTCGCAACCTATGTCGGCGGTGACTTCCGCGAAAACCGCGAATTGATGGATGCGCAGGTGCTGATCGGCTTTGAAGGCCGCGCCTATCATGTGCGCGACTTCTATGCCTCACAGCTCCTGTCCATGGTGCTGGGCGGCGGCATGTCCTCGCGTCTTTTCCAGGAAGTGCGCGAAAAGCGCGGCCTGTGTTACTCGGTCTATGCTTTCCACTGGGGCTTTTCGGATACCGGCCTGTTCGGCATCCATGCCGCCACGGGTCGTGACGAACTGGTCGAACTAGTTCCGGTCATCATTGATGAGCTGCACAAGGCAGCGGACTCGATCAGCATCGAAGAAGTCAACCGCGCCCGCGCGCAATATCGCGCCAGCCTTCTCATGTCGCAGGAAAGTGCAGCCAGCCGCGCAGGCCAGCTCGCCCGTCAGTTCCTGCTCTATGGCCGCCCGGTCGACAATAATGAACTGATGGAACGTCTTTCCCTGATCACGCCAGAACGCCTGACGGATCTCGCAGGTCGCCTGTTCCTCGACAACAAGCCGACCATCGCAGGCGTCGGTCCGGTTGGCCGCCTGATGAGCTTTGACGATCTGTCCGATGCGCTTTCGACCAATGCGCATAAGAGGAAGATAGCTGTTTAAGGCATTAGGGGAATAAGGGAATAGGGGAGTATGTGGCCGTGAAGATTTCGTTTTTCCTATTCCCCTACTCACCTATTCCCCTACTCCCTTAACTCCAATGATCGGCCTGTCATTCCGGCGCAATAATCCGACTATTCTGCGTGGACCGCGCATTTATCTGCGCGAGCCCATGATGGGCGATTTTGCGGGCTGGTCTAATCTGCGCGAGCAAAGCCGGGCCTTTCTGTCTCCATGGGAGCCGACCTGGCCCGACGATGACCTGACGAAAAGCGCCTTTCGCTACCGTATGCGGCGTTTTCAGGAAGAAATTTCTGCCGGAACCGGCTATCCTTTCTTCATTTTCCGCAACAGCGATAACCGCATTCTCGGCGGTATCACGCTCGGCAATATCCGCCGCGGAGTAGGACAGAACGGCATGATCGGCTATTGGAGCGGCGCTCCTTTCGCGGGCAAAGGCTATATGACGGAGGCGCTGTCTCTGGTTATCCCCTTTGCATTCGACCAACTGCGGTTGCACCGGGTTGAAGCTGCCTGTATTCCCCATAATGTACGTTCGGTCCGGCTTCTCGAAAAAGCCGGATTTCAGAGAGAAGGACTGTTGCGCTCCTATCTCAAGATAAATGGCTTCTGGCAGGACCACCTGCTGTTTGCCCTCATAGAAAGCGACAAACGTATGTTGGATAGCCGTATGATCAATGGCAAGGTTGAACGCTCGTGAGGGGTCTTTCTGAAAAGCTATTCCAGAACGCCGCGCGTTTTCTCGCGCTGATCGTCCTTCTGGCCTTTTCGACCGTTCATGCGTCTGCCGTCGAACCGATCAAGATATCCAAGGACGACACCGCTCTCGATTTGTCGCGCGCCGTCGAACTCTTGCGCAACAAGGGTGAAAGCGTTCAGGTTTCCACCGCGCCCGGCCCCGATGGCATTGTGCGCCGTATCGAAGTGCAGGCCGACCAGAACAGCAATGCGTCCGGCGACTGGGCCGCTTTCTCCATCGCCAATCCGACAGACCAACAGATCGACCGCCTGATCGTCGCGCCGCATTATCGTCTTGTCGGTTCCGGCATCATCTGGCCCGATCTCGGCTCGCCGCGTATTGCGTCGATCACCCCCAGCGAAGGCTTTGCGCTGGACCGCCAGTCAAGCGCCGACGCGGATGTGTTCCGCATCACGATCAATCCGGGCAGCGTCGTCACTTTCGTTGCCGAGCTTTCCTCGCATAATTTGCCGCAGCTCTATCTGTGGGAACCGGAAGCCTACAAGGACACCGTCAATTCCTACACGCTCTATCGCGGCATCCTGCTTGGCATTTCAGGCCTGCTGGCGCTGTTCCTGACCATTCTTTTCGTCGTCAAGGGCACCTCGCTGTTCCCCGCCACGGCGGCGCTTGCGTGGGCGGTCCTCGCCTATATCTGCGTCGATTTCGGCTTCTGGAACAAGCTGATGGAAATCACACCCGGAAACGAACAGATATGGCGAGCGGGCACCGAGGTGGCGCTTGCCGCCTCGCTGGTTATTTTCCTCTTCGCCTATCTCAATCTCAACCGCTGGCACGACCATTTCAGCTATGGCGCTGTGACATGGGTTCTGGGCTTGCTGGCGCTTGCTGGCGTTGCGGTTTTCGATCCGCCGATTGCTTCGGGCATTTCCCGCATCTCGCTCGCACTGACCGTCGTTTCCGGTGTTGCGATCATCGGCTACCTCGCGGTGAAGGGATATGACCGGGCGGTCATGCTGATACCCGCCTGGCTTCTCACATTGATATGGCTGCTCGGGGCATGGATGGCCGTCACAGGCCGTCTCGACAACGACATTGTCCAGCCAGCACTTGGCGGCGGCCTCGTTCTCATCGTGCTTCTGATCGGCTTCACCGTCATGCAGCACGCCTTTGCAGGCGGTGCGCTCCAGCAGGGGCTATTGTCCGACATGGAACGGCAGGCGCTCGCCGTCATCGGCGCCGGCGACATTGTCTGGGACTGGGATGTGCCGCGCGACCGCGTGGTCACCACGCCGGATATCGCCAACCAGCTTGGCAATACGGCAAGCAGTTTGCAGGGCCCGGTCCGCAACTGGCTGCCGGTCATGCATTCCGACGACCGTGACCGTTTCCGCTCAACGCTGGACGCCATTCTGGAAAACCGTCGCGGACGCATCGGCCAGATTTTCCGCCTGCGCGCCAATGACGGCCATTATCACTGGTACGCGCTGCGCGCGCGTCCGGTGATCGGTTCGGACGGCGAAGTCGTGCGTTGCGTCGGCACGCTGGTCAATGTCACCGAGCAGAAGAAGGCCGAAGAGCGTCTGCTGCACGATGCCGTGCACGACAATCTCACTGGCCTGCCCAACCGCGAGCTTTTCCTCGACCGCCTGAGCAATGTGATGAACATGGCGCGCGGCGAGAGCAATCTGCATCCGACCGTGTTCATGATCGATATCGACCGCTTCAAGCAGGTCAATGACAGTCTGGGCATGTCGGCTGGCGACACGATCCTCCTCACCATTTCGCGCCGGCTGGCCCGCCTGATGAAGCCACAGGACACGCTGTCGCGTCTGTCTTCCGACCAGTTCGGTTTGCTGCTTGCCTCCGAAAGCGATCCGGGTCGCATCGCAGCCTTTGCGGAAGCGCTGCGTCAGGCCACCCGCGCGCCGATTGCCTATGCCAAGCGTGAGATCGTCCTGACCGCCTCTGTCGGCCTCATCACCTGGACGAAAACCGCCACCACGGCGGAAGATTTCGTGAAGGATGCGGAGCTGGCCATGTATCAGGCCAAGCGCTTCGGCGGCGACCGGATCGAACCGTTCCGCCCGGCATTCCGCGCCATCGGCAGCGACAAGCTGCAGCTCGAATCCGATCTGCGCCGTGCGCTTGAACGCGACGAAATCAGCATGGCTTACCAGCCCATCGTCAGGCTGGACGAAGGCACCATCGCCGGTTTTGAAGCGCTGATGCGCTGGGAACATCCCCGTCGTGGCGCAATCTCTCCTTCGGAATTCATTCCGATTGCTGAGAACTCCGGCCTGATCGTGCAGCTTGGCCTTTTCGCCATGCAGCGCGCCGCCGAAGACCTGTTCGCCTGGCAGGAACAGTTCCCGAAGCTCGACCTGTTCGTCTCGGTCAACCTGTCTTCCACGCAACTGATCCGGCAGGACCTCATCAACGATGTCCGCTCCGTGCTGTCGCGCATTCACCTCAATCCGGGCAGCCTGAAGCTGGAACTGACCGAATCCGTCCTCATGGAGAATCCCGAGCAGTCGGCCCATGTGCTGGCACGGCTCAAGACGATGGGGATCGGTCTGTCGCTGGATGATTTCGGCACCGGCTATTCGTCCCTCGCCTATCTGACGCGCTTCCCGTTCGACATTATCAAGATCGACCGCTCCTTCGTAAAGGGTGACCAGCCGCAGAAGACGACCCTGCTGCGTTCCATCGTCAGCATGGCGCATGATCTGGGTCTGGCGGTGGTGACGGAAGGTGTGGAGAGCGAAAGCGACGCACTACAGCTTCGCCAGATGGGCTGTGAATATGTGCAGAGCTTCATGTTCGGCCAGCCGACGAGCCGCGAAGACGCCACGCGCATGATCAAGGAACAGCTGGAAGCGGCGGCAGCGTGAAGTGAGGGGAATAGGGGAATAGGGGAATAGGGGAATAGGGGAATAGGGGAATAAAAACTGAATCGGATCAGCCGAAGCAAGTCATTTTGACCTACTCCCTTACTGCCCTATTCCCCTACTGCCTTAACTCACGCATGTCCCGCGTCGGAAACCAGCCGCGACATGTCGATGCCCATATGCATCATGAGGCGCGAATATTTGCCTTCGATGTCGCTGTCGAAAAGCATGTCGAGCGGCGCGTCGCAGCAGAGCCAGCCATTATCGGCCAGTTCCGCTTCAAGCTGCCCCGGAGCCCAGCCGGAATAACCCAGCGCCATCAACACCTGTGAAGGACCCTTGCCGCCATAAATGGCGCGCAGAATATCGACCGTTGCGGTCAGGCAGACTTCTTCGGAAACCGGCATGGTGGAATCGACCATGTAATCGTCGGAATGCAGCACAAAGCCGCGCGTGCGATCCACCGGCCCGCCATTGCGCACCATCATATGCTGCGTGCGATCTGGCAAAATAATCAGCTCATCCTCATCAATCACACCAATCTGGCGCAGGATATCGGGGAAGCCGATCGGCTGCAGCTGGTTGATAATGAAGCCCATCGCGCCCTCATCGGAATGGGCGCAGATATAGACCACCGACCGGGCAAAACGCTCGTCGCTCATACCGGGCATGGCAAGCAGGAATTGCCCGTTTAAGAACCCCTGCTCCTGGTTCGGCTTCCGCATCGTGGTCATACTGATGAAGGTAGCAAGCCTGCAGAAAATAACAATGGGAGTCGCAAATTTGTCTTCAAAGGACGCAAAAATATAATTGCTCCCAACAATGTTGAACTTGAAGCAACCATGATTTCATTTCATTTTTGAGCAATGAAAACACGTTTGAACATTCTCGCTTTCGGCTTGCTTGCCGCCTCCGGTTTGGCCACTTCCAGTTTGTCGGCCCATGCCTCGACCTCCGCCTGGACTGAAACGCCCGGCGGGCGTGTGCGCGTGATCATCGAGGATGGTGCGGTTTCCACTGAGGCCGGGCCCAAGCGCGAGATACGCGGCGCTTTGCAGATCGAGTTGCAGCCGGGATGGAAAACCTACTGGCGCAATCCGGGCGATGCCGGTGTGCCGCCACAGATCAATCTCGACGGCAACGCCAACGCGCAGATCGATTATCCCGCCCCGGTGCGGTTCGGCGGCGATGGCGACGGCATCGGCTACAAGAAGCCGGTTTCGCTGCCCATCATTTTCCAGTTGCAGCCCGACGACACCCGTCTCAAGGGCCATGCTTTTCTTGGCGTTTGCGAGCATATCTGCATTCCCGTGCAGGCTGAGTTTGACTTCCCCGTCAGCACAAATGTCGAATCTGCCGAGCCGCAGGCCATCGCTGCACGCACCATCGTGGAGACCGCGTTCGGGCGACTTCCCGCCACAGCCTCCCCCTCTTTCGGTGTGAGAACCGTAAAGCGCGATCAGGACACCGCAATCTTCACCTTGGCTGTGCCTGACCCGAAAGCGCCTGCGGAGCTTTTTGTTGCCAGCGACAAGCTGCGCCTGTCCGATCCGGTCGCCTCTGATGGTCGCAACTTCACCGTAACGGTCAAGGGCGATGCGCGATATGCAACCGTCGACTACACCATCGTTCAGAATGGCAAGGCAGTGTCGGGAGAGGTCACACTCGACTGAACCCGGCGGTTTTTACTTCGCCTGAAACTGCTTGCCCATCCTCCCCCATTTTGATGGCGACATCAGCGTTTTGAAATTGTCGAGCGCCCCGTTATCGGCTTAACTGTCGCGGCTCGCGCTTCGCGGTGCGGCAATGACAGTTTTGAAAACAGGCAGCGGACCAGACGGCAATTTGTCCCCTGCCCTCAGGAGAAAACAGATGACGATCAAAGTTGGCGACACGCTTCCCGCAGCAACCTTCAAGGTCAAGACTGCGGACGGTGTCAAGGAAGTGACGACCGACGAAGTCTTCAAGGGCAAGAAGGTCGTTCTCTTTGCCGTTCCGGGCGCTTTCACGCCGACCTGCAGCCTCAACCACCTGCCGGGCTATCTCGACAATCGCGATGCCATTCTCGCCAAGGGCGTGGACCAGATTGCAGTGATCGCCGTCAACGACGCCTTCGTGATGGGCGCATGGGCGCAGAGCACCGGCGGCGAAGGCAAGATTCTCTATCTCGCAGACGGTTCGGCCACCTTCACCAAGGCAGCAGGCCTTGAGCTCGACGCAACCGCTGGCGGCCTTGGCATTCGCTCCAAGCGCTATTCGGCCATTGTCGAAGACGGCGTGGTCAAGACGCTCAATATCGAAGAACAGGCTGGTCAGGCCGTCACTTCGGCTGCTTCGGCAATTCTCGAGCAGCTCTGATCAAATTCAAAAAGGGCGGTGAAAACCGCCCTTTTCTAATACCAAAACAAAGTTCTGACCGGTGCTTACTGCACTTTCAGCGATTTACGCCCGCCATATTTGAACGGCTCCATACCGGCGCGGGCCAGCTCGTCGGCCCGCTCATTTTCCGGATGACCGGCATGGCCCTTGACCCAATGCCAATTGACCTTGTGCGGCTTGCGCGCCTCATCCAGCAGCTGCCATAGCTCGGCATTCTTCACCGGCTTCTTGGCCGCCGTTTTCCAGCCATTGCGCTTCCAGCCTTCGATCCAGCCGGAAATACCGTCGCGGACATAGACCGAGTCCGTATAGAGATCGACTTCGCAAGGTTCTTTCAGCGCGGATAGTGCAGAAATTGCCGCCATCAACTCCATACGATTGTTGGTTGTGTCGGCCTCGCCGCCCTTCAGCTCTTTCTCGTTGCCGTTCCAGCGCAGCACCACGCCCCAGCCGCCGGGGCCGGGATTACCTGAGCAGGCACCGTCGGTGTAGGCCTCGATCTGCTTCACGCATCCGCTCCCTGCGGTTCCAGCCCATATTCGGCAGCCGAAACGATCTGGCGGTGGAAGCGCATCTTGCGCACATATTCCATCGGGTCCTTCTTCATGACGAAACTGCCATCGGGAACGGTCAGCCAGTCATAAAGCCGCGTCAGCATGAAGCGCATTGCAGCGCCGCGCGAGAGCACAGGCAGCGCGTCGGCCTCCGCCGTGGAAAGCGGTCGGATCGACGTGTAACCGCGCAAAAAGGCTGCGCCCTTGGTGCGATTGTAGGAAAAATCCTTTTCGAAGCACCAAGCATTCAGGCAAATGGCGACGTCATAGGCCAGAATATCGGTGCAGGCGAAATAGAAATCGATGAAGCCGGACAGCTTGTCGCCGAGGAAAAACACATTGTCCGGGAACAAGTCGGCATGGATCACGCCCTGCGGCAGATCGGCAGGCCAGTTTTTCTCCAGAAAATCGAGGTCGGCTTCCGCTTCCTCGACCAGACCCGGTTCGACCGTGTCGGCGCGTTCACGCGACATGTCCCACAACGGACGCCAGTCGGGCAGCGTCAAGCCGTTGCGGCGGCGCATGGCGAAATCCTCGCCCGCCAGATGCATGCGCGCCAGCCCCT
Source organism: Ochrobactrum sp. 19YEA23 (assembly GCF_029909865.1). NCBI lineage: Bacteria > Pseudomonadati > Pseudomonadota > Alphaproteobacteria > Hyphomicrobiales > Brucellaceae > Ochrobactrum > Ochrobactrum sp. 19YEA23. Next base: position 896,503 of record NZ_JASAMQ010000001.1, on the reverse strand, counting down.
CACCCACGGCCTCGCAATGGGCGACTGTGGGCTTTCGCATCCACATGCCCTCAAGGAAGGTGACGATCGCTGCCGGACGCCCGGCAAGTTCGCCAATCGTTTCGCCATCGCTGCGCACCACCGGCTGCGGGCAATCCACGCCATGCCGGGCCAGATGCTGCATCAGGCCAAGAAAGAACGGCAGGTCTTCGCGGTTGGTGCGCTTTTCATAAAGCGTCAGAATGAAGGAGCCGGATGTCGTGTGCAGGAGATAGTTGGAATTCTCCACACCCTCGGCAATGCCCTTATAGGAAGTCAGCGTGCCGATATCGTATTGCTGCAGGAATGCGCCAAGTTCTATTTCGTTGATATCAGTATAGACGGCCATGCCGTTTATTTCCCCTATATGACCTTGGGCATTATCTCAGGCATGATCTGGGGTGCCAGCTTCGGAATACCGGCAACCCTGTTCTCGCCATTGACGAATGCCATATCCTGCACCGTCAGTTCCACATCGCGAATTTCACGATTCACAAGGAAGTTCTCGGTTTCCACTGCCGTTTCCGCCAGTTCGATGCGCACATCGAAGCGGTCGCGGAACGATGCGATAATTTCGTCGACGATGATTTCCGGTGCGGAAGCGCCTGCCGAAAGACCGACAACGGAAATATCGCCGATCTCGTCCCATTCTATATCGGCGGCGCGCTGCACCAGCATGGACATGCGTGCGCCGGCCTTCTCCGCCACTTCAACCAGACGTTTCGAATTGGACGAATTCGGCGCACCGACGATCAGGAACAGGTCGCAGCCGGGCGCTGCCGCGCGCACCGCATCCTGACGGTTGGTGGTGGCATAGCAGATCGATTCCGCCGCTGGTGCCGAAAGATTGGGAAAGCGCGCCTGCAATTCCTCGATAATGCCTGCCGTATCATCCACCGAGAGCGTTGTCTGCGTGACGAAGCCCAGATTATCCTGATCGGCAAAATGGCAGCTGCGGGCATCCTCGACGGTCTCGATCAGCGTGACCGCGCCTTCCGGCAGCTGGCCCATCGTGCCAATGACTTCCGGATGGCCGGAATGACCGATCAAAATCACATGGCGTCCAAGCCGCTGATGGCGCATGGCCTGTTTGTGCACCTTGGAAACCAGCGGGCAGGTCGCATCGAGATAGAAGAGGTTCTTGGATTCAGCATCGGCAGGCACGGATTTCGGCACACCATGGGCGGAGAAAACCACCGGCTGATCGCGATGCTCCGTCGGGATTTCATCAAGTTCCTCGACAAAGATTGCGCCGCGCGATTGCAGCCCTTCGACCACATAGCGGTTATGCACGATCTCATGACGGACATAGACCGGCGCACCATATTTTTTCAGCGCCAGCACGACGATCTGGATCGCCCGGTCGACACCGGCACAAAAGCCGCGCGGACCGCAAAGGCGAATTTCCAGTGGGGGGCGCTGATCGGTCATGAAGAGCTCGCAGGTTCGGCGTGACTAAAATACTTCAGGTTTGTAGCCACGGAGTTGGGCCGCAACGCGGCCAAAGTCAACCCCTTGGCTGTTTTCGATAGCGCCATAGCCATGTTCCGACAACCCCAATCAGCGCCAGAGCAAGGCCATACCACGTCACGGCATATTGCAGATGGTTGTTGGGAAATTCGATGATCGTCACACCGCCGATAGGCAGACCACCCGGATTGGGCTTGTTATCTGCATCGATAAAGAACGGCACGACCTGATTGATATCCGGCAGATCGGCGCTTTCGGCCATCGCCGCCCAATCTTTCCAGAAGAAGATATTCTTGGCGATATCGTTATTCGGCAGGAAGAAGCCCGGCTTTGCGGATAGCGGATCGCGCGCCAGCCCGGTTATGCTGACCGGCCCGTCCAGCTGCCCGTCGGCACGGGTGGCCGGATCCTTCTTTTCATAGGGAACGAAGCCGCGATTGACCAGCACGAAGCGGCCATCTTCCAGCATCAGCGGCGTATAGACATTATAGCCCGCAGCACCTTCATAGGTGGACAGGAAGTGCCGTTCGCCCTGATGCATGAAGGTGCCCGACACCGTCACCGGCAGATATTCGACCGTGCCCTTTTCCTTATAGAGCTTTTCCATGTCCGCCAGCGACAAGGACGGTTCCTTGATGCGCTCATTGGTGGAAGCGATCAGCGCTTCCTTCCAGAACAGCCGTTCCACCTGCCAGGTGCCGAGCACGAGCAGAATGATCAGCGCGATGCCGGATGCGATGACAACGCCCCAGGGAAAACGGCGGGAAAACTGGCGCTCGGTCATTCTTTCGTATCCGGCTGGCTGTCGGCACTTGTTTGTATCGTGCCGGGGGCAGCCTTGTTGCGATATTGCATATTGATGAGAATGCCCTTCATCCATCGCATGGCGACGAGGCTGAGGATGATCGCCAGCGGCACCCACAGGATGAAATGCACCCACAGCGGCGGGCCGACATTGACTTCCATCCAAAGCGCCAGCCCGACGACAATGAAGCCGATGATGAGGATCACGAAGGCCGCCGGACCATCGCCGGAATCCGCGAAGGAATAATCAAGCCCGCAGGAAGTGCAGCGTGGCGCAACCGTCAAAAAACCGTTGAACAGCTTGCCCTCGCCGCAGCGCGGGCAGCGCCCGGCAATACCGCTCTTGATCGGATCAACCGGCGGATAGAGATTGGCATCAGGCATAGCGCGCTCCTTGATCTCAATAATGCTCCAGACAAGCAAAAGGCGGCCATGTTGCCAGGGCCGCCTCGAAATTCAGATTACAGCCAATTAGCCGCCGTGCATCGGCGCGCCCCAGCCACCCCATACATAGATGGCGAAGAAGAGGAACAGCCAGACGACGTCAACGAAGTGCCAGTACCAGGCAGCAGCTTCGAAACCGAAATGCTGCTTCGGCGTGAAATCGCCACCGATTGCGCGGAACAGGCAGACCGCCAGGAAGATCGTACCGATGATCACGTGGAAGCCGTGGAAGCCGGTGGCCATGAAGAAGGTCGCGCCGTAGATCGAGTCCTTGAACGCGAACGGAGCGTGCATGTATTCATAGGCCTGCACGAACGAGAACAGAATGCCGAGCACCACGGTGATAGCGAGGCCAGTGATCATGCCCTTGCGGTCGTTATGCAGCAGCGCATGGTGCGACCAGGTCAGAGTCGTGCCCGACAGAAGCAGGATCACGGTGTTGTAGAGCGGCAGGTGAAGCGGATCGAGAACCTCGATACCCTTCGGAGGCCAGACGCCGCCCGTAAACGTGGCGCGTGCTACCTGATGCACTTCGTTCGGGAAAAGGCTTGCATCGAAAAACGCCCAGAACCATGCCACGAAGAACATGACTTCCGAGGCGATGAACATGATCATGCCATAGCGCAGATGCAGCGACACCACACGGGTATGATGACCCTCATGCGCTTCCTTGATCGTGTCCGACCACCAGCCGAACATGCAATACAGCACGATTGCGAGGCCGATGAAGAAAAGCCACGGCGTTACGAGGTTGTGCCCGAAGAACGGCAGCTCACTCGCATTGAGATAACGCATCCAGGCAATGCCGCCGATTGCGAGCACAAAAGCGCCCATCGAGCTCAGGAACGGCCAAGGGCTGGGCGCTATAATGTGATAATCGTGGTTCTTCTCGTGTACGTCCGCCATGTCTCTCCCCGTAGTCCCCTGAGGGGCTCCTCTCTCGAGCCTGCCTGCTGAAATCCACGAAGGGACACACGCAAGCGCGACCATGTTTTGCGTCAGATGGCTCCCTGACCAGATGCCGCATACCGTCAATAATCAAGCGGTTTTACCGACGGTCCGAATCCGACAATAAAACCAGTCGTCGCATTTGTCTTTGCGGCATTATGTGCCGCATCGAAACTCGCGTCCCTTTATCCCCCGCTGCTCGTGGCTGCTTCGGTCTTTGTCGCCGGCTTTGCGTCAGCAACCGGCTTCGGCTTTTCGATCGGGAAAAAGGTGTATGAAAGCGTGATGGTCTTCACATCCTTCAGATCAGGATCGTTGACGATCTCCGGATCGACGAAGAAAACCACCGGCATTTCCATGTCTTCGCCCGGCTTCAGCGTGGTATCCGTGAAGCAGAAGCACTGAACCTTGTTGAAATAGGCGCCTGCGCGGCCCGGCGAAACATTGAAGCTCGCCCGGCCAAACGTCGTCTGATCAAACAGGTTGCGCCCTTCATATTTGATCATGGCGGTTTCGCCGATACGCACCGTCACTTCGCGTTGCACGGGCTTGAAATCCCAAGGCAGGCCATTGGCCGTATTGGCGTCGAAACGCACCTTGATCGTCCTGTCGAGGATCGTATCGGAATACTGTTCGACACGCTGCGTCGTGCCGCCATAGCCCGTGACCTGACAGAAAAGCGTGTAAAGCGGAACAGACGCATAGGCTGCGCCGATCATGCAGACGAAGAAAGACACGCAGGCAATGGCAATGGTCCGGTTGGATCGTTGCTGCCGCTTGAGCTTTTCGTCTTTATCCTGCTGATCTGCCATGGTCTCCTCCCAGTTTCCCTCCCGAAACAGCCTAACCCCAACTGTTCGTCAGAGCGGCCGTACCAGAACATTGGCACCCAGTTTCGCTATCGTGCCGACATAGACGAGCAGCACGAACAGCGCCAAGGCAATTGCCAGTCCCCAGGACCGGTTGCGCTGGGCTTTCTTCTGCTGCTCGGTCGGTACGACCAGTTCCAGCTTCTCATGTACCGGCTTTTCTACCGTCTTATCCATTACAACACTCCAAAGGCGTGAAGCGCCTTGAACGTCAGTGCCTCAAACAGCATAACCGCGAACAGGCCCGACAGGTACACCAGCGAAAAGCGGAACAGCTTGCGCGCGGCAACCAGCATGGCGGGCTGCGATGCGGCCATCCACATGCGCCAGGCATAATAAACAAAGGCTCCACCCAGCAGCACCGATACAGCGCCGTAGACCGGGCCTGCAAAACCCATCACCCATGGCAATACGCCCACCGGTGCCATGAGCAGCGTATAGAACATCGCCTGACGGCGCGTCGAAAGCTCGCCCTTCACATTCGGCATCATCGGAATACGGGCGGCTTCGTAATCATTGGTCGAGAACAGTGACAGCGCCCAGAAATGCGGCGGCGTCCAGAGGAAAATGATCATGAACAGCACGACGCTGTCCCAGGTGATCTCGCCGGTTGCCGCAGCCCAGCCGATCATCGGCGGGAATGCGCCCGCAGCACCGCCAATGACGATATTCTGCGGCGTCGAGCGCTTGAGCCACATCGTGTAGATGACGGCATAGAAGAAGATGGTGAAGGCCAGAAGCGCTGCCGACAGCCAGTTGACCATCAGGCCGAGCGTCAGCACCGAGAAGACCGACAGCGTCAGGCCGAAAGCCAGAACCTGATTGGGCGCAATCAAGCCAGCAGGGATCGGGCGGTTACGGGTACGCTTCATCACCGCGTCGATATCGGCATCGTACCACATGTTCAGCGCACCGGACGCACCAGCGCCAACTGCGATGCACAGAATGCTGATGGCAGCCAGAACAGGGTTCATCGTGCCCGGAGCAAGGACAAGCCCGACCAGCCCCGTGAACACCACAAGGGACATCACGCGCGGCTTCAGCAGAACCAGATAGTCCCGCGCCGTTGCCTCCGAGAACGCGACTGCGTCATTCGGGCCTGAAACGCTTACGTTTTTTTCCACCAGCGACATTAGACTTCAATAACCTCAAATTCACCGGTCCGACCACCGCATCTTGTTCGATGCAGTTCGACAACCAACACAACTTGTCCCTCCCGGAGAACATCCGTTCCTGCCGGAAATGCCGTGCAATTGTCGGCAGGATAAACCTGCCAGTACGGTCATAACGCGATGGGCGGAACAGAATGTCGCCCGCCTTTAGCACAATTTGTTGGAAAGGGCGAAGTCTTTTGCAGACCCCGCCCTTCGCACGATTACTTGATGCGCGGCAGCTGTTCCCACTGGTGGTACGGCGGCGGAGAAGGAAGCTGCCATTCCAGCGTGGTTGCGCCTTCGCCCCATGGGTTTGCACCCGCTTCACGCTTCTTCGCGAATGCCTCGAAGACATTGTAGAGGAAGATCAGCACGGCGAAGCCCGAAATATAGGAGCCGTAGGACGACACCATGTTCCAGCCTGCATAGGCATCCGGATAGTCGATGTAGCGGCGCGGCATGCCAGCGAGACCGAGGAAATGCTGCGGGAAGAAAATCAGGTTCACGCCGATGAAGGTGACCCAGAAATGCAGCTTCGCGGTGAACTCATTATACATGTAGCCGCTCATCTTCGGGAACCAGTAGTACCAGCCCGCAAAGATCGCGAAGACAGCGCCGAGCGACAGAACGTAGTGGAAGTGCGCCACAACGTAGTAGGTGTCGTGCAGCGCACGGTCGAGACCGGCATTGGCGAGCTGAACGCCCGTCACGCCACCGACAGTGAACAGGAAGATGAAGCCGATTGCCCACAGCATCGGTGCGCGGAAGGTGATTGAACCGCCCCACATAGTCGCGATCCATGAGAAGATCTTGATACCTGTGGGAACCGCGATGACCATCGTGGCGAACACGAAATAGCGCTGCGTGTCGAGCGACAGGCCGACCGTGTACATATGGTGCGCCCAGACCACGAAGCCGACGACACCGATCGCGACCATGGCGTATGCCATGCCGAGATAACCGAAGATCGGCTTGCGCGAGAAGGTCGACACGATGTGGCTGACGATACCGAAGCCCGGCAGAATCAGGATGTACACTTCCGGGTGACCGAAGAACCAGAACAGATGCTGGTAGAGGATCGGGTCACCACCGCCATCCGGCGCGAAGAAGGTCGTGCCGAAGTTACGGTCGGTCAGCAGCATGGTGATGCCGCCAGCCAGAACCGGCAGCGAAAGCAGAAGCAGGAACGCCGTCACCAGAACAGCCCAGGCGAAAAGCGGCATCTTGTGCAGCGTCATGCCCGGAGCGCGCATGTTCAGGATCGTGGTGATGAAGTTGATCGCACCGAGGATCGACGACGCACCCGAAATGTGCAGCGCCAGAATGGCGAAATCGATTGCCGGGCCAGGCTGACCGCTCGTCGAAAGCGGCGGATACAGCGTCCAGCCGCCACCAGGACCCCAGCCGCCAGGTGCCGAAGGCATGAACAGCGAGATCAGAAGCAGCGTCAGCGCAGGCGGCAGAAGCCAGAACGAAATGTTGTTCATGCGCGGGAACGCCATGTCCGGCGCGCCGATCATCAGCGGCACCATCCAGTTGGCGAAACCACCGATCAGCGCAGGCATAACCATGAAGAAGATCATGACCAGCGCGTGCGCCGAGGTGAACACGTTGAACATCTGCTTGCCGGCATCAAGCGCGGCATCGCCCTCAACACCGTAAACCATGGACGCAAGGCCATGGAAAATCTGAATGCCCGGTTCCTGAAGCTCGGCGCGCATCGCGATAGACAGTGCGCCGCCGATGATACCGGCAATGATTGCGAAGATCAGGTACAGGGTACCGATGTCTTTATGATTGGTCGAGTATACCCAACGAACCCAGCCGTGCGGCTTGTGGTCGTCGTGGGCACCATGCTCGTGAGCTGCTGTGCCAGCCATGGAATTCGCTCCCGTTTTTCAACAGTTTGGCGTTCGGGATCAGAGACCCGCCGCAGCCACTTTATTGTTTTCGCTACCTTCGACGGCAGCTTGCAGCGCCTTGTTCGCACCGTTCAGATCCGATCCCGCAGCAGCGAGCCAGGTCTGATACTGGTCTTTCGAGACAACACGCACGGCGATTGGCATGAACCCGTGATCCTTGCCGCAAAGCTCGGAACACTGACCGTAATAGAGGCCTTCTTTTTCAGCCTTGAACCAGATTTCGTTGATGCGGCCCGGAACGGCGTCCATCTTTACGCCGAAGGCAGGGATGGTCCAGGAATGGATCACGTCGGCGGCAGTCACCAGAAGGCGAACGCTTTCACCGACCGGAACGACCACTTCATTGTCGACGGCCAGAAGGCGCGGATAGCGGGACTTATCCTCTTTGCCCGCAGCGGCGCGATCGCCATCCTTCAAAAGAAGGGCATCGAAGCTGACCGGATTGTCGACCTGATATTCATAACCCCAGTACCACTGGTAGCCGGTCGCCTTGATCGTCAGGGACGGGTCTTCCGGCGAATATTGCGCGGTCAAAAGCTGGAACGACGGCACAGCCAGGAACAAAAGAATGATCACGGGACCGACGGTCCAGATCACTTCGATCATCGTATTGTGGCTGGTCTTCGACGGTTCTGGATTGACGCTCGCCCGGAAGCGAAGCACAACGATCACCAGCAACGCCAGAACCAGCAACGTAACCGGAATAATGAACCAGAGCGTATAGCGCTCAAACCAATGAATCTGCTCGGCAATACCCGTTGCAGCGTCCTGAAATCTCCATTCCCATGGACGCGGCTGATCCGCCAAAGCGGCACCGGTCATCCACAGCACTGCAAGAGCACCAACGACGGCACCCTTCGTTGTGGCAACAATCTTATCCACCAGAACTCTCTCCCTTTTCGCCCTTTCAGGCTGGACGCCGGACGCAAATGACGGCCGCATCCCCCGTCGGCGTTCAAATCACACCTTAACGCACACCGCAAGGAAGGCGAATATGTTCCTGTGCGGCATTTTTGCGCGCAGCTTTTGCCCGCAGACAGAACCGCTCCCAATTCCGCCCGGATTCCTAACCTTATGACAGCGCATCCGTAAACCGGCAAAAACTTGGGAAAAACCTACAAATCTCATAATGAAGCCATGATTTGAAAAGAGGTTTTGCCGCACGTGCTACGTGACAATCGATCCAACAGGCGATATCACCGTTGCGATGACGGCTTTAATTGACGATGACTGATAATCGCGTCTCTGATTGCTTTTCATGGCTGATGCTGCGCGTTAACGTCCCACTGATTCGATCAGGGATTCGATCTGGAGATTTCATGACTGTCCGCATGCTTGCCAACCGCCCGATTCTTCAGCGCCTGATGGCCCTTGCCACTGGTGTCAGCCTGTCGCTTGCCGCCGCGACCTTGCCGTCTGCCGCGCAGGACACGCCCGCGCCGTTGCAGACACCGGATCAGGCTCCGGCTGCGCAGTCGCAGGCCGCCCCGACCAACCCGCAGCAAAGCGGTAAGCTGAAGTCGCAGCACGGTGCATGGGCTGTGCTCTGCGATACGCCTGCCGGCGCCAAGACCGAGCAATGCGCGCTGATCCAGAACGTGGTTGCCGCCAAGCGCCCGGAACTCGGCCTTTCGGTCGTGGTTCTGAAAACCGCCGATAACAAAGCGCGCATTCTTCGCGTGCTGGCCCCGCTCGGCGTTCTGTTGCCGAACGGTCTTGGCCTGAATGTTGACGGCAAGGATATCGGCCGCGCCTATTTCGTGCGCTGCTTCGAAGACGGCTGCTATGCGGAAGTCATTCTCGAAGACGAACTTCTGAAGACGCTGCGTTCCGGCAAGGCCGCAACCTTCATCGTCTTCCAGACGCCGGAAGAAGGCGTCGGCATTCCCGTGGATCTGAAAGGGTTCGGTGAAGGCTTCGACGCCCTCCCCTAAGAACTATCGATATTCCGGCGCTGGCGGGCTGCAAACCGCATCCCGCTGCGCTGCCGGTGCTCATGTAGCTTCTCATTCCGCATAGCCTTCTCCGAAAAGTCTGCAACTTTTCGGGGCTGTGCGTGAAAGTACACTCCGCTCCGGTTCTCGCGGCCTACGGTTTTCGCCTCGCCATCACCAGAATCTTAACAGTTCTTCATCGCGTGGTTGTTCTCAACCGTTTTAAGGCTTACATCCTGCAGCAGACACATGCTGCGGGATTTGTTTTATGAAAAGCCTGATCGACAGTTTCGATACCGGACGTGACGATATCGAACGCCTCGTTGCCGCGAGCCTCAAGGGCAGCGACGACGGCGAACTCTTCATCGAATATCGCGAAGCTGAAGCGCTCGTTTTCGACAATGGCCGCCTCAAGACCGGTTCCTTCAATCAGGATCAGGGTTTCGGCCTGCGCTCGGTTGCGGGAGAAGCCATCGGCTACGCCCATGCGGGCGATCTTTCGATGGCCGCGCTGAAGCGCGCCTCAGATGCGGTTTCCGCGACCATCAAGGGCTATGGTGGTTCCTACGCCGCAGCACCGGCTGGCACCAATCGCCATCTCTATACCGACGAAAACCCGATCGGCTCGCCAACCTTCGATGCGAAAGTGCAGCTTTTGCAGCAGATCGATGGCTATCTTCGCGCCAAGGACCCGAAGGTCCGTCAGGTGTCCGTCTCGCTCGCCGGTTCATGGCAGCAGGTTGAAATCCTTCGCGCTGACGGCCATTTCGTGCGCGATATCCGTCCTATGGTGCGGCTCACCGTGTCGGTCGTGGCAGGCAGCGGCGACCGACAGGAATCCGGCTCGCATACGCTGGGCGGGCGCAAGGGTTTTGGCGAATTCATCACCGTTGAAAGCTGGCAGCACGCAGCCGACGAAGCTCTGCGGCAAGCGCTGGTTAATCTGGAAGCGATCCCTGCCCCGGCAGGTACATTCGACATTGTTCTCGCCAATGGCTGGCCGGGCGTCATGCTGCATGAAGCGGTCGGCCATGGCCTCGAAGGCGATTTCAACCGCAAGAAGACCTCGGCCTTTGCCGGGCTGCTCGGCGAGCAGGTGGCGTCCAAGGGTGTCACGGTCGTCGATGACGGCACGATTGCCGAGCGTCGCGGCTCGCTGACCATCGACGATGAAGGCACGCCGACCAATCGCACGGTGCTGATCGACGACGGCAAGCTGGTCAACTACATGCAAGACCGCCAGAATGCGCGCCTGATGGGCATGGAGGCAACCGGCAACGGACGCCGTGAATCCTATGCCCATGCGCCGATGCCGCGCATGACCAACACCTATATGCTCTCGGGCGACAAGACGCCGGAAGAGATCATCGCCTCCATGAAGAAGGGCATCTATGCCGTTTCGTTCGGCGGCGGACAGGTGGACATCACCTCCGGCAAGTTCGTGTTCGGCTGCACGGAAGCCTATATGATCGAGGACGGCAAGGTCGCCGCGCCAATCAAGGGCGCCATGCTGATCGGCAACGGCCCGGATGCCATGCAGCGCATTTCCATGATTGGCAACGACATGAAGCTCGATACCGGCAGCGGCAATTGCGGCAAGGGCGGCCAGTGGGTTCCGGTTGGCGTTGGCCAGCCGCATCTGCGGATGGATCAGGTAACCGTGGGCGGCACGGCGGTCTGATAGACCGCCGTTTAGCCGCGAAGCCCACGCATTTGATAAATCGCACCGAAGGCGTTTATAAGTATCGCTGGAAGCTTATCGAAGACATAGGCTGACCTGGAGACACTTATGCCTGGATCTTCATACGACTGGACAGGAAAGCAACCCGACAAGCGTAACCGGCAGAAGCGCATGCTCATCATCACGGCAATCGCGATGGGCGCGCTTATTCTTCTGCTGGGGCTTGTGGACGGGCTTTTGATCCTGCTCGGTTAATGGTGCCCGTTTACGAAATCGACTGTGCAGGTGTGACAACGCCGGACGAACTCTGGCGACGCTACCTTGCCGTGGTGCCAGCGCAGGATGCGCAATCCTTCGGCTATACGCTCGATTCTTTCTGGGATGCCGTGCAGTGGCAGGGGCCGGGCTGGCCCGGCGAATGCGAGCTTGTGTTCAAAAACACGGAAGCGCTGAGCGAATTGCGCACGCTCGGAGGCAAGCCTTTTCTGGAAGCCTTCAGGCGGCTGGTGCATGACACCAGCCGCATTTCGATAAAACTAGCTTAGCACTACGGTTGCAAATTCGTCAGGCCGCGGCGAAACGAGTGATTTTCGAGCACCGGAGCGGAGCGTACTTAAAAGTACGTGAGCACCGGAGCACAGGAAATTGCTCGTTGCAGACCGGCATCACGAAGAATGCGACTGTAGTGTCAGATCGTTAGATGTTCTGACCGCCAGACACTTCGATGCGCTGGCCGGTGATCCAGCCCGTACCGCCCGACAAGATGGCGGCCACGGCGCCGCCAATATCGTCCGGACGACCGACGCGACCCATAGCCGTTGTGCTCGCGATCATCTTGTTGACTTCCGGCATGTCGCGTACCAAGCCACCGCCGAAATCCGTTTCGATGGCGCCGGGCGCAATCGCGTTCACCGCAATGCCGCGCGGGCCAAGCTCGCGGGCCAGATAGCGCGTCAGAACCTCGATGCCACCCTTCATGGTCGCATAGGCCGAATAGCCCGGCAGCGCAAAGCGGGCAAGACCGGTCGATACGTTGAGGATCTTGCCGCCATCCTCGATCAGCGGCAGCAAGGTCTGCGTCAGGAAGAAAACGCCTTTCAGATGCACATTGACCAGACCGTCGAAATCTTCTTCCGTGGTTTCAGCAAATGGCTTGTGAACGCCATAGCCAGCATTGTTCACCAGATAATCGAAGCGCGTCCGTTGCCACTTGTCCTGAAGCGCCTGCTGCAGCTTTTCGGCAAAACCCGCAAAACTAGCAACCTTCGCGGTATCCAGCGGCAAGGCAATGGCGGTGCCGCCCTCGGCTGCGATTTCGGAAACTGTCTCTTCTGCTGCTTTCGCATTGCTCTGATAGGTCAGAACGATGCCAACGCCCTGCTTGGCCAGATGAAGTGCTGCGTTGCGGCCAAGCCCTCGGCTACCGCCCGTGATGAGTGCAATCGTCATGTCAGTTTCCTTTCGTTCAACGAACTCTCGTTCCTATATTGGCGCTTTCCCGTTCGTTCGGCCTGCCTCATTCTCCGCGAAACATGCCCAATCCTCCGAAGGCTCCGATTTCTGTGTCGCGGGAATTCAAGGCTTGCTATGCTTTTCCCATGTCCGAACATGCTTCAAATCTCGCAGCCCGCTGCATCGAAATCGCCCAGGAAACTACGGCGGGGCCTTATCCTGCACCGACAGGCATCGAAGGCGTGACGGTGGTATGTTCACCGGCCGTATCGGAGATCCGGCCCGATATGTATCAGCCGATGATTTGCCTGGTCCTCCAGGGGGCCAAAGAAATTCTGCATGGCGAAAGGGCCGTTCGTTTCGATGCGGGCATGACGGCGATAGTCTCGCACGAATTGATCACAGGCGCGCGAATTGTCGAAGCCGGCGCCGATAGGCCCTATGTGGCCCTTGCCTGTCGGATCGATCTGGAGATTTTGCGCGCGCTTCAGGGCGAGATTGAGCCTGATATGATCGCGGCGGCGCGAAGCGAAGCCGTGGCCACCGGCAGGGCCGATACGGGCGTAACCGACGCCATGACGCGGCTGCTCGACCTGCGCGACAAGCCGCTCGAACGCCGCGTTCTCGAACCGATGATCCGCAAGGAACTGCATTTCCGTGTGCTTCTGACCCGTAATGGCGCGATGTTGCGCCAGCTGGCCCAGCCGGGCAGTCCGGCAAGCCGCATCGCAAAAGCGATCACCCATATCAAGCAGCACTGGAACGACCCGATCCGCACGGAAGAACTGGCGGATATTGCCGGAATGAGCCCTTCCAGCTTCCACGAACATTTCAAATCGGTCATGGCCACCACGCCGCTGCAATATCAAAAGGCGCTGCGGCTTCTGGAAGCACGCCGCCAGCTGAGCGAAACCGCCGTGCCGGTTTCGTCGGTTGCTTTTGCCGTCGGCTATGAAAGCCCGACGCAGTTCAGCCGCGATTATCGCCGCGCCTACGGCACCCCGCCCCGCGAAATGCGGGCGCGATAAGGGGCTGGAGCGCAGATCTGATTGGATCAGATCGGCGCTCCAGTCCTTTATGTTAACGCGCATCTTATCCGAAAACCGTTTCACACTTTTCGGGATGCGCTATTCTTCAGGCAAAGCCCGCACATAATCGATGAAGGCGCGCAATGGCTTCGGCATAACCCGGCTGGAGAAATAGAGATGCGGCCCGTCAAAGGCTGGCCACCAGTCGGACAGCACCGGCACCAGTTCGCCACGCTGCTGATAGGGTTCCAGCCAGTTGCGGAAACCGTAGATCAGGCCATGTCCCGCCACCGCCAGATTGAACGCGCCCCATACGCCAGTCGTGCCGATGATCAGCCTCCCCCGCGGGTCGACCGTGACAATCTCGCCGTCCTTCTCGAATTCCCAATCGGTCAGCGCGCCGCTGATAAAACGCATGCGGATACAATCATGCTCCAGCACGTCGGCTGGATGTTGCGGCATTCCTCGTTTCTCTATGTAGCTTGGTGCAGCCATCAGCGCGCCCCATTGCTGGCGCGGTCCGATGGGCACTGCGATCATATCCTGCGCCAGATGCTCGCCATAACGGATACCAGCGTCGCAGCCAACGGCATTGAAATCAATGAGCCGATCATCCACAACCACTTCGATCTGCACGTCCGGATGCTTGGCAAGAAAGCCGTCGATCAGCGGTGGCAGAATGTCATACATGACTGCGCCGGGCACATTCAGCTTCAGCCTACCCCGCACCTCGTTCTGCGAACTGGCCGCTTCGTCAAGCGCAGCGCGCGCTTCGACCATCACAGGGCCAAGCCGCTCCACAAGGGCGCTGCCCGCCTCCGTCAGATGCACGCTGCGCGTGGTGCGGATCAACAGCGGTACGCCCAGCCTCTCCTCCAGCCGCGAGACCGTCTCGCTGACCATGGACGCCGAAACGCCGAGCCAGCGCGCGGCATTGCGAAAGCCGCCCGAACGGGCGACCGCCAGAAAGACCGAAACGTCATCAAGGGGAAGAAGCTGCCTATTGTTCGCCATGGCGAACAAGCTATCCGCTTCAAGCCCGGTTATCAATGTATATGCGATCAGTCATAGTCCGGAAAAAGGAGAATCCAGATGAGCAATCATTCTTCCGCCACCCCTGTAACGGATATTCAAAGCAGCCCGGCAGCCGCAGCCGGTCGCTTCACCTTTCCCGGCACCTCGATTTCCGTCAACAGGATGGGCTACGGCGCGATGCAGCTTGCCGGGTCGCATGCGTTTGGAGAACCCCGCGATCCCGAAGAAGCCCTCGCCGTGCTTCGCGAAGCCTTGACGCTCGGTATCGACCATATCGACACCAGCGATTTCTACGGCCCCTATGTGACCAACCGGCTCATTCGCGAGGCGCTTTACCCCTACCCCGCCGAGCTGACGCTGGTGACCAAGATTGGCGCGCGGCGCGACGACAAGGGCAACTGGATCTTGCAGCGCGATGCGGATTTCCTGCGCCGTTCTGTCGAAGACAATCTCGAACGCCTCGGTCTTGACCAGATCGCCATCGTCAATCTGCGGATGGGTGGTCCTGACGATGATGTTGCCGCGCCCATGCAGGCCATGCGACAGATGCAGGATGAGGGGCTGCTCGGCCATATCGGCATCAGCAATATCGATGCAAAGCAACTCCAGACAGCGAGCGACATCGCCCCGATTGTCTGCGTGCAGAACCTCTATAATCTGGTGAACCGAACTGATGAGGCCATGATCGACCATCTGGCCGAGGACGGTATCCCCTACGTCCCCTTCTTCCCGCTGGGCGGCTTCAACCCGTTGCAGACGGAGGAATTGAACGAGGTCGCAGAAGAAATGGGCGAAACGCCGCAAAGCGTGGCTCTGGCCTGGCTGCTGCAACGCAGCCCGAATATTCTGCTGATCCCCGGCACATCGCGCAGAACCCATCTGCGCCAGAATATCGCCGCAGCTGCCTTGACCATCAGCCCGGAACACAAGGCCCGTCTGGACGCCATAGCCGGTCTCGCCTGACAGGGCTGAACCTTGGCATTGAACATAATAAAACCGCCTCAAGGGCGGTTTTATTATGAATGGGTTGGCTCAGACGCCTGGCTCTTCTTCGAGCAGGCCGGTCACGAAATCGAACAGGCCGGGGCGGCGGTCACGACGCAGACGCTCGGCCTCAATGATCGCCTTGATCGCCGCAAAGGAGCGGTCGAGGTCCTCATTGATAACGATATAATCGTATTTCACCCATTTCTGGATTTCAAAACGGGCATTCTGCAAGCGCGTCTCGATCACTTCGGGCGTGTCTTCCGCACGGCGATTGAGACGCTGCTGCAATTCGCGCATCGTCGGTGGCAGAATGAAGATCGACACCACATCGGCGGGCATCTTGGCCTGCAACTGGTCAGCGCCCTGCCAGTCGATGTCGAACAGCATGTCCTGACCATCAGCCAGCGCAATCTCGGCGGTTTCGCGCAAGGTGCCGTAGAAATTGCCGTGCACTTCCGCCCATTCGATCAACTCGTCATTGTCGCGCAGACGCTCGAATTCGCGAATGGTCTTGAAGTGATAATGCACCCCTTCGATCTCGCTTGGACGGCGCTGGCGCGTCGTCACGCTGATCGACAGCGAAAGGTCCATCTTCTTGTCTTCCAGCAACAGCCGGGCAATGGTGGATTTTCCAGCGCCCGATGGCGACGAAATCACCACCATCAAGCCTCTGCGCGCGACGCCATTTTCAACTGAAGAGATGGCCATGTACTGTTACTCCAGATTCTGTACTTGTTCGCGAAACTGATCAACGACCGCTTTCAGTTCCAGCCCGATGGCCGTGATCGACGCCGCGTTCGACTTGGAACACAGTGTATTCGCTTCACGATTAAATTCCTGTGAAAGAAAATCGAGCTTGCGCCCGACAGGCCCGCCGTCGGCGAGCAATTTATGTGCGGAGGCGACATGGGTGTCGAGCCGGTCCAGCTCTTCCTGAATATCCGCCTTGGTCGCGAGGAAGGCCGCTTCCTGATAAAGCCGGGCCTCATCCAGATCGCGCGGGCCGTCGAGCAGCAGCACAACCTGCACGGCGAGCCGCGCCTTGATGGCGTCCGTGCTCCGCGACGGGTCCTGACGCGCCGCTTCCGTCAGACGGCCAATCGTATCGACATGGCCGGACAGGATCGTGAAAAGCGCCTTGCCTTCCTGCGCCCGCGCCTCGGCAATGGCTTTCAGCGCGCCTTCGAAGGCTGCCACGATGGCCGCTTCCAGCCCGGTGCGGGCATCGTCATCTTCCGCAACCTGCGCCTGATCGATCATCCCACGCAGCGACAGAACGCCGTCGACGCTCGCAGGCGCCAGACCGTGTTTTTCCTGCAATTCGGCACCGAGTTTCAGCACCTCGGCCAGCATGGCGTGATTGATCACGAAACTGGCCTGCTCGTCGGCACGCTCAACGCTCAGGCTCGCCTGAAAATTACCGCGGGAGAAATGGCGCGCCAGCATGGACCGCACCGGGTGCTCGGCGGCTTCCAGCCCTTGCGGCAGACGCAGGCGCAAATCAAGCCCCTTGCCGTTGACCGAGCGCACTTCCCAAACGATGCGCGCCTCGCCATTGGCGCCGTCGTGCTGCGCGGCGTAGCGCGCAAATCCGGTCATGCTCTGGAGCGCCATGCGTCCGTACCCCTCAACTGTGCACAGGAGCGACTGGCCTGCCCATGCATCGAAACTCACTCAAAGCGCCTCGCCTCACCACGCGAAAACACCGTACTCAATCAAACATACAGAGCCGGCGCTATTCAGCAACCGGCTCTGAAAAATTCGCACAGATACGTTTCAGCAGCTTTTTACTGCCCTGCGCTCTGACCGTTGTTCTGGCCTGGATTCTGGCCGCTTGCGCCAGTACCAGTGCTGTTTTGCTGTTCCACATTGCGCCACTTACGAACATTGGCGTTGTGTTCCTGCAAAGTCTTCGAGAAGACATGCCCGCCAGTGCCATCCGCCACGAAATACAGGTCTTCCGTGTCGAGCGGATTGGCGACCGCCTCAAGTGCCGCCTTGCCCGGATTGGCAATCGGCGTCGGTGGCAAGCCATTGATGACATAGGTGTTGTAAGGCGTTGGCTTTTCGATATCCGACTTGAAGATCGGACGGTCGGACGGTTTGCCCGCGCCGCCGAACAGGCCGTAGATGATCGTCGGGTCAGACTGCAGACGCATGTTCTTGTTCAGACGATTGACGAAGACCGAAGCAACATGCGGACGCTCGGATGCGATGCCCGTTTCCTTCTCGACGATGGAAGCAAGCGTCACGAATTGATTGATATCCCTGACCGGCAGGTCTGGGCCGCGCTTCGCCCAGATATCGCCAACCAGCTTCTTCTGCGAAGCAATCATGCGGTCGATGATTTCCGAACGCGAGGTGCCGCGCGTGAAATGCAGCGTGTCGGTGAACAGCGAACCTTCCGGCGGAAAATCCTTCGGCATATCGCCCACCAGAATGGGGTCGGCGGAAATCCGGTCGAAAATCTGCTTGACGGTCAGCCCTTCTGGAACCGTCAGCGGATACATGATCGACTTGCCGCTGATGAGAATATTCATCACGTCGCGCATGGTCGCGCCTGCCGGAATGGCGTATTCACCGGCCTTGAGGTCGTTCTCATGACCATAGGCGCGGATGCCGAACCGGAAAATGCGTCCATCGCTGATGATGTCGCGGGCTTCGAGGCTGTTCGTCACTTCGGAAATGCCAGCGCCGCGTTTGACCAGGAAAGTCGTGGCGTCCGTCAGCGGTCCCGGACCGTCGAATTGCATCTTGCCGAAATAGAACAGCGCCGATGCACCCAGCAATGCCAGCACGACCAGCGACAGCATGAAATTCATGAACACGACGATCTGGCTGCGCGCATGGCGCGAGCGCTTGCGCGGCGGCGGTGTGCCCGGTTCGGGGCGCAGGGCTTCGGACGCGGATTTGGGAACAAAAGGCTTTGCCGCCGCAGTCGCTTCCGACGGCGTTTCGGCCTTTGCGGCCTTCGCTTGCTCTTCGGCAGAGTTGTTTCCGGGTTGCTCCCCGGGCTTTACCTCTGAATTCACTCCATCACCTCGGTCCTGTAGCCTTGACTGACGGCGCCACAACGATGCGTCACCTATCTGTCCCGAGCGGCTCTCCGCAATTCATGCCTTCGAAGCTTTGAAGCACCGGAGACAGGCTTACCCTAACCGCTGTTGCAGATTTTAAATATCGCATCCGGTTATATTTTGGCAAAAACGCGGAGAAATCCCCGCGTTTTTATTTAATCCTATTAGATTTTGACTTTCCGGCTGGGAAAGCTGGTCAGGAATAGCGACGCAGCACCAGCGAAGCGTTGGTTCCGCCGAATCCGAAGGAGTTCGACAGAGCCACGTCGATTTTGCGTTCGCGTGCCTTGTGCGGCACCAGATCGATCTTGGTCTGAACCGCCGGATTGTCGAGATTGAGCGTCGCAGGCGCAACATTGTCGCGAATGGCCAGCGTCGAGAAAATCGCTTCGGCAGCACCGGCAGCACCCAGAAGATGGCCGATGGACGACTTGGTCGAAGACATGGAAATCTTCGAAGCCGCATCGCCGACCACGCGCTCGACAGCGCCCAGCTCGATCGTATCAGCCATGGTCGAAGTGCCATGGGCGTTGATGTAGTCGATCTGGTCCGGCGTGATTTCAGCGCGCTTGAGAGCTGCAACCATGCAGCGCTCGGCACCTTCGCCGCTCTCGGTCGGAGCCGTGATGTGATAGGCATCGCCCGACAGGCCGTAACCGATCACTTCGGCATAGATCTTCGCGCCACGCGCCAGCGCGTGTTCAAGCTCTTCCAGAACCACGACGCCAGCACCTTCGCCCATGACGAAACCGTCGCGGTCGTCGTCATAAGGACGCGACGCGGCGGTCGGATCGTCGTTGCGCTTGGTGGAAAGCGCCTTGCAGGCCGCAAAGCCCGCCAGCGAAATGCGGCTGACCGGCGATTCCGTACCACCGGCAACCATCACATCGGCATCGCCGAAAGCGATCAGACGCGCGGCATCGCCAATGGCGTGCGTGCCCGTTGCGCAGGCAGTGACGACCGAATGGTTCGGGCCGCGCAGATTGTGCTTGATCGACACATGGCCGGAAGCCAGATTGATCAGACGGCCGGGAATGAAGAACGGGGAAATACGGCGTGGGCCCTTGTCGCGCAGCGTGTAGCCTGCTTCGACGATGCCTTCGATGCCGCCAATGCCGGAACCGATCAGAACACCGGTGCGCACCTGATCTTCATCGCTCTCGGGATGCCAGTTCGCGTCATCCAGTGCCTGATCGGCAGCGCCGACGGCATAGACGATGAACGGATCGACCTTGCGCTGTTCCTTGGGCTCCATATGGAGGTCGGCATTGAACGTGCCGTTGGTACCGTCGCCTACCGGAATGCGGCAGGCAATCTGGCAGGCCAGATCGTCAACCTCGAATTCCGTGATGCGGCGAGCCCCGCTTTCGCCAGCCAGAAGCCGCTTCCAGGACTCTTCCACACCGCTTGCAAGCGGTGACACCAGACCGAGACCGGTGATGACGACACGCCTCATATCCACCCCTTAAAACTGTTATGTCACGAGCATCGACCCGCAGGCTTTCACCGGCAGATGCAATGTCCGGGCCTGATATAAGGGATGATGCTCCAATCGTTAAATCGGAGTCTGCCGCAGGAGCCAGTCGAAACTTGGACGACACTTGGCATCCCGGCAAATTCACTTAATTGCCGAAAACGGCCCGCACAGACATGTCCAAAGGACGGCTCTGTGCGTTGTAGTTGCTGGCATTCCCGGACGCGAGCGGCCTCTTTGCAAAGGCGCCGCATCCGGCAATGTCAGACTATAGCTCAGAATACAGGCAGGGCCGGGATCCGAAGAGCCCAGCCCTCAACTCTGTTCTGATTAGGCAGAAGCCTTGTCGATGAACTTCACGGCGTCGCCGACCGTGAGGATCGTTTCTGCAGCGTCGTCAGGAATTTCAACGCCGAATTCTTCTTCGAAAGCCATGACCAGCTCGACGGTGTCGAGGCTGTCTGCGCCGAGATCATCAATGAAGCTTGCGCCTTCCGTGACCTTGTCGGCATCTACGCCCAGATGTTCAACAACGATTTTCTTGACGCGCTCTGCGGTATCGCTCATGTCGGAACCTCGACCTGTGTGTTTGTTGCTCTGCCTTGGTTAGCGGCATGCAGGATTGTAATCAAGTTATAAGATGCCTGTCAGCTTCAAGCGATGTCGCCCGGACAGTCATCCTGTGGATATTCCTTTCGGAACAGGATCGCGGCATTTCCATTAGAAACACCGCAACTCTCGATGGGCGCATTACCATGCTTCTTGGGCGAGGCAAAGCGCCTTTTCCTGTCACGCCCCCGGTATTAAGGCATTTTATACCATAAAACAGGGGTCGCCAGGTGTTTGTGTCTGAATCAAAAAGCGGCAGGCCGAGGCGAAAATGGTGATTTCGAGAACCGGAGCGCAGCGTACTTTTGGGTACGTGAGCCTAGGTAAGCGCAGAAATTGCCATTTGCAGACCGGCATGGCGACTTTTGGATCAGACGCTTAGATCATGGCCATGCCGCCATTGATGTGCAGCGTCTGGCCCGTCACGTAACCGGCCTGATCGCTGGCCAGATAGACCACGGCAGCAGCGATATCTGCGCCCACGCCCATGCGCTTCATGGGAATATTGGCCATGATCGCTTCTTTCTGCTTGTCGTTGAGCTTGTCGGTCATGGCCGATTCGATGAAGCCCGGTGCAATGCAGTTCACCGTCACATTGCGGCTTGCGATTTCCTGCGCCAGCGACTTGGAGAAGCCGATAAGGCCCGCCTTCGATGCGCAATAATTCGCCTGACCCGGATTGCCGGTCACGCCAACGATGGAGGTGATGTTGATGATGCGGCCGTTGCGGCGGCGCATCATCGGATGGGTCAGCTCACGCGTCAGGTTGAAGACCGAGGTGAGATTGACGTTCAGAACGGCATCCCAGTCTTCGTCGCTCATTCGCACGAACAGACCGTCGCGGGTGATACCGGCATTGTTGACCAGAATATCGACGCCGCCCAGCTCTTCTTCAGCCTTCTGGCCGAGCGCCTTGACGGCTTCGCGGTCCGACAGATTGGCCGGGAAGATGAAAGTACGGTCGCCGAGTTCGGCAGCCAGTTCCTTCAGCTTTTCTTCGCGCGTGCCGTGCAGGCCGACAATGGCGCCCTGTGCATGGAGAGCGCGAGCAATCGCTTCACCCAGACCGCCGGTCGCACCGGTTACGAGAGCCTTGCGGCCAGTCAGATCAAACATGCGAAATCCCTTTTAAGCGTTGAGAGCAGCTAGTGTCCCGTTTCTGAAATTCGCATCCCGCCCATATCGAGATCAATACGAATTTCAGAAACGAAAGGACACTAGCAACTAAATATTTCTAGCGTCGTTTTAATCTCGAAGTTCGCCTCCGAGATCGATATCAACGGTGAGCGAACTTCAAGATAACGACGCTATCGCTGCTTCGATTTCTTCAGCCGAACCAACGGCGGCGCCGGACACATCCTTGGAGATGCGGCGCGCCAGACCGGTCAGAACCTTGCCCGAACCTACTTCATAAAGCGAAGTCACGCCATTGGCGGCAAACCATTCCACGGTTTCGCGCCAGCGAACCTGACCCGTTACCTGTTCGACCAGCAGATCGGCAATTTCGTTGGCGTCCGTCACCGGCGCTGCACGCACATTGGCGATAAGCGGCACAACCGGATTGTGCTTTTCGACGCTGGCCAGCGCTTCGCGCATTGCTTCGGCAGCCGGAGCCATCAGGGTCGAATGGAAGGGTGCGGAAACCGGCAGCATGATGGCGCGCTTCGCGCCCTTCTCGGACGCAAGCGAAGCGGCCAGCTCGACCGCAGCCTTGGAACCCGAAATCACCAGCTGGCCGCCGCCATTGTCATTGGCGATCTGAACAGAGCCGGAAGCCTTGGCTTCCGTGCAGATCGCTTCAACGTCGCCATGTTCCAGACCGATGATGGCAGCCATCGCGCCTTCGCCAACCGGAACGGCCTTTTGCATCGCATTGCCGCGAATGCGCAGGAGACGCGCCGTGTCGGCAAGCGAGAACGTACCGGCTGCGCAAAGCGCCGAATATTCGCCCAGCGAGTGACCGGCCACGTAGGAAACCTTTTCCTTCAGCGAGAAGCCACGCGATTCCATGACGCGCAGGACGGCCATCGAAACAGCCATCAGCGCAGGCTGTGCATTGGCGGTGAGCGTCAAAACGTCTTCAGGGCCTTCGAACATGGTGGCGGACAGCTTTTCGCCGAGCGCTGCGTCCACTTCGTCAAAGACGGCGCGCGCTTCCGCGAACTGTTCGGCCAGGGCCTTGCCCATGCCTACCGCCTGGCTGCCCTGTCCGGGAAAGGTAAATGCTACCGCCATTGATGCCTCATTCTGGTTTTAAGCATATGATAATGTCGAAACCGGTATCCGTTTTCGCCGACATGCCCTGCAATTAATGCACAATTTGGCGCGATGTGCCTTAGCCTTGGGCGAAAAGTCAAGCATTTGTCGGTTTTTCGGGGATATCGCGCTTGCAAACAAGGGGAAAAACACGTAATAGCCGCCCGTTCATTGCTCGGCACCAGCTGGGGGCTGAACGGAGGGCCGTGTGCTCTTGCCGTTAAAAGCAGGATAGTACGTTGGAAGTCATAAGTGCTTCTGCCTCCCGTGTCTCCGCTCTCGACCGTCTCAAGTACGCGTCCTTTCTTCACCGGTTTCCGGCAAAAGAGAAGTCGCAGGGGCTTAGCCGCTGGTGTCGGCGTGATATAACGAAGAAAGGCAAAGCCAATGGCTCTTTATGAACATGTGCTTCTTGCCCGCCAGGACATTTCCCAGCAGCAGGTCGACGCTCTCGTCGAACAGTACAAGGGTGTCCTCGAAGCTAATGGCGGCAAGGTCGGTAAGGTTGAAGCTTGGGGTCTGCGTCCCCTCACCTACCGTATCAACAAGAACCGTAAGGCGTATTATACGCTTCTGAACATCGACGCTCCGGCTGCTGCCGTTGCTGAAATGGAACGTCAGATGCGTATCAATGAAGACGTCCTGCGCTTCATGACCATTCGCGTTGAAGAACACGAAGAAGGCCAGTCGGCTATGCTGACCCGCCGCGACGACCGTCGCGAGCGTGATGGTGATGACCGTCCGCGCCGCCGTGAAGGTGGTTTCGACCGCGGTGATCGTGGCGATCGCGGTGATCGCGGCCCACGTCGCCCACGCGACAACGAAGCTGGTGAAGGAGCATAATCATGGTTGATATCAATCAGATCCCGACCCGCCGTCCTTTCCATCGCCGTCGCAAGACGTGCCCGTTCTCCGGCGCAAACGCACCGAAGATCGACTACAAGGACATCAAGCTTCTGCAGCGTTACATTTCCGAACGCGGCAAGATCGTTCCTTCCCGTATTACGGCTGTCAGCCAGAAGAAGCAGCGTGAACTCGCCAAGGCGATCAAGCGCGCTCGTTTCCTCGGCCTGCTGCCTTACGTTGTGAAGTAAGACTTCTTCGGGAGGCATTCTCTTCAGAGTTTGCCTCCCGAACCCTTTCCTCCATCGCGATGGGCGCGACGGAGTGTATTAAAAACCCAAGTTGAGACGCAGCCCTCGTGCCGTCTCTAACTGCAAAACCGGAATAGCCGGAGCAGGACAGCGAGACTGATGAAATTCAACGGAACCATAGTTGGTGTCGGCATATTGGCGGGGCTTGCCTCGGCATTGATGTCGTCCGGCGTCATTGTCCAGTCGGGCATGGCGATGGTTCTGTATTTCCTGACACCGCTTCCGATTTTCGTTGCAGCACTCGGCTGGGGTTCCACCGCCGGTATCGTTGCAGCAGCCGTCGCAACCGTCGCTGTCGGCGTTTTTGCCGTTCCGATGGCCGCCCTCCTGATGGCGCTGACGAGCTATATCCCTGCGGCCATCGGCGCGTATCTGTCCGGCCTTGCACGACCCGCCGAAGAACTGGGCGGACCGAAGGACGTGATGGTCTGGTATCCGCTGTCGGATATTATATTCCGCCTCGCCCTGATGGTTGCGGTCTCCTTTGTCGTCATCGGCGCAATTCTCGGCTTCGGCCCGGATATGGCGCGAGAACTGGCCAATGCGGTTATCGACCGCGTTGCGGAAGCCGACCCGCAATTCACCGCCAGCGATGAAATGCGCAACACGATGTCGGCGCTGCTGATGTTTGCCCTTCCGGCGATCCAGCCTGCCACCTGCCTCGCCATTCTGGTCGGCAATCTCTATCTGGCGCTGCGCCTGACCGCCATGTCGGGCCGTCTGCGCCGTCCGCGTGACGATTGGCCCGCAACGCTGCGCATGCCGCGCCCGGCGCTGATCGTTTTCGCAATCGCGCTTGCAGTCGCCTTCTTCTCCGGCGGCGCCGGTCTGGTGGCGACCGTGGTGGTGGGCGCACTCGGCGCAGGCTTCATGATGGCAGGTCTCGCCATCATGCATATGCGCACACGCGGCAAGGTATGGCGTCCGGTGGCGCTGTGGTTTGCCTATCTTGCAATCATTCTCTTCGCATTCCTGCTCTTCGTCTTCATGGTGGTCGGCCTTTTCGATACGTCGCGCGGCGCGCCGATCTCGAAAATTCCGGGCAGTGACAAGAGCACCGATAAACAACAGTAACCCGAATCAAACACTCGAAAGGAAACTCCAATGGAAGTCATTCTTCTGGAACGTATTGGCCGCCTCGGCCAGATGGGCGAAACCGTCAAGGTCAAGGACGGCTATGCCCGTAACTTCCTGCTCCCGCAGGGCAAGGCTCTTCGTGCCAACGAAGCCAACAAGAAGAAGTTCGAAGGCCAGCGCGCTCAGCTCGAAGCCCAGAACCTGGAACGCAAGAACGAAGCAAGCGCCGTTGCTGAAAAGCTCAGCGGCCAGAGCTTCATCGTTGTGCGTTCGGCTGGTGAAACCGGCCAGCTCTACGGTTCGGTTTCGACCCGCGACATCGCCGACATCATCACTGCAAACGGCTTCACCCTGCACCGCAACCAGGTTGAACTGAACCATCCGATCAAGACGATCGGCCTGCACGAAGTTTCGATTTCGCTGCATCCGGAAGTTCAGGTTGAAGTGACCGTCAACATCGCTCGTTCGAACGAAGAAGCTGAACGTCAGGCAAAGGGTGAAGACCTCACCTCGATCGAAGCCATCTACGGCATCGAAGAAGCTCCGCTTGCCGAAGAAATCTTCGACGAAGACGAAGAAGCTGAAGACCAGGCTTAATTGTTACACTTACCTCCGGAAAAGCCAGCTTTGTCAGCAGGCATTCCAATGGTGGTAAACTTTAAATGATCATGCCCGGCGGCCTCCGCCGGGCATTTTCTCTTTCCAGAACGGGAAAACTGCCTATTCTTCTCCTTGGTAATGTATTGGAGAGGGTGCAGACGGAAACGTCCGCGTTGCTTAAGACAGCGTTCCCAAGGCCGGTAGACCTGATGGACCACTGCCTGAAAATCTAATGACAGTGTGGCTCTGACCGAGGATACACAAGCCGCCTGCCATGCAACCGCATGGATGCTACGCCTGCCTCATCCATAAAAGGAGATGGGGCCGATGTATGGAATGATGCGTACTGTTCTTTCGCATATGATTAAAGCCGGAGACCTGACGGTCACCGATTCTAGTGGTGCGCGTTCACAGTATGGCGACAAGACCGGTGTGCCGGTTCATATACACTTCAAGACGAAGCACGCCGAGCGCGCCGTAGCGCTCGACCCCGAACTGAAACTCGCCGAATGTTTCATGGACGGCGAGATCGATTTTCTGGACGGTGATATTTACACGCTGCTCCAGATCGTATTCGAAAATACCGGGCCAACCGCCGCGACTGAGCCGTGGATGAAGGCGCTGGCAAAGCTGCGCATTCTGTTCCGCCGCTTCCAGCAGATGAACACGATTGCGCGTTCGTCCGACAATATCAAAAGCCATTACGACCTATCCGGCGAGCTTTACGACCTGTTTCTCGATCCGGACAAGCAATATTCCTGCGCCTATTTCGAAACACCAAATGCAACGCTTGCCGAGGCGCAGCTCGCAAAAAAGCGTCATATCGCGGCGAAATTGCTGGTGAAGGAAGGCCACAAAGTGCTCGATATCGGCTGCGGCTGGGGCGGCATGGGGCTTTATCTTGCCCGCCATCTCAAGGCCAATGTGACAGGCGTGACCTTGTCGGAAGAACAGCACGGTATTGCCAATCAGCGCGCCACGGATGAAGGGCTTTCGGATCGGGCCAAGTTCGAGCTGACCGATTATCGCAACATCGATGACAAGTTCGACCGGCTGGTTTCTGTCGGCATGTTCGAGCATGTCGGCGTCGGCCATTTTGCGGAATATTTCCAGCATGTGGCGCGACTGATGAAGCCGGACGGCGTATTCCTGCTGCATGCCATCGGGCGTGCAGACGGGCCGGGCGCGACCAATCCGTTCATCCGCAAATATATCTTCCCGGGTGGCTATATCCCTGCTTTGTCGGAAGTGTTGCCGCATATCGAAAAGGCCGGGCTCTATGTCACCGACATCGAAATCCTGCGGCTGCATTATGCGGAAACGCTCAAGGCCTGGCGTGAGGCCTTCATGGCCAATCGCGCGCAGGCCAAGGCGCTTTATGACGAACGCTTCTGCCGCATGTGGGAGTTTTATCTCGCCGCATCGGAAAGCGCGTTCCGCTGGCAGAACATGATGGTTTTCCACATCCAGATTGCGCACCGGCAGGAATCCGTTCCGCTGACGCGCAACTATATCGAAGCGGAAGAAAAGCGCCTGAAGCGGCTCGACAGCGCACCAAAGGGGGCCAATAGCGAGGCCCGCGCCGTCAAGAAAAGCATGAATGCCTGATCCAGCAAGTGCCGGTTCACACCATTAAAAAGGGCTGCCGTCTCCGGCAGCCCTTTTTCATTCCACGATCTCTATTGAGCTTTTGGCACGGGCCAATGTTCTTAGTCGACCTTCGGCACGAGTCTATGCTTTTAGTCGGCCTTCGGCACTCCGGCCTCCCACTTGTCCCAATGGGCGACAATATCATCAACCAGTGGTGAACCGACGAGATAGATGTTCTGCACCGTCTCAGCGAAACCGCCTGCCGTCTGGCCCGGCGCGGGATCAAGATGCTGCAAGGTGGTTTCGTTCGGGTTACCCTGATCGAAATTCACCGCGCCGCGCAGGCTGGCAATACGATCCGTGCCGAACTGGCGCTTGATGACCAGCGTGATCGCTGCCGCTTCCATTTCAGTCACGAGATAATCATCGGCACCGTAAAGATGCGCAATGTACTGCGCCTCTTTCGACAGGCCGGGTCCATGAAAGAACGTATCGCCAGTCATATGCGTGCCGCTCTTCAGCGACGGCTTGGCCTGTGCGGCCTTGTCGGGATACCGCATGCGGTAGTTCTGGGCTTCCTGCGAATCGCGCAGCTCCACCTTCGAGCCAAGGTGCATGGCAGCGGCGATCAGATCGGGGTTGAGCTTGAAGACCCGATAGTCCTCATAGCCCTTGCGCGGCATGAAAACCGGCTCGCCGGCTTTGCCTTCTTCCGGGGCCCAGCGATGGCCGAGATCGTAATCGACCAGCCATGTCGCCCAGCTGACATCACCGATGGTGCCACGCGATGGCGGCGTGCCACCCACGCCCGACAGAATATAGTAGCTCTTCGAAAAATCGAAGGCGGGATCGAGCAGAATGGCCTGCATGCTGGAGGATGAATTGACCTTGCCCATACCCAGCACCGAGCCGCACACACCGTCGTCATTACAATAGACCGGCTTCAGCGCGCCCTTCACTTCAATAGGCTTGGCGTCCTTCCAATAGCGCTCATACCACCATTGAAACTCGCCAGCGCGGTCACCGCTGTTCTGCCCGATCTCGAACATGGCCGCGATGAAGACCTTGACCTTGATCGGTTCAGCCGCAGCAGCCGGTGCCGTAAACGAAGCGAGATAGGCCAGGCAGGAAAGCCCGGCCGCGATCAGACGATGCCGCATGAATGAACCTTTGCGTGAGGAGCCTGCCGCCGGAATCACACATTATCCGGGGCAGATTAATTTCAGAGATAGAGGCAGAGTAATATCCACCGTTCATCACGGCAACGCCCGTCAAGAACATAGCGTCCATGCGCAGGCGCAAACTGTGAATCAGTGTGAATCATGGTATAGCTTATCCCTTCCAGCAGGAATCATCCGAAGCCGCGTTGCGTTTGGCATCACATGACGGTTAGCTGGCAGCATCAGGGACAGGATCAAGAATCATGGCGGAAGCGGCGGTACGCAAACTCGAGGATGTGCGCGATCAGAAAGACGCACTCTATCGGGAAGCACCACACAATATCGAAGCGGAACAGGCATTGCTGGGCGCAATCCTGATCAACAACGATGCCTTTTACCGCATATCGGACTTCCTGAAGCCGACCCATTTCTTCGAGCCGCTGCATCGCCGTATTTACGAGATCACCACCGATCTTATCCGCGTCGGCAAGATGGCCAACCCGGTCACGATGAAGACCTTCCTGCCTGACGGCAAGGTGGGCGATCTTTCCATATTCCAATATGTCACGCGCCTTGCCACCGAGGCCGTGACCATCATCAATGCTGCGGATTATGGCCGCGCGATCTACGATCTGGCGACCCGCCGCGCGCTGATCGGGATCGGCGAGGACATGGTCAATGTCGCCTATGACGCAGCGGTCGACAACGCACCGCAGGAGCAGATCGAGGACGCCGAACGCCGCCTGTTCGAACTGGCCGAAACCGGCCGTTACGATGGCGGCTTCCTGCCGTTCAAGGATGCCGTGACCACTGCCGTGGACATGGCCAATGCCGCTTTCATGCGCGATGGCCACCTGTCCGGCGTTTCGACCGGCATTCATACGCTGGACGGCAAAATGGGCGGCTTGCAGCCTTCCGACTTGATCATCCTCGCCGGACGTCCGGGCATGGGTAAAACCTCGCTCGCCACCAATATCGCCTTCAACATCGCCAATTCCTATGAACCGGACCAGCAGGCCGATGGAACGGTAAAAGCCAAGAATGGCGGCGTCGTCGGCTTCTTCTCGCTCGAAATGTCGGCAGAACAGCTCGCCACCCGTATCATTTCCGAGCAGACGGAAGTATCGTCCTCGAAAATCCGCCGTGGTGATATCACCGAGACCGATTTCGAAAAGCTGGTCGCCTGTTCGCAGGTAATGCAGAAAATCCCGCTTTATATCGACC
This sequence comes from Ochrobactrum sp. 19YEA23, assembly GCF_029909865.1. Lineage (NCBI taxonomy): Bacteria > Pseudomonadati > Pseudomonadota > Alphaproteobacteria > Hyphomicrobiales > Brucellaceae > Ochrobactrum > Ochrobactrum sp. 19YEA23. The sequence continues at coordinate 866,536 of NZ_JASAMQ010000001.1, read as the reverse complement.
AGACCGGTGGTATTTCCATCGCGCAGCTGGCCGCCCGCGCCCGTCGTCTCAAGCGCCAGCGCGGCCTTGATGTTCTGGTGATCGACTACGTACAGCTGATGACCGGCTCGTCGAAGGCCTCGGCACAGAACCGCGTGCAGGAAATCACCGAAATCACCACCGGCCTGAAGGCGCTCGGCAAGGAACTGAACGTTCCGATCATCGCGCTTTCACAGCTCTCGCGTCAGGTGGAAAGCCGCGACGACAAGCGCCCGCAGCTCTCCGATCTTCGTGAATCGGGTTCGATCGAGCAGGACGCCGACGTGGTGCTGTTCGTGTTCCGCGAGGAATATTACGTCAAGAACCTTGAGCCACGCGACGAGTTCGACCCGAAATACGAAGAATGGAAGCAGCATTTCGAAAAAGTGCGCGGCACGGCCGATGTCATCATCGCCAAGCAGCGTCACGGACCGACCGGAACGGTCAAGCTCGCCTTCCAGTCTGAATTCACGCGATTTGCAGATCTGGCCGAGGGTTCCTATCTTCCCGAACAGTATGAATAATATCTCTTCGAATAAGGCGCGTCTCTGATGGCCAAGGCGCGCATTCAGTTTATCTGCCAGAATTGCGGCACAGTGCATACGCGCTGGGCGGGCAAGTGCGATTCCTGCGGCGAGTGGAACACGCTCGTCGAGGAAGGCACCAATAGCGGCATCGGTTCCGGTCCGGGCGCCATGTTGTCGAAGCGCAAGGGTCGCGCCGTGGCGCTGACCTCACTTTCCGGCGACATTGAAGATGCCCCGCGCATTATTTCCGGCATCAGCGAACTCGACCGGGTGACCGGCGGCGGTTTCGTGCGCGGTTCGGCGCTGCTGATCGGCGGCGATCCCGGCATCGGCAAATCCACACTTCTGACGCAGGCCGCAGCAGCTCTTGCCAATCGCGGCCACCGCATCGTCTATGTTTCGGGCGAAGAAGCCGTCGCGCAGATCCGCCTGCGGGCGCAGCGTCTTGGCGTCGCCACGTCGGCAGTGGAGCTTGCCGCCGAAACCAATGTCGAAGACATCATCGCCACCATTTCCGATGGCAAACGCCCCGATCTCGTCATCATCGATTCGATCCAGACCTTGTGGACCGATATGGCGGATTCGGCACCCGGCACGGTTACGCAGGTGCGATCCTCGGCGCAAGCGATGATCCGTTACGCCAAGCAGACAGGCGCTGCGGTGGTGCTGGTCGGCCATGTCACCAAGGACGGCCAGATTGCCGGTCCGCGCGTGGTTGAGCATATGGTCGATGGCGTTCTCTATTTCGAAGGCGAAGGCGGGCATCATTACCGCATCCTGCGCACGGTGAAAAACCGCTTCGGCCCCACCGATGAAATCGGCGTTTTCGAAATGTCCGATGGCGGCTTGCGCGAAGTGTCCAATCCGTCCGAGCTTTTCCTTGGCGAACGCAACGAAAAGGCGCCTGGAGCAGCGGTTTTCGCCGGCATGGAAGGCACGCGCCCGGTTCTGGTGGAAATTCAGGCCCTTGTCGCCCCCTCCTCTCTCGGCACGCCGCGCCGCGCTGTGGTGGGCTGGGATGGCGGGCGTCTCGCCATGATCCTCGCCGTGCTGGAATCGCATTGCGGGGTCCGTTTTGGGCAGCATGACGTCTATCTGAATGTTGCGGGCGGCTACCGGATCAGCGAACCGGCTGCCGATATTGCCGTTGCTTCGGCGCTCGTTTCCTCCATGGCCGGTATTGCCCTTCCGCCAGATTGTGTTTATTTCGGCGAAATCAGCCTTTCCGGTGCTGTTCGTGCGGTGACGCATGCAGTACAGAGATTGAAGGAAGCGGAGAAACTCGGCTTCCGGCAGGCGGAAGTGCCAAGCGGCAGCGGCGAACTCTGGAAAGATCGCAGCTTCCGTCTTATGGAAACAGCCGCCCTGCCCGACCTCGTTGCGCGCATTGCAGCATCGGGTGCCGGAAAGAAGTAATAATCGGGAATGTGAAGCTGGAAGATTCTGTCAACCTTCCAGTGGTAAGCTTCCGCGTCTTTGACTGCCCTGCGCACCGGAACGCTTGCGCGAAAAACTAAGGACAGGCCAGAATGCCCATAACCATGCTTGATGGAATTCTACTCGGGATAACGCTGGTATCAGCGGTTCTGGCGATGGTGCGCGGTTTTTCCCGCGAAGTACTGTCGCTCGTATCCTGGGCTGCGGCAGCAGCTGCCGCTTTCCTATTCTATAAGCCGGTGCTGCCCTACATAAAGCCCTATATCAACAACGAAACTCTTGCGATGATCGCCGCCATGGCTGCGGTTTTCCTCGTGGTGCTGATCATCGTTTCGCTGATCACCATGAAGATCGCGGATTTCATCATCGACAGCCGCATCGGCGCGCTTGACCGCACGCTGGGCTTCCTGTTCGGCGCGGCACGCGGTGTTCTGCTGATGGTGGTCGCCATGCTGTTCTTCAACTGGGCGGTGCCGGATAACCAGCCTGCCTGGATCACCAATGCGAAATCGAAGCCGATGCTCGATTCCTTCGGCGAACAACTGCGCAATCTCCTGCCTGCCGACCCTGAATCGATGGTTGAAAAATTCAAGCCGCAGCGCAACGCACCGGCCACCGGCGATCAGGAAGAAGCGCCTGTTCCGGATGACGCGCCAGCGCAGCAATAATCAGAATCTGATGTGAAAAATTGAAACCGGCTTGTGCCGGTTTCATCTGTTTTTGGCCCCAATGAAGGCCTATATGATCAGCTTAACTGACGCGGGTTCAAGGGATCGCTTTCAAAACAGCGTCCTTTCATGTAAATGTTGTTTTTAACAACCCGCAATCGAAAGGCCTTGCGGACAATGTTCCAACAATCGCATGATGAGACTTCCTTTATGCTGGATGACGACACCCTGCATGAAGAGTGTGGTGTATTCGGCATTTTGGGTCATGAGGACGCCGCGGCGCTGACAGCGCTCGGTCTGCACGCCCTTCAGCATCGCGGGCAGGAAGCCGCAGGTATTGTGTCTTATCACAATCGCCGCTTCCACTCCGAACGCCATATGGGCCTCGTCGGGGATCATTTCACCGACGCCGCCACGCTGAACCGCCTGCCCGGCGACCGCGCCATCGGCCATGTGCGCTATTCCACGACCGGCGAAACGATCCTGCGCAATGTGCAGCCGCTTTTCGCGGAACTGGAAGTCGGCGGCATTGCGATTGCCCATAACGGCAATTTCACCAATGGCATCTCGCTGCGCAAACAGCTCATCGCTTCAGGCGCGATCTTTCAGGCGACTTCCGATACGGAAGTCGTTTTGCATATGATCGCCCGTTCGCGTTTCGCCTCGTCTTCCGACCGTTTCGTGGATGCGATCCGTCAGGTTGAAGGCGGCTACGCCATGCTGGCGCTGACCCGCACCAAGCTGATCGCCGCACGCGACAGCATCGGCATTCGTCCACTCGTCATGGGCGAACTGGATGGCAAGCCGATCTTCTGTTCGGAAACCTGCGCCCTCGACATTATCGGTGCGAAATACATTCGCGACGTTGAAAATGGCGAAGTGATTGTCTGCGAAATCCAGCAGGACGGCTCGATCACCACCCAGTCCATCAAGGCGGAAAACCCGCAGCCGGAACGTCTGTGCCTGTTCGAATATGTCTATTTCGCCCGTCCGGATTCGGTTGTCGGCGGACGCAGCGTCTATGTCGCACGCAAGAATATGGGCATCGAACTGGCTGGTGAGGCCGGTGTCGAAGCCGATGTCATCGTGCCGGTGCCCGATGGCGGCACGCCTGCGGCGCTCGGCTTTGCGCAGGCAAGCGGCATTCCGTTCGAATATGGCATCATCCGCAACCATTATGTCGGGCGCACCTTCATCGAGCCGACCCAGCAGATTCGCGCCTTGGGTGTGAAGCTGAAACACTCGGCCAATCGCGCCATGATCGAAGGCAAGCGTGTTGTGCTGGTGGATGATTCCATCGTGCGCGGCACCACTTCGGTCAAGATCGTGCAGATGATGCGCGATGCCGGCGCGAAGGAAGTGCATATGCGCGTGGCAAGCCCGATGATCTATCATCCGGATTTCTACGGCATCGACACGCCGCATGCCGACAAGCTTCTCGCCAACCAGCATGAAGATCTGGAATCCATGTGCCGTTATATCGGCGCGGATTCGCTGGCCTTCCTGTCTATCGACGGTCTCTACAAGGCAGTCGGCGGTAAGCCGCGTGACCCGAACGCACCTGCCTTCACGGATCACTATTTCACGGGCGATTACCCGACCCGCCTTCTCGATCAGGAAGGCGAAAGCAACATCCACACGCTGTCGCTGCTGGCCAGCAACGGCTAACGCAAATTCGCGAACTGGGCGGCCTGCGGGCCGCTCCAATCCTTCACATAAAAAGTCATTGGGGACGGAATGACAATCGACCTTACGGGCCGGCTGGCCTTGGTAACGGGCGCATCGCGCGGCATCGGGTATTTTCTTTCACTGGAACTGGCAAAACGCGGCGCGCATGTGATCGCCGTTGCGCGCACCGTCGGCGGGCTTGAAGAGCTGGACGACGATATTCGCAAGCTCGGCGGCAACGCGACTTTGGTGCCGCTCGACATCACCGATATGGAAGCCATCGACCGTCTCGGCGGCTCGATCCACGAGCGTTGGGGCAAGCTCGATATCATGGTCGCCAATGCGGGCGTGCTGGGCACCATCTCGCCGATCGGTCATGTGGAAGCAAAGACCTTTGAAAAGGTCATGAATGTCAACGTGACAAGCGTCTGGCGTCTGATCCGCTCGACAGACCCGTTGCTGCGTCTTTCCGATGCCGGACGCGCCATTCTGCTTTCATCCGGCGTTGCGCATAGCTGCCGCGCCTTCTGGGGTCCCTATGCTGCCTCCAAGGCGGCTGTCGAGGTCATGGCCCGCAGCTGGGCTGAAGAGACCAAGCAGATGGCCCTGAACATCAATTCGGTCAATCCCGGCGCAACCCGCACGGCCATGCGCGCACAGGCCATGCCCGGCGAAGACCCGGACACCCTGCCGACACCGCAGGAAGTGGCCGAAAAGATCGTCAAGCTTGCCGATCCGGCGCTCGACGTCACGGGCAAGCTGTTTGACGTGCGCCAGGATCGCTTCCTCGACTATCATATGCCGTCGTAATGCTGTTTGGCTGGCCTTGCCAATTAGCAAGGCCAGCGTTATTTTATAAATACTTCGCCCCCTCGCCGCCTTGTCTTCGGCTTTTTCTAGCGGGCTTTTTCCCTCTCCCCTTCCAAAGCAATCTATCGTCACCGGCATGCGCTTTCGCACGCCGCAACGCAATTCATTTGTCTGGAGAACAGAATGGCTGACAACCATGCACGATTTCTTGTCATCAGCGGCGGTCCCGGATCGGGCAAGAGCACGCTGATCGATGCACTCGAACAGCGAGGTTTTACGCGCACCGTGGAAGCCGGGCGTGCCATCATTCAGGATCAGGTTGCCATCAGTGGCACGGCCCTACCCTGGGACGACCGCGCGCTGTTTGCCGAATTGATGTTGTCGTGGGAAATGCGGTCACATCGCTCGGCACAAGACCAAACAGAGCCGGTCTTCTTTGATCGCGGCGTGCCGGATGTGATCGGTTATCTTTCGCTCTGCAGCCTGCCGGTGCCTTCACATATGGAAGCGGCTGCACAGAAGATTCGTTATAACAAAACGGTGTTTCTCGCCCCGCCATGGCCAGAGATTTTCGGGCAGGATGCCGAGCGCAAACAGGACTTCAATGAGGCTGTGCGAACATTCGCAGCGATGGAGACAACCTATCGCCAGTTCGGATATGAAATCGCGCTCCTGCCGAAAACTTCGGTCGAGGAGCGCGTTGAGTTCATTCTGGAAAAGCTGCCGTCACTTGTCTTCTGACGCTGACGGCTTTTCTTCTCCGCTATCGGTCGCCGGTTCTTCCGCCGCAGCGCGATCCGCTGCCTCGCGGCGGTTCCATGCGGCAAGGCTGAACGGCAGGAAAGCCAGATAGACCAGAGCCGTCAGGCTCAGCGTCTGCCATGTGAAGCTCATCAGGAACGCCACATAGACAACCACGCAGAGGATAAGCGGCATAACGATATCGCGACGCACGAGGCTGCCCGCCGATTTGCCGTTATAAACCGGCAGACGGCTGACCAGCAGGAACGCGATAGCCACGGTATAAATGGCAACACCGAAGGCCAGCCCCCGCGAGGGCGTCAGGCCGAGGAAGCCGAGATACACCGGCAGCAGCACCAGCATGGCGCCAGCGGGCGCAGGCACGCCGATGAAATAATTGCTCTGCCAGGCAGGCCGGTTCGGGTCTTCCAGCATCACATTGAAGCGCGCCAGACGCAGGCAGCAGGCAATCGCATAGAGAAGACCGGCAATCCAGCCGAAGGAACGCGCCTGATCCAGCATGAATGCATAAAGCACCAGTGCGGGCGCAACGCCGAAATTGACGATATCGGCAAGTGAATCCATCTGCTCGCCGAATTTCGACGAGCCTTTCATCATGCGCGCAACACGTCCGTCGATGCCGTCGAGGAATGCCGCGACCAGCACCATGGCGACGGCCAGCTCAAAGCGGTTTTCAAAGGCAAGACGAATGCCGGTCAGACCGGCACAGATAGCCAGAACCGTGATGAGGTTCGGAATAACGATACGCAGCGGTATCTGCGACAGCTTTGGGCCGCGGGATGAATCCACGCGGCCATTGGGCTCAAAAGGCGGAAAGGGTGTTCCCATGTTCTATGCAATCCGGACAACGGGTTCGCTGCGGTTGCTGCCGTAATCGGCAAGCACCGTTTCACCGGCAACAGCCGTCTGACCCACGGCAACGCGCACCGTCGCATCGGCCGGCAGGTAAACATCGACGCGCGAACCGAAGCGGATCAGGCCGAAACGCTCGCCAACAGACAAATCGTCGTTCTGGCTCGACCAGCACACGATGCGGCGCGCCACCAGACCGGCGATCTGCACCACGCCGACCTTGCCATGCGGGCTTTCGATCAGAACGCTGTTGCGTTCATTTTCGGTGCTGGCCTTGTCCAGTTCCGCATTGAGGAACTTGCCCGGGCGGTGCTCGACCTTGACGATCTGACCACGAACCGGCGAGCGGTTGATGTGCACGGAAAAGACATTCATGAACACGGAAACACGCGTCAGCGGCTCGAGGCCCAGATCAAGCTCCGCAGGCGGAATGGCCGGACCGACGAAAGAGACCTTGCCGTCCGCCGGGCTGATGACGAGATCGTCGTCCATCGGCGTCACGCGTTCGGGATCGCGGTAGAAATAGATGCACCAGACCGTGAGCACCATGCCGATCCAGAACAGCGGGTTCCACAACCAGCCAAGGATCAGCGAAACCACGAAAAAGCCCGCTATGAACGGATAGCCTTCCCGGTGAATCGGCACAAAAGTGTTGCGGATAGTGTCAGTCAGGCTCATCGCTTGTTCCTCGTATTTAGAGCGCATCCGATCTGGCTTCACCAGACCGGCGCTCTAAATCGTTGCTCGGGCCGCATTTGTGCGACGCCAAATGTTCCCATTTGGCTGCAAAACGCTTTAGCCGTATGTAGCGCATGACTCCCGGAATCTCAAAATGCATTTCGCAATTTATGCACGACTGTCAGGTGGCGTGATCACTCCGCCGCAGGCGTTCCGCGCACAACCACGCCCATATCGTCGCTCTCGCGAACCTGACGCAGGCGTTCTTCGGCCTCGTCGGCCTCGCGCTGACGATCCCACATCGAGGCATAAAGACCCTTGTGCTTCAGAAGCTGGCGATGCGTGCCGCGCTCGGCGATCAATCCATCCTTGAGCACGATGATTTCATCCGCGCCAATCACCGTCGAAAGCCGGTGCGCGATGACCAGTGTGGTGCGGCCGCGGCTGACGATATCCAGCGCCGACTGGATTTCCTGTTCCGTCGCCGTATCCAGCGCCGAGGTCGCTTCGTCGAGGATGAGGATCGGCGGTGCTTTCAGGATCGTGCGTGCGATGGCGACACGCTGCTTTTCACCGCCCGAAAGTTTCAGCCCGCGCTCGCCGACCATGGCCTTGTAGCCATCCGGCAGATGCTGGATGAAACGGGAGATCTGCGCCATATCGGCTGCCTTCTCCACCTCTTCTTCGGTCGCATCGGTGCGGCCATAGCGGATATTATAGGCGATGGTGTCGTTGAACAGCACCGTATCCTGCGGGACCATGCCGATGACCTTGCGCAGGCTTTCCTGCGTCACGTCGCGCACGTCCTGCCCGTCGATGGTCACCGAGCCCGACTGGATATCGTAGAAGCGGAACAGCAGCCGCGAGATCGTGGACTTGCCCGCGCCCGAAGGCCCGACTATCGCCACCGTCTTGCCTGCCGGAACCTCGAAGCTGATGCCCTTGAGGATCGGGCGGTTGGAATCATAGGCAAAATGCACGTCATCAAAGCGGATCGCGCCCTTGTCGATCTGCACCGGCTTGGCGCCCGGCTTGTCGCTCACTTCCTGCTTCACATCGAGCAGGTCGAACATCTGTTCAATATCGGTCAGACCCTGACGGATTTCGCGATAGATGAAGCCGATGAAGTTGAGCGGTATGGAAAGCTGCATCAGCAGCGCGTTGATGAAGACGAAGTCGCCGATGGATTGCGTTCCAGCGCGCACTTCCAGCGCCGACATGACCATGACAATCGCCATGCCCACGCCGAAGATCACGGCCTGACCGAAGTTCAACCAACCGAGCGAGGTCCAGGTCTGGGTTGCAGCCTTTTCATAACGCGCCATGGAGGCGTCGAAGCGCTGGGCTTCCATCGTCTCATTGCCGAAATACTTCACCGTTTCGAAGTTCAGCAGGGAGTCGATGGCCTTAGTGTTGGCGTCCGTATCGGAATCATTCATCTCGCGACGGATGTTGATGCGCCAGTCGCTCGCCTTGATGGTGAACCAGGTATAGAACACCACCGTCGCCGCCACGACGACCAGATAGGAAATGCCGTAGGAGACCGCGAAGATCACCGCCGTCATCGCAAATTCCAGAATGGTCGGCAGCGTGTTGAGAATGGTGAAGCGGACGATAGTTTCGATGCCCTTCGTGCCGCGCTCGATCACGCGCGACAGACCGCCCGTGCGCCGCTCCAGATGGAAGCGCAGCGAAAGCTGGTGCATGTGCACGAATGTGCGATAGGCAAGCTGACGCACTGCATATTGGCCGACACTGGCGAACAAGGCGTCGCGCAGCTGGTTGAGACCGGCCTGCACGATCCTCGATCCGTTATAGGCCACCACGAGCATGACCGCGCCGGTCAGGAACAGCGGCACATAGCCCGGCGCATGCAACTGTCCGTTCAGCGCGTTCGTCGCCCATTTGAAGAAATAGGGAACGAGAATGAGAACGATCTTCGAAATGACCAGATAGAACGTTGCCCAAACCACGCGCATGCGCAGGTCCAGCCTGTCCTCGGGCCACATATAGGGCCAGAGATTGCGCAGGGTCTTGAATGTTTCGCCGGATTCGGCAGAAACCGTTTTAGAGGAGCTCATCAGGCGTTCTTTCGGGTCAGATCATAACGTGCAACAACCACCGGCAAATGCGGCAAGGTGGGTGCGAATGGCATTGATTTGCTGCCAGTTGACGCTGTAGCGCGAAGACTGGCGTTCGGGTCGATAGTCGATCAGCCTTGCGGTCACGAGAACCTTCAAATGCTGGGAAACGGTGGATTGGGCGAGATCGAGCCTGCCGACAATGTCTTTGCAGCAGCAGGCGTCCTCAAGGATCAGCTGTCGTAAAATGGCGATACGCACGGGATGGCCCAGCGCAGCATAAATCCGCGCGGCATCCTCGTCGTCTTTCGCCATCGAGCCAAGATCGGCTGCGACCTGATCATTCATGGAAATCTTCATCGTATATCGACGATATACGATTATACCTTAAAGCACAAGATTTCGCGGCGGTTTTTCCAAAAAACGCCGCGAAAGTAAAAACAAGCTATCGTGATTATTGAGTAGAACTACAATTGCAAATTCGTCAGACCGTGGCGAAACGAGTGATTTTCGAGCACCGGAGTACAGGAAATTGCGCGTTGCAGACCGGCATCACGAAGAATGCAACTGTAGTGGTAGAACGAAACCTGATCAGTTCTGCGGTTACTGCGTCTGGCGCTGCACTTCCTCGTCGCCCAAAGGCTCCTTCGGCATGTGGAACACCTGCCCCGGCCAGATGAGATCGGGGTTTTTGATCTGCTCACGATTGGCAAGATAGATGGTCGTGTAGCGCGTGCCCTTGCCGTAAGCGCGCTTGGAGATCGTCCACAGATTGTCACCGCGGCGAATAATCACCGAACCGTCAACCTTCTGCAGCGCGGCCTTGTCCGCGACGCCTGCTTCGGCCGGACCGCTGCTTGCGGGCGCGACTGCCGAAATATTGGCGCCAGCCTCGCGACGGAACGGCACGCGCGCGGTCGCGATCATACGGTTGGCATTGTCGAGAAGATCGGCGCGAATGATGTAATCGGCTACAGCCAAAGGCTGTTTGCTCTGCACGAGGAAACGGCCTTCCGGCGTGACGGTGCTGGAGCCGATCAGAATATCATTAGCATGGACGATCACGCGGTTTCCGCCCTTGGCATTGCCTGCCACGAAGATGGTGTCACCTTCGATTTCCACTGCCTCGATGGCAATTGGTAGCTGGGGCGCAGGCTTGGTTTGCGGGCTTCCGTCATCGGTTGGCGTTGTTGCAGCACCCGTCGCACTGTCCGTCCGCTGCGCCGGTGCAGTTTCCGGCCTCGTGATCAGGCGGCTTGCTTCGCCCGGTTCTTCAACCAGCGCCAGAACCTGTCCGCCTTTTGAATCCGGCACGGAGACGATGGCCGTCTGGGCCGAGGTGGCAACCTTGTCCTGTCCCGAGGCGCGCAGCACGAGCTGATGATCGCCCGGCTTCAGCGGCTCGTCCAGCACCACGACGAAATCGCCATTAGCGCCTGCCTTGGCTTTGCCGACAACGCTCGCTCCCGCCACGACTTCCACATCCGAATTCGGCATGGCCTTGCCCGCAATCACCACGGAACCGTCCGGCTCTACGCGCAAGACGTCGAAGATCGGCGTCTGGTGCTGCTGTTCCGGTTCAGCGGCGGCCTGCTCGGCAGGGGCCGTCGGCTTGTCGGCCTTTGGCGCAGCCTCGGCAGATTGCGTAGGCTTGGGTGCGTCTGGCGTCTGCGCTGAGGGTGTTTCTGTTTGAGGTGCTTGCGGCTGTGCAGCCTGCTGCTCGCTCCCGGACGCAGCGGGCGCGGAAACACCAGCCTTCGGTGTTTCCGGCTCTGTCTTCTTTGCATTCCAGTAAAGACCAAGCCCGACAATCACGGCCAGCAGGCCAGCGCCAAGCAATCCAAAGCTATTCTTCTGCATTTCGTTCCGAGACCCACGCCAGAGACGAGCGCGTTTCCAGTTAAAACGAATACGTTGAAACCGCGCTATCTATTTTTTTCTGCGCATTATCCAACGCAAAACCGCTTTGCGGTTTTGCTGAAAATGCCCTTTAGAACGGGTTTATAGCTTTTGGCTTCCCCCCACAACAAATCTGCACTGAATTAGCGAAAGCTACGAGGGTTTTTCTTAGCTTGCTTATTGTTCTGCACAGTTTGTCGGTTTTTCCTGTTCAGGATCGTCCATGAGATTGTAAAGACTGGCCTCCTGACCCTTTGTCCACCAGACATAGACGCCGCCCGCATATTTTGCGCCGGAGCCAGAAAGCACGTTGGAAGCGATGACGGTTTCATCGTCCAACTCAAGCTCCGCAAGCGAAATGTCACCGGCATTGTAATAGGTTACGGACACGTCCTTTTCACCGCATTTATAAAGGACGGAATTGGTCGTCACCGCCTTATCGTCCGCTAGCTTGATGGTGATTTCAGCAGCCGACGCTGCCGAAGCGGTCAAGGACAGCGCAAAAAGCGCAACGGACAGTTTTACTGATGGCAACATTTTCAAATTCACTCCAATTTGATTTGCAAAATAAGACCTAGGATAACGGCCACGAATGTACAGGACATGAACGGATTTTGCGTCACTGCGGCGTGACGCCCGACTTGACGCTCGCGCATCAAAAGCCCAAAAAAGCACTATGTCTGAGATTCGATCCATTTGCGTTTATTGCGGCTCTTCCATGGGCCAGAACCCCATCTATCGCGAAGCTGGCTTTGCCCTTGGCCGCTCCATCGCCGAGCATGGCCTGCGCCTTGTCTATGGCGGCGGCACAAGAGGCATCATGGGTGCGGTGTCGCAGGGTGTAATGGAAGCTGGCGGCGAAGTCACCGGCATCATCCCGACCTTCCTGCTCGACAAGGAAGCGAGCCTCGAAAAGGCGGAACAGCTGACAGAGCTGGTCGTCGTTGGTGATATGCACGAGCGCAAGCACCTGATGTTCCAGAAATCGGATGCGTTCGTCACGCTGCCCGGCGGCATCGGCACGGTCGAGGAAATCGTGGAGATGATGACCTGGGCGCAACTCGGCAAGCATCGCAAGCCGATGGTCTTCGCCAATATCAACAAGTTCTGGCAGCCCATGCTGTCGCTGCTCGACCATATGCGCGCGGAAGGTTTTCTCCATACCGCCCATCAGGTGCAGCCGCTGGTGATCGACAAAGCGGAAGACATCGTGCCCGCTATCCTCGCCGCCAACGGCAAGCCGCGCGAAGGCGATCCGGAAATCATCGAGAAGATGTAAGCCCTGCCCTCGCAAGAGCAGCCTGCTTACCCATTGCGCACGAAACCATCTGTACCGCCGTACAGATGGTTTTTTGTTGTTTACGCGCCGCTGTCTCTCCGTGGCCACCCTTGCGGCGCGCCTGTCGCTATGGCACATTGAAGAATATTCAACCATATGGTTGACTATTATCCTGAATGACGTATATTCAACCTTACGGGTGAATAATGAACGATGATGCTCTGTCACATATTCTCAAAGCCGTCGGAGACGTTACGCGACGGCATATTTTGACGCTCCTCGTACAGGAGGGCGCTTCAAGAGTGACTGCGCTCGCCGCTCATTTCGACATGTCGCTCAACTCTGTCTCCAAGCACATCAAGGTGTTGGAGGAGGCAGGGTTGGTCACCCGCAAGACTTTGGGCCGCGAGCATTTCATTGCCGCCGAACTGGAACCGGTACGGGAAGTGGAAAACTGGTTCGCGGAACTGAAGTCTGTCTGGGAACTGCGCCTCACGGCGCTGGAGGATGTACTCGTTTCGAAGGAACAGGAAAATGAGTGAGCTTGAACTGACAGTCAATCGCAGGATCGCCGCTCCACGGGAGAAGGTTTTCAACGCATGGCTCTCGCCGTTGACGCTGGCGAAATTCATGCGCGCATCAAGCGACAGCACCGGTCCGTCCGATGTCAGCACGGATGCGGTGAAAGGCGGCCACTTTTCTATTTTGATGCACATGGTCGACCGCGACGTGCCGCATTCCGGCACCTATCTGGAAATCGATCCGCATTCGCGTCTGGCATTCACGTGGAATTCGCCCCACTCACTGGATGACAGCGTGGTAACGATCGACCTGAAGGAAGTGGATCCGAACACCACCGACATCACACTGAAACAGGTCAAATTCCGCAGCCCCGAAGCACGCGACGGCCACATCAAGGGCTGGAGCGTCATTCTGACGAACTTCGACGGACTGGCCAACTGACCCTGCCATAGAAACAAAAATGCCGGGCGCTGAGCCCGGCATTTATCGCATTATTTCTTCACCAGCGTCACAACCGCTTCCACATGCGGCGACCACAGAAACTGGTCAATAGGCGTGACACGCTGGATGCGATAGCCGCCCTTCACCAGAATGGCGAGATCGCGGGCAAGCGTGACCGGGTTGCACGATACGGCAACCACCTTTTCAACCTTCGATTTAGCCAGTTCCTGCGCTTGTTCTCCGGCACCCGCACGCGGCGGATCGAAGACAACGGCGTTGTATGGCAGCAATTCCTTCGGCATCAGCGGGCGGCGGAACAGGTCGCGCCGTTCGACGCTCACCGGCTTCAGGCCCTGCACATGGCGCACGCCACGGTCGAGCGCCGCCAGAGCAGCCGCATCGCTTTCCACTGCATGGACCGCACTTTTCTCCGCCATTCTGAGCGCAAAGGTGCCAACGCCGCAGAAAAGATCAGCGACGCGCTTTGCCTTGCCGACATGGTTCAGCACCAGCGCTGTCATCGCCTCTTCAGCCTCGGCTGTTGCTTGCAGGAAGCAGCCGGGCGGCACCGGAACCGGAACCTTGCCGAAATGGATCAGCGGCTTTTTCGGCTCGACGATAATTTCGCCTTCATGCGAAAGACGTGCAAAGCCCTTCTTGATGACCAGCGCGGTCAAGGCGCGGCGCTGATCGTCATCCAGCACACCGCAACCGCTTGCCGCGAGATCAAGGCCGGATTCCGTCAGCGTTGCCGCCAGTTTAAACGGCTTGGAACCCGGCGCCAGCAATGCGCCCACATCGCGCAGGTCGTCGAGGCGCGCGATGATTTCCGGCACGGTGACCGGGCATTCGACAATGTCGATGATTTCGTGGCTGAGATGGCGATTGAAGCCGAGCAGAACGCCCTTCTCGGTCTTGCGCGCGGCAAAGACGGCGCGGCGGCGCGTATGCGGTGCGCAGGCCACCAGTGGTTCAACTTCAACATCAATGCCCCTGCCCTTCAGGGCCGAGACAACCAGTTCGCGCTTCCACAGGCGGTAGGGTTCATCCTGCCAGTGTTGCAGCGCACAACCGCCGCAGGCTTCGAAATGCTCGCAGGCTGGGTCCTGCCGTTCCGGCGAGGTTTCCAGCAATGCGATCAGCGTCGCGCGGTTCTTGTCGCGCGCCACATTGGCCACTTCGCCCGGCAGCGTGAAAGGCACATAGATCTGACCATCGGGAAGATTGGCGACGCCATCGCCGCCCGCACCAATCGAGCGGATATTAACTTGCGTCGTCATCGGTCTTTCTTTCCTGCCAAGAGATATTCACGATTGCCATCACCACCTTCGATGGGTGACGGGCAAAGGCCGAGCGCGCGCCAGCCGGGCTGCGTCTCAAGCCAAAGTTTAAGTTCTTCTGCTATGCGTTCGCCATCCGCAGGGTCACGCAGAATGCCGCCTTTGCCGATGGCTTCACGTCCTGCCTCGAATTGCGGCTTCACGAGAAGCGCGCAGATAGCATCTTTTTGCGCAAAGGCCAATGCCGGGGGTAAAGCAAGCTTCAGCGAGATGAAACTGACATCGGAAACAACGCAATCGATGTCGCGCCCATCGAGCTGTGCCAACTCCAGCGCGCGGGCGTTGACGCCCTCCTTGTTGGTGACGCGGGCGTCGGCGCGCAGGCTCTCATGCAACTGGTCGTGCCCGACATCAATGGCGATAACATGGCTTGCACCGCGTTCCAGCAACACCTGCGTAAAGCCGCCGGTGGATGCGCCGATATCCAGCGCCGTGCGCCCTTTCACATCGATGTCGAAATGATCGAGCGCCGCGATCAGCTTCAGCGCCGCGCGCGAAACATAGGCGCTGGCGGGATCATCCACCGCGATTGCCGCATTCTGCGCCACCGTTTGACCCGGCTTGGTGACGGCTTTACCATCCACCTTGACCGTGCCGCGCTGGATCGCATCGCGGGCGCGCGAGCGCGTGGCAAACAGTCCACGTTCGACCAGCAGCTGGTCAAGACGCGGACGACTATCGGCAGATACGCTCATGAGATCACGCCCTGAAATCAGGCACGGAACGGCGTTGCGATGGCTTCCCGACCGAGCGCGGAAAAGACCGTGTGCACAATACCGGCGCGGTCGAGACCGGCGCTGGCATACATCGCATCCGGCTTGCCGTGATCCTGATAGAGATCGGGCAGCGTCAGCGCACGAACCTTGAGGCCGCGATCCAGCAGACCGTCGGTGGCGAGGAATTGCAGCACATGCGAGGCAAAGCCGCCAACCGCGCCCTCCTCGACCGTCACCAGCACTTCGTGCTCACGGGCAAGGCGGCGGATCAGATCGTGATCGAGCGGCTTGGCAAAGCGCGCATCGGCAACCGTGGTCGAAAGACCGGCGGCACCCAGCTCATCGGCAGCGGCAAGGCATTCAGCCAAGCGCGTTCCAAACGACAGCAGCGCCACCTTGGTGCCTTCACGAACGATGCGGCCCTTGCCGATTTCCAGCACCGAGCCACGCTCCGGCAGATCTACGCCAACGCCATCGCCACGCGGATAGCGGAAGGAAATCGGGCTTTCGTCATATTCGGCGGCGGTGCGGACCATATGGCGCAGTTCAGCCTCGTCGGAAGCAGCCATGACGACAAAGCCCGGCAGCGCGGCAAGGAAACCCGTATCGAAGGAGCCTGCATGGGTGGCGCCGTCAGCACCTACCAGACCGGCGCGGTCGATAGGGAAACGCACCGGCAGGTTCTGGATCGACACATCATGCACGACCTGATCGTAGCCGCGTTGCAGGAAGGTAGAATAAATGGCGCAGAACGGCTTGAAGCCCTCGCTGGCCAGACCTGCGGCAAAGGTAACCGCGTGCTGTTCGGCAATGCCCACATCGAAAGTGCGCTGCGGGAACACTTCGCCGAAGAGGTCAAGCCCGGTGCCGGTCGGCATGGCTGCAGTGATCGCCACGATCTTGTCGTCGTGACGCGCCTCCTCAATCAGGCTCGTGCCGAAAATCTTGGTATAGCTCGGCGCATTGGCAGGCGGCTTCGCCTGCTTGCCGGTGATGACATCGAACTTGTTGACGCCATGATATTTGTCGGCAGCAGCTTCCGCAGGCGCATAGCCCTTGCCCTTCTGCGTCACCACATGGATCAGCACAGGGCCCTTTTGCGTATCGCGCACATTTTTCAGCACGGGCAGAAGATGGTCGAGATTATGCCCGTCAATGGGGCCGACATAATAGAAGCCCAGCTCTTCGAACAGCGTACCGCCGGTGAAGAAGGCGCGGGCATATTCTTCCGACTTGCGCGCCTTGTCCTGAAGGAATTTCGGCAGTTTCTGCGCCACCTGCTTGGCAGCTTCACGAACACTGCGATAGGTGCGGCCCGAAACGAGACGCGCCAGATAGGCGCTCATCGCGCCGGTCGGCGGCGCAATCGACATGTCGTTATCGTTGAGGATCACAATCAGCCGCGCATCCAGCGCACCGGCATTGTTCATCGCTTCATAGGCCATGCCAGCCGACATGGAACCATCGCCTATGACGGCGATGACATTGCGCTTTTCGCCGGAAAGATCGCTTGCAACGGCCATGCCGAGACCGGCAGAAATCGACGTCGAGGAATGCGCCGCGCCGAACGGATCATATTCGCTTTCGGAACGCTTGGTGAAACCGGACAAGCCGCCTTCCTGCCGCAGCGTGCGGATGCGGTCGCGACGACCGGTCAAGATCTTGTGCGGATAGGCCTGATGGCCAACGTCCCAGATGATACGGTCATGCGGCGTATCGAAGACATGATGGAGCGCAACCGTCAGCTCGACCACGCCCAGCCCCGCGCCTAGATGCCCGCCTGTGGTGGACACGGCGTCGATCAGCTCGGCGCGCAGTTCTTCCGCCAGTTGCGGCAGGTCCTGCTCCGGCAAAGCGCGCAGGCGATCCGGGGTCGGCACCTTGTCGAGCAATGGGGTCGTGGGTCGGGACATCGAAACAACCTGTCTTTGGGATTATCTGGATTGGTCGTCGGTATAGCAGCATCGTGCCCAGATCAAGCAGAGCCGGCTGAACTGCGCCAATCTAACACGATATGCAGCTAAATTGTGCAAAGCGAAACCGCGTCGCGCTTTAGCTATTTATCTCTACGCATGTCCTTATTCAGGCAAAGGTATGAAATCCTGTTCATCGCCCGGCACGATATCGAACCGGCCCGTGCGCCATTCTTCCTTGGCCTGCTCGATGCGTTCCTTGGAGGACGAGACGAAGTTCCACCAGATATAACGTTTCGACCCGAGCGCCGCGCCGCCGAAAAGCATGATATGCGCGCCTTCAGGCCCCGCCTGCACCACAATATCGTCACCGGGACGGAAGGCCAAAAGCCTGTCCGGCGGAAACACTTCGCCGCCAATGCCGACATTGCCGCTCAGCGTATAGATCGCGCGTTCTTCCGCTGTCGGCCGAATGGGAAAACGGCCATGCGGCTTGATGCGGATATCGGCATAAAGCGTATCGGCATGCTGGATAACAGGCGACTTCAGCCCATGCATCGCCCCGATAATCAGGCGTCCGTCAAATTCGGGATCACTCATCAACGGCAGATCGGGCGCGTTGGTATGATAGAAATGCGGATCGATTTCTTCCAGCGCATCAGGCAGCGCCAGCCATGTTTGCACACCGGAAATCGAGAGCGGTCCATCGCGCTCTTCTTCCGGCGAACGCTCCGAATGCACGATGCCACGCCCAGCCGTCATGAGGTTCACATCGCCGGGCCGCACCACCATTTCCGTGCCAAGGCTGTCGCGGTGACGGATGTGACCGTCGAAGAGATAGGTCACCGTCGAAAGACCGATATGCGGATGCGGGCGCACATCCAGCGCATCGCCATCGCGCAAGACTGCGGGGCCCATACGGTCAAAGAAAATGAACGGCCCAACCAGTCTGCGGCGCACAGTCGGCAGCGCGCGGCGCACTTCCAGACCGCCAATATCGCTCGTGCGCGGGATCACCAGCGTCTCAATCGCATCCACTGTCGTCTTGTCGCCAAGCACCGGATCTGGACAGGGGAAAAAGCTCATGAGACACACTCCTTATCTAATCACAGAAGCCTATCGAGCTCACCGGATCGCACAAAACAAAACCGCACCGGCAGGCCGGTGCGGTCCGCATCCATCAATATGGCATTGGCTCAGTGCTTTTCCACCAATCGCCAAGGCGTTTTTCTCGAATTATTTTAAGGCTTCTGCAACAGCTTGGAAAGCTCGTTCGTGTCCGGCACCTTACCGTTCGCGGTCAGCTTGTCCACCAGACCCGGCAAGACTTGCGAAAGCTGGTTCAGCAGTTCCTGCTGGTCGATGCCTGCATGCTGGGCGATTTCGCTGAGCGTCTTCTGGCCGATGGCATCGCCAAGCTGGCCCGGCTCGATGGAATGGTTCTGCCCCTGGCCGACCCAGGATTCCACCTTTTCACCAAGACCTGCCTGATTGAGCTGTTCCAGAAGGCCGCCGAGGCCACCGCTGAGCGGGCCCGGTGCGGAAGGTGCAGCCGAAGCATTGCCAGCAGCGGTGCCACCAAGCAGGCCGCCAAGACCGCCGAGAATGCCGCCAAGCAACCCGCCGCCAGCCTCATTGGCCGCAGAAGGCGAAGCATTGCCAGCAGCACCGCCGCCAAGCAGGCCACCGAGAAGTCCGCCCAAACCGCCACCAGCCTGCGACTGGTCAGGCACCGGCTGCGCCTGTGTCGGTGCGGGTTCTTCCTTGCTGCCGCCGAGCATCTTGCCGACCAGCAACGCGCCAAGTGCAATCATGATTGGCTTGGCAAGACTGCCGCCGGGGATCGGCGACCCGTTTGAGTTATCGTCGTAACTACCCATGGCGCAATACTCCCTGTTATCCCATGCAGCTGACGTGCACGCGGTAAGTTAAAGTTAAAACGATTTCTCGTTTTGACAAGCATATTAACTTGCCTCTACGCACTAAATATGAAAATTTTCCGTGAGCGCGAAACAAATGTTTATCTGCGCTTCAGGAGATATAAGATGTCTATAATAAGCTGGATCATTCTCGGCCTGATTGCTGGCTTTATCGGCAGCAAAATCGTCAATAAAAGCGGTCAGGGCGTCTTCTTTGACATCGCATTGGGCATTGTCGGCGCAATCGTCGGCGGCGTGCTTTCATCTTCACTTTTCGGACGGGGCGTCACCGGCGCGTTCGATCCGATCAGCCTCATCATCGCCATTGTCGGCGCAGTCATCGTGCTTTGGGCCTATCACGCCATCACGGGCAAACGAAGCATCGGCTGATATATATTGTCTAGTGAATTGCCGGCTCCGGTTTACGCCGGAGCCATTTTTGTTTTAGAGCGCATCCCGAAAAGTGTGAAACGGTCTTCGGACAGGCTGCGCGTTAGAATAAAAGATCAAAGCGCGTCCATCTGATCCATATGTTGTTGAGCTTATGAGCTTTCTCGAACCCTACATCACGGCCTATGGCGCATTGGCGCTGTTCTTCATCGTCTATTTCGAGTCGTTCGGCGCGCCGCTGCCCGGCGAGAGTGCGCTGATCGCAAGCTCGCTTCTGGCGCTGCATGGCACATTGAACATCGAGGCCGTGCTGCTCGCGGTATTTATCGGCGCGGTGCTGGGCGATTGTACCGGCTACCTGATCGGACGCTTTGGCGGCCGCAAGGTGATCCTGCGCTATGGCCATCTGGTGAAACTGACGCCGGCAAGGCTCGACCAGTTCGAAAAAATGTTCGACAGCAAGGGATTTTATGTCGTCGCAACGGCGCGTTTCGTCGTGCTGCTGCGCCAGCTCAACGGCATTATTGCGGGTTCCATGAAGATGAACCCGCTGCATTTTCTGGCTGCAAATATGATTGGCGCTGCCGGATGGACGCTCTGCTGGGGCCTTGGCCCCTATTTGCTGAGCGGCGTGCTTGCGCCCTATGTTTCTCAACTCAGGGCGCTGTTTTAACTATTCCGCGTCGAGCGGTTCGGTGCCGACGGGCTGGCCGTCGCGACCGATGCGGATTTTCTCGACCTTGTCTTCAGCCGATTTCAGCAGCGTGTCGCAATGCTTCTTCAGCGCTTCGCCGCGCTCATAGATGCGAATGGATTCTTCCAGCGGCACGTCGCCCCGCTCCAGATCGTCGACGATCTTTTCAAGCTGCTTGAGCGCATCCTCGAAGCTCATGACCGCAATATCGGCGTTGGACGGTTCGGTTACCATGATTCATCCTTTCAACAGCCGCGTAATATGCGTAGATGCGGACTGCGACAAGCCCTCTAGATCATATCCACCTTCCAGCACACTCACGAGCCGGTGATCGCAATAGCGTTCCGCTCGTTCCATGAGTTTGCCGGTTGCCCAGTCGAAGTCCGCTTCGTCGAGATTGATCTCGGCCAGCGGATCGCGAAAATGAGCATCGAAGCCAGCCGAAATAAGGATCAAATCTGGCCGGAAGTTGTCCAAAGCGGGCAATACACGACTATTAAATGCTTCGCGAAATTCGCGGCTGCCGCTATTGGCCGAAAGCGGCGCGTTGACGATGTTGCCAACGCCGATTTCATCCTTCGCACCCGTGCCCGGATAGAGCGGAAACTGATGGGTGGAGCAAAACAGAACACTCGGATCGTCCTGAAAAATATCCTGTGTTCCGTTGCCGTGATGCACATCCCAATCGACGATGGCGACACGCTCTGCGCCGTGATGGCGCTGGGCATGACGCGCGGCAATGGCAATGGAATTGAACAGGCAGAAGCCCATGGCACGCTCACGCTCGGCATGATGTCCCGGCGGGCGCGCGGCGACAAAACCATTGCTGGCAGCGCCCGAAAACACGTCATCCACCGCGCCCATCGTTGCGCCGATGGCGGTGAGTGCTGCTTCCATGCTTTTCGGGCTGACATAGGTGTCGCCGTCGAGTTTCACGACAGGTTGCGGCGCTTCCTCATCTTCGACCGGCTCCGGGATTTTGGTGCGCACCGCATCGAGATGTTCTTCGGGATGGGCGAGAAGGATCGCATCTTCGCTGGCCTTTGAGGCCTCGACGCGGTCAAGCCGGTAAAAGTCCGGCCCTTCCAGCTCGCTCATCAGCGCGCGAATGCGATCCGGGCGCTCGGGATGCCCGGATGGTGTCAGATGTTCCAGATAGATCGGATGCCAGTAAAGCCGTGTTGTCATGCGTGCATTATAACAGCAGCGGAGCACATGACCATGACGGTCCTGTGCATATCCCGCATGCCCTTTTCAGCTGTTCCCGGTTCAGATAATCTCAGTCCGGGCAATACCGATGCCGAAACCTTCCAGACCAACATAGTGACGCTCGCGCGATGCCAGCAGCACGATGGAGGTGATGCCCAGATCCTTGAGGATCTGTGCGCCAAGGCCGATCTGCCGCCATTCTTCTTCGCGGGCACGGGCTTCCGCATGGCTTTCATGCTCGGCCTGCAAATTGTCGCGAGCGCGCGTATCGTGGTGATCGGCGCGGACACCGACCGAGCCTTCGCGCAGATAAACCAGAACGCCGCGGCCTTCCTTGCCCATGCGCTCCATGATCGCATCGAGATTGCTGCCGCCCTTGCCGAAAACATCGTTCAGCACGTCTTCGCGATGCAGGCGCACCGGCACTTCCTCGCCGTCACGAATGTCGCCAAACACCACCGCCACATGCTGCATCGGCTCCCACGGCAGTTCGTAAGTATAGGCATGGGCATTGCCTGCGCAGGTCTTGATTGCCGCATCGCCGACACGCTTGACCAGCGTTTCCTTACGCTGGCGATAGGCGATGAGATCGGCCACCGTCACGCGGTGCAACGAGTGCTTCTCCGCAAAGGCGGTCACATCGGGACCGCGCATGACCGAGCCGTCATCATTGACCAGTTCGCAAATGACGCCGATCGGCGGCAGATTGGCGAGCTTGCAGAGATCGACGGCGGCTTCGGTATGGCCAGAACGCATCAAAACGCCGCCTTCACGCGCGATGAGCGGGAAAATATGGCCGGGACGCACGAAATCCTCTGCGCCTGCATTCGGATTGGCCAGATTGCGCGCCGTGAGCGTGCGGTCTTCAGCGGAAATGCCGGTGGTGGTGCCATGGCGATAATCGACTGTGACCGTGAAAGCGGTCGTGTGAGCGGATTCGTTTTCGGCAACCATCGGCGCGAGATTGAGGCGCTTGGCTTCCTCACGCGGCATGGGCGTGCAGACGATGCCCGATGTGTGGCGCACGATGAAGGCCATCTTTTCCGGCGTGCAATGCACGGCAGCAACGATCAGATCGCCTTCGTTTTCGCGGCCGTCATCGTCCATGACGACGACAATCTCGCCGCGCTCGAAAGCGCGCAATGCATCCACAACCTGCTTCTGATTATAGCTCATCGACATACACCCTTTTTAAATCCGTCCGGTCCGGCCGTATTTTTCTCAGACGCGGCCAGTTTGGCCCCATTTTTCTCAGACGCGGCCAGTTTGGCCGCGGTGACGCAGATAATGATCCGCAATGGCGCAAGCGACCATGGCCTCGCCAATTGGCACGGCGCGGATGCCCACGCATGGATCGTGGCGTCCCTTGGTCATCACGTCCACTTCCTTGCCATCCTTGTCGATGGAGCGGCGTGGCGTCAAAATGGAAGAGGTCGGCTTGACCGCAAAGCGCGCCACCACTGGCGCGCCGGTGGCGATGCCGCCCAGAATACCGCCGGCGTGGTTGGACAGGAACAGCGGCGTGCCGTCATTGCCCATCCGCATTTCATCGGCATTTTCCTCGCCGGTCAGGCGGGCAGCTTCAAAACCATTGCCGATTTCCACGCCCTTCACGGCGTTGATCGACATCAGCAGGCTGGCGATATCCTGATCGAGCTTGCCATAGATCGGCGCGCCGATACCGGCGGGCACGCCCTCGGCCACGATCTCAATGACCGCGCCAACCGACGATCCACTCTTGCGAATGCCGTCGAGATAATCCGCGAACAGTTCGACCGAACCTGCATCCGGCGAGAAGAATGGATTGTTGTCCACTTCCGACCAGTTCCAGCGGCGACGGTCGATGCCATGTATGCCCATGGCCACCAGCGCGCCTTTGACTTCGAGCCCCGGCACGATCTTGCGCGCAATGGCGCCAGCCGCCACGCGGGCCGCTGTTTCGCGCGCCGAAGAACGGCCGCCGCCACGATAATCGCGAATGCCGTATTTGACGTCATAGGTGTAATCGGCATGGCCCGGACGATACTGGCGCGCAATCTCACCGTAATCCTTGGAGCGTTGATCCGTGTTTTCGATCATCATCGAAATCGGCGTTCCGGTGGAAGTCATGGTCACGCCGTCTTCGCCAAGAAGAACACCCGACAGCACGCGCACCTGATCCGGCTCGCGGCGCTGGGTGGTATATTTGGACTGTCCCGGCTTGCGCTTGTCGAGATAGGACTGAATTTCGGCTTCGGTAAAGGTGATGCCGGGCGGGCAACCATCCACGACGCAACCCAGCGCCAGACCGTGGCTTTCGCCCCAGGTGGTTACGCGAAACAGATGACCGAAACTATTATGAGACATGCGCGACGCCTGACTAAAATGACCCTGGGATGCCCCGGAGGCAAACCCTGACGGGCAGGATACCAGCTACTTTACCGGGCGTTTTATTGAGCTTTTCGGGATCGGTCAAATCATGGCCACCATCGACCCGAAATTTCCTTCGGTTCATCCCGATCCGGTATTTTTTTTGACACATTCGGTACGCTACATTGAGGGCAACAAAGCGCAAGCCGCTAATGAACAAATGACGACGTCGTGTCGATTCGCTCCGGCGATGCCTTCACAGGGACACGGCAATGCAAATGGGCGAGAAAGCGGGCAAAAGGAGCGGAAAACCATGCAGTATCTGGTCGGATTGATCCTCATTCTCGCCTCGCTGTTTTCAACAGTCGCAATGGCGGACGATGCCGAAGGCAAGATCACGTCCATCAACAAGGACAGCGAAACGCTTTCGCTCGATGATGGCAAGACCTACAAGTTGCCCGGCGAGTTCGATTACAGCGCCATAAACAAGGGCATGAAGGTCCTCATCATTTACGATATGGTGGACAATACCCGCTTCATCACCGACATTCAGGAAGCGCCGTAAGCGTTGGCTGTCGGCAATGGGCAGGTTTGACGAGCGGCTGAAAAGCCGCTCTTTTCATGGTTGGAACCAGCCGCTGCGCACCACGCGCGCCCAATCCGGACGCCCCGCCTTCTCGGCAAGCGCCACCATGCGCGACGCGTCGTAAGGAATGCTGCGCATCGTCACGAGCCAGCCGGACGGGCCTTCCTCTATCACGGCATAGGACGCATGGGGATTGCCGGTTTGCACGACATGCGGGCGCGGCTGATCATCGTCATAGCCGGGGCAACCGACGCTGCCGGGATTGACCAGCAGGCTGCCATCGCTCAGGCGCAAAATGCGCGGCATATGCGTGTGCCCGCACAGCAGCAGCGACGCGGAAATGCCCTCTGCTTCCGCTTCAATCGCCGCCCGTGATTGCAAAACGACATCGCCGTTTTCAGTCACCGTCTCGATCCAATAGCGTGTGTCGCTCGTCGGCGTGGCGTGGCAGGCGAAAATCCGACCATCGGCCAGAGTTCGCGTTGCGGGCAAGGCGCGCAGCCATTCCAGATGTGTTTCGTCGATCTGCTCCCGCGCCGCGCGGTCCGAACGTCCCATCTCGTCAATGGACTGTTCGACCAGCCAGCGATCATGGTTGCCGCGAATGGAAATCATGTCGCGGGCAATCAGCATGTCGGCTGTTTCGCGTGCGGCGAGCGGTCCGCTCAGATGGTCGCCGAGATTGATGATGGTTTCGATGCTCTGCGCGTCGATATCTGCAAGCACCGCCGCCAGCGCATCGCTGTTGCCATGAATATCCGCAATGACGGCAAAATGCTTAAACGGCATAATGCGACCCCTTCGCTAAATGAGCGCAATTCTACTGCCGATCATAGCCGCCATCAGCGGCTTGTCACACCCATTCGAGCTTGCCGTTTTCGAACTTCAGAATCTTGTCCTGCGGGATTGAGAGATTGGCCGCTTCATGGCCGTCCACATCGCCGTAGAGATAGAACAGCGTGCGGATACAGCCGCCATGCGTCACGCAAACAGTCGGCCATTCCACCGCTTCCACCCAGCGACCAATGCGCTGCGACAGGCCCATATAGCTTTCGGCAGTGGTGCCCGGCGGGACGAAATTCCATTTATCATGGGCGCGCGCTTCGATGAGATCGTTCCGGTCCTTGGCAATGTCTTCCATCATGAAGCCCTGCCAGTCGCCGAAATTCACTTCCATCAACTGCGGATCGGTGCGGAAATCATATGGATCAAGCCCCATGCGCAACCGGATACGTTCCATCGTCTCGCGCGTGCGGCGCAGCGGACTTGCCACGAAATCGAAGCCTGCACCGTCGCCGATGAGCGCTTTCAGCATATCGCCGTTGCGGTCTGCCTGCGTGCGTCCATGGGCATTGATGTCGATATCGAGCTGCCCCTGAATGCGCTGCGAAACATTCCAGTCCGTTTCGCCGTGACGCGAAAAGTAGATGATCTCCCGGGCCAAAGCCTTACCTCTAAAGCGTTGCCAGTCGAAAACGATTGTCGAAACCGTGCCGACTGTTCTTCTCTAAAACAGGGATAACTTTCCCGGTACGGGAAAGACAAAGAAAAATCCCGAAAAGCGTGTCAACTTTTCGGGATTTCAGAAGGGTCGTATCAGTCCTTGACGACTGAAATGTCCGGCGCGTCGACGGCTTTCATGCCGATGACGTGGTAACCGCTATCGGCATGGTGCACTTCACCCGTCACCGAACGCGACAGGTCGGAGAGGAAGTAAAGGCCGACATCGCCCACTTCTTCAATTGTCACGGTACGGCGCAGCGGCGCGTTATATTCGTTCCACTTGAGAATATAGCGGAAGTCGCCAATGCCGGATGCGGCCAGCGTCTTGATCGGGCCAGCCGAAATCGCGTTGACGCGAATGTTCTGCGGGCCGAGATCGACGGCGAGATACTTTACGCTTGCTTCGAGTGCAGCCTTGGCAACGCCCATGACGTTGTAATTCGGCATGACCTTTTCCGCGCCGTAATAGGTCAGCGTCAGGATCGAGCCGCCATCGGCCATCAGCTTTTCCGCGCGGCGGGCAACCGCCGTCAGCGAATAAACCGAAATCAGCATCGTGTTGGTGAAATTGGCTTCCGACGTATCCAGGTAACGGCCGGTCAATTCATCCTTGTCGGAGAAACCGATGGCGTGCACCAGAAAGTCGATCTTGCCCCACTTCTTCTCAAGCGCATCAAAAACAGCGTCGATGCTTGCGGCATCCGCCACGTCGCAATGACCGGCAACGAAAGCGCCAAGCTCTTCAGCCAGCGGCTCGACGCGCTTCTTCAATGCATCGCCCTGATAGGTGAATGCGAGTTCTGCGCCGGCATCGCGGGCGGCCTTGGCAATGCCCCAGGCGATGGAGCGGTTGTTGGCCACGCCCAGAATCAATCCACGCTTGCCCTGCAACAAACCTGACTGTGCGGTCATTAAGGGTCCTCATTGAAAAATAATAAACTTGTTGCCCTATCGCACAGGCTTGCATCACCTTCAAGCAATTGCAGCGAAAAAGCCGGGCATTGTCACCTTACTGCCGCAAAGCTACAACACCCGGCCCATATTTTGGCTCGCATGACCACAGAAAAACAGTTCTGATCGCTTTAAAAGCAATTCAATCGATCAGAATCGCATCAACCCTGCTTGTTCAGCTCTATTCGTTCCCGCAGCTTCCCGGCTCGGGAAGGCGTGAATCAGCCTTCCCGGCGTTTCTTCAGGAACTCTTCCAGCTCCGTGTCGCCGCCATCCGGCAGCATGATCCGGATATGCACATAAAGGTCGCCGCGCCCGCCAGCTTTCAGCGGCAGGCCCTTTTCCTTCAGGCGCAACACCCGATCCGAACTCGACCAGGCTGGAATCTTCACTGCAATGCGCCCGTCGAGCGTCTCGACCTCTTCCTTGCCGCCCAGTGCCGCATCGCTGAGATTGACCGGCAGGTCCACATGCACATCACGCCCTTCGAGGCGGAAACGCGGATGTGGCTTGAAGCGGATCGTCACCAGCGCATCGCCGGGCGTTCCGCCCATCAGCGGTTCGCCCTGCCCTTTCAGGCGGATGGTCTGACCATCCTCGACATATTTCGGCAGCTTGATTTTCAGATGCTTGCCGTTGGGGAAGATGGCCTCAACCTTCTCCGCGCCTGCCGCCTGCGACAGGGTCACATCGATAGAGGCCGCCAGGTCTTCCCCCTTGGCATTGCCACCGGCACGACCGCGCTGCCGCCCGCCGCCAAAACCGCCGCCGAACAGATCGTTCAGAATATCTTCCGCGCCGCCAAAGCCTGCGCCCTGATGGCCGCCTGGACCGGAACGGAATTCGAAGTGGCTGTTGCCGCCACCCTGGCGGAAACCGGCAAACGGGTCGCCATGCGCGCCGCCGAAACCGCCGCCACCCTGGAAACCCTGAAACAGCGGCTTGCCTTCCGCGTCGATTTCGCCGCGGTCGAACTGGCCACGTTTGTCCTTGTCGCCAACGATTTCATAGGCCTGATTAATTTCCGCAAAGCGCTCCTGCGCCTTCGGATCATCCTGGTTCTGATCCGGATGGTGCTTTTTGGCCAGCTTGCGAAAGGCCGATTTTATTTCTTCGGGCTTCGCCGTTTTGGCGACGCCCAACACGCTATAGGGATCGCGCATATAGTTCCTCATTCAGGAAAATGACTGTGAAGTCAGTGGTAAGACTCATTGAGCCTAATATGCGCATGAGGGAAGAAAAGTTCCAGTCTGTACAGACTTTAGGCTGCGCTTATTGTCAGATCGGTGCAAAGGCGGTGACTGTCCATTGGCCGCCGCGCTGCATGCAGGTTTCGCCGCGATAGATGGAAACACCGTCGAAAGCCTCACGCGAGGTTTCGAATTCGCGGCAGAGCTGGTCGTTCTTGTTGCTTTCGGCAATCGTCGTGATCGTGCCCTGGCTGCCGGTATTCGGATTGGCCCATGGAACCGGCTTCTTGCCCCATTGCGTGAAATTCAGCGCCGAAACCACGTTCTGGACCGCAGACTGATCGGAGAGCTTGCCGGAATCCGTCTCGGTCGGCTGCTTGACCGAACCGGTAATGGTCGTCGAATCAGGCACGGCCTTGTCGATGCTGACGCCGCCCATCGCACAACCGGCGAGAGAAAACATGGTCATGCCGAGCACGACATTGCGCAAGGCCGCAGCATAATCAACGGCAAAGCCAATATGTTTCTGATGGCAGGCAGTTCCAGCGGCCAAACGCTACTTCCTCAATTTTACACGCTATGGATGCAGCGATTATGGCGGCAGTGGGTTAACAAGCGATGAGGCGGCAAGGTAAACAAATCCATACCAATGCACAACAGCAACTCTGTGGGTTTTCCGGACTGACTGGCAGAAAAATGATCCCCCATTTTGACGGTGCGGCATAAGTAATCATCCCGGCATCCAGCCTGTCTGGAGGTGGACAAGATGCGTTTTATGGAGGAAGCTCGCGCCAGTTTTTCAGGTCGGGATTCCCGTTCCGGCCATGCCTATCACCACAATCATTCGAGAATAGTGGAAATGACCAGCTCAAGCGACGACTTCACCCTGTCCTCCCAGCCATTCAAGCTCTTTGCGGAGTGGCTGGCCGATGCAGGCAAGACCGAACCGAACGATGCCAATGCCATGGCGCTTGCGACCGTCGATCCCGACGGGCTGCCCAATGTGCGCATGGTGCTGCTGAAGGATTTCGACGAGCAGGGTTTTGTCTTCTACACCAATTATGAAAGCAAGAAGGGGCAGGAAATCCTGTCGGCTGAAAAGGCTGCAATGTGCTTCCACTGGAAGACGCTGCGCCGTCAGGTGCGCGTGCGCGGCCCGGTCGAAAAGGTGAGCGACGCCGAAGCCGACGCCTATTACGCGTCGCGCCCGCGCGGCAGCCGCATCGGCGCATGGGCCTCGAAACAGTCGCGCCCATTGGAAAGCCGCTTTGCTCTGGAAAAATCCGTCGCAGAATATACGGCGAAATATGCCATCGGCGATATTCCGCGCCCGCCCTACTGGTCAGGCTTCCGCATTCGTCCGGTCTCGATCGAATTCTGGCACGACCGCGCGTTCCGTCTGCACGACCGCGTCTTGTTCACCCGGCCCGAGCCGGAAGGCGACTGGAACAAGGACCGGCTTTATCCGTAAGGAGAAAGAAAAAGGCCGTTCACAAGAGCGGCCTTTTTTATGAGTTACACAATCGGCTTGATCGCCACCCAGAGGCTGCCGAAGACGAGGCCGAGGAAGATCAGCCAGCCGACGATATTGTTCGACTTGAACAGTTTCAGGCACTGGTCCGGATTGTCGATATCGAGCACGATGATCTGGCGATAGAGATGCACGCCAGCGGCCAGCAATCCGGCCAGTGCGGGCATCGGTACCTGCGCCACGGCAAAGGCGGCGGCGAAGAAGCCGATGGCGCCGCCATAGAGGATCATCAGCGCAGTCTTGGTGTGTTTACCGAACAGGCGCGCCGTGGAGCGCACACCGACCAGCGCGTCATCTTCCTTGTCCTGATGCGCGTAGATCGTGTCATAGCCGATGGTCCACAGGATTGCGCCGATATAGAGCAGCACCGGCGGCAAGGAGAGCGATCCTTCCACCGCCGCCCAGCCCATCAGCGCGCCCCATGAAAAGGCGAGGCCCAGCACGAATTGTGGCCAGTCGGTAATGCGCTTCATGAACGGATAGGCCGCGACGATCAAAAGCGAGAAAATGCCGAGCGCAATCGAAAACCAGTTGAATTGCAGCACCACCACAAGTCCGACCAGCGCCTGCAGGATGAGAAACGCCTTGGCCTGACCGCGGGTCACCTGCCCGGCAGGCAGCGGACGCGACCGGGTCCGATCCACCTGATCATCAATGTCCTGATCGACAAGGTCATTATAGGTACAGCCCGCACCGCGCATGGCGATAGCGCCGACCAGAAACAGGAACAGGTGCCAGATCGACGGCACAACCGACCACGCACCGTCGCCCGGATGTGCGCCGGCGCCCGCCACCAGAGCCGCCGACCACCAGCACGGCCACAACAGAAGCTGCCAGCCAATCGGACGATCCCAACGCGCAAGCTGCGCATAGGGCCACAATCCCTGCGGCAACAACTTATAGACCCAATGACCCGACGGAGCGTCCTTTACACGCCCTTGCGCATTGCGTGACTGAATCGATCCGTGTAGTTCGGGCTGTGACATGGCGAAATCCTTGATATATGCAGCCATCACTATAACCCCGACGAAGACGGAGCAAGCAATGAGAGTTCTTTTAATCGGTTCTGGCGGTCGTGAACATGCTCTGGCCTGGAAACTGTCCGCTTCTCCGTCACTGACAAAACTCTATTGCGCGCCGGGCAATCCGGGCATCGCGGAAGCCGCCGAACTGGTCGAAATCGACGTCAGCGACCACAAGGCCGTGATTGCCTTCGCCAAGGATAAAGCCATCGATCTGGTCATCGTCGGACCGGAAGCGCCACTGGTCGCGGGCCTTGCCGACGATCTGCGCGCCGAGAACATTCGCGTCTTCGGCCCATCCAAGGCCGCAGCCCAGCTGGAAGGTTCCAAAGGTTTCACCAAGGATCTCTGCGCCCGCTTCGATATTCCGACCGGGGCCTATGGCCGCTTCAACAATGCGCCAAAGGCCAAGGCCTATATCCGCCAGCAGGGCGCGCCCATCGTGGTCAAGGCTGATGGCCTTGCGGCAGGCAAGGGCGTGGTTGTCGCCATGACGCTCGATGAAGCGCTGGATGCCGTCGATGCCTGCTTCGAAGGCGCATTCGGCTCTGCCGGTGCCGAAGTGGTGGTGGAAGAATTTCTGGACGGCGAAGAAGCAAGCTTCTTCTGCATCTGCGACGGCAAGACCGCCGTGCAGCTTGGCTCGGCGCAGGATCACAAGCGCGTCGGCGATGGCGACACCGGCCCCAATACGGGCGGCATGGGCGCCTATGCCCCGGCCCCGGTGATGACGCCCGAAATCGTAGAACGCACCATGCGCGAACTGATCGAACCGACCATGCGCGGCATGGCGGAAATCGGCGCGCCCTTCTCCGGCATTTTGTTCCTCGGCCTGATGATCGGCAAGGACGGCCCGAAGCTGATCGAATACAACACCCGTTTCGGTGACCCGGAATGCCAGGTGCTGATGATGCGCCTCAACAGTGACCTGCTGGCGCTGATCAATGCCGCCGTCGACGGCGAGCTGGATCAGGTTTCGCTGGACTGGAAAGATGATCCGGCGCTGACCATCGTTATGGCTGCGGAAGACTATCCGACCAATGTGAAGAAGGGCAGCGTCATTCGCGGTCTCGACGCGCTTAAGGGTATCGACGGCGTGAAGGTCTTCCATGCGGGCACGGCAGAGAAAGACGGACAGCTGGTCGCCAATGGCGGTCGCGTGCTGAATGTGACTGCCGTGGGCAAAACTGTCGCCGAAGCGCAGGCGAAAGCCTATGATGCCATCAGGAAGATCGACTGGCCGGAAGGTTTCTATCGCACAGACATTGGCTGGCGCGCGGTGGAACGCGAGAAACAAGCCTGAGCAAAGGCTGCGACCGATATGTCGAACGCACTTGTGCCGGAATTTGCGGTCACCGATTGGCAAGCCAGCTTGAGGTTCTACTGCGACATACTGGGCTTTAGCTGCCGCTATCAGAGGTCTGAGGAAGGTTTTGCCTATCTCGAGCGGGACGGCGTGGAGCTGATGATCGATCAGATCAATCAGGGACGCACATTCGGTGGGCAATATCTGCCAACTGAATATCCGTTCGGACGCGGGCTGAATGTCCAGATCCGCGTCTCGGCAATCGACCCTATCATTGCTTCCCTGAAGTCTGCCAATATTCCGCTTTTCCTGCCTCTCGAAGAAAAGTGGTATCGTAACGGCGACATGGAGGCCGGGAACCGACAATTCGTCGTGGCCGATCCCGATGGCTATCTGCTGCGCTTCTACGAGGATATGGGCAGCCGCCCTGTTCAACGGAGCTGATCTTTATCAGCCCGTTTGCAGCTATTCACACCGTGTGGACGCGGTTGCGGATTCCTATGCTGTATGGACGCGGTTGCGTCCGGCTTTCTTCGCCTGATAGAGCGCGCCGTCAGCCCGGCGCATGGTCTCATAGAGGCTCTCCTGCTCGATCTGTTCCGCCACGCCGAAACTGGCCGTCGGGCCCCAGTCCTCTGCCTTGCCCTGAAAGCGCAGATCACTCAGCGTTTCACGCAGATTTTGTGCCAGCGCCTGTGCCGACGCCAGTTCCGCATCGGGGATGAAGACGACAAACTCTTCGCCGCCCATGCGTGCCGCGACCGCCGTCTTGGGCAGATGGTTTTTCAGAAGCTTGCCAAAGGCCGCAATCACACGGTCACCGCCGTCATGACCATAGGTGTCATTGACGCGCTTGAAGAAATCCAGATCGCTCATGATCACCGAATAACGAATGCGCTCGCCCTTGCGCGCCAGCACACGCGAGACATGGCGGTCAAAGCCGCGCCGGTTATAAATCTCTGACAGCGGATCGACTTCCGACTGCTCGCTCGCCTCGCCCACC
Source organism: Ochrobactrum sp. 19YEA23 (assembly GCF_029909865.1). Lineage (NCBI taxonomy): Bacteria > Pseudomonadati > Pseudomonadota > Alphaproteobacteria > Hyphomicrobiales > Brucellaceae > Ochrobactrum > Ochrobactrum sp. 19YEA23. The sequence continues at coordinate 833,272 of NZ_JASAMQ010000001.1, read as the reverse complement.
ATGTGCGAAACCGTGCTCAGGAGCAACAGCAGGCCTCGCGCCACCTGCACGAAAACACCCACCGACAACGACACAATCACATGCAAACTGTCCGACTGTTCCTGCGTCCGCGTGTCGGTGCCGGGCCAGCCGACGAGAAAGACGCGGGCGAAATAATGAATGCAGCTCAAAACTGCCAGCGCCATCAGCAGTTTGTCCACCACGCGCGGCATGCCGGAATGGTAGATGACGCGGATCATCATCAACTGCGCGAGGCAAAGCGGCAGCTGATAGAGCGCGCGATAGGGCAGCGACGTCTTCGGCAGGTCAAAGATCAGCAGATTGCAGACAATGGCTGCGAGAAAAAATATGCCGAGCAGCCGCCAGTCTGTCTTCTGCCGATAGGTATTCTGCAAGCCGACAATGGTCGCGAAAAATACCGACATCAGCAGTGCAAAGGAAATGAAGCTTGGCAAGCGTGGATTGACAGCAATTGGAATCCAGTAGCTGACAATCGCGCCAAGTGCTGCGCAAATGGAGGCAATGGTGAACCAGCGCGGCGCGGCATAGTTCTTTTCCTGAATGGAAACAAAGGCGAATATCAGAACGAAGACGCAAGCCGCCGTCAGATTGGCTGTCAGAAAAAACGGAACAAGCGTCATATGGAATACACCCTCGAACATTCCGAACTTCTAATACAATGCAGCAAAGATTCCGTTAAGCGCGGCAATCGGCAGTCCTTGTTCTGTGCCTGTTGGTGCGGCCCGCATTGCTTCTTGATATGAACACCTCTTCCTGTCGCAAAATAACTTGAAATTTTTTCTACAAGCCTGTCGATTTAGCCATTCGCCATTCGTCGTATAGCCGAAACGGTCGAAGCAGCTCGCGTTATGTCGACATCGCCGGAACCGCTTCAGAAGTTTGTTTTACGCGCATCTTATCCGAAAACTGTCTCACATTTTTCGGTTTGCGCTTCAGGAGGAAGACCCATGCGTTTCATGATGTTGATGATACCCGGCGGCTATGCAACGGCAGCGCCCGACGCCATGCCCAGCGCGGAAGCGGTGGAAGCCATGATGAAGTATAATGAGGAGCTGAAAAAGGCTGGCGTTCTGCTGACGCTGGATGGTCTGCATCCACCCGCGGCCGGTGCGCGTGTCAGCTTCAAGGGCGGCAAGCCCAGCGTCGTTGACGGCCCCTTCGCCGAAGTCAAGGAAGTGCTCGGCGGCTACTGGATGATCGACGTGCGTTCCCGCGATGAAGCCATCGAATGGGCGCGTCGCTGCCCGGCCTCGGAAAATGACATTATTGAGGTCCGTCGCGTTCAGGAAATGAGCGACTTTCCCGAGGATGTGCAAAAGGCCGCCGAAGGCTTCGGCGATCTCAAGGGGTGACGACAGACGCCACCATAGAAGCAGTCTGGCGGATCGAGCAGACAAGGCTCACCGCCAGACTGGCGCGTATGCTGCGCGATATCGGCCTTGCCGAAGAGATCGCGCAGGACGCCTTTGTGCTGGCTCTGGAGCGCTGGCGTCTGGACGGCATACCGCGCAACCCCGCCGCCTGGCTGATGCAGGTGGCGAAGAACCGCGCACTCGACCGGCTGCGTCGCACCACGCTGATCGACGGCAAGCATCGCGAACTGGCAATCGACCTCACGGAACTGGAACAGGCCGATCCCAATATCGAAGCCAAGCTTGATGAAGACATTGACGATGACCTGTTGCGATTGATCTTTACGGCCTGCCATCCGTCGCTGCCTGCCGAGCAGCGTGTAGCGCTGGCCTTGCGGCTCTTGGGCGGCTTGTCGACGCCAGAAGTGGCACGCGCCTTTCTCGTGCCGGAAGCCACAGTGGCGCAACGCATCGTGCGCGCCAAACGGACCTTGCGCGAAACGGCAGCCACTTTCGAAACCCCGCAGGGCGACGAGCGGCAGCAGCGTCTCGCCGCCGTGCTGGAGGTGGTCTATCTGATCTTCAACGAGGGTTATGTGGCAAGTGAAGGCGCGCACTGGCTGCGTGCCGATCTTTGCCATGAAGCCCTGCGCCTCGGGCGCTCACTTGCCGCATTGATGCCAAACGAGCCCGAAGTCCACGGCCTTGCCGCCCTTATGGAATTGCAGGCATCGCGCTTTGCCGCCCGCACCGGCAAGGCCGGAAACCCGATCCTGCTGCTGGATCAGGATCGCAGCCGCTGGGACTGGTCGCAGATAAGGCGCGGCCTAGATGGCCTCAACCGCGCCATGGCCCTCACCCCGGCGCCCGGCGCCTATCAGCTTCAGGCGATGATCGCATCCTGTCATGCCCGCGCCGCCACTGCCGCCGAGACCGACTGGATCGCCATTGCCGCCTATTATCAGGCGCTGGCGCTCGTTGCGCCCTCGCCCATTGTCGAAGTGAACCGCGCTGTGGCTGTCGGCATGGCTTTTGGCCCCATGCAGGGATTGGCCATTGTCGATGCGCTTGCCGATGAGCCACGCCTGAAAGACTCGCATCTGCTGCAGACTGTGCGCGGCGATCTTCTGGAAAAACTTGGACGAAGTGCGGAAGCCAGCGCGGAATTTCGCCGGGCAGCCGAACTGACGGACAATGCGCGCGAACGCGCCCTGCTTCTTGCCCGCGCCAAAGCAATATAAAAGCACTGGAAAATATTGACGTTTACGTAATAAGCCGGTAGCTCTTGTCATGAAGAAGACTGATACTCCCTCTGCCTGCGGGCAGATCGGAGACCGAGGTTTCCGAGGAGGAGCCTTGATGAGCACGATGTGGAGGAAAGATGTATCGCGCGCCGGTTTCTGAAATTTCCCATACGCTGATGAAGGTTGCGGGGCTTGAGAAAGCGCTGGAAGACAACCGCTTTCCCGAATTTTCCGCCGATCTGGCCGAAGCCATTCTCGAGGAAGCCGGACGATTTGCAGCCGAGCGCGTCGAGCCTCTGCGCATTTCCGGCGACCGTCAAGGTGCTACCGTCAAGGACGGTGTCGTCACCACCGCCCCGGGCTGGAAAGACCTTTACCGCGACTGGATCGCAGGCGGCTGGAACTCGCTGACCGGCACGCCGGATTATGGCGGTCAGGGCCTGCCGACCATGATGTCCGTCGCCGTCAGCGAAATGTGGAATTCCGGCACGCTTGCATTCGCCATTGCGCCGACGCTGACCATGGGTGCTGTCGAAGCACTGGAAAAGCACGCCTCCAAGGAATTGAAGGATATCTATCTCGAAAAGCTCATTTCCGGCGCGTGGATGGGCACGATGAACCTGACCGAGCCGCAGGCCGGCTCCGACCTTGGTGCGTTGCGCAGCCGCGCCGAACGCAGCAATGACGGCACCTATCGCATTTTCGGCCAGAAGATTTTCATCACCTATGGCGAGCATGACCTGACCGACAATATTGTGCATCTGGTGCTGGCCCGCCTGCCCGATGCGCCTGCGGGCACCAAAGGCATTTCGCTGTTTCTCGTCCCGAAATTCCTCGTCAATGAGGATGGTTCTCTCGGTCGCCGCAATGATCTGTTCTGCTCCGGCCTTGAGCACAAGATGGGCATTCATGCCTCGCCGACCTGCACCATGATCTATGGCGACGGCTTCGTGAAAGGCGAGGAACAAGGCGCTGTCGGCTATCTGATCGGCGAAGAAAATCGCGGCCTCGCCTGCATGTTCACCATGATGAACAATGCCCGCCTGCTGGTTGGCATTCAGGGCGTCGGCGTGGCGGAAGCGGCCTATCAGCAGGCACTTAACTACGCGAAGGAGCGCAAGCAGGGCCGCGCTATCGGTGCTGACCCGAAAAATGGCATGAGTCCTATCATCGAGCATCCTGATGTGCAGCGCATGCTTTTGACCATGAAAGCGCTGACGCAGGCCGCCCGCTCCATCACCTATTCTTGCGCCCATGCAATCGACATGAGCCATGTGACCGAGGACGCAGACAAGCAACATTGGGGCGACCGCGCCGGTCTGCTCACGCCGCTGGCGAAAAGTTTCTCGACGGATGTCGGTGTCGATGTCGCGTCGCTTGGCGTGCAAATCCATGGCGGCATGGGCTTCATCGAGGAAACCGGCGCAGCGCAGTTGTTGCGCGATGCCCGCATCACGCCGATTTACGAAGGCACCAACGGCATTCAGGCCATCGATCTGGTGATGCGCAAGCTGCCGCTCGGCAATGGCGAGCATATCAAGGGCTTCCTCGATGAATTGCAGCAGGATGCCGATAAGGCTGCCGCATCCAATCGCCCCGAACTGGGCGAAACCGGCGCACGTCTTGCAAAGGCATTGACCGAAGCACGCGAAGCGACTGACTGGCTGCAAAAGACCGTCGCTGAAGGTGGCGCAGAGGCAGCGCTTGCCGGTGCAACGCCTTACCAACGTCTGCTGTCGCTCGTTTCCGGCGGCGCTTATCTGGCCCGCGCGGCGCTTGCGGGCGACGATAATGGGCGCGCCGTTCTCTGCCGTTTCTTCGCCGAGAACATGCTGGCCGAAGTATCGTCGCTGAAAGACACCGTCATCACCGGCGCAGCCAGCCTTGCTGCTGCCAAATCCGCGCTGGAGGCTTGAGCGTGAGCGAACATATTCTCGTTGAACGTCGCGATGCGGTGCAGATTATCCGGCTGAACCGGGCCGACAAGAAAAACGCCATCACTCGCGCCATGTACGCCACCATGGCCAAGGCGCTGAAGGATGGCGATGCCGATGATGCAGTGCGCGTTCATGTTTTCCTTGGCGTGCCGGGTGCGTTTTCATCCGGCAACGACATGCAGGACTTCATGGCTGCAGCCGCAGGCGGCGGCGACATGGGCAAGGATATTCTGGATTTTCTTTACGCCCTGTCGAGCGCCAAAAAGCCGGTCGTCTCGGGCGTTGATGGCCTTGCGATTGGCATCGGCACGACGATCCACCTTCACTGCGACCTGACTTTCGCAACGTCGCACGCTTTGTTCCGCACGCCATTCGTCGATCTCGGTCTGGTGCCGGAAGCCGGTTCCAGCCTGCTCGCACCACCGCTGATGGGGCATCAGAAGGCCTTTGCCATGCTGGCGCTCGGCCACGGTTTCAGTGCGGAAGCCGCCCTTGAAGCGGGCATCGTCTACAAAATCGTGGAAAGCGGCGAGCTGGAAACGGAAGTGCTGAAGGCTGCGGCAGAAATCGCCGCCAAACCGCCGGAAGCCATGCAGATCGCCCGCTCACTGATGCGGCTGCCAGCTGAAAACATTGCGGATCGCATTGCGCGGGAAGCGAAGCTTTTCGGCGAACGCCTGGCCTCCAGCGAAGCGCGCGAGGCCATTATGGCCTTTCTCAGCCGCAAGAAGTAGAGCGGTTCCGGTTAAAACGGAATCGTGGAACCGCTCTATCTATTTGTTTTTACGCATTATCCTACGCAAAACCGCTACGCACTTTTGCTGGAAATGCTCTAGATCCCGGCTCTGATCGATAAAAAAGAACCCGGATGGGGAAACCCATCCGGGTGGCTTTGTCTGGAGGTCAGCCAATTAATTTAGCTTCAAAAGAAGCAGTTTCTCAAACCTAGCGGCAGAATGGGACGAGATCGTGGTCACACGACAATGTGAACCGTCCGGGTAATGCACCGCCTCTAGTCAGCTCAATTGCGAGCGATGATTTCCTTGCCTTCGATCACCAGACGGACGCCCAGCGTGCCAGCCTTGCGGCGTGCGAGGAAACGCGGGCGGCGACGGCGTGTTTCATGTCCCTGACGGCGAGCTTGCGGCTGGCCGGTGCGAACCGGGCCAGTGCTTTCGTAAAGCGGACGGGCAACGCCGTCTTCTTCCACCAGCATCATCGGCAGGTTGAAAGCAGCCGCCCAGGCGCGCCAATCGGCGGCAACATCGGTCAGATCATGCGCCACCAGAAGCGGCACGGAAAGCTGCGGGTCCTGATGCATCAGTTCCAGCGTGACGGTGATTTCGCCATACTCGTCTTCGACCGCACGGGCCACGACACCGACAAACGCATGGATCGGCAGTGCAATCGACATTGGCAGGCCGCTCGACGGCAGAACCTGCCGGATGACCGCGCCACGCTCGTTGATGGTGAAGGTGACGTCGGTATTGCCGTCATGCGATGCGTAGCTCACCACCTGCGGAAAGTGAAACGGATCGAGCCGCAGTTCACGGCCTGCCCAGTCTGGCTTCAGTCCCTTGCTCATCATTGTCAACGCCTCTGTCTCTCTGTCTCTTTCGAGAGCCGGTTATTCCAGCTTCTCTTTGATTGGGCTTTCTGCCCTCGTTGAGATGGAGAATAGACCGCGTTTGTTACCGGCGGCCTTAAGGAGTTGGGTTAACTTTTCCCTGCTTTTTCATTTGGTTATCAGATTGCAACCAGGTGTAAGAATTCAGAAATTCTTCCTAATATGCGTTTACCGATAGCAAAACGGGCGGAGAAACCGCCCGTTATTCAAATCGCAATTCTGTTTGTTTTACAGCGTCTTGCCGGGGTTCATAATCCCCGCCGGATCGAAGGCCGTCTTGATGCGGCGCATCAGATCGAGCGCAAATGGCTGTTTGAAATGCGCAAGCTCATCGCGCTTCAGACGACCGATGCCATGCTCGGCGGAAATCGATCCCCTGTAACTTGCAACAATTGTGTGGATACGGTGATTAAGCGCGCCCCAATGGGAGAGGAATTCCTGTTTGTCGGCGCCAACTGGCTGCGACACGTTATAATGCAGGTTGCCATCGCCAATATGGCCGAAGCAGACAATGCGTGCGCCGGGGATCATTTCCAGCGTTGCGGCATTGGCCTCGTGGATAAAGGCGGGGATGGATGAGACCGGCACGGAAATATCGTGCTTGATCGAGCCGCCTTCCGGCTTTTGCGCCCAGGACATTTCCTCGCGCATTTTCCAGAAGGACTGCGCCTGCGCGACACTTTCTGCAATCGCCGCATCCTGAAGAATATCCGCTTCGAAGGCTTCGTGCAGAATGGTTTCCAACGTGGTGCGCGCATCTTCTTCCGAGCGCGTGGAGGAAATGTCGATCAGCACATACCAGTCATGCGGGCTTTCCAGCGGGTCGCGTGCGCCATCGACATGGCGCATGGTGAACTCAACCCCGACTCGCGGCATCAGCTCAAACCCGGTCAGTGACGGGCCTGCATGTTCGGTTGCAAGCTGGAACAGACGCAGCGCATCTTCCGGGCTGCGCATTCCGGCATAGGCAACGCCTTTGCCCTTTGGCTGCGGGAAGATTTTCAGCACTGCCGCCGTAATGACGCCGAGCGTGCCTTCGGAACCCACAAACAGGTCTTTCAGGTCGTAGCCAGTATTGTCTTTCTTCACATAGCGAAGGTCGTCCAGAATTTCGCCGGTTGGCAAAACCACTTCGAGACCGAGGCATAGCTCGCGCATATTGCCATAGGCGAGCACCGCCGTGCCGCCTGCATTGGAGCCAAGATTGCCGCCAATCTGACACGAACCTTCCGCGCCCAGCGACAGCGGGAAAAGACGCCCTGCCTTCTCGGTCGCGTCCTGAAGATTTTTCAGGATAACGCCTGCCTCGACGGTGGCCAGATTGCCGACCGTATCGAGCGCTCGGATTTTGTTCATGCGGCCAAGGGCCAGCACAATTGTCGTGCCGCTCTCATCCGGCGTCTGCGCGCCGACGAGGCCCGTATTGCCGCCCTGCGGCACAACCGGCGTTTTCGTTTCGCTGGCAAGTTTCATGATCGCCGCGACTTCCTGTGTCGAACCCGGGCGCAGCACGAGAGGAGAATTGCCTTTATAAAGATCGCGTTGCTCGATCAGATAAGGCGCAATGTCTTCCGGGGCGGTGAGCGCGTTCTTCTCACCCACAATAGCGGCAAAACGTTCAATCAATCCGGTGTCCATGTCTTGCCTCTTATCACTCTGTTTTCACGCATTATCCCACGCAAAACCGCTTCGCACTTTTGCTGAAAATGCTTTAGCGCGGTGCGGCGGCGCGTTTCAGACGATCATTGATGGCCTCGCCGAGACCGTCAAAAGGAATGGGTTCAACGGCAATGGTGCTGGTGCCGGTGGCGTCGAGCTTGCGCATGAAATCGAAAAGATTGCTGGCCGCCTCGCGCAGATTGCCATCCGCGCTGAGGTTCAGCACGGCCTTTGCCGTCTCGGCCCCGGCCACGCGCGACGGCCCGAAAGCCAGCAGCGCTTCGCCCGGCTGCACATTACCGACCGCAAGCCGCATCGACGCATCCGGCGCATAATGCGAGGCCATCATGCCCGGCGCGATGATATGCGCCTGAATGGCTTCAGTTTGTTCGGTGCGCAGCAGGGTTTTGCCAATCGCAGCCTCAATCTCTTCTGCTGCAAGCCCGCCGGGGCGCAACAGACGCACCGTGTCACCCTCGACCTTCACGATGGTCGATTCCACACCAACCCCGCATGGACCCGCATCGAGGATCAGGTCAATCTTGTCGCCAAGATCGCCCGCGACGGCTTCAGCACTGGTGGGGCTGATACGCCCGGACGTGTTGGCGCTCGGTGCCGCCACCGGGCTGTCCAGCGCTGTGATAACCTCCTGCACGCGGCCATGCGGCATGCGGATGGCAAGCGTCGACAGTCCCGCCGTCACAAGTGGATGGATCGGACGATCTGTTTCCTGATGGTCTTTGAGCGGGAGCACGATGGTCAGCGGACCGGGCCAGAACAGTTCCGCCAGCCTGCGCGACAGCGGATCAAAGGTGACGTAGCGCTCTGCCATGGCGATACCGCTGACATGGGCAATCAACGGATTGAATTGCGGGCGACCCTTGGCGGCAAAAATTCCCGCAACACCTTCACCATGGGAGGCATCGGCAGCAAGGCCGTAGACGGTTTCGGTGGGAATGGCGACAAGGCCGCCGCGCCGCAGGATTTCGACCGCGCGCTGAACTGCCTCATCATCGAATTTCATTACATCTGACACTGGTTTTCCGCCTCTCGGGCGTCCAAATTGAGTGCATCCCGAAAAGTGCAAAGCGGTTTTCGGACAAGATGCACGCATAGATATGAGCGCCTTCTGCCTACACAAGCGCGAAGCCGCGCGCAAGCAAACAGGCGATCCGCCGCGTGCACATTTATGGCAACGCGGTCCGGAAAATTGCGTTTTGTTAGCTTTTTTAGGGCAGGATGATATTATTCATGCTTGAGGTGAATAATGTTATCGCGATTTATCGCCATTTCGCTGACCATCGCCGGACTGCCTGTAGTGGCCTCTGCCAACGGGGCGGAACCTGCGCGAACGACCTATGAGGTCGGTTCCATCGACTATATCGGCTATGACCGGATGGGAGCCAACGGGCTGCCTGTCTGCGGCACGTGCAACCAGCGACAAGCGGCTGAAGCCGAAGCGCTGAAGGAAATTGAAGCGCGGCGCAAACGCGCTCGTGCCTATATGGCGCGCATGCAGGGCAAGCCTCTGCCGGAAGACGCTCAGGAACAGCCTGCCGTAACGCCCGCTGCGGCCCCGACCGAACAGAAGATGCCGGACTTCGATCCCGCCAAGCCGGTGCGCGTGGTCGGCGAACCATGGGCTGGCGCATCCGGGGAAGTCGATCTGAGTTCGCTGACACTCAGGCCAAGCCTTCAATAACCCTCAAACGAAAATGGCGCCGTAATGGCGCCATTTCTATTCCTAAGTGCTGGCTATCAGCCTGCGATCTTGGAGAAATCCGCAACCTTGCCGGTGGCCGTGCGGATCAGGTCGAGCAGAGCCAGACGATTGGCGCGGACATTTTCGTCCTCATCATTGACCAGCACTTTTTCGAAGAACGTATCGACCGGGCCGCGCAGCTTGGCGAGCGCCAGCATCGCACCCGAAAAATCTTCGCGGGCGATTGCCGCTTCGGTTTCGCTTGATGCAAGCGTAACCGCTTCGAACAGCGCCTTTTCCTCGTCCACCTTGAGAAGCGAAGCATCGACGCTCGTGGCGACCTTGGTGCCCTTCTTCTCTTCGGCTGCCAGAATATTGGCGGCGCGTTTGGTGCCTGCCAGCAGGTTCTTGCCGTCTTCCTCATTGATGAAGACGATCAGCGCTTCCAGACGGCGTGCGACCAGAAGCAGATTGTCGGCTTCCGGCGTCAGCACGGCATCAATGGCGTCGTAACGTGCGCCCTCTTCCTTCAGATGCACCTTGAAACGGTCGTGAAGGAAGGACAAAAGATCGGCCAGCACCGGCTCAGCACTGCGGTCGGCTTCGGCACGAACCTCAATCTCATAGTTGCGCAACGCATTGTCGATATCCTGTTCGCCATCGACATCGCCGGATTTTTCACCTGCAAGCCTGGCTTCGAATTCACGCAGCTTGCGTTGGACCACGCCTTCTTTCAGCGCAGCAAAGGCCGAACGGAACAGTGGCAGCAGCGGGAATTTCCAGTCCTGCGACAGCAGAAGCCGGATCACGCCAAGGGCTGCGCGACGCAGCGCATATGGGTCCTTCGAACCCGTCGGCTTTTCATCGATAGCCCAGAAGCCAACCAGCGTGTCCAGCTTGTCGGCCAATGCGACAGCAACCGAAACCGGCTCCTTCGGCACCACATCGGACGGACCTTGCGGCTTGTAATGTTCTTCGAGCGCTGTGGCGACGGCTGCATCTTCGCCCTGAAGCAGCGCATATTTGCGGCCCATCGCGCCCTGAAGTTCCGGGAATTCCCCCACAACTTCGGTGGTCAGATCAGCCTTGGCCAGCACTGCCGCACGTGCAGCAAGCTTCGGATCAGCGCCCACCAGCGGGGCGATCTGTGCAGCCAGTTCGCGGATACGCTCAACGCGCTGCCCTTGCGTGCCCAGCTTCGCATGGAAGGTCACATTCAGGTTGTCCAGACGTGCCATGCGCTGGTCGAGCGGCTTCTTAAGATCGAGGCCGAATTTTTCCGCCGAAGCGGTCAGCTTGTCGAGGTCGGGCAGATCGTTCTGATCAGTGTGCCAGAAATAGAGCGCATCCGACAGACGTGCGCGCACCACCTTGCCGTTACCGTAAGCGATTTCCGTGCCGCCATCGCGCGCGGCGATGTTCGACACCAGAATGAACCGGTTGGACAGCGCTTCGGTTTCGCCCTGCTTGCGGGTGACGAAGCACTTCTGATTGGCGCGGATGGTGAGGCGGATGACTTCCGGCGGTATCGCCAGAAACTCTTCCTCAAACTCGCCCATCAGCACGACCGGCCATTCGACGAGACCGGACACTTCTTCCAGAAGGCCCTCGTCTTCGACCAGTTCGAGACCCGACGCGAATGCTAGATTATGCGCGTCCTGTGAAATCATTTCCTTGCGGCGTTCAGCATCGAGCACCACAAAAGCCTTTTCCAGCTTTTCGACATAATCGTCGAAGCGGCGCACCTTGATCGCCTGACCGTCGCTGAGGAAACGATGACCATAGGTGAGATTGCCGGACTTGATGCCGTCAACGTCGAAATCGATAACCACGGTTTCTTCGGTTTCAGGGCCGAAGGTGCACAGGATCGATTGCAATGGACGCACCCAGCGCAATGCACCGGGCTTCGCCGAAGCCGCGCCCCAGCGCATGGATTTCGGCCACGGGAAATTGCGGATCGTCTGCGGCACGAGTTCGGCGACGATTTCTTCCGCCGGACGGCCCGGCTTGGTCAGATGGGCGACATAGAAATCGCCCTTCTTCGGATCGGAATGCACATGCGCCTGGGCGACATCGGTGAGACCGGCCTTGCGCAGAAAGCCCTGAATGGCCTGTTCCGGTGCGGTGACCGACGGACCCTTGATGTCTTCATGCACGTCCTTGGAACGCACGGTCAGGCCGCGAATGTCGAGCGTCAGACGACGCGGCGTCCAGTAAGCGGTCGCGGCTTCATAGGTGAGACCGGCTTCGACCAGACCATCGGTGATCATCTTTTTCAGATCGCCGGCAGCCTTGCGCTGCATGCGGGCCGGGATTTCCTCGGAAAAGAGTTCGAGAAGTAAGTCAGGCATTACTCGCCCTCACGCTTGAAATTGAAACCACCGGCATCCGTCAGAAGGAATGCCTCGCCGCACTGACGCGCGAGATTGCGGACGCGCAGGATGTAGCTCTGGCGCTCGGTAACCGAGATCACGCCGCGCGCATCCATCAGGTTGAAGACGTGAGATGCCTTGATGCACTGGTCATAGGCCGGGAGCACGCATTTGTGCAGCGAACCCCCGCCCGTGCTGCCCGCCTTCAAAATAGCTTCGCATTCGCGCTCGGCATCAATGAAGTGGCGATGCAGGATTTCGGTATCGGCCATTTCGAAATTGTAGCGGGAATATTCCTGCTCAGCCTGCAGGAACACATCGCCATAGGTGAGTTTTTCGTCGCCTTCGAGACCATTGAAATTGAGGTCATAGACATTGTCCACGCCCTGCACATACATGGCGAGGCGCTCGAGACCATAGGTTAGCTCACCGGCAACCGGCGAGCATTCAATGCCGCAGACCTGCTGGAAATAGGTGAACTGCGACACTTCCATGCCATCGCACCAGCATTCCCAGCCAAGACCCCAGGCGCCGAGCGTCGGGCTTTCCCAGTCGTCTTCCACGAAGCGCACATCATGCAGCGTCGGATCAAGGCCAATGGCCTTCAGCGAACCGAGATAGAGATCCTGAAGGTTCGGCGGCGACGGCTTGATGATGACCTGATACTGGTAATAATGCTGCAGCCGGTTGGGGTTTTCGCCATAACGGCCATCCTTTGGACGGCGCGACGGCTGCACATAGGCGGCTTTCCACGGCTTCGGCCCGAGCGAACGCAGCGTGGTTGCCGGATGGAACGTACCCGCACCCACTTCCATGTCGTAAGGCTGCAAAATAGCGCAACCATGTTCCGCCCAATAGTGATGGAGCGTCAGGATCAGGCCCTGAAAGGAACGGGTGGGATGCATATGTGCTGGCAACATGCTGGACGAATTAGACACCGGGCTGGGCCTCGTTATTGAAATGATGGCCCGGTCTAAGCAGGATTTCCGAAAAGTGGCAACCGGTTTTCGGATAAAAATCCTGCCAGATCATACATCAGCACCGCAGGGTCAAGCGCAGGCTGCCGGTTTCATGTCACATCGCCCTGAAACCGAACGTACCTGCCGCTTTTAATCCGTCGTCGGCTTTTCCGGTGCGGGCGCAGCTGGCGCAGGCGCGACAGCAGGCGTGTCCTGCTTCGGTTCTTCCGGTTTCGGCTGATCCGGCGTCTTCTCGCCGGGCTTTGTCGCATCGGCGGACGACTGGCCCGGAACATCGGGCAGACCCTTCTTCAGCTTTTCCTCGATCTTGACGAGGTCTTCCGGCTCCGGCTTGCCTGCAATCGCATGGTGCCACTGGAACGTCGCTTCAAGCTGACGGCCAACGCGCCAATAGGCATCGCCCATATGATCGTTGATGGTCGGGTCTTCCGGCCGCAGTTTCACGGCCTTTTCCAGTTCCACCACCGCTTCGTCGTAACGACCAAGCTTGTAATAGGCCCAGCCCAGCGAATCGACGATGTAACCGTCCTGCGGACGCAGTTCGACAGCCTTCTTGATCATGTCCAGCGCACGATCGAGGTGGATGCCCATGTCGACCCAGGAATAACCGAGATAGTTCAACACCTGCGGCTGATCGGGATAAAGCTCCAGCGCCTTGTTGAAGCTCGGTTCGGCCTTATCCCACTGCTTCAGGCGCTCATAGGCGATGCCGCGCTGGTAGAAGACCGGCCAATCCTTGCGTTCCGGCGTCTTGATCTGCTCGACAGCACCATCATAAATTTTGGCTGCCTCAGCGAAATTCTTGTCCTGCGCGTAAACACCGCCCAGCGCCAGATAGGTGCGAATGTCGGTCTTGTCGCGGCCCAGCAATATCTTCAACTGCTCGATGGCCTCGGCAGACTTGTCGTTATCGGCAAGGTTCAGCGCGCGCTGCATTTCGGCATCGCGGCGATAGGGCGAGGTTTCCGGCACTTCCGCATAATATGCGACCGCCGCTTCCGGACGGCGCAGCTTTGCCGAAATATCGCCAAGCTGGAACAAGGTAGCATCATTGCCCGGACGCAACGGCAGCGAGAGCTGCAGATAAAGCTTGGCAAAAGCCTCCGCGCCGCTGCGATTGATTGCCGTGCCGAGCGTATAGAGAACTTCGCCGGCGCCCTGCTGCGGCGTTTCGATCAGACGGTCGATTTTCCGCCCCGCCTCGATCTGCTCGCGCAGTTCGGTCAGGGTCATGCGACCGTTCAAAAGCTCCTCGCCATCCTTCAGAAGCTGGATCGCGCCATCCTTGTCGCCCTGACGCAGCTTGAATGAGGCATAAGCCATGATGACGCGTTCATAGGTGTCCGGCGCAGCACTGCCGCCGGGACGATCATCAAGCGCCTGCTGGTAGAAATCAGCCGCTTCCTTCTTCATCCCGGCCTGATCGGCGATCAAAGCGGAATTATAGGTGCGGAACAGGCCATACCATTCGGGGCCTTCCATCTTCTTGATATCGGCCAGCGCCTGCTTGGGATTGCCCTGCCCGACCTTGACCCAGGCATTCATGAAGCCGGTCGCAAGACGATCCATATCGGACTGCATGGACAGCATCAGAAGCGGACCGACCTTGCGATACTGCTTTTTGGAAATGGCGTCGATGGCAAGGGCAACGCGGGAGAAGCGCTCGATATCCGGTGTATTTTGCAATTCGGACGCAAGCGGCAGCGCGTCCTTGAAACGGCCTTCCGTCAACAGGACCAGAAGCAGGTCCTGCTTGACCTGACTGTTGCCCGGATCGAAGGCCATGGCCTGACGATAGAAATCGGCGGCTGTGGAGAGATTATTATCGGCTTCGGCGGTGCGGCCCGCCAGATAGGCGCCTGCAAAGGAACCGGCCCGAACAGCAGGCGTAGCGACAGGAGCGGGATCGGCTGCCGTCTTGGCCAATGCTCCGCTGGCAGGCATTGCAATTCCCGCCAGAAGCGAAAGAAGCAAACCATAAAACGGGCCGTGTTTCATTCCATGCCGCATGAAGCCCTATCCTCTTCTCAAATTCCCATATGCGAAACCGGCAACGAATCGCCGATCGCCTCCAACGCACCGCACTTAGACCTTAACGGAACAGGCACGCCAAGCATGGCCTTTTTGGGATGAGGGGGCAAGAAAAGCATCTGTGATGGAAAGCTTTTCTTGATCGATCCCTGTTGGAAAATATCCAAAAAACGCGAAAGACGTCTGGAAACTCAGTTCACGCGGCTGATGCAGAAATCGATGACTTCGATCAGCGCATCTTTTTCCGGCGACGTCTTGAGCGGCGCCAGAGCGTCGCGGGCAATCTCGCCGAAGTGACGCGCGCGCTGCACCGTGTCGGCAATCGCGCCGTGCTTGGTCATCAGGCCGATGGCCTTTTGCAGCGATGCGTCGTCGCTCGCACCGTCTTCGATGGCGTGCTTCCAGAAAGCGCGTTCCTCATCCGTGCCACGGCGGTAGCTCAAAATGACGGGAAGCGTGATCTTGCCTTCGCGGAAATCGTCGCCCGTGTTCTTGCCGAGATCGGCAGCCGAACCGCCATAATCAAGCGCATCATCAACCAGCTGGAACGCGAGGCCGAGATTGAGGCCATAATCGCGCAAGGCTGCGCGATCCGAGCGCTGCACACCGGCGATGATCGGGCCCACTTCGGCAGCAGCAGAGAACAGCGCCGCCGTCTTGGCCTTGATGACCGCCAGATATTCGTTTTCGGTGGTTTCCATGTTCTTGGCGGCGGCAAGCTGCATGACCTCGCCTTCGGCGATCACCGAAGCGGAAGTCGCCAGCACGTCGAGCGCATCGAGCGAACCGACATCGACCATCATCTTGAAAGCCTGACCGAGCAGGAAGTCGCCGACGAGAACGCTGGCCTGGTTGCCCCAGATCATGCGGGCGGTGCTTTTGCCGCGGCGCAGATCGCTTTCGTCCACTACATCGTCATGCAGCAGTGTTGCCGTATGCATGAATTCGACAGCGGTTGCGAGACGCACATGACCGTCGCCGTCGTAACCGAACATGCGGGCGGCTGCCAGCGTCATCATCGGGCGCAGGCGTTTGCCGCCCGACGAGATCAGATGATTGGCGACTTCGGGAATCATTTCGACGTCGGAACCGGCACGTGACAGGATCATTTCGTTCACGCGCGCCATATCGGCCTTCGTCAGGTCGACAAGCGGCTGCACCGATCCTGTCTGCTTTTTCTTGTCGTCGAGATTCAGAACCACACCCAATGCCATTACTCCTTGATGGGGCCGCCACCATATTTAAGCGCAGCGGAATGCTCAAGACGCATTCCGTGCCTTCACAGCCTGTTCAACATTGACGGAAGCAGTTGTCAATGCGGTGCATTGGCTACAAAGTGGGTAAATGATCGAACTTATCCGCACCAACGATTCCGTCCTGCTGTCTTTCGCCGAAGCCTTGATGAAGGAGGCGGGAATAGCTTATTTCATTGCAGATACCAATATGAGCATTATTGAGGGATCGCTGGGCGTTCTGCCGCGTCGCCTTCTGGTCAGCGAAGATCAGCTGGACGAAGCACGGCAAATCCTGATCGATGCCGAGATTGAACACGAACTGCGCGATAAATGAGCCTGACTGCCGAAAACGAGATTGAAGAAACGCTCGATGTCTTTCATCGCGGCGCTTTTCATCTCGTGCAACCGGCAATGAAAGGTCATCGCTCCGGCGTCGATGCGATGATCCTCGCAAGCGCGGTGCCGGAGGGCTTCGCTGGCCATCTTGCCGATCTCGGCAGCGGTGCAGGCGCTGCCGGTCTTGCTGTTGCGGCCCGGTGCCCGGCAAGCCGGATCACGCTTGTCGAACGCTCCGGCCTGATGGTCGGTTTTGCCAGGAAGACCATCGCCCATCCGCTGAACGCCGCTTTGGCAGACCGTATTGCGATTGTGGAAGCCGACGTGGCCTTGACCGGAAAGGCGCGTGTTTCGGCAGGCCTTGCCGATAACAGTTTCGATTTCGCCATCATGAACCCGCCTTTCAACGAAGCGGCAGACCGGCGCACGCCCGATCCGCTCAAGGCGGAAGCGCATGTGATGCCAGACGGCATGTTCGAGCAATGGGTGCGCACGGCTGCGGCCATCGTCAGGCCGGGCGGCGGCATTGCCATCATCGCGCGGCCCGGCTCCATCGCGCCCATTCTGGAATCGCTTGCCAGACGGTTTGGTGGTTTGCACATCGTGCCGGTGCATCCACGCAACGATGCGGCGGCAATCCGTATCGTCGTCACCGGAACCCGCGGCAGCCGCGCAGGTCTGGCCTTCATGCCGCCGCTCATCCTGCATGGCGACAGCGGAAACGGTTTTACGCCCCGCGCCAATGCCATTAATAATGGCCAGACCGCGCTTTTTTAATCCCCGGAGAATAAACCCGTGCTGCTTATTGTCGGAACCGTTCGGCTTCCTGCTGCGAATTTGAATGAAGCGCGCCCGGCCATGCAGCGCATGATCGAGGCCAGCCGCGCCGAGGCGGGCTGCATCGAATATTCCTATGCCGCTGACATTCTCGACCCCGGCCTTATCCATGTAAAAGAACTATGGCTGGATCGGGCTTCGCTGGACAAACATTTTGCCTCCGGGCACATTGCCGCCTGGCGTTCGACATGGCCGACGCTTGGCATCACAGACCGCAACCTTGTGCTCTACGAAGTGGATGCGCCACAAATCACCTGATCGTTTCGTTAAGGAGACCGATGAACCACAGTCCCAATTCCGCTCGCCCCGTATCCCTTATGCGACGCTTTCTGGATAGCGAGGTTGCCGGCGGCCTTGTGCTGATGGCAGCGGCAGCGCTTGCGCTCATCGTAGCCAATTCACCTCTCTCACAAACCTATTTCGACGCTCTTCATGTCTATATCGGTCCATTGAGCCTTGCGCACTGGATCAATGATGGCCTGATGGCGGTGTTTTTCCTGCTCGTCGGGCTGGAAATCAAACGCGAATTCATCGACGGGCAGCTCGCAAGCTGGCCAAACCGGATGCTGCCGGGCATTGCTGCGGCAGGCGGCGTGATCCTGCCTGCGCTCATATTCGCAGCGCTGAATTTCAACGATCCCGAAAAGCTGCGCGGCTGGGCGGTGCCTTCCGCAACCGATATCGCCTTCGCGCTCGGCGTCCTGTCGCTGCTTGGCTCACGCGTGCCTTCAAGCCTCAAGGTCTTTCTGGCGACGCTCGCCATTCTCGACGATCTTGCCGCCGTCGTCATCATCGCTATTTTCTACACGGCTGAAATCTCGATGCCTTATCTGGGCGGGGCTTTTGCAACCGCTCTTGCCTTGTTCGCGATGAACCGTCTGGGCGTGATCAAGCTTCTGCCCTATCTGATCGGCGGCGCGATCCTCTGGTTCTTCGTGCTGAATTCCGGCGTTCATGCAACCGTGGCCGGTGTCGTGACGGCGCTGATGATCCCGCTGAAGGCGGCACCCGGCAAGCCGGACGATATGAGTTCACCACTGCATATGCTCGAGCACGCACTGGCAAAGCCGGTCGCCTTCATCGTCGTGCCGATTTTCGGCTTTGCCAATGCGGGCATTTCCTTTAGCGGCCTCGATGGTTCCGTATTCGGCGACACGCTGACGCTCGGCATTCTGCTTGGTCTTTTCGTCGGCAAACAGCTCGGCGTCTTCGGTGCGGCATGGCTCGCCATCAAGAGCGGCCTTGCGCAAAGGCCGATGGGTGCGAGCTGGGCACAGCTTTATGGCGTCTCGATCCTGTGCGGCATCGGTTTCACCATGAGCATTTTCATCGGCCTGTTGTCGTTCCCGTCCGATCTCCTGCAAACCGAAACGAAAATTGGCGTGCTGGCCGGTTCCGCCCTCTCCGCCATATTCGGCTACGGGCTGTTGCGGCTGGTGGCCAGACCCGCGAAAAGCTGACCTATTCACCCTCCGAAGATTTAAATTTTCGGAGGGTTTTCTTTGTGTTTCCAAGATTGCTTCCTACATTCGCTTTCAATAGTTGATCCAGTTCGGAGTTTACCTTGCCCGGTTTATTGACGCGTCTTGTTCCGCGCCGCTTTCGCAACGCTGCAATCGAAATTCCCGTTGTGCGCCTGCATGGCGCCATCATGACCGGCGGTTCCGCGCTGCGCCCTTCCCTCTCGCTGGCATCGACCGCCGCCGTTCTGGAAAAGGCCTTCAGCAACAAGCATGCGCCCGCTGTAGCGATTTCGCTCAACTCTCCCGGCGGCTCTCCGGTGCAGTCGCGCCTCATCTATCGCCGTATCCGCGACCTCGCATCCGAACATCAGAAGAAAGTTTTCATCTTCGTTGAGGATGTGGCCGCATCCGGCGGCTATATGATTGCGCTTGCGGGCGACGAGATCATCGCCGATCCATCGTCAATCGTCGGATCTATCGGTGTCGTGTCGGCTTCATTCGGTTTTCCGGAACTGCTGAAGAAAATCGGCGTCGAGCGGCGCGTCTATACGGCGGGCAGCAACAAGGTCACGCTCGATCCGTTCCAGCCGGAAAAGAAGGCCGACATAGAGCGGCTGAAATCGCTGCAACTCGAAATCCACGAAACCTTCATCGACATGGTCAAGGAGCGGCGCGGCAGCAAGCTTGTTGAAGAATCCGATCTTTTCACCGGCCTGTTCTGGACCGGCACTACGGCATTGCAGCTCGGCCTCATCGACGGTCTAGGCGATATGCGCAGTTTCCTGCGCAAGACCTATGGCGACAAGATAGAACTGAAGCTGATCCAGCCGCAGCGCGGACTGCTTGGCCGCAAGGTTCCCGGCGTCGGCATGGCGCTCTCGTCTGCGCTATCCGGCATCGAACCGGCGGAAATTGCCGCCCATCTTGGAGACGGCTTACTTTCTGTTGCCGAAGAAAAAGCGCTTTGGGGACGCTATGGCCTTTGAAACATCACGGTTTAACGTGATAGGATGTCAGAAATGACAGGGCGCAATCAGAGTGCGCCCGCACACACACATCATGCGCATATGCCGGGGCAAACCTTGCGGGCCAATGCGCAAGCCGAAGGGACTTGGCCATGCCACAGCTCATTTTTCTGCTGCTGATCGCCATTGCCGCTTGGTATGGCTACCGCTCGTTCAAGCGCGAGGCTACTCGTGTATCGCAGCGTGTCCGTCAGGCCGAGAAGGAAGCGCAAAACCGTGCAAACGGCACGCTGGTGCAGGATCCGAAAACCGGCGAATATTACGTCAAGAAAGACTGATCCGCTTACCCTCGATGACCGACACTCTGTTGCGCGCCCGGCCTGTAGCCAGCCGGTCTGTTACCCGTCTTGCCCCGGCGAAAATCAACCTCGCGCTGCACGTCACCGGACGGCGTGACGACGGCTATCATTTGCTCGACATGCTGGTGGCCTTTGCGCACTTCGGCGACACGATTACGGTTGCTGACGCCCCGGAAGACGAGTTCACGGTCAGCGGACCTTTTGCCTCTTCTGTCCCTCTGGATGGCGGTAATCTGGTGCTCAAGGCGCGCGATGCGTTGCGAGCGCATGCCGCCTGCGATCTGCCGCCCGTTGCCATTCACCTTGAGAAAAACCTGCCCATCGCGTCGGGCATTGGCGGCGGCTCCAGCGATGCGGCAGCGACCTTGCTTGCCCTCGACACGCTGTGGGCGCTGAATTGTGACTTCGACACATTGGCGGCACTCGGTCTGACGCTCGGCGCTGATTTGCCCATGTGCCTGCACGGTGCGGCGCATGGCACGCCGCTGACAGCGCGCGGCATCGGCGAAGACCTCGCCCCCGTTACCGGACTGCCGGCCCTGCCGCTGCTGCTCGTCAATGACGGCACGGCGCTTGCCACGCCCGACGTGTTCCGCGCTCTCGACAAGCGGGACAATCCCGCCTTGCCGCCGCCCGGGCAAAGCGAACTCAGCGCGCTCTGCCATTATCTTGGCGCTACCCGCAACGATCTTCTGTCGCCAGCACTTGGCCTCGCCCCGCAAATCGGCGACAAGCTCGCTTTGTTACGCGCCAGCGATGCGCTTTACGCTCAGATGTCCGGTTCCGGCGCGACCTGCTTTGCGATCTTCGCCGATGACGATGCGTTGCAGACAGCAGCCACCAACATCAGAGCCGAAAAGCCGGACTGGTTTGTCATCGCCACCGGCACAGCCGCTTCGTGAATCTGGCAACCGTATCAACCCTATTCTGATTCATTCTGATTCTCGGCGACGCTACGCACGCAAACCGCCCGAAGAAAACCTCATTCCGGCCACAGTCGATTACATCCTATTCAGAAGCTAGCTACTGTTCACCCTTATTGGACAATAAACACGTACAGTCTGTTCGAGATTCATGAACAAAAACCGTCATATAACAGACACGTGAATGCTGGTATATCAATCAAAATATTGTTTTAATTAATTTATTTTTCACATCTCTGAATGTTTCCAAATATTAACGAGCACGAATGTGTGATTAATAAAACATTTTCGTGACTGGAACTTTTCTCCACTGTCACCCATTTCAGGTGCATCGGAACGACGAAAAAGAAACGCCGCTCCAATTTCCAAGGAGATAGGAAATGAAAAAGATTGTTCTTGCTGCTGCCGCCCTCACTCTAAGCGCCGGTGCTGCTTTCGCTGAAAACCCATATGTTGGCGAACCTGAAAACCTCTATGCAAACGACCGCACCCCGGTTGCTGCACAGACCGTTGATCGCACTGCAACCGCAACGATCAACGCTGCTCACAAGGGCATGGTTTCTCAGGATGGTTCTGCAAACCGCTTTGGCGATGCTTCGCCTTCGAGCTTTGAGAACTAAGATAGCCTGACCGCATTATGGGCGTCGCGCAAAATGCCGCTGACGCCCACAGGCCGGAACCCTCCCAAGCAATCCCGGCCTTCTGTTCAATCCCCCTCCCCCGATGGATGGCATTTTAGCCAACCGGGCGCCCCGAACAGGCCCCAGTGAATGGGTGTCATTCGCGCGGCAATTTTATAAAGGAATACGAAAATGAAGAAGCTTGTTCTTGCTGCTGCTGCCCTTGCTCTGACCGCTGGTGCTGCTTTCGCTGAAAACCCATATGTTGGCGAACCTGAAAACCTCTATGCAAACGACCGCACCCCGGTTGCTTCGCAGACCGTTGATCGTACCGCAACCGCCACGATCCAATCGGGTTCGGTTTCCCAGGATGGTTCTGCAAACCGTTTTGGCGATGCTTCGCCTTCGAGCTACCGGAACTAATCCAGCCTAATCGCACAACGGGCGTCGCGCACAAACGCTGACGCCCAAGGCCGGGCCTCGATAACAAACCCGGCTCCAACAGTTATCTCCCCGAAGGATGGTGCCTTAGCCACCCGGGTGCCCTTACTTGCTTCCCGATTGGTTCGGGCGCCATCCGAAGGGCGATCTTTAAAGGAATATGAAAATGAAAAAGTTTGCTCTTGCTGCCGTTGCCGTTGCTCTTAGCGCCGGTGCTGCTTTCGCCGAAAACCCACATGTTGGCGAACCTGCTGACCTTTATGCAAACGACCGCACGCCGGTTGCTTCGCAGACCGTTGATCACACCGCGACCGCGACGATCAATACGGGTTCGACCTATCAGGATGGTTCGGCTCATCGTTTTGGCGACGCTTCGCCTTCGAGCTACCAGAACTAATCAAGATAGAGCGAAAGCTGTTATCTTGCAAAAAGGCGAAGCTCAGGCTTCGCCTTTTTCTGTTTTTGATTTTAATCCTGCTCCGGCGGGTAGATGCCATGTTTGAGGCGCACCGGCTTCAACTGGCGCGGCAATTGCGCGAAAGCCATCCCGTCGATCAGCAGCGGCTTGATCGTTTCCAGCCGAACCAGTAGCCCGGCGTTGAGCGCCGCGCCACCGCCGAACAATGCAGCCTTCAGACCGCCCAACCTGCCTTCTCCGGCAGGCGTGAACCGCGCAGGCTCGCTTGCGCCATCGATATGGCGACGAACCACTTCTTCCCAGCCGTCCTGCGGTACGGCTCCCGGAGCCAAAATCAGAACCCATGGCGTGCGGATCTCACCGAGAGCCGCTTCGATATCCGCGCCATCGCTGAATGAGCATCCAGCGCCAATGGCAACCAGTGCGGTTTCGTCTGAAGAGCCTTCATCGATTACCAGAACACGCCGTACCAGCCCCTCCACCACGGCGGGCACAAGCGCCGACAGTGTATGCGCCAAAGGCTTTTCGGAATTCAGTGTTTCAATGATCACGGACAGCATGGACGCTTCATATATCAACACCGCGTGAACTGGAAGCAGAACGCAGTATGTTCTTGCTTTGTTCCAATTCATCGGATAGGAATAGATTCATCAGACAGAGTCGGACAATTACCAGAAGCATTGCCGCTTGCAAGCCATCAAAGGCTAATCCGGACATGCTTTGAAGCTCCGCAGGGAGATGAAGATGGCAGCGATCCAGCACGCAGATATCATCAAGCAGGCCGATATAGCCGCATTCGGCACAGGCCGTGCGGAGCATGCCAATGCGCTTGTCAGCGAAGCGGGTCTGCGCATTGATCACAGCCGGCGGCGCGGGCGTGGTGCGGGCATCAATCCGACGGGACGCTTCGAGCCGACCACGCGCCAGGATTTCGACGACGGCTGGACGACGCTGGAGGAATTGCCTGCCTTCAACACCGATGTTCAGGTGGAAAAGCCGCGCACTATCATCACCCGCAACGATTCACCCGACATCAGCTTCGACCGTTCGATCAATCCCTATCGCGGTTGCGAGCATGGCTGCATCTATTGTTTCGCCCGACCGACGCATAGTTATATGGGTCTGTCTGCCGGTCTCGATTTCGAGGCGCGCCTGTTCGCCAAGCCGGATGCGCCGCGCCTGCTTGAGCGCGAACTGGCCAAGGCAGGCTATCAGCCGAAGACGATCGCCATCGGCACCAATACCGATCCGTATCAGCCAATCGAGAAGAAATGGCGCATCATGCGTGAAATTCTCGAAGTGCTGGAAGCGGCCAATCACCCGGTCGGTATCGTGACGAAATCCGCCCTTGTTGTGCGTGACATCGACATATTGAGCCGCATGGCCGAAAAGGGCCTCGCCAAGGTTGCGCTTTCGGTGACGACGCTGGACGCACATCTGGCGCGCACGATGGAGCCGCGCGCGTCCACGCCAAGCCTGCGCCTTCAGGCAATCCGCAAGCTGACCGACGCGGGCATTCCAGCTTCAGTGTTGATGGGACCCGTCATTCCGGGCATCAACGATCACGAGATCGAACGTATACTTGACGCGGCTTATGCGCAGGGTACGCGCGAGGCTGGTTACGTGCTGCTGCGCCTGCCGCTGGAAGTGGCGCCCTTGTTCAAAGACTGGCTGCTGCGCAATTATCCGGACCGCTACCGGCATGTGATGTCGCTGGTGCGCTCGATGCGCGACGGCAAGGATTACGACGCCGAATGGAGCAAGCGGATGCGCGGCACTGGCCCTTATGCCTGGCAGATCGGCCGCAGGTTCGAAATGACCGCCCGTAAGCTCGGCATCAATACACAACGCAAACACCTGCGCACCGATCTGTTCGAACCCGTCCAGAAAGGCGGCAAGCAGTTGTCACTGTTTTAACACCACACAACGTGCAAGCCAGAGCGCAATTGAACCAGAGTGAGGCACGAAGATCAGCAAGATTATTCTCTCTGTAAGGCGACTTAGAGCGCTGGTCTGATCCAATCAGATCAAAATGCGATCGAAGTCCAAATAAGCTTCCGCCTGTCCCCTCAGGTGGATAAGGTCCTGCTTCCCGCCACCATTCCTCTTGGCAGGACCTTGCGGAGAATCGGGGGCAATGCGAACATCGCCACCTTATGAAACGCACGGCTTCTGATTCTCCCCTTCTCTTTGATATTCCATTAGCTCCAGACTTCTCTGAAGAAGCGAAGCTTCTTGCGCGTGGGCTACGGCACATAGTTGGCATCGATGAAGCGGGGCGCGGACCGCTGGCCGGTCCGGTCGTGGCTGCGGCGGTCCTGCTGGATGCAGGCGACCTCCCTGATGGGCTGGACGATTCCAAGCGTCTCAATGCCGCCAAGCGCAATGCTCTGTACGAGACCATTCTGGCCAAGGCCGTCAGTGTTTCCGTCGCGAGCCTCAGCGCACGCAGTATCGACGCGACTGATATTCGCAAAGCCGCGCTGGAAGCGATGCGCCGCGCTGTGCACGGTCTCGTCTTGCAGCCTTGCCATGCACTGGTTGATGGCCGCGACGTACCGCCCGGCCTTCCCTGCCCCGGATCCGCCCTGGTGAAAGGTGATCAGCGTTCGGTGTCGATTGCAGCTGCCTCCATCGTCGCCAAGGTAACGCGAGACCGCATGATGGAGCGCGCGGGCAGCGTCCATACCGTCTACGGCATGGAAGTTCATGCGGGCTATGGAACGGCCAGACACCGCACGGCGATCGAAAGTAACGGCCCCGTGCCCGGCCTACACCGTTACACTTTCGCGCCGATCAAGGGACGGTTTGAGCCTCACCGCCGAGTCGTATCAGAGAGATAACTGCCCAGAGACCGTATTCATTGGCGTTGTTCGGCCTGCCCTGATCATTGAATGCACGTCTAATTGAGCTGAAGCAGGCCGGGTTTCCATGGATCAGGCGGAAACGTTTCGGGTGTGCTCCAGCGCATCTGTGCACAGTCTGCCTGCTCCGCCCCACCTTGGCGTGCGGTGGTCGGTACGCGAAGCCTTGGAGCGGCTTCAGTGAAGGTTGAATGTCGTGACGCTCTAACTTTGTTTTTACGCACGTATTATCTGACCCTGCAAAGGCGCTTCACGCTCTTCGAGACGTGCTCAAAGGCTCTGTTCAAAACAAAAATGCCGCCCTTTCAGGCGGCATTTCAAAACTCTAACGGTCGCGAAAACCTTAGTTCATGTTCGACTTGACCTGAACCAATGCGTCCTTGAACAGACCGCCGGAGACCTTCGTGTCAACCTTGTCAGCGACAAGCTTGCCAGCGGCAGCAACGGCGAGATCCACAGCCGAAGCACGGACGGCATTGATAGCGTCGACTTCAGCGGTTGCGATCTTCTGTTCAGCCAGCTTGTTACGGCGGGCCACATATTCTTCTGTCGCACGCTTGGCATCTTCGAGAAGAGCCTTGGCTTCGCGTTCGGCAGCGGCGACGATATCGCCTGCTTCCTTTTCGGCTTCCTTACGCTTGCGATGGTATTCGGCCAGAAGCTGCTGCGCTTCTTCTCGCAGCGTACGGGCTTCTTCCAGTTCCTTCTTGATGTGGTCTGCGCGCTCATCGAGCGAACGGCCGACCATAGCCGGAACTTTCAGATAGGCGAGGATCGCCAGGAAGATGATGAGGCCAACAAGTGCCCAAAATGTAGCGTCCATTGACCTCTCCTCAGGCGTTCGCGGCCTTAACAGCGGCTGTTACCGAAGCCTTGTCGGCCTTGGTGCCCAGAAGCTGTTCGACGATTTCAGCCGTGGTTTCCTCGGCGATGGTGCCGACGTCGCTCATGGCCTTGGCCTTGATCGCAGCGATGCGGTCTTCGGCTTCCTTGAGCTTGCTTTCCAGAGTGGCTTCAGCAGCAGCGCGCTCGGCGTCTGCTTCGCCCTTGCCCTTTTCGCGGGCGGCTTCAGCAATCGAAGCAGCCTTGGTGCGGGCCTGGGCCAATTCCTGCTCATAAGCAACGATGGCGTTGTCGGCATCCTGCTTGAGACGGGCAGCCTGCTCGAGATCCTGAGCAATACGGTCACGACGGGTCTCGATCACGCCGCCGATACGCGGCAGAACCACGCGGGACATGAACAGATAGAAAAGACCGAACGTGATCGCCAGCCACAGAACCTGTGAGGCGTAATGGGTGGAATCGAACGGAGGGAATACGCCGCTGCCGTGTCCGGCATCGTGCGCGACCCCGGTTTCGGTGTGCACAGCATCGGCTGCGCCGTGCTCGCCAGCAGCTGGTGCCGGTTGCGATTCGGTGGCGGTTTGGGCAAACGCCGTGGACACGAACATCCAGATTTCCCCTTAAATCCAGCATGATCTGATCCGAAAACCGGTTCCCGTCTTCCGGGATCATGCCTACTCAGACGTCATATGCAAAGGCCAGCCGCGCTGCATTACGAGATACAGATCGCGGCAGGCCAGACTCTTAAACCGTTTATTAGACGGCGAAGAGGAGCAGAAGCGCGATGAGCAGCGAGAAGATGCCCAGAGCTTCCGTAACGGCGAAACCGAATACCAGACGGCCGAACTGGCTGTCAGCAGCGGACGGGTTGCGCAGAGCGCCGGAGAGGTATTGGCCGAAGATGTTGCCGAGGCCGAGAGCCGTACCGGCCATACCGAAACAGGCGAGACCGGCGCCGATGTACTTTGCTGCTTCCGCTTCCATGTTAAGCTCCTTCTGGATTGAAATATAAGCGCGGATTTCAGTTCTGGCGGTCGCCCGCCGGTTTGAACTCAGTGTCCCGGATGTACTGCGTCGTTGATGTACATGCAGGTGAGAACGGTAAACACGTAGGCCTGGAGGAAGGCTACGAGGAATTCGAGTGCGGTGATCGCAACCGTCATGATGAGCGGCAGGACCGCGCCGCCGACGCCGATCGGACCAAGGGCAGCCAGCGAAACAACGAAGCCGGCAAAAACCTTGAGCGTGATGTGGCCTGCGAGCATGTTCGCGAAAAGACGAACTGAGAGGCTGATCGGACGCGACAGGAACGAGATGATTTCAATGGCGACAACCAGCGGCACGATAATGCCGGGAACACCGCTCGGCACGAACAGCTTGAGGAAGCCGAAACCGTGCTTGAAGAAACCGTAGATGATGACCGTACCGATGACCAGACACGCGAGAGCGAACGTCACGATGATCTGGCTGGTTACAGTGTAGAAATACGGGAAGAGACCGATGAAATTCGCGACCAGCACGAACATGAACAGCGAGAAGACGAAGGGGAAGAACTTCATGCCCTTCGATCCGGCCGAATCCCTGAGACTTGTCGCCACGAATTCATAGGCCATTTCCGAAACCGACTGCAGACGGGTCGGGATAAGACCGCGGCCCGAAGACGTCAGATAAAGGAAGCCCGAAGCGACCACGACAGTTGCGACCATGAAAGCCGAAACATTCGTGAACGACAGGTCAACGCCGCCTACATCGATGGGAATCCACCGAGAAATCTGGAACTGATGGATCGGATCGTTCGCCACCTTAACCTCGTCTGTCTTCCCTGCCCGAAGGCGATTTGGCCTGCCCTAAGGCGATTTAGTCTGCCCTAAGGCGACCTGGTCTACCCGAAGGCGTTTCAGTCTCGGGGCCCGACATGCATCCGGCCCGCCTATCACTTACACTTGAACGAACTTTACCGTAAAGTCCGACAAGGCTTATTTCCTGTCACTCTTTTCCGCGTTAGTCTTAATGCCGCCTTGATCGGCGACATAACCTACGGAACGAAGCACATTGAGGACACCCGCTGCGAAGCCCAGTAGGAGAAATACGATCAATCCCCAAGGCGACGTGCCGGCGACACGATCGATAAACCAGCCAAGCACCGCACCCACCACGATTCCCGCGATAAACTCGCTGGAAAGCTTCATGGCCTGTGCGACCGAACTTGCCGTTTCCGACCGCTCCTCCTCGGAAGCTGGCTTTTTGAACATGCCTTTTTTGACCAATTCGGCCTCAAGACGGTTCAAACGCTGATCCAGCTCCCCGGAAGCAGGTTGCCCTTGCCCATCCTTGACGGCACCGGATGGCTTTTCGGGCTCAATTCCCCGTGCCATTGGCAGCTCCTTTTTTCAAGAAAGGCAGGTTCAAAAACCCATTTCCAAGTTGCGCGCAACATATTGACACGCCGCCCGGTAGTCAAGGCGGTGAAGCCACTGCTCCAGAAGGTTTTTTATTCATAAAAAACAATTGGATAGCTAATGGTGCGACTCATTTTCCGCCCAAAGACGAAGAATGTGGCGCGAATCCTTCACTTTTTCGTTGCCGCTATCCCCAGCCGATCACGGTGGGCACAGCGCGAATGAGCACATTTCGCACCGGACAAGCCCGCTTTGCTCTTTAACCAGAAGAGTCGCCCTGCAAGATTGGCCAATGCGGGCAATCGAAAGCGCTCAATTACGGCGATGGAAACAGTACGCCTTGGAATGACACAGGCGGAAGAGGCCACCCTCTCCCGCCTGTCTGTGCTTATGAGATCAGCTTCCGTCAAACGGAACGCCGCCGCCGAACTGTCATCGGCTCCGGCTCTTCCATTCATGCGGAACCGTGCGCCTATCGTGGCAAGCCCTAGAACTTGCCGGAAAGACCGATGATCGCTCCGAACGCGGTATCCTTGTCCAGCGTGCGGTTGACATACGGCGTAACACCAATGCTGACAGCATCGCTGAATGCATAGGAAACCGTGGTCGACAGGCTGCCGCGTGTATGCGCCGTATCCGAGCCGAACTCATATGCGCCGATATAGTCGGCACTGGCGATCACGCTCGGGTCCTTGTGCGAAAGATCCTGCTCGATCTCCGCATTGACCGACCAGTTGACCTTGTCGGTCAGCGCCATGCCGTAGTTGAGGCCGAAATAGGCCGTCGTGCGCTGTGATTTCACATCCGAATAGGTGAACGGGAAATAGGCATTGGTTTCGGTATAACCGTCCATCTTCAGATCGGTATAGCTCAAGCCGCCATAGTAACCGAGCGACGTCTTGTTGCCGAGATCGAAGGATTGCCCCGCTTCAAGCTGCACGCCCCAGCCATTGATGGTGCTGTCGCCGGTGCCGGGTTCGGTATAGCCCAGAACCTGTCGCGTCCGCTCAACGTCATAGCGATTGATCGCCGCGGAACCGCGCATATACCAGGTTCCGCTCTGGGTAGTATCTTTCCACTGCGCATAGATGCCGCCGCCAATATTGTTGTTGGTGCGGTCGTAATTGTCCGGCATGTCCTGCCAGAAAGTGTGCGCGATGGTTGCGCCCGCCGAGAAATTATCGGTGAAGGCATGACCGAGCGTCATCCAGCCGAGCACATCCTTGCTGTCGCCAGCACGGCCGACATCGGAATAGATGCCGTACCAGTTTTCGCCTGCCTTCGCCATTCCAAGGCCAGCGCCGGAGAAATCGTTGAAGCCCTGACCGCTGCTGCTTCCACCCATCAACCGACCGACGATAGCGCCCTGCGAACCCATGACGGAGAAGGTGTCGTGCGCAAGTGCGGCTACCGTATCAACCGTATTGGTGACATCGATTCCTACGGGCGTGGGAGTCGGGTCCGGCGTCGGCGTTGGGTTTACGTTTGGATCGGGATCAGGCTTTGGATTCGGGTCAGGATCGGGATCTGGTGGCGTTACTGTCACAAGCTTCCAGAGCGCGGCATGTTTTACGGTATCGCTCGTCGTCACGTTTCCGGCAATCACAGTGCCATCATTGGAAACCAAAGTCGCCGCGGAAGTAGCACCGCCCAAATTTCCAAGATCAGTCGGCGTAAGCGCGTCACCGAGCCATGCCGTCGCGTGTTTGTCCCCGTTGTCTAGTGCTGCCTGCCCGACGATCACCTTGCCATCGCCGGAAACTGCTGATGCGATTGAAGAGGTACCTCCCAACGCTCCAAGATTTACGGCCTGTTGATTCCCATCAGACCACGCTACAGCGTGAGTATCACCAGGCAATGTTAAAGCATAACCCACAATCACAGCGCCATCGGAGGAAACTGCTGTGGTCCCTGAGGTTTTACCACCCAAAGTCCCGAGGTCCGTAATCTGTGCTAATCCACCAAACCAAGCGACACCTCGGGCATCAAGACCCGCAGTATCCGCTTGCCCTGCAATCACAGACCCATCTGCGGAAACGTACTGGGCTCTGGCATAGCTACCACCCAAGGAGCCGAGATCAGTCCGGGTTCCATTTGTGGCCCAAGCCATTGCATGACTATCACCTAAGGCAGTCGTATTGGAACTTCCAACAATCACTTTGCCGTCTCTAGAAATATTGTTGGCGGTGGACTGATAGGCATTATTCAGAGGATCTAGATATTGAGGACCTATCAAATCAGCACGCCAAATGGTAGCGGCCCCGTGACCATTTTGCCCTGTACTGCCGACAATCACACTGCCGTCGCCGGAAACAGCAGTAGCTTTCGCGTTATATACCCCGCTATCCAGCGTTCCAAGTTCAATAAGCGCACCACCATTCCACATCACAGGCGCGGTAGTGGACCCGTTAGACCGCGCAGCACTCCCAACGACGACTTTGCCGTCTAGGGATATCCCGGTAACACTGCTTGCTGTGCTTGTGTTGACCCCACCCAAATCGGCCACGGGAACCGGAGCTCCATAATCAGGCTGCTGCGCCATTGCAGCATGCGCACATCCTAATAAAGATGATGTACCAATAAGCAAATAAGCCAAATGCTTATTAAGTATATTCATAGTCCCTCACATTATAAAATAACACACGGATATCATTCGATTCCGATCTTATATTTATTTAAAAAACTATGTCTATATTGATATTTATTGTTTTTATTTTACTAATTTATTGATAACGGTAACTTATATCAATATTTCTAAATTAAATTTAACAATTTCTAATGGATACTGTGGAATAAAATCTAACTATTAAAATATATAATTTATTTATGTTTTTATTTGTAAGATAAATTGCGAACACGTTTTCTATTTCAGATGGAATTCCAAAGCTTTCTTGAACGTATAAAGCCTTATATTCAGGCAAGCGAATGTATTTCCCCCTGAACATCAAAGAACGTAAATTTTTCAGCGGGCTATTAAACAGCGGTGATACCAGACAACGCCGAGCGCATTTCCGGTGAAACGAAGCCATCTTTTACTGAAATTGATTTGTCGGTCGCGTTCGCACAGATCAGCGGGCAGCGCGGCGCGCTGTTCGTCCCGCGAACATGTTGTGTGCTTTTCCGGGCTTGGCTTTTACCGTCGCGGTACGGGATGGTAAGCCGCTTCGCGCTTCTTTCGGAGGTTGCTTTATCAGCTCCAGCCGCCGCCATAGGTGCGGTAGAAGACATGAAGGCCGATCTTGGTCAGCTTCTTCATGGTCGGCGCCCAGAAGGGCTTCACATAGGTCGCATGATAATGTGTGGCGGAGCCCACTTCCGGTAGCCAGATCTGGCCGGAGGAAACCGTCTTTGCTACCTGCTGCGCCATACGCCATTGCGGCATCTCGGTCACACGGTGCTTCTGGCCATCGCAGGCAAAGGAGAATTGGCAGGCATTGAGCCAGTCGCGATTCTGATAGACCGCACCGCAGATCGTGTTCGGATAGGCCGGGTTGCGCACGCGGTTGAGCACCACCTGCGCCACAGCCACCTGCCCCTTGACCGTCTCGCCGCGCGCTTCGAAATAGACCGCCTCGGCAAGGCACTTCTGTTCGCTCGCAGTAAATGCCGAAGGCGGCAACGGAGTTGCCGCCCATCCATGATCTTCATCGCCAATCGGCGGGACGAACCGCCCCTCGCTCGGATCCGGTTTCAAGATGCTTTCGAAGGGTGAGGTCTTTCCATAATCGGGTGTGGAAGGCGCATAACCCAGCGCCAGCACATCCGGCTGGTCATTGGTGATCAGCTTGGCCAGCTGCACCGGCATTTCCGCTCTTGGCTTTGGCGGCTTCACGGCATGGAAGGCCATGGTGATACCGATTTCCTTGCCCTCCAGCTTACTGGAAAAAGCCATCTTGGCGTCGGTTTTTTCCGGCGGGCGGGTGATCATGCTGATCTTGTCGAACATGCTGCCCGCCGTGAACGCCTTGGCAGGCGCCTTTGGCTTGACCGAGACAAGGCGGCCGGTCTTGTCGGTGCGGTTGATGCGGTTTTCATCCGGATTGGGATCATCCGGGCCGAGCTTGGCGGTCTTCTTGCCACCCGAAAGCGCCACACGACCGATGCCAGGCACTTCTATGCCGTTGGTTGCGATGCTGCCAGTGACCGTCGTTGCATCGACAAAAGGCATTTCCGCCTGATGCACGGAACCGACGGGCGCCTTGGCGACGAAAGCCGTCCAGCGATGCGTGCCAAGATCGGCGGAAGGCACGAGGCTCGCCATATCCTGAAAGGCAATCGCATTGGAATTGAAGAGATAGGCGAAAGCTGTGAGTACCAGCGGGATCAGGCGCTGCGGCTTGCGGGCGATGTGACGCGGCTTCGCGCGCACGGCATAATAGCGCCCCTCTTCCGGGCAATAGCCCGTGACAGGATAATGCCATACCGGCTCAGCGACGGTCTTCCGACGACCAAACAGCGCTCGTATCGACACAAGACGCACCGCACACTCCACTCACACAGACTTCTGTTGTTCTCGCGCACATCGTGTCCGAGGCGCGTTTTCACGCATTTCGGGATATGCTTAACAACGCTGATAATGGAGTATTAACCTTGATGTATCGTTAACGGGCTTCCGTTTACTATTTGAAAAGATTGATTAATTTAGAATTAACGCTATCAGCCCGGCTTTTGTTTTCATTGTGTTTTTGGAGCGCACGGGCGACAAGGGACAAAATTGCCCCGACAGGACGAAAGTTATTTCGTCAAAAATCTACACGCAGATTACCGATAAGGAGCCGCGATGCGAAACTGGAAACCCGGACAGATAGTTGCCGCCCTCCTCTGCGTGCTCACGCTATTGCCAGCCACGGCCAAGGCGGATCTTCAACGCAATGGCGTAGTCATTTTCGCCGATACGCCGAAAGTCACGCGCTGGGCGGCAGTGCATATCACGCCGGATGAAACGGTTGGTGACCGCTTTTATCATGTCGAGGTTTTCGAACATCCGAAGGGCGCGAAGCCATGGGTCTTCAAGCGGCTGTCACTGCATATGGTGATAACCGGTGAAGCGCTTGAGAAAAGCCGCATCACATCCCGCGCCAGAACCTATGCTTATAAGGATGTCGAGTTTCGCATCGTCCACAAGCATTGGCTCGCCAACAAGCAGGAACAGGCCCAAACGCCGGTTTGCAGAACTTCAATCGAAGAGTGTCTGAAAGTTGCGGTAGCCGATTAGCTACCAGCTTCATAGGCAGCGTCGAAAAAGGCTTTCTCCAGTTCCACGGCCCGTCGGAAGAAATCCTCGCACTTTGATGCAGCGGCCGGGCCGACACGGTCGAGCTCCGAACGCAGAAAGCTGACGAACTCCACGAAATACGGATTGTCGTGCAGGATGATCCATTCGGCGAAAACGAAATTCTCCGGCAGCGGCTTCGGCGCCTTGTCTGCCCAGTCGAGATAAAGCCATTCGGCTACGGTCAGCACCGACAGGCAAACAGCATAGGAACCGGACTTTGCTGCTTCCAGCATCAGCGCCTTGAACCCGGTCGTCGCCGCCGCATCGGGTGTATCGAAGCGCGTCGCATCGTCAACCTTCAGCGTTTCGAAAGCGCGCTCGAAATAGGAGTTCTCGTCATTGCTGATCATGCCGATGAAGCGCCCCAAGGTCAGCTTCGCGTCCATCCTATCACAGTTGACGAGCGCACCGCCGAGCAAGGACAGGAAACAATCGATGAAACAGTGATCCTGAACCAGATAGCGCGTCATCACGTCTTTCGACGCCGTCCCGGTGTAGATTTCCCGGACCAGACGATGCGTCACGGCCTGTGTCCAGTAGGGCTCCGTGCTCTGTCGCAAACGATCAGTAAATCGTGCGGACACAGCTTCGTCATTCTTCAGCATAGACAAGACGTTGCTCCATATCGCGTGCATTGATTGCGAGCCGAACCTTATCGGTGCTGACCATCGTTCACAATGAACTTGTGAAAGCCCCAATCATCTGTGAAAAGCACTTCATCTCTTCGTTTGCGCATATTCGGATCAGATCGGACAACATGATCAAGAAAACTCTCGCTGCCATCGTGCTCATTGCTGTCGCGTTGTTTGGCTATACCAAGGTCATGGCGCGGGTCAGTCTGGTCGAACCTCCCGTCGCCGCTCCGGCAGAACAGCAGGCCGATGCGATCCGGGTTGAAAAGGCCAGCCGTCAGATGACCTTGCTGCGCCAGGGCCAGACGATTGGCACCTATCGCATATCGCTTGGCAGCAATGGCGATGGCGGTCACAAGCAGCGCGAGGGTGACGAGAAGACACCCGAAGGACAATACTTCATCGATTGGCGCAATCCGCGCTCAATGGCGCATCTGAGCCTGCATATTTCCTATCCGAACGAAGATGATCAACGGGCAGCCGCGGCGGGCGGTTACGCGCCGGGCGGCAACATCATGATCCATGGCCTGCCGAATGGCTGGGGCTGGCTGGCAGCCGCGCATCATTTGTGGGACTGGACCGACGGATGCATTGCCGTCACCGATGCGGAAATGCGCGACATTTGGGCAAGAGTGCCGAATGGCACGCCGATCGAGATCCTGCCTTAGAGCGCATCCCGAAAAGTTTGAAACGATCTTCGGAAAAGATGCGCGCTCTTACTTCACGGACCAGCGGTCGATATCCGCATCCTGCCCGATCAGCGCCAGACCGGTGGCGATCGAATCGAACTGGTTGGAGCTGGTCACCGCCGCATCGGGGAAACGATTCTCGAACACGGTGCGGATGACTGGCACGAAAGATGTGCCGCCCGTGAGAAACACGCGGTCGATATTGCCGGATTGAATTCCGGCCTTTTCAACAGCCTCTTCCACCGACTGTTCGATCTGGCGCACATCCTCGGCGATCCAGTTTTCGAAATCGTTGCGGGTGATATCCGAGCGGATTTCAAAATCATCCGCCTTGAAATGCAGTTCCGCCATGCGCTCAGATGACAACCGGACCTTGAGGTTCGAAACGGCACGATAAATCTCATAGCCGTAGTCGTTCTCGATCAGATTGATGAAATGCTCCAGCGCTTCCGGCTCAACCGCCTGCTTGGCAAGCTCGGTCAGGTCGCGGATCGTCGCGGGCGAGTTCATCAGGAACAGCGTGTTCCAGCGCGCGAAATTTGCGTAATAATGGTTCGGCATGGTCAGGCGCTTGCCGAAGGATTTGTATTCCGTGCCCTTGCCGAGCAGTGGTGAAACTGCATTGTCGATGATGCGATAGTCGAATGTATCACCTGCAATGCCAAGACCTGTCTGGCTCATCGGCGTGAAGGAAAGACCGCCCTTGCCCACTTCGAAACGCACGATGGAAAAGTCGCTCGTGCCGCCGCCAAAGTCGGCCACCAGAACAGTCGAATCCGCCTTCAATTCCTGCGCGTAGAAATAGGCCGCCGCCACCGGTTCGTAGACATAGTGGATGTCGGTGAAGCCAAAGGCGCGAAACGCCTTTTCGTAGCGCTGCATCGCCAGTTCTTCGTCCGGCGAGCCGCCCGCGAAAATAACGGGCCGCCCGATCACCACGCGATTGCCCTTGGGCGGCAGCCGGTCGCCGAGACGCGCCGCAACCGTTTCGAGAAAGGTCGTCAGAATATCCTCGAACTTGAAGCGCTTGCCGAAAACCGGCGTATCGCTGAAGGATTTCGACGCCGCGAAGGTCTTGAAGGATTGCAGCATGCGCGTCGAATGCGGTGCGTTGACAAAAGCATCCATCGCCCATGGGCCGCTTTCCACCGTGCGTTCGCCGGTTTCGCGATCCTGCCAGAAACAGAGGATCGAGCGATAGCCGGTCACATCGGCGCCATCCTTGACGACGCTCAGCACCGCCGCCGAACCATCGGGGCTGGCAACGGACAAAACCGTGTTGGTGGTGCCGAAATCGATGCCTAATGTCACGCCATCAAATGGGCTCTCAACAGCCTTCGTCATCACTGCACCTTTTGGGAGAAAATCGGGGAGCGGGCGGATTAGCAGCCGCGACGGCCAAGCTCAACCCGTTAATGTGCGTTTTGATGCCAATGGATGAGAGCATTTCCAGCAAAAGTGCGTAGCGGTTTTGCGCAGGATAATGCGTAAAAACAAATAGATAGAGCGGTTCCACGACTGCGTTTTAATCGGAACCGCTCTAGATCGGTGCGAAAATAAATACCTGAAACACCGGCCAAACCCGTCATGTAACGAACGGAAAAGAAGTTTGAAGTAAAAGATTGTAGTTTTTTTGAAACTTTATAGAATTTTTGTTTTCAGACTGTTAGGTTTCGGCCCCGCATCCGGAGTGGTTCACCTTTCAGAGCATAATCCGACCAAATCTGTTCTCATGATACCGCCTGAACTGCTCCCTTATTTGTTCTCACCGCATGAATGCGACGCCGGGTGATCTCGTCCGACTGCATGATGCTCCAGGCTGTCCAACAAATGAAAGCGATACTCATGGCGTTTCTCTCACGTACACTTCTGGCCACCTTCTTGTTGTCTGCTAGCGCCCTGCCCTTTGCAGCGCTGGCTGAAGATGCAGCGGGCCAGCCGCTCGCCACCGGCTATCACAGCAGCGGCCAGGTTACCGCTGAGGTTAGCGGCGCCATACGCGATGGTGACAAGCTGACCGTCAAGGTCCGTTTCAAGAATGCCACGGAAGGCGACAACGTTTCCTCGACGCTTTACAGCTCCATGTCGGACAAGGAGTACGAGAACGATTATTACCTTCTTGCCGGCGACAAGAAGTATCTGCTGTTGAAGGACTCCGAGGGCAAGCCGCTCACGCCGACTTCCGTTTCGCTGTTCGGCAAGGGGCCTGTGGTCGGCGTCTGGCATGGCGTCTTTCCGGCACCACCGAAAGACCAGAAGGTGACGCTCTATATCAAGGGGGTCGAGCCGCTTGGGCCGTTCGCCGTTCCCGCTGAATAGGGGGAACAGCCAATGGCTACGATCCATCGATTGACCCGTTTCGGTCTCATCGGCCTTGCTGCGCTGTGCCTGCCATCGGTTGGAACAGCGCAGGATGCAGGGCTGAATACGGACAAGAGCGCTTATATTCGTGATCTTGTGCCGGAAATCCGCGATCTGGTTTCAGCATCGAGCGGCACGGATGGCAACGCACGCGGCCTTTCGGGCGCAGCGCAACAGATTGTCGAGAAGAGCGGCAACATCACGATGCGCGAGACAGACAACAGCATCGTCCTGTCTGTCACGAGCGATATTCTGTTCGGCTTCGACAGCGCCAAGCTCACGGCTAAGGCCAAGTCCACACTGGGTGATGTCGTCAAGATATTGGACAGCACACCGGATTCCACCGTGCAGGTTGTCGGCCATACGGATTCCAAGGGTTCCGACAGCTACAACCTCAAGCTTTCGAAAGCGCGTGCCGGAGCGGTTGTCGAGTTTCTTGTCGTCAATGGCGTGTCGTCAGCACGCCTGAAACCGGAAGGGCGTGGCGAAAGCGAACCTGTCGCGCCCAACGACATAGAGGGCAAGGACAATCCCGACGGTCGCGCCCAGAACCGGCGTGTCGAATTCGTGCTGCCAAAAGCATGATGCAGTCTGCACAGCAGCGCCAAAAGAAAAAGCCCGGATCGCTCCGGGCTTTTTTGCATCATGCTTATCGCTTCTTCTTGGCGCGACCGGCGAACGGATTGTCCGAGGTGCGCAGCGCGAGGCGGATTGGCACGCCCGGCATATCGAAGGTTTCGCGTAGACCGTTGATCAGATAGCGCACATAGGATTGCGGCATCGCATCAGGGCGCGAGCAGGATACGACGAAGCCCGGCGGACGGGTCTTCACCTGCGTCATATATTTCACCTTCAGGCGGCGACCGGAAACAGCCGGCGGCGGCTGATGGGCGATCACGCCTTCCAGCCAGCGATTGAGGCGACCAGTAGAAATACGGCGATTCCAGATCTCATGGGTCTTCACGACATTTTCCATGAGCTTGTCGAGACCCTGTCCGCGTTCGCCCGAAATCGGCACGGCGCGAAGTCCGCGCACCTGCGGCAGAAGGCGGGCGGTCTTTTCGTAAAGATCGGCCAGAACCATCTGGCGGTCTTCGATCAGGTCCCACTTGTTGAAGGCGATGACCGGTGCACGACCTTCACGGATGATCAGATCGGCGATCTGCAAATCCTGCTTTTCGAAAGGGATCGTCGCGTCGAGCACGATGATCACCACTTCCGCAAAGCGGATGGCGCGAAGGCCG
This sequence comes from Ochrobactrum sp. 19YEA23, assembly GCF_029909865.1. Lineage (NCBI taxonomy): Bacteria > Pseudomonadati > Pseudomonadota > Alphaproteobacteria > Hyphomicrobiales > Brucellaceae > Ochrobactrum > Ochrobactrum sp. 19YEA23. The sequence continues at coordinate 794,443 of NZ_JASAMQ010000001.1, read as the reverse complement.
TCGGCGACCGACAGCTTTTCCAGCTTTTCCTGCACGCGCGATTTGCGGCGCAGACCGGCAGTGTCAAACAGCTTGATCTTGCGACCGTGCCATTCCCAGTCGACCGAAATCGAGTCACGGGTAATACCCGCTTCCGGGCCGGTCAGCAGGCGATCTTCGCCGAGCATCGTGTTGATCATCGTGGACTTGCCCGCATTCGGGCGTCCGACAATAGCAATGCGCAGCGGCTTGGTGGCATCATAAGCCGGGATGACTTCTTCATCCGGATCTTCGATGTCGTCGCCGATCAGCTCGCCGACAGCTTTCGGCGTGAAGACTTCGTCTGCGGTTTCGGCTTCCTTCTCATCGGCAAAGACGCGTTCTTCGCCCAGAAGTTCGACAATGGCGTCGCGCAGGTCGGGCATGCCCTGACCATGTTCAGCCGAAATCGGGCACGGTTCGCCAAGACCGAGCTGGAAGGCGTCGTAAAGGCCCGACTGCGCGCCGCGCGCTTCGGCTTTGTTGGCCACCAGCACCACCGGCTTGCCGGAGCGGCGCACCAGTTCGGCAAAGGTGTTGTCGGCAGGCGTCAGGCCGTTCTTGGCATCGACCACGAACAGAACCGCATCGGCTTCGCTGATGGCGGCTTCCGTCTGGGCGCGCATGCGCGCTTCCAGCGAGTCATTGACGGCCTCTTCGAGACCAGCGGTGTCGATCACCTGAAACTTGAGGTCGTAGAGCTTGGCGTCATGGATGCGCCTGTCGCGCGTGACGCCCGGCAGGTCGTCCACCAGCGCCAGCTTGCGGCCGACGAGACGATTGAACAGCGTGGACTTGCCGACATTGGGACGCCCGACGATAGCGAGAGTGAAACCCATGAACGAAAATTACTCCAGAAAGAAACAGGGCCGGTTCAAGACCCGCCCCGAAGATAGCCTTTGTTTAACTTTGTGCCGCAACGCCTGCGCTGCGCATCAGATCCAGCATGGTGTTAGCGCGCTGGCGGATATTGGCCTGGGCCAAACCGTCATCGGCGATCTGCTTGAACAGCTTAGCCGCATCGTCGTAACGCTCGGCCTTCCAGGCAGCAAGGCCAAGGGCTTCGCGCGCGCTGGAGCGCATCGAATTGCCATCGGCGGACAGGGTTTCGACGCGCTTGGCGACATCGTCATAAGAACCGCTGTCGACCAGCAGATAGCCCGCACGCAGGCGCGCCACATCACGCAGAGGGCCCGGCACGGCATTGTCGGCAGCGATATCGTCGAACGCCTTCACGGCGCCAGCTGCGTCGCCCTTGCCAGCAAGAACCGAAGCAGCGCGCAGGCGCGCCAGAACCGGATAGGAACCGTAGCCGGTCTTTTCCAGATCGTCGAGCGCAGCAAGCGCCTCATCGTTCTTGCCTGCCGATGCGAGGTCAAGCGCCGCGAGGAACTTGTCGCCGGATGCAGACGCCTTGCTGTCGGTCCAATGCTGATAGCCGACCCAGCCAGCAGTGCCCAGAACGACAGCAACGGCAGCACCGATCACGATCGGGCCGAAATTCTTCCAGACCTGCTTCGCCCGTTCCGAACGGAGTTCTTCGTTTACCTCGCGAATGAAACTGTCGTCTGCCATGGACCTGCCATTGTTCTTGAATCTGGTTTACGAAATAGATGTTCTGGCGCTTTTAGTCGGAATTGTCGCCATATGTAAGACCCGTCTGCGAAATAAGCAGATCAAGCCCCGCGTAAAAGTGAATTTCGGTCCGACCTTCGCCATATTCAAGGGATAGCGAGGTCATATCCCCCTTCCCGGCCTTCGATTTTCCCGGTATCTGATGGCAATGCGCGTTTTCTCCCCCAAAACTCTTCTCGCTCTTTCCCTGTCGACGGCTTTTTGTGCGCCTGCCAGGGCGACATCGCCGGACGCGAGTGCCGGAGCCGACGCTGCTGCCGCCAAAACGCAATATGTGCTGATTTCCTTCGACGGCGCACATGACAATGCGCTTTGGACGCGCTCACGCGAACTCGCGAAGAAGAACAACGCCCATTTCACCTATTTCCTGTCCTGCGTCTTTCTTATGATCCGAAAGGACCGCGCCAGCTATCAGCCCCCGCACAAAAAGGCCGGCGCGTCCAATGTCGGCTTTGCCCAGACCCATGATGAAGTCGTGACCCGGCTTGGCAATATCTGGCAGGCGCACCTGGAGGGCAACGAGATTGCCAGCCATGGCTGCGGCCATTTCGATGGCACAAGCTGGTCCACCGCCGACTGGAACAAGGAAGTCGGCGAGTTTCGCCGCATCGTTGCCGACGCCTACAAGAACAACGGTATCGACGGCGAGCCGGAAGGCTGGCGCGACCTCGCGCGGCACGGCATCAACGGCTTTCGCGCACCCTATCTCGCCGCTTCGAAGCCGGTGCAGGACGCGCTGAAGGCCAATGGTTTCCGCTATCAGGCCTCATCCGTCACACGCGGGCCGGAACTGCCCCAATTCACGGGCCAGTTCGCATCCTTTGGCCTGCCGCTGATCCCGGAAGGTCCGTCGCAACGTCCTATCGTCGGCATGGATTACAATCTCTATGTTCGCCATTCGAAGGGCAAGGAAGCGCCAGAACAGTCGGCAGCCTTCGAGGACCGCGCCTATAAGGCGTTTCGCGCCGCCTTCGACAAGCAATATGACGGCGAGCGCATTCCCTTGCAGCTGGGTTTCCATTTCGTGCTGATGAATGATGGTGCTTACTGGCGCGCCATGGAGCGACTTGTTTCTGAAGTCTGCACCAAGCCGGATGTTAAATGCACCACCTATGGCGATTATCTGAACAGCCTCGACAAAAACACCGGCCACGCTGCGCAAAGCAGGTCGTAGCCGGCGTTTTCCAAACCCTCATGCTGAGGAGGCGCGTAAGCGCCGCCTCGAAGCACGAGGGTGCTGGTGTCCTTCCTTAAACGCTCTGCGGTGTTTCCAGATTTTCGCGATCCAGCGACGGCAGCGGTTCGCCATGGATGGTCGCCTCGAAAGCCCGCAGACGTTTGTAGATCGACAGAAGCTCGATAATCGTCGTCCATGAATTGACGAGATACTGGAACGACCCCTGCACCTGAGAGAACACGTTGCTGATCTGGTTCATCAGTCCAAGTGTCAACTTACCTGCCACGATGGACGGAATGAGGATAATCGTCGGAAAGACATTGTCCGCCTGCAGGTAGAGAATGCGGGCCACGTTGAAATAGACATAGTGGAAATAAAGCCGGAAGTAATTGTGTCGGACATTGCGGAACAATTCGCGCATTGTAACCGGCCCCGCGCGGTCATCATGATCCTCGCCATAAACCAGTTCCTTACGATAGGCCGCTTCCACGCGCTGATTGTTAAACTCCAGCCCCGGCAGCTTGATGCCGACCAGCGCCAGCAGGCCTGTACCGAAGACGGCCCAGAAAACCGCCGCCCACACAAGTGCATGCGGGATGACGCCGATGATTGGCAGTTCATTGATCTTCTCGGAAAAACTGAACAAGACCGGCAAGAAGGCGATCAGCGTCATGACGGCCTTCACCAGACTGACGCCCAACTGTTCCAGCGTTGAGGAAAACCGCATCGTGTCTTCCTGCACGCGCTGCGCCGCACCTTCTATGTGGCGCAGTTGCGGCCAGTGGCTCATGTAATAATCATTCATCGCCGTGCGCCAGCGGAAGATGTAATGGCTGACGAAGAACAGGCTCAGCACACCGACCGTGACCGCGATGAAGGCGATGCCAAGAAAGTCGACAGTGCCCCAATAGAAATCGCTGGCCGTGACCGACCCGGGCGTCGACAGCGCCTTCTGCACCATATCGTAGAACGGACCATACCAGGCATTCACCGCCACGCTGGCCTGCACGGAGAAATAGGTCGTGAACAGGATCAGCGCCGAACCGAGGATTGACCAGCGCTGCCATGGATGCGGCGAGAACACTGCCCAGAAAGCATAAAACGCAAAGGTTGCTACCGCAAAATAGATGTAGAACCAGAGGAACGGCGTGGACCAGAAAATGCTGGCGCCGATGATCGGCGCAGCATCCGCAGCCGCTGGCGGCATTCCGAATATGCGCCCGAGATTTTCTCCCCCCATGTACCAGCTAAGGACAGCCAGCAGGCTCCAGAGCACGACAGACGGAAAAAACAATTTGGGGCGGGGGAAGAAAGATACGAACACGAAAAAGGTCCCGATTCTATGGGGTTATCGCCCCCATAGAATGCCTGTTAGCGTGCCTTTACCAGTTAAATCTTTGTAAGATTTTGCCAGAAACCTCATTAGTTTCCTGCTTTTAGCGCCCTATTTGGCCTTTTGACCGGCAAGCACGCCGATGACGGCAACAGCCACCAGCGAAAGCGCTGCCGCGAGACTGGCCGAGGTGAACGAGCCGGAACGCTGCGCCATGTAACCGGCGACCAGCGGCCCGACAATCTGCCCGATGCTGAACGACACGGTCATACGCGCCAGTGCCCGCTTTGGCGATGCCGGAGCCAGAACCCGTGCGATCTGGAGACCGAAAGCCGTCAGCGCCATGAAGGTCATGCCCAGAAGCGCGCCGCCGACCAGCGGGCCAACGGGCGGCGCGATGACGACGCTGGCGGCAACGCCGATGGCTTCCAGTAGCGCCGTCAGCGCAAAAGCATTGAACAGGCCGAACTTTTTCGCCGCCGGGGACCACAGCCAGATGGACGGCGCAGCCGTCAGGCCGGTAACAATCCACACGGCTGCTTCCATCAGCGGTCCGCCTTCATTGGCGCGCACGATGGCGATCAGAAACGTCGCGGTGATGACATAGCCGAAGCCGAAAATACCGTAGGCAAGCGCCAGTGCATTGAAGGCAAAGCTTTTCGGCAAAGCCGGTTCACGTGTATTGCCGCCATTGCCGCGCGGCCCTTCGCGCACCAGAAAGACCACGCCCACCAGCATGACCAGCGTAAGCAAAGCCGCACCGACCCAATCCGCACGCCAGTCAAGGCCAGAAAAGCGGATGGCGGCGACCAGCACCGCCGAGATGGCAATACCGCTGCCCACCCCACCGAAATGCACCGCGCCAAGGCCGCTGCGCTCGGCGGCGGTCACATGGCTGAGCACGATGGCCGTGCAGAGGATCATGGTCACCGCGCTGATGAAACCGGCAGCAAAGCGGATGGCTGCAAACATCCAGACGCCGTCGAACAGCGCCATCGCCGCGCAAAGCACTGCACTCATGATGAGACCGGTGATGACGCTGGCGCGTTCAATGCCTGCCGACCAGCCATAGCCCGCCGCGACAGCGCCAAGCAGATAGCCGATATAATTGGCGGAAGCGATGAAGCCTGCATCAGCGGCGTTGAAGCCAAGATCGGCCATCATGCCCGGGAGGATCGGCGTGTAGATGAAACGGCCAATGCCCATTGCAGACGCCATGGCGAGAAAACCGCCCAATGCATAACGGATCGCCGTCTGGTGTTGAGCGGTATTGGGGGAGGATGACATTGAAATATCCGAACGGGAAAAAGCTGACTTGAGAAAGTTCGACTTAGCACTGCAGTTGCAAATTCGTCAGGCCGTGGCGAAACGAGTGACTTTCGAGCACCGGAGCGGAGCGTACTTTTGGGTACGTGAGCACCGGAGCACAGGAAATTGCTCGTTGCAGCCCGGCATCACGAAGAATGCAACTGCAGTGCTGGGAGAGAACGGCATCATGCGCCGCAAAATACCCCTCAAGCGTTGGCGTACAATTCAATTTTTCTGATGGCAGCGATCAAGGGGGAATAGGGGAATAGGGGAATAGGGGAATAGGGGAATAGGGGAATAGGGGAATAGGGGAATAGGGGAATAGGATTAACAACGCCTCGGCCGTTCGCAACCAAAACATACTGCCTTATTCCCCTATTCCCCTACTGCCCTACTTCAATGTGGAAACATCGCGCTTGGGGAGGCCAAATTGATCGCGGTTCAAAAACTCGTTTCTATGACCGGTCTGTGTGCATCCGTTGTTCTGGCCGCTGGCGCGGTTCAGGCGGCGGAGCTGAAGTCCATGGAAGAGGTTGGTGCGGCATTGCAGGCCTGCTGGTCGCCGCCCGCTGGCACAAAGAACTCATCCGTCACGCTGAGCTTCAGCTTCAAGCACGACGGCAGCCTGATCGGCACGCCGCGCGCAACGGCGATCGATGTGCAGGGCGACGACAAAGCCAGGAAAGCTTTTGTCGATACCGCCATACAGGCCGTGCAGAAATGCACGCCGGTGCAACTAGCTCCCTCGCTCGCGCAAGGGATCGGCGGTGGTGTCTATACGATGCAGTTCAGCTCCCCCGACAAATAGGCGCGAACGCTCGGCAGCGTCCAAACATGGCTTGCGAATCACATAAGTGTATGCTTATGTGTTAGCCATGAACGAGAACGATATTTTCAAGGCGCTGGCCGATCCGACCCGTCGCGCAATCTATGAAAAACTGGCGACTGGCAGTCTGCATGCCAGCGCGCTGCGCGAGGGCATGGAGATCAGCCAGCCCGCCATGTCCCAGCATCTGGCGGTTTTGCGCGGCGCCGGTCTGGTACGGGAAGAAAAGCGCGGGCGGTTCGTGAATTACGAAGTCGATCCCGACGGTCTGGCGCTGATGGCCCAGTGGCTGATGAAATATCGCGCCTACTGGCCAGCGCGTATCGACGCCCTGAAAGACTTGCTGAAGGATATGGACCAATGACCGAGCAGCAGAGCCAAACGCCGAAGCCCGATATCGCACAGACCTATGAGCTGGATGCCGCGCCGCAGAAGGTCTGGCGGGCAATCAGCACGCCCGAATTCCGGGAGCACTGGCTTCCTGCAGCCGATCTTGCCGAACAGAGTGCCGCATCGTGCAAACCCGGTGAGGAAATCACCTATCGGATGCGCGAGAGGGAACCGCCTTTTCTCGAAAGTACCGTCACTTTCAGCATTGCTCCCAATGGTGAGGGCGGCACGCGCTTGCAGATCAGCCATGTGCTGAGCGACATAAGGCTGAAGCGCCCTGCCCCGGTTGCAGCCAACGCAAACGGAACACTGCTGATGCGCACGGCCTAACCCGACCACGCCTTCATCCGACAATCTGGAAAGGAGTTCGCCATGCGCGAAACGATGCAACTCGTCCCTATGGTCGTTGAACAATCGAGCCGTGGCGAGCGGTCATTCGACATTTACTCCCGTCTGCTGCGCGAGAGGATCGTGTTTCTGAACGGTGAAGTGAACGACACGGTGTCGGAACTGGTCTGCGCCCAGTTGCTGTTTCTCGAAGCGGAAAATGCCAAGCTACCGATCAATCTCTACATCAACTCACCCGGCGGTGTGGTGACGAGCGGTTTCGCGATCTACGATACGATGCGCTATATCCGTGCGCCTGTTCACACGCTTTGCATGGGCACCGCCCGCTCGATGGGTTCCTTTCTGCTGATGGCGGGCGAACCCGGCCACCGCGCAGCGCTACCCAATGCCAGCCTGCTGGTGCACCAGCCATCGGGTGGGTTTCAGGGCCAGGCATCGGATATTTTCATCCATGCCGAGGAGGTGCAGCGTACCAAACGTCGCATGATACGGCTTTACGCGGAACATTGCGGACGCACCGAAGAAGAGGTTGAACGCGCACTGGACCGCGATAATTTCATGACCGCGCAGGAAGGTCTCAGCTGGGGGCTGGTCGATCACATTCTGGAAAAGCGCGACGACCCGGTTTCATAAAGGCCACCACACAAAATGAAAGAAGCGACAGTATTTGCATGGCCCGGGTCTTGCGACCCGGACATGCGTGTACTATCTCTCATCATGATATCTTCAGATCACTTTAACCAATTGATGTTATTTATTAATTTTAAACCCCAATATATTGAACCCTATTAATAAGTGGACATAATGAATTTCAATTCCTGTATTGTTTTATCCATGATCGTTCTTGCAGGCTGCGCTGGACAGGCGAAATACGATGCGTCGCCTCCCTTCCGAAAGAACAGTCACGTTTCCGCCATTGAAGCCGAGGCCATTCAAAGGGAACGGCAAATATCAGCCGACCAGGGTTCGGTGGAATCCAGTGTTTTGGCAAATCCGATGCGGTCGCATCCATGGGAGTAGAGTGACCTCCCAACTGGTAAGCAATCCCGGTTGGATTGCTCAAGAGTGTACCGTCTTCGTTGTCTGGACCGGCACGCTGTCGGGAATTCCCGAATGCAGGAAGTGCAACAGCGTATCCTGCACCGATTCCAGCCGATGCACGCAATCACGCCAGCCGAAAGGTATTTCCTTCGGCACGGGCGGAATGCGCTGCGGCACCACGCCTTCATCCAGCGAACAATTGGCGATGATGATCTGCAGCGCCTCGCTGACCCATGGCGGCGGGGGAGCCTCTTTCTTGCGCAGCGCATTGCCAAGCGCTTCGCCAAACAGTAGCGCCGAGGCGTAAAGACGAATGCCGCGACGATCATAACGTCCGGCCATTTCGGTCACTTCGCGCGCCGCCAGCCGCCCGCGCAATGACCAGCGCGCATTGCTTCGGGCAAGTGCAATGCCGTCGCCCAGCGCGATGACAGCCCGATGGGCAGAAGTGAACTGATTGACCGCATTTTGAGCACGCACCGGGTCCTGTTTATCAAGCGCCATAGCCGCCTGTTTCAGCCCGTTTGCCAGCCGGTCCAGCAGGCCCCGCGCCGCCCTGTCGATCAGGCGTACCGGGTCAGGCGTCAGCAAGATCTGGCTGAACAAAAGCCCGACACCTGCCCCCACCAGAACGTCGATCAGGCGGGTCACACCCGCCACTTGCGGCCCCATGGCCAGCACCAGAATGGCCGAAACGCCGGACTGGATAGCAATCGCCGGAGCCATGCCGAACGAGGTCGCCAGCACCATGGCAATGAAGGTCACCACCGCCATATGCATGACGGGAATGGTTTCCGGCAGCAGAAGCGACAGTTCCCCGATCACCACGCCTGTCGTTACGCCGACCATGACGCCAATGGCCTGCTTGCCGTGGTTCGGCAGGTTGGGCGCAAGGCAAATCACCGCTGTAACCATGGCAAAGACCGGCCGCGGCTGGCCGAGAAGCCATTGACAGATCAGCCACGCCACAGCGCCCGCAATGGAAGCGACCAGCGCATCGCGCCAGCTCACCGACCATTGCTGAACGATCTTGTTCAAGCGCTGATGCATGGCTTTCTCCGCTTCGGCAGACCTATCCGCAGATATCTATGGCAGAAGCCCGGCAGCTCAAGACTTGAAGAAGGCCTCATACTGATCCGGCTTGAAACCGACCGTCAGCACGCCGTCCTTGTCGAGCACCGGACGCTTGACCATGGAGGGCTGTTCCAGCATCAGCGCACGCGCCTTGGCGGCATCGACATTCTGACGCACTTCTTCCGGCAATTTGCGAAAAGTCGTGCCCGCGCGGTTCAAAAGCTGTTCCCAGGCGACGGTTTTCAGGAAGCGGTCGAGCGTTGCCGCATCGAGCCCTTCCTTCTTGTAATCGTGAAAACCATAGTCGATGCCATGGTCCTCAAGCCATGTGCGCGCCTTCTTCATGGTGTCGCAGTTTTTGATACCGTAGATGGTCACGCTCATGGTCGACTCCTTCAATCCTTTGCGCGATCAAAGGCCAATACGCATTTCGGTTCAACCCTTTATGTCAGGTCTATCGCGCATCGTGAAAGATTATGCCCAGCGTATGTCGCATGCCGGAGCGGATCCGGCTGACGCCGTGCCGCATCTTGACCCGGTAGTCGCCGCGCGTGCCTTGTACCGGTCGGTCGTTGACGGCGAAGATCACCGCATCGCCCTGTTGAAGCGGCACCACCTCCGCCCTGCTCTGCATACGCGGGCGTTGCTCGGTGAGCACGAATTCGCCGCCCATAAAATCCTCACCCGGTTTCGACAGGAGAATGGCCACCTGCAACGGGAAAGCAATGTCACCATAAAGGTCCTGATGCAGACAATTATAATCCCCCTCCACATATTGCAGGAGAAGCGGTGTCGGGCGCGACTGGCCAGCTGCATGGCAGCGTTCCAGAAAGGCGTCATGGGTTGGCGGATAGCGGGTGTCGCTGCCCATTCTCCGGCTCCACGCATTGGCGATGGGTGCAAGCTGCGGATAGAGGCTGGCGCGGAGGCTCCCAATTAAGGCAGGCAGCGGATTGGCGTAATATTTGTATTCGCCGCGTCCAAAACCGTGCCGCGCCATGGAAATGGTGGTGCGAAATGCGGCGGAATCATGCCATTTCGTGGCGAAATTGTGGCAATCGCTTTCTAAGAGAAGTTTCGGGAGAATGGCCGTACCGAATGTGTCGAGTTCGGAACCGATTTTCTCCCAGTCATAGGCGGCGACTTTTGCCGCCGCCATTTCGTGATCGCCGCTCATGCTTCACGCTCCCGCTGCAGGAGGTCGCGCTTGCGCTCGACACCCCAGCGATAGCCGGACAGCCCGCCATCATTGCGCACTACACGGTGGCATGGCACCGCGACGGCGATCTTGTTGGCGGCGCAGGCCTGCGCGACGGCGCGAACGGCTTTCGGTGCGCCGATCCGCTCGGCAATATCCGTATAGCTCACTGTTTTTCCTGCCGGAATTTCCCGCAAGGCCTGCCAGACGCGCTGCTGGAACGCCGTGCCCCGCAGATCGAGCGGGAGGTTGAGGCCAATGCCCGGCGCTTCGACAAAGCCGACCACCTGCGCGATCATGTCTTCAAAGTCGCGATCGGCCCCGATGAGATTGGCTTTCGGGAAGCGCTTTTCCAGATCGCGGATCAGGGCTTCCGGATCGTCACCCATCAAGATGGCGCAGACGCCCTTCTCGCTCGCCGCCACAAGGACTGCGCCAAGCGCCGATTGCCCGATGGCGAAACGAATGTCGGCATCCTTGCCGCCCTGCCGGTAAGCCTTTGGTGTCATTCCAAGAATCCGGTCCGAGGCTTCATAGAAGCGGCTGCTGGAATTGTAACCGGCATCATAGATCGCATCGGTCACGCGGATTTCCGGCGCGTCGAGCGCCACGCGCATTTTCCGGGCGCGATGTGCGTCGGCATAGGCCTTGGGCGTCAGCCCGGTGAAGGCTTTGAAAATGCGATGGAAATGAGCCGGGCTGGTCTTCACCGCATCCGCGATTTCTTCCAGAGACGGCACTTCCTCCGCTGCCTCGATATAGCGGCAGGCAGCCGCCACGATTTCGGCATGGCGCGCATTGTTCTGCGTTGCGAGCGTTTCGGTCAGATACGGCTTGCAGCGCATGCAGGGGCGAAAACCTGCCCGCTCCGCATCTTCGCAACGATCGAAAAACTGCACGTTCTCGCGCTTTCCGCGCCGCGACGGGCAGGATGGGCGGCAATAAACGCCGGTGGTGCGCACGGCATAAACGAAGGCTCCGTCCGACGCCTTGTCGCGTCCGAGCACCTTCTGCCAGCGGCTTTCATCGGGATCATGCGTTTTGAGGGTCATAAGGTTCATGTCCGTGTTCCTTCTTTATATGAACCAGACATAGGACCTTACAAGGGCGGTCACACTCCGCTGCTTGCTTTCAAATTCAAAATGAAAAAAGCGGGCCTTTACAGACCCGCCTTTTCCGAAATATCGATCGATACCAGCGATCAGGATTTACGCGCATCCGCGATGGCTGCGATCAGTTCCTGCTGCTTCATCACGCCGCCATAGAGCTTGGTGCCGATGACGAAAGACGGGGTGCCGCTGAAATTGAACGCTTCACCCTGATTCATGTTGCGCTCGAGAATGCCGTTGATGCGCTTGGAATCAGCCTTGTAGGCTGCTTCAAGCTTGGCGGCGTCGAGACCGCCCTTCTTCATGGCCGTATCAACCTGTTCCTTGGTCAGACGGCCCGGCGTGGCCATCAGTGCTTCCATGGCCTTGACGTAATTGCCGGACTTTTCCGCAGCCAGAACAAGCCGCGCCGCATAGGCCGACATATCGCCGAAAATGATCCAGTCCTTCAGAACCAGCCGCACATTGCCGTCATCCTTGACGACGCGCATCAGTTCACCATGGCCCTTTTTGCAATAGGGGCACTGATAGTCGAAATATTCAACGATGGTGACATTGCCATGCGGATTACCGAGAACCGGGATTTCCTTGTCGTAGAGAACCTCGGCCACGGTCGGAACGGCCTGTGCCAGACCCTGCGCACCCGAGAATCCGAGCGTCGCAATGGTCCCGGCTGAAACAGCCAGCATCTGACGGCGGTTTATCATGAACTAGCTCCCATGCCAGATTGGGACTTGTCGAGCACCACAACGCGTGCACCCGTCGGGGCGCGCTTGTAGAGATCGAGAATGTCCTGATTGAAAAGACGGATACAGCCCGAGGACGCCGCCTTGCCGACCGACCACGGCTCATTGGTGCCATGGATGCGATAGAGCGTGTCCTTGCCGTCGCGATAGAGATAGAGCGCGCGGGCGCCAAGCGGATTGCGGATACCGCCCTCCAGACCATTGGCGTATTTCGCATAATGGTCGGGATTACGCTTGATCATGTTGGCGGTCGGGGTCCAGCGCGGCCATTGCGATTTATAGGCAACCTTGGCTTCGCCCTTGAAAGTCAGTCCGGCGCGACCGACACCGACCGAATAGCGCATGGCCTTGCCGCCCGGCTGCACGAGATAAAGATAGCGCGCATAGGGATCGACAATGATCGTACCCACCGGGTGATCCGTCGCATAATCGACCTGTTTGCGCAGGTTGCGCTCGGCAATCTTGTTCACATCGAGCGCGGGAATGAAATTCTTGCCATCGGTGACAGCGCCATACATCACTTCATATTCGCTGCGCGCCGTCTGCACTTCCGGTTCTGCAACGGCTGCGACTTGCACCGGCTGCGGTTCTGCCACAACCGGCTGAACCATGGGCGCAGGCATCACGACTGCAACCGGCTGCTCGGCGGAAGTCGTCGTGCAAGCGGCGGCTGCCAGCGGCAGCACAGCGATGGTGGCAATGCGCAACAACCGCGCCGCAATGCGGTATCTGTCGTCCCCGCGTTTCATAATTGTCCAAGCCCCCGGCATCGTCTTCAATCCTTGTTTCTGCAATTACATCCGGCCATCGGTGGTGAGACCGGCCGACCGGGCAATGGTGGCAGACGTGACATCGCCCACCAGTCTCGTCCCCTCCCGCTCGCGGCTTGCCTTGTCGAAGAAAATCATCGTCGGCGGGCCGGCCACTTTCAGCTTCGCCATCAGGTCCGCATTGCCATTGGTGAGATCGGAAATATCAGCCTTGATGAGCTGATAGCCGTTCAGGCTTTTCTTCACATCGGCATCCGGCAACACACGCTTTTCCACGGTGGAGCAACTCACGCACCAATCCGCCGTGAAATAGATCAGCGTCGGGCGCGAGCCTTCCACTGTCGCAAGCTTCTCCTGAAGGGAAGAAACCGTATCGACCGGCGCGAATCGCAGCTCGGCCATACTCTGGTTGTCGCCACGGTTAGCGAATACGGCCAGCGGTTGCAACGGATCTCTGCCGCCAGACGCCAGTCCCAGCATCAGGATGGTTGCGTAGACGAAGGCTGCCGCGCCAATCGTGCGGGCCACAACGCTATGCCCCGGCACTTTGAGGAACGCAAAACTTGCCACACCGAACAGCAGAATGGCCCAGAGCGCCATATCCACGCCCGAGGGCAAAAGCGGTGCGGCCATAAAGATCGCGGTTGCCAGAAAACCGAAGCCGAAAATCTGCTTAACGGTTTCCATCCATGCGCCTGCGCGCGGCAGCGTGCCCGCGCCAAGGGTCGCGAAAGCGATCAGCGGCAAGCCCTTGCCGATACCAAGCGCGAAGAGTGCCCCCGCACCCAGCGCGACATTGGCCGTCTGTGCAATATAGAGAAGCGCGCCCGCCAGCGGTGCGGTCACGCAAGGACCGACAATCAGCACCGACGAAAAGCCGAGCACGGCGGCAGAGCGCTTGGAGCCTGTACGCTGGCCGGTCTGCGCGGAAACCGCGCTGACCCACCGGCTTGGAAGCTGGATCTGGAACAGGCCGAACATCGACACGGCCAGCAAGGTGAACAGCGCCGCCAGAGCAAGCGCCGTCCATTTCGATTGCAGGACCATTTGCAGGTTCTGCCCCGACCAGCCAGCGATCGCCCCCACCAGCGCAAAGCCCAAAGCCAGACTGACCACATAGATGGAGGAGAGGACGAAGCCGCGTTTTGCCGTCAGCTTTTCGCCTTCGCGCGCCAGTGTTCCGGCGACGATGGGATAGATCGGGAAAACGCAAGGCGTGAAGGCCAGCAGCACACCGAAAGCAAGAAAGGCTGCGATCACAAAGCCCGTGCCGCCCTCAGCGAGCAGGTTTTCGACCATGCCCTTTTCGGGTGCGAGCGCAAAAGCCTTGCTTTCATTGGCGGTGCTCGCAGCCATCCGGGGCGCAGCAGTCGTGAAAGCGGCGCCTTGCGCGAAAGACTGGGTTTGGGCCTTGGCCAGGGTGCCCATCTGGCTTGAAACGGCCAGCGTCACCGGGTCGACTGTCCGCGTTTCAGGCCGATAGCAGATGCCGTCTTCCTGACAGCCCTGATAGGTGATTTCCACCGGAGCAGTTTGCGCATTCAGGCTGGCACTGGCATGGCGATAATAGACTTCGAGCTTGCCGAAATTCGGGTCGTCCTTGGCAATACCGGGCTGCGTATCGACATCGAGCGCATTGCCCTTGTCGTCCTTGGCGGCAATATGATCGCGATAGAGATAATAGCCTTCGGCAATGGTCCAGCCGAGCACAAGGCGTCCATCGGCGTCCTTCGTCACGCCAAGACGAAAGGCTTCGTTCACCGGCAAGGGGCCAGCGGCAAAGGCTGACGAGAACGCCGTGAAGATCAGGAGAGCGAAACTCACAAGGCTCGCAGAAAGACGCATTCCGGTTTTCCGAACTGATTCGTAGTAAATTGATTATGTTGCAAAAGGCGAATGCCGCCGCCACCTTAAGGCAGCCTTAAGCTGGGACAGCGACAAGCCGGGCCGATTTAAAACGACAACAAGGCAAAAACGGGAAGATCGATGCGCATTCTGGTTGTTGAAGACGATGCAATCCTGCTCGACGGGCTGTCCGTTGGTTTGGGCATTGCCGGTTTCACCGTGGATGCGGTCTCGACCTGTGGCGATGCCGAAGCAGCCCTTGCTGCACAGAATTACAATGCCGTTGTGCTTGATCTCATGCTGCCGGACGGGTCCGGTCTCGACATTTTGAAAACCATGCGACGCGGACGCGACGACACCCCTGTCCTGCTTCTGACCGCTCGTGATCAGGTGCCGGAACGCATCGCGGGGCTGGATGCTGGCGCCGACGACTATGTCGGCAAGCCGTTCGACCTGCATGAACTGGCCGCCCGGGTGCGCGCCATTGCGCGGCGCGGGACTGGTCGCGCCAATGCCATGCTGGAATGGCGCGGCGTCGAGCTTGATCCGGCGGAAATGTCCGCGCGCTTCAAGGGCGAACCGCTGCGGCTGACGCGGCGTGAATTCTCGATCCTGCGCGCGCTGATGGAGCGCCCCAATGCGACGCTTTCCAAATCATCGCTGGAAGAAGCGCTTTATGGCTGGCAGGAAGAAGTGGAAAGCAATGCGGTGGAGGTGCATGTCCACCACCTGCGTTCCAAACTTGGCTCCGATTTCATCGAGACGGTGCGCGGTGTTGGCTATCGTCTGGCGGGGGCCTGCGCATGAGTTCGATCCGTGGTCGCCTGACCGGTATTCTGATTGGCGTAACCTGCATCGTCTGGCTGGCTGCCGTGGTCTGGATTCACACCACCACACAGGCCCAGCTGGAAAAGGTTCTGGATGCGCGTCTGATGGAAGCTGCGCGCATGGTCAATTCGCTTTTGAGCGATCATCGCGTTGAAGTCGGCCCTGATGGCGATGGCGGCCAGCTTTCGCTCAAGCCCATGCCGGAGTTTTCCGACTATGACCGGCAGCTTTTCTGCCAGATCTGGGCGCTGGACGGCAAGCTGGTCGGGCGCTCGGAAAGCGCGCCAGTAACGCGGCTGACCAGCGTGGCAAACGGCTTTTCCAACACGGTTGTCGCTGGCGAACGCTGGCGCGTGTTTGCGGTTGAAAACACGCAACTTGGTCTGCGCGTCATGGTCGGCGACAGTCTCTATGTCCGCGAAAGACTGGTCCGCAATGTGGTGACGGGGCTGGTCGTGCCTGCCCTTCTGGTGCTGCCGTTGCTGGCAGGCATGATCTGGCTTTGCGTGCGGCGCGGGCTCAACCCGTTGAGCAGCCTTGCCTCCGTTCTGTCGAAGCGACAGGCGCAGGATTTGCGCCCGCTGCCGGAAGACAACCTGCCCACGGAAATTGCACCTGCAGTCACCGCGCTAAACGGGCTGTTCCACCGTGTCGAGGAAGCACGCGAGCGCGAGCGCAACTTCGCGATTTTCGCCGCCCATGAGCTGAAGACGCCGCTCGCCGGTCTGAAGACGCAGGCACAGATCGCGGAGAGCGCAAAGGACGAAGCCGTGCGCGCCAATGCGGTGCGCCAGATCGCAGCCGGTGTGGACCGCACCAGCAGGCTGGTCGGTCAGCTGCTCGATCTTGCAGCGCTTGAAACGTCGGACGAAACCGAAACCCCGACGCCGGAACCGGCCTGCAAGCTGCTGCACACTATCGCCACCGATATGCGCATGCTCGGTGCGCAACGTGGTGTCGCCATCGAATTGCTGGAGGGCATGCCGCTCGTGCAGATGCCCTTCCCGCATCTCTTCACGCTGGCAGCGCGCAACCTGATCGAAAACGCAGTGCTGCATTCCCCGCCGGATGGCTTTGTGCGCTGCGGCTTTACCATCGCGGACAGCCGCCTCACCCTGACCGTCGAAGACAGTGGCCCCGGCATTCCCGATATCGAAATGCCGCATGTCACCGAGCGCTTTTTCCGCGGCAAGCACCGGCAGGACAATGGCAGCGGCCTCGGCCTTGCCATTGTGCAAATGGCGGTCACGCGGATGGAAGGCACATTCGATCTGGTGAACCGTCCCGATGGTGGTCTTCGCGCCACGCTGACGGTGCCAATCGCCTGACGTCTGAGACCGGTTTCCTCCCTAGAAAATCGTCGTTGATTAGGATCAATGACAGCACGCCACTGAGCGCCGATAGAAATCCTGTCGCTACAACTGCCCCTGACGGGCGGTCTTCGTTACGCGCTGCGAGGGGATTTCATGAACTACGCCGCTGGAACAGTCCTATCCGGTCTGGGAGCGCTTTTTGCCGTGCTCCTGGCCGGATTTTCCCATGACGAGCTGTTCAGAACCCATATGTGGATTCTGTTCGTCGTGCTCGCCATTTTCACCATTCTTCTGTTGCGCAACGCCGATTACGGTCTGACGCCGAAAAAGACGGATCAGTCCGTCTATATGGATGGTCCGATCCGCTACGGCCTGATCGCCACAGTGTTCTGGGGCGTTGTCGGCTTCCTCGTCGGCGTTGTTATCGCCGCGCAGCTCGCATTTCCGGATCTCAATCTGGAACCATGGTTGAACTTCGGTCGCGTGCGCCCGCTGCACACTTCCGCCGTCATCTTCGCCTTCTGCGGCACCGCTCTCATCACCACATCCTTCTATGTGGTGCAGCGCACCTGCCGCGCCCGCCTGTTCGGCGGCGATCTGGCCTGGTTCGTGTTCTGGGGCTACCAGCTTTTCATCGTCATGGCCGCCACCGGCTATCTGCTTGGCATCACGCAGAGCCGCGAATATGCCGAACCGGAATGGTATGTCGACATCTGGCTGACCATCGTCTGGGTCGCCTATCTGGTCGTATTCCTCGGCACCGTGCTGAAGCGCAAGGAACCGCATATCTATGTGGCCAACTGGTTCTTCCTCGGCTTCATCATCACCATCGCCATGCTGCATATCGTGAATAACCTTGCCGTGCCGGTCTCCTTCCTTGGCACCAAGAGCTATTCCGCCTTCTCGGGCGTTCAGGATGCGCTGACGCAATGGTGGTACGGTCACAATGCCGTCGGCTTCTTCCTGACCACCTCGTTCCTCGGCATGATGTATTATTTCGTGCCGAAGCAGGCGAACCGTCCGGTCTATTCCTACCGCCTGTCGATCATCCACTTCTGGTCGCTGATCTTCCTCTATATCTGGGCCGGTCCGCACCACCTGCACTATACCGCCTTGCCTGATTGGGCGCAGACGCTGGGCATGGTGTTCTCGATCATGCTGTGGATGCCGTCCTGGGGCGGTATGATCAACGGCCTGATGACGCTTTCCGGCGCATGGGACAAGATCCGCACCGATCCGATCATCCGCATGATGGTGGCTGCCATCGCCTTCTACGGCATGGCGACCTTCGAAGGCCCGCTGATGTCGATCAAGGCGGTCAATTCTCTGTCGCACTATACCGACTGGACCATTGGTCACGTTCATTCCGGCGCGCTTGGCTGGAACGGCATGATCACCTTCGGCGCAATCTATTATCTGGCTCCAAAGCTGTGGAACCGCGAACGCCTCTACTCGGTGCGCATGGTCAACTGGCACTTCTGGCTCGCCATTCTCGGCATCGTGCTCTACGCCGCCGCCATGTGGGTTGCGGGTATCCAGCAGGGCCTGATGTGGCGCGAATACGACGATCAGGGTTTCCTCGTCTATTCCTTCGCAGAAACGGTCGCCGCGATGTTCCCTTACTACGTCATCCGCGTGACCGGCGGCCTGCTCTACCTCACGGGCGGTCTCGTCATGGCCTGGAACGTCTATCAGACCATTCGCGGAAACCTGCGCGATGAAGCGCCGATTGCCGGCGCAAGCCCGGCCAAGCCGGCATCTGCGATGCAGCCTGCGGAATAAGGATCGAACACACATGTCCTTTCTGAAAAAACACGCCGTAATTGAAAAGAACGCAACGCTGCTGCTGGTTGGATCGCTGACCGTGGTGCTGATTGGCGGCATCGTGGAAATCGCGCCGCTGTTCTATCTCGAAAACACCATCGAGAAGGTGGAAGGGATGCGTCCCTATTCACCGCTCGAGCTTGCGGGGCGCAATATCTATGTGCGCGAGGGTTGCTATCTGTGCCACAGCCAGATGATCCGCCCTTTCCGTGACGAGGTGGAACGCTATGGGCATTACAGTCTTGCGGCGGAATCCATGTATGACCATTCGTTCCAGTGGGGCTCCAAGCGCACGGGGCCGGACCTCGCCCGCGTCGGTGGCCGCTATTCCAACGAATGGCATGTCCAGCACCTGATCCGCCCGCGCGATGTGGTGCCGGAATCGGTCATGCCGAGCTATGGCTTCCTGAAGGATACGCCGCTTAGCGCCAACAACATTGCCGCCGATCTCAAGGCCAATGTCGCGGTGGGCGTGCCCTACACGCAGGACATGATCGACAATGCGCTGGCCGATCTGAAGGCGCAGGCCGATCCCGAAGCCGACACATCCGGCGTCGAGGGGCGTTATCCCAAGGCCAAGCTCGGCGATTTCGACGGCAATCCTGCTGCGGTGACGGAGATGGATGCGCTTGTCGCCTATCTCCAGATGCTCGGCACGCTGGTCGATTTCTCGACCTACGATCAATCCCCCAAAGCGCGATAGGAGCTTCCCATGGATTACAACGCCATGCGCCACTTCGCCGACAGCTGGGGCCTGCTCGGCATGACGGTCTTCTTCGTTATCACCGTCTTCTATGTCTTCCGTCCCGGCAGCAAGAAGATCGCCGACGAGGTGAAAGCCATTCCGTTCAAGGATGACGCAAATGACTGATAAGCATATCGACGACGTCAGCGGTGTTTCGACCACCGGCCATGAATGGGACGGCATCCGCGAACTCGATAATCCTATGCCGCGCTGGTGGCTGTGGACCTTCTACGCCACCATCCTGTTTGCCATCGGCTACACCATCGCCTATCCGGCATGGCCGCTGATTTCCAGCTCGACTGCGGGGCTGACCCAATGGTCGAGCCGCGGCGCGTTGCAGGAAGACATGCGCCAGGTGGCGGCGGAAAAGCAGGGCATTCTCGACCAGATCAAGGCCAAGGATGTGCATGAGATTCTGGCCGATGAAAACCTGCGCCAGTTCGCCATTGCGGGCGGCGCTGCGGCTTTCCGCGTCAACTGCGTGCAGTGCCATGGCTCCGGCGCGCAGGGCGCACCCGGCTATCCGAACCTCAACGACGATGACTGGCTGTGGGGCGGCTCCATCGACGAAATCCTGACGACGATCCGTCATGGCGTTCGTTCCAAGGATGACGGGGATACCCGCACGTCCGAAATGCCCGCCTATGCCGACATTCTGGAACCGCAGCAAATCCGCGATGTGGCGGCCTATGTGGTGAGCCTGACCGGCACACCACACGACCCGTCCATGGTTCCCGCAGGCCAGAAGGTCTTCTCGGAAAACTGCGCGGTCTGCCATGGCGCAGACGCCAAGGGCAGCCGCGAATTCGGTGCACCGAACCTGACCGATGCGATCTGGTTCTACGGTTCCGGCGAAGACGCGATCATCCGTCAGGTGTCGCATCCCAAGCACGGCGTGATGCCTGCATGGGAACCGCGCCTCGGCGACACAACCGTCAAGCAGCTGGCGATATTCGTCCATTCGCTGGGCGGGGGAGAATGAAGAGAGGGGAGTAAGGCAGTAGGGGAATAGGGGAGTATGTTTTGGTTGTGAAGGCCCGCAACGTCGCCCCCCTTTTTTCATACTCCCTTACTCCCCTATTCCCCCACTCCCTTCTCCTCCCTAGGAGCATAAAATGTCAGAGCAAGTCGAACGTATCGACGTTCAGGCAGTGAATTCCCCCAAGACACGGCAGTCGCTTTACGCGGCGCGGGTCAAGATTTTTCCGAAGCGCGTTCAGGGTGAGTTCCGGCGCTTCAAATGGCTCGTCATGCTCATCACGCTGGGCATCTACTATCTGACGCCGTGGCTGCGCTGGGATCGCGGGCCTTATGCGCCGGATCAGGCTGTGCTGATCGACCTCGCCAACCGCCGCTTCTATTTCTTCTTCATCGAAATCTGGCCGCAGGAATTCTATTACGTCGCGGGTCTGCTCATCATGGCGGGCCTCGGCCTGTTTCTGGTCACATCCGTCGCGGGCCGCGCATGGTGCGGCTATACCTGCCCGCAGACGGTCTGGGTCGATCTCTATCTCGTGGTGGAACGCGCCATCGAAGGCGACCGCAACGCCCGCATGAAACTCGACAAGGGTCCATGGACCTTCGACAAGATCTGGAAGCGAGTGACGAAACATTCGCTCTGGCTCCTGATCGGCGTTCTGACCGGCGGCGCGTGGATTTTCTACTTCGCCGATGCGCCAGGCCTGCTGCTCGATTTCGTGAGCGGACAGGCAGCACCCGTCGCCTATTTCACCGTCGCTATTCTCACCGCCACCACCTATACGCTGGGCGGGCTGATGCGCGAGCAGGTCTGCACCTATATGTGCCCGTGGCCGCGCATTCAGGCCGCGATGCTCGACGAGAATTCGCTGACCGTCACCTATAATGACTGGCGCGGCGAACCGCGTTCGCGCCATGCCAAAAAGGCTATCGCCACCGGCGAATCCGTCGGCGACTGCGTGGATTGCAATGCCTGTGTGGCCGCCTGCCCGATGGGTATCGACATTCGCGACGGCCAGCAGCTGGAATGCATCACCTGCGCGCTGTGTATCGATGCGTGCAATTCGGTGATGGACAAGATCGGCAAGGCGCGCGGCCTCATTTCCTATGCGACGCTGGCCGACTACGACGCCAATATGGCGCTTGCCACCAACAACGGAACGATGCCCATCACCCCTGCCCGGGTTTACGATGCGCCCAATGTGCTTTCCGACAAGGTGCAAAACCTGTCATGGGGCAAAGTGCTGCGTCCGCGCAGCCTGTTCTACTTCATCGTCTGGGTGCTGATCGGCCTTACGCTGGTCATTTCGCTGTCGATGCGCCAGCGCATTGGCATCAATGTTCTGCACGACCGCAACCCGCAATATGTGCTTCTGTCGGATGGCTCGATCCGCAACGGTTATACGGTCAAGCTTCTCAACATGATCCCGACGCCGCGCACCTTCCGCTTGTCGATCGAAGGACTGCCCGGCGCGACCCTGACCGTGCAGGACGAAACGACAGACACAGACGGCAATTATGCCGTGCCCGTCGAACCCGACCGGCTGAAGACATTGCGTGTCTTTGTGACCTTGCCGCATAGCGCCATCTCGGACCACCGCAAGGATTACGAAATCGAAGTGCGCGACGCGGACGGCGCTGAACACGCCCGCTACAAGGCAACCTTCATGGCTCCGGAGGGACGATAATGTCGGCAGAAACCAAGACTGCATCCGCGAATTCGGCAGGCACATTCACCGGCTGGCATATGCTGGGCATTATGGTGACGTTCTTCGGGGTGATCATCGCCGTCAATGTGACGATGGCCTATCTCGCCATTCACAGCTGGAGCGGGCTGGTCGTCGCCAATTCCTATGTTGCGAGCCAGGAATTCAACGAAAAGGCCCAGACCGGCAAGGAACAGGCAGCCCTCAACTGGCAGTCGACGCCTGCCTATGCCGGGGGTGTCTTTACCTGGCGGCTCACCGACCGCGACGGCAAGCCGGTTGCAGTGACGGGCGGAACGGTGGAGTTCAAGCGTCCCGTTGGCGATGTGAACGATACCAGGGCAGCACTTGCCACCCGGGAAGCGGGCGTGCTCGGCGCAAACATTGACCTCGCCGATGGCGCATGGGTCATGGAGATCAACGCCGATGCCGGTCTGGAAGACCCCTATCGCCATATCGTCCGCGTTCTGATCAAGAACGGGAAGCTGTTATGAGCTGCTGCGTCGAGAATGCACAGATTGCGACGGTCATCCAGACCGTTTCCCCGGATGAAATGCAGCTCGCCAGCCGTGCGCTTGGCGACGGGCTGCGCCAGCTCGACCTGTCGGTGCCGGGCGTTCACTGTGGATTGTGCATCAAGACGATAGAAGAAGCGCTGGCGCAGATCGCTGGCGTTGCCTATGTGCGCGTCAACCTGACCGCGCGGCGGGTCGCGATCCGCTGGAAGGACGGCGAGACCCCACCCAATGTCGTCGATCCGCTGCGTCGCCTCGGCTATGAGGCGCATATTTTCGACATGGCGCAGGAGAAAGACCCAGCCTTCACGCGCCTGCTGATCGCCCTTGGCGTTGCGGCTTTCGCTTCCAGCAATGTCATGTTGCTTTCCGTCGCTGTCTGGTCGGGTGCGGATGCGGCAACCCGCGACCTGTTTCACTGGGTCTCCGGCCTGATCGCCCTGCCGACGCTGATCTTCTCAGGTCGCATCTTCTATGTTTCCGCATGGAACGCACTGCGCGCAAGGCGTGTGAACATGGACGTGCCGATTGCGCTGGCCATCTCGCTTGCCTTTGCGATGAGCATCTATGAGACCATGAACCATGGTCATCATGCCTATTTCGATGCCTCGGTGACGCTTCTGTTCTTCCTGCTGATAGGTCGTACGCTGGACTATATGATGCGCGCCCGTGCCCGTTCCGCCGTGCGCGGATTGGCGCAGCTTGGCAGTCGCGGTGCGGTGGTGATCGCCGACAATGGTGAGCGAAACTATCTGCCAGTCAATGAAATCCGCCCCGGTATGCGCATCATTCTGGCGGCTGGCGAGCGCGTGCCGGTTGATGCCAGAATTGAGGAAGGCCGCTCCGAACTCGATTGCGCCATTGCATCCGGCGAAAGCGATGCGGTGCCGGTCGGCCCCGGTTCGGATATTCGCGCCGGTACGCTGAACCTCTCCACGCCGCTCGTCATCCGGGCAACGGCGGAAGCCAAGGATTCCTTCCTTGCCGAAATGGTGCGCCTGATGGATGTGGCTGAAGGCGGTCGCGCCTATTATCGCCGCCTCGCCGACCGCGCTTCCGAACTCTATGTGCCGATGGTGCACACGATTGCCTTCCTCGCCTTCACAGGCTGGATGGTCTACACCGGCGGCGACTGGTACCGCTCGATCTATATCGCCATCTGCACGCTGATCATCACCTGCCCCTGCGCGCTGGCGCTGGCCGTGCCGATTGTGCAGGTGGTTGCAGCGCGCCGTCTGTTCGAGAACGGCATCATGATCAAGGACGGCTCCGCCATGGAGCGCATGGCCGAGATCGACACCGCGATATTCGACAAGACCGGTACGCTAACGCTCGGCCAGCCGCGCCTGATCGGCCTTGAAAGCGTCAATGCGCACTATCTCGAAATCGCCGCCGAACTGTCGCTCTATTCCCGCCACCCGCTGTCGCGGGCGCTGGCGCAGTTTTCCGGTCAGGGACCGATGAGCGCCTTCACACGGATCGAGGAAATTCCGGGATCGGGCATCGAGGCGGAAATCGACGGCAAACTTTATCGTCTCGGCAAATCCGAATGGGCTGGCGGCATGGCCGATGCAACCGCCGCAAACGGCCCGGAAACCTGTCTCTCCATCGACGGCATGCTGGTCGAAACCTTCCACTTCGAGGACAGCCCGCGTGAAGACGCAGCCGCCGCCATCGGCGCCCTGAAAACGGATGGGCTGAAGCTTGGCATCATCTCCGGCGACCGATTGCCAGCCGTCCGGAAGCTCGCGGATTATCTGGGTGTCGATGACTATCGCGGCGCAGTGCTGCCCGCCGACAAGTCGCAGCTCGTGCGGGAACTTTCCGGCGAAGGCCGCAAGGTGCTGATGGTTGGCGACGGCCTCAACGACGCGCCTGCCCTTGTCGCAGCTCATGTTTCCATGGCTCCGGCAACTGCTGCCGATATCGGGCGCAATGCCGCCGACTTCGTGTTTCTGCGTGAGAGCCTGGCCGCTGTGCCGCTGACCTTTGCCGTCTCGAAGGAGGCAGGCCGGCTGATCAGCCAGAATTTCGCGCTGTCCATCGGCTATAATATCATCGCCGTGCCGATTGCGATCTTCGGCTATGTCACGCCGCTGGTGGCAGCACTGTCCATGTCGCTGTCGTCCATCGTGGTTGTCAGCAATGCATTGCGGTTGAAAGCCGGGAAGCAGAAGCAGCAGGCGCAACAGCAGCGTGTCGCCCCGGTCGCCGTGGTCAAGGAAGCGCACAAATGAGCGGGCTTCTCTTTCTCATCCCCGTCGCCCTTTTGATGGGCGCGGTGGGGCTGGCCGCCTTCCTGTGGTCGCTGAAAAACGGCCAGTATGAAGACCTAGATGGCGCAGCGAACCGGATCCTGCTCGACGACGACGCTAGGCCGTCACAAGAATCGCGCGCAGATCGTTGACATTGGTGCCGGTCGGGCCCGGTATGAACAGATCGCCGATGGCGTCAAAGGCCGTCCAGGCATCGTTGTTGTTGAGGCGCGCCGCACCATCCTCGCCCGCCTTTTGCAGACGTGAAACCGTGCTGCCATCGGCAAAAGCACCGGCATTGTCTTCCGAACCGTCGATCCCGTCCGTATCGGCGGCAAGCGCATGAATATTGGCATAGCCATCAATATCGAGCGCAAAAGACAGCAGAAATTCGCTGTTGCGGCCGCCTTTGCCACCCTTGCCGCGAATAGTGACTGTGGTTTCGCCACCTGACAGAATGACAATCGGCTTCTTGAACGGACGGTCGCGTTCGACCACTTCCCGCGCAATTGCCGCATGGACATGCGCCACTTCGCGCGATTCCCCTTCCATGGCATCCGACAGGATCACCGCTTCAACGCCGTGCCGGGCAGCCTCTTTCGCCGCTGCTTCCAGCGATACGGCGGCAGATGCAATCACCCGCACTTCGTTTTGCGCGAAAACCGCATCATCCGGCTTTAGCGCATGCGCTCCTTCGCCGCGAATATGGGCAAGTGCGGCCTCCGGCAATTCCAGCCGGTAGCGTTCGATGATCTTGAGCGCGTCATCGCGGCTGGTTTGGTCCGGCACCGTCGGACCGGAGGCCACGAATGCCGGATTGTCGCCCGGAATATCCGAGACGACCAGTGAGAACACCCGCGCCGGATGAGCGGCAGCGGCAAGGCGTCCGCCCTTGATGGTCGAGAGATGCTTGCGCACGGCATTCATGGCCGAGATCGGCGCACCCGACGCCAGCAACGCCTTGTTGACGGCAATTTCGTCTTGCAGCGTCAGCCCTTCCGGGGGCGACGGCAGCAGCGCCGAGCCGCCGCCGGATATCAACGCCACCACGAGATCGTCTTCTGTCAGACCCGACACGGCTTCGAACAGGCGCCTGGATGCCACAAGTCCCGCTTCATCCGGAACCGGATGCGCCGCCTCGATAATCTCGATACGTTCGCAGGGCGTGCCATAGCCATAGCGTGTCACCACGAGGCCTTCGAGCGGGCCATCCCACGCCCTTTCAAAAGCCGCCGCCATCTGTGCAGAACCTTTGCCAGCGCCGATCACGATCGTGCGCCCCTTTGGCTTGGCGGGCAGATTGGCGCGGATAACCAGTTCGGGATCGGCAGCCGCCACGGCGGCGTCGAAAAGGCTGGTCAGGAATTTCTTCGGATCGGCAATGGCGCTTGTGGCAGTCATGAGAATCCCGGCTTCACAAATCAACGGCGGCACTATTCCCCGCGCGGCACATAAAATCAATGGAGCCGGCCATCTCCCTCCAGATAACCAGCTCCACGCTCTCCCCTCCAGAGAACCGATCAGGCCTGACGCTCAGGCAACATCGTGATTGGCCATGCGCTCCAGCGCGCGCACCAGACCGGAATGGTCGAGACCATCATCACCATGCGCCGCGCAGGAATTGAACAGTTCCTGCGCCGTGGCCGTGTTGGGCAGCGAGACACCCAGCGCCTTCGCGCCCTGAAGCGCCAGATTGAGGTCTTTCTGGTGCAGGGAGATGCGGAAACCCGGATCGAATGTCCGCTTGATCATGCGCTCTCCATGCACTTCGAGAATACGCGAGGAAGCAAAGCCGCCCATCAGCGCTTCGCGCACCTTGGCCGGATCAGCACCCGCCTTTGAGGCAAATACCAGCGCTTCGGCAACCGCTTCGATGTTGAGCGCCACGATAATCTGATTGGCGACCTTGGTGGTCTGGCCATCGCCGCAATCGCCGACCAGCGTGATATTTTTGCCCATCAGCTTGAGAAGCGGCAGCGCCGCGTCAAAGCTTGCCTGCGCACCGCCCGCCATGATGGAAAGGCTGGCATTTTTCGCACCGACCTCACCGCCGGATACCGGCGCGTCGATATATTCGGCCCCGGCAGCGCGAACTTTTTTCGCAAATTCCTTGGTTTCGATGGGCGAAATCGAACTCATGTCGATGAGCGTCTTGCCCTTGCCCAGGCCTTCCGCCGCGCCGTTTTCTCCGAAAAGGACTTCGGACACCTGCGGCGTATCCGGCAGCATGAGGATGGTCGTTTCACATTCCGCGGCCACCGCCTTGGGCGTATCGAGAACCGTCAGACCCGCATCCAGCAGGTCCTTGTGCGGCGGCTGGCTATGTTTCGAGGTGAAAAGCTGGTGGCCTGCATTTTGCAAATGCTGCGCCATCGGCTTGCCCATGATACCCAGTCCGATAAAGCCGATCTTGGCCATTCTATATCTCCCTATGCAATTTACGCGCTGAGACGCTCGGCTTCATATTGTTTGAACCAACCCAGACCTTCCTCGGTCGTTGTCTTCGGCTTGTATTCACAGCCGATCCAGCCCTTGTATCCGGCGTTCTTCAGCGCTTCGAAGACGTTCGGATAATGGATCTCGCCGGTGCCGGGCTCGTTGCGCCCCGGATTGTCGGCAAGCTGCACATGCGCGATCAGTGGCTTGTAGCGCTCATAAGTGGCGACGAGTTCGCCACGCGTGCGCTGCTGGTGATAGAGGTCATACTGGATGAACAGGTTGTTACTGCCCACCTCGTCGATGATCGAAACCGCCTGCTCCACCGTGTTCAGATAGAAACCCGGAATGTCGTAATGGTTGATCGGCTCGATCAGCAGGCGGATGCCGTGCTTTCCCAGTTCCTTCGCCGCCAGCCGCAGATTGCTGACGAAAGTCGCCCGCATTACATCCGGGTCGATGCCCTGCGGCGCGATACCGGCAAGGCAGTTGACCTGCGAACAGTTGAGCGTCGTGGCATAATCGATGGCGTCGGCCACGCCACGACGGAATTCGTCTACACGATCCGGCAGCACCGCAATGCCGCGCTCCCCGCCCGCCCAATTGCCCGCAGGCAAATTGTGCAGCACCTGCGCCAGATTGTGACGGGTCAATGCTGCTTTCAGCTCATGCCGGTTGAACTCGTAGGGGAACAGATATTCCACCCCGGTGAACCCCGCCTTGGCGGCCAGCGCGAAGCGATCCATGAACGGCGCTTCGGTGAAAAGCATGGTGAGATTGGCTGCAAATCTTGGCATGTTCAACTTCTCCAATTCTAATCCAGCAATGCCGCTATCGCAGTCGGCGCATCCTCGCCACGTTCGGCCAGTTCCTCGAACTCGACCACCTGATCAATGTCGGTTCCCATGGAAATATTGGTGACGCGTTCCAGAATGAATTCCATCACGACCGGCACCTGATGCTCCTGCATCAACGCCTTGGCCTGCTCGAAACTTTCCGCAAACTGGTTGGGACTGCGGACCCGGATCGCCTTGCAACCGAGGCCTTCCGCAACCGCCACATGGTCGACGCCATAGCCCTTCTCCGCATCACCGGACGCATTGATGTTGTCGAAGGCAAGGCTGACCTCGAAATCCATGTTGAAGCCGCGCTGCGCCTGACGGATCAGGCCGAGATAAGAATTGTTCACGACGACATGGATGTAAGGCAGTTTGTGCTGCGCGCCGACCGCCAGTTCCTCGATCATGAACTGGAAGTCATAGTCGCCCGACAGCGCCACGATGGGCCGATCCGGATCGGCAGCGCGAACACCCAGAGCCGCAGGCAAGGTCCAGCCGAGCGGGCCAGCCTGTCCGCAATTGATCCAGTTGCGCGGGCGATAGACATGCAGAAACTGCGCACCCGCAATCTGGCTGAGGCCGATGGTGGTGACATAGCAGGTGTCACGACCGAAAGCCTTATTCATCTCCTCATAAACCCGCTGGGGTTTCAGCGGCGTCTGGTCGAAATGCGTCTTGCGCAGCATGGTGCGCTTGCGGCCTTCGCATTCCTTCGCCCAACCGGACCAGTCGCGCAGCTTGCCTGCCGCTTTCCATTCGGTTGCGACGTCGAGCAACTGCTTCAACGCCTTGCCCGCATCGGACACGATGCCGAAATCCGGCGCAAAGACGCGCCCGATCTGCGTCGGTTCGATATCGACATGGATGAAGGTGCGATCCTTGCGATAGGTATCCACATTGCCGGTATGCCGGTTGGCCCAGCGATTGCCGATGCCGATGACCGCATCGGAAGCCAACAGATTGGCATTGCCATAACGGTGCGAGGTCTGGAGACCGCACATACCGGCCATCAGACGGTGATCGTCCGGGATAACACCCCAGCCCATCAGGGTCGGGAGGACCGGAATGCCGGTGATCTCGGCGAATTCGACCAGAAGATCCGACGCATCGGCATTGATGATGCCGCCGCCTGCGACAATCAACGGACGTTCCGCTGCGTTCAGCATGGCAATCGCCTTTTCGGCCTGCGCCCGCGTGGCGGCTGGCTTATAGGCTTCCATCGGCTGATAGGTGTCGATGTCGAACTCTATTTCGGCCATCTGCACGTCGATTGGCAGATCGATCAGCACCGGACCGGGACGACCCGACTTCATGATATGAAACGCCTTCTGGAAGACAAATGGCACCAGTGCCGGCTCCATGACCGTGACCGCCCATTTGGTGACAGGCGCCGCAATCTTGGCGATATCCACCGCCTGAAAATCTTCCTTGTCGAGACGCGCGCGTGGCGCCTGCCCCGTCACGCAGAGGATCGGAATGGAATCGGCAGATGCCGAATAAAGGCCGGTGATCATATCCGTGCCCGCAGGGCCGGAGGTGCCGATGCACAGGCCGATATTGCCATGCTTTGCCCGCGTATAGCCTTCGGCCATATGCGAAGCGCCCTCAACGTGACGCGCCAGGACATGGCGGATCGAACCGCGCGCTTTCATCGCCGAATAAAATGGATTGATAGCCGCGCCCGGCACGCCGAAAGCGCAATTGATCCCTTCCCTCTCCAGCACAAGCACGGCTGCATCGACTGCACGCATTCTGGCCATGGCCAATCCTCCTATGGAAACATTCTCCATTTACAAAAGCTATAATCTAAAAATGGAAATGCATACCATTATACGGAAATAAAGATTTTCAACGGAATGGAGATAATCGGCTATACCCTCTGCGCCTTTCCGACTGGCAATGGATGCGATAGTGGTAACTCTGCAGTTCAGGCGGGATTCGGAGACGGGTGATGGAACAGGCCAAAGCAAAGCGGGGCCGCAAGGCGGCGGAGAATGCCGCGCCCTCATCCGTGCAGGTTCTGGACCGCAGCCTCAAGCTTCTGGCGCTGATCGCCGATAATGACGGCTCGACCCTGACGGACCTTGCTGACGCGAGCGGCATGGCCCCTTCCACGGTGCACCGTCTGTTATCCTCGCTCGCCAATCACGGCATGGTTTCCCACGATGTGGAAACCGGCGACTGGACCATTGGCGTCAAGGCTTTCGAAATTGGCAATGCCTTTCGCCGTTTTCGCAAGCTGGGCACGCTGGCGCGCCCCTATCTGAAACAGCTTATGGAGACCAGCGGCGAGACCGCGAATATCGGCGTCGA
Organism: Ochrobactrum sp. 19YEA23; assembly: GCF_029909865.1. Lineage (NCBI taxonomy): Bacteria > Pseudomonadati > Pseudomonadota > Alphaproteobacteria > Hyphomicrobiales > Brucellaceae > Ochrobactrum > Ochrobactrum sp. 19YEA23. Next base: position 763,873 of record NZ_JASAMQ010000001.1, on the reverse strand, counting down.
GGACGACGGCGATGTCGTGTTCATCTCGCAGATCGAAAGTCACGCGCCGATGCGCGCCTTCTTTCGTCCGGGGCGGCGTGGACCGATCCACGCATCGGGCATCGGCAAGGCAATTCTGTCAACGTGGTCGGATGGCGAAATCGCCCGCGCCCTTTCGGGAAAAATGCTGGAGCATTTCACCCAGCGCACGCTTGATGGCCTGCCCGCACTTTTGAAAGACATTCAGGCGACGCGCATGCGCGGCTGGTCCATCGATGACGAGGAACACACGCTCGGCATGTGCTGCATCGCCGCCCCGATTTTCAACGAATATGGCGAGGGCATAGCGGGCATTTCCGTTTCCGGCCCTGCCGTGCGCCTGCCGAAGAAAAAGCTCGAAGAGCTGGGACCGCTCATCCGCGCGACCGCCGATCAACTGACCCGCGCCATTGGCGGCAAGCGGCCGGAAGAGCTTTAAAACAAAAGACCCGCAGCAGATCGCTCCGCCGCGGGCCATCCTCCTCCAGGATTGGCAGATCAGGCGAGTTCCGCCTTGAGCGGCTTGCCCGCCACATAGGTTTCGACGATTGCGCGGTCGTCACCGACCGTTTGCAGCAGGAACAGTTCCTGTTCCAGCGTCGCGCCTGCCGCCATGCGAAGGCGCATCGGCGATGTGGCGGCTGAATCCAGCACCACGATATCGGCCTCCGTGCCTTCGTCCAGCGTGCCGATCTTGTCTTCCATCGACAGCGCCCGGGCATTGCCAAGCGTCATCATGTAGAAGGACTGGAACGGGTTCAGACGCTGTTCGCGCAACTGCAAAATCTTGTAGCCCTCGTCCATGGTACGCAGCATGGAAAAGCTGGTGCCGCCGCCGACATCGGTCGCCACAGCCATGCGCACGCCCGACGCCTTCAGGCGATCCCGGTCGAACAGGCCGGAGCCGAGAAACAGGTTCGAGGTCGGGCAGAACACGGCCACCGAGCCGGTTTCCGCCATAACGCCCACTTCGCGTTCTTCCAGATGTATGGAATGGCCAAGCAGCGTCTTGTTTCCCAAAAGCCCGTAATGCTCGTAAATGCCAAGATAGTCTGGCGCATCCGGATAAAGCGATTTGGTGAAGGCTATTTCGTCGTGGTTCTCCGACAGGTGCGTCTGGATGAAGCATTCGGGATGTTCACGGGCCAGCGCCTGACTGGCTTCGAGCTGTTTCGGCGTCGAGGTAATGGCAAAGCGTGGCGTGATCACATAGTCGAGGCGGTCCTTGCCATGCCAGCGCGCGATCAGTTCCTTGCTGTCGTCGTAACCGGATTGTGCCGTGTCGCACAAAGCGGGCGGCGCGTTGCGGTCCATCATCACCTTGCCGCCCAGCATGCGCATGTTGCGATGCTGTGATGCACGGAAATAGGCGTCGACGCTCTGCGGATGCACCGAGCAATAAGCGACAGCCGTGGTGGTGCCATGGCGGATCAGCTCGTCCAGAAAGCGCTCGGCGATGAATTCCGCGTGCTGCTCATCGGCGAATTTCTGTTCGGCCACGAATGTATAGGTGTTGAGCCATTCCAGAAGATTGGCGGCATAGGACGCGACCACCTGGGTCTGCGGATAATGGATATGCGTATCGATGAAGCCCGGCAGAATCAGATGCGGACGATGATCGGCCAGTTTCACATCGCTGCCCGCTTCCGCGCTTAGCTCGGCGTAATCGCCAAGGCGCGCAATGCGTCCGTCTTCGACCAAAATGGCGCCATCTTCGATATAGCGATAGGAAGCGCTGTCATCGAGACTTTGCGGCTCATCGCGAAAGGTCAGCACGCGGCCACGGATGAGAAGTCTGGTCATTGTTACTTTGCTCCAGCAGTAGCGGATTCATACCAGGAGGCGAGAAGCTGGCGCTCCTGATCCGTTACCCCGGTGACGTTGGCAGGCGGCATGGCATGGGAGCGACCGGCCTGCAAATAGATTTCGCGCGCATGGGCGGCGATTTCCCGGTCCGTTTCAAGCGTCACGCCTTTTGGCGGCGTGATCATGCCTTCCCAGCCCGGCTGCACCGCGTGACACATGGCGCAGCGTCCCAAAACGGTATCCCGCACTTTGCCAAAGTGCGGGTCCGAAATGAAAGTTTGCTGTAAAGCGGAAACCTTCTGTTCTTCCGGCTGGCCGGTCAGAATCTTCGGCGCGGTGGAAAGCCACATGATGATGATGAACAGGATGACCGTCACCAGCCAGGTCCAGGTCGGCTTGCCTTTACGGGCATGCTGGGTGTTGAACCAATGGCGGATGGTCACGCCCATCAGGAACACCAGCGATGCGATGATCCAGTTATACTGCGTGCCGAAAGCCAGCGGATTGTGGTTCGACAGCATCAGGAACAGAACCGGCAGCGTCAGATAGTTGTTATGCGTCGAGCGCTGCTTGGCGATCTTGCCGTATTTCGGATCGGGTTTGCGACCGGCGATAAGATCGGCCACCACGATTTTCTGGTTCGGGATGATGATCATGAACACGTTGGCCGACATGATCGTCGCCGTGAAAGCGCCCAGATGCAGGAAGGCTGCGCGGCTCGTGAACAGATGCGTATAGCCCCAGGCCACGAACACCAGCACGACATAGAGCATGACCATCAGAAGCGTATCGCTCTTGCCCAGCATCAGCTTGCAGATCGTGTTATAGGCGACCCAGCCAAACGCCAGCGAGCCGATGGAAATGGCAATGGCGACCGGAACAGACACATCGAGCACATTCGGATCGATCAGGTAAAGATCAGCGCCCGTATAATAAACGATGCAGAGCAGCGTGAAGCCCGACAGCCAGGTGGCGTAGGATTCCCATTTGAACCAGGTGAGGTGTTCCGGCATTTCGGCGGGCGCAACCAGATATTTCTGGATGTGATAGAAGCCGCCGCCATGGACCTGCCATTCCTCGCCATGAGCGCCAACCGGCAAACCGGGACGCTGGCGCAGACCAAGATCAAGCGCGATGAAGTAGAACGACGAGCCGATCCACGCAATCGCGGTAATGACATGCAGCCACCGCGCTGCGAAGCCCAGCCAGTCCCAGGCTACGGCAAAATCATACATCAGGCACTCCCATTGTTCGCCCCATTGTTCGTTATCCTATTATGTGCCAAAGCTTTGCGTCCGAGGGAACGTCACAACACGACCATCACTTTCAAAAAAAACTAGACAATCGTGGAGGGGACGCATGTCTTATCTTGATAATCTGCGCGTTTTCGTGCGCGTTGTCGAATTGGGAAATCTTTCTGCCGCCGGGCGCGACCAGCGCGCCTCTCCGGCGGTTGCGAGCAATCGAATCAAGGAGTTGGAGAAGCATCTTGGGGTCCGGCTCTTCAACCGTACCACGCGCAAGCTGACGCCAACCGAGCATGGCCGCATATTCTATGATGGCGCGTTGAAAATCCTCGAAGCAGTCGATGAGGCGGAAGCAGCCGTCGCGGAACTTGCGAAAAATCCCAAGGGATCGATTCGCATCACCGCGCCTTTGGGGCTTGGCCGCAGGCTCATCGCATCGGGCATTCCGGAGTTTCACGACAAATATCCGGACATTGAAGTGCGCCTGCGACTATCTGACCACGAGATCGACATTATGAGCGAAAGCGTGGATGTCGCCTTCAAACTCGGGGTTCTGGAAAACTCCAACTTGCGCATGCGCGGCATCCTGAATTGTGAGCGCGTGATCTGCGCTGCGCCGCAATATCTTGAAAAACATGGGGTTCCGCAATCGCCGGAAGAGTTGCTGGGCAACACCCATGACTGTTTGCTGCTGCGTTTTCCGGGGTCGAAGGAATATTACTGGTCGCTTCAAACACCGGAAGGTCTTCGCAAATTCGAAGTGACCGGCCCTTATGATTCCGATGATGGCGACGTATTGACGCAATGGGCGCTGGGCGGGCGCGGCATCATCAACAAGCCGCTGTTCGAGGTGAAGGAATATCTCCGCGACGGTCGGCTGATACCGCTTCTCGAAAGCACACCACCGGCACCGATCCAGCTTGCGGCGATCTATCCGCACAAGCGTTTTCAGGACCCGAAGGTACGTCTGATCATCGATTTCATGACGGAGCGCTGCCAGCGGCTCATACGCGAAGCGCTGGCTTAAAAAAGCGGCCTGCCAAATCAGGCGGGCTGCGAGACCTTGCTTGTGGTCAAAACGGCGGTCAGCACTTCGGCCGCCGCAAGGGCTGCGATGACTTCGGGGCGTTTGTCCTTCACGACCGCGCCGCCGACCGGACAGATCAGATCTTCAAACAGATCATCGCTGCCGAACTCGCGTTTCAACCAATTTTTGAAAGTCGCCTTCTTCGTCTTCGAGCCGATCATGCCGACATAGATCGCATCGCGGCGTTGCAGCGCTTCGGCAGCGATCAGAAAATCAAGCGCGTGATCATGCGTCAGGATGATGAACGCACTGCCCGGCGGCGCGGAGCGCACCACCTGCTCCGGCATGGCCGCGAGGCAGGTTTCAACGCCCGGCGCGTCGACAGCCATCAGCTCCGCCTCGCGCGTATCCACCAGCACCACCCGCACCGGCGTGAGCGAAAGCGCATAGGCCAGCGCATCGCCGACATGGCCTGCGCCGAAGACATAGACATGCGGACGGGTGGCGATTTCCGCATCGACCTTGATGACCAGTTCATCCGCAAGGCCGCGATTGACGCGTTTGAAATTCAAGGCCACGCGCCCGCCGCAGCATTGGCCGATCTCCGGCCCCAAAGGCACATCCATCGGTGAATCGCGACCGCCAGCAAGTATTTTCCGGGCGTGGTCGATAGCCATATATTCGAGCTGGCCGCCGCCGATAGTGCGGAAGATCATATCGCGGGCGACCAGCATCCAGGCCCCGGCATCGCGAGGCGCGGAACCCTTCACATCCGTGACCTCGACCAGCACCGTGTCGTGGCGACGGTTCAGGAAAGCCCGGATATCGTCCCGCCTGCCCAGCGTGCCGCTGCTCATGGTGCTACCCCTTTTGCGCGCGTAGCCGCTCGATAGCCATCAGCACACGCTCAGGTGTGGCTGGCGCATCGAGACGCGGGCTGATCTTGTGGTCGGCAACGCTCGCAACCGCATCCGACAGTGCATAAAGCACCGACATGCCATGGGGCAGCGGCGGCTCACCCACCGCCTTCGAGCGATGGATGGTCGGTTCATAAGCTTCCGACCAGTCGGTCAGCGCCACATTGAAAATCTTGGGCCGGTCGGATGCTAGCGGGATCTTGTAGGTGGACGGCGCATGGGTGCGAAGCCGCCCCTTATTGTCCCAGACCAGTTCTTCGGTGGTGAGCCAGCCCATGCCCTGCACGAAGCCGCCTTCGATCTGGCCGATATCGATGACACGGTTGAGCGACCGTCCGGTATCGTGGAGAATATCAGTGCGTTCCACCACATATTCGCCGGTCAGCGTATCGACCGAGACTTCCGAACAGGCCGCGCCATAGGCGTAGTAATAGAAGGCATGGCCTTTGCCCTTGGCGCGATCCCAGTGGATTTTCGGCGTCTTGTAATGCCCGGCAGCAGAAAGCTGTACGCGACCGATATAGGCCTGCTTCACCAGTTCGTTGAAGCTGATTTCCTGATTGCCGACGCGGATGCGGTTGGGCAGGAAGACGACCTGATCTTCCGGCACCTGATGCTGCTCGGCAGCAAAACGGATCAGCCGCTTCTTGATCTGGCGCGCGGCGTCCTGCGCCGCCATGCCGTTGAGATCAGCACCGGACGAAGCAGCCGTCGGCGCGGTGTTCGGCACTTTGGCGGTTGTCGTTGCGGTGATCTTCACCCGGTCGAGGTCGATCTGGAATTCTTCCGCCACGACCTGCGCCACTTTGAGATGGAGCCCCTGCCCCATTTCAGTACCGCCGTGGTTCATATGCACCGAGCCGTCATTATAGACATGCACCAGCGCACCAGCCTGATTGGACACGGTCTTGGTGAAGGAAATGCCGAATTTTACCGGCGTCAACGCCATGCCGCGCTTCACAGTGCGGCTTTTGGCGTTGAATGCGCGGATAGCTTCACGCCGCGCGGCGTAATCGGCGCTCTGTTCCAGTTCGGCGACGATGCGCTGGATGATGCAATCTTCCACCTTCTGGTGATAGGGCGTGATATTGCGTGTCGCGCCCTCGGTCCCCATCGCGTCGTAAAAATTGAGCTTGCGGATATCGAGCGGGTCTTTGCCGACCGCAAAGGCCACTTCCTCGATGACGCGCTCCGCACCGACCATGCCCTGCGGGCCGCCAAAACCGCGGAAAGCGGTGTTGGACACGGTGTTGGTGTAAAGCGGCGCGGATTGCGCATGCACTGCCGGGAAGAAATAAGCGTTGTCGCAATGGAACAGCGCACGATCGCCGACCGGCCCCGAAAGGTCCGCCGAGAAACCGGCATTGAGCGCGAACATATAGTCGACGCCCAGAATATTGCCTTCGTCGTCGAAACCAACCTCGTAATCGATCATGAAATCATGACGCTTGCCGGTGGCGGTCATGTCCTCGTCGCGGTCAAGGCGGATTTTCACCGCGCGCTTGTGCTTCTTGGCGGCAATAGCGGCAATGGCGGCCCATTGATTGGCCTGCGTTTCCTTGCCGCCGAAGCCGCCGCCCATGCGGCGCACTTCCACCGTGACCGAATGGCTCGGCACGCCCAGCGCATGGGCAACCAGATGCTGCGTTTCGCTCGGTCCCTGCGTGGAGCAATAGATGGTGACGTCTTCATCCTCGCCGGGAACAGCCAGCGAAGCCTGCCCTTCCAGATAGAAATGGTCCTGACCGCCAACCATCATGCGGCCCTTCACCTTGCGCGGCGCATCATCGATGGCCTTGCGGGCGTCACCGCGATTGAGCGTCAGCGGCGTGAAGACCAGACGGTCTTTTGCGCCATCAAGGCCTGCAATGGTAAACAGGCCCGGCATTTCCTCATATTCAACCTTGGCCAGACGCGCGGCGCGGCGGGCCTGATCGCGGGTGCGGGCAATGACGGCGAAGATCGGTTGCCCGTGGAACTGTACCGTATCCACTGCGAAGATCGGATCGTCATGCATGCCGGACGGCGAGACATCGTTTTCGCCGGGAATGTCCTTATAGGTCAGCACATCGACAACGCCGGGCGCTGCACGCACGGCGGAAAGGTCGACAGACTTGATATTGGCATGGGCAACTGACGCAAGGCCGACACCGACATGCAGCGTGCCTTCGGGTTCCGGAATATCGTCGATATAGACCGCATCGCCCGTCACATGCTTATGCGCGGAATCATGCCTCTGATCGGTGGCGACACCACCTTTGATAGCGGCGGCTTTGATCGTGCTTGCAGGATGTTTGTTCATGCCTGCCTCCTTCAAACCGCTTCGATATGCTGAGCGCGCAAGGGTTTGGCTTGCCCTTGCGTTTCGTCATAGAAACGGCGCAACAAATTCTTCGAGACCATCAGGCGATAATCCGCCGTGGCGCGCATATCGCTGAGCGGCTGGTAATCCTGCTCATAGGCACCGATTGCGGCCTCCACTGTTTCTTCGGTCCATGGCTGGCCCAAAAGTGCCGCCTCAACCGCAAAGGCGCGTTTCGGCGTCGCCGCCATGCCGCCATAGGCGATCCGGATGGAAGCGACCTTGCCTGCCGCGTCGAGCGTCATGTGGAATGCACCCAGCGCTGCGGTGATATCTTCCTCAAAACGCTTGGACACTTTGTAGATCGCAAATTGGTTGTCTTCCGCCGGGATCGGCACATGCACCGCCTCAACGAATTCGCCGGGCTGACGGTCCTGCTTGCCATAGGCGATGAAGAAATCTTCAAGCGAAATGGTGCGGCGGATATCGCCCTTGCGCAGGGTCAGACGCGCATTGAGTGCAATCAGCGGCGGCGGCGTGTCGCCAATCGGCGAGCCATTGGCGATATTGCCGCCGATGGTGCCCATATTGCGCACCTGCTCGCCACCGATGCGGTTGATGAGACCGCTGAGCTGCGGAATGCTTTTGGCGAGGAAGGAGAAGGCTTCCGTATAGGTCACGCCCGCGCCAATGGTGACGACGTTGTTGTCCTCGGAAATAGAACGCAACTCCGTGAGATGGCCGATAAAGACGACCGGCGAAATATCCCGCATCATCTTCGTGACCCACAGGCCCACATCGGTAGAACCGGCCACCACGGTCGCCTTCGGCTCATCGGCCAGCAGGGTTGCGAAATCGTCGAGATCGGCAGGCACAACCAGACGGTCCTTGCCCTCGCCCACTTCAACGCGCGAACCGTCGCGCATGGCTTTCAACTGTTCGACCACATGAGCGCGTTCTGCCGCCAGCGGATCTTCCGTCGTGTTGCCGTAATCGGAAATGGCGCGGGCAGCGCGAATGATCGCCTCGTAACCGGTGCAGCGGCAGAGATTGCCTTGCAGCGCCTTTTCAATCACCGGATCGGCGGGCTTGGGATTGCGCATCCACAGCCCGTAAAGCGACATGACGAAGCCCGGCGTACAAAAGCCGCACTGCGACCCGTGAAAATCGATCATCGCCTTTTGCACCGGATGCAGACCACCATCGGCCCCGCGCAGATGCTCGACCGTCACGACATGGCAACCATCCAGCGAGCCGACGAAGCGAATGCAGGCATTCACGCTTTCATAGACCAGCTCGCTGCCCACGATCTTGCCAACCAGCACCGTGCAAGCGCCGCAATCGCCTTCGGCGCAGCCTTCCTTGGTGCCGCGCAGCTTGCAGGCCAGACGCAGATAATCGAGAAGCGTTTCCGTTGGCGAAACCCGGTCGAGCTCAACCCGCTCGCCATTGAGAAGAAAACATATTCTGTTTCTCACAGACTGAACCATCCTGCTCAGCTCCCGCGATAGGTCGAATAGGAAAAAGGCGAAACCAGAAGCGGCACATGATAATGCGCCTTTTCATCGGAAACACCAAAGCGCAACGGCACGACGTCAAGGAACGGCACGCCGTCTTCGTCCTTGCCGAAATATTCGCCGACATGAAAAAGGAGTTCATAGGAACCGCGTTGCAGGTCGCCATTGGTCAGCAGCGGCTCGCCACTGCGCCCGTCCTGATTGGTGCGGATTTCCTTGATGCTGTGCGGCGCGTGATTCTCGATCCGGCGCAGTTCGATACGCAATCCAGCAGCCGGTTTGCCGCTGACCGTATCGAGAACATGGGTCGTCAATCGACCTGTTCTGCCCTCGTCGCCGTGATGTCCCTGACCCATTTGCACTCCTGACCCCTTGCGCGATTCTCCGGCCCATGAACCTTGTCCATGAAACGGATCCGCTGCAAGTCGCTGATTTCACTCGGTTTGCCAGTACCGTTTTTGCTATCAAAGCACATTTATATGGCAGACCGGCGGCGTTCCCGCTTTTGTTCCCATCGTGAAGTATTCCGCCTTATTCGGCATTAAGAAAGAGCTTTCTCATTGGATGTCTTTCAAAATTTTGAAGGGGAATTCACACCGCAAATCTTTATTATCATGGGCAAAACCAAAGCGTGATCCGCATGCCGTTGAACGGTTTTCGGGGTGCGCTGGCACTGACATCAAGGGGATATGGCATGAGTTACCCACGCAATCTGATCGGCTATGGCCGGAACACACCTGATCCGCGCTGGCCCGGCGGGGCCAATATAGCCGTCCAGTTCGTGGTCAATTATGAAGAAGGCGCCGAGAACTGCATTCTCGACGGCGACGCGGCGTCCGAGTGCCTGTTGTCCGAAATCGTCGGCGGGCAGGCCTGGAACGGCCAGCGCAACCTGAACATGGAATCCATCTACGAATATGGCGCGCGTTCCGGCTTCTGGCGTCTCTGGCGCGCCTTCACGCGACGCAACATGCCCGTCACGGTCTATGGCGTGACGCTGGCCATGGCGCGCAATCCCGAAGCCGTCGCCGCCATGAAGGAAGCGGATTGGGAAATCGCCAGCCACGGCTTGCGCTGGTGGGAATATAAGGACGTGCCGGAAGAGGTGGAACGCGAGCATATTCGCGAAGCCGTGCGCCTGCACACCGAAGTCACCGGCTCGCGCCCGCTTGGCATTTATCAGGGCAAGCCGTCCGACAACACGCTGAAACTGGTGATGGAAGAAGGCGGCTTTGTCTATTCCGCCGATTCCTATGCCGATGAGCTGCCCTATTGGGTCAAAGGCCCCAAAGGTCCGCATCTGATCGTGCCCTATACGCTCGACGCCAACGATATGCGTTTTGCAACGCCGCAAGGCTTCAATTCCGGCGACCAGTTCTACACCTATCTGAAAGACGCCTTCGACGTGCTCTACCGCGAAGGCGCGGAAGGTGCACCCAAGATGCTGTCCATCGGCCTGCATTGCCGTCTGGTCGGACGTCCGGGTCGCGCAGCAGCACTTGAACGTTTCCTCGATTATGTCCAGAGCCATGACAAGGTCTGGGTCGCCAAGCGTATCGACATTGCCAATCACTGGCACGAACACCACAAGCCGAAAGTGGTCGACGTGGTGCCATCGAAGGCCAGCAAGGCCGATTTCGTGGCCCGCTATGGCAGCATTTTCGAGCATTCGCCGTGGATTGCCGAGCGCGCCTATGATGCTGGCTTCGCCGCCGCCGAGGACACAGCCTCCGGTCTTGCCGGTGCGATGACGAAAATCTTCCGCGCGGCCTCGCCCGAAGAGCGGCTTGGCGTTTTGAACGCCCACCCGGATCTCGCCGGCAAGCTGGCGCAGGCCAAGCGCCTGACCGCAGAATCCACAGCCGAACAGGCTGGTGCCGGTCTGGACGCGCTGACCGACGCGGAAAAGCAGACATTCACCCAACTGAACGATGCCTATACGCAGAAATTCGGCTTTCCCTTCATCATCGCCGTGAAGGGGCGCAACAAACAGGAAATCCTCGACACGTTCCAGCGCCGCGTCGCCAATGACCGCGAGACCGAGTTCGCCACCGCTTGCGCGCAAGTCGAGCGCATCGCGCTCTTGCGACTGAAGGACATCCTTCCAGAAGCGCTTTACTAAAAACACTCTACTGACCAGGGAAGTACCAATGACCCGCACTTATTTCGCACCGACTGGCGGATTGCCGCCGCAGACGCAGCTTCTGACCGACCGCGCCATGTTCACGGAAGCCTATGCCGTCATTCCGAAAGGCACGTTCAGCGATATCGTCACCAGCTTCCTGCCTTTCTGGGAAAAGACCAGATTGTGGGTGATCGCGCGTCCGATGTCCGGTTTTGCCGAGACTTTCTCGCAATATATCATGGAAGTGCAGCCGGGCGGCGGCAGCGACCGCGCCGAACTTGACGACCGCGCCGAGGGCGTTCTGTTCGTGGTCGAAGGCGAAGTGACTGTCACCATTGCAGGCAAGACCCATACGCTCACCGAAGGCGGCTATGCCTATCTGCCGCCGAAAAGCGGCTGGAGCCTGCGCAACGCGGCCAGCAAGACCGCGCGTTTCCACTGGGTCCGCAAGGCCTATGAATATGTGGACGGGCTTGATGTGCCGGAGCCGCTGTTCCTCAACGAAAACGACATCGCACCCTCGCCCATGCCCGATACCAATGGCGTCTGGGCGACGACGCGCTTTGTCGATCCGAACGATCTGCGCCACGACATGCATGTCACCATCGTCACCCTTGAACCGGGCGGCGTGATCCCCTTTGCCGAAACCCATGTCATGGAGCACGGCCTCTATGTGCTGGAAGGCAAGGCGGTCTACCGGCTCAATCAGGATTGGGTGGAAGTGGAAGCCGGTGACTTCATGTGGCTGCGCGCTTTCTGCCCGCAGGCTTGCTATGCAGGCGGTCCGGGCAAGTTCCGCTATCTGCTTTACAAGGACGTGAACCGCCACATGAAACTGACGCGATAGACTGTCGTTTCAACAGGGTATCCGGCCAGCGAGCGCCGGATACCTGCCGGATACAACTGCTGTCCCGCAACTTTCAAGCAAACGTTGCAGCCAAGACTATATTAGACTTCGATAACCTTTTGCGATTATTCGCAGAAACAAGATATTTTGACGGGAATGTAGTTGAACGCACAGCTGAATTGTGCTCAATAAAATTTCAAAGCCGCCTCTTTTGAGTAGCAGGCTTCGGATGATTGTTTTTTAGAGAGAAATTTATTTATGAAAAACCATCGCGCGCTCGGCCTTGCTTGCACGCTGGCAGCACTTCTCGCAACGCCTGCCTTTGCAGCCCCCCTTCCGGGCGGCGCAAGCACCTTGCAGGAAACCTATCAGGACTGGACCGTCTCCTGTCAGACGCAGAAGGATGCGTCCGCCTGTGCTATCCGTCAGGAGCAGAACAGTTCCCAGACTGGCCAGCGCGTCTTGACTGTCGAGCTGCGCAATGTGGCGGGCGGTAAGGTCGACGGTGTTATCCTGATGCCATTCGGTCTTGATCTGGCCAAAGGCGCGACCCTCAAGATCGATGATGCAGTTGGTCCAACGCTCGCATTCTCCACCTGCCTTCCGCAAGGCTGCCTTGCACCGATCAGCTTCGAACTAAAACAGGTTGCAGCCATCAAGGCGGGCGCCAATATTAACGTGACGGCAACGGCGCTCAGCCCAAGCCAGCCGGTTGCCTTCAAGATTTCCCTGAAGGGTTTTGGCAGCGCGCTTGATCGTATCAGCAATCTGACGAAGTAATCGCGGAAGCGAATGCGGATACGGTATGATATCCGCAGCATGCAACTATGCCGTACGACCTTCTGGCCGTACGGCATTTTTGTTTTATGCAAGCGTTCTGGAAATATGGGCCAGATGTCTACGCCAGCGCAAAGTCATCATCACGGCAACGATACCAAGCCCGGCGGCAAGGCCAAGCCAGATGCCCTGACCGCCCATGCCGACCTTGAAGGCCAGCAGCGCGCCAAGCGGCAGGCCCACGCCCCAATAGCCAAGCAATGCCAGAAACATCGGAACACGGGTGTCGCGCATGCCACGCAACATGCCTGCAGCAACCGCTTGCGCACCGTCTACCGTCTGGAACAGAGCGGCCAGCGCAAGGAAGCTGACGGCCAGCTCCATGACGGCCAGATTTTCCGGATCGTGCAGATCGAGAAACACGCCGATGAACAGGCGCGGGATCAGAACCATCAGGAGACCCATGATCATCATAAAGCCAACGCCCAGCGCATAGGCGCTCCAGCCCGCATAAGCGACGGCCTTGGGATTGCCCGCACCATAAGCGCGCCCGACGCGCACGGTCGCCACCTGCCCGAAACCGAGCGGCACCATGAAGCTGAGCGATGCGATCTGGATCGCCACCGCGTGGGCCGCCATGGCGGTCGCACTGATCCGGCCCATCATGACGACAGCCGCATAGAAGATGGAGGTTTCGAACACGAAGGTCAGCGCCATCGGAAAACCGATGCGCCATAGTTCGCGCAGGCGCGGCCAGTCCGGACGCCAGAAGCGACCAAACAGGTGATAACGGCGGAAGCGGCGATGACGCAGCGTGATCACCGCCATGCCAAGAAACATCATCAGGCTGGAAAGCGTGGTGGCAATACCAGCGCCATGCAGTTCCATACGCGGAAATCCGAAATGACCGAAAATCAGTGTCCATCCGGCCAGCGCGTTGAAGCCGATCGCAGCACCCGCAATCAGCAATGTCCACATGGGCTTTTCCATCGCGGCGAAGAACGAGCGCAACACGATGTAGAACAGATAGGGCAACAGCGCCCATTGCAGCGTGTGCATGAAGTCGGTCGAGCGCGCAGCGATATCCGGCTGCTGTCCGAGGAACAGGAATATCTCCTCGCAATGCCACAGCACGACCCAGATCGGCATCGAGATGATGATCGCCGTCCAGAACCCTTGACGGACCGTGCGGCGCACATCGCGCACCGAATGGCGGTTCCTGCCAAGCGCGATGGCGATCATCGGCATGACAGCCGAGACCAGTCCCATCGAGAAGATGACCAGCGTGTGGTAGAAGCTCGTGGCCAGAAGTGCCGAGGCAAGCGTATCCTTGCCCAGACGCCCGATGAAAATCACGTCGGTGGCCGTCAATGCGGCTTGCGAAACATTGGTCAGGATCAGCGGCCAGCCGAGTTTCAGCGCCGCGGAAAGTTCTCTGCCCCAGCGCTGTACGCTGTTTTGATGGGGCTCATGAAAGCCCACATTGGTTGTACTGCTCACATTCCACTCCCCTGAATCACCCCGGGAGCCGTCACTCCGCCGGATGATTCAAAACCTGAAAACCACGCGCCGAGACATCAAAGACTCAGAGACCGGGTCAATCTGAGGAGAGTGGCGTCGCGTTACGATCATCGACCGTCCCATGCCGGCTAAGAGCCGCGCGTTGCTTTTCAAAAACAACGGCGCCCCAGCTTTTCGGGTTGCTCAATTTCAATGGGGAACGTTTTGCATGTTCCTGAAATTGATCCGGAGCCAAGCGGGCTGCGCATCGATATGCACAATTTAGCAGCATATGGATATCAGACTTGCTTAAAAGAGCAACACATCTTGAGACGTAAATTCTAACATGCCGACACGCCGGGAAACCAATTTTCGCACCTGTCGTGAAAGAGCCATTTATCGTCCGATAAGTGATTGACCCGGCGCTGCGCCCGGCTACAAATATACTTGTTGTATTTTGCGAGGTTCCCATGCGCAGCACCAAGGTCATCCATATTGTAGGCTGTCACGCGGAAGGCGAAGTTGGCGATGTCATCGTCGGCGGTGTCGCGCCACCGCCGGGTGAAACAGTGTGGGAGCAGTCGCGCTTCATCGCCATTGACGAAACCCTGCGTAATTTCGTGCTGAATGAGCCGCGCGGCGGCGTGTTCCGCCATGTCAATCTGCTGGTTCCGCCGAAAGATTCGCGTGCGCAAATGGGCTTCATCATCATGGAGCCTGCCGACACGCCGCCAATGTCCGGTTCAAACTCGATCTGCGTTTCAACTGTGCTGCTCGACAGCGGCATTATCCCGATGCAGGAGCCGATGACGCGCATGGTGCTGGAAGCGCCGGGCGGCCTCATCGAAGTGGAAGCTGAATGCCGCAACGGCAAGGCTGAGCGCATCAGCGTGCGCAACGTGCCCTCTTTCGCCGATCGGCTGGATGCGGCACTTGAAGTCGAAGGGCTTGGCACCCTCACCGTCGACACGGCCTATGGCGGCGACAGTTTCGTCATTATAGAGGCGGCCCAGATCGGCATGAAGATCGAGCCGGGTCAGGCGCGTGAACTGGCCGAGATCGGCGTGAAGATTACCAAGGCCGCCAATGAGCAACTTGGTTTTCGCCACCCGGAAAAGGACTGGAACCACATTTCGTTCTGCCAGATCACCGAGCCGGTCACGCGTGAAGGCGATGTTCTGACCGGCGTCAACACGGTGGCGATCCGTCCGGCCAAGCTCGACCGTTCGCCGACAGGGACCGGCTGCTCGGCACGCATGGCCGTGCTGCACGCCAAGGGCCAGATGAAAGTGGGTGAGCGCTTCATCGGCAAATCTGTGCTTGGCACAGAGTTTCACTGCCGGCTGGACAGGCTGACCGAGCTTGGCGGCAAGCCCGCCATCAGCCCCATCATTTCCGGGCGCGGATGGGTGACGGGCACCTCGCAGCTGATGCTCGATCCGAGCGATCCATTTCCGGGCGGATATCGCCTGTCGGACACCTGGCCCCGGGGCGAATGATAATCAGGCGCTGAGAGCTGCTCCTCACCCTGAGGTGCGGAGCGGAGCGAAGCCTCGAAGGGCGAGGTCCAGATGGAACTTGAAACGCAACGCCAGTCGCCACATTCTTGATCCTTCGAGACGGCCCTGCGGGCCTCCTCAGGATGAGGGCGTGGTAGAAGTCAGAGCAAAGCGTGCAATAAAAAACCCCGCCTAAGCGGGGTTTTTCGATAGCGTAAAGCTATAACCTCACGCGAAGTCCAGCGCGCGGTCGCCGTTTTCATCCTTGATACGGGATGGCAGGCCGATATGATTCAGGATGTTCAGGAAAGGCTTCGGGTTCAGCTCTTCCACATTGACCATCTTCTTCACGTCCCATTCGCCTGAAGCGATCAGGATTGCAGCCGCAACCGGCGGAACGCCAGCCGTGTAGGAAATGCCCTGCGAACCCACTTCGTTGTAAGCGTCCTTATGGTCGGCAACGTTGTAGATGAAGACTTCCTTTTCCTTGCCGTCCCTGGTGCCCTTGACGAAATCGCCAATGCAGGTCTTGCCGGTATAGTCCGGCGCCAGCGACGACGGATCGGGCAGTACAGCCTTGACCACCTTGAGCGGCACAACTTCGAGACCTTCAGCGGTCTTGACCGGCTGCTCGGACAGGAGGCCGAGATTGTTCAGCACTGTGAAGACATTGATATAGTGATCGCCAAAGCCCATCCAGAAACGGACATCCGCATTCGGATAGTTCTTGGACAGTGAATGCACTTCATCATGGCCGGTCATATAGGCCTTGCTCGGACCGACGACAGGCAGATCGAACGTGTGGCCGACTTCGAACATTTTGTTCGACTGCCAGGCACCCTTCTGCCAGGAATAGACCGTGCCGGTGAATTCGCGGAAATTGATTTCTGGGTCGAAATTGGTCGAGAACCAGCGGCCATGCGAACCGGCATTGATGTCGACGATATCGATGGACGTCACTTCATCCAGATAATCGTCGGCGGCCAGACGCGCATAGGCGTTGACCACGCCCGGGTCGAAGCCGATGCCGAGAATGGCAGTGATGCCCTTCTCTTCGCATTCCTTGAGGTGCTTCCATTCATAATTGCCATACCATGGCGGCGTCTCGCAGATCTTCTTCGGATCTTCGTGAATGGCCGTATCCATATAGGCAACGCCCGTATCGATACAGGCGCGAAGAACCGACATATTGAGGAAGGCCGAGCCGACATTGATGACGATCTGAACGCCCGTCTTCTGGATCAGAGCCTTGGTGGCTTCAACATCCAGAGCATCCAGCGCATGCGCTTCCAGCTTCACCTCGGTCTTGAGGCTCTTCTTTTCATGCACGCTATCGATAATCTTGCGGCATTTCTCAACCGTGCGGGACGCAATATGGATATCGCCCAATATGTCAGAGTTTTGTGCACATTTATGTGCAACAACCTGTGCCACGCCCCCGGCGCCGATAATGAGAACGTTCTTCTTCATTTTCTGTCGATGCTTCCTCTTCCAGCGGTTTCCCGCCATCTGTTTCGCGTCCCCCGTGCTCTCGCCGCGGAACTAGTTTAAGTTTCGCGTCGCTGGTGATGAGTGCGACGCAGGGTTCAGGAGAGCGAACCCTCAAAATCCGCGAAGGTGAATTCGCGGACAACATTGACCGTGCCATCAAGTTCGCGCACGGCAATCGCAGGCATTTTCACGCCATTGAACCAGTTTTTCTTGACCATCGTATAACCGGCCGCATCCGCAAAAGAGAGGCGGTCGCCGACCTTCAACTCCTGACCGAAGTTGAATTCGCCGAACACATCGCCCGCCAGGCACGACTTGCCGCAGACCATGTAACGATGCTCGCCTTCATTCGGCTCCATCTTCGCGGTTTCGCGATAGATCAAAAGATCGAGCATATGGGCTTCGATCGAGCTGTCGACGATGGCGAGGTTCTTGCCGTTGAACAGCGTGTCGAGAACCGTCACTTCCAGCGTCGTGGTCTTGGTGATCGAGGCTTCGCCCGGCTCCAGATAGACCTGCACGCCGAACTTTCCCGAAAACGCCTTCAGGCGCGCGCAGAATTCATCGACCGGATAATTCTCACCGGTGAAATGAATGCCGCCGCCAAGGCTAACCCATTCAACCCGATGCAGAAGCGAGCCGAACTTGTCTTCGATCTCGGTCAGCATCTTGTCGAACAGACCGAAATCGGAATTTTCGCAATTGTTGTGAATCATGAAGCCGGTCACGCGGTCCATGACCGTCTCGACCTTCGCCACATCCCATTCGCCAAGGCGGCTGAACGGACGCGCCGGATCGGCGAGATCGAAACTCGATGACGACACGCCCGGATTGAGACGCAGGCCGCGCTTGATATGCGCCGCCTTATCGGCAAAGCGATCCAGCTGGCCGATGGAATTGAAGATGATCTTGTCGGCATTGGCGATGACTTCGTCGATCTCGTGATCGGCATAGGCAACGCTATAGGCATGGGTTTCGCCGCCGAATTTCTCGTGGCCGAGACGCACTTCATTGAGCGAGGACGAGGTCGTGCCGTCCATATATTGGCTCATGAAATCGAACACCGACCATGTCGCGAAGCATTTCAGCGCCAAAAGCGCCTTCGCACCGGATTTCTCGCGCACATAGGCGATCTTTTCCATGTTGCGCTTCAGCTTGGTCTTGTCGATCAGGTAATAAGGCGTCTGGATCATGGCTCTTCGGGTCGTCCAATGGGGAAATCTGGCCTGTCCAGCAAGGCTGGTCGCCACGTTGGGAAGAAACGTCAGACGCTTCTTCTGGAATTATTCAAAGGCTTATAGGAAGCTTGTGACAGAAACACAAATCCGCCACAGCGCCATCGAGAAAAATTTCCCCATAAGCTGTCGCGGATCGCTTCTGTCTTGGCTGTCAGCCTTAAACGGTTGGCCCTCATATAGAGCTTTTCGCCAGAATTTGAACCCCTTACCAGCTTCTCCCTTGATTTGATTGAAAGTCTTTGTGCGCTGGCCCGGCTTTCCGCGCATGATTGACGGCTCTATCATTGCGTGAAATGCCGCCTGGATAATTAAACAAGCATTTGCTTGACAAATTACAGTGGCGGGCGTAGCGATTGGCATGCAGTTCGGACCGACGGGCATTTTTAGCCCTCCATGTCCGGTGATTCATATGTGTAAGGAAAAAATCATGCAGGACCAAACATCCGCTAGCGGCCAGCCCGCCGGTTGGGGAGACCTGTTTGCGGGTAAGAATGCCATCCGGTCGCTCACCCTTGTCGGCGGCGTCGCATTGCACGCCATCAACGTATTCATCGCGACGACCATCCTCCCAACGGTCGTCGCCGATATTGGCGGCATGGATTATTATGCCTGGAACACGGCGCTATTCGTGACGGCATCCATTCTCGGCTCGGCGCTCGTTCCGCGCCTGTTATCGCAAGCGGGTCCGCGCAGCGCCTATCTGATGGCGGCAATTATTTTTGCAGCCGGTACGCTTGCCTGCGGTCTCGCGCCATCCATGCCGGTCATGCTGGCCGGACGCTCGGTGCAGGGCCTTGGCGGCGGCATGATGCTGGCCCTTTCCTATGCGATGATCCGCATCGTCTTCCCCGAAAACCTGTGGCCCCGCGCGATTGGCCTTGTTTCCGGCATGTGGGGCGTTGCAACCCTCGTCGGTCCCGCGATTGGCGGCATATTCGCCGAACTTGGCATCTGGCGCGCCGCCTTCTGGTCGCTGGCGCCGGTGATCGGCATCTTCGCCATCATGGCCATGGTCGTGCTGCCACGTGCCTCCGGTGATGCTGGCAGCCGCGCACCGCTGGCCTGGCCGCAGCTCATTTTGCTGACGGCGGCAGTGCTTGCCGTTTCGGCCGCCAGCATTTCGGTCAATGCCGTCATGAATGCGGCAGGTGTCGCGCTGGCTGTCGTGCTGTTGCTCCTGCTCTTCATCATCGAGCGCAATTCGTCGCGGCGTATTCTTCCCAAGGGATCGTTCAGCCTTCACCGCCTCGGGGCGCTCTATCTGACGCTTGCTTTTCTCAGCGCCTCGGTAACCAGCGCGGAAGTGTTCGTGCCGCTGTTCTTTCAGGTGCTGCACAATCAGTCGCCCCTGGTCGCCGGCTATCTGGCCGCCATCATGGGCGGAAGCTGGACACTCGGCTCTATCGGTTCTTCGGGTGTTTCCTCCGGTCGTGTCGACCGGGTGATCATCGCTGCACCGCTGATGGGCATAGCAGGCATGATTACGCTTGCGGCACTCGTCCCCGTCGGTAGTGACGGTCACTGGGTCAGCCTGCTGCCGATCTGTCTGGCGCTGGCGGTCATCGGCTTTGGCGTGGGCATGACCTGGCCGCATCTTCTGACGCGTATTTTCAAACGCGCTGATGCGGATGACCAGAATCTGGCGTCGGCTTCGGTCACCACCGTACAGCTTTTCACCACTGCGCTCGGCGCATCGCTGGCAGGCATGATCGCCAATATGGCAGGCCTCAGCAATCCGGGCGGATTTGCAGGCACCGCCAATGCCGCTATGTGGCTGTTCTCCGGCTTTGCCGTCATGTCAACGCTGGCATTCCTGTCTGCGCTGGCATTGGTGCGCAGCGCAAGACAGCCGCAAGCGGCATCGTGCTGATCAGGAAGGACTGGCTGGGGTAAACACATAGGCGCAGCGCCGCGCCCCGGCCAGAATATGCTCGGTACGGGCAACAGACACATCCGGGCCGAGAACCGCTTCAAAAACCTGAAGCTCGGCCCGGCAAAAACCCTGACAGGCATCAGCGGCGGCACAGATGGGACAATGGTTCTCGACAAAAAGCCACGAACCGTCCTCCTGCCACTCGGCATCGGCCATATAGCCTTCGGTCGAGCGAATATCTGCAAGCGCCTTGACGCGCTCGTCGAAAGCCATGTCTTTCAGGCGCGCATGATACTGGCGGCGGGTTTCCGTCTCGCGATGCGCAACCAGCGTTTCCAGCGCATCTTCACCAAGGATGGTGCGCACGGAATGCAGAAGCTGCACGGTCAGATCGGCATGGGTATCGGGAAAGCGCTTATTGCCGGTTTCCGTCAGATCCCAGAACTGCGACGGGCGGCCAACGCCCTGCGAAACGGAATGCGGCGCGACGAGACCCTCCTCGGCCAGACGCACCAGCTGCTGGCGCACCGCCTCGCCCGTCGTGCCCAGATGATCGCCAATTGCGGCAGCCGTCTGCGCACCGCGCATCTTGAGCGCCAGCATGACGCGTTCTGCGGGCGAACGTGCTCCCGAAACGTCTGTATTTAGAAAGTCATTCCTTGACATATTGCCTGTTTTCGATTTAAAGAAGCATTATCTTGTTAAATTAAGCGATCCAGTCTGAATTATCAAGATAGTTGTATATCAAGGAGTCTAAAATGAGCTTCACCTTGCCTCCGCTTCCCTATGCGACCAACGCTCTTGAAGGCGTCGGCATGGGCACCGAAACGCTTGAGCTGCACCATGGCAAACACCATCAGGCCTACGTAACGGCGCTGAACGGCTTCGTCGAGAAGAACGATGCGCTCAAGGGCAAGTCGCTTGAGGAAATCGTGCTCTTTGCGAAAGACAAGGCCGATCTCGCTCCGGTCTTCAACAATGCTGGCCAGCATTTGAACCACGATCTGTTCTGGCAGAACCTGTCGGCAAACGGCGGACGCCTTCCGGGCGCGCTGGAAAAGAAGATCGTCGAGGATTTCGGCGGCGTCGACCAGTTCAAGGAAGCCTTCAAGACGGCGGCTGTCGGCCAGTTCGGCTCGGGCTGGGCGTGGCTGGTTCTGGCCAATGACGGCAAGTTGAAGGTCACCAAGACGCCAAATGGCTCCAATCCGCTGGCAACCGGCGAAGGCAAGGCGCTATTAGGGCTTGATGTCTGGGAGCATAGCTATTATCTCGATTTCCGTAATCGTCGGCCTGACTATGTAACGAACTTCCTCGACAAGCTGGCCAACTACGAATTCGCGGAAGCCACCCTGAAGGCAGCCTGACGCGCTTATATTGATTGCGATCAAAGCGGCCTGCCTGCACAGGATGCAAACTCCACGGAGTTGCATCTATGCGGGCGGGCCGCAGCAATGACCGATAAAGACCAAACCAACCGACCCAATCCATAAGGCGCCGTCCTCCCAAGCGTGGTGCCGGAGAACAACAGAGACAGTTCCGAAGATGAG
The DNA here is from genome assembly GCF_029909865.1 of Ochrobactrum sp. 19YEA23. NCBI lineage: Bacteria > Pseudomonadati > Pseudomonadota > Alphaproteobacteria > Hyphomicrobiales > Brucellaceae > Ochrobactrum > Ochrobactrum sp. 19YEA23. The sequence continues at coordinate 742,139 of NZ_JASAMQ010000001.1, read as the reverse complement.
CAGCAACTTTAATCAGGAAACCGTCACCGACATCCATCACTGGACCGACACGCTGTTTTCCTTCCGTACGACACGTGATCCGGGCTTCCGCTTCCAGAGTGGCCAGTTCATCATGATGGGCCTCGAAGTGAACGGCAAGCCGCTCACCCGCGCCTATTCCATTGCCTCGAGCCTCTATGAGGACGGGCTGGAATTCTTTTCGATCAAGGTGCCGAACGGTCCGCTGACCTCCAAGCTCCAGCATCTGAAAGTTGGCGACCAGATCATCCTGTCCAAGAAGCCGGTCGGCACGCTGCTTTATGACAATCTGAAGCCCGGCAAGAATCTGTGGCTGCTCTCGACCGGCACCGGCCTTGCGCCGTTCCTGTCGATCATTCGCGATCTGGAAGCCTATGAGCGCTATGAGAAGATCATTCTCGTTCATGGCGTGCGTCAGGTGGCAGAACTGGCCTATACGGATTTCATCTCCAACGAATTGCCGCAGGACGAATTCCTCGGCGAGATGGCGGCAAAGCAGCTCATCTATTACCCGACCGTCACCCGCGAGCCTTACAAGAACCGCGGACGCCTGACCGATCTCATTCGCTCCGGCCAGATTTTCACCGATATCGACATGCCGGAACTCAATCTGGAAGACGATCGTGTGATGCTGTGCGGCAGCCCGGAAATGCTGGCTGAAACCAAGCAGCTTCTGGAAGAGCGCGGCTTCAAGGAAGGCAGCCAGAGCGAAGCCGGTCATTTCGTGATCGAAAAGGCCTTCGTCGAAAAATAAGTTTTGCAGTTCTGCAAACAGGAAAAGGGAGGCAATCGCCTCCCTTTTTTCATTTCAGCTCTTCGAAATCGAGCCCGATATCGAGATTCGGCGCGCTGTGCGTGGTCCAGCCAACCGAAATCAGATCGACGCCGCTGGCAGCGACCGCCGCCACGGTTTCCGGCGTAATGCCGCCGGAAGCTTCCGAAATGGCGCGCCCGCCGATCACCGATACCGCCTCGCGCAATTGCGCAGGCGACATATTGTCGAGCAACACCGCATCCACGCCCGTCGCCATGGCTTCATCGAGCTGTTGCAGCGTATCGACTTCGACCTCGATCTTGACCATGTGACCGGCACCGGCCTTGGCGCGTTCGATGGCCTCACGCACACCGCCAGCGACTGCGATGTGATTGTCCTTGATCAGCACCGCGTCATAGAGCGCGAAACGGTGGTTCATGCCGCCGCCTGCCCTCACAGCATATTTCTGCAAGGCACGCAGCCCTGGCGTCGTCTTGCGCGTGCAGACAATGGAAGCCTTTGTGCCCTGAACCGCCTTGACCAGATTGGCCGTGGCGGTCGCGATACCGGAGAGATGACCGAGGAAATTGAGCGCGGTCCGCTCCCCCGCCAGAATGGAGCGGGAGGAGCCTGAAACGCGGGCGACATCGGCCCCTTTTTCGAGAGACTGACCATCCCGCGCCAGACGTTCGAATGTGACATCCGGATCGACCAGACGAAAGGCCATTTCGGCCACATCCAGCCCGGCGATAACGCCCGGCTGGCGCAAACTGAACAGCATGGCCGAGCGGTGATCCTCCGGCACCACCGCATTGCTGGTAATATCGCCAGCCAGCCCCAGATCTTCCAGAAGTGCGACGCGCACCAGCGGTTCGACGACAAGCGGAGACAAGCGCGGCAGGTTCATCATGCAGTCCTTGGAATTCGTTGAAGTGAGGTTTCGGGGGCGGCGATGTCGCGGGCTAGCGCGAATGCCGTCTCGAAGGTGTGGAAGCGGCGCTTGGCCTCCGCATGTTTCTGCGGGTGGTCGGTGCGGGCATGGCTGCCGCGCGACTCGCGCCGTTCAAATGCCGCAACCGCAGCGACCAGCGCCACGGCTGCGGCATCGTCGGTCTCCGCGAGGGGGAGAAGGGTGGTGATTGCAGAGCGCAAACCTTCTTCATCACGCAGCAGGCCAAGGTGGTTGGAAACGACGCGCCGAACCGGCTCGGGATCGGCACTCTGCGGCAGGCTGACCGGCACGGGATGCCGTACGGTGACCGCCTCTTCACAGCCAAGCGCGCGGGCGGCGCGCAGCCCCATGGCGGCGGCTTCAAGCAGCGAATTGCTGGCAAGCCGGTTGGCGCCGTGCAAGCCGGTGCAGGCCGCTTCGCCCACGGCCCAGAGACCCGGCAGACTGCTGCGCCCATCGGCATCGGTCCAGATCCCGCCCATATGGTAATGCGTGGCCGGTCTGACCGGGATCAGATCACAGGACGGATCGGTGCCATGCTGCTTGCAAAGCGCATCGATACCGGGAAACCGCGTAGCAAAACGCGCGCCCAGCGCCGTGCGCGCATCGAGATAGACCTTGCGCCCTTGCGCAATCTCGCTGCCGATGGCGCGCGCCACCACATCACGGGGCGCAAGCTCGCGGCCCGGAACATCCGCCATGAAGCGCTCGCCGCGGTCATTGACAAGTTGAGCGCCTTCCCCGCGCACGGCCTCGCTGATCAGCGGCAGACGCGGCGCGGAAACGGCTAGCGCGGTCGGATGGAATTGCACGAACTCCATATCGGCAAGCACAGCGCCTGCGCGGCCAGCCAATGCGGCCCCCTGTCCTAGGTTACCGAGCGGCGTGGTTGTTGCGTTATAAAGTCCGCCGATCCCGCCCGTCGCCAGAACCACGGCAATTGCTGCAACCGGGCCGACATTTTCAAGACAGGCACCGACGACACGGCCATCCTGCCGCATGAGCCGGAGAGCGCGGGTGTTTTCCATGACGGTGATTGAAGGCGTCGCCAGAACCTTGGCGGTCAAGGCGCGCATGATGCCCGCCCCCGTCGCATCGCCATCCACATGCACAATGCGATGGCGGCTATGGGCAGCTTCCAGACCGAGTGAAAATGAACCGTCCGCCTTGCGGTCGAAGTGCACGCCATGGGCTTCCAGCGCAGCAACGACGTCCGCGCCCGCTTCTATGATTTCTGCCGCCACGCCCACGTCACACAGGCCGTCGCCAGCGGCAATCGTATCGGCCAGATGCAGCGCAGCACTATCATCCGCGCCAACGCTTGCAGCAATGCCGCCTTGCGCCAGCGTGCTGGAACCGGACAGGCCGAGGCTTCCCGCTGTTACCAGCAACACTGGCTGTGGAGACAGCGTGAGCGCCGTCATCAGACCGGCAAGGCCGCTGCCAATGATAAGGACCGGGGTCGTGTTCATACCATTAACATCCGCTCGACGGCGCGCCGGGCAGGTTCCATTAATGCGGCATCGACAGTCACTTCATGGCGATTGTTTTCCAGCGCATCGCGAATATTGGTGAGCGTGATCCGCTTCATATGCGGGCAGAGATTGCACGGGCGGATGAACTCGACATCCGGGTGATCAACGGCAACATTGTCGCTCATGGAGCATTCGGTCAAAAGCACGACGCGCCGCGGCTTCTTCTCGCCGACATAGTCCGACATGACCGCCGTGGAACCGGCGAAATCGGCGACCGCCACCACTTCCGGCGGGCATTCGGGGTGCGCCAGAACCACAACGCCGGGATGGCTTTCGCGCAATTCGCGAATATCGTCTGGCGTGAACCGCTCATGCACCTCGCAATGGCCATGCCAGGCGAGAATTTCGACATCGGTTTCGCGCGCCACATTCTGCGCCAGAAACTCGTCGGGGATCATCAGCACGCGCGGTACGCCAAGCGATTCCACTATCCTTTTGGCATTGCCGGAGGTGCAGCAAATATCGGATGCCGCCTTCACGGCAGCAGATGTGTTGACATAGGTGATGATCGGCACGCCGGGATGCGCCTCGCGCAACAGCGCCACATCTTCAGGGGTGATGCTGTCGGCCAGCGAACAGCCCGCAGCCATATCCGGGATCAGCACCGTCTTGCTGGGATTGAGCAGCTTGGCCGTCTCGGCCATGAAATGCACGCCCGCCAGCACAATTACATCGGCATCGACTTCCGCAGCCTTGCGCGCCAGCGCCAGACTGTCGCCGACAATATCGGCCACACAGTGGAAGATTTCCGGTGTCTGGTAATTATGCGCAAGGATAACGGCATTGCGCTTTTTCTTCAGCTCGAGAATGGCCGCGACATCGTCTTCGAAGCCCAGCCATTCCGCCTTGGGCAGCACCTTGGCCACGCGGTCATAAAGTTGCGAAACGGAAACATGATCGTTCATGTGCGAGCCTCCCAGCTCATCGACATGCGTTTACGCATCAACCTCACACGAAAGCGTTTTGCGCTTTTGCTGGAAATGCGCGGGCATGCCCATTTATACTCAATCTGAGCATTTCATGTTTATGAACTTATACTCGATTCGAGTATATTGTCAATCGCGGGAGATTGGCAGCTTGGCTCCAGCCAGATGGCGCTCGGAAAGGGCGCGTTCCTCGACAATCGAGTAGCGGAAACGGAACAGTTTTGCCGGGCGACCGCCTGTTTCGCTGTCGCTTTCGCCAGTTTCCTCGACGAGATCCTGCTGCTCGATCAGACGGCGGAAATTCTGTTTGTGCAGGCGCAGACCCGCCAGCGCTTCGACAGTCCGTTGGAGTTGTAGAAGCGTAAAACTGTCCGGCATCAGCTCAAACACCACCGGGCGATATTTGATCTTGGCGCGCAGCCGCGCAATCGCCGTGGCAAGGATTCGGCGATGATCGGCAAACATGGAACGACCGTTCTCGTCTTCCTTCATTCCGGCCTCAGCCACCAGACCGGCCTCGAACAACAGCTCATAGCGTTGCAGCACGAGGTCTTCGTTCCAGCGTCCGCCCCACTCTCCATTGTCAAAGCCGAAGGTGAAGGCAATGCGCCGCATGCGCTGCGCGGTCAGTTCCGGCGTTTCGGCCCGATAGGCCCAGACAAGGAGCGCATTGTTGAGATGCTCCATGATGGCCGGTTCGCCCTGACGATGATCTTCCCACGGCAGATAATCATACCAGCCGCGCCAGCCCGCCTGCCCCGCTGCCGCATCGCTTTCGCGCACAAGGCCGAGATAGCTGATCGAGATGATGCGTTCGCCCTGGGCGTGACGGTCACGGTCGGCAAAAGTGTAGAGCTGCTCCAGATAGCCGACCGGATGCGCGGTTTCCGACTGTACCCAGGCACGCAGACCGGATTGCAACGAACGGTGCTCGCTTTCGAACGGGCCAGATGGCAGGGCCTGTCCCTGCCGCACGGTCATGACGCGCGGCTGTTCGCTGGTCACAGCGGCCAGCACGGCAATCAGTTCGGTGTGGGCAATATCGTCGGTCACAGCAACTCCGGAAAACACTTCCGACATTGAACGCGATTGACGAATAATTACAAGGCGCTACCGCCATACGGCACAGAATTTAAGGGTTAAGTTTTCGGTTTCGCGCCGAAAACATGCTCCGGTCCCGGGAATGTGCGCGCCCGCACCTCCTCGGCATAGGCTTTCGCCGCATCGGACACCTGCGGCGCCAGTTGCGCAAAGCGCTTCACGAAGCGCGGTGTGAAATCCTGAAACAGCCCCAGCATATCGTCCGAAACCAATATCTGCCCGTCGCAGGCAGCCGACGCGCCGATGCCAACCGTCGGGACGGAAAGCGATGCGGTGATCTCGCGCGCCAGCGGCTCTACTGTGCCCTCAATGACCAGCGCAAACACACCGGCATCGGCGATGGCCTGCGCATCGCGACGAATACGGTCGGCCTCATTGTCATCGCGTCCGAGCGAGCGGAAGCCGCCAACCGTATTGACCTGTTGCGGCATCAGGCCGACATGACCGAACACCGGAATGCCCCGCCGGACCAGAAAATCGACCGTTTCAGCCATTTCCTCCCCGCCTTCGAGCTTGACGCCGTCACAACCGGTTTCCTGCATCACGCGGGCGGCATTGCGGAACGCCTGTTCCTTCGATTCCTGATAGGAACCGAACGGCATATCGACGATGACGCAGGCCGTTTCGGCTCCACGCATCACCGCTTGGCCGTGGGCGATCATCATGTCGAGCGTGACGGCAAGGGTAGAATCCATGCCGTAAAGCACCATGCCGAGCGAGTCCCCCACCAGCAGCAGGTCGCAATGGGGATCGAGCAGCCGCGCAATCGGCGTCGTATAGGCAGTGAGGCTGACAATCGGGCGCTCACCCTTAAAAGCCGAAATGGCCTTCGGTGTCAGTCGCTTCTGTTTGACGGGTGCGCTCATCTCAGGCCGCCTGTTCCTGCGCGACATGCGCAATGACGCGATTATCGAGAAGCCGCGTTGAGCCAAGCCGCACGAACAGCGCAATCAGCACTGGCCGCCCCTGCACTGCCGTCAGGCGTTCCAGCGTCTCAGGGTCACGCAGCGCCACAACTTCCGGCGTCGCCAGCGGTTCTGTGGCGATAAATGCACGAATTGCCGCTTCCAGCGCATCGGGATCGTCCACACCGGAACGATAAAGCCGCTCGGCTTCATCGAGCGCCTTCGGCACGATGATGGCGGCGGCGCGCTGCTCCGGCGACAGATAAACGTTGCGCGACGAACAGGCGAGCCCGTCATCCTCCCGCACGGTCTTGACGCCAACCACACGCACGGGAATGGCCAAGTCGTCCACCATGCAGCGGATGATGACGAGTTGCTGAAAGTCCTTTTCGCCGAAATAAGCGGCATCGGGACCGACGATGTTGAAAAGCTTGCTGACTACCGTTGCGACACCGGCGAAGTGGCCGGGACGCGCCTCGCCTTCCATCTGGTTGCCAAGGGTCGGCACATCCACCACGGTCTGCATCGGGCGCGGATACATGTCGCTGGCGGCTGGCGCGAAGAGGTAATCGACCTCTGCCCCGCGCAACAAAGCCGCATCGCGCTCCAGATCACGCGGATATTTGTCGAGATCTTCATGCGCGCCGAATTGCAGCGGATTGACGAAGATCGACACGACGGTCACGTCATTGTCGGCGCGTGACCGGTGAACAAGTTCCAGATGGCCTTTGTGAAGATAGCCCATGGTCGGCACGAAGCCGATGCGCTTGCCCGCACGACGCGCAGGCGCCAGAACCTGCCGCAACTCCTCGATGGTGCGGATAATCTGCATGCGCGTTCCTCCTCGCGGCCAAATGAATGGCGAGGACTCCTACCGTGTCAGGTCTGATATGACAACAGGCTATCAGATCATTGCGGTGTGACCGCCGCCCCCACCGTATTGCCGACAGCGCGGCCGAAACGGTCGATCTGCTCGTCATAGGTCTTGCGCGTTTTTGGATCGAACACGGCAATCGGCGCTGTGACCACGAGAGAGGCCGCCGTTCCGACGCCCTGCGCCGTGCCAATTGCCACGGCACCCAGCCGGTCGCCGATACCGATCTGCGAATCCGTGATGGTCTGGCCCGCAACAAGACGCTGGCCGATCAGCTGCACGACCTCCGGACTGGAGGCGAATTTGCCGTGATTGAGCCTGTCGCCCGATTTGAGCTTGGTAAGATCGATGACGGTAATACCCGCCTTCTCAAGCCCCGAACGGTACGGTTCGATGGACGGATCGATCTGGCCCAGACGGTCGATATTGCCCGAAATGCGCCGCGACAGCGCAAGCGCGCGGTCGTCGCGCGAGGTGAACAGCGTGAAGCGCGGATGATCCTTGCCCATCGCCAGAAATTGCTTGGCAAACACATCGACGTCCAGATCGGGCGAGGCCAGAATGACGTCTGTGACCTTGGCATTCACCCGTCCGTCGCGGATCGCCATCTGGCGCAGCGCTTCCACCGTCAGCCAGCTGCCCATGGAATGGGCCATGACTGTGATGTCCTTCACCTCCGGCTCGCGGGCAATGGCGCGCAGCACCTGCTCCAGCGCATCGCGGGAATAGTTGGTGCTTTCCTTGTCGTAATTATAGTCGAACACGCTGGCGCGCGACGGCCAGGTGAAGATCACCGGCGCAACATCGGCTCCGGAATCGTGCACGATCTGCGCAAAGCGATAGACGGAATCTTCAAATGTATTGTTGAAGCCGTGCACGAACACCATCACGCGGCGGCTCTTGGTGAGATGGGGGCGAACCCAGCCCGCCACTTCAACATCGGTCTTGATCGGCGTCACGCTGACAGTGGTAAAATCCGTCTGCGGATTGGGCGGCAGCTTCTTCGGCCACTGCACCTCACCAGCCTTGCGGTTCTTTTCCGGCGGAATGGACACGACGATATCGTTGATCGAGACCAGCTTGTCGCGCTCGCCAGAGAAGAGAATACCGGGATTGTCGGATGGGCGACGGGTGGTGGCGACGAGGAGGTCGACCTTCGTCGCTCCGGGCGTTGTCACATCGCCGACAGGCAGAAGCACGCCTTCAGGACGGCCAGCGCAGCCCGCGAGCAGTGTCATCAAAACAAGCAATGCAGGCACAGCCCGACGAAACATGCTCTGCAAAACCAAGCTCCCTTTACGCCACCGCTTCAACCAAAAACCAGAACCGATTTCTGGAAGCCAAGACGCGCCACGTCAATAAACCCGAGTTTCTTTTACACTGCGAATTTTGCACGTTAACATATTCTTTACCGGGGGAGTTCTGCCAAGCCCCTTTTATCACCCGCAGAACGATCGCAGACCCGCTGCGACTTATCGGTTACACACTGTTCAGCAACTAACACTTTTCCCGACCAGCCTGACAGCCGATATAGGGACCAACAGCAAACGTAACTCCCTGAACAAAGGAGGCAATCATGGCTTTGGAACTTACCGGACTGCACCACCTGACGGCTATCACCGCCAACGCAGCGGGCAACCGACGCTTTTACACCGACACGCTCGGACTGCGGCTCGTCAAGAAGACCGTCAATCAGGATGACACCAGCGCCTACCATCTGTTCTATGCCGATGGTCTGGCATCGCCGGGCACCGACATCACCTTCTTCGACTGGCCGGTTGAGCGCGAACGTCGTGGCACCAACAGCGTGGCCCGCACGGGTCTGCGCGTGAATGGCGTCGAAAGTCTCGACTGGTGGCAGAAGCGCCTGAATGAACAAGGCATCGAAACCGGTGATATTTTTGAAGTGGCCGGCCGCGCCGTGCTCGATTTCGAAGACCCGGAAGGCCAGCGTCTACGGCTGACCGACGATGGCGGCGCGGGCGACGCCCATAGCTGGGACAGAAGCCCCGTTCCAGCCGACAGGCAGATTCGTGGCCTCGGCCCGATCACGCTCAGTGTTCCAGACCTCGCGCCGACCAAGATCGTGCTCGAAAAGCTGATGAACATGAGCGAGATCAACGACTATGCCTCGCCTGATGGCGAAGGCCATGTCCATGTCTTCTCCATGGGACCGGGCGGTGCGGCAGCCGAATTGCATGTCGCCGTGCAGCCAAACCTGCCAACAGCATGGCAGGGTGCCGGAGCCGTCCATCATGTCGCCTTCCGCACGCCGGACCAGGAAAGCATGCAGGAATGGGTCGAACGCCTGCGGTCGCTGCGGGTGCCGTCCAGCGGTGAAGTGGAGCGCTACTATTTCCGTTCGCTCTACTTCCGCGAACCGAATGGCATCCTGTTCGAGATCGCAACCGACGGTCCGGGCTTTGCCGTCGACGAACCGCTGGAGAGCCTCGGCGAAAGCCTGTCGCTGCCGCCTTTCCTGGAAAGCAAGCGCGCAGCCATCGAAAAGGGCCTCAAGCCATTAGACTAAAAAGTAAAAAGGGCCGCCGGAGAAATCCGGCGGCCCTTTTCGTTGTTTGATCGGCAAGCACTTTAGAGTTTCTGCTTGAGCCATTCGCCGGTGACGCGAATATCGTCGTCGGTCAGACCATGCCAGCCCTCGATTGCGCGAACGTCGATATCCGCACCATCGTCCCGCAGCGCCTTTGCCAATGCGCCCGAAGCATCGCCGAACGGATCGGCTGCACCGTTCAACTGGAGAACGGAAGCATCGGACAGATCGGCATCCGGCTGTTCCTCCAGCACTTCCGATGCACGCAGCAAAACCGCCTTGTGCACGATATGCGGATGAAGCCGCATGAAGGCCGCAAGCAGGTTTGCCCCGTTGGAATTGCCGATAAAGGCCAGTCGGCCCGGATCGATATCGTAGGCCGCAATCGCGCCCTCGACGAAAGCCTCAAAGGCTTCCGCTTCGAACCGGATATCCTTCTGGTCGAACCGCTTCTGATCGAAACGGCGGAACCAGCGCTGAATGCCCTCCTCCGTGCTGCGACCGCGAACCCCGATAAGCGTAGCGCGCGGTGCGGCCATGCGGGCGAGCGGCATGAGATCATTCTCATTACCGCCCGAACCATGCAGCAGGATCAGCGTGCTGCCATCCGGGTCTTCCGGCTGATGAACACGATGGACGAAGGGCAGGTCGCGATAGATCACCCGCTCCTCACCCGGCAGGCCGAATTGCGGCATGCGGGCGCGGATCGCTTGGGCCTGCTTCTCATTGCCCGGCGGCACGAACAGAAGCTGCCCCAATGTTTCCACCGGCTCGTCCACGGTAAAACCGGGGGCGTCGGTGGCAAATTCGAACAGGGTTCCGCCCGGCTCGCGAACATAGAGCGAGGTGAAATACTTGCGGTCGTGCACGTTGACCTCGCTGGAATTGAGCTTCGACAGCTCCTTTTCCAGTGTTGTCACATCTTCGGTTGTGCTGGCGCGAAAGGCCACATGATCGGCAATGCCGGTCCCCGGAATGCCGGGCCAGAAGCCGCTCGCATCGCGCACATCGATGGCGTCGCCGGAATCCGACACAAGCCGGTCGATGGTTTCTTCCTTCCCCTGACGGTGAAAGCCGAAATAGCGCTCGATAAAAGCGGCCGTCTGCTCTGGCTGCTCCGACAGGATGGTGGCAGAGCGTATCCGGCGAATGGCAAATTCAGCCGGAATGCCCTCGCCGGACCACGGATCATTGGCCGCCAGATCGCTGCCGACCAGCTTGACGATCACGCCATCGGGATCGCGCAGCCGCAGAACCGGTTCGCCGAATTCCTGCACCGGACCTTCGGACTGTACGTGATAACGCAAGGCGCGTTCCAGCCAGAAGCCGATGGCCGTCCGGTCGATGGAAAGCGCGATTTCGCTGACCTGCCCGTGACCGACGCGGCCCTTCGAACCGTCTTCCCAGACCAGAAAGGTGATCAGGGAACCCGGCGTGCCGGAGCGGTCGCCATAGAACAGATGCAGCTGCTCGGCATCCTCGAAGCCGCCCGTCCGCTTGACGATACGCAGACCCAGAAAGCCCGCATAGAAATCGACATTCGCCTGCACCTTGCGCGTGATCAGCGTGAGATGATGGATGCCACTGGTCATGATTGCGATCTCCCGTCCTAATAAAGCTGCACGAGAGATAGTACAGCCAGCGCGGATTGCCCATGGGGCTATGCGGTGACGGATTGTCAACGCATACGGTCAAAGCGGCGGTACGGGAACAGTGCTTGTTTTGGGGAGGTTCAGAAAAAGAAAAAGGCCGCGCGGGAGGAGGATGCGCGGCCTGATCTTCGAATACGGCTGGGAGGAGGAGTGCCGTATTCCGGTATCGAGTTCTGGGAGGAGGAGTGAACTCGATGACCAAGTTTTAACCGGCGGCTCATTTTACAACAACGGTCAATAATGCATGTCAGTTATGCAAATTCGACAATGCTCAAGAAACAGGCAGTCGCCAAAAATGCACAAGCGCCCGCAAAACGGGCGCTTGTCTGAGCTGTTTTATCTTTTGATAACAGAAACTTACAGGAACTGCGCGATCAGCGGTGCAGCCAGCACATTAACCAGTCCAACCAGCACCATGACGAGACCCGCGATGGAACCTTCCTCGCTGCCGATCTGGTGGGCTTTCGCCACGCCAGCGCCATGTGCGCCCATGCCGAACAGTGCGCCGCGCGCCAGCGCCGAACGCAGCGGCAGCCAGTTGAGCATCATTTCGCCGAGCGCCGCACCGAAAACGCCAGTCAGCACCACGAAAATGGCGGTCAGGTCCGGCGTGCCGCCAATGTCGCCCGAAACAGTCATCGCAAAAGGTGTGCTCATCGAACGCGGCATCAAGCTGAGGCTGATCGCCTCGTTGAGACCGAGCAGATGCGCCAGCCCCCAGGCTGAAGCCATGGCCGACGAACTGCCGACCAGCACACCGGCCAGAAGAACCGGCCAGTACCGGCGGATCGTCGCGCGCTGCTGATAGATGGGAATTGCGAAGGCAACCGTTGCAGGGCCCAGCAGAGCCACCAGCCAATGCGTGGCGCCGAAATAGCCGCGATAGTTCTCGTTGAGCGCGACAACCAGCCCCATCAGCAGAAGCGGCGTGACGGCCAATGGCGTCAACCACCACATGGGAAAGCGGCGATAAACGCGCTTTGCCGCAAGATAAAGCAGGATCGTGGCCGCCGACCAGAACAGCGTTGCCACGAAGGGGTTACTTGGCAGCATAACGAAGGCTCCAGCGATAGCAGAGGTCTACCGTCAATGCGGTGACGCTCATCACCGTCAGCGTGCCGAGCAGGATGACAGCCATGATCTTCAGGCCGAGCACGCCGATCAGTTCGCGGTGCTCAAGGATCGCCAGAACGGCGGGCACAAAGAACAGCAGCATCTCGGCGAGAAACCATTCCGCGCCGCGCTTCATGCTGAACAGGCTGACACGACCGCTCAACAAAAGCGCCAGCACCAGTCCCATGCCGATGATACCGCCCGGCAGAGGCAGGCCGACCACGCGGACGAAAGCTTCACCCGCCAGCCAGAAGCCGACCAGCGTCGCAATCTGCATCATGCGGCTGTGGTGCAGCGCATAGCGGAAGCGGACAGCAAGAGTATGAGCATTTCTGGAGGCGTTCATGGGCTTCTTCCCGGGCCGTTGCCCGTTTGCATTCGGTCTGTTGTTGAGGATCAATATAGGCTGTCTTGGCTTATTCTAGAAATGAATTGATTTCATTGCAGCTATTCCGATATAGAATAGCTGCAATGAACTTGAGAGGCTTTCAGGCATTTGTAGAGGTGGTGCGCCAGGGCGGGTTTTCCGCCGCGGCCAGAGCCATTCACGCGACCCAGTCCACGGTCAGCAAAGCGGTGAAGCAGCTGGAGGAAGAGCTGGGCCTTGCCCTGCTCGACCGCGACGCCGCCCCGCCGCGCCTGACTGCGGCGGGCGACATTGTTTATCGCCGCGCCCTGGCCATGCTGGCCGAGAAAGACGATCTGCTGGCAGAGCTTGGCGAATTGCGTGGCCTGAAACGCGGCCTCCTGCGTCTCGGACTGCCGCCCATCGGCTCCAGTGTGCTGTTTGCGCCGGTCTTCGCCGCCTATACCAAGCTTCATCCGGATATCGACATTCAGCTGGTCGAGCACGGCAGCCGCCGTCTGGAGGAGCTGCTGCTGGCGGGCGATGTCGAGCTTGCAGCCTCGCTTCTGCCGGTCGAAGACAGTTTCGAGTGGCAGGATGTGCGCTGCGAACCTGTCGTGGCCCTGCTCCCCGCAACCCATGAGGCAGCTTCCGGCGACGGCGTCACGCTGGACCAGATCGCAGGCTCGCCCTTCATTCTTTTTGAAAGCGGCTTCGCACTCAATCATATCATCCTCGATGCCTGCCAGCAGCATGGCTTTGCCCCGAATGTCGCGGTCCGCTCCAGCCAGATCGATTTCATCGTCGAACTGGTGGCGGCGGGCATGGGCGTCGGCTTTTTGCCCCTGATGATCGCCGAGCAACGCCATCATTCCGGCGTCCGCATTCAGAAAATCACCGATGCGGACATGAACTGGAACATGGCTCTGATCTGGCGCAAAGGCGCGTTTCTGTCCCATGCAGCGCGGGCCTGGCTGACGCTTGCTAGTGGATTGAATTTGACGTTTGAATCCCGGCTGACATAGATGCTGTTTCAAACGTCAAATTCGAAAAATCCACTAGTTGCATATATTCCCTAGTGGTCTTTTTGATTCCAACATTTGCTCAGCGCTTGAACCGAGGGATGCAAATGTTGGAATCAGACCACTAGTAGTGGAACTTCAAAAAAACCTTGAAGCGCGCGAACCAGCGCCTATCTCAAATAGACACCTACGCTACGCGCCATCCGGCGGCGTTCCGTCTTGACGCTTATGAGCTAAGAAGGAGGCTATGATGGAAGGTCAGGTTATATTCTACAAAGGCGACAGGATCCTTTACCGGCATCATATCGAAGTGCAGGACGACGATTATTCCAAGGGCGTCAATGACGCCTTGATCGCCTTCCAGCGCAACTATGCCGGCTTCGACCTTGCGGGCGACGATATTCACGTCCGCTTCAAGAAGCCCGGAGATGTTTAACGGCTGACTTAATCAATCGCGATTGGAGCGCGCGTCCGGTATAGCGCCGAACGCGTGCGGCTCCTTCTGTCGGCATGATCAGGCGGCTGCGTAGGCAGCTTCGCGCGCCACACGGCGAATGTCGTTGCGGCTGAGGCCGAGATCGCTCAGTTCGCGGTCGCTGCAGCTTTCAAGCTCGCGCAGGTTTTCGCAGTACTGCATCCAGCGATTGAATTGGGTACGAAGATTGATTGGAAGGCTCATGGCGATATTCCCCTTGTTTTTATCTTCCTCCCATTGATGAGCTTCCGCTTTTCCCGTTTCATTGAGAAGTGCAGTTACTGCATGGCTGCAATGTGATTGGCGAAATCCTACAAATTTAGCTCAAATAATTTTTCTTCTAATTTAGGTTGCTCTTTTAAAGTGAAACTTTTCCGGTTAGACGGGAGGTCGAGTGCCTTCTAAAGTCGATGCAAACCGGTAAGAATGAAAAAAACTCTCATTATAGTCGGTAACGCTCCCCTGCCTCGCGACCTGTCGCGCGAGGTTGATGCGGCAGATTTTGTGGTTCGTTTCAACGAGCCCAAACAGTCCATCGGCATGAGTGGCACGCGCACCGACCTTCTGATTCTGGCAACCTCCAGCAAGCCGATGCAGCGCCGCCTGCGCGATCCGGGTTTTGTGCAAACGCCGACATTCAAGGCCGCGAAGGAAGTCATGCTCGCCTATCATCCGAGCATCATGCGCCTTTACCACCCCAAGCCGAACATTCTCTCCCGCCTCAAGGGACGGCGTTCCGACTGGACCGTCGAGACCATCGAGGTCGTGGGCGGCGCGGGCAAGGAAATCCGCCTCATGCCGCCGCAATTCTACATCGACGGCTGCAAGGAGCTGGGCGTCGACGAAGGGAACTTGAGCAAGGTTTTTCCGAGCACCGGCTTTTTCGGCATCTGGCACATGCTGGGCGAATGCCCTGCCGAAAACTGGGACGTAAAGCTGTGCGGTTTCACCTGGGAAGGCTGGAAACGACACACATGGGGCGACGAACGCAGTTGGGTCGAAAGACAAGTGGCTACCGGACGCATCAGTATCATCGAATAACCCGATCCTCTCGGGTCTTGGCAGCAGATCTCGTTAAAGGAGTATTTGAATGACTGAACCGTTACGCATCTTTATTGGTTGGGATTCCCGCGAACCGATCGCATATGAAGTCGCCAAGGCCTCGGCGCTGAAGCATTCTTCCATTCCGCTCGAGATTGTGCCGATCAAGCTGCAGGATCTGGTTGATCAGGGCGTCTATACGCGCGACATCGATCCGCTGGCCTCCACGGAATTCACCTATTCTCGCTTCTTCACCCCATGGCTTGCGGGCTATAAGGGCTGGGCGCTGTTCTGCGATTGCGACTTCCTGTTTCTCGGCGATATTGCCGGATTGCAGGCCTATAACGACCCTTCCAAGGCGGTTTATTGCGTTCAGCACGACTATCAGCCGAAAGACAGCGTCAAGATGGACGGCAAGGTGCAGACCACCTATCCGCGCAAGAACTGGTCGTCCTGCATGTTGTTCAACTGCGAGCATCCTTCGACGCGCCAGCTGACGCCGGAGCTCATCAACCGCGAAACGGGCGCTTTCCTGCATCGCATGCAATGGGCTGCCGACGATGAAATCGGCGCGCTGCCGACCGAATATAACTGGCTTGAAGGCTGGAACGACAAGCCGGAACATGGCCTGCCCAAAGTCGTGCATTACACAAGCGGCGGCCCGTGGTTCAAGGACTGGCAGAATGTCGATTATGCCGATCTCTGGCGCGCCGAGGCCGACATTGTGGAACCGGGCTGGAAGCCGATCTGACCGCCAGCCTGATCGGGCGAAAAATCCTGGAGCTTTTTAACCGGCTCCACGCTACATAGATGCCATGAACGAAACACGTCATGAATCTCCAGCGCAGGGCGGATCAGAACAGTCCGCAGCGCCGCAAAAGCCAGACGGCCCCAAAAGGGCCGGCTCCGTGGTTTTAGATGACGGCCCGAAAAGGGCCGTCAAGGCCTTCATCATCCATCTGAAGCGGGCGAGTGATCGCCAGCCGCAGGTGGCGCAGCTCATCGAAAGCCTGCCCATGCGGGCGGACGTGGTCGACGCCATTGACGGGCGCGTGCTCGATGAAGACACCATCCAGCGCGTCTATCGCCGCTCGGTGCACAAGCCGCGCTACCCCTTTCCGCTCAGCACCAATGAGGTTGCCTGTTTTCTGTCGCATCGCAAGGCGTGGCAAGCCATTGTCGATCAGAAGATTGATGCCGGTTTGGTGCTTGAAGACGATGTTGAGCTGACGCCGGAATTCGCAGCCGCTTTTCAGGCCGCGCTGCAGCTCGTCGACCATGACAGTTTCATCCGTTTCCCCTTCCGCGAACGGGAAACAGGTCGGGAAGTGCTGAATATCGACGGCGTCCGTGTTATCCTGCCTGTACCGGTTGGCCTTGGCATGGTTGCCCAGCTTGTCGGGCGCGAGGCTGCCAGACGGCTGCTGGCCGCGACCGAGACCTTTGACCGACCGGTGGACACCACAGCGCAAATGAACTGGGTGACGGGGCTGAAGCCGCTTTCCGTCCTGCCCGGCGGTGTGCGCGAGGTGTCGGTCCGGCTGGGCGGCAGCACTATCCAGAAGTCCCGTTCGCTGCCTGACAAGCTGAAGCGGGAAATCCTGCGTCCGCTCTATCGCTGGAAGATCAAATCCCGTTCACGCAAGGGTTAAAGCGCTGTCATTTGAGATAGAACTGCCCTAGCTATTTAAATCACGCATTTCGCGACCGGCGAAACCACACAGCGTTGCTGGAATATTCTCGTGAGGATTGCCTTGTCAGTTCCGATTCTTCTGTATCACCAGATCGATGTTCCGCCCCGGCACAAGGCGCCTTTTCGCAGCATGACCGTGCATCCCGACCGCTTTCGCAGCCAGATGACCTGGCTCAAGCGCCTCGGTTATCAGGGATTGTCGTTCAAGGATGCGCTGCCCTACATCTATGGCGGCAAAAAAGGCAAAGTCGCGGTCATCACCTTTGATGACGGCTTTGAGAATGTCTTTCGCAATGCGCTGCCTGTGTTGCAGGAGCTTGGCTTTACCGCCACGAATTATTTCGTCGCGAACCAGATCGGCGGCTTCAATCTCTGGGATCAGAAAATCGGCGTGGCGCGGGCCAATTGCATGAGCACCGCTGAAATGCGGGAATGGGCCGCGCTCGGTCACGAGGTGGGGTCCCACACACTCGACCACATCAATCTGCGCGAGGCCAGCGATGCGGAGGCCGAGATACAAATCCGGCAATCGCGCGAGAAAATCGAAGATCTGCTTGGTCAGGAAGTCATCTCATTCGCCTATCCCTATGGCGGCGAGAATGCCAGAACGCGCAAGATCGTCGAGCAGGCTGGCTATAAATATGCCACCACGACGGAAAGACGCCGTGCAAAATCCACGGACGACCCGTTCGGTATTCCGCGCCTGACGATCCGGCGTAACGATATATGGCTACAGTTCCTGCGGAAGATCGTCATAGCCTGAACGGGCGATTTCAGCTCGCTTTTGCTGGCTCCATCCGGCTCGGCTTTGGCAGGTTTTGCAAATCCACCATGAAACCGCGTTCGACCAGACATTCCGGTCCCGTATATTGAACGGAGCCGGAATAGACCAGCGACAGGTCATCGGAAAACTGGTCGCTGCCGACGATGGCCTTGTAATGCTCCGATCCGCCTGCGTGGCTTCCCTCCGACGCTATCCGCTGAAATTCTTCGACCGAGCGCGACGAAAACCGGTAGTGCAACAGCGCGCCAGTGACGGGCAGATAGTTGCGGAAGCAAGGGCCCGGTCCGTGAATGCTGCCCCGGCGGTAATCGGTCTTGCGGTCCACCCAGATCAGCGGAAACTTGGACAGGCGCATGCTGCGCCCGAACAGACGCTGGCGCGGGCCGCCGCGCACGGCGACACCGAAGCGCTCCTGCCGGACCGTATAGCCGTCGCCATCGAAATGCGATGACACTTCAAACGGATATTTCGTTCCGTCATCGACAAATACGCCATCGCGCAAAAGACCGGCAGGATACATGTCGATCATCGGCGCCAGACAGCGCCGGATTCCTCTCGCTTCCAGTTCCTGAATGAAATCGCGCAGACTGCGCTGTTCCATGCGCGGAAAGACGAAGAATTCGTCGGCATCCACCGAAAGATACCAACGGCGGCGACCGTAAATATTGAATATCGCGTCGCGCCAGACGCGCCCGCGATTGGCCTCCGCATAGCGAACATCGGAAACGAAAAGATCGACATCCGCAGCATTCGCAAGAATTTCCGCCGTCCCGTCATCCGATTTATCGTCCACGACGATGAAACGTGTGACGCCCAGCGCACGATAATATCGCAGGAACGAATTCAGATAAGCGGCGGCATTGCGCACCACGCAGATCAGCGGCAGATCGTCCGGCAGCAAAGCGGCAAAACTCCCGGACGATGCGATCAGATTTGCCTTGCCACGCCTCTTGGGCACCGACAGCCGCGCATGACGCCAGCGCAGCTTGAATTGTTCTGCCGACGAGGCTCGCCAATAGGCGGCCCAATCCGTTTCGTTTGACGCTGGATAGTGCATGGGCGGCAAAACAGACTTCATACGGGGGATGTCTTTCAGGGGATGCTAATTAAGCCACATATTGGTGTTATTTGCTGGCAAATCCATGCCCGCAAGAATCACGCTGTGTTATGTCCCGACAAGAATGCGTGAACGCCGATATCTGTTCTTTTGGCTGCATTGGCTTGATCTCAATCAATGCTGCTTCAATAAAACGTGGCAAATTGCCCGCAACCGCGCCATGGACGCCAAAGGCCAAAAGCGCTAGTTAAGGCAAAGACAAGCGCATCGGCCTAAAAATCGGGAGCGATTTTTCGGAAACACGATGCGTCGAATCAAATAGTTAGAGCGAGTTTTGTGCGTCCGGAAGGTCGCGCTGCCCTCTAAGGAGCGCATGATGGATTATCGCCGGTTTTTCGAAGAAGCGATTGATCAGTTACACGCCGAGAAGCGTTACCGCGTTTTCGCCGACCTTGAACGCATCGTCGGACGTTTCCCCCGCGCAATCTGGCGTAACAATGGCACAGCCCGTGAAATCACCGTCTGGTGTTCCAACGATTATCTCGGCATGGGGCACCATCCCGACGTGATCAAGGCCATGTGCGACACCGCAAGCAATGCCGGTTCCGGCGCTGGCGGCACGCGCAACATTTCCGGCAACAACCATCCGCTGGTTGAGCTGGAAGCCGAACTGGCTGATCTGCACGGCAAGGAAGCCGGTCTGGTTTTCACCTCCGGTTTCATTTCCAACGAAGCCTCGATCTCGACCATTGCGCGCCTGTTGCCAAACTGCCTGATCCTGTCCGACGAGCTGAATCATGCCTCGATGATCGAAGGTGTGCGCCGTTCGGGCGCGGAGAAGAAGATTTTCCGTCACAATGACGTCGAGCATCTGGAACAGTTGTTGAAGGCCGCCGATCCGGCGCGCGCCAAGCTGATCGTGTTCGAATCCGTCTATTCGATGGATGGCGATATTGCGCCGATCGAGAAGATCGCCGATCTGGCCGACAAGTATAATGCCATGACCTATATCGATGAAGTTCATGCCGTTGGCATGTACGGCACGCGCGGCGGCGGCATCACGGACCGTGATGGTCTGGCGCATCGTATCGACATTATCGAAGGCACGCTTGCCAAGGCTTTCGGTGCGCTGGGCGGCTATATCACCGGCTCACGCGCCATTATCGACGCTGTTCGTTCCTACGCGCCGGGCTTCATCTTCACGACTGCGCTTCCGCCATCAGTAGCAGCGGCTGCAACGGCTTCGATCCGCCATCTCAAGGCATCACAGGTCGAACGCGACGGCCAGCAGCGTCAGGCGCAGCAGGCCAAGGACGTGCTTTCGGCAGCGGGCCTGCCCGTCATGCCTTCGGACACGCATATCGTGCCCGTGCTGGTTGGCGATCCAGAGCTTTGCAAGAAGGCCAGCGACCGGCTGCTCGATGTGCATGGCATCTATATTCAGCCGATCAATTACCCGACGGTACCACGCGGCACCGAACGCCTGCGGATCACGCCGTCGCCGCTGCATGACGATGCGCTGATCGACGGGCTGAAGGTTGCGCTGCTGGAAGTCTGGAACGCACTCGGCATTCCCTTTGCCGAAAACGACGCCCCGCAGGCAGCCAGCTCCGATCGCGTCGTGCCGCTGATGGTTTCCAAAGCCGGTGGATAAGCGCTTCGCAAAGCACTGAATGAAAAAAGGCCGGTTTTCACCGGCCTTTTATTTTAGATTAAAGCTGCTCGATCCATTTCACGAGCCGGGCTGCGGCCTCGTCGATCTGATGTGGCGCACGACCGAAGCAAAGGCGGAAGAACGCCTCACCGCCCTGTCCGAAGGCGCTGCCCGGTGCGAGACCCACATTGGCCCGGTCGATCATATCGATGGCCGCCTTGACGGAATCCGTCACGCCTTCAACGCCGAAGAACAGGTAAAATGCTCCTTGCGGCGGCGTGAGGCGCACCTTGCCGGTTGCCTGCAAGGCCGAGCACAGTCTGTCGCGGGTAGCGCGGGCGCGCTCTACCTGCATGGCGATAAAGGGTTCGCCCTGATCGAGCGCTGCGACGGCGCCGCGCTGCATGAACGGCGCCACGCCGGAATTGGAATACTGGATCATGTTTTCGATCACTGGACCGACTGAAGGATGCACCGTCATCCAGCCCACGCGCCAGCCGGTCATGGCCCAGTTCTTGGAGAAGGAATTGACGAAGATGATGCGGTCGTCGGGCTCCATGATTTCCATGAAGGACGGGGCGTGACCGCCGCCATAATAGAAATGCGTATAGATCTCGTCGGCGATGATCCAGAGCCCATGCTTGCGCGCCAGATCGAGGATGAAACGCAGCGTCTCGCGGTCGGCGGTCCAGCCGGTCGGGTTGGACGGCGTGTTGACGAACAGCGCGCGGGTGCGCGGCGTGATGGCGGCAGCGATTTTCTCCGGGTCAAGCACCCAGCCATTCGCGCCGAACTCCAGTTCGACTGCAACCGGCACTGCGCCAGCAAGGCCAGCCGCACCAACGAAATTCGGCCAGGCTGGCGACAGATAAATCGCTTCTTCGCCTGCACCCACCGTCGCCGTCAGCGCCATTTCGATAGCGTGCATGCCCGAACCGGTGACATAGAAATTTTCAGGTTGCAGGGGCAGCGGGAAATGACGCGCATGATAACGAGCCAGCGCCTCGCGCAGTTCAGGAATACCGGCCTGCCAGGTATAGAAGGTCTCACCGTCAGTGATGCTCTTCTGCGCCGCATCGCGGATGAAATCCGGCGTCGGCAGATCGCCCTCGCCAACCCACAACGGAATGAGACCCTCGCGGCCCCGGCCATGATTGGCAACGGCGACAATGCCGCTTTCTGGCGCTTGTGCTGCTTCGCGGCGAAGACTGGCTAAAAGTGTCATGATGATCCTGCGCTGCTTGGTATGTGTATATCGGCCTTAGCAAGCCGCGAGCACAAAATCACTCGGCATTTTGTGATGATCCGATCATCGGGATTGATGAATGCCAAAAAGAAAACGGAGCCTTTGCAGGCTCCGCTTTGCATTCCAAAGGAAAATCCAGATCAGGCCTTCTTGGCAAGCAGATCGCGAATTTCCGTCAGCAGGACTTCTTCGCGCGGTGCTTCCGGCTCAGGCTTCGCTTCTTCCTTCTTCTTCATACGGTTCATGCCCTTGACGACGAGGAACAGAACCCAGGCGATGATCAGGAAATTGATCAGCAGGGTGACGAAGTTACCGTAAGCAACGGTTGCACCGGCTTCGCGGGCGGCGGCCAACGTAGTCTTCGGCTCACCAGCAAGCTGGATGAACATGTTCGAGAAGTCGATACCGCCGGTAACCAGACCGATGATCGGCATGATGATATCGTTGACGATGGAATTGACGAGGCCACCGAAGGCGCCGCCGATGATCACACCGATGGCCAGATCGACCATATTGCCCTTGAGAGCGAATTCCCTGAATTCTTTCAACATTAGCCTGTCTCCCTCACGAGTGCGACTGCATAACCGGGCCGTCGTTGCTGCGGTGCGCTCGTCGAATTAATATGGCGTCAGATCGCTCCGACGGTGAATGATAGGACCGCTCCTGACAGGGGGAGGCTCGAAGAACGGTTCTATCAAATTGTATTTGGTTTAGTTTGTATTCGAAAATATTCAAAGAAAAGATAAACATGGATATTGACGGGTAAAACATCCGGTTTTCCATCAATATTCTTGCGTGCCTGACGTGAAAGTGCTTGCGTCAAGCAGACTTGAAGAACTGGGAGAGGAATAAAACCGCCTATGCAAGGCTGGGGAATCATCGGCGCTGCCTTCTTGTACCTGCTGCTTCTCTTTGCTGTCGCCAGTATCGGTGATCGCAGATCGTCGCGCTGGAACAGTGCGCCACGTCCCTATGTCTATGCGCTGAGCCTTGCGGTCTATTGTACGTCCTGGACCTTCTTCGGCTCCGTCGGCTTGTCCGCACAGCGCGGGCTGGAATTTCTCGGCATCTATATCGGGCCTATCCTGGTGTTCACGCTCGGCAACCGGCTGCTGCGCCATATCGTGCGGCTGGCCAAGGCGGAGCGCATCACCTCCATCGCCGATTTTCTGGCTGCGCGGTACGGCAAAAGTTTCGGCGTGGCATCGCTTGCCACCTGCATCGCCGCCGTGGGATCGATCCCCTATATCGCCCTGCAGCTGAAGGCAGTGGCGGGCAGCGTCGGGCTGGTGATGGACCATTATGGCCGCACCGTCGCCCCGCCGGCCTTCATCTTCGGCGATATTTCACTGGCCGTCGCCGCCGTGCTTGCCGTTTTCGCGATCCTGTTCGGCACGCGCCATACGGATGCGACCGAGCACCAGAACGGGCTGATCCTCGCTATTGCGGTGGAATCCGTCATCAAGCTCTGCGCGTTCCTGACGGTCGGCCTCGCCTGCACCTTCTTCCTGTTCGGCTCGCCTTCGCAGCTCATCAACCAGATTTCGCAATCCACGGATGCGCTGAAGGCGTTTCACTACGAGACCTCCATCGGCACCTGGATTATCCAGACGGCCTTGAGCGCTGCGGCCATCATCATGCTGCCGCGTCAGTTCCACGTCACGGTCGTCGAAAGCCGCAGCGACAAGGAGTTGCGCACCGCATCGTGGCTGTTCCCGGTCTATCTGGTGCTGATCAATATCTTCGTCTTTCCGATTGCGTTGATTGGCGTGATGACGCTCGGCAACACGGTCAGCGGCGACCTTTACGTGCTGGCCCTGCCGCTTGCTGCCGAGGCGCACTGGATGGCGCTCATTGCCTTCCTCGGCGGATTGTCGGCTGCAACCGCCATGGTGATCGTCGCCTGCGTGGCGCTTTCGATCATGATTTCCAACCATCTCGTGCTGCCGCTTTTCATCCGCAGCATGGCCAAGCGCCATCCCGCCGAACAGCCCGACCTCACCAAGGTCATCCTGAACACCCGGCGCGTGACGATCATCGCCATTCTGGCGCTCGCCTTCGCCTATTATCGCTTCACCTCCAACAATATTCATCTGGCCTCGATCGGCTTCGTGTCCTTTGCCGCCATCGCGCAATTTGCTCCGGCCTTCATCGGCGGCCTGTTCTGGCGCAATGCCAACGGGCGCGGCGCGATGCTTGGCCTGTCGGCAGGCTTTCTCGTCTGGGCCTATACGCTGCTGCTGCCCACCATGGCGCCCGAAAACGCCGCCATTTTGCGCGACGGTTTTCTCGGCTTCACGGCGCTGCGCCCCGAAGCGCTGTTCGGCACCGATGCGCTGCCGCTGACCAATGGCGTGATCTGGAGCCTTGCCGCCAATACGCTGTTCTATGTTCTGGGCTCGCTGTCGCGCGCCTCAACGCCGCTGGAGCGCATTCAGGCCAGCATCTTCCTGCCGCGCTATTCCATCGCCGCGCCAACCCTGAAGCGCTTTCGCACGACGGTGACCGTGGCCGAACTGAAAGCCACCATGGCGCGCTATCTCGGCTCCGAGCGCGTCGAGCGTGCATTCCTGCGGTTCGAAGGCCACGAACAGCGCAGGCTGGACCCGGGCATGACGGTGGACACGCCCCTGATCCGCTATGCCGAGCAGTTGCTTGGCACGGCAGTTGGCACGGCTTCGGCGCGGCTTGTGCTGTCGCTGCTTTTGCAACGCAACGACGCTTCCGGGCGGGATGCGCGCCAGCTTCTCGATGACGCCTCCGCTGCCCTGCAACAAAACCGCGACCTGCTGCAGATCGCGCTCGACCAGATGGAACAGGGCATCACGGTTTTCGACAAGGATTTCCGGCTGGCCTTCTGGAACCGCCAGTTCCGCACCCTGCTCAATCTGCCCGACGAGGTGATGCAGGTCGGTATCCCTGTTTCGGAAATCGTCGAGCATCTGACCCGCCGCGAAGATATCGCCTTCAACATGCGCGCCAATGTCATTCATTCGCTGACGGCCAGCCGCAAGCCGTTGCGCATGAAGATGAAATCCACCGACAAGACTCTGGAAATCCAGTCCAATCCAATGCCGGATGGCGGCATCGTCGCGACCTATACCGACATCACCGCCGCCGTTGAAGCCGACCTGATGCGCCAGAAAGCCGCCGAAATGCTGGAACAGCGCGTGGCCGACCGCACGGCGGAGCTGACGCATGTGAACCAGGAGCTGGCGCGTGCGCAGGCTGCTGCCGAAGAGGCCAATCTCGGCAAGACGCGTTTTCTCGCTGCTGCTGGCCACGACATTCTGCAACCGCTCAATGCGGCCCGCCTCTATTCCACCGCGCTGTCGGAAAAACTGGGGCGTTCTGAAACCAGCGAATTTGCCCGCAACATCGATTCCTCGCTGGAGGCGGTCGAGGCTATTCTGGGCATGGTGCTGGATATTTCGCGTCTCGATACCGGATCGCTGAAGCCTGAAGTCTCGGTGTTCCGGCTGGACAGACTGTTGACCCAGATCGCCACCGATTTCACGCCGCTGGCCCGCAAGAAGGATTTGAAGCTGCGCGTGGTGCCGTCGAGCATCGTCGTGAAGACCGACCGCAACATGTTGCGCCGCCTGATCCAGAACCTTGTTTCCAATTCGATCAAATATAGCCGCAGCGGCGGCATGCTGCTTGGCGTCCGGCGGCGCGGCGCTTTTGTGGAGTTGCAGGTGCTCGACACCGGTATCGGTATTCCGCAACACAAGCTGAAACTCGTCTTCCGCGAATTCACCCGCCTTGACGAAGGCATGCGTGAGGCGGAAGGGCTGGGGCTTGGCCTGTCTATCGTCGACCGCATTGCCCGACTGCTGGAATTTCCGCTGTCGGTGCGCTCGGTTCAGGGCAAAGGAACCACATTCACCTTGCGCATCCCGGTTTCAAACGAGCCGGTGCCCGTGGAAGAAACACGGAGCCGTCGCGGCCATGCACGCGCGCTGGAACTGACAGGTCTCGATGTGCTGTGCATCGACAATGATGCCGATATTCTGTCCGGCATGGAAACGCTGCTTTCGGGCTGGGGCTGCAATGTGACCACACTGCGCAGCGGGGCGGCGCTGAGAGCGTTCTGCGTCAATCGCAGCACCGCGCCGGATGTGATCGTCGCAGATTATCATCTGATCCACGAAAACGGGATCGACATGATCGGCTACACACGAGAGCATTTCAAAACGGAAATACCGGCCATATTGCTGACCGCCGACCGGTCCAAGGAAGTGCGCCAGCGCGCAGAAGATGAGAACATCACCTTGCTGAACAAGCCGCTTCGTCCGGCGGCTCTGCGCTCGCTGCTGTCGCATTTCTATCATGCGCGACAGGACAGCACCTCGTCACAGACGGCTGCACAGTAAAACTGGATCAGCTGCTGATCACATCATTGCCAATGCGCGACAGCAGAATGACGGCCTGCGTGCGGCTATCGACGCCAAGCTTCTGCAACACCGCCGAAACATGCGCCTTGACGGTCGCTTCCGACACGCTCAGCTCATAGGCGATCTGCTTGTTGAGAAGACCTTCGGCAAGCATGGTCAAAACACGGGTCTGCTGAGGCGTCAACGTGCGCAGGCGCGCAATCAGCCCTTCGATTTCCGGGTCTTTCGGGTGATCGAGATCGATCCCTTCCGGCGTCCAGATATCGCCCGCCAGCACGGCGCGAACCGCCTCGCCGATGGTTTCCATGCTGGCTGATTTGGAAATGAAGCCCGATGCGCCCAGTTCCACCGCATGATGGATGGTGGCGGCGTCATCCGTGGCGGACACGATTACCACCGGCAGCGCCGGTTGCAGCGCCTTCAGCGCGACCAGTCCGGAGAGGCCTGCGCCGCCGGGCATGGTCAGATCGAGCAGCAGAAGGTCGATATCGTCGCGTTCGGCAACCAGTTTCCTGACAGCATCGAAATCGCCAACTTCGACAATCTCCACGTTTTCGGATTGCCCCGACAGAACCTGTCTCAATGCGCCGCGGAAAAGCGGGTGATCGTCAGCGATGATAAAGTGCATGTGCCTCGCGCGCCAATTTCAAGTGGTTCCTCCCCGTGCGGTGCATCCAATGCGACGCCTCAGTGTCTGAATCAAAAAGGGTCAGGCCGTGGCGAAAATGGTGATTTCGAGAACCGGAGCTTGAGCCGTACATTTGGGTACGTGAGCACCGGAAGCGGAGAAATTGCCATTTGCAGACCGGCATGGCCACTTTTGGAACAGACACTAAGTTTTTATGCCTATTTTTATCCTGAGCAACCAAAAATCACGTTGCTAACGTGTTTTCGCATTTCTCATTGCCGCCATGTGGCCGCATTGTGTGGTAGGGTTGCGCCGGAAATTAAAAACGCAGGCCCCGCCAGACACGTGAGCAGAGGGCGGGAACCAGAAGGCATTCCATGACGCGCAATACGCTTTATCCCGAGATTGAACCCTTCAAGGAAGAGATGCTGCAGGTGTCACCGCTGCATCGCATCCATGTTGAGCAGTGCGGCAACCCGGATGGCAAGCCGGTGATCATGATTCACGGCGGCCCCGGCGGCGGCATCACGCCCGCCATGCGCCGCCTGCACGATCCGGAGCGCTACCGCATCATCCTGTTCGACCAGCGCGGTTGCGGTCGCTCCACACCGCATGCCGAATTGCGCGAAAACACCACCTGGGATCTGGTGGCTGATATGGAGCATATCCGCGCGCATCTCGGCATCGACAAATGGCAGGTCTTCGGCGGCTCCTGGGGTTCGACACTTGGCCTTGCTTATGCCCAGACCCACCCGGAGCGTGTGTCGGAAGCGGTGCTGCGCGGCATTTTCATGCTGCGCCGGTTCGAAATCGACTGGATGTACACCAACGGCGCCAGCATCATTTTCCCGGATCACTTCGAAGCTTATCAGGAGCATATCCCGGAAGCCGAGCGCGGCGACATGATTGCCGCCTATTACAAGCGCCTGACGGATCGCGACCCGAAAGTACAGCTGGAAGCCGCCCGTCGCTGGGCGCGCTGGGAAGGCTCGGTGATTTCGCTTCTGCCCGACCCATCGCGCGTGGATGCCTTCGGCGCGGATGAATATGCAATCGCCTTTGCGCGCATCGAATGCCACTATTTCCAGAATCGCGGCTTCCTCGATTCCGACGACCAGCTTTTGCGCAATGTTGAGCGTATCCGGCATATTCCGGGCGTGATCGTGCATGGCCGCTACGATATCTGCACGCCATTCATCAATGCATGGCAGCTCAAGAAACTGTGGCCGGAAGCCGATCTGAAGATCGTTGAGGATAGCGGCCACGCCGTGACCGAGCCGGGCATCGTGCATGAGCTGATCGAAGCAACAAAGCGCTTCGCAGCCTAAACCACACACAGAAAAGGCGCCATCCGGCGCCTTTTTGCTATTCCAACTCTGATCAGGTGCGCCCGCCGGGCGGTGTTGGCGTTGTTTCGGCGGGCTTTTCCGGCTCA
Source organism: Ochrobactrum sp. 19YEA23 (assembly GCF_029909865.1). Classification (NCBI taxonomy): domain Bacteria; kingdom Pseudomonadati; phylum Pseudomonadota; class Alphaproteobacteria; order Hyphomicrobiales; family Brucellaceae; genus Ochrobactrum; species Ochrobactrum sp. 19YEA23. The sequence goes on along the minus strand of NZ_JASAMQ010000001.1, from coordinate 713,980 downwards.
CTGTCGAAGCTTTTGGCGATATCCATAAAGCGGCGCATGAAGCGCTCCATATAGCTCATGGATTGTTCGAATTCCTGTTCGCTCGGCAGGCCCGATGCCGTGTTGCCGCTGCCGCCCTTCTGATCGATGGCGGCCAGCCGGTCTTCGAGACCTTTCACCCGGTCCTGCAAATCCGCCAGATCGTTTTCATAAGCCTCGCGATCTTCCGTTGCCATCTTGCAGACCATCTGGCCCTGCGACTGTTCGGTGCAAACCGAAATCGCGCCTGTCTTGGTATCGAGGCGCACATAGCCGGTTTCGGTCTGCTCCAGACGATAGCGGCCGGTTTCCTGCGCGACTGCTCCTGACGCAGCCAATACCGGCGCGACCAGCGCCACCGCCGCCAGACCGCGGATGACGGGACGCGCAGCAAAAAAGGTGTTTTTGTTCGACATAATCCGATCTCCCTTTGGCTTCCTGTCATCATATGGGAGCTTTGCGACGAAAATCGAACACCTGAAGCGGTTCCAGTTAAGAACGAAATCATGCAAACCGCTTCAGGTGTTTGCTTTTTCGCATTCTCCCACGCAAAACCGCTTCGCACTTTTGCTGGAAATGCTTTGGGTCTTTGATTTCCTGACAATTTCGGTCTAGAGGACACGCATGACCAAGATCATCTACAAGATCGCCCCGCGCGACCTCTGGGCGCAAGCGGAAAAGGCGGGAAGCTTTACGGGCGCGCCGGTTGATATTGCCGATGGCTATATCCATTTCTCTACTGCAACACAGGTGCGCGAAACGGCTGCAAAGCATTTCGCAAACCAGAACAACTTGGTTCTTGTGAGCGTGGACGCGACCCGTCTTGGTGAAAACCTTAAATATGAGGCCTCGCGCGGCGACGCGCTTTTCCCTCATCTCTATGCGGACCTGCCGCTTGACGCGGTCGTGGCTGTCGAGCCCCTGCCGCTCGATGACGACGGACTACATATTTTCCCGGAGCTGAAAGACGAATGAGCGGACTTTTTGAAACTCTCGGCCGACGCGCCCTCTTCTCTTTCGACGCCGAACAGGCGCACGGCCTGTCCATTGCCGGGCTGAAAACCGGGCTCGTAAGCTGCAATGCGCCGGGCGACCCCGCTCTGTCAGTCAAGGTTGCGGGCTTGCAGTTTCCCAATCCGCTCGGCATGGCTGCCGGCTACGACAAGAATGCCGAAGTGCCGGATGCGCTTTTGAAGCTCGGCTTCGGCTTCACCGAGATTGGCACAATCACCCCGCGACCGCAAAGCGGCAATCCGCGTCCGCGCATTTTCCGCCTTGTGGATGACAAGGCCGTCATCAATCGCCTCGGCTTCAATAATGAGGGCCACGAGGCGGCTTTCAAGCGCCTGTCGCAGCGCGCAGGCAAGAGCGGCATTGTCGGTGTCAATATCGGCGCCAACAAGGATGCGGAAGATCGCATCGCCGATTACGTTGCGGGCATTCGCCGGTTCTACCAACTGGCGCGCTATTTCACCGTCAATATTTCCTCGCCCAACACGCCGGGTCTGCGCAATCTTCAGGCGCGCGACAGTTTGCGCGAGCTTTTGAGCCGCGTGCTGGAAGCGCGCAACGAAGAAGGCAGCATGTGCACGCTGAAGCGTCCGGTGTTCCTCAAGATCGCGCCTGATCTGTCCGATGAGGAACTGGACGACATTGCCGCCGAGGCCACCGAACAGAAGCTGGACGGTATCATCGTTTCCAACACCACCCTGTCGCGCACAGGGCTGAAAAGCGCCGAAAACCGTGATGAAACCGGCGGACTTTCCGGTGCACCGCTGTTCGAACGGTCGACCGTGGTTCTTGCCCGCATGCGTGAGCGTGTCGGCCCCGACATGCCCTTGATCGGCGTAGGCGGCATCGACAGCGCGGAAACTGCCCTGACCAAGATCAAGGCCGGAGCAGATCTGGTGCAGCTTTATACAGGTCTCATCTATCGCGGCCCCGGCTTGCCAAGTGATATCCTGCGCGGGTTGTCGGCCGCGGTCAAACGCGAAGGCGTTGCCAATATCGCTGAGCTGCGCGACCGCGACGCAAAAGACTGGGCAGCCCGTCAGCTGCCTGCCTGATTATCTCGTGAATTCCAGCCTGTAACGGCGCGGCAGCATCGCCAGAAGCGTAATGCCGCGCACCGACAGGAACAGATTGAGCGCCAGCCAAAGCCCGTGATTGCCCATCGCGGGCTTTGCCGCATAAAGCACGGCCATAAAGAAGGCCAGCGACAGGAACATCATGTTGCGCATGTCGCGTGACCATGTGGCCCCGATATAGACACCATCCATATGGAAGGCGAGCAGCCCGGTCATGCCGGTCAGTGCTGCCCATGGCAGATATTTGAGCGCCTCGGCATGCACATCCTCGGCCTTGGACAGGAGGCTGATGATCGGATCACCGAAAACCAGAAGCGCGAAGGCGATGATGCTCGCCATCACCAGCCCCCAGACAAAGGTCAGCTTCGCACCGCGCACAAAGGCCGGGCTATAGCGGGCGCCGATGGACCGCCCGACGATCTGTTCGGCGGCAGCGGCCATGCCGTCGAGGAAAAAGCCTGCCACGAGGAAGAAATTCATCAGCACGGCATTGGCCGCAAGTGTCACCGGCCCGAGATCGGAACCAGCACGTGTGAAGAAGGCGAAGGCGGTCAAAAGCAGGAAGGAGCGGATCATGATATCGCGATTGACCGCGAACATGCGCACGATGCCTTCCTTCTGGAAAATGCGCTGGCGGCTCGGGCGCCTGGTGGCGTCCTTGCGGAAATGCCGGACCACCAGAAAAAGGCCGACAATCGCCGCGACAGTTTCGCCGGTGACCGTGGCCCATGCCACGCCCGTCACACCCCAGCCGAGTTCCAGACCGAGGATGATGCAAAGCACAATGTTGATGCCATTGAGCAGAACCTGAAGGCCAAGGCCGAGCAGCCCCTGCCCGCGCCCGAGCACCAGTCCAAGAACGGAGTAATTGATGAGCGCAACCGGGGCCGCCAGCATGCGGATCGACACATAGGTCGCCATGGCTTCCTGGGTTGCGCTTGTCGGATGCATGAAGCTGGAAGCCGCCGCCAGTGTCAGCGGCAGTGTCAGGATCATCAGCACGCCAGCTGCGACAGCGATGATAATGGCGCGCCAGAAGATCGCCTGTTCTTCGACGGCGTCTTCAGCACCCATGGCCTGCGCCACCAGACCGGTGGTGCCGGAGCGCAGGAAATTGAACATGGATAGCAGGAAATCGAAGACCAGCGCGCCGATGGCCAGTCCGCCGATCAGCTCGGCCTTTCCCATCTGGCCGACCACGCCCATATCGACGAGGCCCAGAAGGGGTGTCGTGACGGCGGCAAGTGTCATGGGAATAGCGATCAGCATGACCATGCGATGCGTCACATCGAACGGCCTCGAAACGCTTCCAACGCGCTGCGACTGATCCATAATCAACTATCCCCGAATTCATGCTTGTTGTTCGAGAACGTCTACTCTGGAATCGCTCGAAACTACAGAGAATTCGGCCCATAGATTGTCGCAGCCCCTGACAGCTTTATGTCAGGAGAAAACACCTGTTCAAAGGCCCAGCATCATCGCCCAGTAAATCCGATTGGGCTTGTTTTCCGGCGTAGCCCAGGCAAGGCCGTAATGGCTGAATGTGGGATCGAGCATATTCTTGCGATGACCGGGCGATTTCATCCAGGCGTCAAACACCGCCTCGGTGCTCGACTGGCCGGATGCGACGTTTTCAGCCGCTGGCCCGCGAATGCCCGCCTGACGCAACCGCGCAACAAACCCATTGCCCCAGCCCACGCTGTGGCCGATCTTGCCATAGCTTGCCATGCGCTTCGCCTGAAAAAGCGCGGCCTGTTCCAGCTTGGAGTCGGTCGCCATCATCGAAAGGCCGTTTGCCTTGCGGATGGTGTTGAAAAGCCCGGTGGGATCGCCCGCGCTGACCACATTTGTCGCTGCCTCAACCGCGCCGAACGGCAAAGCGGAGAGCGAAACCGCGCCCCCGGCCAGCACCAGAAAGCCGCGCCGGGAAAGCATAAATCCTTGTTTTTGCTGCATCGTCCGAATGTCTTTATTTGCCGCATTGTCCAACGCAAAACCGCTTCGCACTTTTGCTGGAAATGCTCCTAACCTGCTGCCAATATCTGCTATTTGCGATAGCTGAGGATACGGAGCAAAATAAAGGCAGGGATGACAACGGCAGCGCCCAGAATGAGATAATCCGCAAAACGGGCGACGGCGGAGAAGCCCATATTCCACAGGCGCAGGAAGAAATCGCGAATGCCCCACAGAATGTCATAGGGCGTCCAGTGGAACGCGCTCATGACAACGCCGACCACCAGCGAAATCAGCACCAGCTTGATAATGATGCGAGCAGGCGTATCGCCAAGAAAACGGTTTACACCATCAGACATGCAACTCTCCTGCGTCTCGATTTCCGCCATGCGGACAGATTCATCGCGCAAGACATAGGCTGTGATGATGACATCCGCAAGTTTTGAGCGTCTGAACCTAAAGAGCCTGAATCAAAAAGCGGCATGTGTGTGCGAAAATGGTGATTTTCGAGTACCGGAGCGGAGCCGTACATTTGGGTACGTGAGCACCGGAAGCCTCGCATAATCCTGAAAAGTTGCAGACTTTTCGGATCAGATTATGCGAATGCAAATCTCAAATCGCCATTTGCAGCCACACAGGGCGACTTTTGGAACAGGCTCTATCTTTGCTTACGATAATCGCGCGGCGCCTTCTGCTTCTGGCGCGAGAAGGAACGGTTCATGCTGCGCGTGTCGGTAAAGCCGCTGGCGACGGCCACTTCCAGAAGCGATAATCCTGTTTCGGCCAGCAGTTCCTTTGCCTTCTTGACGCGCAGTTCTTCGCGCACTTCGAAGGCCGTGCGTTCCAGCGCCAGCCGGAAGCCGCGTTCCATCTGTCGTACCGAAATGCCAAGCCTGCGCGCCACGTCGATCATCGGCACCGGGTCTTCCAGCGTTTCCTCGAAAATGCGGATGGCCTTGCGGATCATCGGCGAGCGCACGCCGTTGAAGCTGAGCGCGGGCTGTTCGGAACGGACCAGCTCGTAAGGGATCATCAGGATCGACGCACTCTTGCGCGCCAGTTCCTCGGAGATCTCGTTCTGGATGATCGAGAGAGCCAGCGACGCCGCTCCCAGTCCGCCCGCGCAGGTATAGTGCCGCCCGCTACGGTGAAACAGACTGGTCGTGTCGGCGGTATAGCCGTCGAACAGGTCGAGAAAATCGTCGCGGTGGAACCAGTTCACACAGCAATTGCGGTCTTCGAGCAGGCTGCCCTCGGCAAGCAGGAAAGCGGCGGTGCAAAGCCCCACAACGGTCTTGCCGCGTTTGTCGGCGCGCTTGATGAGATCGATCAATGCCTGCTGGCGCGGCCGATACTGGGCAAGCACCCCGCCGACGACGGCGACATAATCGCATTCGTCGAGTTCGCCGATGGGAGCCGTCGGTTCGATCACCATGCCGGAGCTGGACGCAACCGGATCGCCGGACAGCGTGCAGATTTTCCAGGCGCAACGGATCTGGCGGCTCTTGTCGCGATCATCGGCAGCCAGGCGAAAAGGATCGAGAAACAGGCTCAGCGCCGTCAGCGTAAAACCCGGCAGCGCAACAATGCCAACCGACAGCCTGCGCGGCTGGGCTTCGCCTTGCGCGTTATGTAAATCCGGCTTTCGGCTAGTGTCCAATCCCGTTCCGTTTGCCACGTCAGTCGCTCTCCTCCGCCCTTGTCACATATCTGCGCGGAGTTACTCGTGCCGTCAACGAAAATGCTTGGAAAGCTTCAATTGCTGCGCCTGATAATTGGAACCGAGATCGGTGCCGTAAAGCGCCTTCGGGCGGTTCAGCATATGCTCATAGACAAGGCGACCGACGATCTGGCCATGTTCCAGAATGAACGGCACTTCATGGCTGCGCACCTCGAGAACCGCGCGGCTGCCTGTACCGCCAGCAGCACTATGGCCAAAACCCGGATCGAAGAAGCCCGCATAATGTACGCGGAACTCACCAACGAGCGGATCGAAAGGCGTCATCTCTGCCGCGTAGAGCGGCGGCACATGCACGGCTTCACGCGAGACGAGGATATAGAATTCATCCGGGTCGAGCACCAGTTCGCGCGCGCCGCGATCATAGATCGGCTCCCAGAAATCGAGCACATCATTGGCGGCGCGTTTGTCCACATCGACAACGCCCGTGTGGTGCTTGCCACGATAGCCGATCAGCCTGTCCGGACCGCCGGAAAGATCGACCGAAAGGGCGATGCCGCCGCCGGAAATATTCGGCATTTCAGCAGCCACCAGCGTCTCGGAATGATGCAGCGCGGCGAGTTCCGCCTCATCCAGCTGGGCGCGACCCTTGCGGAAGCGGATCTGCGACAGGCGCGAGCCAGTGCGCGCAACAATCGGGAATGTGCGCGGACTGACTTCCAGATAAAGCGGGCCCTTGTAACCGGCAGGCACCTTGTCAAATTCCTGCGCGCCATCAACAATCACGCGGGTGAAAATGTCGAGGCGACCGGTCGAGCTTTTTGGGTTGGCGGAAGCCGACAGTTCCGGCGACAGCGAAAGGCTTTCCAACAGCGGCACGATATAGACGCAGCCGGTTTCGAGAACTGCGCCTGCGGTCAGGTCGATCTCGTGCAGCTTGAGACGCTCAAGCTTGTCCATGACCGGCGTGCCGGGACCCGGCATGAAGGAGGCGCGAACGCGATAGGCCTTTGCGCCAAGGCGGAGATCGAGGCTCGCAGGCTGGATCTGGTCGGCATCCAGCGGGCGCGGCGAAGCCAGCAAACCGCTTTCGAACAGCGCAGCGATATCCGCATCCGCCAGAATTCCCGCATCTTTTTGCGCCATCGACCTCGTACTCCATAGTCTGAGCAATTCTTCAAAAGACCTTTGACCACTCGAAGGCCCGATGCCAACCCTTCACGCCCGGAGAAACGGGGTTTTCCGCAGGAATCGAAGCCAATCGCAAACCAACAAGGCAGGCTTTTCCGCGAATCTGGTTCTTCTAGCATTGACGACCTTGCGCAACAGGCATAATGAAAATGTGTTCCGTGGTGATTTGGCCGGCCGGCTTGCAGCCACGTTAAAGAATTCGCTAAAAAGGGCCGCGGTTCGTTACCGGCCTTTTGGGCCGGTTTTTTATTGGCCGCCGAGATGCCACTAAACGCTTTTTGGGCGTCCCGGCCGACCAGCTTTTGACAGGTTGGAAAAATGACGACTGAGACTACCCGCAAGTTCCGCCCCGCGACACAGCTCGTGCACGCCGGTTCGCTCCGCTCCGGTTTTGCCGAAATGTCGGAAGCGATGTTCCTCACGCAGGGTTTCCTCTACCCCGATGCCGAAGCCGCCGAAGCGCGCTTCAAGGGCGAAAATCCGGGTTTCATCTATTCGCGTTATGCCAACCCCACCACGGACATGTTCGAAAAGCGCATGTGCGCGCTGGAAGGCGCCGAGGAAGGCCGTGCCACGGCTTCCGGCATGGCTGCCGTCGCCGCCGCCATTCTGTGTCAGGTCAAGGCGGGTGATCACGTGATTTCCGCTCGCGCCGTGTTCGGTTCGTGTCGCTATATCGTCGAAACCTTGCTGCCGCGCTATGGCGTGGAAATCTCGATCATCGACGGCTCGGATATCGCAAACTGGAAAGCCGCTGTTCGTCCGAACACCAAGGTGATGTTCCTCGAAAGCCCGTCGAACCCGACGCTCGAAATCATCGACATCGCCGCCGTGGCCGAAGTGGCCAATGAAGCCGGTGCGAAGCTGATCGTCGATAATGTGTTTGCGACCCCGCTTTACCAGAAGCCGCTGGAGCTTGGCGCGCATATCGTCGTCTATTCGACCACCAAGCATATTGACGGTCAGGGCCGCTGCCTTGGCGGCATCGTGCTTTCCGACCGCGAATGGATCGAAACCGAGCTTCAGGATTATTTCCGCCATACTGGCCCCGGCATGAGCCCGTTCAATTCGTGGATCATGTTGAAGGGTCTGGAAACGCTGTCCGTGCGCGTGCGCCAGATGACGCAGTCGGCAGCCGCTGTGGCCGACGTTCTCGCAGGCAAGCCGGGCGTCAAGCGCGTTATCTATCCGGGCCGCGCCGACCATCCGCAGGCCGATATCATCGCCAAGCAGATGACGGGCGGTTCGACCCTGATCGCGCTGGAATTGGAAGGCGGCAAGGAAGCTGCGTTCAAGTTCGAAAACGCGCTACAGGTGTTCAGCATTTCCAACAATCTGGGCGACGCCAAGAGCCTGATCACCCATCCGGCCACCACGACGCACAAGAACCTCAGCGATGAAGCCAAGGCCGAGCTGGGCATTTCCGATGGCGTGCTGCGCATTTCGGTCGGCCTCGAAGATACCGACGATCTCATGGAAGACGTCGAAGAAGCGCTGAAAGCAGCGGTTCGCTAAATAGAGAAAATGATGACCCGGCCTGATTCCGTCAGGCCGGATCATCCGTTCGATTTCTGTCCATTTTCATCCTGAAGCTTCTCGGGATCACGCAAAAGACGGTGTTTCGTCTTAAAAAATGTGACCTTTTCGCTGCAATCCCCCGCAAGAACGATCCAAAGGCAGAAAATCTGCCTCGCTGACCCTGTCCAGATTGCCGCTTCGCGTTGACCTCCAACGCAACTTTGGCGATAGGTGGGCATCAGGCACATGATAAAGGCGGATGCGATGTATAGGGCGGTGACGCAGGGGATCGAAGTAACGGTTGAGCCGTTTTATCTGGAAGACGAGTCCGCCCCCGAAGACAATCGCTATGTCTGGGGCTATCGCATTACCATCGCCAACAATTCATCCGACACAGTGCAACTGCAATCGCGCTACTGGCAGATTACCGACGCCAATGGCCGCGTCGAGGAAGTGCGCGGCGCCGGTGTCGTGGGCGAACAGCCGGTTCTCGATCCGGGTGACTCGTTCCAGTATTCGTCTGGTTGCCCGCTGACCACATCGTCCGGCGTGATGGTGGGCCGCTATCAAATGCAAAATCCGACCGGCAACACATTCGAGGTCGATATTCCGGCTTTCTCGCTGGATGTGCCAGAGCAGCGCCGCACGCTGAACTAGAGCCGCAATTGCATCACAGACATGAAAAAGCCGGGGCGGCTCTCCTGAACCGCCCCGGCTTTTTCATTATTCTCATTCATCACTTCGCAAACAGCGCGGGGTCGAACTCGTAGCTGGTCGAGCAGAATTCGCAGGTCACCGAAACCTTGCCGTTCTCGATGCTGTCCTGAATTTCCTCAGCGGTGAAACCGGCAAGGACGCCCTGGATTTTCTCACGCGAGCAGGAGCATTCGTCCACCACCTTGATGGCGTTGAAAACGCGCACGCCGCGTTCATGGAACAGGCGATAGAGCAGCCGTTCAGAGCCGATCGTTGGATCTGTCAGTTCCGAGCTTTCGATGGTCCCGACCAGCGACCGCGCCTCATCCCAGGCGTCATCCACCGGATGATGCACGACCTCATTATCGTCGCCATCGCCGCCCGGCAGATCGGGAATGCGCGCGCGCAGTTCCGATTCCGGCAGGAACTGGATGATCAGTCCGCCTGCGCGCCATTTCTCGGCGAGCTTGCCATCGGCACCCCGTTCGACCAGCTTGGCGACGCTGAGCTTGAGATCGGTCGGGATCTGTTCCGACTGGCGGAAATAGGTGGTGGCGATTTCTTCGAGCGTCGAGCCGTCCAGTGCCACGATGCCCTGATAGCGCTGCATATAAGCGCCCTGATCCACCGTGAAGGCCAGCGTGCCGCGACCGAGCAGTTCTTCCGGCTCAGTCTTGCCTGCAGCGATGGCGTCCTTCAGACGCTCTTCATCGAAACGCGCATAGGCGCGCACCGAATGCGGCGTGCTGAAATCCACCACCAGCATGTCCACCGGACCGTCGGACTGGGTCTGGAAGATGAACTTGCCTTCGAATTTGAGCGAAGTGCCGAGTAGCACGGTCAGAACCGTCGCCTCCGCCAGCAGGCGGGCCACTTCTTGCGGGTAGTTATGGCGCTTCAGAATGGCGTCGATGCTCGTGCCAAGCTGAACCGCGCGACCACGCACATCGAGCCCTTCCACCTGGAAGGGCACGACGGCATCGTCGCCGGCAAAGCCGAAATCACCCAGATCGAGCTTGGGACCCGACTGGCCGTTTTCGGCTTCGATATGAACGTTGCTGGTATCCTCAGCCACAGAAAACTCCAATCACGCGCCTTGCAGGCACCAGGCCAGAATGGCCTTCTGGGCGTGGAGCCTGTTTTCGGCTTCGTCGAACACGACCGATTGCGGCCCGTCGATCACTTCGTTGGTCACTTCCTCCCCGCGATGCGCAGGCAGGCAATGCATGAAGAGCGCCTTCGGGTCGGCTTGCGCCATCAGCCTTGCATTGACCTGATAGGGCACGAACACATTGTGTCCACGGGCGCGATCTTCCTGTCCCATCGAAACCCAGGTGTCGGTCACGATGCAATCCGCACCGCTCGCCGCTTTCTCCGGGTCTGTCGTGGACATGATGTCCGCACCGTGCGCCCTGGCCCAGTCAATAAAGTGCTGGTTTGGCTCGCTGCCTTCCGGCGTCGCGATATTGACGTTGAAGTCAAACCGCGCCGCAGCTTCCACAAGCGAATGCAGGACGTTGTTGCCGTCCCCCATCCAGGCAAAGGTTTTGCCTTTGATCGAGCCGCGATGTTCCTCATATGTAAGAACGTCGGCCATGATCTGACAAGGGTGGGTGTCGTCGGTCAATGCATTAATGACCGGAACGGTCGCATATTCGGCCAGTTCCAGCATGCGGTCATGCGATGTGGTGCGGATCATGATCGCATCCACATAGCGCGACAGGACCTTCGCCGTATCGGCGATGGTCTCGCTGCGGCCGAGCTGCATTTCCGAGCCGGTGAGCATCAGCGTTTCACCGCCGAGCTGGCGCATGCCGACATCGAACGACACGCGCGTGCGCGTCGACGGCTTTTCGAAAATCATCGCCAGCACCTTGCCGGCAAATGGCTTTTCAATCTCGCCCGCCTTCAGACGCGCCTTGCGCACCTTTGCATCCTCAAGGATGGAGCGCAATTCGCTTCCCGGGACGGAAGACAGATCGAGGAAGTGCTTGATACCGTTATCCTGAGCCATGATTACGCCGTCTTGCTGATCGGATTTGCGACGGAAAGCCGTTCCACGGCCGTTTCGATGCGGTTCAGCGCCTCACGGGCTTCTTCCGGCGTCGTAATCAGCGGCGGCAGCAGACGAACGACATTGTCGCCAGCCCCAACGCTCAGGAAATGCTCATCACGCAACGCCTGAATGAGCGTGGTGTTCGGCACAACGCACTTGATGCCCATCAGGAGACCGCGACCGCGAACTTCGGAAACCACATTCGGGAACCGGTCGATGATCGAGGCAAGGCCCTGCTTCATGACAAGTGCGGTGGCCTGGACATTTTCAAGGAAACCGTCAGCCAGCACGACGTCCAGCACGGCATTGCCGACAGCCATGGCCAGCGGATTGCCGCCATAGGTCGTGCCATGCACGCCGGCAACCATGCCCTTGGCGGCTTCAGCCGTCGCAAGGCAGGCGCCAACCGGGAAACCGCCGCCAATACCCTTGGCCACAGCCATGATGTCCGGCGTAACGCCCGACCATTCATGGGCAAACAGCTTGCCGGTACGGCCAACGCCGGTCTGGACTTCGTCGAGGATCAAAAGCAGGCCCTTATCGTCGCAGATCTGGCGGATAAGGCGCATGAATTCTTCCGGGAAGCCACGCAGACCGCCCTCGCCCTGTACGGGCTCAAGCAGGATGCCCGCGGTTTCATCGGTAATAGCGGCGCGCAAGGCGGCTTCGTCGCCGAACGGCACCTGATCGAAACCTTCGACCTTCGGGCCGAAACCTTCAAGATACTTGGCCTGACCACCGGCAGCAATGGTCGCAAGCGTGCGGCCATGGAACGCGCCTTCAAAGGTGATGATCCGGAAACGCTCCGGATTACCATTGGCAAAATGATAGCGACGTGCAGTCTTGATCGCGCATTCGAGCGCTTCCGCGCCGGAATTGGTGAAGAAGACCTTGTCGGCAAAAGTGTTGTCGACCAGACGCTGGCCGAGCTTTTCCTGTCCGGGAACTTCATAAAGATTGGACAGATGCCACAGCTTTTCAGCCTGATTTTTCAGGGCTTCGACCAGATGTGGATGCGAATGGCCAAGGGAGTTCACCGCGATGCCGGCCGCAAAATCGAGATAACGCTCGCCGGTTTCGGTGATCAGCCAGATGCCCTCACCTCGCTCGAAGCGCAGAGCCGCACGATTATAGGTGTCGTAAAGCGGTTGCACGGTCGTAGCGTCGGTCATTGCAATCAGGCCTCCATAAGCCCTTCTAAATGCTGCATATCCGAGGAAGACGGACTGTCAGCCTTTGCCATTTTGAGCGATAACGCGACCCTCTCTCCAGCCGGTTATCACAGGATTGCAGCAGGTGGATCATGCGTCTCGCGCGTGACGGTCCTGCCGAAATAAAAAGCCGCCCACCGGGCGGCACAATTATTCATGGGCGTATATTGGCGCTCGCGAAAAAAATGTCAATCAAACTAAGCCCGGATTGTCGCTCATCTTTGCGCATGAGTTCATGCATTTTATGCCCGCACGTCTGAGCTTTGAGCCAGATTTGCCCAAGCCTTGCCCGAGCTCTGCACAGCGGGCATATCAGAGTTTCCGCAACAATTCCGTAACCGGGGTAGCGCGACCGGCACACGCCCTATATATAGTGCCCAGTTTCCACGACAGGGCTCGTGCGGCGGCTTCTCTCTCCCAGGTGTTCAAAAATGCACCACAGGACCAAAGAAAAACCGTGTTTGCCACCCAAGTTGGGGAAAACCCTAAAAATGGAATCTGCCTGACAGGGCTATCCCTTGTCATGGAGTCATCCGGTAATGTAGTTTCTCTTTAAAGAAAAAAGCTACATTTCGTGCGGCGGACCTAGTCACCCGGATAGATATGGTGTTTGCGCCTGGAGCAATCCGGGAACACTGGTGGATTCCGGATAACGAAATTGATTGGAGCCCAGGGCGATGAACTGGACAGACGAACGCGTTGAACTACTGAAGAAACTGTGGAGCGAAGGCTTGAGTGCAAGCCAGATCGCTGCACAGCTTGGCGGCGTCAGCCGCAATGCAGTGATCGGCAAGGTGCACCGTCTGAAGCTTTCGGGTCGTGGCAAGACGACGACCGCTGCTCCGCGCAGCAAGAAGGTGAATACGGTTGCAGCAGCGCCGCGTCCTGTGACGCAGCATACGGGCGGAAGCACGCATACCACCCATACGACGACGATGCGCACGGCAACCGTTACCAAGACGGTCGGCGCAACGGCGCTGCAGATGGAATATGCTGCTGAAGTGGTGACCGAGACCGTCATCAAGCCGGCTTCGGATGTGGTGGTGCCGATTTCGCGCCGCCTCACTTTGTTGCAGCTCAGCGAACGCACCTGCAAGTGGCCGATCGGCGACCCGCTGAACGAAGATTTCCACTTCTGCGGCAGTGAATCCTGCGAATCCAGCCCTTATTGCAAGTATCATTCCCGTATGGCTTTCCAGCCGACAGCAGAGCGACGCCGGGCACGCTGATTTAAGGGAATAGGTGAGTAAGGGAATAAGGGAGTATGTCTGACGATATCGTCGACAGCTCCCTTTTTCTTTGCCTGTAATTCTATTCAGATCACATCTGCCCTACTGCCTTAATCCCTTATTCCCTTACTCCCCTATTCCCCTCCTCATAGACCTTCAGCGTGCGGTCCGCGATGCCGTCCCAGCTATAGTCGCGCGCGATCCAGTCGATGAGTTGCTGTGACTGTTCAGCCGTCAGCGGGTTATCGGTCTTGCGGCGGAGCGCATTTTTCAATGCGTCGATATCGCCGAGCGGGAAATAGTCGTCGTCGGGCAATCCAACTTCCACATTGGCCGTGATGTCGCTTGCCAGCACATTGAGGCCGTAGCCCATGGCCTCCAGAAGCGCGATGGGCATGCCTTCGTGGCTTGATGGCAGCACGAAAAGCCCCGCCTGACTGAAAAGCGCGGATAATTCCTCGCCCCGCAATGCCCCAGTCAGCACCACGCCCGGCACAGCCTCGGCGCGGGCGCGCACCTCACCGGCATAGTCGGCGGTATATTCAGCCGAGCCGATCAGAGCCAGTTTCAGCGACGGATCGGAGAGCTTGGCGAAAGCTTCGATCAGGTCGAGCTGGCGCTTTTCCGGTACGATGCGGGCGACCAGCGCAATATAGCGGCTGGGGGCAAGCCCATGCTTTTCCAGCCAGCTCGGATCGCGGCTGGGTTCCCGCAGGGTAACGCCGTTCGGGATGAAGGTGACGGGAACGTTATAGCGTTGCTCAACCGTTTTCGCGATGTCGTTGGAGACGGCGATGCGGGCGCTTGCAAAGCGCATGCCCCATTTTTCGCCAAGCTTCAATGTCGTGCGCGCTAACCGCCCCCATTTCTGGCGGTTGTAGTCGAAGCCGTGATGGGTCACGACCGTCCGCAAACCGAGCAGGCGCGCAAGCGGCGTCACCAGCGCGGGGCCGATGGCGTGAATATGCAAAATGTCGGGGCGCGTGAAACCGGCACGCAGCACACCGAGGAACGTATGCACGATGGCTTCAAACTTCATCGACGTGGGCGCCCAGATCGGCGTGACCTTCACGCCTTCCCAGACATAGGGCTGCTTCCGGTCGAGATAGGGACTGCGGCCCACCACCTCCACATCCCACCCCTTGGCAATGTAAAGACGGGCCAGTTCTTCGACATGCCGCTCCACGCCGCCTTGCACATTGGGTATGCCGCGCAGGCCGAGCATCATGACGCGTCGCCTTTTAGCCCCTTGTCTCATCAAAGCGCTCCCAGTTCCGCGTAAAGTTCCAGTGTCCGGTTCCGGTATGCCTCCGGCGAGAATTCCTTAGCCGCCCAGTCGCGACCCAGACGGCCCATCTTGCGCCGGGCCTGTGGTGTCAGACCGGCGGCTTCGCCCATGACGCGGGCGAGATCTT
Organism: Ochrobactrum sp. 19YEA23; assembly: GCF_029909865.1. Classification (NCBI taxonomy): domain Bacteria; kingdom Pseudomonadati; phylum Pseudomonadota; class Alphaproteobacteria; order Hyphomicrobiales; family Brucellaceae; genus Ochrobactrum; species Ochrobactrum sp. 19YEA23. The sequence continues at coordinate 698,928 of NZ_JASAMQ010000001.1, read as the reverse complement.
CGGCATCGCCGGTTCTGGTCACCATGCCGGTTTCACCGGGCACGATCATTTCGGGAATGCCGCCAATATCAGCACCAATGACCGGTACACCGAGCGCATAGGCCTCCAGAATGCTGATCGGCGCGTTTTCATACCATTCGGATGGCAGGATCAGCGCCTTTGCCTCACCGATCAGCCGGTGCAGCCGCTCGCCCGAGACATAGCCCGCAAAGGTGACATCACCGCCGGTTTCAGCCGCCAGCGCGCGCAAGGATTGCTCCTCCGGTCCGGTACCGGCCACAATCAGCTTCTGCCCGGAAATTGCCGCCGCGCGGATCAGCGTGCCGATGCCCTTTTCAGGCGCAAGACGTCCGACATAGGCAAAGTAGTCGCCCTCATGCTCGAAGGGTTCGAGATTGTCGGTCTGCGCGAAATTCGGGATATAGACCAGCTTTTCCTCCGGCCAGCCCCATTCGATCAGCTTCGAAATATAGAACCGGCTCGGCACCACAATGCGGTCGAGCGTATTGCGATAAAGGCCGAGCGTACGATGGATGGCGGTTTCCACGAAAACCAGCCCGCTCAGCGCCGTTGAATCCTTGATGCATTTATGGAGCGCGACATTGTAGATGCGCCCACCCTTGCAACGCTCGCAGATCTGGTTATGCGACAGCATCTTGTAGGCCGGGCATGCGAGCTTCAGATCATGTGCGGTCATCACGGTCGGGACGCCCGCCGCCTTCAGCACCGGAAAGATCGACGGCGACAGGTGGTGATAGACATTGTGGGCATGGGCGACACTTGGCCGAAAACGCTCGATCAGCGCCTTGATGCGGTCTCGCGCTTCCCATGAATAGATGATCTTGCCTGCCTGCGCGACCTTCGTGAGCAGGCCGCTCTCGCGCCCATATTCGATTTCCGACACGAAATAGGATGACCAGTCGGAGGCGAAATTGTCCGGATGCTGCATGGCAAAGGGAGCCGTCTCCCAGCCAATCTCGGAAAAGAGCTTGATATGGTCGAGGAAAACCGCCTCAGCCCCGCCGCGCCGGTAAAAATAATTATTGATCGCCAGCAAGCGGTGATCCGGATCGGCTGCTTTCATCAGGGAGCACCTCCATCTGCTCCGATATGAGCCAGCGCATCGCGTATCGACAGAACTTCAACGCCACTCTGCGCCGCGTGGGAAACCAGCTTTTCGAAGGTTTCCGGCGTGCAACCGAACGGGGTCGGCCTATCGCTGATATCATGCGTGTAAAAGATCAACCAGCCCGGACTTGCAACGAGATCGTCGATCCAGCGGGTCAGTTGTTCCGCATGGTGCTCCGGCTGCCGTATCTCGACGGCTTCCAGAAAGGCCAGATCGACCGCATCGCGATTGATGCGCTCACCGCCGCTGCGGCAGGTCGCGAAACGGTCTGAAAACAGGCCGCGCGATAGCACCGACGACGCGCAATAGGGATAGGCGAAGTTGCGCCGTCCGACCCGATCCGGTTCGATCTCGCCCAGATAAGCGTGGTTACGATCAAGATCCGCAACAAGATCTCGCGTGCCGACCGAAGGCACATTCCAGTGCGCGAAAGTGTGGCAGCCAATGTCGTGCCCAGCTTGTGCAAGCCGGTGGAGGCCCTCTTCCGTAATCAGCTGGCGATGCGCCTCAACGGAACCAACCAGACCACCGGCAATATAAAACGTGCCATGAAAGCCGTATTGTTCCAGTATCTTCGCGCCTACGCTTTCGGCGGTATCGGGAACATCGTCGAATGTGAAGCTGATGATCCGCCGGTCCTTCGGAAGCGGAAAAGGCCGCAGCGGAAAGCTACGGCTCAGCGCGTCGTGCAATCTGTTGTTCAGCCGGTCCAAACGTGCCCTTGCCCAGCCCAATCTGTCCTGTTCCATTGTTTTTACCAAGCCTTTGCCCCAAAAAGCTTAACTCACAAGTCGCGCCTTCGCCTGAAGACGCATGCCGAAAATGGCAATCATCAAACAAAACCAAACAGAGCTGCCATTCTGGAAAAACGTGCTTTCCATGCAGGATGCATAGAGGCCGTATAACCACAAACGGCTGAACAGAAGCGTCAATGCAGGATCGTTCCCAGTCGCTTCGGCTGCCCTGATATAACGTAGCGGCAGGATCATCAGCCAGATCAGCATAAGGATCAGGCCAAACACACCCGCATTGATCATCATATCCAGATAGGCATTATGCGCGTTGAAAGCTGCGACTGCCCATGTCGCCCCGCCTCCCCCGGCATAGACCATTTCCGGTGTTTTCCAGAACGAGTCCAGCCCGTAACCAAATATCGGCTTTTTAGCGACTGCTGAAAAGGCTATGCGCCAAATATCGGCGCGGTTGGTAAATGTCGCGTCAATGCCAAGGCTCGTGATGAGCTGGCGGATGGGGTCGGAAACCGCAGCACCCACCGCCACAAAATTGAACGCAGCCACCCCGCCAATGGCGATGGGAATGCGTGTCCAGCGCCAGTGCATGAAGATGAGAGACATGAAGGCGATGAAGGGAAGCATGGCTGTCGATGTCTTGCCGCCCGTATGCAGCAGGAAGAAAACACACAGCACCACGACCAGCCCGCCAGCCTTGCGATAGCCTTTCTGCCAGCCATAAAGCCCGAAGAAACTGAGCAGTACCAGTGCTGCCGCTGCCGCGTTCTTGTGCGGAAAATGTCCGCGCCACGCACCTGCCAGCATCGGTTCCAGCACATCGGTGCCCTGATGGATGGCACGGCTCGGCAGGAAGATGACGCCGAAATAGGCAAAGCCGAGCGTGATGAACGAGCCGATCAGCAACAGGCGCGCCATCTGGTTTTCAGAGCGCGGCAACAGCAGGAATATGCTGGCGTTGAGCGCGGTCAGGATGGACAGCACCACCTTGCGGCTTGCGATGCTGGGATGGGCCGAGAGAATGGCCGTCACAAACATCCAGATAAACAGGGTTACCAGCAGTACGCGCGGCTGAAGGATGGTCTTTCGCAGAGGATTGCTCAGGCCACAGGCAAGAAAGGCCACGGAAATCGTCAGCGTCATCAGCTGGTTCAGCAGGTTCGACTGGCCCGCCGAAGCGCTTGCACCGATTTCAGCACTGGTTCCGGGGTAAGGACTGATCCCGACCCACAGAAACAAGATCATGATGAGAAAGAGAGCGGCGCCGAAAGATGACGACACCGACGTCAGATCGTGGGCCGGTGCTTTGACTGGTGCACGGGCCGCGACACGCCGATGTGAAGCGAGATCAGACACGGCTCTCCCGATTTCTACGCCATGCGCCAAGGTAACCGAGGGCAAGCGCGAGCGCCACACCGAGACCCATGCCGACGAAACCACCACCAGCGCCCAGCAACACGGTGCGCGGCGGCCAGCTGCGGCTGATGGGCGGGATTGCCGTGGAGATCACGCGAATATTGGTGGCATCAAGCTGCTGGCGCTGATGCGTTTCGGTCGAGCGCGTCAGGAATGTGTTGTAGATCGAAACCTTGGCGGCCATGTCGCGTTCGAGATCGGACAGCTGCACCTGCGCATCATTGTCGAGCGCCACAGCCGAGCGCGCCGTCGTGGCCTGCGCATTGAGCGCATCGACGACCGCATTGGCCTGATCCAGATCGACCTTTGCCGATTGCAGGATACGCGAACGTTCGGCGGCGATCTGCTGCTCCAGCCCGGCAAGCTGGCGCTGCGTGTTGATGAGTTCAGGATAGCGCGGACCGTAGGTCATGGTCAGCGCATCATAGCGCTGCTTCAGTGTCGCATACTGGCTGCGCAGATTGGTCATGGTCGGCGATTGCAGCGTGCTTGCCGGACCGACCGGGCTGCCCGTATCGCGGGTCAGTTCGCTATAGCGGGTACTGGCATCCGTCTGGCGCGATCGGGCATCGAGCAGTTTGGTGTTGATCTGCGCCATGGACTGCGCGCTGACCAGCTCGCCACCGGTTGTCTGGAGGCCATGCGCGCGGCGGAAAGCGGCGACTTTTTCTTCGGCGTCCGTTGCGGCTTTCTGCAAGGAGGTCAGGCGTTCCGACAATGCGGCGGCAGCACGGCCTGCGCCGTCTGCATCGGCTTCGGCAACTTCTTCCTGAAAGGATTGCGCCAGCGCGTCGGCAACCTTCACCGACTTTTCCGGATTGTCGGTCCAGACGCCGATCGTCACAAGATAGGATCGTTCGGGACGGGTCACGACAATGCGCTGCGACAAAGCGCGCACCGCCGTCAGCGTATCATCCGATGGGTCCTTCGGCTTGCCCAGACCCAGCAGCGCGCGCAGATCGAAACTGGCTGGCGGCGGCACGAATTCGGCATCGTTCTGCAAATTGAGATTCTGCACGACGCGACGCAGCACATTGCCCGACACGAGCATTTTCATCTTGCTTTCAATGTCGAGAATCTGGCTGTCGGCCTGAAGGCTCTGGGCATAAATATCATTGGGCAGCAGCTGCAAACCGGATGGCGGCACCAGCATATCCGTATAGGCCGTATAGCGCGGCTTGGCTGTCATGCCATAGGCAAGGCCTGCCAGCGCACCGGCTACGGCGAGGATGACAATCCATATCCAGCGCGCGCGTACCCATTCAAGTGCCGCCCAGAGGTCGATTTCCGGCAGCATGAGCCCGCCACCGGATGCTTTTGCTTCAGGCTCTTCCAGATGCGGTGCAGACGGCCTGTCGGCACCTGCCTCATCGGGAATTGGCCCGGAAACAGGGGCTGATACAGGTGCAGGCCGCGGATAGGACGGCGCATGGTTCTGCGCCAAAGCCTGGTTCCATTGCTCGAGCGTCTCTGCGCCGCGTCCTTCATCACGCGGTAGCTGAGCCTTCGAAGCAAGGTCACGCAAGGTGTACATCGATCAATCCTATGGTTGCCTTGGCCTATGGTTACCCTGATCGCGGGAGAAACCGTCTTTCTGCTTTTTATATGAGAAGATTAAAAAAAATGGTTAATCACAACTATTGGGTTGCGATGCGCGATAAGACTGGAAAATACATGACCTGTTCAGTTAGGGTTCATATTTCAAGGCTACATCTGACAGAAAACATAGAGTAGGTCGGGAGAGGGAAAAGGCCCGTTGGTAAAACCATGCCGGATCGGTCCCATGCGCAAAGTTAGCGCCGACAGATAATGCCGTTCAAATTACTCTCTTAAGTTCGCAGTATGAAATGTTAAAACGCTACTGGCCCACATTGTTGTCCTATGCCGCTTCGAGCGGCAGTCTGTTTGCCGCCAATGTCGCGCAGCTGCTGACTTTTGCCATTCTGGCACGCTATCTGGGATCGCACGAGTTCGGGCTTTTCGTGACCGTCATGGCGATCACGGCCATCGCAAACTACATTTGCGGACTTGGCGGCGCTGAATGTCTCGTGCGGCGCGTGGCGCAAAATCCCGACATCTATCCCGCCATGCTCGGCCACAATATCATCCTCATTGTGACGAGCGGCATCGTGCTGGTGATCCTCGGCATGATCGTTTTGCCGTTCTGGCTTGAATCCGTTCCGGAATTCGCCAGCAATTATCTCGGCATGTTCTTTCTGCTTGTCACCAATATCGTGCTTGTCCGCGCCATCCTTCTCGTCGAACAGATTTATATCGCCCATACCGACTTCGTTGCCGCCAATCTCTCGGTGGTCGGCTTTGCCGTGGCGCGCACGCTGGCGGCGGTTATCGCCTGCCTCGTCTTCGATATTTCAACCGTCGTGCAATGGGCCTACTGGCAGTTCGGCTGCCATGTACTGGTGCTCGTCATCTATGCGTTATTTCTTCGCAGGCTCGGCGCGCCGCAATATCGCATCGTGCGGGAAGAAATCCGCCTCGGCATCATGTTCGCCTCGCAATTTATCTTCCGCGCCGTTCGCCAGAATGCCGATCTGCTCATTCTCGGGGCGCTCGTCGCACCCAGCATTGTCGGCAGCTATGGCGTGACGCGCCGTATCGTCGACAGCAGCATGCTGACCATCGATGCGATGAACCGCCTCGTCTATCCGCGCCTGTCGCAAGCCAGCGCCGATGGCATTCATCATGCCTTGCCGATCACGCTGCGCCTGTTGGGAGCCTCGCTGTTGATTGGAACGATGACCTCACTGGTCGTCTTCATCGCTGCGCCCTATCTCCCACTCTTATTCGGCAAGGAATACACGACGCTGATCGCCTTCTGCCGCACGTTGTGCTGGATCACGATCTTCGTCGCGCTCTGGTCGATTGCGGTGGATTTGCTCGGTGCGGCCAGCCAGCATACCTATCGTACTGCGGTGCTGAATGTCGGCAATATTCTGGGTGCGCCGCTGCTGGCTGCGGCCACATGGTATGCGCCAATCACCGGCACTTTCACCGCAATTTACTTTATTGAAATATGTATCGTGTTGGCTTCGTGGTGCTGCGTCTTCTACCTCGTCAAAAGAAGCCGCGAAGCAGCTGCAAGGAAAGAGGTTCAAGTCTAAGCCCGGTCCGTCCGGGCAGAGGGGCAGGTTAAAGTGGGGAGCATATCTGTCGCGGAGACAAAGACACAACGGGTGCGCCCGATGCGTGTCGATGACATACCAGCTGTGCGCGCGCTGTTTACCCAGGTCTTTCGTCCCAAATCGACCTCCCACAGCGAGAGTTTCGACCAGTATTTTCGGCATGTTTTCTTCGAAAACCCTTATTACGATGCCGATCTGTGCAGCATCGTGCATGAGGACAGCAAGGGCGAGATCGACAGCACGCTTTGCGTCTTGCCGATCCCCTATCATGTCGATGGCAAAATCGTCATGGGCAGACTGCTGTGCGCCTATATGATGCGGCCCGGCGGCTCGCCGCGCGGTGCGGCTGAACTGACACTCACCTTGCGCTCGCGTCCCAATGATTTCTCATTCAGCGATAGTGCAGCACCCGTCAGCACGCGCCATTTCAGCGCGGTTGGCGGCATCACGCTCGACACGCACGGTCTGGCATGGACGCGGATTTTCCGCGGCGCGAGCTATGTGGCCCAGTTCGTCGCCGAGCGCCGTGCAGTTTTGCGTGGCTGGCCCGCCGCAAAAGTCGGCAAGCTTTTGGATGCGCTGGTTCCGATACCCAAATTGCGCAACTCCACCAATGGCAAACTGGCGGTGCGCGAGATCGATCAAGGCGAGGCTATCGGCCTGATCCGCCAGCTGCTGCCAACCTATGACGCCTATCCCGCCTGGACAGAACAGGACCTGCAATGGGTATTGACCCTAGCCAAGGATAACCGTGCGGCCGGCGAGCTTCGCTTCTGCGCGGTTTCCGGCAAAGGCGACGAGCCGGTCGGTTTCTTCTGCTATTACGCCCGGACGAACGGGATGGCCGAAGTGCTCAGCATTCTGGCACTCAAAACCCGCGAGCAGGCCGTTGTCGAAGTCATGCTGTCGCATTTGCAGGAGGCGGGCCATATCGCGGCGCAGGGCCGTGCCGATCCGCGTTTTCTCGGCGCACTTTCGCAGCAATCGGTCATGTTCTTCCGCCTGAAGGCCAATGTTTGCGTGGTGACAGCAAATCCCGGCGTCGTGAATGCGCTGGATCACAATGACATTTTCATCGGCGGGCTTGCAGGCGAAAGCTGGAGCAGGCTGGTGACCGACTTTCAGTGAGATTGTGCGCTACCGGCTGAACTGACGCTCCAGCAGGAAGAAGGTCGTCGGCCCGTCAGCGCCCGCGCCGTTATCAAGACGAAATTCCACCGGCCCCTCGCCGGTGGCGACAGGCGCATGAAGCTTGCCATCGAGACCGATGGCAGACAATTTCCAGGCCGATGCAGCACCCGCAAGCCGGACATCAATGCGGTTGCGCAGCAAGGTCACCGGCAAACGCCCCCAATCCTCGATCACCTTTTGCGCATCGTCGCGAAAGCGCATGCCGGTATTGCGGGCATCGGTCGCGAAAATCACCAGCATCTTCTCGCTGCTTGCCAGGGGCTGTTCGTCGAGTGCCGACACGGAAACAAGGCCGCGCTCTTCGGCATGACCGACGGTAAGCTGCCCAAGCGTCAGACTGTCCTTCAGATCGGCGAAGGCCAGCGCTTCGGTCCGGGGCGTCACGACCCGCATACGGGTGCGGTCCCGTTCCAGCAGGATTTCGCCGGTCGCGCTGGCGAAAATGCCGCGATAAGGATCGCTCGCATTGTCCTCCGGCAGCAGGCCTGCCTGTTTCAAACGCCCCAGAACATTGTCGAGCGCAACATTGCGATAATTGATCTCAATGCCTTTGGCCGTGTTTTCCGGCCAGTGCAGACCCGAGGCGAACAGGCCGATACCGCCGACCAGCGCCAGAGTTTTCAGCCTTTCGGGTTCCCGTGTTTCAAGCGAATCGCCAAGACTGGTTTCACCCTGCATCATGAAGGGGACAGCGAAAGACGCCGTTTTGACATCGCCGCGCCGGAACAGAAGCGAGGCCAGCGTTTCGCCCGCACGCGCCACCGGATCGACCGCGAATGTATAGGGCACGATGCGCTGGCGAAGCGGCTCCGCCTCATCGAAGGCAAGCGTGATCGGCCCCTGCCCGTGGCGGCAGATACCGTCCCAGCCCTGCAAGGCGGCATAGGCCGGAAAAACCAGCCCCGCTTCATAACGATAACGGTTCCAGAACAGGTGTTCGTATTCGGTGACGAAGAAGGGGCGACCAATCCAGCGGCCAGCGGCCAGCTCGCTTACATAGGAGGCGGCATCGGCGATGGAGCTGTTCTGCTTCATCGTCGTTCCGGGTTCCATGGACCCCGTCCAGTCATGATAGGTATTGGCGCTGACCGCCTGTTGCGGCATGCGCGACAGCGCGGTCTGGACCGTAAACCAGTTGTTGTAGGGTGCGATCAGCCCCTTATAGCCAAGCGTTCGATAAGCGGCCTCGAGCCGTGCGGCCAACGCCTGCTCCCGCTCGACAACGAAAGCCTGAAAATCATGCAGCCGCGCACCGCCGCCTGAACGGCTCTGCGGCAGTTGCACTGTTCCCGCTTCGAGGTTCTCCTCTGCGGCAAGACCGCCCCAGGCACGCGAAAGTGCCGCCGTGTTGGTATAACGTTTTTTCAAAAACGCATTGAACGCCGGCGCAAAACCCGGCCAGAACGGGCCGCTTGCTTGCTTGCCATGCAGGAAACTGGTGAATTCGATACCATTCTCGTTGAACGGAATGATCAACGCCAGCGCCGGGTCCTGCAACGGGGCCAGTCCCGTATAGGGATTGACCGTCGCATAGACTTCTTTTTGAAACCGCAACCAGTGTTCGAAGGCTGTGTCGTCCACATAGATGCGCCGTTTCAGATTGCCTTCCGGTCCCCAGCGGTTCATATCCCTGCCGCCGAGCGCGCCGCTTTCCGCCGTCAGTCCGTCGATGGTCCAGTAGATGCCTTCGCGTTTCAAGGCGGCCATCAGATAGCGAATGCGATCCAGTGCTTCGGGATCGAAGTTGAAGTCCCCGTCACGATTGAGCATCAGATCGGTATCGAGAAAATGCAGCCGCGCGATATTGTAGCCATGCATGCGCAGCTGCTGCACATAGCGATCGATGAAAGCGTGATCGATCTTGCCTGCCGACGGCAATCGCCAGGAGAGCGACGCGCAAAACAGGCGCTGAGGCTCATCCGGTTTTGCAGCCCGGACGAGACGCCCGGCGGCATTGGCCACGATGCGTCCTTGCTCATCGATCGCGGGATTGGCCAGAAAGGACGAGAAGTCGAGCGGACTGCCCGGCGCCATCTCCAGCCGGGTTTCCTTGACCGGCATCCACTCTTCCGCAACAGTCGTTTCCGGCCAGAACGCCAGCGCGCTGAAACCGGCAAGGCAGGTAAGAAAAGCGGCGAGCGGCTTCTTCATGAGGCCCCTTTCGGGGTCTCTTTCGGGATATCATTCAAGACCCGGCTTTCGATCCAGTCCTGCGGCTTTCGGCGCGGCTGGAAGAAGCCGAGCGGCATGGCAGCCGCATGGAAAATCCACGCCACGACCGCATAGACGCCGAGCGAAACGCTGCGCTCGCGAAGCGACATCAGCACGAAAGGCAACAGCGCGAAGACAAGCGCTGCGACCAGCGCCCATGGCGTGACAAAGCCCAGCAAAAGTGCTGCGATCACCACCAGCCACCAGATATAGACCACACCCCAGAGGCGCAGTTCCGGTAGTTCCTTTATAACATTTTGCCAGTGCGGCTGGCCAACAGCCGCCCGCAGCACCTCGCCCGTACCGCGCAGATATTTGCTCTTCCAGCGGCGCGTCAAAAGCTTGTAGGCATTCATCGAATAGCCGAAATGCTGTACGAAAGGCCGGTCGAGACGATAGAGTTTCCAGCCGTGGGTGCGCAGGCGCACGCCCGCATCAAACTCTTCATGGCCATGCAGATTGCGGTCGGAGAAATAGCCCGCCTGCTCGATGGCGGCACGGCGATAGAGACCGCCGCCATTCATCCGGTCGATATTACCGGCCTGCTTTTCCGGTGTCTGCCTGCGTGCACGACGCTGAAATTCGAGGCTTTCCAGAATCTGGTCCACCACATGCCCGGTCACGCCGCCGGTTTCCGGGTGGTCGGCCATATATTGCAGGGCGGCGGGAATAAAATCCGGCTCGATGATCATGTCGCCGTCGATCAGGCAGATGAAAGGCTGCGTGGAATATTGAAAGCCCAGTTGCGGGCCAAGACCGCAGCTTGCCCGTGCGGGCGCTTCGATCTGCACCACCCGCACGGCGTAGGCGCTGGCAATCTCCACCGTACGATCCGTCGAGCCGCTATCGGAGACGATGACTTCGACCTGCCCGTCAGGCAAAGCTGCAAGAGCGCTCTCAATCGCAGCGGCGATGCGCTGTTCTTCGTTCAACGTCTTGATGATAATCGAAACTGACATTACCGTTTTGTCCGCTCCCGGTTGATTATCGACAGTCATCGCTTGAAGAGGTTAAACTTCCGCGATGATTTCCAGCATTTCATAGTTCTGTTTAGTTTCAAATAAACTAAACCCCGTTATGAAGATGTCGATTCGTCAGTTCATATTGTGCAATCAGCTTATGAACCGGCAAACAAACAGATATTTCAAGGCTGCTGATGTTGAGTGCCAATTTCCAAATCAAAGTGCATGGTCGCGTTGACGACCTATCCAGGGATTGGCCCGACGCCGACGACAGCAGCGGTTGCGCGCTTTATGTCTTCCAGTCCAGAACCTTTCTGCGCGCCTGGGAAGCAAGCTATGGCGAAGCGCATAAAGCTCAGCTTTGCCTGATTGAAGTCCGCGACCAGAACCAGCGGCCAGTCCTGTTCGTACCGTTTTGCATCATGCAGCGCTATGGTGCACGCATTCTGTCTTTCGTGGATGACGGTGTTTCCGATTACAACGCGCCGATCCTTTTTGAAGACGCGCCACATTGGGATGTAGCGGGCGCTGAAGCCCTGCTGAAGCAGATTTTTGCAGCCCTGCCGCCCTTCGATATGGTGGCTTTTGAAAAGATGCCGCAGGAAGTCGAAGGCCGGCCCAATCCTTTCTGGGGCCTGTCCAATCGCGATTGTTCGGCGGGCACGCACTGGATCACGCTTGACCGCCCCATGCCGGAGATCGAACAATCGATCCGCGGCCATAGTACCATTGCCAAGCGTGGCAAGGCGCTGCGCCGCGCCGGGCGCTATCGCTTTCTGGTCACGCGTGACGCACAGGAACGGGCAACCTTTCTCGAAACCATGCTGCAACAAAAACAGAAGCGTTTTGAGGACACAAAAGTCCCCGGTTTCGAGACCCATCCCGAAAAGCGCCGCTTCTTCGAAATGGTGACCGAGCCTCTGGCCGCCGTAAATGCCCTGCACTTTTCCGTTCTGACAATGGATGATGCGGTCGTCGCCACCATGTGGAGCGTCACGCGCAAACGGCATTATTGTGCAATGATCACCACCTTTGAAGACGGCATCTGGAACAAATATTCGCCCGGCAAAGTGCTGATGCTGCGCCTGATCGAAGCCTTGAAGGCCGATGATTATGATTGCTTCGACCTCGGCTTCGGCAACGAACCCTGGAAACACGATTTCGCCAACATTGAAATCCCGATGCGCGATTATGTGGTTGCCCGCACCCTGCGCGGCAAGCTCGCGCTCGCCTATCAGCGCACCATCGACGGCCTGCGCACCACCCGCCTTTACAAACGGCTTCGCCCGCTCAAATGGGAGCTGCTGCGCCGCCTCTCGCGTTAGAGCGCGCATCTTGTTCCGAAAACCGTTTCACACTTTTCGGGATGCGCTCTAATTCTCAGCCCACACGCTTTGGCAGGCGCACCATGAAGGTTGAGCCTTCGCCCAGCTGCGAGCGCACGACAAGACGTCCGCGATGACGGGCCAGAATATGCTTCACGATGGCAAGCCCCAGCCCGGTGCCCTTTTGGGCCCGGCTGGTTTCCACATCGATGCGATAGAACCGCTCGGTGAGGCGCGGCAGATGCTCGGTCGAGATACCCGGCCCGAAATCCTGTACGGAAACCACGACTTCCGGCGCACTGCCGGTTTCATCCGTCTCGAGCTTGACGATGACCTTCTTGCCCGCCTGCCCATATTTGCAGGCATTTTCGACAAGGTTCTGGAACACCTGAATCAGCTCATCACGGGCGCCGGTCACAAGCAGCGGATGATCGGGCAGATTGCGCTCGATCACCACGTCGAGATTGGCGGCCAGCGGGTTCAGCGTGTCTGCGACATGGTTGAGAATAGACGTCAGGTCCACGCTTTCATTGACCGCCAGATGCGCCCGCATTTCCAACCGGGACAGTGACAGCAGATCGTCAATCAGGCGCGACATGCGTTCGGCCTGTTTCTGCATGATATCGAGAAAGCGGTCGCGCGCCGCGACGTCGTTGCGCGCTGGCCCCTGCAAGGTTTCGATAAAACCGCGCAACGAGGCAAGCGGCGTGCGCAATTCATGGCTGGCATTGGCGATAAAGTCGGACCGCATGCGGTCGATACGGCGCGTTTCGCTCTGATCGCGGAAGATAAGCACGAACAGCTCGGGCCGCCCTTCCGCATCTGGCAGCGCCTTGACCATGGCCTTGTACCAGCGGTCGATCGGCACACGCTCGAAATATTCGATGCTGCGCGGTTCGCCATCGGCGATGACACCCTGAATGAGCGCATGCATTTCCGGAGCACGAAAACGCAGATAAAGCGCCGTTCCGCCTTCGAGCGACTGGAAAGCCTCCAGCGCGGCCGCATTGGCGAACAGCACCGTACCGCCATGGTCGAAGACAATCATCGGATCAGTGAGGAGATCGGCCAACCGCTCGCCGGAAACACCGGCCATTTCGCTTTGGTCTTCATCCTTGACCGGATCTGCGTCGGGCTCACCGCTGCCGACTTCGTTGGCAACCCAGACCGCCCCCAGCACCACCAGCGCCAGTAGCGCCGCCCGGAACCAGAAAGGCAGTTCCAGAGCCATGACGCAAACCGCCAGAACCATGCTGACAACGAGCACGCCTTTCACCCGCCCAAGCGGAGCAAAGATCGACGCTTCCGGAGCGCGCGTCTCCGGGGCGGTCTCGGCATCATCGGCACGGCGGTTGTCTTCACTCATTGTCTATCCCTTGGACTAGAGCGGTTCCGGTTAAAACGGAATCGGTGAACCGCTCTATCTATTTGTTTTTACGCGCTACCCCACACAAAACTGCTTCGCACTTTTGCTGGAAATACTCCAGGCCCTGATGCCTTCGCTGAACCTGTTGCCAGAGCCGGAAAACCGTTTTCCCCGACCAGAACACGCGTGACGACAAACCTTTATGCCTCAGTCGAAATCAGCGTCGGCGTCTTTACGTAGCTTCTCATATGCCCATATCATGGATTGATATAAACGAAAGGGAATTGCCGTGGGTGACAGTTCGAAGACAGCTAACAAAAAGAACGACAAAAAAAGCGATACTCCAGCCGCCGATAAGCCCATCAAGCTGAAGCTCGATGGCGAAACCCGCAAATTCGATATCAACGATCCCAAGCTGCCCAACTGGATCGACGATCAGGCTCTGCAATCGGGCGGTTATCCCTATTCGTCCAGGATGAAGAACGATGAATATGAGGCGACGCTCGAACGCCTGCAGATTGAGCTCGTCAAACTGCAATACTGGCTGCAATCGACCGGCGGGCGCGTCATCAGCGTTTTTGAAGGGCGCGATGCGGCTGGCAAGGGCGGAACGATCTTTACAATCCGCGAATTCATGAACCCGCGTACTGCGCGCAATGTGGCCCTGCCGAAGCCGACGCCGACCGAAAGCGGCCAGTGGTATTTTCAGCGCTATGTCGCCCATTTCCCGACGGCGGGCGAATTCGTCACCTTCGACCGTTCCTGGTACAACCGGGCCGGTGTCGAAGCCGTGATGGGCTTCTGCACTCCGGCGCAGCTGGAAATCTTCCTGACGGAAACGCCGGATTTCGAGCGCATGATCGTGACGGACGGCATCCACCTGTTCAAGTTCTGGCTCGATATCGGCCAGGAAATGCAGCTGAAGCGCTTCCATGAGCGCCGCCACAGCGCGCTCAAGAGCTGGAAATTCTCCCCGATGGACGTGGCCGGTATTTCGCGCTGGGATGATTATTCCGCAGCGCTCCACACCATGCTTGAGCGTACCGACAGCGGCTATGCGCCATGGACCATCGTGCGTTCCAACGACAAGCGGCGCGCCCGGCTGGCCGCCATCCGGCGCATCCTTTTGACCCTGCCCTATGACGGCCGTGATCTCGACGCCATCGGCCCGGAAGATCAGTCCATTATCGGTCGCGGTTCGGCATTCATCACGCAGTCGTCGACACCCAAATAAAAGATGCTCGGCCTGTGCGGGGTTTTCTCCCAGAGATGGGGTTTGCGCACCAGCTGCCACAAAGCCCGCCAGGCCGAGAGCGAAATCAACACCCAATAGACCGGTATTCCCGGCAGATAGGCATAACCACCGCGCTCTGTCGGCTCCATGGTTTTTGCGCCGAGCAGATAGAAGCTGAGATAGGCCAGCAGAATATTCACCACATCCAGCACCAGCAGCGAAAGGCTGCTTGGCGTCAGCGGCTGCATGACCAGTTTGACCATCAGAACGGCAAGCGTCACCAGCATGATCGGATGCAACAGCGCTGAGCTGATGATGCCGAGCGTATAAATCTGGTTGATGGCAAAGCGCCACCCGCCAAGCTGGCGCAGCGCCGTATAAGGGTCGCGGGCATGCACCAGCCAAGTCTGTATCCAGCCTTTGATCCAGCGCGTGCGCTGCTTGCGCCAGACATCGTAATCCTCCGGCGCGTCCTCGACTGTGCCGCGACTGATGGTGCCGATGCTATATCCATAGCGCGCCAGACGAATGCCGAGATCGGCATCTTCGGTTACGTTGAAAGCATCCCAGCCGCCGACTTCTTCCAGACATGACCGGCGAAAATGATTGGACGTGCCGCCAAGCGGAATGACCAACCCCTGCCCGGCCAGCCAGGGCAGAAGCCCGCGAAACAGCGCCGAATATTCGAAGGCAAACATGCGTGTCAGGAGATTGTGTCGAAAATTGCCGATAATCAGCGGGGCCTGAACGCAGGCAAGCTGTCCGCCATTGCGCAGGAAAGCCTGCCATGCCTCGCGCAACTGATCGGGATGCGGGCGATCCTCGGCATCGAACACCGCGACAATCTCGCCGCGCACAAATTGCAAAGCATAGTTTAGCGCGTTCGGCTTGGTGCGCGGGCCGCCCGGCGGCACGGGAATGACCTCGAAATTGGCAGGCAGATGCTGGCGTTCAATCGCATCGCGTGTCTCGTAATCATCTTCCTCGCAGACGAGTTTGATCTCCAGCTTGCTGCGTGGCCAGTGGATACCATTGAGCGCGGTAATCAGCTGGCCGATCACCTCTTTTTCCCGATAAAGCGGCACAAGCACGGAATAGACCGGCAAATCCCGTTTCTTCAGCGGCAAGATATCCACGAAGCACAGACGGCCGCCCGTCGTCACGGCAAACAGCCGGATCAAAACGCAGCCGAAAAAGAACAATGTCATCAGGACATGCATCGCCAGAAATGTCTGCAGAGGCCAGTTGATGATAGCGGCGATCAGCAGATAAAGCGCCATCGCGATGCCGAAGGCCTGCCAGCTATGCAGAACGCGTGCAGCTGAAAGGGATTGCGGTGTCATCTGTCGGGCACGGTCAATCAGCCGCGCGCTGTAACGCCGACGCAGGATTTGCCTGAGAAGTGTGGGGGTACAGATACGGATGCGTTTGCGCAGTGATGGATTGGCACGCACATGCTCAAGCAGGCTCCTGATCCGATGCTCCGTTGGCGCAATATAAAGATATGTCGTGCCGTCCTGCCCGATGGTCGTGACCTGCGCAATGTCGGTGAGATTGTGCAAGGCGTATTCATCGGAAATGAACACGCGCGATGGCAGCAGCTCCTGCGTAAAATCCAGACCCAGCAAATCCGCAATCGCTTCGAAAACAGCGGTTTCGCTGACGCCCGGCTGCTGGACAAGCTCCGTGCAAAATGTGGTCCCATTGCGCACCGCTTCGCCATAAGCCCCCAGGAGCAAGCAACGCGCAATGCCACGACGCTGCAATCTGGCAGATATGGCACCGCATATCTCCAGATCGAAGCCACTCGATCCGCTGTTCATAACGCCCCCCGACGCTGGACAAATGATACTCGATAAATATAGATCAGTAATTCTTGTTTTATTATATCCTAATTATAGAATATATTTATACTTTACTCTATTTCACTTCACTTATTATTGTAAAAATGAAAGTAAAAGAATATTGCAAAAAAGCAACCTGTATTTTGTATGCCGAACAGCATGCAACCCTTGCAAGTTGCGCGTTAACGCGAAATTATGCCGCTCATGATAGGAAGCCTGCCAATGAAACGTTGTTTTTCAAGCTTGGTGATTTTGGCTGGCCTGCTGACGGCAAGCCCGACTGCATTCGCGCAGACGGCGCCGTCCGCCCCGGATTTTTTCAACCAGAAGGAACGCCTGCCTTTGCCATCGCTGCAAAAGCTGACGCGACTGCGGTTCATCACCACGGTGGATTTTCCGCCCTTCAACATGCTCAATAATCAGGGGCAACTCTCCGGCTATAATGTCGATCTGGCCAAGGCGCTCTGCCGCCAGCTCAGCATCGAGGATATTTGCCAGATCGAAGCTGCGCCGTGGAATGAGCTGGAAGATCGTGTGCTGAAAGGCGATGCCGAAGCGATTATCGGCGGCTGGCAGCCCACGGAAGCGCGGCGAAAGGATTTCGTCTTTTCGCGCAGCTATATGCGGCTGCCTGCGCGTTTCGCGACGCAGAACAGCAAGATCTTTGCGCAACCTGCTTCGCTCGCTACACGCGGCAAATCGGTTGGTGTCATTGCCGGCACGGCGCATGAACAGCTTCTCAAGAGCTATTTCCCACAAGCGCAGGCAAAGCCCTATCCCGATCGGGCAGCCATGCTGGCCGACCTCAAAGTCGGCAAGCTCGATAGTGTGTTCGATGACGGCATGACGCTGTCCTTCTGGCTGAACGATGCTGAAAGCGGCAATTGCTGCACCTCGACCGATGGCCCCTATCTTGCGCCGCAATATCTCGGACCCGGCCTCAGCATTGCCGTCTCCCGCGACGACGCCGCTATCGCCAGCGCCTTCAACAATGCCCTGCAAGCCTTGCAGCAAAAGGGCGTCCTGACCGAGCTTTATCTGCGTTATTTTCCGACCAGCTTTTACTGACAATCACTTCAATCCGGCTGAAGCGACTCAAGCGGAATGCCCGCCGCTCGACTATCGCCCTATGCGTACTCTCGACAGCGCCAAACCAGCGCTCGGGCATGCGTGCCATTTTGACGCAGATTGCTCGTGAATCGATTTCGAATTTCAGAAAGTTTTGAAACTTCGGATATAACAATACTTACAGTAATAAAGTAAAAATGTTTAATATCAAGCATTTTTGGAGGATTTTGGTGCTACTCAGGCTGATAAAGCAGCCAATATCAAGCATTTATGCGCCGCTTTTACCACAAACATAAGTTAAAATACATCGATTTATTTTGACTTGAAGAAATAAGCCCTCGATCCCTAATCTGGCATGGGGAGAAGGAGGATTTATACGATGTTTGATGGCGTTCCTGCACAATGGCACAAAGCTCCGGAACAAACCAAACGCTCGCCGAATGAAGCGGCGTATGTCTTTCTGGGGATCATGCTGGCGGCACTGTCCGTACCAGCTGCATTTCTCGGTTGGGCACTGTTTCAAAGCATCGGCTCGCTGCTGCACTGATTAACCTGCAGGCAGAGCATTTCCAGCAAAAGTGCGTAGCGGTTTGAGGAGACTGGCACCTACTGTGAAAGTGTGATCTGTGAGCCAGTGAGAACATCCCGGTGAGGATGTTCGTGAAACAAGATTTCAGCAAACAAAAAGCCCCGCCGGATAAGCGGGGCTTTTGCTTTTTGGGCTGTCAGCGTGGCGGTCAGATGCCGCCACCCGAACCATTCGGCACATCATCCTCGTCATCCTCCGGCTTCTTCGGCGCTTTGCGCGCGATGATGCTGTAGAACATCGGGATGAAGAGCGTTGCAACGAAGGTTGCCACGAGCATACCGCCGATAACGCCGGTACCGATGGAGTGACGGCTGGCCGAGCCTGCGCCCGAGCTGATTGCCAGCGGCACCACGCCGAGAATGAAGGCCAGCGAGGTCATCACAATCGGGCGGAAGCGCAGACGTGCCGCAGACAAGGCCGCATCAAAGGCGGATTTGCCCGTTTCGCGTTCCAGCACGGCAAATTCCACGATCAGAATCGCGTTCTTTGCCGCAAGACCGATGAGTGTCACCAGGCCGATCTGGAAATACACGTCATTGGTCAGCCCGCGCAGATGGGTTGCCAGAAGCGCACCGAAGATCGCGAAAGGCACCGCCGTGATAACAGCCAGCGGCAGGCTCCAGCGCTCATACTGGGCAGCCAGAATGAGGAACACCATCAACAGACCGAAGATCATGGCCTGCGAGCCGGTGCCGCTGGTCGTGACTTCCTGATAGGCGGAACCCGTCCACGCGATCTGGAAACCCTGCGGCAGCACTTCCGCCGCCACTTCCTGCATCGCCTTGATGGCGTCGCCCGACGTGTAGCCTGGAGCCGGATTGCCGGTGACCTTCGCAGCATTGAACGCGTTGAAACGTTCGAGCTGGTCGGGGCCGACGATGCGCTTGACGGTTACGAGTGCACTGAGCGGGATCATGCTGCCGGAATCGGCGCGCACGAACACATGTTTCAGATCGCTCGGATCGCGGCGGAACTCCGCCTCGGACTGCAGATTGACCTGATAGTTACGACCGAACAGCGTGAAGTCGTTGACATAGACACTGCCGAAGGTGGCCTGCATGGCGGTGAACACCGAGTTGATCGGCACGCCCATCGCCTTGGCCTTTTCGCGGTCAAGCTGGATGTCGTATTGCGGAACATTCGGATCGAATGTCGTGCGTACGCCTGCAAGCTCGGGCCGCTTCGCGGCTGCATCGGTGAGCAGCTTCGTCGCATTGGTCAGCGATTCCACGCCACCACCCGTGCGGTCCTGAACATAAAGTTCGAAACCGCCGGTCGTGCTGAGGCCGAGGATCGGCGGCGGATTGAAGGCCAGCACAAGGCCGTCCTTGATCCCCGCATTCATGCCCATGATGGCGCCCGGCAGGTTGCGCGCGTCGAGATCCGGCGTCGTGCGTTCCTTCCAGTCCTTGAGCATGATGAACATGGTGCCTGCACTGGTCTTCAGACCGCCCGACAGGAGGTCATAGCCAGACACGGCAAACACGTTTTCCACCGCCGGATGCTTGCGAATATTCTCGCTCGCCTGATTGAGCACAGCCGTCGTGCGTTCCAGCGAAGCTGCCGGAGGCAAGATGGCGACGCTGAACAGGAAGCCCTGATCTTCATCCGGCAAAAGGGAGCTTGGAACCTTCTGGAACAGAAAATAGGTACTGCCCAAAAGGCCGGCAAAGATCAGCAAGCCGATGGCGACGCGCTTCAGGAAGAAGCGAACGCCAGCCGTATAGCCTTCCGTCACCCGATCGAAGAACCGGTTGAAAATGCGGAACGGCAGGATCGGCTCATGATGTCCGGGCTTCAGGATCAGCGCGCAGAGTGCTGGTGTCAGCGTCAGCGCCACCGTACCGGACAGCACGACCGAAATCGCGATGGTAACGGCGAACTGCTTATACATTTCGCCGACGAGACCGCCCATGAAGGCGACCGGAATGAACACCGCGCAGAGCACGAGAACAATAGCGACAACCGGCCCCGTCACTTCGCCCATGGCCTTGATGGCGGCCTTGCGCGGTGAAAGTTTCTCGGTCGTCATGATACGTTCGACGTTTTCCAACACCACGATGGCGTCATCCACGACGATACCGATGGCGAGCACCAGACCGAACAATGTCAGAAGGTTGATCGAGAAGCCCAGCACATACATGCCCGCAAATGTACCGATGATGGAGATCGGCACCGCGATAACGGGAATAAGTGTTGCGCGCCAGTTCTGCAGAAAGATGAACACCACCAGGACGACGAGGATGATAGCCTCGATGAAGGTGTGGATCACTTCCTCGACCGAGACCTTGATGAACTTGGTCGTATCGAACGGGATCGAATAGTTGATGCCCGCCGGGAAGCTGGTTTTCAGCTCATCCATACGATTCTGGATGAGTTCCATCGTGTTGAGCGCGTTTGCGCCCGGCTGCAGATAAACCGCAATCGGAACGGCGGGCGTTCCATTGAGATTACTGTCAACCAGATAGCTTTCTGTGCCCAGTTCAACGCGCGCCACATCTTTCAGACGCAGCGTCGCCGCATTGGGACTGGAACGCAGAATGATGTTTTCAAAAGCCTTTGTATCCGGCAGACGGCCTTGCGTCGTCGCCGTATAGGTGAACGGACCTGCCTGCGGATCGGGCTGATCGCCAAAGCGACCCGCTGCAAACTGGGCATTCTGTTCCTGAATGGCGGTCTGAACATCAGATGGCGTCAGATTATACTGGGCCAGCTTGTCCGGGCGCAGCCAGATACGCATCGAATAATCGATATTGCCGAGCAGCTGTACGTCGCCCACACCCGACAGACGCTTGAGATCGTCGATGACGTTCAAAAGCGCATAGTTACCGACATAGGTGCGATCATAACGGCCATTCTCGGCGAACATGGCGACCATGCCCAGAATGGTGGTGGAACGCTTGTCCACGGTCACGCCGAGACGCTGCACTTCCTGTGGAAGCGAAGAGGTCGCGCGCTGAACGCGGTTGTTCACGTTGATCGTGGCCTGATCCGGGTCGGTGCCCAGTGCAAAGGTCACGGTCAGCTGCATGGTGCCGCTGCCAAGGCTCGAGGACTGCATATAGAGCATGTTCTCGACGCCGTTGATCTGCTGCTCAAGCGGAGCGGCGACGGTTTGCGTCACCGTTTCCGCGCTTGCACCCGGATAGGTCGCGGTGACCACCACCTGCGGCGGCGTCAGCTCCGGATACTGCGCAATCGGCAGAATGCGGATGCAGATAAGCCCCGCAAGCACAAGCACAATGGATATGACCGCCGCAAAAACGGGGCGGTCTACGAAAAACTTATTCATTTGTTGCCTGCCGCCTGTTCCTTGCCAGCTTCAGCCGACGATGCTTCCTTGTTGCCGGCCGCAGCAGCGTCGACAGGTTGCACCTTGGCGCCCGGATGTGCCTTGATGACGCCTTCCGTCACAACGCGGTCACCTTCCTTGAGGCCGTCGGAGATCAGCCATTCATCGGTAAGCTCGCGGGCGACCGTGACCGGGCGCACCTCCACGACATCGTCCTTGTTCACGACATAGACGAATTGCAGCTGCGGGCCCTGCATCAAGGCGGCCTTCGGGATCGTTACGGCGTTTTTCACCTGGATGCCGAGGATAACGGCTCGCACGAACTGACCCGGGATCAGACGGCGATCCGGGTTCTGGACCACGGCGCGGGCGCCGAGCGTTCCGGTTTCGGTATCGAGCGAGGACGAGGTGAAGTCGATCGTGCCTTCATGATCATAGGCCTGACCGTCGCCGAACAGGATCTTGATCTTGAGACGGTCGGCATCTTCACCGGTCGCACCGCGTTCGGCGCGCAGTTTCTGGATTTCGGCGGCTTCCGTATCGGTGAACGAGAAGTTCACATAGACCGGATCAAGCTGCGTGATCGAGGTCAGAAGGCTGGACGTCGCATCGGTGCCGATAAGGCTGCCCTCGGACACCTGCTCCTGGCTAGTGATGCCGCTGATCGGCGCGGTCACCTTGGTATAGCTGAGATTGAGTTCAGCGGTACGCAGCTGCGCCTGCGCCGCAGCAACAGCGGCCTTGTTCAGATCGCGGGTCGCAAATGCGGAATCGCGGACTGCGGCGCTCTGCACCTTCTGCTGAACCAGCTGCTCTGCGCGTTCGGCGTCGCGGATGGACTGCTGATACTGCGCCTGGGCCTGAGCAACCTGAGCCTGCGCTTTTTCAAGCTCGGCCTGATAGGGAGCCGGGTCGATTTCGAACAGCACTTCGCCAGCCTTGACTTCGGTGCCTTCGACGAAGTTACGATGCAGCAGGATGCCGCCAACGCGGGCGCGGACCTGCACATTGCGATAGGCGCTGATGCGCGCTGCATATTCATAAGTAACGGGCACGTCGTGCGGTCGGATCGTCACGACTGCAACCTGCGCAGGCGGTGCGCCTGCCGGTGCCTGTGCAAAAACAGGCTGCCCTGCAAAAACAAGAAAAGCGGCTCCCACCGCAAAAAGCCGGATAGAACGATGGATGGTCATGATGGGTGTTGCCCTTGTTGTCGCCCTAGAGATGCCCATAAGGTTTGATGCCCATAAGGTGCGGCCAATTAAACATACATATCTGTTTGTAAACACGATTTGGGATGCTATAGTCAATAAGCTCAAAGGTAGATCACGAATGATTTATCCACGGTACAGCCGAAAAAGCAAGGAAATCCAGCCTTTTCCGGCAGATCGAGACAAATATGCGCCGCACCAAAGCCGAAGCCGCCGAAACGCGGGAAGCCATACTGATAGCCGCCGAGCAGATGTTTCTCGAACGCGGAGTCAATCAGTCATCGCTCATGGAAATAGCATCCCATGCGGGCGTGACCCGTGGGGCAATCTATTTCCACTTTCATGACAAGCTCGACATCTTTCAGGCCATCATCGGTCAGGCGCGGTTTCCGCAAGAAGAGATCATGCTGCAGGCAGCGAGCGTCGATCACCCCAACCCGCTGCATGTGCTTGAACAGTCCATTGTTTCCGCGCTGGAACTCTTCGTGACGAATGAACGCCAGCAGGTCATTTTCACCATCATCAACCAGCGCTGCGAATATGTGGGCGAAATGGCCCCGGTGGTGGAGCGCATCAAGGAAGCACGCGACAATGTGCTGTCGCTTTTCACCGGCCTTCTGGATGTGGCCGAGCGGCGCGGCGAACTTTCTCCGGAATGGACTGCCAGTACGGCAGCCCCGATCTTGCTCGCAATTGTCAGCGGGTTGCTCAATGAGTGGCTGCGCAGCGAAAAGAATTTCGATCTGGTGACCGGCGGCAGCAAGGCCGTAAGAACGCATATTCAGTCCTTGCGCAGAACCGATTGAGACCGGCTGGGAGCAGAAAACACTGCATTTCGGCTCTCAATCTTACCGTTTTGATCACGACCGACTGCATTCTTGATACAGACGGGCCGTTATAATCCAGCCGGCACTAAAGTGTTTCAGGAAGACTCGACACATCAATATTTTACGTTTACGTCAATGTAAGCCTTGCGAAGATGTGGAAACTCGACCACATTATTCTTGAGGAAGCGGCCCGAGAGGACGGGTAAGTTTGGGAGATCGGCGGAGAAGTTTCCGCCAGAGCATTTCCAGCAAAAGTGCGAAGCGGTTTTGCGTCGGATAATGCGTAAAAAAACAGATAGAGCGGTTAGGACGATTCAGCCTTCGCTGAAACCGCTCTGGATGCAACGGACGGAGCAATCCGGGGAGAAAAGATGGCAAAAAAAGCGACAGGGCAAAGCGCATCCGCAACCGAAGCCGTCACGACGGAGCAGGTTAATCCTGCACCCGGACAGCCGAACCGGTATTGGTTGCAATCCTATCCGGCTGGTGTTCCCGCCGAGATTGATCTCAACCGCTCGACGTCCATCGGCGACATGATCACCACCGCCTGCCGCCAGTTTCCCGCCAATCCCGCCTTCACCTGCATGGGCAAGGACCTGACCTATAAGGCGCTCGATGACAATGCGCGGGCGCTCGCGGCTTTCCTGCAATCGCGTGGTCTGGTCAAGGGCGACCGTGTCGCCATCATGATGCCGAACGTGCTGCAATATCCCATTGCGATTGCCGCCGTGCTGCGCGCCGGTTTTGTCGTGGTGAATGTCAATCCGCTTTATACGCCGCGCGAACTGGAACATCAGCTTAACGATTCCGGCGCAAAGGCGCTGATCGTGCTGGAGAATTTTGCCGCGACCGTTGAAAAGACCCTGCCCTCGGTCAAGCTGTCGACCATCATCGTGGCGTCCATGGGCGATATGCTGGGCCTCAAGGGCCACATCGTCAATCTGGTGGTGCGCAAGGTCAAGAAAATGGTTCCGGCCTGGAACCTTCCTGGCCATATCAGCTTCAAGGATGCTCTGGCGCAGGGCAAGTCGAAGCCCTTCAATCCGGTTCCCGTCGAAGGATCTGACCTCGCCTTCCTGCAATATACTGGCGGCACGACCGGCATTTCCAAGGGAGCGATGCTCACCCACAGCAACATCCTTGCCAATGTCGAGCAGATGGGCGTGTGGACGGAAGTGGCCTTCCGCATCAAGGGCAAGCCGAAAGCGCTGAATTATGTCTGCGCGCTGCCGCTCTATCACATCTTCGCGCTCACGGTGAATGCGATGCTGGGCATGAAGCTTGGCGCGCGCAACATCCTGATCCCCAATCCGCGCGACATTCCGGGCTTTGTGAAGGAACTGAAGAAATATCCGTTCCACATCTTCCCCGGCCTCAACACGCTGTTCAACGGCCTGATGAACAATCCCGATTTCAAAACGCTGGATTTCAAGCCATTGATCCTGACGCTTGGCGGCGGCATGGCCGTGCAGCGCCCGGTGGCCGAACGCTGGCAGGAAATGACCGGCTGCCTGATCACGGAAGGCTATGGCCTTTCGGAGACCTCGCCGGTCGCAAGCGCCAATGCGCTGGATGCAACCGAGTTCAGCGGCACGATCGGCTTGCCGATGCCCTCGACCGACATCACCATCCGCGATGATGACGGCAATGATCTGCCGCTCGGCGAAGTCGGTGAAATCTGCGTGCGCGGCCCGCAGGTCATGAAAGGCTACTGGAACAGGCCCGACGAAACATCGCGCGCCATCATGCCGGACGGCTATTTTCGCACCGGCGACATGGGTTTCATGGACGAGCGCGGCTATACGAAGATCGTCGACCGCAAGAAGGATATGATCCTCGTCTCCGGTTTCAACGTTTATCCGAACGAGATCGAGGAAGTCGCGGCGGAACATCCGGGCATTGTGGAATCGGCCGCCATCGGCGTTCCCAACGAACATTCCGGCGAAGTGGTGAAGCTCTATGTGGTGCGCCGCGATGCCAATCTGACAGCCGATGACGTCAAGGCCTTCTGCGCTGAGCGGCTGACCAACTACAAGCGCCCGCGTGAAATCGAATTCCGCGAAAGCCTGCCAAAGAGCAATGTGGGTAAAATCCTGCGCCGCGAATTGCGCGACTGATCGCCAAAATCAACAGCCGGGGTTCTCGCCCCGGCTTTTCTCTTTCGATCAGGCCGATGGCGGGGCAAGCGGCTGCACGATTTCCTGAAAGGGCGCGAGCGCTTCGCAACGTCCGGCCAGACCTGCCAGCGCCGGATATTTCGCCGTATCGAACAGACGCCCATGGGCCTCGCCAACAAAACGCAGCGCGCAGGCAACCGCAATATCCGCATGGCCGATATCGGTGCCGAACCAGAATGGCGAGCCGCGCAAGGCCAGATCAACTTCCAGACCATCCAGCACGCGAGCGATCTGCATTTGGCATCGCTCCACCCAGACCGGCGACTGTTCGCTGCGCAAAAGCCCCTCATAGAGAAGGCTCACCGCCTTGTCGGCAAGCCCGGTCGCCAGCGCGCAAACCTTCAGCGCCTGACGCCGTTCTAAACCGTGACCGGCAATCAGCGGCTTTCTGGCCTCGGCAATCTCATCGAGATAATCCAGTATCGCCGCACTTTCGATCAGCACTTCGCCGTCATCAAGCAGCAGGGTCGGCACACGGCTGAGCGGGTTATATTCAGCGAGGCGGTCGCGGTCGCCAAATGTGGACCACGGCCAATGCTCGAACGGCAGGCCGTAAAGGCGCATGGCGATTGCGACACGCCGCACAAAGGGAGAATCATACTGGCCGATAAGGATCATGGGCTTAAGCTCGGATGAGGTTCTAACCCGGCTATGCTACCGCAGGACCCCACTTCCGCAAGGGTCACTGCGATGAATTCTTCTGAACGGAAGATCAGAAAACAGAAAGCTTTACGTTATGGCTTTCAGCAGTTCCGGCAGACCTGCAATGGAATCCAGCACGACATCCGCATGCGGTTCCAGCGCTTCACGCGGGCTGTTGCCTGACAGGACGCCGACCGCAAGCCCCGCATCCGCCGCATGGGCGGTTTCGAGATCATGCAGATTATCCCCCACCATGGCGATTTCACGCGGCTCAAGCCCCAGCTTCTCCGCGAAATGCAGCAATGGATCGGGATAGGGTTTTGGCCGTGCCGCCGTGTCATAGCCGATGATCACGTCGAAAAAGCCCTCGATGCCAAGCGCCCTGGCAGTCGCATGGGCGCCCGCCTCGGAATCATTCGTTGCAATGCCGAGCCGATAGCCCATGGCGCGCAGTGCTTCCAGCGTTTCACGCAGGCCTTCGATGGCGACCGCCGAACGCGCGCCCTCCTCGACTGCATAGCGGTCATATTCACCGATCAGGCTGCGCAAATCCGCCTTGTCCAGTTCCGGATGCCAGAGCGAAACGATGTCTTCCACCGTGCCCGCCGCGATCACCGAATTGGCGCGAAAGCGCTTTGCCGTCCAGTCATAGCCACCGGCATCGAGCAGGGAGCGCGCATGCGGTTCATCGCCCTTTGCAGAACGCTGCGCCAGTGTCCACGACACCGAAAACCATGTGCGGTCGAAATCGATCAGCGTGCCGTCCTTATCGAAAAGAACGGCACGGATGTCTTTCAGGCGATCGGCAAAGGGCGTCGCACTCATGCTTCGAGTGCGCCTGCACGCTTCTTGACAGAAGACGGCTTCGCACCGAGCAGTTTCAGAAGATCGTCGCCCCGGCGCACATAGCGCAGCGAGCGGCGCGTCAGGATGCGACCGGCCTGCGGTGCGGTCATGACGATATCGTGTTCCGGTTCGCCCGGCACGGTGACGATCGTGACGAGTTTTGCGCCTGCTTCCACCACATCGCCCGGCTCGACATGGAAGAACACCATGCCGCCTTGCGGCGCACGGACCATTTCAACATTCGAGAGCGGCGAGATGAGGCCCTTATAGTCGAGGTCGAGCTTGACGCTCTCGTCGCGAATGACGCCGCGATGCACGAGGAACTTATAGAGACCTTCCCCGTCGCCCTTGCCCATATCGGCATAAACATCGGTCAGGCCGCGGAATTCCACCGTGGTCACTGCGCGGCGCTTCATATCGCGCTTGTCTTTCGGCAGTTGCAGAACGGGATGCGCGCAGGCTTCCTCGAAAGCGGCATCCGCCGTGGTGTCCCAGGCAAGGATTGCCGTGGAATTGAGCGCGACGGCCAGATCCTTCATGTCTTCCACGAAATCATCCGCGATATAGACATAGTTTTCGCTCTCGTCGTCGCAATGCAGATCGAGCACGATGTCGTTCGGCAGAGCTAGCTTCAAAAGCGTCGCCTTGAGGCGCTTGGCCAGCGCTTCCGGCGCGTCGGGACCGGGCAGTTCCGACGTGTCGAAATCGGGCAGAAGCGGGAATGCACGATTGAAGTTCACCGCCGAGAACATCTCGAAACGGCCCTGATGCTGATAGGTCTGCCACTGGTTCGAGCCAATCGGATTGGCCTGCGGCACTACGGTGATGTTGCCCAGAATGCGACCTTCTTCGCCAGCCTTTTTGAGCATCGGGATAAGGAAATGAAGTGCAGCCTGCCCTGGCAGTTCCGAACCGTGCAGCGAGGATTGCAGATAAGCGGTCGGCGCATCGCCGCCCTTGCCCGCAAAGCGCAACACGCGCAGTTCGATAGCATTGCCCGGCACGTCGCCCGCAAATTTGATGATCTCAGTCTTCATTTCTCATCCCATTTCATTTTTATACGAATGGAGCCGGGTCTGGTACAAACCCGGCTCCACATCATTTCTATAACGCAGGATTACGGCGTCAAGCTTTGCGTCGTGCGTGCAGATGCGCGACGAGACCTTGCGTCGACGCGTCGCGACCGCCAGCCGATTCCTTGCCGGAAACCACCGGCAGCAATTCGGTCGCAAGTTCCTTGCCCAGTTCCACGCCCCACTGGTCGAAAGCATTGATGCCGAAAATCTGCGCTTCGACGAACACGCGATGTTCATAAAGCGCGACGAGGCGACCCAGCGCATAGGGATCGAGCATATCGTGAACCAGCGTCAGCGACGGGCGATTTCCGGAGAATACACGATGCGGCGCAATGCGTTCGACATCGGCTTCCGGCATTTTCTTCGCCTGCAACTGGGCACGGGCTTCGTCCAGCGTACGGCCCTTCATCAGCGCTTCCGACTGCGCGAGGCAGTTGGCCAACAGCATTTCGTGCTGATTGTCGAGCGCCGGTTCATGGCCCTTCGCCGCCACGATGAATTCCAGCGGAATCGTATCCGTGCCCTGATGCAGAAGCTGGAAGAAAGCGTGCTGGCCGTTGGTGCCGGGCTCACCCCAGACAACCGGACCTGTCGGGCCGGAAACCGGCTTGCCGTCCACGGTCACGCTCTTGCCGTTCGATTCCATGTCGAGCTGCTGGAAATAGGCCGCAAGGCGCGACAGACGCTGATCGTAAGGGATGATCGCCCGGCTGCCATAGCCACAGATCGCGCGGTGCCAATAGCCGATCAGGCCGAGCCACATTGGCAGATTCTTCTCCATCGGCGCATCGCGGAAATGCACGTCCATGGCGTGGGCACCGGCGAGGAACTTGCGGAAATTATCGGGGCCGACGGCGATCATCACCGGCAGGCCAATAGCAGACCATACCGAATAGCGACCGCCCACCCAGTCCCAGAAACCGAACACGCGCTCTTCGGCAATGCCGAAGGCCGCAACCTTGTCGAGCGCCGTCGACACGGCGGCGAAATGCGCACCCACGGCAGCTTCGCCCAGCGCATCGGCAATCCATTTGCGCGCCGTCTGCGCATTGGTCATGGTTTCGATGGTCGTGAACGTCTTCGACGCGATGATGATCAGCGTTGTCGCCGGATCGAGCGGTGCCAGCGTGTCGGCGATATGTGCGCCGTCGATGTTGGAAACGAAATGCGCGCGCGGACCATCGTGATAAGGCGCCAGCGCCAGCGTGGCCATGACCGGGCCAAGGTCAGAACCACCAATGCCGATATTGACGATATCGGTGATCTTCTTACCCGTCGCGCCCTTCAGCGCGCCGGAACGGATGCCGTCCGCAAAGGCCGCCATGCGATCCAGAACCTGCTTCACGTCCGGCAGCACATTGTGACCGTCGACGAGCACTTCCTTCGACGACGTATCGCGCAGGGCCACATGCAGCACGGCGCGGTCTTCAGTGTTGTTGATATGCTCGCCCGCGAACATGGCGGCGCGGCGGCCTTCCACATCGGCGGCCTCTGCCAGTTCCTTCAGCAGCGCAATGGTCTCGTCATTGACCCGGCATTTCGACCAGTCGAACAAGAGATCATCCAGCGAGAGCGAATAACGCTCGAACCGGCCCGGATCGGATTGAAATGCCGCGCGCATGTCGTGCGGGGCGTTCTCCGTCCAATGCTTTTTCAGCTTAGCGACCGTTGCTTCAAGCTTCGTCGCGTCTCTTGCCATGATGCTACTCCCGAATCAAATCGATTTAATCGCGGATATTAGGGCAGTTTAAGAAAGTTTGTGGCAATTAGAGCGCATTGATCCGATTAAATAGGATCAGCGCTCTAACCATTTGTTTTTACGCACATCTTTTCCGAAAACCGTTTCACACTTTTCGGGATGTGCTTAAAATCACCGAAACTTACTATTTGGATAGATTGCCATATACATCTTATCAATCAAATTACATTGATAGCAGGACGCGTCTGGAGAAAGCATGGACCTGACCGGTGAAGAACGCATAGCAGCGCCAAGACAGGCGGTGTGGGACGCGCTGAACGACATTGAGACGCTGAGAGACTGCATCCCCGGCTGCGAAGACATCGAGCGTCTCTCGCCAACTGAAATCCGCGCTGCGCTCAAGGTCAATCTTGGCATTGTCAAAGTCCGGTTCCACGGCATGCTGGAACTGTCCAACATGAACCCGCCGGCCTCCTATACGATTTCCGGCCATGGTGAGGGTTCGATTGCCGGTTTTGCGCACGGCGTGACCGATGTGACGCTGACCGAAGATGGCGACGAAACCATCCTGTCCTATGCCATACGCGGTGATGCGGGCGGCAAAATTGCCCAGCTCGGCACCCGGCTGCTCGGCTCGGTCGCGCGCAAGGTTGCAGACCGGTTCTTCGCCAGTATTGCCGAAGCCGCATCCGGCAAAGCGGCAAAAACCGCATAATTTCAATCCATCTGTCTGCCTTAAAAAGCGGTGCCTCGCACCGCCTATTTCTTGACGTCCGGAATCATAAATTGACCAGATGATAAAAAATTTGACCTTCCGAAAAAATCTGTCATCCTACCCTTAACCGGAGCAGGCAACAGCAAGATTGCAGCCCGGACATGAGCGGCATTGCGCAAAGGGAACCCGCGTGTCGCATAGAGCACCGAGGCGTCTGCAGGGACGCACAAAGGTCGCTCTGAAGCATTTCTACGCATCGTGATTTCCAAAGGTCGATCCCGATTTTTGGGCCAATACTGTAGATAAAAATGGGAGATGCGATCCATGAATCCTTCCACGAGGGGATCCGCAGGCAGTTCATCCATTGATGCAGAAGCGGGCCACACGCCTGACATTCACGGCGCGCGTCTCGCCGCCGGTGAATATGCGCATGTGTTTGACGATCTGCATCCGCCGCTGACGCGGCACGAAGCCATTGTCGAATCCGACCGTTGCTATTTCTGCTATGACGCGCCGTGCATGAATGCCTGCCCGACCGGCATCGACATTCCGCTGTTCATCCGGCAGATCAATGCCGGCAATCCGGTCGGCGCGGCCAAAACCATCCTGAGCGAAAACATTCTCGGCGGCATGTGCGCCCGCGTCTGCCCCACCGAAACGCTGTGCGAAGAAGTCTGCGTGCGCGAAACGGCCGAGGGCAAGCCGGTCAAGATCGGCAATCTGCAACGCTATGCCACCGATGTTCTGATGGCTGAGGGCAAGCAGCCCTTCAAGCGCGGACCGGACACCGGCAAGCATATCGCCGTGGTCGGCGCTGGTCCTGCCGGTCTTTCGGCAGCGCATCGTCTGGCCATGAAAGGCCATCAGGTCACCGTGTTCGAAGCCCGCCCTAAGGGCGGCGGCCTCAACGAATATGGTATTGCGGCCTACAAGACCGTCAATAATTTCGCCCAGCGCGAACTGGAATTCGTGCTGGAAATCGGCGGCATCACCGTCGAGTACAACCAGACACTCGGCCAGGATATCACCATCGAAGCGCTGAAAGCGGGCCACGATGCGGTGTTCCTCGGCATGGGCCTGCCGGGCGTGAACGATCTTGGCCTTGCTGGCGAAGATGCGCCCAATGTTCTCGACGCGGTCGATTACATCGCCAATCTGCGTCAGGCGAAGGACCTGTCCACTCTCCCTGTTGGTCGCAATGTGGTCGTCATCGGCGGCGGCATGACGGCAATCGATGTCGCAATCCAGACCAAGAAGCTTGGCGCGGAAAATGTCACCGTCGTCTATCGGCGCGGTCAGGAAAGCATGAATGCCAGCGCTTACGAACAGGAACTGGCGCAGATCCATGGCGTCGCGATCCGGCACTGGCTGCAACCCCATGCGCTGGACCGCAGCGGCGACGGCACCGTGCATGCGGTGACCTTTGAATATACCGGCAACCAGGACGGCAAGCTTGTCGGCATGGGTGAATATCTGACGCTTGAAGCCGATCAGGTCTTCAAAGCCATCGGCCAGACATTCGATCCAGAACCGCTGCGCGGCTCCGGCATCGGTATGGCCAAGGGCCGGATCAGCGCGGATGCGGAAGGCCGCACTTCGGTTGAAGGCATCTGGGCAGGTGGCGATTGCGTTGCAGGCGGTCAGGACCTGACGGTCGCATCGGTCGAGGCGGGCAAGGTTGCCGCCGAATCGATCCATGCGGCGCTGACGCGGCGTCCGCAGCCAGTGGAAGGTTTCGCAGAAGCCGTGCTTTCCGGCGGCGCGCATCACACGACAGCATCCCCGCGGGACAGAAGCGTTCCATCCGATCAATGGGCAACGACCCAGCTTGGCAACGAGCAAGGCTGAGGAGGTTCAAGACATGGCTGATCTTTCAACGAATTTTCTCGGCATCAAATCCCCCAATCCTTTCTGGCTGGCTTCGGCCCCGCCAACCGACAAGGCCTATAATGTCGAGCGCGCCTTCAAGGCGGGCTGGGGCGGCGTCGTGTGGAAGACGCTGGGGTCGGAAGGCCCGCCAGTGGTCAATGTCAACGGCCCACGCTATGGCGCGATCCATGGCGCAGACCGGCGGCTTCTCGGCCTCAACAACATCGAGCTGATTACCGACCGCCCGCTGGAGGTCAATCTGCGCGAGATGAAAGAGGTGAAGATGCGCTGGCCGGACCGCGCGCTGATCGCCTCGATCATGGTGCCTTGCGAGGAGGAAGCCTGGAAGGCGATCCTGCCTCTGGTCGAGGAAACCGGCGCGGACGGCATCGAGCTGAACTTCGGCTGCCCGCATGGCATGAGCGAACGCGGCATGGGTGCGGCTGTCGGTCAGGTGCCGGAATATGTCGCGATGGTCGTCAAATGGTGCAAGCAATATAGCCGCATGCCGGTGATCACCAAGCTGACACCCAACATCACCGACATTCGCAAGCCAGCGCGCGGCGCTCATGCAGCGGGAACCGATGCCGTATCGCTGATCAACACGATCAACTCCATCGTCTCGGTCGATCTCGACCGCATGTCGCCGGTGCCGTCGATTGATGGCCGCGGCAGCCATGGCGGCTATTGCGGCCCGGCGGTGAAGCCGATTGCGCTCAACATGGTGGCGGAAATCGCCCGCGATCCCGAAACCCACGGCCTGCCGATTTCAGGCATTGGCGGCATCACGACATGGCGCGATGCGGCAGAGTTCATCGCGCTCGGTTGCGGCACGGTGCAGGTCTGCACGGCGGCTATGACCTACGGGTTCAAGGTCGTGGAGGAAATGATCGACGGCCTGTCGGACTGGATGGATTCGAAGGGCTATGAAACGCTCGATGACTTCCGCGGCATGGCTGTGCCGCAGGTTTCAGACTGGCAATATCTGAACCTGAACTATGTCACCAAGGCGCGCATCGATCAGGATCTCTGCATCAAGTGCGGTCGCTGTCACATTGCCTGCGAGGACACTTCGCATCAGGCGATCACCAATCTCGTCAATGGCGCACGCCATTTCGAGGTGATCGACGAAGAATGCGTCGGCTGCAATCTCTGCGTCAATGTCTGCCCGGTCGAAGACTGCATCACCATGGAGCAGATCGGCGGCGTCGATCCACGCACCAAGGCGCCGATTGCGCCGGATTATGCCAACTGGACAACGCATCCGAACAACCCGATGGCTGTGACAGAAGCGGCGGAGTAAAAAGGGGCCCAATTATATGGGCATGACGTAGATATCTTTACGTCAATTCTGATAAAAGTCCTTAAATAGCTTTGGGATTGGATTTCAATCGAGGAAGTTCAATCTCAAAGCACGCAGACAGCATACTATAGAATATCGTTCGCATAATTGAAAAATATTTTGCTACCATATATTCACATTCATTTTGTTGTTATTGATTATAGTTAATTTCAATCTAAAATTATGGTATACATTATTTAAAATGATGGGGATTTACCCATGAGAAAATTACTAACATTTTTTTCCGTACTTTTTCTATACATATCCAACAGCGCTCAAGCGTGCCCATTTCATGAGCCAGAAGCCACTGAATGTATGGCTCAATGTGATGTGAAATGTCATCATAACAAGTGGTCAATATGCTTTTGGTGGTGCGGACTAGGCAACCCCTCGCCCCAAAACACATCATTATCAGGCCAAAAATACGAAACAAAGAATACTATCGATTTTTTAAGAAGACCAAACTTTACTTCTATAAAATGGCAACCCGATTTGGGTTAGGTGTTATTGACCAAGAATATGTTGGTGTATTGCTGTCGCCAGCAAAAAACCTCAGAAATGAGAAAGCGCCGGGCAAGACCCGGCGCTTTTCATTTAGCCCGTGAAGAGATCAGACGATCAGCCCTTCGGCGCGCAAGGTCTTCCAGAGTTCATCCGGAATAGCCTGTTCGAACCATGTCACATTGGCGCGGATCTGGTCCGGCGTGCGAGCGCCGACGAGAATGCAGCTAACCGCCGGATGCATCATCGGGAACTGAACGGCGGCGGCAGCCAAAGGCACGTTAAAGCCGTCGCAGATATCGTGCAGCCGTTCGGTGCGGGCGATGATTTCGGCAGGCGCATCGGCATAGTTGAACTTCTGCTGTCCGCCGCGTGGCGACGCCAGAATGCCTGAGTTGAACACACCGGCCACGACCAGCGCCATGCCGCGCTTTTGCACCAGCGGCAGAAATTCCTTTTCCGCATCCTGATCCAGCAGCGAATAACGTCCGGCCAGAAGCGAGCAATCAAGGTCGGCTTCGTCCAGCGCATCGCGAATGGCTTGCCATTCATTGACGCCGAGGCCGAAGCCCTTGATGTTGCCCGCATCGCGCAGTTCGGTCAGCGCGCGAAAGCCGCCGCCCTTGGTCAGCGCGCCCCAATGGTGTTCGTGCAGATCGCCATGGGTGACGCGACCGATATCGTGGACATAGAGCAGATCGATATCGGGATAGCCGAGCCGCTGCTGGCTGTCGTCGAAACTGCGCATGATGCCGTCATAGCTGTAATCGAAGACTTCCTGAAACTTGAGCCCGTTGCACCAGCCGGAATCGAATTCGTTCTTCGGCGGCGCTGGCGGCAGTTTGCGCCCGGCCCGCTCGGTGGTCATCAGGCGGCCAACCTTGGTGGAAATGACGAAAGGCTCGTTCGTTTCCCGGAGCATATCACCCAGAAGATGCTCGCTGCGGGTATAGCCATACATCGGCGCGGTATCGAAGTAGCGGATGCCGCTATCCCAACCTGCTTGCAACAGCGCTGCCGCATCTGCACGCGAGACGGGCTCGTAAAGCCCGCCCAGCGGCGCCGTTCCCAGACCAAGCGCCGTGACTGACAGGCCGGTGCGGCCCAGCACCCGCCGTTCGGTGGCCTTGAATCCCATGAAATCCTCACTTCCTCACACCGCGCATGACCGGCGGCGTTCTCCCATTCGCAGAACTGATAGCGCACATCTCGAACCGGGCGAAACACCCCTCCGACGAAATGTGCGTGAAACAAATAGCGAGGAAGCACGCATCAACGCAATCGGAAACATGCACATGCGAAAAACGCATTCGCACACGAATAGAGGGCGCTTGACAGGTTCCAACTTTGCCTCTTATTACTAAGATGTCAGACCAATTATAAACCAAAAAGGGAACGGGTCTGACGACACGTCCACGATCCAGCAAAAGCGTCACATGCTTTGCTGTCAACGTGGAATTGGTGCTTCGAGGCGAGTCTTTGGTCGCTTCTTAGTGTCTGAAGCAAAAAGGCGGCAGGCCGCGACGAAAATGGTGATTTCGAGAACCGGAGCGGAGCGTACATTGGGTACGTGAGCACCGGAAGCCTCGCATAATCCCGAAGAGTTGCAGACTTTTCGGATCAGATTATGCGAATGCAAATCTCAAATTGCCATTTGCAGACCGGCATGGCGACTTTTGGATCAGGCACTCGGACACAACATTGGGAGAGCTGCCGAATGACAACCCGGTTGGGAACCGCGTAATGCAGGACAGCAAGTTTCAGCTGTCGCCGCTTCCGCCGATAGATCGTGCGCGGCAGGTCACGGAAGCGTTGGCCACCTATATTCAGGCGGCGAATGTGCAGGCGGGTGATCGCCTTCCCGCCGAACGCGAACTCATGACAGCGCTGGCCGTGGGACGTTCGACAATCCGTGAGGCAATCCGGCATTTTCAGGCGCTCGGCGTCATCGAAACGCGCAAGGGCAGCGGCACCTATCTCCTGAAACCCGTATCTGCGGCGACCATCCATATGCCGCTTTCCTTCGATCCCGCGCGGCTTCGCGACGGCCTGTTGCAGACGCTGGAGGTGCGCCGCGGCATCGAAACGGAAGCCAGCATGGTGGCGGCCCGCAAGCGCACGGCCGAAGACCTCGTCATCATCGAGGAAAAGCTCAACGAGATGGAACGCGTGCATCTCGCCAAGGGAACGTCCGGGCCGGAAGATCTTGCCTTCCACCTTGCCATTTACGACGCCACCCAGAACCCGATTTTCCGGCAATTGCTCGAACAGATGCGCGATGCGTTCTTCCGCTTCTGGGACGAGCCGTTCGACCGATCCGATTTCGCGCGGCGGACCTTTCCGTTCCACCGCACGCTCTTCAACGCCATCGTGGCTCAGGACCCTGAGACTGCGCGGCTGGAAACGCTCAAGATTCTCGACATCGTCGAGGAAGATATCAAGGAAATGTCCAAATGACTGACGGGATGGACCCGCTGGATTTCGCCGCACTGACGGTTGCCCATGATGAAAGCAATGCTTTCGATGCCGTGGTTCCGCCCATCGTGCAGACATCGCTCTTCACCTTCCCAAGCTATGACGACATGGTCGCTTCCTATCGCGGCGAGAAAGTGCGCCCGATCTATACGCGCGGCCTCAACCCGACCGTGCGCGCCTTTGAAGACATGCTGGCCAAGCTGGAAGGCGGTGAAGACGCGCTGGGCTTTGCAAGCGGTATGGCGGCGATTTCGGCAAGCGTGCTGGCATTCGTGCAGCCCGGCGACCGCATCGTTGCGGTACGCCATGTCTATCCCGACGCTTTCCGCCTGTTCGGCACGATCCTGAAGCGCATGCGCATCGAGGTTGAGTATGTCGACGGGCGTGACGAGGAAGCCGTCGCCCGCGCACTGCCGGGTGCCAAGCTTTTCTACATGGAAAGCCCGACAAGCTGGGTCATGGAAGCGCATGATGTCGGCGCGCTGGCCGCCATCGCCAAACGCTTTGGCGTCATCACCATCATCGACAATAGCTGGGCCACGCCGATCTTCCAGCGTCCGCTGTCGCTGGGCGTCGATCTCGTGGTGCATTCGGCATCGAAATATCTCGGCGGTCACAGCGATGTCGTTGCCGGTGTCGTGACGGGCTCAAAGGTGCTGGTCGATATGATCCGCGCCGAAACCTATCCCTATCTCGGCGGTAAGCTGTCGCCGTTCGATGCCTGGCTGCTGGTGCGCGGCATGCGCACATTGCCAACCCGCATGAAGGCGCACGAGGCCTCGGCGCTCGAAATCGCCAAGCGCCTGCAAGCGCTCGACGCGGTGGAAACCGTCTGCCATCCGGCGCTCGCCAACCGTCTGCCGGCCGGGCTGAACGGCACGTCCGGCCTGTTCTCGGTGATCTTCCGCGAACACGTCAATGTCCGCACGCTCTGCGACAAGCTGGAGCTGTTCAAGCTCGGCGTGAGCTGGGGCGGCCATGAAAGCCTGATCGTACCGGGCGAAGTGGTGCTGCAACAAAGGGCGCAACCGAACTCCGCGCATACATTCGGCATCGATCCGCTCTCCGTCCGCCTGCATGTCGGACTGGAAGGAACCGGGGCCCTGTGGAGAGACCTCGAAACGGCGATTGCCGCCGCCACTGCATAAAAAAACAAAGACCTTTCAACAGTCGTGAGGAAACAAAGGGGAACGACATGAAAAGACTGATCGCAACTGCATTTGCCGCC
This sequence comes from Ochrobactrum sp. 19YEA23, assembly GCF_029909865.1. Taxonomy (NCBI): domain Bacteria; kingdom Pseudomonadati; phylum Pseudomonadota; class Alphaproteobacteria; order Hyphomicrobiales; family Brucellaceae; genus Ochrobactrum; species Ochrobactrum sp. 19YEA23. The sequence continues at coordinate 660,801 of NZ_JASAMQ010000001.1, read as the reverse complement.
ATGCTGATGAGCGGCACCGCCATGGCCGATACGACCCTGAAGCTGGTGGAAGTCATCACCAGCCCGGAACGCACCGAAACGCTGAAATCCATCGTCGCCAAGTTCGAAGCGGCCAATCCCGGCACCAAGGTGGAGATCATCTCGTTGCCATGGGGTGAATCCTTCCAGAAATTCGCAACCATGGTGTCGTCGGGTGAAATTCCCGATGTGATGGAAATGCCGGATACCTGGGTGTCGCTCTATGCCAATAACGGCATGCTGGAAAGTCTGGAGCCTTATCTGAAGGAATGGCAGACCACGCCAGACCTGACGGAGCGCGCGCTGGAACTGGGCCGCAGCGTCCAGAACACGGCCTATATGCTGCCTTACGGCTTCTATCTGAACGCCATGTTCTACAACAAGAAGCTGCTGTCGGAAGCCGGTGTTTCGGAACCGCCGAAGACCATGGACGAATTTGTCGAGGCTTCGAAGAAGATTGCCGCCCTGCCCGGCAAATCGGGCTACTGTCTGCGCGGCGGAGCGGGCGGCCTCAACAGCTGGGTGATCTTCGGCGCATCCATGGCTGGCTCCAACAAGTTCTTCAATGAAGACGGCACTTCGACCATGAACAGCGATGGCTGGAAGAAGGGCATTGCCTGGGTGGTCGATCTCTACAAGAACGGCCTCGCACCGAAGGACAGCGTCAATTGGGGCTTCAACGAAACCGTCGCCGGTTTCTACAGCGGCACCTGCGCCTTTCTCAATCAGGATCCGGATGCGCTTATCGCCGTTGCAGAACGCATGAAGCCGGAAGATTTCGGCGTCACTGTCATGCCAAAGGGTCCGGACGGCAAGACCTTCCCGACTATCGGCTTCGCCGGCTGGTCGATGATGAGCGCCAGCAAAAACAAGGATCTTGCCTGGAAGCTGATCTCCACGCTGGAAGGCCCGGAAGGCAATATTGAATGGAACAAGCGCGTCGGCACCCTGCCGGTGCTGAAATCTGCGCAGGACGATCCGTTCTACAAGACACCGCAGTTCAAGGGCTGGTTCGATGAGCTTGCCGACGCGAATGTGGTTCCGACCGTGATGCCGACCTATCTGGAAGAATTCGCTTACTTCAAGGATTCGCTCGTCATCACCACCTCGCAGCAGGCGCTGCTGGGCGAAATTACGCCGGATCAGCTGGCCGACCAATGGGCTGAATATCTGACCAAGGCGCAGCAGAAGTTCCTCGCCAACAAGAAGTAACATCCCTACGGGCGCGGTCTGCCTGATCGCCAGAAGCGCCGCGCCCGTTCCATTTGCAATTGCAGCCGCATGACTGCGGTTCCCACGATTGATCGGGAAAGCGAGTGATGAACACCACTATCCCCCAGCAGGATCGGCGCAGCCTCCTGCAACGTTTTGCCCATGCATCCGAGCCCTATCTCTACAGCGCGCCTGCGCTGATCCTGATCGGCGCGATCATGCTGGTTCCGCTGGTGCTCGGCATTTCCTATGCCTTTCGCGATATCCAGCTGCTGAAGCCATTTTCGGGCGGCTTTGTCGGGCTGGAGCATTTCAGCACGCTTGCAACCGACCAGAACTTCTATCGCGCCCTGAAAAACACCCTCTGGTGGACCGGCGGCTCGGTGTTTCTGCAATTCGTCTTCGGGCTCATTCTCGCATTGCTGCTGGACAAGCCTTTTGCCGGACGTGGCATTGCACAGGCGCTCGTCTTCCTGCCCTGGGCCGTGCCGACGTTCCTCTCCGGCCTCAACTGGGCCTGGCTGTTCAATCCGGTCATCGGGCCGCTGCCGCACTGGCTCTATGCGCTGGGCCTTCTGGATGCGCCGAACAACATCCTGTCCGATCCCAATCTTGCCATGTGGGGCATCATCACCGCAGGCGTCTGGTGGGGCATTCCCTTCTTCGCCATAACCATGCTGGCGGCACTCCAAGCCATCCCGCGCGATCTTTACGAGGCTGCATCCATAGACGGCGCGGGCCCGCTCCAGCGCTTTCTCTCGATCACCCTGCCCTATCTCGCCCCGACCATGGCCATCACCATTTTGCTGCGCACCGTGTGGATCGCCAACAGCGCCGACCTCATCGTCGTCATGACCGGCGGCGGTCCCGCCGACCGCACGCAGATCGTGGCAAGTTATATCTTCACACAGGCCTTCAAGCGGCTCGACTTCGGCTACGCTTCCGCCATCGCGCTGGTGCTGCTTCTTCTCCTGCTGGTCTATTCGATGCTGATCGTGCTCCTGCGCCAGACATTGCTGAACAAGGACTGAGATCATGACCGCTCGCAAACTTCTCCTCACCGGAGCGCATCGCGGCGCGATCCTCCTCTATATTCTGTTCGCGCTGTTCCCGCTGTTCTGGCTTCTGAAAGTCTCGGTTACACCCAATGACTTGCTCTATAGCGAAGGTGTGCGGCTATGGCCGTCGCACACCACGTTCGAGCATTTCAGCCATGTGCTGTCGCACAGCGCCTTTCCGCTGTTCTTCCGCAACAGCCTGATCGTCTCCGGCGCAACTGCGGTGATCGTCACGCTTCTCGCATCGCTGGCCGGTTATGCGCTGTCGCGCTTCACCTTCAAGGGCAAATACTGGATCGTTGCGCTGATGCTTCTGACCCAGATGTTCCCGCTGGTGATGCTGATTGCGCCGATTTACAAGATCATGGCCCCACTCGGCCTCACCAACAGCCTGTTCGGACTGATCATCGTCTATTCGGCGTTCAACGTGCCCTTCGCGACCTTCCTGATGCAGTCGTTCTTCGACGGCATTCCGAAAGACCTCGAAGAAGCGGCCAAGATAGACGGCGCGACGCAGTTCATGGCGTTCCGCCAGATCATCCTGCCGCTGACCTTGCCGGGCATCGCCGCCACGCTGGGCTTTGTCTTCACCGCCGCATGGAGCGAACTGCTCTTCGCGCTGATGCTTATCTCCGGCAATGACGCAGCAACTTTCCCGGTCGGCCTCCTGACCTTCGTGTCGAAATTCTCCGTCGATTTCGGACAGATGATGGCGGCGGGCGTTCTCGCGCTTATCCCGGCATGCATCTTCTTCTTCCTCATCCAACGCTATCTCGTGCAGGGCTTGACCGCCGGCGCGGTCAAAGGCTGAAAGGACCCTTCCCCATGGCTTCCATCGACATTCAGTCTGTCCGCAAGAGCTACGGCGATCTGGCTGTTCTTCACGGCGTCGACCTTGAAATCAAGGACGGTGAATTCATCGTTCTGGTCGGTCCGTCCGGCTGCGGAAAATCAACCCTGCTGCGCATGATCGCAGGACTTGAGGACATATCGTCAGGGCAGGTGCAGATTGGCGGCAAACGCGTCAACGATCTTGCGCCGAAGGATCGCGACATCGCGATGGTGTTTCAGTCCTATGCGCTTTATCCGCATATGAGCGTGGCCGACAATATGAGCTACAGCCTGCGCCTGCGAAAAACACCCAAGGAAAAAATCGCCGGCGCCATCAAGGCGACGGCGGGCAAGCTCGGCCTCGATCCCTTGCTGGAACGCCGCCCCAAGGCGCTTTCGGGCGGGCAGCGCCAGCGCGTTGCCATGGGCCGCGCCATCGTACGCCAGCCCAAGGCCTTTCTCTTCGATGAACCGCTTTCCAATCTCGACGCCCGCCTGCGTGAGCAGATGCGCGCCGAAATCAAGAAGCTGCATGGCGAATTGAAGGCAACCTCGATCTACGTCACCCATGACCAGATCGAGGCCATGACGCTCGCCGACCGTATCGTCGCCATGCATGGCGGCGTGGTGCAGCAGGTTGGCTCGCCGCTCGAACTCTATGACCATCCTGCCAATCTGTTCGTGGCCGGGTTCATCGGCTCACCGGCGATGAATTTCCTTGATGTCGTCTATCTGGAAAAGGATGGCGGACCACGCCTCAAGCTTGCCGACGGAACATTGATCGCCCTGCCGCAGCCGATGGCGCTCGCCGATGGCGTCAAGGCGACACTCGGCATTCGTCCGGAACACGTCGCGCTGGAAAAGGAAGGTTCGCTGACGACGCATGTGGATCTCGTGGAGCCGACGGGCTTCGGCATCATCCTGCATCTCAGCCTGCACGGCCTGCCGTTCAAGGTCTTCACGCTCGACCGCGATGCGTTGCGGGCGGAAGGGTCGGTGCATGTGAGCTTTCCGGCCCAGCATCTGCATCTGTTCGACAAGGATGGCAATCGCGTCGACGCGCGCAAGACCCAGTAGTTTAGAGCATTTCCAGCAAAAGTGCGTAGCGCCTACGCGGGAAAATCAGTTCACTGGACTGATTTCTGATCCCGCTTCGATGCGTAGGATAATGTGTAAAAACAAATAGATAGAGCGATTCCACGATTCCGTTTTAACCGGATCAGCTCTAGGCGAAACGCGCCTGAATGCTCTGCGACAGCAGGGCGACCGGGCGCGTCTGGTCGCCGGGCGGGTTCCAGAGCAGCTCCTCGATCTCGCTGGAAGCCACCGGCACCTGACCGTCTTTCAGGGTCAGATGGAAAAGCTCCGCTTCCACAGTTGAGTCCACCTCATTGGCGGCTGGCGCTGACATCTTCGCCGCATAGCGCAACTGGCTGGCGTCGATATGGATGCCAAGCTCTTCCTCGATCTCGCGGATCAGCGCGATTTCGGGCTGTTCACCCGCATCGATCTTGCCGCCGGGCTGGAAGAAGATGGTGCTGCCGCGCTTACGCACGAGCAGGAAGCGGCCTGCCTCGTCGCGGATGATGGCTGCTGAAATACGAATCGTTTTCATGATGCGGCAGGTTCGTCCCGCGGGCGAATTCCGTCAAGGATGATGGCGCTGACGGCGGCCGCCGTTTCGTCATAAAAGCCGGGCTTCTGGGTGCGGTCTTCCAGTATTGCGGAAATCTGCACCGAGAAATCTGAATAATGCTGTGTCACCGCCCAGATCGTGAAAATCAGGTGGTAAGGGTCGACAGGCACGATGCGCTTTTCCGCGATCCAGCGATGAATGACAGCCGCCTTTTCATCGACGAGCTGCTTCAGATGCCCCTTCAGAAAATCGGAAATGGCTGGTGCGCCGTGCAGGATTTCATTGGCGAACAACCGCGAAGCCTCTGGCTTTTTGGCTGAAATTTCCAGCTTTACCGCGATATAGCGGCGCAATTCATCGAGCGGATCGCCTTCCGGATCAATATTCTCGAAGGGCTCAAGCCATGTGGCAAGTGTGTCTTCCAGAACAGTCACATAGATGTTCTGCTTGCGCGGAAAATAATAGAGGAGATTGGGCTTCGACATGCCCGCCTTCTCGGCGATCTGGTCGATGGTCGAGCCGCGAAATCCGTAGTTTGAAAACACTTCCAGCGCCGCATCGAGAATGAGCCGGCGATTGATGGCCTGAATGCGCGTCGCGCCTTCCGTCTTCTCATGCGCAGCCGGATCGGCATGCGTGGGGGATGAGGCAGATGGGGGTGCGGAAGGGGCTGTGGCCATTTGACACCTTTCGGCAGTGTAGAATTTTTCAAAAGCGCTTGACCGTCTTCGAACGCTCTTCTAGCCTGCATTTTGACCAACTAGTCAAGTTTTTGCAATTCAGGCAAGAATATTGTGGCCAAAGAGCCGGGTCGCGGGAACATTTTAAGCGGGTGGATACGAGCCGGAACCAGAATTGGCGCGGTATCCAACGCATCCATACAATGAGGAGGTCGAGTGCATGGTGCTCACCAGTAATCTCAGAGTCAATGGCGACCGCCTGTGGGACAGCCTGATGGATATGGCCAAAATTGGCCCGGGCCTGCGCGGCGGTAATAATCGCCAGACGCTGACCGATGAAGACGGCGAAGGTCGCAAGCTTTTCCAGTCATGGTGTGAAAAGGCCGGACTGTCGATGACCGTCGACACCATGGGCAACATGTTTTTCCTTCGCCCCGGCGAAGATGCCGATGCCGACCCTGTCTATATGGGCAGCCATCTCGACACGCAGCCGACCGGCGGCAAATATGACGGCGTTCTGGGTGTGTTGGGCGGCCTCGAAGTCATGCGCACGCTGAACGACATGAATATCCGCACCAAGCGCCCGATCGTGGTCACCAACTGGACCAATGAGGAAGGCACCCGCTTCGCACCCGCCATGCTGGCTTCGGGCGTGTTCGCAGGCGTGCTGGATCAGGACTGGGCCTATGCGCGCACCGACGCCAAGGGCAAGAAGTTCATCGATGAGCTGGAGCGCATCGGCTGGAAAGGCGACGAGCCTGTGGGCCAGCGGAAAATTCACGCCATGTTCGAACTGCATATCGAACAGGGGCCGATCCTCGAAGCTGAAAACAAGGATATCGGCGTCGTCAGCCACGGTCAGGGCCTGTGGTGGCTGCAAGTGACGCTGACCGGCAAGGAAGCGCATACCGGCTCCACCCCGATGAAGATGCGCAAGAATGCCAGCCTCGGCCTCGGCAAGATGCTGCAACTCGTCAACGAAATCGCCATGGCGCATCAGCCGGATGCGGTTGGCGGCGTCGGCCATATCGACGTCTCGCCCAATTCGCGCAATGTCCTGCCGGGCACGGTCGTGTTCACGGTGGATTTCCGCTCACCCAATCAGGCTGTGCTCGACGGCATGAAGGCGCGTTTCGAAAAAGAAGCGCCGAAGATTGCCGAGGAACTGGGCATCGGCATCGAGATCGAAGTGGCTGGCCATTTCGATCCTGTCACCTTCGACAAGGGCTGCGTGGAAGCTATCCGCGATGCCGCCGAGCGGCTTGGCTACAGCCATCGCGATCTTGTTTCCGGTGCTGGCCACGATGCCTGCTGGGTCAATCGCGTTGCCCCGACGGCAATGGTCATGTGCCCCTGCGTCGACGGTTTGAGCCACAATGAAGATGAGGAAATTTCGAAGGACTGGGCGTCGGCTGGGACCGACGTGCTTCTGCATGCCGTATTGGAGACTGCTGAAATTGTAAGCTGATTTCACTGCCATCCAATACGGCTTCTGTTTCGCAACAAAACCAAAAAGGGGAACGAACAGTGGCCAGTAAAGTGATCAAGGGCGGCACAGTCATCACTGCCGACCGCACCTTTAAAGCCGACGTTCTCATCGAAGGCGAGAAGATTGCTGCCGTTGGCGACAATCTGACCGGCGATGAAATTATCGACGCGACCGGCTGTTATATCATGCCCGGCGGTATCGATCCGCATACCCATCTGCAAATGCCCTTCATGGGCACCTATTCGTCCGACGATTTCGACACCGGCACGGCGGCAGCGCTTGCCGGCGGCACGACCATGGTCGTCGATTTCGTGTTGCCGGATTCCGAGGGCAATCTGCTCGACGCGCTTCAGGAATGGTTCCAGAAGGCGGGCAAGGCGCGCACCGATTATTCGTTCCACATGGCCATCACCGGCTGGAACGAGCGCACCTTCAACGAGATGGCCGAAGTGGTGAAGCGCGGCATCAACACCTTCAAGCATTTCATGGCCTATAAGGGCGCGCTGATGGTGAATGACGACGAGATGTTCGCCTCGTTCCAGCGCTGCGCGGAACTGGGCGCCATGCCGCTCGTTCATGCCGAAAACGGCGATGTCGTCGCCCATTTGCAAGCCAAGCTGATGGCCGAAGGCAATAATGGACCGGAAGCCCATGCCTATTCGCGCCCGCCGGAAGTCGAAGGCGAAGCCACCAACCGCGCCATCATGATCGCCGATCAGGCAGGCGTGCCGCTTTATGTGGTGCATGTTTCCTGCGAGCAGAGCCATGAAGCGATCCGCCGCGCCCGGCAGAAGGGCATGCGCGTTTTCGGCGAGCCGCTGATCCAGCACCTGACGCTGGACGAAAGCGAATATCATAACAAGGACTGGGATTATGCGGCGCGCCGCGTGATGTCGCCGCCTTTCCGCGACAAGGTCAATCAGGACAGCCTGTGGGCAGGCCTTGCAGCTGGCAGCCTGCAATGTGTCGCGACCGACCATTGCGCCTTCACGACCGAGCAGAAGCGCTATGGCATCGACAATTTCGTCAAGATCCCGAACGGCACCGGCGGCCTTGAAGAACGCCTTCCGGTCTTGTGGTCGCGCGGAGTTCGCACCGGTCGCCTGACGCCGAACGAATTTGTTGCGGTGACGTCGACCAACATTGCGAAGATCCTCAACATCTATCCGCAAAAAGGCGCAGTTCTGCCGGGAGCCGATGCCGATCTGGTCATCTGGGATCCGGAAGCCACCAAGAAGATTTCGGCCAAGACTCAGCACTCTTCCATCGATTACAATGTGTTCGAAGGTTTCGAGCTGAAGGGCCTGCCGGTCGTGACGCTCTCTCGCGGTCGCGTTGCCTTCAACAAGGGCAAGGTTACGGCCGAGCCGGGCGACGGTCGCTTCATCGAACGCGAGCCGAACGGTGCCGTGAACAAGGCATTGTCGCAGTGGAAGGAAATCGTTGCTCCCCGTAAGGTGGAACGCAGCGCAGAACATATGCCGATAGGAGTCTGACACATGGCTCTAGCTCAGCTTCGGGAACCGCGCATGAATGTGAATGACAGCATGGCCCCGGAGAGGGGCTTGGAGACTGCGCAGACCGTGATCGACATCAAGGATCTGTCATTGGTTTTCGAGACCAATGACGGGCCGGTCCATGCACTGTCCAATATCAACCTCGCGATCCAGCGTGGCGAGTTCGTTTCCTTTATCGGCCCTTCGGGTTGCGGCAAGACCACGCTGATGCGTGCGGTCGCCGATCTCGAACAGCCGACCTCCGGCTCGGTCACGGTCAACGGCAAGACGCCCGAAAAGGCACGACTTGACCGGTCCTATGGCTATGTGTTTCAGGCAGCCGCCTTGTTTCCATGGCGCACGATCGAGGACAATATCAGCCTGCCGCTGGAAATCATGGGCTACTCCCGGGCGGAGCGTCAGGAGCGGATCGAGAAGAATCTCGCGCTCGTCAATCTGACCGGCTTTGGCAAAAAGTTTCCATGGCAGCTTTCCGGCGGCATGCAGCAGCGCGCTTCCATTGCACGTGCGCTGTCGTTTGACCCCGACATGTTGCTGATGGACGAACCCTTCGGCGCGCTTGATGAAATCGTGCGCGACCACCTCAATGAACAGCTTCTGAAACTCTGGGCTGCGACGCGCAAGACCGTGATCTTCGTCACCCATTCGATCCCGGAAGCCGTATTTCTTTCCACCAAGATCGTTGTGATGAGCCCGCGTCCGGGCCGCATTCATGAAATCATCGATTGCGATCTTGGACCTGACCGGACGCTGGATATTCGTGAATCGGAAGCTTTCCTGAAAATCGCCCATCGCGTGCGCGAAGGCCTGCGGCTGGGGCATATTCATGAATAAAGCGCGCGGCCTAGACGTTGTTGTAGGAGGCCGGAGATGAAAGCCTTCCTGCACGACAAATTCATTCCCGTGACGACGGTTCTCGCCGTGTTCGTCGCGCTCTGGTATGGACTGGCGGTGTTTCTGAACGCGCCCTTCGAACGTGATCAGGCTGAGCGCGCCGGGACCGAGATTTCGTTTTCCACGCTCGTCGCCAATACGATGAACCAGGAGCGCCCGGTTCTGCCAGCACCACATCAGGTGGCGCAGGAAATCTGGAAGACCGTCTTCGACGTCAAGCCGACGTCCAAGCGCAGCCTCGTCTATCACGGCTGGGTCACGCTTTCCTCGACGCTGCTCGGCTTCGCACTCGGTTCGCTTCTCGGCATTGCGCTGGCGGTCGGCATCGTCCATTCGCGCACGCTCGACAGAAGCCTGATGCCGTGGATCATCACCTCGCAGACGATCCCGATTCTCGCCGTCGCGCCGATGATCATCGTGGTACTGAATGCCATCGGCATATCGGGCCTGCTGCCGAAAGCCTTCATATCGACCTATCTCTCCTTCTTCCCTGTTGCCGTTGGCATGGTGAAGGGGTTGCGGTCGCCGGATGTCATGCATCTCGACCTCATGCGCACTTATAATGCGTCACGCGCGCAGGTGTTCTGGAAGCTGCGCTGGCCAGCGGCCATGCCGTTTCTCTTCACATCGATGCAGATTGCCGTTGCCATCAGCCTCGTTGGCGCCATCGTCGGCGAATTGCCGACCGGCGCTGTCGCCGGACTTGGCGCGCGCTTGCTCGCCGGTTCCTATTACGGGCAGACGGTGCAGATCTGGGCGGCACTCATCGCCGCTGCCGTCATGGCCGGTGTCTTGGTGGCATTGGTCGGGCTGGTGGCGCGCATCGTCAACAGCCGCATGGGCGCGAAGCCGGAAAGGGCTGCGGCATGACGACCGGCATTCTCTCCCTAATCGCCATCATTGCAGTATCGTGGGTGATCGTAGGCTGGGTTTCCAGCCTCAAGGCCCGCACCCCGCAAGGCCAGAAACTGCTCGACATCGCAGTCCCTGCCCTGTTCGGCATCGCCATGCTGGTGCTGTGGGAAGCAGCCGTCCGGCTGTTTGCCATACCGCAGGTGCTGCTGCCTGCGCCCTCCGCCATCTGGGCGCGGATCGTCGATTCTGTGCCGATCCTCTGGGCGGATTTCCGCCAGACCTTCATGAAGGCGGTCATCATCGGCTATGTCGCCGGTTGCGGGCTGGGCTTCATCACAGCCATCGTCGCCGACCGCATCCCCTTCCTGCGCAAGGGCCTTTTGCCGCTTGGCAATCTGGCGGCGGCGCTGCCCATCGTCGGCGTCGCGCCGATCATGGTGATGTGGTTCGGTTTCGGCTGGGAGTCCAAGGCTGCCGTCGTCATCATCATGACCTTCTTCCCCATGCTGGTGAATACGGTCGCAGGCCTTGCAAGCACCGGATCGATGGAACGCGACCTGATGGAGACCTATGGCTCCAATTACTGGCAGACGCTGGTGAAGCTGCGCCTGCCCGCCGCAATGCCCTTCATCTTCAACGCGCTGAAGATCAATTCCACGCTCGCGCTGATTGGCGCTATCGTGGCAGAATTCTTCGGCACGCCGATTGTCGGCATGGGCTTCCGCATTTCGGCTGAGATCGGCCGCATGAATGTGGACATGGTCTGGGCTGAAATTTTCGTCGCCGCCCTTGCGGGATCGCTTTCCTACGGGCTGATCGCGCTGATCGAGCGCAAAGTGACATTCTGGCACCCTTCTTACAGGCGGGGGTAAGCCTTTCCGGCGGAAGCGCGAAGTGCTTTTGCAGGAAGTGCGTAAATGTAAGCAGATCCGGTATCCGCCAACATAAGGCGGGACCGTCAACCAGAGGAGAACCAAGCATGAAGAAGGCACTATCCATAGGCCTCGCAACAGCCGGACTTGCTCTTGCACTCATGAGCACGACGGCCATGGCCGCAGACAAGCTGACCTTGCAGCTCAAATGGGTCACGCAGGGCCAGTTCGCAGGCTATTACGTGGCCAAGGACAAGGGTTTCTACGACGAAGAAAAACTCGACGTCGAGATCAAGCCGGGCGGTCCAGACGTTGCCCCGCCGCAGGTGATCGCCGGTGGCGGTGCGGATGTGGTGGTCGACTGGATGCCGTCGGCGCTCGCCACCCGCGAAAAGGGCGTACCGCTGGTCAACATTGCCCAGCCTTTCAAGAAGTCGGGCATGATGCTGACCTGCCGCAAGGAAACCGGCATCACCAAGCCGGAAGATTTCAAGGGCCGCACACTGGGCGTCTGGTTCGGCGGCAATGAATATCCGTTCCTGTCCTGGATGAACCATCTGAAAATCCCGACCACTGGCGGCAAGGATGGCGTTACCGTTCTGAAGCAGGGCTTCAACGTAGATCCGCTGATCCAGAAGCAGGCCGACTGCATCTCGACCATGACCTATAATGAATATTGGCAGGTGATCGATGCCGGTATTCCTGCCGACCAGCTCGTCGTCTTCCCTTATGAAGAACAGGGCGTGGCGACACTGGAAGACGGGCTTTATGTGCTTGAAAAGAGCCTTGATGATCCGGCCATGGTCGAAAAGCTGGCACGCTTTGTCCGCGCTTCGATGAAGGGCTGGCAATATGCGTCTGAACATCCGGATGAAGCCGCCGACATCATTCTCGACAATGATTCTTCCGGTGCGCAGAAGAAGGAAGTTCAGGAGCGCATGGTCAAGGAAATCGGCAAGCTGATCGACGGTTCGGACGGCACGCTTGATGTCGCCGCTGCCGATCGCACGGTTGAAACGCTGCTTGGCGGCGGGTCCGATCCGGTCATCACCAAGAAGCCGGAAGGCGCATGGACCGCAAAGGTCACCGACGCGATGAAGAAGTAATCATCTCGCGCTCAATATGAAAAACCCGGAAGCATGCTTCCGGGTTTTTGTTTGTCTATCCAGTATGTTACTTGAATTTTTCTTCCAGAGCCACGGCCCGAACAAGCTCGCGTTCCAGACGCGCTTCTTCCTCGACCTTCGGCTTGGTGAAGCGTCCGAGCAGCAGATAGGCGACCGGCGTCACATAAAGCGTCGCGATGGTTGCAAGGCCAAGACCGCCGACGATCACCCAGCCGAGCGCCACGCGGGCTTCTGCCCCGGCCCCGCTTGCCAGTATCAGCGGCACACCGCCGAGCACGGCGCAGATCATCGTCATGCAGACCGGACGCAGGCGGATATTGGAGGCTTCCTCAACCGCCTCCCGCACGCTCAGCCCCTTGTCGCGCAACTGATCGGCAAATTCGACGATCAGAATACCGTTCTTGGCCATGATGCCCACCAAAAGCACAAGGCCGATCTGGCTATAGACGTTGAGGCTTGTGCCCGTCAGCATCATAGCGACCACCGCACAGCCAAGACCGAGCGGCACCGTCGCCATGACGATCAGTGCACTGACGAAGCTTTCAAACTGCGCCGCAAGCACCAGCAGAATGATGATGATGGCAAAGCCGAACACCATAGCAAGACCGCTGGAGGTTTCGCTGAGCGTTGTGGCTTCGGCGAGCGGAATGATATGGCTGCCAGGCGGCAGAAGCGGGGCTGCAATTTCCTGCGCTGCCGTGAAGGCATTGCCGAGTGCAAAATCAGCGCGCAGGCCGGTGGTGATAGCCACCGAACGCTGGCGCGTTTCGCGATCAAGCTGCGGCGGCACCGCCTTTTCAACAACGGTCGCGATGGACGACATCGGCACATAACGCCCGTCCGCCGCTTTCATGAAGATGTTTTCCAGATCGGTCGGATCGTTGATCGGATTGGTGGTCGCGACGAATTTCACGTCGAAACTGCGGTCGCCCACATAGACCGAGCCGATCTTGCGCCCGTCCAGCACCGACTGCACGGCATTGGCGAGGCCGGTAATGTCGATGCCAAGATCGGAGGCGCGCTCACGGTTGATCTCGACGGAAAGCTGTGGCTGTGTCGGCTCCACCGACAGGCGCGGCTGCTCAAAGCGCGGATCTTTTTCCAGCGCCGCGACGACGGCCTGCGCAGCAGGCTGAAGCTTGGCATAATCACTGCCGACAATGGCGAATTGCAGTCCGTTACCAGCGCCGCGAATACCGAGACTGTTCGGCTGGGTCGAGAAGATACGCACGGCGGTAATGTTCTGCACCCGCTTGGTGATATCCGCCATGATCTCCTGCTGGCTGCGGTGACGCTCCTTCCATGGAGCAAGCGTTAGCACCATGAAACCATTATTGGCGGAGCCGCCGGAACCGGCAATGGCATAGGTGGTGACAATCTCGCCATCGTCACGCAATGGCTGGATCGCTTCCTCGATCTTGTTGAGCTGCGATTGCAGGAAGTCAACGCTGATGCCCTGCGGTCCGTTGATGCGCAGCACCGCCACGGCGCGGTCTTCCGACGGCGTCAGTTCCTGACGGATCGTGCCAAACACGGCAACCGATACGCCGCCGAAAAGCAGTGCAACCAGCACAACCACCCACGGTGCAGCCAGACAGACATGAAGGGTCTTGCGGTAAAAACCTGCAAGTCCGCCGCCGATACGGCGCAAGAACAGCGGGCCATGTGCGCCTTCCGTCTCGCCGCTGCCTTCCTTCAGAAAGCGCGAGGCCAGCATCGGGCAAAGCGTCAGCGCCACCACAGATGACAGCAAAACGGCAATGGCCAGCACGAAGCCGAATTCGCGGAACAATCCGCCCGCCTGCCCCGGCAGAAACGAAATCGGCACGAACACGGCAGCCAGTGTCAGCGTGGTCGCGATGACGGCGAAGAACACTTCCTGCGTGCCGAGCACCGCAGCAGCGCGCGGGCCCATGCCCTGATTGCGCCGTCGCACGACATTTTCCAGCACCACGATGGCGTCATCGACCACAAGGCCGGTGGCAAGCACCAGCGCCAGCAATGTCAAAATATTGATGGAAAAGCCCGCGAGATAAATCGCCGCGACGGTGCCGATCAGCGCCACCGGCATGGACAGGGCCGGAATGAGCGTGGCGCGAATATCCCACAGGAACATGAAGATGATCGCCACCACGATGATCACCGAAGCAATCAGCGCAATCTCGACTTCATGGATAGCGCCATTGATGAAGCTTGCATCATCGCTGGTGACGGCGATGTTCACACCTGGCGGCAAGGTGGTCTGCAGATTGGCAACGGCAGCGCGAACGCCTTGCGAAATATCGAGTGTGTTGGACTGCGCCTGACGCACAATGCCCAGCCCGATGGCCATCTTGCCGTTGGAACGCACAGCCGAACTTTCGATATCGGGTCCGAGCGTGACTGTGGCGACGTCACGGATCTGCGTGCGGCCCTTGATATAAACATTCTCGAAGTCTTCGGGCTTTTCCAGATTGGCCGTCGCACGCACCACGATCGCCTGATCGGAGCTGCGCAGTGAACCCGCTGGTGCATCCAGCCCCATGGAATTGAGCGCGGTCGCCACATCGGCCAGCGTCAGCCCATAGCTTGCAAGACGTGCCTGATTGATATCGATGCGGAAAATCTTGGCGCGGTCGCCGTAGATCTGCACATCAGCCACGCCCGGCACAGCCGACAGCACATCCTGAATCTGGTCTTCGATCAGCACGGTCATATCGTCGACGGACATGGTGTCCGATGTCACCGCCAGTCGCATCACGGGATCAGCGTTCGAATCCGCCTTGATGATGCGGGAGGGATCGGCTGCCTCCGGCACGGTGTTGGCAACGCGTGAAATCGCATCGCGCATATCGGCGGCAGCAACATTGAGATCGACACCGTCGTTGAACTCGACCGTCACACGGCTGCGTTCAAAGGACGATGTCGAGGAAATCGACTTGACGCCGGACACGCGCGCAACGGCGTTTTCCAGAACCTGCGTCAGCTGGCGGTCGATGGTTTCGGCGGACGCACCGCTGAAATCCGTACTGATCGTGACAACCGGGCGATCCACATCCGGCAATTCGCGAATATCGACGCCCGTGAAAGCAGCAAGACCTGCCACGACAATGAGAACATTGATGACGAAAGCAAAGACCGGGCGACGAATGAAAAGTGCGATCGAGCCGCCGCGATCGGCGGATGATGGTTTATGACTGCTCACCAGCGCCCCCTCAACCGGCTACAGGTTTTGCAGCCGCAGGATCGGCGCGGGCCGTGCCCTGCGCATCCATCACGCGAACCGGCGCTTCATCGCGAACCGTCTGGACCCCTTGCGTGACGATCATGTCGCCCTGCTTGACCGGACCATCCAGAAGAATGCTGGTGGCATTGCGCTGCACGACGCGAACAGCGATCTTCTTCGCCAGACCTTCCTCGATACGCCAGATATAAGATCCATCCGCGCCCCACTGGATCGCCAGCGGGTCGACAGATGGAAAACGATTGCCGGGGAAAAGCACCGTGACGTAGAACGACATGCCGGCGCGCAAGCGATCTTCGGAATTATCGACCTCGGCCCGCACATGCAGCGTGCGGCTTGCCTCATCGATCATATTGTCGACGGCATTGATTTCGCCCTTGTGGGTTTCACCCGCAAAGGCCGTCGTTTCCGCCGTCAGCGGCTGCCCAACCTTGATCTGCGGGGCAAAACGTTCTGGAACCCAGATATCGACCAGCATCTTGGAGCGGTCGTCGATCCGCGCAATGGAAGTCTGGGCGGTGACATAGTTGCCCGCATTGACAGGCAGAATGCCCACCACGCCGGAAATCGGCGAGCGCACCGTGCGACGGCTCAAGGCAAGCTGCGCATCCTTCAGGGCAAGCTGCGCATTGGCGACGCCCAGTTCGGCTTCAACAGCCTGAACACCCGTTGCGGTGTTCGTGGCTCTCAGGCGTTCGATACGCTGGCGGGTTGTCTCGGCATCTTTCAGAGCCGTTTCAGCCTTGGCGACGGCAATCGTCTCGGTGTCGGAATCAAGTTCCGCAATCGCATCGCCCGCCTTGACGCTGTCGCCAGCCTTCACGAACAGCTTGTTCATATAGCCGCTGGAATAAGGCGTGATCGACACTGTGCTGAGCGCACGCGCGGACCCGATGGCGGTCAGACGATTATTGATGGTTTCTTCGCTCGCCGGTTCGACGACGACCAGCGGCGCCCTCGCTCCGGATTTGGCAGCGGATTGCTGAGCGCGGGACGCATCGGCGCCTGCGGCGGCGTTTTCCGACGCTGCATTCTTCTGTTTATAGGCGTACCAGCCGCCCGCAGCGGCCAGAACAATAAGCAGGCAGACGACAATCTGCTTCCACGATTTCATTCAGCTCTCCGGCAGAACCCGTCCCATCGCTGCCCGACAGGTTCTGTCTTTTAAAAAATATACTTTTTTACACGACACGTCGAATGTCTGACCATATGCGGCAACCTATCGACACGATGGTTACCGCCTGCCCATGACAGAGATTCGATGGAGAAATAGCTAACACATCCCCATATTACTTTTTTGCATCGCCTCCCGAGAAGGTCGAATTAAATTTCCGTAATGCTTGCTCGCAATCTGTCGCGAGCTCAATTCAATCGATACAATAATGTCTGTTGGAAATCTGCCCCGCCACCATATATAGGAAGCTATATTTATTGCAGTCTCGAGACTCACAGGCATATTGGGCATTTCGGGGCATATCGGACGCGCTGCATCGGCCAACAGCCCCAGACGCCGTCTATTTGGAATCAGGTTATGGCGGTTGTTGAAAAGATCATAGATCCGGGCGACGTTCCGATGGACACCGCTGCGCAGGATACAAACGCGGAAGATCGCACATCGCCCGCGCAATTCACGCGTTTGCGCTGGCAGAACCGCCTTTCCAGCAAACTGCTTCTGCTTATTGTGCTCGCCGTCCTCGTGGCGGAAGTGCTGATTTTCGTGCCGTCCATCGCCAATATGCGCCTGCGCTGGCTGACGTCGCGCCTTGATACGGTCGGCGCGGTTAGCGAAGTGCTGGCGGCCAGCGCGAATATGGACGTTCCGCGCGCCATTCAGGACAAGGTTCTGCTCGTCACCGGCACCAAGGCAATCGCGCTGCGTGAAGCTGGCGCCTCCCGCCTTCTCGCCATGTCGGAAATTCCCGGCAAGATCGATCAGGTTATCGATCTTGATAATGTCAGCGAAGCGGCGTCCATCTGGGACGCTTTCAGCACGCTTTTTGACGGTGGCGACCGAACCTTGCGTATTTACGGTTCGGTTTCGCCGACAGCGACGCCCGGTCGGGTGATTGAAATCGTCACCTCCGATGCGCCCATGCGGCGCGCCATGCTGATCTATGCCCGCAACGTCGCCGTGATCTCGCTGATTATTTCGGTGATTGCCGCCAGCCTGATCTATCTCATCATTCATGAAATGCTGCTGCGCCCGGTGCGCATCATGCATCGCAACATGATCGACTTTGCAACGACGCCGGATAATCCGGCGCTCATTTTGGTGCCGGAAAACCGCAAGGACGAGTTGGGCATCGCCCAGCGGCAGATTTCCCACATCCAGAGCGATTTGCAGCGCACGTTGAAAGAACAGAAGCATCTTGCCGATCTTGGGCTTGCCGTGTCGAAGATCAATCACGACATGCGCAACATTCTGGCCTCCGCACAATTGATGTCCGACCATCTGTCTGACGCCAAGGATCCGATGGTGAAGCGCTTCGCGCCCAAGCTCATCCGCACGCTCAGCCGTGCGATCAGCTATTCGGAAAGCGTTATCGCCTATGGGCGCTCGCAGGAAGCGCCGCCGAGGCCGCGCCGGGTCAATCTGCACGCCGTCGTCACGGATGTGCAGGAAAGCCTCAATCTGGAAACCGAGAGCGGTATCGAATTCGACAATCGCATTCCGGATGACTTCGAACTGAACGTCGATTCGGAACAGCTGTTCCGCGTGCTGAGCAATCTGTGCCGCAATTCCGTGCAGGCCATGGAGAGGGATGATACGGGCGGCGATGCCGCTGTGAAGCGTCTGACGCTCTCATCCGGTCGAATCGGCACCACAGCCATCATCGGCGTCGAGGATACGGGGCCTGGCCTGCCGCAAAAGGCGCGCGATAACCTCTTCACGGCGTTCAAGGGCTCGACACGCAGCGACGGTACCGGACTGGGCCTCGCAATCGCGCAGGAGCTTATCCGCGCCCATGGAGGCAGTATCGAGCTTCGGGAAGACCGTCCGATCGGCGCGCATTTCGAGATTCGTCTGCCTGATTTGCCTGCGCAGCGCGAAAGAGAACAGACACGGCGGGAGGAAACCGCCTGATTGGGGAAAAACCCCAGGGAAAACAACGGTTGAGAAGCCCGGAAAACCGGGCTTTGACAAGAAATATTCACATAACGGCATTTTTTTCTCAGAAGACGCTTGCATTTAGTAATGGGTCCGATTATCAACCGCCCATCGCCGCAGCGAGCGGCACAAAGGCAAGCACCCGTAGCTCAGCTGGATAGAGCACCAGACTACGAATCTGGGGGTCAGAGGTTCGAATCCTTTCGGGTGCGCCATTTCTTTTCAAGCATTTAGCGAAGATTTCAAGAGAGACTGATCGTCAGATCGGGCTTCGCTTTTTGCCGATCCGGCATCAGATCAGAACGCGTCCACTCACAATCAGGCTGCTGAAATAGCTTCGGCTCGTTGCTTTCGATGCGCTGCTGAATGCAGCGACATCACTGTGGTCGCCTACTCCACCGAATCCATAACGCACTGATATGTAACGCCTTGAGAGGTGATCGCGATTTTCGTCAAAGTCTCGTACGCGATTTCATAGCCCTCGCCTGCAAACTTGCTTCCGGAAGTGGACGGCACCCTCTCAAGAAGACGATCGCGGCTAAAGGCGCTCAACCGGATATGGTCAGGATCGTCAGGTGACGTGAAGACATCGATGACATTGTCATGGTCGCATACATAAGAGATACGGTCCTGATCGGCCTCAGCGAGGGCCAGAGAGGGCATCAGGATTAATAAGGCACCGATCAGCCAACGCATGGAAAAACTCCCTCCTGAGCCCTGTAACGCGCCTCGCACGATCCACACGAGCGAACGCCCGGATTGTCCCGTTTAAGTGCACCCTGTTTGAAAGCCGCTTCGTTCTTCACACGGCATGTCAGTTGGATGTGTGATGTTCTCACATAGCGAACTGCCAGCGATCCGCGCAAGGGAGCATAGCAGCGACCGATGCGAAAAGCGGAACGAGCACGCGCGTTGCGCAAATAGCAGCGTCAGTCATACGGCATTTTTTTCTTGGAGAAGAAGTGGTGCCCGGAGGCGGATTCGAACCACCGACACGCGGATTTTCAATCCGCTGCTCTACCAACTGAGCTATCCGGGCATCCTGTAGCAAGCACTTGGTCTTGCCGTGTGGCGGTGTTGGTGTCCGCCGGAAGTGGGTGGGTTATAGCATTAAATTTCGCGCTGTCCAGCACCGTATCGCATTTTTTATGCGCTTTTCTCACAGTTTCTCTAATGAATTGATTTCACAAGAGAAAAAGCGTCAAAAAGCCTAATTCTCGCCCTCGTCCTCTTCGCCCAGAGGCTTGCCGGGGATGACATAGCTTCCCGAAAGCCAGCGATTGAGATCGATGCTTTTGCAGCGCGGCGAACAGAAGGGATAGCTGTCACGCGCCGAAGGCTTGCCGCATTCCGGGCAAGGTCGTGTCGGGCGCAGCGGCGTCACGCGGGCGCCAGCTGCTGCGGATATGTCCTTCTTGCCGTTCATGGCTTAAACCTTAAACTTTTCCGGTGCTCCAGTTGGCATAGACCGGATAATCACCGTCAGCCAGCAGGCTTACGGTTTCCTGGAGCGGCAGGCCGACCACATTGCTGTAGGAGCCAACCAGTTTGACGACAAAGCTGCCTGCAAGTCCTTGTATGGCGTAGCCGCCAGCCTTGCCGCGCCATTCCCCCGAAGAGAGATAGGCGTCAATTTGCTGGCGCGACAGGCGCTCGAAGCGCAGGCGCGTTTCCACCAGGGTCTGGCGCAGATTGCCATTCGGCAAAATGAGGCAGACGCCCGTGAAAACCTTATGGGTACGGCCCGACAAAAGACGCAGACATTCCCGCGCCTCATCGGCGGTTTCCGCCTTGGGCAGAATACGCCGCCCGACCGCGACGACCGTATCGGCCGCAAGCAGGAAGGGCTTGGCGAAATTGGCGTCGCTTTTCAGCTGCGCCAGCGCCGCTTCGGCTTTTTCACGCGACAGACGGCGCGCCAGCGAGCGCGGATGCTCGCTACGCTGCGGCGTCTCGTCTATGTCCGCTGGCTGGATATGATCCGGCTCGATACCGGCCTGCCCCAGCAGTTCGATCCTGCGAGGAGACCCGGAAGCCAGAACCAGCTTGTGTTGCGCAACTGTCGTCAAGAACACCCCCGAAACGGCTGCCCGTGCGTGATAAGCTTACTTGAAGCGGTAGGTGATGCGACCCTTGGTCAGATCGTAAGGGGTCATTTCGACCAGAACCTTGTCGCCAGCCAGAACGCGGATGCGGTTCTTA
The DNA here is from genome assembly GCF_029909865.1 of Ochrobactrum sp. 19YEA23. Classification (NCBI taxonomy): domain Bacteria; kingdom Pseudomonadati; phylum Pseudomonadota; class Alphaproteobacteria; order Hyphomicrobiales; family Brucellaceae; genus Ochrobactrum; species Ochrobactrum sp. 19YEA23. The sequence continues at coordinate 640,078 of NZ_JASAMQ010000001.1, read as the reverse complement.
CGCATACGGCCAGCCGTATGAGCGATGATTTCATGTTCATTTTCGAGCTTCACGCGGAACATTGCATTCGGCAGCAGTTCCGTAACAACACCCGGAAATTCGAGGACTTCTTCTTTCGCCATGCGATACCTGTTTCTTTCTTCGATAAAAAGCGTCCGAAAATGGACTCTGATCCTAAATTTGGCCGGAACCTATATGATTAGGCGGCATTTGTGAACAACGGAATTCCGTGAACTTATTTCGGGCTGAAACGCTGCAAAATCTGCGTCTTCAAACGATCCCGCACATCGCGATAAGCATTCATGATCTGCTCGCGGCTGCCGGTGACCAGCGTGGGGTCCGGCGTCGGCCAATATTCCACATCCACGGAGAAACCGCGCATGCGCTCCAGCACCGTATGGTGGGCAAGTGGTGTCAGCGTCACGATGAGATCGAAATAGCCGTCGGCCAGTTCTTCAATGCCCCGCGGCTGGCGGTCGTCGAGCGAAAGCCCCTCTTCCGAAAGCACGGCATCCACGAACGGATCGCGTTCACCGCGTTTCACACCTGCGGAAGCCACATATATATTGGGTGGCAGCAGCTTTCTTGCAAGAAGTTCGGCCATTGGCGAGCGGATCGCGTTCTTGCCGCAGACGAAAAGCAGGGATGACGGCAGTTTCTGTTTCGGGCCCACATCGCCCTCTCCATCATCCTGCGCGTTCACGACATCAACTGCGACCATGCAGGCTCAACCTCGCCAATGCAGCACGCAGACAAGCGTGAACAGTCGCCGCGCCGTGTCGAAATCGACTTCGATCTTGCCCTTCAGCCGCGCCTGCAAGGTTTGCGACCCTTCATTGTGCAGCCCGCGCCGCCCCATATCGATGGCTTCGATCTTGCTTGGCGTGGCCGACCGGATTGCCTGATAATAGCTTTCGCAGACCATGAAATAGTCGCGCACCACGCGGCGCAGCGGTGTGAGCGACAATATATGCGTCGCCACATCGTCCCCGCTTTCACGGCTGATGGCAAAGATCAGCCGCGTTTCCATCAGCGAGAGTTTCAGCCGGTAGGGACCGCCGGTCTCGTCGCCAATCGGATGAAAGGAATTCTCCTCGATCAGATCGAAAATCGCGACCGCGCGTTCATGCTCGACGTCAGGCGTCGACCGCCCGATGGATTCATCGAGTTCGACATCAACAAGACGGGCATTGGGAACGCCAGCGGTCATGATGCCTCATAGATTGAGCCGGATGGCGACAGACTTGGCGTGTGCGTCGAGACCCTCGGCACGCGCGATTTCAATGGCCGCAGGGCCGAGCACCCGCAACTGGTCCGGACCGAGCTTCAAAAGCGAGGTGCGCTTCATGTAATCAAGCACATTCAGGCCCGACGAGAACCGGGCCGAGCGCGCCGTCGGCAGGACGTGATTGCAGCCGCCCACATAATCGCCGATCACTTCCGGCGTGTGTGCGCCGATGAAAATGGAACCGGCATTGCGGATCTTCGGCAGCAGCGCTTCAGGATCAGCAACGGCAATTTCCAGATGTTCGGCAGCAATACGATTGGCGAGCGGAATCGCCGCCTCAAAATCTTCAACCAGAATGACCGCGCCGAAATCGCGCCAGCTTGCCGTGGCAGTCTGCGCGCGCGGCAGCGTAAGCAACTGGCGCTCGACTGCCGCTTCCACATCCTTCGCCAGCGCTTCGTCATTGGTCATGAGGATGGATTGCGCGGCGGTATCATGCTCTGCCTGCGCCAGCAGATCGGCAGCAATCCAGTCCGGATTGTTGTCCTTGTCGGCAATCACCAGAACTTCCGACGGACCGGCGATCATATCGATACCGACGATACCGAACACAATGCGCTTGGCCGCCGCGACATAGGCATTGCCGGGGCCGACAATCTTGGCGACCGGCTTGATAGTTTCTGTGCCATAGGCAAGCGCTGCAACAGCCTGTGCGCCGCCGACGCGATAGATTTCCGAAACGCCTGCCAGACGCGCCGCAACCAGCACCAGCGGATTGAGAATGCCATCGGGTGCCGGAACGACCATGACGATGCGCTCGACACCCGCCACCTTGGCAGGCACGGCATTCATCAGGACCGAGCTTGGATAGCTGGCCGTGCCGCCCGGCACATAAAGGCCGACAGCCTCGATTGCCGTCCAGCGCGAACCAAGTTCAACGCCGAGCGCATCAGTGTAACGGTCATCCTTGGGCAATTGCCGTGCATGGTGGCTTTCAATACGCTCATGCGCCAGTTTCAGCGCCTCGACGGTGGATGCCGGTGCAGCCTCAAAAGCTGCGTCAATTTCAGCTTCCGTGACGGCGATGCCGGTCTTTTCCAGATCGATACGGTCGAAACGGCGCGAATAGTCGATCAGGGCCGCATCGCCTTCGAGGCGCACGCGCTCAACGATTTCGCGGGCTGCGCGGTCTACGTCAGCCGAAACTTCGCGCTTGCCGGACAAAAAGGCTGCGAATTGCTTTTCGAAGTTCGGATCGGTTTGTCTGAGCGTCGTGACCACGCTTGTATTCCTTTAAATAGTCCAGATAAGAGCAACCGTCCGCGTGACAGCAGACGCGATGCATGGAAGGTTCATCTCATACGCCGTGACGCGGGAGCGATTCCGTTTCCCAGGCCGCACCCAGATCCGTCAGCTGCGCTTCGATGCATTCCACCGAAAGACGGATAGCGGCATTTGCCGAGAATGTCAGTTCTATTGTGCCCGCAGGCGCTTCGCCGGGGACAAAACCGATCGTCAGCAGCGACAGGACGTCGTCCTGTTTCTGGCGGTCGATGCCAGTGGCCTTGGCGGCAGTGACGCGGTTGAAATGCAAAGCGGTGCGGCGGCGCTGATATTGCGGCTTGCGCAGGAATTTCGGACGCGCTTCTTCCCAGACGAAACGGTTCGCCGTCAGAACGAAGCGCTGTTCCTTGGCGATATATTGGAGGTCTGAGACTTTGAGAACCGCGTCCTGAAGATGGGCGGACAGGACCTGCAAATCCTCTTCATCCAACGCCACAAGCTTCAACATATCCATGGTCCGCACCGACTTCCTGTCATGTTCAAAACAACCGTCCCACGCCGCATCCAGATCGGCGACATGGGTGGTTCACGAAGCAACTTTGCTCAATAACTTTGCATGTTGGCAGAAAAAAATCGACAGGCTTTTCAAGCCTGTGATCAATCAACGTGACAGAATGAAAAAGCCGAAACCTGGATTAGATCGCGTTTCGATCCGATTGCATCGGATCGGCGCTCTAATCCTTTACTCTAACGCGCATCTCATCCGATCGAAGCAGGATCAGAAATCAGTCCAGTGAACTGATTTCCCTGCGGAGACGTTTCACACTTTTCGGGATGCGCTCAAAGTTCCGGCCCTTGCCGATTATCCGCTGATGCGTTCGACATTCGCGCCGCAACGCGAAAGCTTTTCTTCCAGACGCTCGAACCCGCGATCCAGATGATAGACGCGGTTAACGACGGTTTCGCCTTCGGCGGCAAGGCCCGCAATAACCAGCGAGACCGATGCGCGCAGATCGGTCGCCATGACCTGAGCGCCCTTGAGGCGTTCCACGCCCTCAACGGTCGCGGTCTGGCCGGACAACGAAATCTTCGCGCCAAGACGCGCCAGTTCCTGCACATGCATGAAGCGATTTTCGAAGATCGTTTCGGTGATGTGCGACGTGCCCTTGGCCTTGGTCATCAGGCCCATGAACTGCGCCTGAAGGTCGGTCGGGAAGCCCGGGAAAGGGTCGGTCGTGACATCGACGGGATGGATACCATGGCCGTTGCGCACAACGCGCAAGCCGCTATTGGTCTCGGTGATTTCCGCACCGGCCTGACGCAGTGTATCGAGCGCCGAAGAAAGCAGGCTTTCCTGCGCGCCTTCGAGCAGCACGTCACCGCCGGTCATGGCGACAGCCATTGCATAGGTGCCGGTTTCGATGCGGTCAGGAATGACGCGAACGCGCGCGCCGGAAAGGCTGGTCACGCCCTGCACGTGGATCGTGCCGGTGCCCGCGCCCGTGATCTTCGCGCCCATTGCATTGAGGCAATCGGCAAGATTGACGACTTCCGGCTCACGCGCCGGGTTCTCGATGATCGTCTCGCCCTTGGCGAGCGCAGCCGCCATCAGCATGACATGCGTTGCGCCGACAGACACTTTCGGGAAGCGATAGCGACCACCGACAAGACCGCCCTTCGGCGCACGCGCCTTGGCATAGCCGTTTTCGATGTCGATTTCGGCACCCAGCGCCTGAAGGCAATCGAGCAGCAGATCAACCGGGCGCGTACCGATGGCGCAGCCGCCTGGCAGCGACACGGTTGCTTCGCCCATGCGCGCCAGAAGCGGGCCAATCACCCAGAAGCTTGCGCGCATTTTCGAGACAAGCTCATAAGGCGCAGTGGTATCGACGATGTTGCGAGCCGTGAAATGAATCGTGCGGGAATAGGCGCCGTTCTGATGCTCGCGGCGGCCATTGACCGAATAATCGACGCCATGATTGCTGAGGATGCGGATCAGCTGCTCGACATCGGCCAGGTGCGGCACATTTTCAAGCGTCAGCGTATCGTCGGTCAAGAGAGAAGCGATCATCAAGGGCAAAGCGGCATTTTTTGCGCCCGAGATCGGAATGATTCCATTCAGCTTATTACCGCCGACGATTTTGATGCGATCCATGCTGTTTCCCCTTCTGGGCCGGGGCTTGCCCCCGGTAATCGATTTGAAGCCGTTGGAACGCGTTTCGATCGGGAAAATCGGATCAGCATTCCAACTGTTTGTTTTTAAGCACATCTTGCCCGAAAACCGGTTCACCCTTTTCGGGATGTGCTGTTGCTGCTGCCTGAACGGCGCGGCGGCGATACTGACAAAATGACGAGTCTTGCGGCGGAATTACGTTCAAACGCGAATCGCTTTCGAACGACAATGGCAACCGAGAACAGAAATGCGCTTTTACCTTAGCCGACGTCTCTCTTCAAGAAAGGCCTATTCGGTTTCTTTACCAGCAGTGGAAATGCCGTCATTGCGCTCATCTGCCTCTCCGGAGCGTCGCGAGCGCGACTGTTCCTTGCGGCGCATCAGATTCGCGCGCAGCTGATCGGCCAGCCGTTTTTTTTGACGGTCCAGCTGGTTTTGACGTTCCTGATTGATCGGTTTTTCACTCATGAGCCGTGTCTACTACGAGAAAAAGCGCCAGAAAAGCGGCATGATGCGCAGCTATACGCAGATTTCCACATTATGTGAAAAGAAATGCATTTGGTCGCTTGCGATTTGCGTAATGATGTGTCAGAAGTCCGCCGCACTCAAGAGAATGCTGCGGTAGCTCAGTGGTAGAGCACTCCATTGGTAATGGAGAGGTCGAGAGTTCAATCCTCTCTCGCAGCACCAGTCATCTCTTTGAACGCGCACGATTTCCCGTAAAATTGCACGCCTGAATAACCTTCTTGTAAAAGAGGGTTGTAAGAGCATTTGCGTCTGCGCCTCCTTCACATTTTTTATAAACGGCATCCGCGCGCGCAAAAAAACGCCATATGCGGAATGACCGTTTTGGGAGCTATGCGCCCTCGAAACCTGCCCTATCTCTCACCTCAGCGCTTCCGTCCCACTTTTGGAACGTTGGCACGCACGACCCTGCGGAAAATAACGAGGTGATTTTGAATGAAGAAGGCAAGATTTCCCGATTCACAGAGCGACAAGCCATTCAAGGTCGAAAACGACACCACGTCCGGCTATTGGAGCCACACCCCTGAAAATACACTCCCCCCGCCGGATATGATGGGCGCTTACATGCGCAACCGCCCTGTACCGTCCAAAGCCGTGAAAGGCCGCAAGGCCTGGATCATCGGCAGTGGGATCGCAGGTCTTTCTGCGGCGTTCTATCTGATCCGCGATGGCGGCATAAAAGGCGAAGACATCACCATTCTCGATGCCATGCAAATCGAGGGCGGGTCGCTGGATGGCGCGGGAAACCCCGAAGATGGCTATATCATCCGCGGCGGCCGCGAAATGAACTGGAACTACGACAATCTGTGGGACATGTTCCAGGACGTGCAGGCGCTTGAGCTTCCGGAAGGATATAGCGTCCTCGATGAATACCGGCTCCTCAACGACAACGACCCTAATTTCTCCAAAGCCCGGCTGATGCACCAGCGCGGAAAGATTCGCGACTTTTCCACCTTGGGCCTGTCCCGCTCCCAGCAGTGGGAATTGATCCGGCTTCTGCTCAAGCGCAAGGAAGAGCTGAACGACATCACCATTGAGCAGTATTTCAGCGCAGGGTTTCTGGAGACCAATTTCTGGTATCTGTGGCGGTCCATGTTCGCTTTCGAGAACTGGCAAAGCCTGCTTGAAATGAAGCTCTATATGCACCGTTTTCTGGATGCGCTCGACGGTCTTCATGACATGTCGGCATTGGTGTTTCCGAAATATAACCAATATGACAGCTTCGTCCCTCCCCTCGTCACGCATTTGCAGAAAGCGGGCGTAAAGGTCCAGTTCGGCACGCGCAGCTACGATCTCGATATGAGCGTGGATGGTGATGCACGCACGGTTACCGGCATCAAGGTCAAGGTTGACGGCAAGGACAAGACAATCGCGGTCGGCCCGCATGATCTTGTCTTCGCGCTTAGCGGCTCGATGACCGAAGGCACCGCCTATGGCGATATGAACACCACCCCTGTGCTCGAACGAGGACGACATGATCCGGGCGATGAAAGCGACTGGGCGCTCTGGAAAAACCTCGCCAAGAAATCGCCGATATTCGGCAAGCCGGAGAAGTTCTATGGCGATATCGACAAGTCGATGTGGGAATCCGTCACTTTAACCTGCAAGCCGTCGCCGCTCATCGACAAGCTGAAGGAACTGTCGGTCAATGATCCCTATTCCGGAAGAACCGTAACCGGCGGCATCATCACCTTTACGGATTCCAACTGGGTTTTGAGCTTCACCTGCAATCGCCAGCCGCATTTCCCCGACCAGCCGGACGATGTGCTGGTGCTCTGGATCTATGCCCTGTTGATGGACAAGGACGGCAATTACATCAAGAAACCTATGCCGGCCTGTACGGGTCGCGAAATCATTGCCGAGCTTTGTTATCACCTCGGTATCGAGGGCCAGATCGACGCCGTCGTGGCAAACACCAAAGCGCGCCTGGCGTTGATGCCCTATATCACCGCCATGTTCATGCCGCGCGCAGCCGGGGATCGACCCCATGTCGTGCCCGCTGGCTGCACCAATCTGGCGTTGATGGGCCAGTTTGTGGAAACCTCGAACGATATCATTTTTACCATGGACAGTTCGATCCGCACGGCACGCGTGGGCGTCTATACGCTGCTCGGCCTGCACAAGCAGGTGCCTGATATCAGCCCCGTGCAATATGATATCCGCACCTTGTTGAAGGCCGCGCGCGCGCTCAACAATGACGAGCCGTTTATCGGCGAGCGCTTGCTGCACCGGCTGCTGGCCAAAACCTATTTCGCGCATATCCTGCCACCGCTGCCGGAGGCTGACACCACGACGCGCGAAAGAGCGGAAAGCGAACTGATCGAGCTGTTGGGCAAAGGCGGAAGCGCCGTAGGCAACGTGTTCGGCTGGCTGGAAAAGATACGCGGCAACTTCTTATCGCGGGACAAGCGCGAGTGACCGACACTCCTCCGGTCCATAAAGCAAAAGCGCGGCGTGCAAACAAGCTCGCCGCGCTTTTCTGTTTTGATGATCATCAAAGGCCTAGAGCATAAACGGAATTCCAATCGCTGCAGCAGCGAGGAACGTTATGCAGGCGCCAATAGCCAGAAACAATTTCATCCTCCGTAATCTTTTTTAGGTAAAATGAATAACAAGTGATGTTATCGAAGCAATAACGGACGAAAAAATAGAACCCCATAATGGGGCCATTATTAATGCTGACATAATTTCAATCCTTTATTATTTTTTATAGAAACAATATCCTGATAGGATCATTCAGATTTTTTCCAAATAGGAAAAAAGTATAATTATTAGTTTTACTTGTAACTCTATAAATAATTTGACCCCAATATTCGTCCACCATCTTCTTCTGTTTCATCTGGTTGATTTCGAAAATTTTCCCTGAAAAGTGATCGCCTATTTTTACCGCTTTATGCGATAGCATTTTAGCGCATTCTTACCCGTTGCTCTTTTCATCAGATGGTCGGGGACCGTTGGTGAAACATTTGGCGTCCAGCCTTCGGTTAAACGGGAAACCCAGGAGAGGATATTCTATGCTGTGGACCTTGTTCGGCGTTCTTTCGGGTGCCTGCATTGCCATTCAAGCGCCGATCAATGCAGCACTTGCGCGCGGACTTGGCTCGCCACCGACCGCTGCCGCAATCTCGTTTCTTGCGGGCGCGGTCATTCTCGCCATCGTCTCTGCCATCACCGCCAAGGCGACCGGTAACCTCCCAGCGTTCAACGTTCCGGCAGGCTGGCTGTTTGTTGCAGGCGGTGCGCTTGGCTGCATTTATGTCACGGCATCCATCTTGCTGACACCGCGTATTGGCGCGGCAGCCGTGATGGGCCTTGCCGTGGCCGGTCAGCTGATGGCCGGATTGCTCGCCGACCGCATCGGCTTCATGGGCGTTGCGGTGCGAGAGATCACCGCTGGACGCGTCGTGGGAGCCGTATTGCTGCTCACTGGCGCGTTGATGATCCGTTTTCTCTAGGATAGCGAAATAAAAACGCCGCGCTTCTCAGCGCGGCGTTTTCGTATTCTACACAGGGCTGATGCCGGTTCAGCCCTTGAATGTGTATTCCGCAATCGACTGCGGCTTCATCTCGATCGAGAAGCCCGGCAGTGACGGCGGCATATAGGCCGCGTTCTTGATCACGCATGGGTCGATGAAGTGCTCGTGCAGATGATCGACATATTCGATCACACGGCCTTCCTTGGTGCCCGAAACGGCCACATAGTCGATCATCGACAGATGCTGCACATATTCGCACAGGCCAACGCCGCCCGCATGCGGCCAGACCGGCTTGCCGAACTTGGCAGCCATCAGCAGCACCGCCAGAACTTCGTTCAGGCCGCCCATGCGGCAGCTGTCGATCTGGACGATATCGATAGCGCCTTCTGCGATGAACTGCTTGAACATGATGCGGTTCTGGCACATTTCGCCAGTTGCGACCTTCACGTCGCCAATGGCTTCGCGAATCTTGCGATGGCCTGCCACATCGTCCGGGCTGGTCGGCTCTTCAATGAAGAACGGCTTCGAGAAGGCCAGCTTGTTGACCCATTCGATGGCCTGATCGACTTCCCAGACCTGATTGGCGTCGATCATCAGATAACGGTCGGGACCGATCACTTCGCGCGCAATGGTCAGGCGACGGATATCGTCTTCGAGATCGCGGCCAACCTTCATCTTGACGTGGTCGAAACCTTCATCGATGGCTTCCTGGCAAAGACGGCGCAGCTTGTCGTCGTCATAGCCGAGCCAGCCGGCCGACGTCGTATAGCAGGCATAGCCTTCCGCTTCGAGCGTGGCGATACGCTCTGCCTTGCCAGCTTCCGCCTTGCGGAGGATCGCAAGAGCCTCGTCACGCGTCAGCGCATCGGTGAGATAGCGATAATCGACAATGTCGGCAATTTCTTCCGGAGACATATCGGCCACAAGCCGCCATACCGGCTTGCCAGCCTGCTTTGCAGCGAGGTCCCAGAAGGCGTTGACGACTGCACCGGTGGCGAGATGCATCGCGCCCTTGTCCGGGCCGATCCAGCGCAGCTGGCTGTCGCCGGTCAGGTAGCGCCAGAACTTGCCGGGGGCCGCGAGGAAATCATCCATCGAGGAGCCGACAACCAGATGACGCATGGCGAGAATCGCCTGACAGCAAATGTCGTTGCCGCGTCCGATGGTGAAGGTAAGGCCGTGGCCCTTCAGCGACGCATCATCCGTATCAAGGATGACATAAGCCGCCGAATAATCCGGGTCCGGGTTCATGGCATCCGAACCGTCCAGACTTTGCGAAGTCGGGAAACGCAGATCGAAGACGCGCAGGTCAGTGATTTTCGTCATGATATATCCGTGATCAGGGCATGATCCCAAAACATGGGAACGGTGTTGGGATCATGCATAAACAAAAGCCTAGATGTCAGCGCGCACGTTCTGCTTCTGCGTGCCAAGGCCTTCAATGCCGAGTTCGACGACATCACCAGCCTTGAGGTAGCGAGGCGGCTTCATGCCCATGCCGACGCCGGGAGGCGTGCCGGTGGAGATGATGTCGCCCGGCTGCAGGGACATGAACTGCGAGAGATAGGAAACGAGATAGCGAACGCCATAGACCATCGTCTTGGTCGAGCCGTCCTGCATGGTTTCACCATTGAGGGTGAGCCACATTTTCAGGTTCTGCGGGTCGGCGACTTCGTCCTTCGTCACCAGCCATGGGCCGGTCGGGCCGAACGTGTCGCAGGACTTGCCCTTGGTCCACTGACCGGCGCGTTCGATCTGGAAAGCGCGTTCGGAAACGTCATGCAGCGTGCAGTAGCCGGCAACGTAGTCCAGCGCATCATCTTCCGAAACGTATTTGGCGGTCTTGCCGATGACGATGCCGAGTTCAACTTCCCAATCGGTCTTTTCCGAGCCGCGCGGGATGAGAACATCGTCATCCGGGCCGACGATAGCCGAAGTGGCCTTCATGAAGATGACCGGCTCAGGCGGCACAGCCATGCCGGATTCGGCGGCATGATCGGCATAGTTGAGGCCGATGCAGATGAACTTGCCGGTGCCTGCAACGCAAGGACCAAGGCGCGGATTGCCTTCAACCTTCGGCAGCGAATTGACGTCGACAGCGCCAAGCTTGGCCAGCGCATCGGGGGCCAGAGCCGCACCGGAAAGGTCGCTTACATGCGCGGAGAGATCGCGGATCGCACCATCGGCATCGAGAATGCCCGGCTTTTCCTGACCAGCTTCACCGTAACGAAGAAATTTCATGATTTTGCTCCTTTGGGGGGATGAAAGAGAGGGCGTTAGGGGTGGTTGAGATTCCGGCTATGGCGTGCCGAAAATGGTGTTTTTCGAGAACCGGAGCGGAATGTACTTAAAGGTACATGAGCACCGGAAGCGAAGAAAAATGCCATTTGCAGGCCGCCAGAGCCTGAATATCGACTGCCCTAAATCGTCCAGCCGCCATCGATATTGTAAGCCTGACCGGTCGTGTAGGTTGCACCGGCGAGATAAACGGCGAGATCGGCAATCTCTTCCGGCTGACCGATGCGGCCAATCGGCTGACGAGCGATAAACGCCGCGCGCTGTTCTTCATAATCGCCCTGCGAACGCAGACGGTCCTGCAAGGATGGGCTTTCGACCGTGCCGGGGCAGATCGCGTTGCAGCGGATGCCCTTGGCGACATAATCGGCGGCGACGGCCTTGGTGAGACCGATAACGGCAGCCTTGGTGACGCCATAGGCGAAACGGTTCGGCACGCCCTTCACGCTCGATGCGACGGAAGCCATGTTGACGATGGCGCCGTCCTTGCGTTCCAGCATGCCCGGCAGCACGGCGCGGATGGTGCGGATCATCGCCTTGACGTTGAGATTGACGGCGAAGTCGAGGTCTTCGTCCTTCATTTCGAGAATGGAGCCGCCATGGACGACACCTGCGCAGTTGAACAGGATGTCCACCTGGCCGATCTCGGCTACAAGCGTGTTCACCTCAGCCTCGTCAAGCACGTTGAGCTTGCGGGTGATGATGCCGTTGACGCCTTCGATTTCCTTGAGCGCATCGGTGTTGATGTCGGTCGCATAGACCTTGGCGCCCGCTTCCGCGAAAGCCAGCGCGCTGGCGCGGCCAATCCCCTGAGCTGCGGCGGTTATCAGCGCGGTTTTTCCATCAAAGCGTATCGTCATTTTCAAGCCTTCCGTTCGACAAGCAGGATGTGATCGCAAGCGAGCACCACTTCATCCCGCTGATTAAGCACTTCGCAGCGTTCCGTCACGCGACCCATATTGGCGCGTTTGGGATCGTCTTCCTTGGCACTGATCGTCACGCGTGTGCGGATCGTATCGCCGATATGCACCGGACGAATAAACCGCAGACGATCATAACCATAGGAAAAAGCAACCGGGTTGATCAGCGTCGCCGTAAGGCCGACGCCGATGGCAAAAATCATGGTGCCATGCGCAATGCGCTGGCCGCCCGGCAAGGTCTTGGCGAATTCCGCATCCATATGATGCGGAAAGAAATCGCCCGTATGCCCGGCATGAACCACGAAATCGGTTTCGGTGATGGTGCGGCCCGTGGTGAGGCGCACATGGTTCATCTCATAGTCTTCGTAGTAGATTGTCTGTTCGGCCATGGTCAGACCTCCGGTTTTGCGGCGAGCGGCGTGGCAGGCGCGGCGCTCGACTGATAGGCGGCCTCGACAAGCGCCATGGTGTGCCAGGCATCTTCGACGGACCCCACCAGCTCGGCATCTTCGCCAGTCGCGAAACGCTGCAATTGCGCCATACGATTGAGGAAAGCGTCCGGGAACCAGGCACCTTCAAGCGGCACGGAAACCCAGTCGTCACCGCCCTTGGGCTTGATCCAGAGTTCATCCGGCTCGCCGCGCGGATAGTCGAGATTGACGCCCAGTTTCACATAGGCCGCACCTTGCGCGCCGCAGATGCGGAACTCGCAGGCCTGAAACTTGCGGCCGAAATCATGGTCATGATTGACCGAAAGCGCACAACGGACACGGTCGCCATAATCGAGGATTGCGGCGGTGCGGGTCTGGGCCACGTCATGGTTTGGATGACCAATGGTCTTGGCGTGAACGCCAAGCGGATTGCCGAGCAGACCGCGGATGAAATCCAGATAGTGGATCGAATGCATGGCGATCTCGATGCGCGGCAGACCTTTCAGGAACGGCCACAGACCCCACGGCGTGGCAAGCGCCAGCCATGCGTCGAAATCCACCACTTCGCCAAGCAGGCCCTTATCGACGGCGTCGTAAAGAGCGAGCATCATCGGCGCGAAACGCAGCTGGAAATTCACCGCCGCTTTCAGATTGCGCGCGCGGCAGACTTTCAGGATTTCGGTTGCTGCGGCAAGGTCGCTGCCCATCGGCTTCTGGATCAGAACAGCTGCACCTTCCGGCAATTGCGACAGGATCGCTGTATGGGCTGATGGCGGCGTGGCCAGATCGAAGATCGCGCCTTCGACGGCAAGCGCTTCCTCAGCACTGGCAAACGCCTCGATGCCCCATTGATCGGCAAGCTCTTTAGCCTTGTCCAGATTGGGATCGAAAATACCTGCAACCGGAAAGCCGCCCTTCTTGTAGGCGGGCAGATGCGCGTCGCCGACAATGCTGCCCGCGCCGAAGATCACGATGGGCTTCGGCTTGGAGGGCTTCGCCCACCACTGACGCAGCTGCTTTGGATCGAAAGCCTCAGTCATGATGGAACACCTCTTCCATCATTGCCCACCACTCGCCCTCTTTGCGGGTCTCAAACGGCTTCTGGCATGGCATGCAAAAGGACCACCATTCCTGATTTTTTGGGTTATCGGCCATCTTCTTCATGTCGGCGTCAAAGTCGGTGCCAACATAATCCCATGTGCCGAACAACAGGTTTTCCGGCTCTTTGAGAAAGATCGTATAGTTGGTGATGTTGCATTCCGAGATGAGCGCCAGAATTTCCGGCCACACAGCTGCGTGCAGCTTCTTATATTCTGCGATCTTCTCCGCATTGAGGCCAATCACCATGCCCATGCGCTGTTTTGCGGGAGACGTCATGCCGCCTCCGTTATCTCGCGGGTGAATTCCGAAATCGACCGGGCGCGCACTGCGTCCCAATCCCACTCGATGCCAATGCCCGGCTCCGACGGTGCAATGGCGCGACCGTCGCGAATTTCCATGCCCTTGGTCGTGAGGTCGTCGAGCTGCGGAATATATTCGACATAGCGACCGTTCTGCACCGCGCAGACGAGGCTGACATGCAGCTCCATCAGGAAGTGCGGGCAGACCGGAATGTCGAATGTTTCCGCCGCATGGGCGACTTTCAGCCAAGGCGTGATGCCGCCTATACGCGCCACATCCACCTGTACGATGGAGCAAGCGCCCTTTTGCATATATTCGCGGAAATGGCGGATCGAGTAAATGGATTCGCCCACCGCAATCGGCGTCGGGGTGGAGCGCGTCAGGCGGATATGACCGTCGAGATCGTCAGCTGGAAGCGGCTCTTCGATCCATGCCAGATCAAGCTCCTTCAGGCGCTCGGCGCGACGAATGGCTTCTTCCACCGTAAAGCCCTGATTGCAATCGGTCATGATTTCGAAGCCGTCGCCCAGCGCCGCGCGCACGGCGGACAGGCGCGCATAATCTTCAGAACCATGCGGCTTGCCGATCTTGACCTTGGAGCCAGTGAAGCCCTTGGCCTTGGCCTGCAACGCATCCTCGACCAGCGCTTCTTTCTCGATATGCAACCAGCCGCCTTCTGTCGTGTAGAGCGGGCAGCTTTCCTTGGCGCCGCCTGCGAGCTTCCAGAGCGGCAGGCCCTGCTTCTTGGCGCGCAGATCCCAAAGCGCAGTATCGACTGCGGCCAGCGCCAGCGCGGTGATCGGGCCGATGGTCGTGGCATGGGTTGCGAATTCCAGCTTGCGCCAGATGGCTTCGATGCAATCGGCGTCCTCACCGATGATCAGCGGCACGAGATGGTCGCTCAACAGGCGCATGACGGACGAACCGCCAGTGCCGATCGTATAGCTGTAGCCCGTGCCGACCGCACCGTCGCTGTCCGTGATGGTGACAATCGGCGTTTCCTGGCTGACAAAGCTCTGGATCGCGTCGGTGCGCTTGACCTTCGGCGGAAGGTCAACCATGCGCAGTTCAACTTTTTCAATACGTGCCATGGTCAGACTGCCCCATTCTGGGCCAAAGTCTTGCCGCTTGCGGCATCGAAAAGATGCGCCTGCGACAGATCGAGTTGCATTGTGATGGTTTCGCCCGGTTGCAGGTGACGCGGGTTCAGCATACGCGCCACCCATTCCTTGCCGGCGAATTCCACGAAAACCAGCGTTTCATTGCCGAGCGGCTCGGTGATCGAAACACGCATGTCTTTTTCATGCACGGCTTCACTGGTGGAAATGCCGTGGCCTTTCGGGAAGACATCATCCGGGCGCAGGCCGAATGTCACCTTGGAGCCGTCCTTGGCCTTGCCCCGGAACTGGGCAGGCAATGGCAGGCGGTCGCCGTTTGCGAAGACCAGATCGTCGCCCGTCACCGTCGCCTCGCCCATATTCATCGGCGGGGAGCCGATGAAACCGGCAACGAACTGCGTTGCGGGACGCTTGAAGACTTCATCCGGGGTTCCGGCCTGCTCGATATGGCCATCGCGCATGATGACGATGCGGTCGGCAAGCGTCATGGCTTCGACCTGATCATGCGTCACGTAAACGACCGTCGACTGTACCTTGGCATGCAGCTTCTTGATTTCAGTGCGCATCTGGGTGCGCAGCTTGGCGTCGAGGTTCGACAGCGGTTCGTCGAAGAGGAACACTTCCGGATTGCGCACAATGGCGCGGCCCATGGCGACGCGCTGGCGCTGGCCGCCGGAGAGCTGCGCCGGGCGACGTTCCATCAACGCTTCAAGACCGAGAATTGCCGAGGCTTCATTGACGCGACGGTCGATTTCCGTCTGCGACTGCTTGGCGATCTTCAGCGAGAAACCCATGTTCTCGCGCACCGACATATGCGGATAGAGCGCATAGGACTGGAACACCATCGAGATGTTGCGGTCACGTGGCGGCAGATCGTTGACCACCTTGCCGCCGATTTCCAGCGTGCCGTCGGTGATGGATTCCAGACCCGCGATCATGCGCAGCGTCGTGGACTTGCCGCAGCCGGAAGGACCGACCAGCGCCACGAACTCCTTGTCCGCGATTTCGAGATTGATGCCATGCACCACGCCGACATTGCCGTAGCGCTTGACGAGATTTTTGATGGAAAGCTGAGCCATTGCTATATCAACCTTTAACCGCGCCGAACGTCAGACCAGCAACGAGGTGTTTCTGGACGATGAATGTGAGGGTCAGCGCCGGAATAATCATCACGACCGCCAGCGCGCACATGCCGCGCCAGTCGATGGTGAATTCAGCGGTGTAATCGAGAAGACCCACAGGAAGGGTCTTGGAATTGACGGAACGGGTGAGCTGGGAAGCCAGCGCATATTCGTTCCACGACGTGAGGAAGGCAAAAATGCCTGCCGTCGCGATGCCGGGGCCGGCCAGTGGGAACTCCACCTGCCAGAAAGCCTGCCAGCGCGTGCAGCCGTCAATCTGGGCGGCTTCCGCAAGATCCTTAGGCACCTGACGGAAGAAGCCGTCGATCAGCCAGATCGTGAATGGCACGTTCAGCGCCACATAGGTCAGGATGAGGCCGAAATGGGTGTCGATGATGCCAACGCGGGAAAACACCATGAAGAGCGGCAGCGAGAGCGCAATACCCGGCACCGAACGCGTCAACATGAAACCGAGGAAGGTTGCCGACTTGCCCCAGAAGCGGAAGCGCGCGAAAGCATAGCCGCCCGAAACGCCGACGATCAGCGCAATCACGGTGGAGGTCACCGAGATGATGAGCGAATTGCGGAAATAATCCCAGACCGGAATACCGCCAGCACCTGCGCCCGAGAACATGGCGCGATAGGCCTCGAAGGTGATTTCCTGCGGAATCCACACCGGCGGCTTCGCCATGATTTCGACCGGCGGACGCAGCGAGGAAAGCACGATCCACAGGCCGGGCAGGCAGATGACAGTCATCGCCAGAAACAGGCCGACCAGATAGGCGATTTTCTTGATACGGCGCAGCAGGCGATGCTGGCTGTTGCTGAGTGTTGTTGTTGCCATGATTACCACTCCGCTCCAATCTGCGTGCGTGCGGACGCAAGTTTGCGGAAGAACAAGACGGTGAAGAGGATCGAGAGCAGGATCGCGACATAGGCCATGGCATTGGCCATGCCCATCTGCGCATCCGCATAGGCCGTGCGGCCAACCAGGGTCCAGATCAGCTCGGTGCGACGCGCCGGGCCGCCATCGGTCATGATCTTCACAATGTCATAGGCGCGCGCCACATCCAGCGAACGGATGGTCATCGCGATATAGGCGAAAGGCATCAGGTAAGGCCAGATGACATAGCGGAAGGTCTGCCATGGCGTGCAGCCATCGACGCGCGCGGCTTCCACCGGATCCTGCGGCATGGACAGAAGACCGCCCAGAATGAGGATCGCGAAGACCGAGGTCGACATCCAGACTTCCGCCAGCAGGATGGCGATCAGTGCCAGATTGCCGTCGATCAGCCATGGAATGGCGGTATTGGTCAGGCCCAGCGACTGCAGCGCATTGTTGACCAGACCGATATTGTCATTGAACATGAACTTGAACTGGAAGCCGACGAGCACCGGCGAGAACATCATCGGGAACATCATCAACGTGCGCAACACGCGCTGGCCGCGCGTCGCCTTGTTGACGAGCATGGCAAGGCCGAGGCCGAGCAGCATTTCCAGATTGAGCGCAATGGTGAGGAAGACCACCGTGCGGATGAAGGCCGCCCAGAACACCCAGTCGGTCAGAATGCGCTGATAGTTGCGGAAACCGATGAAGTTGAACAGGCTCTCGGGGCGCGTCAGCCGGAACGGCGTGAAGCTCGAATAAAGCGACAGCGCGAGAGGAAACAGAACCACCGCTGCGAGGATGATAAATGCCGGGAGCAGAAGCAGGACCGGCGGGGAAAGTCTCTTGAACATTGCTCTTCCAGACAGTGGATTGGCAAACAGTGGAACTGGCAACCGGTGGTACCGAACAGGCAGTGCTACTGGCAAAAAAGGCCCGCCCCAAAAAGGTTTCAGGGCGGGCCCATGATTTTATTCAGGCAGGATCAGAGCTCGCCCGCATCCTCAAGGATCTGCGTTGCCTTCTTGGCAGCGTCGTCGAGAGCCTGCTGGGACGTCTTGTCGCCAAGGATCGCAGCCTGAAGCTCAGGATAGACCGCATTGGAGATTTCGATCCAGGACGGGGTCTGCGGAACCGGGAATGCGGTCTTTGCCGTTTCCTGGAACACCGAGAGCACTTCCTTCTTGTATGGATCGGAAGCTGCCTGCGCGATGACGTAATCCCAGACAGCGGTACGGGTCGGGAGCGTGCCTGCAGCCGATTCCTGCTTTTGCGAATCCTCGTTGGTCAGGAACCAGACGAGCGAGGCAGCGGCTTCCTTCGTCGGGCAGGCTTCCGTTACCGAGAAGCCATGATGACCCGACCAGCCGGTGCGCTTGCCGGAAGAACCAGTCGGCGCCGGAGCGATGCCGACATTGCCAGCGACCTTCGACGACTTAGGATCGTTGAAGTAGGTCGCCCAGCCCGGCCAGTCCAGATTGATTGCGATGGTGCCGGAAGCAAAGCCTGCGCCCAGTTCATCCCACAGATAGTTGGTCGTACCGGCAGGGACGGCCTTTGCCTTGTAGAGATTGACGAACCAGTCGAGGGCGCGAACACCGGCTTCCGAATTGAAAGCAGGCTTGCCGTCCTTGAGATAGTCGCCGCCTTCAGCGACCAGCATTTCATAGAAGCGGCCATTGATGGCCTCTTCCTTGCCCGCAAACTGCGTGCCGTAGAAATTCGGCGGGTCAGCGAAGAATACAGCCTGATCCGACACTTCCTTCCAGGTCTTGGCCGGCGCGAGGTCGTAGCCGTATTTCTCCTTGAAAGCCTTCTGCTTGGCTTCGTCCTGGAAAAGGCTCTTTTGATAGTAAAGCGCCGAAACGTCGAACTGCGCACGCGGCAACATGATCAGCTTGCCATTGAGCGTCGAAGCCTTGATGACCGATGGCACGAAGCCTTCGATTTCTTCCTTCGGAACAAGCGCATTCAGATCGGTGTACAGTGTCGTATACTGCGGTGCGAAAGACGAGTGGTTGGAACCGACGCACCAGTTGATCGAACCGGAAGCGATGTCGGACTTGATTTCCTTGTCCAGCTCGAAGTGGTTCTTCTTGGAAAGGATGTTGACCTTGGCGCCAGTGGCCTTCTCCCATTCGCCGATACGCGAATAGAGCGCTTCATACTGCTGGCCGCCAATAAGCTTGGCGTTGATCGTCACGCCTTCAAACTTGCCCGGCAGATCGGCTGCAACCGCCGGAGCCATCCCCACGGCCATCAGCGCCACGCCTGCCAAAATGCGCGATTTGAAATTCTGCATCTCTTCTCCTCCTAAAACGGACACTCCCTGTCCGCACCCCCGGTTGTGAAGGTTGTATTTATATGCAAACATAGTATTCAATAACGGTCAAGGCGTTTTATCGCGCATATACGACTTTCACACCTGACAATGTTTGTATATGAATTACGAAATTCACGAAGGACCACCTTGGGGGGACGCATTTGGAAACCGATGATCGCTACCGCGCACCCGCGCTCGACAAGGGCCTTGATATCCTCGAATTGCTGGCAGGCGTTGACGGCGGACTGACGCAGGCCGAGATTGCCAAGCATCTGGATCGCAGCCCGAACGAATTCTACCGCATGCTCGACCGGCTGGTGAAACGCGGCTATGTCACCAAGCTTGAGGGCGACCGCTATTCGTTGACGCTGAAGCTGTTCGGCCTTGCCCAATTGCATGCGCCGGTGCGCCGTCTCGCCTCTTTTGCAACGCCCTTCATGCGTGAGCTTGCCGACCGTTCCAAGCAGGCAAACCAGCTCGCCGTGTTCGACCGCGGCTCGGTGGTGGTGATTGCGCAGCAGGAAGCGCCAGATTATTGGGGCATTTCGATCCGCGTCGGCTCGCATATCAGCCTGTTCGACACCGGTTCGGGCCATGTGCTGCTTGCCTTCCGCTCCCCGGAAGAGCGCAAGATGATGATCGCCGAATATGTCAAGGAAAGCGAGCGCATCGATCTCGACGCGAGTTTCTATGAGCGTCTCGACCAGATCCGCGAGCGCGGCTACGAAATGATGCCAAGTGCGCAGGTTGCAGGCGTCTACAACCTCTCCGCCCCAATTCTCGGTCCCGACGGCACCTGCATCGCGGCACTGACCTGCCCCTATGTCACGCTGGTGAATTCGTCTTCCGCGCCGGACATCACCCAGACCATTACGCTGTTGCAAAAGACCGTGCAGGAACTGTCGAAGCTCGTCGGCGCTGATCTCTCCACGCTCGATTGAATTCTTATTTGAAAACTATCTTCTTTTTTGAAAATATCGACGCAGGAGGAATCTCATGTTGATTGATACCCATCTGCACCTGATCGACAAAAGCGCGCTCAGCTATCCCTGGCTTGGCAGCGTGCCAGCGCTTGATCGGGATTTTCTGTTCGACACCTACCGGCAGCAGGCGGAACGCTGCGGCATCGCCGCCGCCCTGCACATGGAAGTGGATGTTGCACCGGAAGCCATACAGGCTGAAACCGAGAATGTGCGTGCCATTTCTGTCCACTCCGGCGGCTTCATCAAAGGCGCTATCGGCTCCTGCCGCCCCGAGGAAGAAGGCTTCGCCGCTTATCTTGAGCGCCAGCTTGCCGATCCCTTTGTCAAAGGTTTTCGCCGTGTTCTGCATGTCGTGCCGGACGAGCTTTCCGAAGGCGCGCTGTTTCGCCTAAACCTGAAGCGTATGGAAAATACGCGCCTGACTTTCGATCTCTGCACACTGCCGCACCAGATCGACAAGGCCATCGCGCTCGCCGATCTCGCGCCGGGCCTGCAATTCGTGCTCGATCATTGCGGTGTGCCGGACGTCAAGTCGGGCGCGCTGGAAAGCTGGCAGAAAGGCATCACTGAAATTGCCCGCAGGCCCAATGTCGTGGCGAAGATTTCCGGTGTGGTGGCGTATGCCGATGCGCAAAGCTGGACTGCCGAGACGATCCGCCCCTATGTCGAGCATGTGATCAAGGCTTTCGGCTGGGATCGCGTGGTGTGGGGCAGCGACTGGCCGGTCTGCACGCTGGCAAGCTCCGTCGATGGCGGGCTGGCAACCTGGGTGGCAACGACCCATGCCCTGCTCGAAGGCTGCGGCAATGACGAAAAGGCGCGCCTTCTGTCTGAGAACGCGCGCCGTATCTGGAACTTGTAAGCTTCCCCCCTCATCCTGAGGAGACTCCCTGAGCGAAGCTCGGGGAGACGTCTCGAAGGATCGAGGGATAGGAAACGGGAAGCTGCCTCCTCACCCTTCGAGACGCCTCCTTCGCAAGCTCAGGAGTCTCCTCAGGATGAGGGCGGAGAGGTCGGCGAATTCCAGCCGTCAGAAGCTTTCGCGGAAGAGCCGGTTCAGATCGGCGATTACCTGTTCTGCCGATTCATTGCCCTGAAGGCCCTTGTTGATGCGCTCGGAAGCTGCTTCCTGGAAAGGCATGTAGCCGTCATGGCGCGGGCGCACCCAAGCGCCTTCCAGCGTTGCGCGCGTATCGCGATAGAAGCCCGACGTGGCCGCATTCACGCCCTCGTCTTCCCATGCTTCCGCATGGCCGGGCTGGCCGTTGGAGGCGGCATAAAGCCCCTTCTGCACCGCGCCGCTCGCGATCCAATAGGCGAAGTCGATAGCCGCTTGCGGGTGCTTCGTAAAGGCCGAGACGGCAATGCCGGTGCCGCCCAAAGCCGACCCTGCAACACCCTTCGCGCCTGCCGGAATATCGGCAAAACGGATCAGACGGTCGCGGAAGCCCGGCATGGCATAGTTCACATAGCCATAGATCAAAGGCGTGCAGGCAATGCCGGAATCTGGCTTTGCCATTTCTTCGAACACTGCAATCGGATCCATAGCGAAGCATTCCGGCTTCACCAGCGCGGCGATTTCCCGAAGCTGTTCAAAGGCCTTCACGCCGTCTTCGATGCTGATCAACTCGCCTTCGGTCGCGCAAGCTGAACCGTTGTTTGCCGCCAGCGTATAGAAGCACATCAGCGAATGCGGCGAGCGCAATGGCAAAAGCACCTTGCCCGCACGCGCCAGCTCCAGCACCTGACCCCACGAAGTGGCAGGCTGTTCAATCAGGTCCGGACGCCATGCCTGAACCTGCGTGGCCGCATCGAGCGGAAACGCCCATTGATGGCCCTGCCAGTTATAGCTCGGGAAAGATTGACCGACCGAACCATCGGCAAGCGCTTTCAGCTCAGCTTCGCGGCCCGGCACATCGAGCGGCAGCAGGCAGCCTTCCTTGGTGATCTGGCCGACATGCGGATGATCGATGACGATCATATCGAAATTGCGCGCCAGTTCCTCGACCGGAAAGGTTTCGAAATCCTGCAAGGAGCGCTTTTCCCATTCGATCTCGACGCCCTTGTCGCGCAGCCATTGCGTGGCGCCGGCAACCATCGGATCGTAGCCGCGCGGGTGGCTCCAGGTCATGCCTTTCAGCTTGATCGCACTCATAGACCGAACTCCTCACGAATTGCCTTGCTGTTTTCACCGATGCGCGGCGCTGCGCGCTCCACCTTGTGGCGCTGCCCGTTGATACGCAGCGGCGAGCGGGTGGTGGTGATGGAGACATCATCCTCACGCGTGACGGTCTGCAGCATGTCGAGAACCGAGAAACCGTCGCTGGCAAGCAGCTCTTCCCAATTGAGAACGCGGGCGCACCAGATGTCGGCTGGCTCCAGAATGGCAAGCCACTCATCCACCGTCTTCTGGGCAATGCGCTCGGCAATCAGGCGCTTGATTTCGTCGCGCTTGGTAAACCAGCTCGACGGATCGTCGGCATATGGGGCCAGCGTGTCCGCTTCCAGCAGCGCCGCTAGTTTCGGGATCGGCGTCATGGCGATGGCCAGATAGGCATCCGCCGCCTGATAGACCCCGTAAGGTGCGGAGAGATAAGCATGCGCGCTGCGGAAATCGGAACGCTTCGGCAAGCGGCGTCCGTCATTGAGATGGGTGGTCAGCACTTCGAACTGGAAATCGACCAGCGCTTCAAGGAGGCTGGTTTCCACATGTGCGCCTTTGCCGGAAATACCGCGCCGCACCAGTGCCGCAAGAATGCCCTGCGCCACGGCAGCGCCCGCCAGCATGTCCGCCACGGCCAGACCGAACGGCACCGGCCCCTGCCCTTCATCACCATTGAGCCACATCAGGCCCGAACGCGCCTGCGCCAGCAGATCCTGTCCCGGACGCTTGACCCACGGACCCTCTTCGCCATAGCCGCTGATGGAGGCATAGACGAGGCGCGGATTGATCGCCTTGGCGGCTTCATAATCAAGCCCCAGCCGCTCGATGACGCCGGGGCGGAAATTCTGGATCAGAACATCGGCCTTGGTAATGAGCTTCTTCAGCGCTCCAACATCGTCCGGGTTTTTAAGGTCCAGCGCCAGGCTGTCCTTGCCGCGATTGATCGCATGGAAAATCGTTGAATCGCCACCGATCTCCGTATCGCTCAGATAAAGCCTGCGCGACAGGTCTCCGCCGTCCGGGCGCTCGATCTTGATAACCCGCGCTCCGAGGTCCATCAGGCGCAGCGAGCAATAAGGCCCCGACAGAAACTGGCTCATATCGACAACAACGAGCCCGCTCAGCGGCAGTTCATTTTCCGACATCGGGAAATTCCCTCCTCATGAATTTCTTATGTAAATATAGTCTTCACATATGGATTTATAGAAGGCAAGGCTGAAATTGCCCTAAAAAACAAAAACGCCGCCCGAAACGGGCGGCGTTTTTGAATACTGAGCGATCGCTAAGTCGAACGATCAGACGTCGAGTTCGACTTCACGACTTGCGGTTTCGAGCAGCGTCCAGACGTGATCGGCCAACGAGTTCCACACTTCGACGCGGTAGTGATCCGCATCCCACTTCAGCAGGATGATCTGCACGCGGTCGAAGATCGTGCGCGCAGCACCCGGTGCTGCCATCGAAGCCAGATCGAGCGGCGAAGCGGCATTGAGCAGCCACTCGGCCTGTGGGCCTGTAATATCAATACCGGCCTCGCGATGGCTCACTTCGACCAGCGCATGCGGTTCGGTCTCGTAGAGGCTTGCGAAAGCCGCGATGATGGCGCCAGCTTTGCTATCATCGGCCCAGATAAACCATTCATCCGGCCCGATGCAGGCGACGGCGATGTCGCCGGTTTGCTCAAGTCCGCCAATCCTGGCCGGGATCTTGGCCCCGAGCGACTTTTCCGCCAGCGCCAGTTTTCCCGGATTGAAGCGCAGGACAAAGCGCGCGCCATCAGCGGCGGGTCGAATATCAAGCCGTCCCGGAATGGCAACCGCGCGGCTCGCAAAAGGGTTGGTCTGTTGCAGCATGATGCGATCCTTATCCGTTCAGCTTCTTGCCTTCTGGGTCATAGAAGACGAGCCCAGTAATTTCCGCCTCATGCGCGGTGCCATCCGGCATCGGCATATAGATGGTCTCGCCCGTGCGATCCTTGCCACCGGCAATCAACGCCATGGCAAAGGAGCGGCCCAGCGTCTCGCTCCAATAGGACGAGGTGACGTGACCGAGCATGGTCATCGGCACAGCCTGTTTCGGATCGGCGACGATCTGTGCGCCTTCTTCCAGAACCAGTTTCGGGTCCTTTGGCAGCAGGCCAACCAGATGCTTGCGATCCTTCTTCAGCATATCCGGACGCGCCAGCGAACGCTTGCCGACGAAATCCGGCTTCTGCTTGCCGATGGCCCAGCCAAGTGCTGCGTCATCCGGCGTCACCGTGCCGTCCGTGTCCTGACCGACGATGATATAGCCCTTCTCGGCACGCAGCACATGCATGGTCTCGGTGCCATAAGGCGTGACGTCATATTTCTGGCCCGCTTCATAAAGCGCCTTCCACAGAGCCAGACCATAACGCGACGGGACATTGATTTCGAAGCCGAGTTCACCGGTAAAACTCATGCGGAACAGACGCGCCGGTACGCCGAGGAATGTGCATTCCGCCACCGACATATGCGGGAAAGCTTCGTCGGAAAGATCCACGCCCTCGACCATCGGCTCGATGAGCTTGCGCGCATTCGGTCCATTCAGCGCCACCACGGCCCATTGTTCGGTCGTAGACGTCAGCGACACTTTCAGATCCGGCCATTCCGTCTGGAGATAATCCTCCATCATATTGAGAACACGCGGCGCACCGCCGGTCGTGGTGGTGACATGGAAACGGTCCTGCGACAGCCTGCCGACCACACCATCGTCGCGGATAAAGCCGTCTTCACCGAGCAGCAGACCATAACGGCAGCGCCCGACACCCAGCTTCGTCCATGGGTTGGTGTACATGCGGTTCATGAATTCGGCCGCATCCGGGCCGACCACCTCGATCTTGCCGAGCGTCGACGCATCGAACATGCCGAGGCTGGTGCGCACGGCCTTGCACTCACGCGCAACAGCCTTGTGCATGTCTTCGCCAGCCTTCGGGAAATACCATGCACGACGCCAGAGCGAGACCGGCTCGAAAGCAGCACCCTGTTCTTCAGCCCAAGGGTCAATCGGCGTTTTGCGCGTGACGTCGAACAGTGGCCCGCGGTTATAGCCGCAGAAAGCACCGAAAGTCGTCGGCGTATAGGGTGGACGGAACGTCGTCAGACCCACCTGCGGTGCAGGACGGCTGAGCGCATCGGATGCAACCGCAAGACCGTTGATATTCGAGGTCTTGCCCTGATCCGTCGCCATGCCGTTGGTGGTATAGCGCTTGATATGCTCGATGGAGCGGAAGCCTTCGCGCACCGCAAGGCGGATATCCTTGGCCGTCACGTCGTTCTGGAAATCGATGAAGGCTTTAGCCTTGCCGGGATCGCGATCCGTCGGCAGTTCGCGGCAATTGACGCCCGCGCAGACGAAGTCGCCCGCGACCGCATATTCCAGCGCCTTGGCCTTGTATCCGGCATCGTTTGCCGCCGCAGCACCGCTGGCGGCACCTTCACGCAAGGCGGCCTGAAGATCGAAATTGCCGTTACCGGCACCAGCGCAGCGGCTTTCTTCCGTGCGTTCGCCCGGCAGATAGATCTGGCGTTCCTCATCCCAGATGAGCGAACCCTTGGTGTGCGAGAACAGATGCACGCTCGGGTTCCAGCCGCCGGACATCAGCACGACATCGCAGGCAATGGTGCGCGCCGAGCCGACCGAACCGTTCCTGACCGGATTGACGCGAACAGACGCAACGCGATGACGGCCCGCCGTATCGCTGACGGTCCAACCGGTCAGCGTCTCGATGCCGAGCATCCTGGCGCGGTTCACCAGACTGTCGGCGACTTGTTCGCGCACATCGATAATGGCCGGAACCTTGACGCCCGCAACCGCGAGATCGAAGGCCGTAAGCCAGGCTGAATCATGCGAGGTAACAACGACAGCCTTTTCGCCGACCTTGACGCCATAGCGATTGAGATAGGTGCGTGCGGCACCGGCCAGCATCACACCCGGACGGTCATTGCCCGCAAAGACCAGCGGCTTTTCGATCGAGCCCTGCGCCAGCACGACCTGTTTGGCGCGCACGCGCCACATGCGCTCACGCGGGGCATTGGCGGCAGGCTTTGCCTGATGGTCGGTCAGGCGCTGGCAAAGGCCGACCATGTTCTGATGATAATAGCCAATCGCCGTGGTGCGCGGCAAAAGCGTGACATTCGCCAATGTGCCAAGTGTCGCCAGCGTTTCGTTCAGCCAGTCCCAGCTGGTGCGGCCATTGATGACCGGCTCCGGCTCGGACAGAAGCGAGCCGCCCATTTCCGCCTGTTCATCGCAGAGGAAAACTTTCGCGCCGCTCTTGGCGGCTTCAAGGGCTGCGGCAAGACCGGCAGGCCCTGCACCCACCACCAGCACGTCGCAATAGGCATAGCGGCTGGCATAGCTGTCGGGATCAGCCTCGGACGGCGACTTGCCAAGCCCGGCAGCGCCCCGGATGAAAGGCTCATAGACCTTGTTCCAGAAGCTCTTCGGCCACATGAAGGTCTTGTAGTAGAAGCCCGCCGAGAAGAACATGTAGAAGGCATCGTTGACCGCGCCAACATCATGCTTGAGCGATGGCCAGTGGTTCTGACTTTCCGCCTTCAGCCCGTCATAAAGCTCCAGCACGGTGGCGCGGGTGTTCGGCTCGTAACGGCCCTCGCCTCGCGAAACGCCCATCAGCGCATTCGGCTCTTCGGAACCGGCGGAAAGAATGCCGCGCGGACGGTGATATTTGAACGAACGGCCCGCCAGATGCTCGCCATTAGCCAGAAGCGCCGAAGCAAGCGTGTCACCCTCAAAGCCGGCATAGGTCTTGCCGTTGAAGGAAAAGCGTACCGGCTTGGCCTTGTTGATGCGGCCTTTATTATTCAAACGCATGTCGGTCATTATTTCGTCTCCGCAGCGGGCGTTTGTTCCTGTCCGTCTGCCAGTACAGGGCGTGCTTCACCGGCCTTGTAGGTCGTGACGAATTTGTCGCTCACCGTGTCGCGCACCGCATTGAAGAAGCGGCCGCAACCATTGATGTGCCGCCAGCGTTCAAAATGCGTCCCGCGCGGGTTGGAGCGGATGAACAGAAAATCGCGCCATTCATCATCGGAATAGGTCGAAGGATCGGCAGGACGCGCAATATGCGCTTCGCCCGCATAGGCGAATTCAAGTTCCGGACGTTCCATTTCGCAATAAGGGCAACGGATCAAAAGCATGTCGATATTTCCTTAATGCGCAACCGCGGCGGCTGCCGCTTCGTCGATCAGGCGACCCGTCTTGAAACGGTCGAGTGTGAACGGCGCGTTGATCCAGTGCGGTTCGTCGCGGGCGATGGTGTGGGCAAAGACATGCGCCGAACCCGGCGTTGCTTTGAAGCCGCCCGTGCCCCAGCCGCAATTGACATAGAGACCCGGAACCGGCGTCTTGCCGATGATCGGCGAGCGATCCGGGGTGACGTCGACGATGCCGCCCCATTTGCGCAACATGCGCATGCGGGTGAAGATCGGGAAGATTTCGCAGATCGCCGCCAGCGTATGCTCGATCAGCGGCAGGCCGCCGCGCTGGCTGTAGGAGGTGTACTGGTCCGTACCGGAACCGATCACCAGCTCACCCTTGTCGGACTGGCTGATATAGGCGTGAACGGTGTTGGACATGACCACGCAGGGGAAGATCGGCTTGACCGGCTCCGACACCAGCGCCTGCAGCGGGAAGCTTTCAAGCGGCATGCGCACGCCAGCCGTATCCATGACGACCGAGGTGTTGCCAGCGGTCGAAACGGCAACCTTCTTGGCTTTGATGAAGCCACGTGCGGTTTCCACACCGGTCACACGGCCCGAAGCATCGCGACGAATGGAGAGAACCGGGCAATTCTGGATGATATCCACGCCACGCTGGGTCGCGCCACGCGCATAGCCCCAGGCCACGGCATCGTGACGGGCCACACCACCGCGACGCTGCAAGGTGGCGCCAACCACCGGATAGCGGGCATTGGGCGAAATATCGAGCGGCGGGCAATATTCCTTGGCTTCCTCTTTCGACAGCCATTCATTGTCGATGCCGTTGAGGCGGTTGGCGTGAATGTGGCGCTTGAAGCTCTGCACGTCATGCACCGTATGCGCCAGCATCATGACGCCGCGCTGCGAGAACATGACATTGTAGTTGAGGTCCTGGCTGAGACCTTCCCACAGCTTCACCGCATGTTCGTAAAGATGCGCGCTCTCGTCATAGAGATAGTTGGAGCGAATGATGGTGGTGTTGCGCCCCGTATTGCCGCCGCCGAGCCAGCCTTTTTCGATCACGGCGACATTGGTGATGCCGTGTTCCTTGGCCAGATAATAGGCCGCGCCCAGACCATGCCCGCCCGCGCCGACGATGATGACGTCATATTCGGCCTTGGGTTCGGCATTGGGCCATTGCGGGTCCCAGTTCTTGTTACCGGAAAGCGCGTTTTTGATAATAGAAGCTGCAGAAAAGCGGGACATGAACAACCACCAGTTTCGCGACCGCATGCGCCCTGACGGCACATACGAAGCCTTTGATCATATTTCTATTGTGTCCTGTGAAAACCCGACAGCAGGCTTGCGTCAAAAGACGCCATAAATACGACATGCGCACCATTTCGCGACATAGGCAAACCGCGCGCGTACCTCCCCGATGGCAGCCGGTCGCGCCCGTGATTTCATGCCGTTTCGCGCCGCGCCGCCAGCCCTCCTGACAGACAGCTGTCAGGAGCCGGTTCCACCCAAGGTTTCCTTTTTGCGGTCGCGCTATAGTTTATCAGGAACACAAATAAGCGATATGGGACGAGGAATATGTCACACCGAGGTCTTCTGAAAGGCGCAGCCATCGCAATCACCCTGCTTGCCGGCGCGACGGGACTTTCCAGTCCGGCGCAATCACAGGTTGTCGTTTCATCCAAAATCGACACGGAAGGCGGCGTGCTCGGCAACATCATTCTCGCCGTCCTCAACGCCAACGGCATTCAGACGACCGACCGCATCCAGCTCGGCGCAACGCCGGTGGTGCGCAAGGCCATCGTGGCCGGTGAGATCGATATTTATCCCGAATATACCGGCAATGCGGCCTTCTTCTTCAACAAGGCGGATGATCCGCTCTGGAAAGACCCGGCCAAGGCGTTTGAGACGGCAAAGAAGCTCGATTACGACGCCAACAAGATTGTCTGGCTGTCTCCTTCGCCTGCCAACAACACCTGGGGCATTGCGCTGCGCAAGGACGTGGCCGACGAGAACAAGCTCGCCAGCCTCAGCGATTTTGGCAAATACACGTCCGGCGGCGGCAAGGTCATTCTGGCCGCCTCGTCGGAATTCGTGAATTCGGCTGCGGCCCTGCCCGCTTTCCAGACCGCCTATGGCTTCACGCTGAAGCAGGATCAGCTTATCACACTGTCTGGCGGCGATACGGCTGCGACCATTGCCGCCGCCGCCAACCAGACGAATGGCGCAAATGCGGCAATGGTCTATGGCACGGATGGCGGCATTGCGCCGTCCGGGCTTGTGGTGCTTGAAGACGACAAGCATGTGCAGCCGGTCTACCAGCCCGCCCCCATCATCCGCGAAGACGTGCTGAAAAAGAACCCGAAGATCGAAGAACTGCTGAAGCCGGTTTTCGCAAAGCTCGACCTGACCACGCTTCAGGAACTGAACGGTCGCGTGCAGCTCGGCGGTGAACCGGCCAAGGCGGTCGCCGAGGACTTCCTGAAGAAGAACAGCTTTCTGAAATAGGCGGATAAAGGCGACCCTTTGCCGGATAGAATCGCAGTCCCTCATTCCCATTCCGCGAAAGCTGAAAAGGTCTCGCTATTCAGTCGCGTCGACAGGCTTGGCCTCGTCATAACCGTTCTGGCCATCGCCGGGCTGTTGCTGCCGTTTGCCACCTTCCGCGCCAACCGCATCGTTCAGGGC
This sequence comes from Ochrobactrum sp. 19YEA23, assembly GCF_029909865.1. Classification (NCBI taxonomy): domain Bacteria; kingdom Pseudomonadati; phylum Pseudomonadota; class Alphaproteobacteria; order Hyphomicrobiales; family Brucellaceae; genus Ochrobactrum; species Ochrobactrum sp. 19YEA23. The sequence continues at coordinate 609,867 of NZ_JASAMQ010000001.1, read as the reverse complement.
GAACCGCGCTTTCTGCTCGACGCGTTGCCCGTCGGTGAAGCCGCTCTGCTGCTTGTCATTGTCGTTGCGTGGCTGTTGGTCGCCCTGTTTGCAAAGGGCCGCATATTGCGGCTCGGTGCAAGCCTTGTCGGACTTGCCGCCATGCTGATCGCGATAGGGCTTGCGGCGACGTATCTTTCACCCGCTGGCAACAATTACGCACGCATTCCACCCGCATCGGGCTTCTGGCTGCTGCTCTTCACCAGCGGCATTTCAGTCGCCGATGCTCTGGTGCGCCTGCAAGTGCGACCGCTGGTGCGGGTGGGTTTGCTGACACTCGCTGCCCTTCTTCTCTATGCGCTGCTCGCCTCGGGGCTGTGGGACAATCTCTCCTTCATGAAGGAATATCTCAGCCGCGCCGACAGTTTCTGGAACGAAGCCCGCCGTCATGTGGAACTGGCGCTCGGTTCACTTGTCGCGGCAACGGTCATCGGCATTCCGCTCGGGCTTATCTGCCATCGCGTGCCGCGGCTGCGCGGTCTGGTGCTGAACAGCCTCAACATCGTTCAGACGATCCCGTCGATGGCCTTGTTCGGCATATTGATCGCGCCGCTGGGCTGGCTTGCCGCCAACGCGCCATGGGCGGCAAGTCTTGGCATTCGCGGCATTGGTGCAGCGCCCGCCTTTGTCGCGCTGTTTCTCTATTCACTTCTGCCCATCGTCGCCAACACTGTGGCGGGACTTGCGCAGGTGCCAGAACCCGTCAGCGATGCCGCACGCGGCATGGGCATGACGCGCCTGCAACGACTGTTCAAGACCGAGTTTCCCCTGGCGTTTCCGGTCATCCTCACCGGCATTCGCATCGTCATGGTGCAGAATATCGGCCTGACGACCATTGCCGCGCTGATCGGCGGCGGCGGTTTCGGCACATTCGTCTTTCAGGGGATCGGGCAGACAGCCATGGATCTCGTGCTACTCGGCGCGCTGCCAACGGTTCTGCTGGCCTTCGGCGCTGCCGTTCTGCTCGACGCCGCCATTGAAATCGCCGGGAAAGGAACCGCGCAATGATCGAGTTCGACCGGATTACCAAGCGCTATAATGGCCGGGCTGCGGTGGATGCGGTCAGCTTTTCCGTCGAGCCGCATAGTATTGCGGCCATTGTGGGCACGTCCGGTTCGGGCAAGACCACCTTGCTGCGCATGGTCAACCGCCTTGTCGAGCCGACCGAAGGCGAAATCCGGATCGACGGGCACAGCAATATGGACGAGCCGGGTCACGCCCTGCGGCGGCGGATCGGTTACGTCATCCAGCAGCACGGGCTTTTTCCGCATCGCACAGTTGCGGAAAACATCGCCACCGTGCCGGTTCTGCTCGGCTGGCCAAAACAGCGGATCAATGCCCGCGTCGATGAATTGCTTGATCTGTTTCAGCTTGAACCGGCGGACTATCACGACCGTTATCCGCAGGAACTTTCGGGCGGCCAGCAGCAGCGCGTTGGTGTCGCGCGGGCGCTGGCGGCAGAACCGAACATATTGCTGATGGACGAACCTTTCGGCGCGCTCGACCCGGTCATCCGCGCCAAGGCGCAGGAAGACCTGAAGGCCATTCAGCGCCGTTTCGGCACCACGATCCTGCTGGTCACGCATGATATGGAGGAAGCGATTTCGCTTGGCGACCATATAGCGGTCATGGATGACGGCAAGCTTTTGCAATATGGCCCGCCTGCGGAAATTCTGGCGCGGCCTGCGACGGAGTTCGTCGAAAGGCTGGTCGGCACCGGCGAGCGCCCGTTCCGCCTGCTCTCGCTGACCGATCTGAAAACGGTCCTGCAACCGGGTGACGCCAGCGGCGACGCCATGCCCGTCTCCGCCTCGCAACGCGATGCGCTGGCCGAGCTTTTATGGTCGGGTCGCAATGCATTGCCGGTTCTCGATGGCGACGGCAGGCCGCTCGGTCGCGTGACGCTGGAAAGACTGTTGCGGAAAGCGGAACGCCCGGCATGAGGCTGTTCGTTTCCATCATTCCCCGGCTGGCGCTTCTGGCGGTGCTGCTGCTTTTTCTGATGCAGCCGCATCTGTTCGAACCCCTCTTCCGCCCGCTGGTCAGCGATGGCGCGCCCGTCATCTATGACCGCGCCAATCTGATGACGCTGACCTTGCAGCATCTGGGGCTGGTGGCGCTGGCCACCCTGATATCGACACTGGTTGCGGTCGCCATGGCGATCTTCGTGACCAGACGGCAAGGCGCGGAGTTTTTGCCGCTTTCGCGCAGTCTGGTGAATATCGGCCAGACTTTTCCACCCGTTGCGGTTCTGGCGCTTGCTGTGCCGGTTTTCGGTTTCGGCGACAAGCCGACGCTGATCGCGCTGTTTCTCTATGGGCTTCTGCCGATTTTCGAAAACACACTGACCGGGCTGACCACCCTTCCCGCGCCCGTTGTGGAAGCAGCACGCGGCATGGGCATGACGGGAATGCAGCGTCTGGTCAAAGTTGAAATGCCGCTTGCCATGCCCGTCATCCTTGCCGGAATAAGGCTGTCGGCGGTCATCGGCCTTGCCACCGCCACCATCGGTTCGACGGTCGCAGCCAGTACGCTTGGCGAAGTGATCATTGCCGGTCTCATCTCCAACAACCTCGCTTTCGTGCTGCAAGGCGGTCTCGTCGTCGCGGCGCTGGCCATTCTGATCTTCGACGGCTTTCAAACCCTCGAACATTATCTCATGAAACAGGCCGGAAGAGACGCCTGAACCGGCCCGTACCCCTTTGAATAGCCATATTGCGCTCCTATATCGTGTTAAACCAACATTGGGCGAGGAACGGAATGAATATCGGGCAGGCAGCCACAGCATCAGGCATATCGGCGAAGATGATCCGCCATTATGAAACCATCGAGCTTATCGAGGCTGCTGATCGCACGGATTCCGGCTATCGCGTCTACACACAAAAAGATGTCGAGACACTGCGCTTCATCCGCCGCAGCCGCGATCTCGGTTTTCAGGTTGAACAGATCAAGGAACTGCTGGCGCTCTGGCGTGACCGCAACCGCGCATCCGCCGATGTGAAGAAGGTCGCGCTCGTTCATGTCGAGGAGCTGGAAGCCAAGATGCTCCAGCTTCAGGAAATGGCCGACACACTGCGCCATCTGGCAAAGAACTGCCATGGCGACAATCGCCCCGATTGCCCGATTATCCACCAGCTGGCAGAAAATGCCGCCGAGCCGCGCAAGCGTCCCGCCGCGCGCAAGGGCGAATTGCTGCACAGCAAGGTCTGACCTATCCACACCTTCAGATGAAAAACGCCGGGATTTCTCCCGGCGTTTTTATTGCAACTCCCGATGAGCTTAGCTCTTCGGCAGCGTATAGGCGATGACATAATCGCCCGGCTTGGTGCCGATCGAGCCGTGCCCACCGGCAACCATCAGCACGAATTGCTGATCGCCAACCGTATAGGACATCGGCGTCGCCTGTCCGCCTGCGGGCAGACGCGCTTCCCAGAGTACCTTGCCGCTGGTCAGGTCATAGGCGCGCAGATAATCGTCGACAGCCGCGCCAAGGAAGGCAACGCCGCCTGCCGTGATCATCGGACCACCGATGCCCGGCACTCCAACTTTCAGCGGCAGCGGAACCGGGGCCATATCGCGAATGGTGCCATTGCGATGCTTGTAGACGGTCTTGCCGGTTCGCAGATCAACGCCCGCAACATAACCCCATGGCGGGGTCTGGCACGGAATGCCAAGCGGGCCGAGGAACGGTCCCATGAAGACGCCATAAGGCGCACCATCATTGCGGTTCAGGCCCTGTTCGCTGCCCTTCTCATCCTGCCCCTTCGGCGGAATTTCCGAACGCGGAACAAGGCGTGACGTGAAGGCCAGATAGGTCGGCATGCCGAACATGACCTGACGCACCGGATCAACGGCCACACTGCCCCAGTTGAAGACACCGAAATTGCCCGGATAGACAATGGTGCCCTTCAGCGACGGCGGCGTATAGCGGCCTTCATAAGCCAGCTGGTGGAACTTGATGCGGCAGGCGAGCTGATCGAACATCGTCACGCCCCACATATCGCTTTCGTGCAATGCTGGCGGGCTGAAGGTCAGATCGGAGATCGGCTGCGTCGGCGACGAATGATCTTCCGGGATGGTGCCGGTCGGGGCCGGGATTTCCTTGATCGGAATGATCGGCTCGCCGGTGCGGCGGTCGAGCACATAAAGGTCGCCCTGCTTGGTCGGGCCGACCAGCGCTGGCGTGCCGTTGATGTCGAGCAGAACCGGCTGCGCCGGAACGTCCATATCCCACAGATCGTGATGGACCGTCTGGCGCACCCACTTCACCTGACCCGTATTCACATCAAGTGCGACGATGGAGGAGGAATATTTCTCCACATTTTCGCTGCGTCCCATGCCGAGCTGGTCAGGCACCTGATTGCCAAGCGGCACGAAGATCAGGCCGAGTTTTTCGTCCACGCTGGAGACCGACCAGCTATTGGGCGAATTCGTCGTGTAGAACTGACCTTCCGGCAGCGGCGTCGTGACGTCCGGATTGCCCGAATCCCAGTTCCAGATAAGCTGGCCTGTGCGGATATCGAAGGCGCGGATGACGCCCGACTGTTCTTCCGTCGAGTAATTGTCATTGACGGCGCCGCCGACAATGATCTTGTCGCCAACAACAGCCGGAGGTGAGGTCGAGTAATAATAACCGGCCGGATTAAACTTCATGCCATGGCTGAGATCGAGCGTGCCGCCATTGGCAAAATCGGTGCAGATTTCACCAGTTGCCGTGTCAAGCGCGATCAGGCGGGCATCCGAGGTCGGCAGATAGACCCGCTCGGCGCATTTGGCGCCAGCCGTTGCATTGGAGTCCTTCCAGTAGCTCACGCCACGGCAGGTCTGGTGCTGGCGGTCGGTGTTGAAGCCGACTTTCGGGTCAAACTTCCACTTTTCCTTGCCGGTCGCGGCGTCGAGCGCAATGGCCCAATTATGCGGCGTGCAGAGATAAAGCGAGTCGCCAATCTTGAGCGGCGTCACCTGATAGGTGGTTTCGCCGACATCCTGCGGCTGCTTCACGTCACCGGTCTGGTATTGCCAGGCAACCTGCAATTTGGAGACATTGTCCGGCGTGATCTGTGACAGCGGCGAATAACGCTGGCCATAGGGCGTGCGGCCATATTGGTGCCATTCACCGTCCGGCACATTGCCGCCCAGGTCCGGTGTTGCCGCAACCTTGTCTGTCGGGAGACTACCCGCAATATTGTAGGGGTCCTGCGTCATGGAATAGCCGGCAATGGCAAGCGCAATCACGCTTGCGACCGTCAGCGGCAGACCGCCGCCACCTTGCCCGCCATTCAGCGGCTTGCGGATCCACGGGGTCAAAAGCCAGAGGCCAAGCAGCACGATAATGCCGCCGCGCGCGCCCAGCTGCCACCAGTCGAAGCCGACTTCATAGACGGCCCAGCCCAGAGAGCCGAGCACGATCAGCGCATAGAGCCACAGAGCCGTCGCGCTTCTTTTCAAGAGGAGAGCGGCTGTCAGCAAAAAGCCGACAGCCGCAATGATGTAGTACCAGCTGCCCCCCAGGGTAACGAGCTGAATACCGCCCCAGCCGAGCGCTAGCCCAACCAGTAAAAGGACGATAGAGGTCAAGGAAATAAGCAAAAGATTACCCCTTCAAGTGTGACTGCAGACCGCCGTGCCTGAGCCCGAATGCACGGAAAACATTGAATGCGAGAAGTCCTGATGGGTGGGAGCGCCGTTGCGTTTCGAACGCAGCGGAGCTCTCTGCCTATATTAAACATTAGGCAGAAATAAAATAAATCCAGAGGAAACTAAAAAAGGCGGCTCGTGAGAGCCGCCTTTGCTTGGGAGTTCGTTTGAATTGCTGTGCTGGTCAGCCGAGTGGGCTTTGGAACCGGCGCAACCTCAGCGCATTGCTGAGCACGAAGATGCTCGACAGCGCCATCGCGCCCGCCGCCAGAACCGGCGATAGCAAAGTGCCGGTGAAGGGATAGAGAATACCGGCAGCGACAGGAATGAGCGCCACATTATAGGCGAAGGCCCAGAAGAGGTTTTCGCTGATATTGCGGATTGTCGCTTTCGATATCGCGATGGCGTTTGCAACACCGCGCAGGTCGCCTGACATCAGCACCACATCCGCGCTTTCAATCGCAATATCCGTGCCGGTGCCAATGGCAATGCCAACATCTGCTGCTGCCAGCGCCGGGGCATCGTTGATGCCGTCACCGACGAAAGCAATACGCTTGCCGCCAGCCGAAAGCCGCTTCAGCGCTTCGACCTTGCCGTCCGGCAGCACTTCCGCCACCACTTCATCAATGCCGAGCCGCTTGGCTATGGCCTGCGCAGTGCGGCGGTTGTCGCCGGTGATCATCGCCACAGTGAGTCCCTGCTCATGCAGGGCAGCGATGGCCGCTGGCGTGGTTTCCTTCATCGGGTCGGCGACCGTGATGATGGCCGCAAGCTTACCGTCAACGGCGGCATAAAGCGGAGATTGGCCTTCATCGCCGAGACGCTTTGCATCCTCGGCAAACACCGCCACATCATGACCGAGTTTGGCCATATAGCGGTCAGCGCCGATGGCGACTTCATGCCCTGATACCGTCGCCTTGAGACCAAAGCCCGGTACCGCTTCGAAAGCCGTCACGTCGGCAAGCTTCAGCCCCTTTTCCTTTGCAGCCGTCACGATGGCGTCGGCAATCGGATGTTCGGAACGAGCCTCGACAGCTGCCACCAGCGCCAGAAGTTCTTGCCTGTCGAAACCGTCGACCGTTGCGAAATGCGCCAGTGCGGGCTTGCCCTGGGTCAGTGTGCCGGTCTTGTCGACAGCGATAATCGTTGCATCACGCAAGGTTTGCAGGGCATCGCCACGGCGAAACAGAACACCGAACTCTGCCGCACGACCAGTGCCAACCATAATCGACGTGGGGGTTGCCAATCCCATTGCGCATGGGCATGCGATGATGAGCACGGCAATGGCGTTGACCAACGCATAGCCGAGCATCGCGGTGCCGCCAATGGCAAGCCAGAGCACGAAGGTCAGCGCGGCGGCAGCCATGACGGCGGGCACGAACCAGCCTGTCACCTTGTCGACCTTGGCCTGAATGGGCAGCTTGTCGGCCTGCGCATCCTCCACCATGCGGATGATCTGCGAGATCACCATGTCGCGGCCAACCTTGGTGGCGCGGAAAGTGAAAGCACCCGTCTTGTTGATGGTGCCGCCGACCACTTCCGCACCCTTGTCTTTGGCGACCGGCACCGGCTCGCCGGTAATCATCGATTCATCGACATAGGACGAGCCTTCGATGACCTCACCGTCAACCGGCACTTTTTCACCAGGGCGCACCTGCACGATATCGCCTGCGCGCACGTCTTCGAGCGGCACATCGACCGTCTCGCCGTCGCGCACCACCCGGGCCGACTTGGCCTGCAAGCCGACCAGACGGCTGATGGCCGCGCTGGTGCGTCCCTTGGCGCGCGCTTCAAGATAGCGCCCGATCAGGATCAGCGTGACGATGACCGCCGCCGCCTCGAAATAAACGTTGACCGTGCCCGCGGGCAAAATGCCCGGCAGAAAGGTTGCGACAAGCGAGAACCCCCAGGCCGCAAGCGTGCCGACAACAACCAGCGAGTTCATATCCGGTGTTGCGCGCAGCAGCGCCGGAATGCCCTTCTTGAAGAAGCGCAGGCCCGGTCCAAACAACACAAGCGTGGTCAGTACAAATTGCAGATACCAGCTGTTCTGCATGCCGACCCGGTCCATCACGAACATATGGACGGCGGGAATGAGATGCGATCCCATTTCCAGTACAAAGACCGGAAGGGTCAAAACTGCCGCCAGCAGAACGCTCTTTTTCAATTCAGCAGCTTCGGCATCGCGCTTTTCGCTTTGGGTTTCGGCTGGTGCTTCGTCGGTGTGATCGTTCAGCGACCGCGCCTCGTAACCGGCTTTCTCGACGGCCTTGACCAGTTCGGCGGTCTCGACCTGTCCGGCCAGTTCCACATGCGCACGCTCGGTCGCCAGATTGACGCTGGCGCGTGTCACGCCCGGCACCGCATTCAGCGCCTTTTCGACTTTGCTGACACAGGAGGCGCAGCTCATGCCTTCAATGGCGAGATCGATGCTGCCGGACGGAACCTCGTAGCCTGCCTTGCGGATGGCATCGATGACGGCAGGCAGATCTGGCGTGCCCTTGAAGGTCACGTCGGCGCGCTCAGTGGCCAGATTGACGGAAACCTTGTCGACGCCTGCGACCTTCGACACGGCCTTTTCGACCGAGGAGACACAGGATGCGCAGCTCATGCCTTCCACGGGAACGGGAAAGCTGATGGATTCGTGATCGACGGGCTTGTTCATGGCAATCCTCTTCGAGACCCTTAGCGGCCTCTCTTCACGCCTCCGGAGAGGCTAGATTTCTGAATTGCCATATAAGTACTCCTTCCCACCGTTGGAAGGTCAAGCACTTTTTTGGAAGCGGCAATGCGGTGTAGTGGTGGCGGAGTTTCCGGTCAGATTGGCAGCCGGTTATGGGCTGCGGGCATGGTGAGGCCAGTGCCATTATTGCTCTGGATAAAGGCCTGCACATCGCTGGCCGGCATCGGGCGACCGGTCAGAAAGCCCTGCACTTCGCCGAAACGCTCGGTTCTCAAGCGCTCAAGCTGCTGTGTTGTTTCTACGCCTTCGGCGGTGGTGACGATGTTGAAACCAGCGCCCAGCGTGGCCACCGCCTGGATGATGGCGAGATCGCGCGTATCCGCTTCGATCCCGGATACGAAGCTGCGGTCGATCTTGATCTTGTCAAACGGAAAGGAGCGCAGATAACTGAGCGAGGAATAGCCGGTGCCGAAATCGTCCATGGCAATACGAGCGCCAAGGCGGCGCAACTCGAACAGCAATTCGATATTGTGCTTGCTGTTGGACAGAAACACCGATTCAGTGATTTCCAGTTCGAGCCGGTTTGGCGACAGGCGGGCGGCATCCAGCGCATCGGTTACAGAGTGCAACAGCGAGCTTTGGCTGAACTGGACCGGCGACAGATTGACTGAGACCTTGATGTCCTCCGGCCAGGAAACCGCTTCGCGGCAGGCAGCCAACAGCACCCAGTCACCGATAGGGCCGATCAATCCGGTTTCTTCCGCAAGCGGAATGAATTCCGCCGGGGAAATCATCCCGCGTTCGGGATGACGCCAGCGGATCAGTGCTTCGAAACCGGAAATCAACCCGCTCTCCAGATTGAAGATCGGCTGATAATGCAGTTCGAACTGTTGGGACGACAGCGCCTGACGCAGCTCGCTCGTCATGATGTGGCGCTTTTCAGCAGCCAGACGCAGCGAGTGCTGGTAGAAATGGAAGCTGCGCCTGCCGCTTGATTTCGATGCGTGAAGCGCCAGATCGGCATTGCGCATCAGTACGTCGGAATTATCGCCATGCAGCGGCGCCTGCGCGATGCCCATGCTGCAGGTGACGAATTCGGAATTGTCGCCGAGCTTGAACGGTTCCTGAAACGCCGAAAGTACCCGATCCGCAAACATGGCGATCTGGCCAACAGTCCCGCTGCGGTAGATGACGGCGAATTCATCGCCGCCGAGCCGTGCGATGAACTGGTCGCTCGTGGTGATCTGGCGCAACCGCTCGGCCACCTGCTGCAAAAGCTGGTCGCCTGCCTGATGGCCGATATTGTCGTTGATGCTCTTGAAATGATCGATGTCGATATAGAAAAGTGCAAATGGCTCCGCATCACCGCCCTTTTTCTGCAATTCCTCCACATGATGGGAGAAATAGGCACGGTTGGGCAATCGCGTGAGGCTGTCATGCATGGCGATATGGGCCATGCGCGCCTCGATTTCGCGTCGTTCGGTGACGTCTTCGATCAGGCCGATCAGATAGCGCGGCGAAGCGCCGTCAATCGGCGGAATGGAACTCTTGATCACGCGCAGAATACGCAGGGTTCCATCGTCGTGATGGGTTTTATATTCAACGCTCAGCGCTTCGCCCTTGCTCATCACCTGACGATCCTGCTGCGCATATTGGCGGCGCTCCAGATCCGTCATCAGTTGGGCGTCGGTAAAGCCGACCACCGTCTCGACCGCCTTGCCGCTCGCCTGCGAGGCCGCCTGATTGTAGAGCACATAACGCCCCTCATCCTGCATGTCCTTGATGAACACGCCGAGCGGCAGATTGCTGACAAGGCTATCGAGCAAAGACTGGGCATGGATCGCCTGCCGGTTGGCTTCGGCAAGTTCGGTCCGGTCCTGTACGATGGCGAGAATGGCTTCCCTGCCATCGAACTGCACCTCACGCCCGTAGGTCAGGACTTCGATGATTTCGCCGTCGGCGCGCCGGTGCTGCCAGCGCTCCGGGCGCTCCAGATCGCTACGATCACGAACAGCGCTCAGCATGCGCTCGCGCTCGGTATGCGGACGGATATCAAGTACGGTCATGCCCGGCAGCTCGTCGGGCGTGTAGCCGTAAAGCGCATAGGCTGCGTCGTTCATGATGATGAAGCCGAGGGTCTGCGGATCATAGACCCACATTGGCGTCGGATGGGTGGTGAACAGAATACGGAAATCCTGCTGGGATGTGCTCGCCATGGAGCCTCCCGCCTCTGCCGGACCGGCTTTCCGCTTCGCCATTATACACCCCTTGCCCCAAGCCGACACATGCCGTCAGTCTAAATTAGCCAATAAAACCTCTCACTGGAACATCATATTCCGCATGAGTTCATGACCAGACAGGCACGAACAAACAGGCGGGGACCGCCACCAGGACGCACTTCCCCGCAGGGACAATACGACCAATGGTTTTAACAAACCATATATGAAGGAGGCGCTCATTTAGTTTTTTCTGATGATCTTATTTTATCGCAGCTGCCGTCACCGGGAAGTGACCCCACATCCACTGAAGATTGCTTGACCGTTCAAAACTTCCGGCCTATGCCTATGGATGCAAAATTCGTTGGGGTGCCTCGAAAGAGGCTGAGAGGCGCGTTCTCGCGTTAACCCATTGAACCTGATCCGGGTAATACCTGCGTAGGGAACGGAGTTTGACGCGTCGCGGACAGGGTTCATCCCACTCGGAGCTTATGCTCCATACAGGTTCATGGCGTCTCATCTTTCCGTTCGGAATGAGAGACGATACGATGAACCAGAAACATAGTTTCTCCCGAACCAAATCCAACAATGACCAGACACGGTCTGCGCCCATCTGCGTGCCCCCCATCTGTGTGACCATTGCCGGTTCCGACAGTGGCGGCGGTGCTGGCATTCAGGCCGACCTCAAGACATTTTCGGCGCTCGGCGTCTATGGCGCGAGCGTCATTGCCGCTGTGACCGTGCAGAACACCTGTACGGTGAGCGCGGTGCATGACATCCCGCCCGCCATCGTCGCTGGGCAGATAGACGCCGTCTTCAGCGATCTCGACGTGGCTGCGGTGAAGATCGGCATGGTGTCCGTGCCTGAAACCATCGATGCCATTGCGCGCGGACTTGCCCATTTTTCAGGCCCTATCGTGCTCGATCCGGTGATGGTGGCCAAGTCGGGCGACCGGCTTTTGAGCGAAAACGCCATTGCGCTTTTGCGTCAGAAACTGGTGCCGCTCGCAACGCTTTTGACTCCCAACCGGCCTGAAGCGGCCTGCCTGCTCGGCTGCGGTCTGGCGCTCGACGATGAAGACGCCGAACAGCAGGGCCGCGCATTGCTCGAACTCGGCGCGAAAGCCGTTCTGATGAAGGGCGGGCATGCCGAAGGCGAAATTTGCGTCGACCTGCTCGTTCGCCGCGATCAGCCGACGCTGCGTATCGAAGCGCCACGCATCCGGACCGTCAACACCCATGGCACAGGCTGCACGCTCTCCTCGGCCATTGCGGCAGAGCTTGCCAAAAACCTGCCGCTCGAAAAAGCGGTGCTTGCAGCCCACACCTATCTGCAAGGGGCAATCCGCGCTGCCGACACATTGAAGATCGGACACGGCCATGGGCCGGTGCACCATTTCCATGACCTCTGGAAAACCCGCACGGAGGAGATTGCGTGATGCGCGTCACCATCATCGGAGCGGGTGTCGCCGGTCTTGCCACCGCCGCCGAGTTCACCGATCAGGGCCACGCCGTCACGGTGATTGCCCGCAGCCCGCAGATCGGTTCCGACTGCTGCTCCTGGCTTGCAGGCGGCATGCTGGCGCCATGGTGCGAGGGCGAAAGCGCCGAGGAGCCTGTGGTACGGCTCGGTCAGGAAGCCATCGGCTGGTGGGAAAAGCACGTCTCCGGCGTCAAGCGCGAAGGCACGCTGGTTCTGTCGCACAACCGCGACGCCAGCGAGTTGCGCCGCTTCGCCCGCCGCACGGAAGCCTTCGACACAATAGACAGTGAACGCATCGATGCGCTGGAACCCGATCTCGCCGGACGTTTCCGGCAGGGCCTGTTCTTCGCACGCGAAGGCCATCTCGATCCGCGCAAGACACTGGTTGAACTGGCCGGAAACCTGCAAAGAAAAGGCGTCGTGTTCCACCTCAATACGGAAGCGGACACAGCGAAGATCGACGCGGATATTATCGTCGATGCCCGCGGTCTTAGCGCCCGCGATGTGCTGCCCGATCTGCGCGGTGTCAAAGGTGAGATGCTGGTTGTCCGCTCGCGTGACATCAACCTTTCGCGGCCTGTGCGTCTCCTGCATCCACGCATTCCGCTCTACATCGTGCCGCGCGGCGACGGCGTGCACATGATCGGCGCGACGATGATCGAAAGCGATCAGCGCAGTGGCATCAGCGTGCGCTCGACATTGGAGCTTTTGAGCGCGGCTTACGCCCTGCATCCGGCCTTCGGCGAAGCGGAGATTCTCGAAACCGGCGTCGATGCGCGCCCCGCCTTTCCAGACAACCTGCCCCGCGTGCGACGGCGTGGCAAAACCATCTATGTCAACGGGCTTTACCGCCATGGCTTCCTGCTTTCGCCCGCCGTGGCACGCATGGCGGTTGCGGCCGCGACCACGCCCGAAACCATGCCCGAATTTGTGGAGGACTATGCATGACGATCGTGCTCAACGGTGAAGTCATCACCACGGCAGCCGCCAATCTGGCGGCGCTGCTGACCGAGATCGAACTGGATGAAGCGATTGTTGCAACCGCGCTGAACGGTGAATTCGTGGCCAGCGACGAGCGCGCAGCCGCGACCTTGTCGGCTGGCGACCGCATCGAAGTTCTGGCCCCGATGCAGGGAGGCTGAGATGCTGGAATTCTACGGCCAACAATTTGAAAGCCGCCTGCTGCTCGGCACGGCGCAATATCCATCGCCCGCCATATTGGCGGATGCGGTGCGCGCTTCGCAAAGCGATATCGTCACCGTGTCGCTGCGCCGCGAAAGCGGCGATGCGCGCGCCGGACAAGACTTCTGGGCGCTGATCCGCGAGCTGGGCGTCGCCGTTCTGCCCAATACGGCAGGCTGCCACACGCCGCGTGAAGCGGTAACCACCGCCAAAATGGCGCGTGAAATCTTCGGCACCAACTGGATCAAGCTGGAAGTGATCGGCGACCACGACACGTTGCAGCCCGACCCGTTCGGTCTGGTCGAAGCAGCGCGCATACTGTGCGACGACGGTTTTGAGGTCTTTCCCTATATGAATGACGATCTTGTCGTCGCGGAAAAGCTCATTGAAGCCGGTTGCAAAGTGCTGATGCCCTGGGGCGCGCCGATCGGCTCGGGCCGTGGCCTCAACAATCCTTATGCGCTGAAAACCATGCGGGCGCATTTCCCCGATATTCCGCTTGTTGTCGATGCCGGCATCGGTGTGCCGTCCCATGCGGCTGCGGCGATGGAACTTGGCTATGACGCCGTGCTCATCAACACCGCTGTCGCCAAGGCTGGCGATCCCGTCGCCATGGCGCGCGGTTTTGCCCTTGCGATTGAAGCCGGGCGGCTCGCTTTTGAAGCAGACGCCATCGAAGCGCGCGATATGGCGGCACCTTCCACCCCTCTTCTCGGAAAGGCGTTTTTGTAATGGCCCTCGATCCGTTCTACCCGATCTTCGATAGCGCAAAATGGCTGGAGCGTATGGTGCCGCTTGGCGTCAAACTGGTGCAGTTGCGCGCCAAGGATAAGACCGAGCAGGACCTGCGCAGCGAAATCCGCGCCGCGCGGAAAATCTGCCTTGCCCATGACTGCCAGCTGATCGTCAACGACTACTGGAAGCTCGCGCTGGAGGAAGGTTGCGACTTCATCCATCTCGGACAGGAAGACCTCGACGATGCTGATCTTGACGCCATTCGCGCCGGTGGTTTGAAACTGGGTGTTTCGAGCCATGACGAGGCGGAACTGGACCGCGCCCTGTCGGTAAAGCCAGACTATATCGCGCTTGGCCCCATCTACCCGACCATTTTGAAAAAGATGAAATGGCACGAACAGGGCCTGCCCCGTCTTGGCCAATGGAAGGCGCGGATTGGCGACATTCCACTGGTCGGGATCGGCGGTATGAGCGTCGAACGCGCACCGGGCGTTTTCGAAGCGGGCGCCGATATCGTTTCCGTCGTCACCGACATCACCCTCAATGCCGACCCCGAAAGCCGCCTGCGCCAATGGATCGAAACCACCCGCGCTTATGCAGGCCACGCTCTGGAGCAGACCCCCATGGAAAGGCAACGCACATGAAAAAGACCGTCTTCGCCGCCCTGTTCGGCCTCGCTTTCACCGCTGCCACCGCCGCTCACGCCGACGACAAGCTAAAGCTCATTCTCGACTGGTATGTGAACCCCGATCACGGTCCCATCATCGTCGCCGACAAGCTCGGCTACTTCAAGGATGCAGGGCTGGACGTGGATATCGTCGCGCCTGCCGATGCCTCGACGCCGACCAAGATGGTGGCGGCGGGACAAGCCGATCTTGCCATTTCCTATCAGCAGCAGGTGCATCTTCAGGTGCATGAAGGCCTGCCGCTTATCCGCGTCGGCACCTTGATCGACTCGCCGCTCAACTGCCTGATGACCCGCGACGACGGATCGGTAAATTCCATTGCCGATCTCAAGGGCAAGAAGATCGGCTATTCGGTCGCCGGAACCGAGGAAACTCTGCTCGGCACCATTCTCGGCCAGCACGGTGTCAAACTCTCGGATGTCGAACTGATCAATGTGAATTTCTCGCTCGCGCCGTCGCTGATGTCGAAGCAGGTCGATGCGGTGATGGGTGCCTATCGCAATGTCGAACTGAACCAGATGGCCGTCGAAGGCGTGCCCGGCAAATGCTTCTTCGTCGAGGAAGAAGGCGTGCCGGTTTATGACGAGCTGGTCTATGTCGCCGCCACGACCAAGCTGGATGCGGCGGAAAAGAACAAGATTTCGCGCTTCCTCTCGGCCACGGAGAAGGCCGCGCAATATATCGTCAATCACCCGGACAAGGGTTACGAGCTGTTTTCATCCTACAGCACCGAGCTCAAGGACGAGTTGAACCAGCGCGCCTGGAAAGACACCATCGCGCGCTTCTCACGCGCGCCTGCAAGCCTCGATTACGGTCGCTGGCAGCGTTATGAGGCCTATCTCAAGGAGCATAATCTGGTGCCCTCCATCCTGCCGGTCGAAAAATTTGCCATCGACGTCAACGCAGAAGGGAGCAAGTCATGAGCCAGCCGCAACCGCATTATTCATCCGAACTGTTCACGCGCCTTCGCGCCGCAACACTTGCCGACTGGAAGCCCTATATCGAGCATGAATTCGTGCGCGGATTGGGTGACGGCACCCTGCCGAAAGCTGCCTTCCTGCATTATCTCCGTCAGGATTATGTCTATCTGCACCACTATGCGCGCGCCTTTGCGCTCGGCGTTGTCAAGGCCAATACGCTGCAGGAAACCCGGCTCTGCGCCGATATCATGCACGGTCTCGCCCATATGGAACTGCCGCTGCATGTCAGCATCTGCGCCCGCGAGGGGATCAGCGAAGACGAGCTTTACGCGACGAAGGAAGAGCCGGAAAATCTAGCCTATACGCGCTATGTGCTCGATTGCGGACAAGCGGGCGATTTCCTCGACCTGCTGACCGCGCTTGTGCCATGCGCGCATGGCTATGGCGAGATCGGCCTCAATCTCGCCGTGACCGCCCTGCCCGGCACGCCCTATCAGGAATGGATCGATACCTATGCGGGGGCCGAATATCAGGACATGTGCCATACGGTCGGCAAGCTGTTCGATCAGGCCGCCAAAGACCGCATCGGCGACGACTTCGAGAAAAGCCCGCGCTGGCCAAGGCTCTGCCAGATTTTCGCCACCGCAAGCAGGCTCGAAGCCGAGTTCTGGTCGATGGGGCTAAAGGCGGCTTAGTTGGAGGGAGCAGTTCTAACTCGTTCCCGCACAAGGCGCATCGCCGACGGCTTGCTGTCGGCGGCGGTAGCGCTGGCCATCTGGCAGGCGGTGGTAAGCATAGGCCAGATGCCGCGCTTCATTCTGCCCGGTCCGCTGGATGTGGTGCAGGCGCTGATCGCCAATGCCGGGCTGATTGCAGAAAACGCCGCCGCCACCATTGGCGAAGTTCTGGGCGGTCTCGTCCTTGGCAGTGCGGTCGGCATCGCCACCGCCATCTGCCTGATGATGTCGCCGCTGGCGCAGCGGCTTGTCATGCCCGCCATGGTGTTTAGTCAGGCGATCCCGATCTTTGCGCTCGCCCCGATTTTAACCTTGTGGCTCGGCTATGGTCCTGCATCGAAGATCGCGGTTACAGTGCTGATGATCTTCTTCCCTATTGTTTCCACCTTCTTCGACGGCATGCGGCGCACCGATAGCAGCCTGATCGACGCAGCGGAAATTCTGGGCGCGGGACGCATGGCGATCCTGTTTCGTATCCGCATTCCGTCTGCCTTTCCCTCACTGGCGTCTGGCCTGAGCCTTGCCGCCGTCTATGCGCCCATCGGCGCAGTGGTGGGCGAATGGGTGGGCGCATCGAAGGGCCTCGGCTATCTGATGCTGCTCGCCAATGGGCGCGCCAAGGTGGATCTCATGTTCGCCTGCCTGTTCGTGCTGGCGGCTTTCACCATGCTGCTGCACGGCACGGTGTCGCATTTCGCCCGCAAGCTTGCCGCCTGGCCGAAAAAAGCCGCATAAAAAAACCGGCGGGGTCTCCGCCGGTTTTCACATTCCTTCAGACTGCTATCAGGCCAGCGTATAGGCCGTCTTGACCGTCGTGTAGAACTCGGCGGCGTACCGGCCCTGCTCGCGCGGACCGTAGCTCGAACCCTTGCGCCCGCCGAATGGCACGTGGAAATCGACACCGGCGGTCGGCAGATTGACCATCACCATGCCCGCTTCCGAATTGCGCTTGAAATGCGTTGCGTATTTCAGGCTCGTCGTGCAGATGCCCGACGACAGACCGAAGTTCGTATCGTTGGCGGTGGCAAGCGCTTCTTCGTAATCCTTGACGCGGATGACCGAAGCGACCGGGCCGAAGATTTCCTCACGGCTGATGCGCATCTGGTTGGTGGCTTCGGTGAAAAGTGCTGGCTGGAGATAGAAGCCCGGCGTTTCGCGGTTCAGGCGTTCACCGCCAAAGGCAAGCTTCGCGCCTTCCTTGCGGCCAAGCTCAATGTAATCCATGTCCTGCTGAAGCTGGCTTTCGTCCACGACCGGGCCGATATGCGTACCTTGCTTCAGCGCATTGTCGACGACAACGCCCTTCAGCCTTTCGATGGCAGCGGCAACAAACTTGTCGTGGATGCCTTCCGTCACGATGATGCGCGAGGACGCGGTGCAGCGCTGGCCGGTCGAGAAGAAGGCCGAATTGACCACGGATTCGACCGCAACATTGAGATCGGCATCATCCAGAACGACGACCGGGTTCTTGCCGCCCATTTCAAGCTGGAAGCGACGATTGTGCTCGATGGAGGCAGCGGCAACGCGCTTGCCCGTGCCCGTCGAGCCGGTGAAGGTCACAGCCTGAACATCGGCGCTGTCCAGAATGGTCTGGCCGACGACCGAACCTCTGCCCATGACGAGGTTGAGAACGCCCTTCGGCAGTCCGGCGCGATGCAGAATATCGACAATCGCCCAGGAGCAGCCCGGCACGAGGTCGGCTGGCTTGAAGACGATGGTGTTGCCGTAGCAGAGCGCGGGCGCAATCTTCCAGGTCGGGATGGCGATCGGGAAATTCCACGGCGTGATGATGCCGACGACGCCGACAGCCTCACGGGTGACCTCGACGCCGATGCCCGGACGCGCCGAAGGCAGCGTTTCACCGGCAAGGCGCAGGCACTCGCCTGCGAAGAAATCGAAAATCTGGCTGGCGCGGATGGTTTCGCCGATGCCTTCGGCAAGGGTCTTGCCCTCTTCGCGCGACAGGAGACGGCCAAGCTCGTCCTTGCGCGCCAGAATCTCGTCGGCTGCCTTACGCAGGATCGCATGGCGCTCCAGAATGCCGGAACGCGACCAGGCCGGGAAAGCGGCCTTGGCAGCTGCAATCGCCGCTCTCGTGTCTTCAGCCGTCGCGCGGGCATAGGTGCCCACCACATCATTGGTGTCGGACGGGTTGATGTTGGCAGTGCCGTCACCGCCAACCCACTCGCCAGCGATCAGATTCTGATGAATTGTCATATGAACTCTCTCTCCCGATATCAGCCGTGCGGCTCTGATATATCTCACTTTCATTCGCGCATAGAACCAGCGAATGCAAGGTTGCATCGGGCTTTTAGCAGAAAATGTGAAAAGTATTACTTTTAAAATCCCAAAATCGGCGTTCTTGTAAAATTGCCACACCTGACACCTTGCGAACCAGAAATTGCATTTAGGGCCTTGGCAAACGAATTTGCTCATTTATTGTGCAGCAATCTGAAACACTGGCAGGAGGTATGAGATGCGTGTCCAATATCCATTCCCAATGGTGCCCAGTGTTTCTGCGGGCGCCTCTAATCGCTAGGTCCGCGGCCCGCCTCGCGGGCTAAAAATCGCTCCTTCGGAGCATCTTTCCAAAACCATCGCTGTTCGCGGCTCCTCCGGGGGCCGACTGTTTTGTTTTCTCAATCAAGGGCCAGTTCTGCGCGCGAGCACAGGCTGGAATATGGATATGACTCGGTTTCGTTTAGATTTCCGGGGACCTGCGTTCCGCAATGTCCTCGGCTATACTTTCAGCCATTGGCGAAGTCAGCCCTTGCGGCTGGCGCTGATGATAATCGGCATGCTGCTTGCAACAGCCGCAGATGTTTTGACTCCGCTCTATTCGGGGCGGCTGGTCGATGCGCTTTCGCTTGGCAATAACGGCGCATGGGATGCCGCCATTCAGGCGCTTGTCGTGCTGCTGGCGCTGGGCGCGCTGGCGCTGATCACCCGCCAGCTGACCTTCTATGTCATCACCGACTTCACTTTGAAGATCATGAGCGACATGGCGGCAAGTTCGTTCCACAAGTTGCAGCGGTTTTCGACCGACTGGCACGCCAATGCCTTTGCCGGATCAACGGTCCGCAAGGTTTCGCGCGCCATGTGGGCGCTCGATCTGCTCAATGACACGCTGATCATCGCCCTGCTGCCGTCAATCCTGATGCTGGTTGGCTCGGTTGCGTTGCTGTCGTGGTACTGGCCGCTGATGGGCTTGTTGGTTGCCATCGGCTCTGTGCTGTTCATCGTCTGCACGATTGTGATTTCGCTTGGCTTTGTTGCGCCTGCCGCAACACTGGCCAATAGCTGGGATACGCGCATGGGCGGCTCGCTGGCCGACGCCATCTCCTGCAACGCTGTCGTGAAGGCATTCGGCGCGGAAAGCCGTGAAGATGTTCGTCTTTCGAAAGTCGTCACCAAGTGGCGCAGCCGCACGCGCCGTACCTGGCTGATCGGCACGCTGAACGGCTTCATTCAGGGCGCAAACCTTCTGGTCATGCGCGGCGTTGTCATTGCCTTTGCGCTCTATCTCTGGAGCCAGGGCAAGGCCACGGCAGGCGATATCACCTTCGTTTTGACGGCATTCTTCATGCTGCAGGGCTATCTGCGCGATGTCGGCATGCATATCCGCAACCTGCAACGGTCGGTCAACGACATGGAAGAACTGGTCGATATCGAGGCACAGCCCTACGGCATTGCCGACAGGTCTGGCGCTACCGCGATCAAGATCGGTGCGGGCGAGATCACCTTCGATCACGTCACGTTCCATTATGGCAACCATGAAGACCCGCTTTACCGCGACTTCTCGGTTAAGATCGATGCAGGCGAACGGGTTGGCCTTGTCGGCCATTCCGGCTCTGGCAAGACCACCTTCGTGAAGCTGATCCAGCGGCTTTACGACGTCACTGACGGCGCCATCCGCATTGACGGCCAGAACATCGCTGAAGTCACCCAGGCGTCGCTGCGGTCGCAGATCGCCATCGTGCAGCAGGAACCGATCCTGTTTCACCGCACGCTGGCCGAGAACATCGCCTATGCCCGCCCCGGCGCAACACAGGCCGAGATTGAGGAAGCGGCACGCCTTGCCAGCGCGCATGACTTCATCACCCGGTTGCCGAAGGGCTATGCGACGCTGGTGGGTGAACGCGGCGTGAAGCTGTCGGGTGGTGAACGCCAGCGCGTGGCCATTGCCCGGGCGTTTCTGGCCAATGCGCCGGTTCTGATCCTCGACGAGGCGACGTCCAGCCTCGACTCGGAATCGGAAGTGCTGATCCAGCAGGCGATGGAACGCCTGATGATCGGGCGCACCACGCTCGTCATTGCTCACCGGCTTTCGACGGTGCGCGCACTCGACCGGCTGCTTGTCTTCGACAAGGGACAGATCATCGAGGAAGGCGACCACGATGCGCTGATCCGCAAGCCGGGCGGCATCTACCGCCGTCTGTTCGAACGGCAGGCGCTGGAGCTGACGAAGGGTCTCGAAGACGTCATTTGAGGCACGCTATAACCAGAATACTTTCACCGCCTAAAGAACAGGGCCGGAATCACTTCCGGCCCTATTTTTATTGGGCTTTTTCTATTCATTGCGCGTTCAGATCACGTCCGGTATCACCTGCCGCTCAACCGTGGCTTGACATTTCCATGACAGAAATGTGACACGAAATTTCTCATATTTAGAAATGGTAGCGGGTAAGAGATGTCTGGAGTAGTGGAAAACGCGGGCGAACGCCGCTGGAGCGATGCGGCCATTTTCGGCGCTTCGCATGTCTCGTGGCCTGTGCGCTTTGTCTGGGTCGCGCTTGCTTCCATCGTCCTGTCCGTTCTGCTCGTCTTCTCCGTTGAATGGATTTTCCGCGGTTCGTTTGCTGAAACCGTTGAGTTTTTCCGCACCCCGCACAAGCCTGCATGGACGACTGTTGCCTTCTTCGTTGTGGTGCTGACCGCCAGCGATGCGCTTTTCGGGCGCATCCATTACGGGCTTTTTGTGGTCGGGCCGCTGGCGCTGATCGCTGCCGCGACGGCGCGCGAAAAAAGCCTTTATCTCGGCGACCCGCTCTATCCGAGCGATTTTCTCTATGCCCGCCAGATCGTCGACCTGCTGCCGCTTCTGGTGCGCGAGCGCCCGTGGAGCGCTGTCGGCATCACCCTCCTCCTGATCGCCAGTGCCGCGCTGCTCATTGCCGCCAGCCTTTTCTGGTGGCGTCGCTTCGACCGTATTCCCTGGAAAGGCCGCGCACTTCGTCTGGCCTTTGCGCTGCCTTTGCTCGCCTGGTTCGCCTTCATTTCCGACTATGCCAGTTTCTCGCTGGCCCGCGACCGCCTGCGCGTTCTGCCCATCATGTGGGACCAGAAGGAAAATTACGCGCATAACGGGTTCACCATGGCCTTCATTTTGAACGTGCCAATGGCAACCGTCTTCGCGCCGGAAGGCTATTCGCCCGAAACAATTGCGTCGATTGAACCACCTGCACAGCTCATTCCGGCAGCACTTGATACCGGCAAGCCCGACGTCATCATGATCATGAGCGAGTCTTTCTGGGACCCGACCCGCCTGCCGGGCGTCGCCTTCAGCGCCGATCCGATCCCGACCGTGCGTGCGGAACAATCCGGCTATGTGTTCTCGCCGGAATTCGGTGGCATGACCGCCAATGTCGAGTTTGAAGCTCTGACCGGTTTTTCCAAGGCATTCCTGCCTTCGGGCAGTATTCCGTACCAGCAATATATTCGCCGCCCACTGCCTTCGCTTGCAAGCTTCTTCAAGGAACAGGGCTATGCGACGCGGGCGATCCACCCCTATCGGCAATGGTTCTGGAACCGCGGTCCCGTCTATGAAAACATGGGATTTGACAAGTTCATGTCAGAAGAAAACATGCCGCCGCTGGAAAAGCGCGGTGCGCTTGCTTCGGACGATGCGCTGACCACCGAGATCATTCGCGAGGCTGACGAGCAGCAGGACCCGTTCTTCTTCTTCGCCGTTTCGCTGCAGGGCCATGGCCCCTATGAGGCCAACCGTTATCCGGATTCCAGGCTCGATGTACAGACCGACGCCAGCGAAGCTGTGCGCCAGTCGATCCGCAGCTATTCGCAAGGCGCGATGGATGCCGATGCAAGCCTTGCACGCCTGATGGACTGGGCGTCGAAGCGCGAACGCGAGACCATTCTGGTGTTCTTCGGCGATCACCTGCCGCCGCTCGGCCCCGTCTATACCGAAACCGGCTTCATGCAGGATCGCGTCGCAAGCCGCATTGCGCCCGCCGCCGACATGCTTCTCCAGCATGAAACACCGCTCGTGCTATGGTCGAACAAGCGCGGCGCGGAACGCAGCACCGGCACGATCAGCCCGGCTTTCCTGCCGATGCAGATCCTCGAAATGGCCGGAATGCAGCATCCCTATTACACCGGCTTCCTGCGCCAGTTGCACGACCAGTATCGCATTGTTGATGCGCATGCCGTGTTCGATGGTGATGAAAATGCCGATGAAGGCTGGCAGCAGCGCCCGCCCTTCGCACCGCTCCTGCGCGACTATCAGATGCTGCAATATGATATGATTTTCGGCAGCAGTTACGCGCGGGATCGGTTCTTCCCGGCACCGTCACAAAGCTGATCGCGATGTTTATGCCGGCGCCTTGCCGGCAGACTGGCGAATGATCAGCTTGTAGTCGATCTTTCGGGCCGGTGATGTCTGGCCGTTCTCGATATGGTTCAACAGCATATCGGCTGCACCACGCGTCATTTCGAAGATGGGCTGGCGCACGGTGGTAATCTGCGGCGACACCATGCTGGCAATAGAGCTGTCATCGAAACCGACCACGGTGAGATCACCCGGAACCGACAGTTTGTGGTCATGCGCCATCTGCACCACTGCCGCCGCCATATCGTCATTGGACGCGAAGATCGCCGTCGGGCGATTTTCCAGTGACAGAAGCTTCTTTCCCGCCACAAGGCCGCTGGCAAAACTGAAGCCGCCCTGCGCTTCATAATCGGGATTGCGCTCGATGCCCGCCGCTTCCAGCGCCCGGCGATAACCGGCCAGTCGCAATTCGGCAGAGCGGTGGGTCGGATCGCCAATGATGATCGCAATCTTCCTGTGGCCGAGCTTCAGAAGATACTCCATCAGGTCGACGGTCGCTGCTTCATCGTCGATGGAAACACTGTCGGTCGGATGCACGTTGACGTCGCCCGCCACGCGCGCAAAGGGCATGGCCGAGGCTGAAAGCTCCTGTAGAATCTCCGGATCGTCCGACATGGGCGGCGTCACGATGATGCCGTCGAGGCCTGACGCATGGGCGGTTTCGATCAGCGCGCCGCGAATATCGGCGCGGTTTTCGACCGGGAAGATCAGCAGGCGATAGCGCGTACCGCGCAAACGCTCCAGCGCGCCCATCTGCAATTCGGTCACATAGCTGGAGCTGGGGTTTTCGAAGAAAAGACCGATCAGATGCGAGCGGCGCTCCACCAGATTGCGCGCTGCCGCATTGGGCCGATAGCGGAGCTCCTGCCCCACTTCGCGCACCTTTTCACGGATCGCCTCACGCACATTCGGTTCGTCGTTATAGACGCGCGAAACGGTCTTGATCGACACGCCTGCCAGACGCGCCACATCGTGTATCGTCGCTCTTTTGCCTGTTGCAGCCATATAGAATCGACTTCCTCCCCGAAGACCTATGTAGATAGCTTGTTCGCCGGATAACGAAAAGGCCAAACGCTTCAGGGAATGGAACATATGCGGGATCGCGTCAGAAAACGCACTTCGCGCCCGTTATCGAGCGAAAACATGCCCCCGCGCCCCGGAACAACATCGATGATCAGTTCAGTGTGCTTCCAGACTTCATATTGCGGACCGCTGATATAGACTGGCGCGCCGCCAATCTCGCCCAGTTTGACATCATTGTCTCCGACGACAAACTCGCCCTGCGGATAGCACATCGGTGAAGAACCGTCGCAGCAGCCGCCCGACTGATGGAACATGATTGGCCCATATTCCGCCTGCAACTCGGCAATGAGATCAAGTGCGGCGGGCGTGGCGCTGACCTGGCCCTTGCCGTCATCGCCAGTGTTGGTTTCGGGATTCCTCGCAGAACCCGTTTTCGGGTTTTCTTGCAACATTCTCTCCTCCCTCGCATGAGAACGGGCGAAACAGGTCCGCCCGCTCAGAACAGGTAAAGTCCATCCTGCACGCTTTACTGCGTCAGATCCATCACGACGCGGCCTTCGATGTTGCCCTTGCGCATATCATCGAAGATGGAATTAACATTTTCCAGTTTCTCGGTGCGGATGGTCGCCTTGACCTTACCATCGGCAGCGAAATCGAGCGACTCCTGCAGATCGAGGCGGGTGCCCACGATGGAACCGCGCACGGTAACGCCGTTCAGCACCATGTTGAAGATCGACAGCGGAAAATCGCCCGGCGGCAGGCCGTTCAGCGACACCGTGCCGCCGCGCGCCACCATGCCCAGCGCCTGCTCGAAGGCAATCGGCGACACTGCCGTCACCAGCACGCCTTGCGCGCCGCCATCGGTCTCCTTCTTGATATAGGCTGCCGGATCGTTGTTCGTCTTGGCGTTGACAGTCACCGTCGCACCAAGCTTACGCGCCAGTTCGAGTTTCTTGTCATCAATATCAACGGCGGCCACATTCATTCCCATCGCCTTGGCATATTGCACCGCCATATGGCCGAGACCACCGACGCCGGAAATCACCACCCAGTCGCCCGGCTTGGTATCCGTCACCTTGAGACCCTTATAGACCGTAACACCGGCACAGAGCACCGGCGCGATTTCGTTGAAATCGATATTCTTCGGCAAATGGCCAACGAAATTCGGATCGGCAACCACATATTGCCCGAAGCCGCCATTGACCGAATAACCGGTATTGAGCTGTTCCTCGCACAGCGTTTCCCAGCCGCCGAGGCAGTGGCGGCAATGACCGCAGGCCGTATAGAGCCACGGAACGCCGACGCGGTCGCCTTCCTTCACATGTTTGACGCCAGCACCCACGCCCGACACGAAACCCACGCCCTCATGCCCGGGGATGAACGGCGGATTGGGCTTCACCGGCCAGTCGCCTTCGGCGGCATGAAGATCGGTATGGCAAACGCCGGATGCCTGAATGGCAACCTGAATCTGTCCCGGTCCCGGTTCCGGTATCGGCACTTCGTCGATTGTCAACGGCTTGCCAAATGCTCGTACCACTGCCGCTTTCATTGTCTTGGCCATGAAGTCTCTCCTTCGTTATCGAATTGAGTTTCTTTCAAGCTGTTTCCCGAAACGGGATGGAAAAATGAGTAACAGGAATATGGAGCACCCGGGTGCCGCGTCCAGCCTGCCGCGCGAGGGCAGTTTAATGGACCATTCAAGGGTTGCCCGGGCATTTTCGCCCAGGCCCCTTCGCAGTCCCCTTGGGAGGGTGAACCGATGCCGTTCTTCCAACGCAATACTGACATGGAAGACGGGAATACTCTTTGATTAGACGCAATGCGGAGACGTTAATTCCCCGCATCACTTTTCGCAGTCGGTCAGGGCTTAGAAAAAGCCCAGCTTCTTCGGGCTGTAGCTCACCAGCATGTTCTTGGTGTTCTGGTAATGCTCCAGCATCTTCAGGTGGTTTTCGCGGCCGATACCCGACTGCTTGTAACCGCCGAAGGCCGCATGGGCCGGATAGGCATGGTAGCAGTTGGTCCACACACGGCCCGCCTGAATAGCGCGACCGAAGCGATAGGCCCGCGTTCCGTCTCGGGTCCAGATACCGGCACCCAGACCATAGAGCGTGTCATTGGCAATCGACAGTGCTTCCGCATCGTCCTTGAAGGTTGCAACGGATACGACCGGTCCAAAAATTTCTTCCTGGAAAATGCGCATCTTGTTGTTGCCCTTGAACACGGTCGGCTTGACGTAATAACCGCCAGCCAGATCGCCCGGCAGGATATTGCGTTCACCGCCGGTCAGCACTTCCGCGCCTTCCTGACGACCAATGTCGAGATAGCTCAGGATCTTCTCAAGCTGCTCGCTCGAAGCCTGCGCGCCGATCATCGTTGCCGGATCGAGCGGATCGCCCTGCACGATGGCTTCCACGCGCTTCAGCGCCTTTTCCATGAACCTGTCGTAGATCGACTCATGGACAAGCGCACGGCTCGGGCAGGTGCAGACTTCACCCTGATTGAGGGCGAACATGACGAAGCCTTCAATGGCCTTGTCGAGGAAATCGTCGTCTTCGGCAGCCACATCCTTGAAGAAGATGTTGGGCGACTTGCCGCCAAGTTCCAGCGTGACCGGAATGAGGTTCTGGCTGGCATATTGCATGATGAGGCGACCGGTCGTGGTTTCGCCGGTGAATGCGATCTTGGCGATGCGCGGGCTGGATGCCAGCGGCTTGCCCGCTTCGAGACCGAAGCCATTGACGACATTGATCACGCCGGCTGGCAGCAGATCGGCAATCAGTTCCATCAGGACGAGGATCGAGGCCGGGGTCTGTTCGGCAGGCTTCAGCACCACGCAATTGCCAGCGGCGAGCGCCGGAGCCAGTTTCCAAACCGCCATCAGGATCGGGAAGTTCCACGGAATGATCTGGCCGACAACGCCCAGAGGCTCATGGAAGTGATAGGCGACAGTGTCGTGATCGATTTCCGAAATGCCGCCTTCCTGCGCGCGGATGACACCGGCAAAATAGCGGAAGTGATCAACGGCCAGCGGAAGATCGGCAGCGGTGGTTTCGCGGATCGGCTTGCCATTGTCCCATGTTTCGGCGGCAGCAAGCGCAGGCAGGTTTTCCTCGATACGATCGGCAATGCGATTGAGGATCAACGCGCGTTCGGCCACGCTGGTGCGGCCCCATGCATCTTTTGCCGCATGAGCGGCATCAAGTGCGGCTTCAACATCCGCAGCGTCAGACCGTGCCACTTCGCACAGAACCTGACCATTGACCGGCGAGGTATTTTCGAAATAGCGGCCCGACTTGGGTTCGACCCATTTGCCGCCGATGAAGTTTCCATAACGTTTGGCAAAAGCCGGCTTCACCGTCCGGCTGAATTCAACCTTATTCATAGCTTCCTCCCGAAATAACGCTGCCTCCACCACGACAGTTGCATTCTTCGTGATGCCGGACTGCAAAGAGCAATTTCCTGCGCTCCGGTGCTCACGTACATGAAAGTACGCTCCGCTCCGGTGCTCTAAAATCACTCTTTTCGCCACGGCCTGACGAATTTGCAGCTGTCGTGTACAGCGCTTCGACAAGGAGGATCGCGCGATAGCCGGGAAGAGTCATCCCGCGTTTTCACGCTCGCAAGATCATGTGTCGCAATATTGAGACAGTTGCGTCAGGTGATTTTGCAAAGAGATTAATGCGGGCGAATGATCTTGAGACGGTTCAGCTTGCGATGCAGCGTCGCCCGGCTGATGCCCAGAAGCACTGCTGCAGCGGAAATATTCCCCTCTGCGCGGGCCAGAGCCCGCAGGATAACGCCCCGTTCCGACTCCGCCATATCCTCGCGTGGGTCGGCATTCCAGCCGAGAATATCGGCAGCAGGCAACGGACCTGCCAGAACCGCATCGTCAAGGCCAAGCGCCAGACGCGCAGCGCGTGTTGCACCGATCACCAGATCGTCCTTGTCGACGGCGATCAAAGCCCCGCCGCTGCGGTCAACGCTGGGGGCCAGCATGATGCGGGCCTTGGGAAAAGCCTGCCGGAAATTTTCCGCCTCGATCCGGCGCGCCGCGTCGATCACCGCCACAGAGATGAGCTGCGCAAAGGCTTCCGTCAGATCGGAACGGCAGGATGACACATCAAGCGCGGCCATAAGCCGACCCTGATGATCGTGAATCGGGGCCACGGTGCAGGACAGCCCGATATTGCGTGAGTGAAAGTGCTGATCACGATGGATGGTGAGCGCACGCTGTTCAACGATACAGGTGCCGATGCCATTGGTGCCTTCGCATTCCTCGCTCCACACAGCGCCCGTCCACAGGCCCCAGCGATAGAACGTGTCGTCGTCGCTTGGCGCACCGCGCCGCTCCACCGGCACGCCTTCACTGTCGGCCAGAAGCACGCAGCAGCCAACACCGCCGACCGCCATGTAGAGGCGATCCATACTGGCCTGCGCCACGCTGACCAGCCGCTCCACCCGCTCATGCGCAGTGCGGAATTCGCCCTCGGAAAGCGTGCGCACGGCGCCCGGATCGGCAGGGTCGAGTTTGTGCAGTTCGGCAGAACGCTGCCACGACGCTACCAGCGCCGAGCGGGCCGACCCGCCGGTGTGGATCGCGGACAGAACGCGGTCCGCATGAACCCTTTCTTGCGGTGCACCCATCATTCTCCTCCCAGGAAGGCTGGAACCGCTGAATTCGCCTTGAACATTCCCCAATGCAGCACCGCTGAACAGTTCTGCCGGGTACGTTCCCGATGATAATGGCCTGTTCCCCCACAACTGGCAAGCGCGTCCTCGAAACTTCGAAACAAAGACGGCCCGACGGAAATACGCGCCGGGCCGTGAAATGTGGTCTTTGGGAGGTTAGTACTTATCAGGAGGTGTACACCTCGTAAGAGGTACTTTTTATAAACGGTGCGGAACCAATCTAGTTGATGTCACCCGGACAAAAATACACCAGTCCGAGCTGTATCGGGAGGAATCGATCAGCATCCGCACCGCATTCTAAAAGTAATATTTATAAATTCTCAAGTATAAAAAGTTTTAAAGTACATCAGTAAACTATCAGAAAGAAGAATAATTGCAAATTACAACCATTTGATTGCTATTAGGAACCCGCAATAAATGGTGACAAGGTTTTTTCTTTGTTTTGAATGAAATAATTCAATGCTTCCTCCTCTGCGGCATTGAGACGAAGGCCAAGCTTGGTGCGACGCCACAGAATATCTTCTGCCGTGCAAGCCCATTCATTTTCAATGAGATAAGAGACTTCAGCCTCATAGAGATCAGCGCCGAAATGGCGACCAAGATCATTGAGCGACGAAGCCTTGCCAAGCAGCACACGAACACGCGTTCCATAGAGCCGGAACAGGCGGCGGGCATGGGCTGGCGACAAAAATGGATAGGCCGCCTGTACTTTCCGTAACTCGCCGTCGAAAGCAACTTCCTGAAAATCACCACCGGGCAGTGCTGCGGCATGAGTCCATGGCGCGCCCTTCTTGCCCAGATGATGCTCGATCTTTTCCAGCATATGTTCGGCAAGCCTGCGCGCCGTCGTCAGCTTGCCGCCGAAGACGTTGATAAGCGGCGCAAGACCTGCTGGCGCATCATCTTTCAGAACATAGTCGCGCGTGGCTTCCTGCGCCTTGCTGGCCCCGTCATCGTAGAGCGGACGCACGCCCGAATAGGTCCAAACGACATCTTCGCGACGCACAGGTTCTGCGAAATATTCGCTTGCTGCAGCACACAGATATTCTGTTTCGCCTTCGGTGATCGCCACCTTGGCGGGATCGCCCTTATAGTCCTGATCGGTGGTTCCGATCAGGGTGAAATCATCTTCATAGGGGATCGCAAAGATGATGCGGCCGTCATTGTTCTGGAAGAAATAGGAGCGCGGATCGGCAAATTTCTTGCGCACCACAATATGGCTGCCCTGTACCAGACGCACATTGTGCAACTGGCGATCCCCTTCCACGCCCTGCAGAACCTTGTCGGCCCACGGACCAGCGGCATTGACCAGCAGACGCGCGCGGATTTCTTCCTGATGTCCGGTGTCGGCGTTCTCAATCGTCACCGTCCAGCCCTGACTGTCACGGCGCGCAGCCACCACCTTGGTACGGGTGCGAATGGATGCGCCACGGTCAGACGCATCGCGCGCCGTCAACGCCACAAAACGGGCATCGTCGACCCAGCAATCGGAATATTCGAATGCCTTGGTGAAAAGCGGCTTCAGCGGCTGAGCAGCAGGGTCGGTGCGCATATTCAGCGTGCGTGTCGCCGGAAGTTTTTTGCGACCACCCAGATGATCGTAGAGGAACAGGCCGAGCCGCAACAGCCATGCCGGGCGCACCCCACCCTTGTGATAGGGCAGGACGAAACGCATCGGATGGATGATATGCGGTGCATTGGCCCATAGAACCTCGCGTTCCATCAGCGCCTCGCGCACCAGACGAAACTCGTAATGCTCCAGATAACGCAGGCCGCCATGAATCAGCTTGGTGGCGCGGGAAGAGGTGCCACTCGCCAGATCGTTCATTTCCGCCAGGAAAACAGAAAAGCCGCGCCCGATCGCGTCGCGCGCAATGCCGCATCCGTTGATGCCGCCACCAATAACGAAAATGTCGAATATTTTATCCTGCGCCATGGCAAACCTTAAAAGCGGCTTTCAGAGCGCTTGCAGCAGACAGACGCTCGAACATTCATTTTAAAACGCGTCACCGGACGCGCCTCAGAACACCAAAGCGAATATAAAACTATTTAATACGAAAGCAAAGCGAAAATAAACGAAACTACCCCGCTTTGGCCGTCGCCCCGCTATCATTAAGGGTTTCGATCAGCTCCACCTCATGTTCCGCACACAGATCGCGCAGCTGCTGCGACGAGCAACGGTCGGTGATGAACGTGTTGATCTGCGAAATATGGCCGATGCGTACCGGTGCGGCACGCTCCAGTTTGGTGGAATCGGAAACGAGGATGACATGGCGCGCATTGGCGATGATCGCCTGCGCGACTTTCACTTCACGGAAATCGAAATCGAGCAGTGCACCGTCCTCGTCCATCGCCGAAGCGCCGATGATGGCATAGTCGACCTTGAACTGGCGGATGAAATCAACCGCGGCCTCACCCACAATACCGCCGTCGGATGAGCGGACCACACCGCCGGCGATGACCACTTCGATGGAAGTGTGAACGCGCAGCGTATTGGCGACATTGATGTTGTTGGTGATGACCATCAGTTCGCTATGGTCGATCAGGGCATGGCTGACGGCTTCGGTCGTGGTGCCAATATTGATAAACAGGGATGCGCCATCCGGGATAATTTCGGCTGCGGCCCTGCCAATCGATTCCTTCTCGTTGGCGGCAATCCGGCGGCGCGCCTCATATTCCATATTCTCAACGCCGGATGGATAAAGCGCCCCGCCGTGAATGCGGCGCAGCAGGCGCGCGCGGCACAGATCGTTGAGATCCTTGCGCACGGTTTGCGGCGTGACATCAAAAGCCGCGGCCAGATCGTCCACCAGAACCTGCCCCTGACGGCGGGCAAGGTCCAGAATTGCATTGTGACGAGGGGTAAGCTGCATTTTTTGCCCGCGCTGAGTTTGTTAGAATTGCGAGCCTGTAATGTCTCTGTTTTCGGAGAGAAAGCAACCGTCTATGCCCGTCTGCGCTGTTTTCACAGCCATTAGAGCGGTTTTTGTTTTCATGCATTCTCGCTGCGCAAAGCCGCTCAATCGTCGCCCAAAGTGCTGTTGTACATATTGTGCAGCTTGCAGGCCACTTCGGTACGATTGGCAGCGCCGATCTTGCGCATGATGTTATGAACATGCGCCTTCACGGTGCCTTCGCTCATGCCGAGTTCGAAAGCGATCACCTTGTTGGAACGCCCAATGCGAATCGCGTGCACCACCTCGATTTCACGCGCAGTCAGCAATTCGCCCAGCACATCCTCATCGATATCCGGCGGCGGCGACTTGATTGCCATGGAAGCGGGAATATACATGCCGCCAGCGCTCGCCAGATGGATCGCCTCGACGCAGACCCGGACATCGACCGAGGTGGGGATATAGCCTCTTGCGCCGATTTCCATGGCCCGCACCACCTGCGCCCATTCCTCGCGTTCCGCGAGAAGCACGATCGGCGATGGCGACCACATTTCCACGAGGGAGCGGATTTCTTCGGAAAAGAACGGATCGGCGAGCCGCTTGGCGCCGATATGCAGCAAAATGACAGCGCTGCCGTTGAACGCCTTCGCCTGTTCAGCAAAGGCATAGCACGTCACCGGCATTTTCAACCCGTTCATCAGGAGACCGTTGAAAAGGCACTCCCGCTCCAGATTGCTTTTGCATACGAGTAGCAGATGGCGGTCGCTGTTCGGCAGAATGCCGACATCAACCGCTCCATTGTCTCTATCTTTTGGCACAGCCCAAAGGCTGGCAACTCTGGCGTCCAACATCGGCGCGTCTCCCCGGCACGAAGGTTTACTAACTTCTACGCAGTGATCCGCCGACCCTGCCCCGCCGCAAGATCGGTATTTAAATGATGCTTATGACTTATATTGACGAATTCCCGCCATTCCATGTGCTAATATTGCTACCTCAAAGCATTCGTGTCATTAATTTATGTTAGCAAGTTGGAAAATTTATGTTGTCCGTAAGAGCGACTTAAACAGTAGGAAGATATAAAACTATATCTTTCGTTTAGTACGGAAGTGTTATGCATAGTGGCAGAGGCATTGCGGCGCCTTCGGTGGGGGCGCTGATCGACTTACTGGAATCTTCTCCGATTCTGGCCGACCTTGATGCGCACGCAATTGGTGCTTTGGCTTCCCTTGTCGTTACCGAGAGCAATTTTGCCACCGATGCCATCATTATAGAACAGGGCGAGCGCGTCAAAAACGTGCATATGGTCGTGTCCGGCTGGGGCTGCGTCTATCGCGACCTATCCGGTGGCCAAAGACAGATCATCGACTTTCCAATCCGTTGCGATTTCATCGGGCTTCGCACCGCCGATGGCTACAGTTATAATACGATTTCAGCCATCACGCCGATGAAAGTCATTGAAATTCCACTGGCTTCACTCGAAAACGCGATCCGCCGTGTGCCGCGTCTGGCGATGATCTTCATCGAGCTTCTGTCACGACAACGCGCCATGCTGATCGAACATCTGACCAATGTTGGTCGCCGCACCGCCTTTGTGCGCACAGCGCATCTGCTGCTGGAGCTGTCAGACCGGGTCAAGGCCTGCTGCATTGATGATCCCGATTCCTATTATTGTCCGCTGACGCAGTATCAGCTGGCGGATGCGCTGGGACTGACGCCAATTCATCTCAATCGCATGTTGCGGGATTTGCGCGAGGAAGGGCTTGTTCTCTTCCGATCCAACCGCGTCGAGATTCTGGATCGCGAACGCCTTGTTGCGCTCGCCGAATATGACGGGGAGTTCATGCGCATGTCGGTTTTCGACCGAAAACGTTAGACACATATTCGTGAAGGGATGGTTTCTGGAAAATCGGGAACAGCTTCCAGCGTCTGAATGGTCGGAGTGAGAGGATTCGAACCTCCGACCCCCTCGTCCCGAACGAGGTGCGCTACCAGGCTGCGCTACACTCCGAACCAGTCGGTCGCAACCATACGGCGCGACCGTTGTGGCGGCTTATAACGCTGCATTTTTGATGCCGCAAGAGCATGACGCAGTTTTTTTGCGGTCACAATCGCGACTGCTCATAAATATCACAGGATCAGAGCACTTCGGCTGGAAACACGGGCGTAAAGCCTGCGCCGTAGGCGACGAAATGCGGATTGGCGAAGCCCTTCACGCCCTGCCCGGCGCGCTGTCCGTAAACAAACGGCTTGCCGTCGATGGTGGCGGTCATGCCGCCTGCGGCACGCAGCACCGCATCACCAGCCGCTGTGTCCCATTCCATCGTCGGCGCAAAACGCGGATAGATATCTGCTTCGCCGCGCGCGATCAGGCAGAACTTCAAGGACGAGCCGACCGAGACATGGCCGGAAATCTGGTTTGCCTGCAGGAAGCGCTCGGTTTCAGGCGTATTATGCGAACGGCTGCACACGGCAATGCGTTGCTCGGCAACCGCGCGCGCACGGATTGTGCGGCGGCGGACAATCTTGTGGTCCGCAGTGGTTTCCGCTTCCTCGGCATGGTTGCCCGCACCCGTGAACAGCAGATTGCGCGCCGGAGCGTAGACAATGCCCGCGACCGGCACACCATCTTCGATCAGGCCGATATTGACCGTGAAATCGCCATTGCGCAGCAGAAATTCCCGCGTGCCATCCAGAGGATCGACGAGCAGAAAGCGCCGTCCGAGATGGGTCGGAAGACGACCAGCGGACACCTCTTCCTCGGCCACGACCGGGATATCGGGTGCTACCGACGACAATGCCGCAAGGATAATCGCCTCGGCGGCACGGTCTGCCTCGGTGACAGGCGATTCATCCTTTTTGCGCTCGACGGCGCAGCCATCGACATAGTGCTTCATGATGACCCGGCCAGCCTCGAGCACGGCCTCTTCAAAAACGGCGAGCAAGGCTGCGCCGTTGGGTTCTGCTTTGGGAGAGGCTGGAATGTTCATCGCTCAGATCGACCAGGAATCGCTACCATAACTGCCGATAACACCACGTTCGGCCAGATACTTTTCTACTTCCGCGACCAGTTCGTCAACATTGCGCCCCGTTGTATCGAGGCGCAGTTCCGGCGACACCGGCGCTTCATAAGGCGAATCGATGCCCGTAAAGGACTTGATTTCACCCCGTAGCGCCTGCGCATAGAGGCCTTTCGGGTCGCGCGCAATGCATTCCTCAATCGGCGTGTCGACGAAGATTTCGATGAACTCTCCCTCCGGCACTCGCGCACGCACCGTGTCGCGCTCGGAGCGGAACGGAGAAATGAACGAAACCAGTGTGATCAGCCCGGCATCCGCCATCAGGCGGGCCACTTCGCCGACGCGACGGATATTTTCCGCCCGGTCCGCATCGGAGAAGCCGAGATCGCTGTTGAGGCCATGGCGGACATTGTCGCCATCCAGCAGATAGGTGTGCTTGCCCAGCGCATGAAGGCGCTGTTCCAGCCGGTTAGCGATGGTGGACTTGCCTGAACCGGAAAGGCCGGTGAACCACAACACCGCCGGTTTCTGGAATTTCTGCGCAGCCCGTGCCTTGCTGTCGAGGTCGAAAGCCTGCAAATGCACATTGGTCGCCTGACGAAGTGCGCTGTCGATCATGCCTGCGCCGACCGTCGCATTGGACACACGGTCGATCAGCACAAAAGCGCCGGTAACGCGGTTGTCGGCATAAGGGTCGAGCACAATCGGGTCCGCCGTCTGGAGATAGCAGAAGCCGACCTCGTTGAGATCGAGACGCGCCGCGTCCTCGCGCGCGAATGTGTTCACATCCGTCCGATATTTGATCTGGCTCACCGTCACCGGCGTCTGGTCGGTCTCGGTGCGTAGCAAATAGGAGCGTCCCGGCTGCAAGGCGTCTTCGCCGAACCAGACGATATTGGCAGCGAAGCGATCCGCCACGTCGGGCCGCGCTTCTGCGCCAACCAGCATATTCCCGCGCGAAACCTCAATCTCGTCTTCGAGCACCAGCGTGACAGCCTGGCCTTCCGAGGCGCGAGGCAGATCACCGTCATAGGTGGCAATGCGCTTCACGCGCGACTGCTTGCCGGATTTGGCCACGACAACCGTGTCGCCCGCCGCAATCGAACCGG
Organism: Ochrobactrum sp. 19YEA23; assembly: GCF_029909865.1. Taxonomy (NCBI): domain Bacteria; kingdom Pseudomonadati; phylum Pseudomonadota; class Alphaproteobacteria; order Hyphomicrobiales; family Brucellaceae; genus Ochrobactrum; species Ochrobactrum sp. 19YEA23. The sequence goes on along the minus strand of NZ_JASAMQ010000001.1, from coordinate 574,189 downwards.
AGGCCACCGTGCCGGAAAAGCCGCGGAAATCCAGATTGGGCCGGTTCACATATTGCACCGGGAAACGGAACGGTTTGGCTGCGGCTTCCGTATCGATGCGCACGGTTTCCAGATGCTCGAGCAGATGCGGTCCCTGATACCAGCCGATGCGCGGCGACAGGCTGGTGACATTGTCGCCGAAACGCGCCGAAAGCGGGATCGGCTGGATGCTGGCAAAGCCAAGGTCCTTGGCGAAGCTCATATAGTCGGCAACGATGCGATCAAAGGCTTCTTGCGAGAAATCGACAAGGTCGATCTTGTTGACCGCCAGCACAATATGGCGAATGCCAAGCAGCGAGGCGATGAAGGAATGGCGGCGCGTCTGCGTCAGCACACCCTGCCGCGCATCGATCAGCACCACGGCCAGATCGGCGGTCGATGCGCCCGTCGCCATATTGCGCGTATATTGCGCATGACCCGGCGTATCAGCGACGATGAACTTGCGGCGCGGTGTCGAAAAGAACCGATAGGCGACATCGATGGTGATGCCCTGCTCGCGCTCGGCCTCCAGACCGTCAACCAGCAGCGCAAAGTCGAAATCATCATCCGTCGTGCCGAACTTGCGGCTGTCATTCTTGAGCGCGGCAAGCTGATCTTCGAAGATCAGCTTGGTGTCATAGAGCAGACGCCCGATCAGCGTCGACTTGCCGTCATCGACAGAACCGCAGGTGAGAAAACGCAGCAGCGTCTTGCGCTCCTGATCGGCCAGAAACGCGGTCACGGCTGCGCTGGTTACGGAAGGCTTGCCAAAAGGCTTTATCGCGGCATTCATCAGAAATAGCCCTCGCGCTTCTTCTTTTCCATGGAACCCGCTTCATCGCGGTCGATGGCACGGCCCTGACGTTCCGATGTGCGGGCGATCAGCATTTCCTCGACAATATCCGAAAGGCTTGAGGCGCTGGATTCAATTGCCCCGGTCAGGGGGTAGCAGCCGAGCGTGCGGAAACGCACAAGCCGATCTTCCACCTTTTCACCATCCCGCAGCTTCATGCGGTCGTCATCGACCATGATCAGCATGCCGTCGCGCTCCACCACAGGACGGCGGGCTGCAAAATAGAGCGGCACGATGGGAATATTTTCCTGCAAGATATACTGCCAGATATCGAGCTCGGTCCAGTTCGACAGCGGAAAGACACGGATCGATTCACCGGCTGCAACGCGCGTATTGTAGACTTTCCACATTTCGGGACGCTGGTTCTTCGGGTCCCAGCCGTGCTGCGCATTGCGGAATGAGAAAATGCGCTCCTTGGCGCGAGACTTTTCCTCATCGCGACGCGCGCCGCCAAAGGCCGCATCGAACTTGTACTTGTCGAGCGCTTGCCGCAGACCCAGCGTCTTCATCACATGGGTATGGACATTCGAACCATGGCTGAAAGGGCCGACGCCATCGCGCACGCCATCTTCATTGATATGGACCAAGAGTTCGAAGCCCTTTTCGCGCGCCTGTGCATCGCGAAACTCGATCATTTCGCGGAACTTCCAGGTCGTATCGACATGCAGAAAGGGAAATGGCGGTGGCGCTGGATAAAACGCCTTCATCGCCAGATGCATCATGACGGACGAATCCTTGCCCACCGAATAGAGCATGACCGGATTGGAAAAGGTTGCTGCAACTTCGCGAAAAATATGGATCGCTTCTGCTTCGAGACGCTGCAGATGCGTCAGGTTCTTGGTCAGGGATGCATGATGCACGACATTTACTCCCGGAAACCGGATAGAGACGAGAAAGCAGGATTACGGTTCTGACGGAGCGAAATCGGTACCCTGACTAAGTTGGCCGCATTGTCGTGAAAAGAAGCCCAAAAGTGAAAGAACGCTTTCGCGTATTCCGATGAACCTGCGCGAAAAACTTGCAGTCTTGGCCACAAGGCGGGAACAAACTTGCGCAGCCGGCAAAAAGCGAAATTTCGCTTAAATGACGGAAAATCCTACTAAAATTGTGATATTTAGCGCTTTTGGAGAGCAAAAGCCGGGTAAATTCTTGCTCAAAAAGCTGCGCGCCACACGAGCATCACCCGATGCGCGGGACGGATAGGCGCTCATTTTCAGAGGAAGATCTTGAAAGCACCCAACGGGCCAAACCGCCGTGGGGCTTAGAGTGGATCAGAGCAGGCCGAAGGTGCGTGCCTTCGCAACAGCCTGAACCTTGTTCACGGCAACAAGCTTGGTCAGCACGTTGCTGATATGAAAATTCACGGTACGCGTAGAAATATTGAGGATCGCCCCGATAATCTCGGCAGTCTTTCCTTCACTCGTCCAACGCAGGATTTCACGCTCACGCGCCGTCAGGCAAACTTCACTGGCACAATTCATACGCGGCACATTGACCAGTGTGAACATCGACAGATGCAGAAGATTGGTCACCATCTGCAACTGACGCCGCAGCGCTGTGACCTCGGCTGCGGTCAGCGGCTGGCCACTGCGCAGGAATGTCAGCATTCCAAACACGCCCTGAGCAGCCCAGCACGGCTGCGAAATGCCCACCTTCAGTCCATAGCTTTGCAGATCGGCCCATAATTGCGGCGTGTCGGCAAAAAGCTTCGGCGACCAGACCAGCGGGTCGATACTATGCAGACCAAGCCGGACCAGCGGGTCGACCTCGACATATTTCTTGGCGGTATAAAGTTCAGTCCAGCCTTTCGGCATGTCCTCGTGACGCACCCATTTGACCGCCCCATTCAAGGACGGAACCGACATGACATATGAAACATGGTCAAAGCCGATTTCGCGGGCATATTTTTTTACATATTCAAACAGCTTGTCCGCATTATCCGCAGACTGCATGGCATCGCATAACAATTCCCATTTCATTGCTGCCATCCTAATAATGTTTTCAATAACTTACGCACAATACAGCTTTTACGCTCACAAAATTCCGAACGCACAACCTTAAATAGCATTTTCCTGTAACTCTCTCCAGAACGATTGTTTTCAAAAAAGCTGGAACCTTGCGAAAAACAGCCGTTTTTAAACAGTTCTGGCGGCGGTCGATGAGAAAGCGCCAAAAATAAAAAGGGCCTCGCATCGCAAGGCCCTTCTTCTGTTGGTTGTAACAGTTTTTTCGACTATGCGGCTTCGTCGGCAACATCACCCGGAATGTAATTGAGGATCGGTGCAAGCCAGCGCTCGACGTCGCGAACGCTCATGCCCTTGCGGCTCGCATAATCCTCAACCTGATCGCGCTCCACCTTGGCCACACCGAAATAATAGCTTTCCGGATGGCCGATATAGAGGCCCGAAACCGACGAGCCCGGCCACATGGCGTAGCTTTCGGTCAGTTCCACACCGGTCTCAGCCGTGGCATCAAGCAGACGGAACAGCGTGGTCTTTTCGGTGTGGTCCGGCTGGGACGGATAACCCGGGGCCGGACGAATACCCTGATAAGGCTCGCCGATCAGCTCTTCCGGCGTATAGGTTTCATCCGTTGCATAGGCCCAGAATTCGCGGCGCACACGCTCATGCATCAGTTCTGCAAAGGCTTCGGCAAAACGGTCGGCCAGCGCCTTCACCAGAATGGCGGAGTAATCATCATTGGCGCGCTCGAAACGCTCGGCAATGGCAACTTCGCCAATGCCTGCCGTAACAACGAAGCCGCCGACATAATCCTGCTTTCCACTTTCGACCGGCGCCACAAAGTCGGACATGGCGACATTCGGACGGCCATCGCGTTTGCTGAGCTGCTGGCGCAAGGTGAAGAAGGTCGCAAGCTCCTCTTTCCGGCTTTCGTCGGTGAACAGCCGGATATCGTCGCCCACCGCATTGGCTGGCCAGAAGCCGACCACGGCTTTCGGTGTAAACCATTTTTCGTCGATGATCTTCTTGAGCATGGCCTGCGCATCGGACCAGAGCTGGCGCGCGGCCTCGCCCTGCTTTTCATCCTCAAGAATCGCAGGATAACGCCCTTTCATCTCCCAGGTCTGGAAGAACGGCGTCCAGTCGATATAGCGCGCGATTTCGGCCAGATCGTAATCGTCGAAAGTCTTCGTGCCGGTGAAGGTTGGCTTTACGGGAGCAAAGCTGTCCCAGTCGAGCTTGTGCGCATTGGCGCGGGCACGCGCTATCGGCAGGCGCTGTTTTTCCGCTTCGCTGCGGGCATGCGCTGCGGCGACCTTCGCATATTCATCACGAACGCCACTGACATAATCGCCCTTGGCTTCCGGCGACAGCAGGCTGGACACGACGCCAACCGCGCGGCTGGCATCGATGACATAAACCGCCTGACCGCGCTCGTAACGCGGGTGAATTTTCACCGCCGTATGGACACGGCTCGTCGTCGCCCCGCCGATCAAAAGCGGAATGTCGAAACCTTCGCGCTCCATCTCCGCCGCCACATGCGCCATTTCGTCAAGCGATGGCGTGATGAGGCCGGACAGACCAATGACATCAACCTTTTCGTCACGGGCGACTTGCAGAATCTTCTGCGAAGGCACCATGACGCCGAGATCGATGATTTCATAATTGTTGCAGGCCAGCACGACACCAACGATATTCTTGCCGATATCGTGCACGTCGCCCTTCACGGTCGCCATCAGCACCTTGCCGGCGCTCTGGCGTTCTTCGCCGCCATTGAGGCGCTTTTCCTCTTCCATGTAAGGCAAGAGAACGGCCACCGCCTGCTTCATCACGCGGGCAGACTTGACCACCTGCGGCAGGAACATCTTGCCCGCGCCGAACAGATCGCCAACCACGTTCATGCCAGCCATCAGCGGACCTTCGATAACGTGAAGCGCCCGCTCGGCAGATTGGCGCGCCTCTTCCGTATCGGCTTCGATAAATTCGGTGATGCCGTTGACCAGCGCATGGGCAAGGCGCTTTTCCACCGGCCATTCGCGCCAGGCGAGATCCTGTGCCTTGGCTTCCTTCGAACCGGAATCGCGGAAACGTTCGGCAATTTCCAGCAGACGTTCGGTCGCATCCGAACGGCGGTTCAGCACCACATCTTCGCAGGCCTCGCGCAGTTCCGGATCGATGGCATCATAAACCGCCAGCTGACCAGCATTGACGATGCCCATATCCATGCCCGCCTGAATGGCGTGATAGAGAAACACGGCGTGCATCGCCTCGCGCACCGGCTCATTGCCACGGAACGAGAATGACAGGTTCGACACGCCGCCCGAGACATGGACATGCGGCAAGGTCGTCATGATCTGCCGGGTCGCTTCGATGAAGTCGACACCGTAATTATTGTGCTCGTCGATACCCGTCGCTACCGCAAAAATATTCGGATCGAAGATAATGTCTTCCGGCGGGAAACCGACCTGCTCGGTCAGAATCTTATAGGCGCGGGTACAGATTTCGATCTTGCGTGCTTCGGTATCGGCCTGTCCGGTCTCGTCAAACGCCATGACCACGACCGCCGCACCATAGGCGCGAACGAGCTTGGCATGATGAATGAAGGCTTCCTCGCCTTCCTTCATCGAGATGGAGTTGACCACCGGTTTGCCCTGAACGCATTTCAGGCCAGCCTCGATGACTTCCCATTTGGAGCTGTCGATCATGATCGGCACGCGGGCGATATCCGGCTCGGCAGCGATCAGATTGAGGAATTCAACCATCGCCTTTTCGGAATCGATCAGGCCTTCATCCATATTAATGTCGATGATCTGGGCGCCATTGGCCACCTGATCACGCGCCACATCAAGGGCAGCGGCAAAATCACCGGCCTTGATCAGCTTGCGGAAACGGGCGGAACCGGTCACGTTGGTGCGCTCGCCGACATTGACGAAGGGAATGTCCTCGGTCAGCGTGAAAGGCTCAAGGCCGGAAAGACGCATCAGCGGCTCGACCTTGGCAGGCTTGCGCGGCGGGTGTTTTGCAACGGCCTCGGCAATGGCGCGGATATGTTCCGGCGTCGAGCCGCAGCAGCCGCCAACCACATTGACCATGCCGTCGCGGGCAAAGCCTTCGATCTGGGCGGCCATCGCTTCCGGCGTTTCGTCATACTGGCCAAATTCGTTCGGCAGACCGGCATTCGGATAGGCGCAGATGAATGTGTCGGCGATATTCGACAATTCATCCAAATGAGCGCGCATGGCATTGGCGCCCAGCGCGCAGTTGAGACCAATCGTGAACGGCTTGGCGTGACGCAGCGAATGCCAGAAAGCCGTTGGCGTCTGGCCCGACAGAGTGCGGCCGGAAAGATCGGTGATCGTGCCGGAAATCATCACCGGCAGGAAAATGCCCTTCTCTTCGAACACTTGCTCCGAAGCGAAAACGGCGGCCTTCGCATTCAGCGTGTCGAAGATGGTTTCAATCAGGATGATGTCGGAACCACCATCGATCAGCCCACGAATCTGCTCGGCATAGGCGATGCGCAGATCGTCAAAGGTGACCGCGCGGAAGCCTGGATTATTGACATCCGGCGACAGCGAGGCGGTACGGTTTGTCGGTCCAAGCGCACCGGCAACGAAGCGGCGACGACCGTCTTTCTGTTCGGCGCGCAAGGCGGCACGACGGGCAAGACGCGCACCGTCGCGGTTCAGCTCATAGACCTGCTCTTCCATGCCGTAGTCGGCCTGGGCGATCGTCGTGGACGAGAATGTGTTGGTTTCGAGAATATCCGCGCCTGCAATGGCGTAAGCGTAGTGGATTTCCTCGATAGCCTTTGGCTGGGTCAGCGTCAGAAGGTCATTATTGCCCTGAAGCTGGCAATCGCAAGCGCCGAAACGCTCGCCGCGAAAATGCTCTTCATGGAAGCCAAGGCCCTGGATCTGCGTTCCCATCGCGCCATCGAGGATCAAAATACGCTCGCGCGCTGCCTTCGTCAGCGCGGCCAGCACCTCCGAACCATCCGGCTTTGCAGCCGTTGCACCGAAGAGATCGTCGAGAGAAGACGCCATAAGAGTACCGCCTGTATTCTGATATGCATAATCGCAGAAGGACGCTTAATGACATAAACATATCTTTATGTCAATTATTGATCGGCTTTCAGGGCATGATATGTGCACCCAAGAAAGAGGCCGCTCAACGATGTGACCTCTCGGATTCACCTCACCGATCTGTTGCCGGACAGAAAGAAATCGTGACCGCTGAAAGCCACCGCTCCGCCACAATGGACAAGCAAAATTTCCGCACGGATGATTTGCTTTTATTAGGAGCGACCTATGAAAAGGTTTGGTTATTCCCTGTTTGCCGCGTGTCTGTCGCTTGGCATGGGTCTGTCAGCCGCCGCCGGGACGGCCAATGCAGCGCAACCCTCCCTGATGGCGGCACCGACCACCGCGTCGGCACAGTCCTCAACCCCCAATGTGCAGACCGTGCAATATTACGATTATCGTGGCGACCGGCGCTATTGGCGCTATGACCGGCCGCGCTACCGGCCCTATTATCGGCATGACCGTCGTTACTGGGGCCCGGGACCGGTTTATCGTCATCGTCCGGCGCCAGTCTATCGCGGCGGCAACCCGCATGTCCGCTGGTGCTACAACCGTTATCGGTCATACCGCGCCTATGACAACACCTTCCAGCCCAATTACGGGCCGCGCCGCCAGTGCTATTCGCCTTATCTGTGAGGCCGCAACCAACGAAGAAAGCCCCGCAATGCGGGGCTTTTCTCTAAACTGTCACGAAATATTTATGGCTGCTCAGGTAACATAGGCACCGATGGAAGCCGCGACCAGCCCGATTGCAACGGCAATCATCACGCCATAAACGCGCGGCTTGTCGAAAAGAACGGCGAAAGCTGAAAACCAGCCCACGACTGCCGCACCGAGCGCGAAGAGAAAACCCGGCTTGTCGCCATGATAAAGGTTTGCCGCCATCAACCCGCCGATGATCAGCGCGCCGAAAACGATCATTAACCCCGTGGCGTAACGCTCATAATCGTCCATTTAAATTCCTCGGTTCCGATCTCGCGAAAACTGCGACGGAAACTTATATCGACCTGTTTGGCCATTTAAGGGCATGGAATCTCTCACACCGCCATCCTGACCTTCTCGCTCACACAATCATTATTCGTGGCGTTCTTCAACCATTTCGCAGCGCCATTCGCTGCAAATGTTACAACTTATCGTTTGAGATCGCCGTTCAGTCGTAAAATCCATGCTATATTGAACCCATGGAACCGTCTGGAATCACCATTTTTGAAACACCTATTGGGGCGTGCGGCATTGCCTGGCGCGGTGCGAAAGTCATTGGTGTTGAAATCGCCGATACAGACGAGAAAGAAACCCGCTACCGTCTTGGTGAGCGGGTGGGCGAACAGTTCCCTGAAGCGCAGGCCGAAGTGCCAGCCTTTGTGGCGCAAGCGATCGAAAAAGTGCGTGTGCTTCTCGACGGCGGATCACCGGATTTCTCGGAAACGCCGCTGGCGCTCGATTCGCTCCCCGAGCTTAACCGGCAGGTTTACGAGATTATTCTCGAACTGAAAGCCGGTGAAACCACCACCTATGGCGCGATTGCGAGACGGCTAGGCGATGTCAGCCTGTCGCAGGCGGTCGGCTATGCGCTTGGTAAAAACCCGTTTCCGATCATTGTGCCCTGTCACCGGGTTCTCGGTTCCAACGGCAAGGTCGGCGGATTCTCGGCAGCTGGCGGAACTGCCACGAAACTGAAGCTTCTCAATATTGAGCGCGCCAAAATCTCCAGCGAGCCCGATCTGTTCGGCGGCCTGCCGCTTCAGGAACGGCCGCAGGCGGAGTGGTAACTACTCTTTACCGCTGACCACATCAGCCGAGAAGCGCAATTCGCGCATCGGGCGCACCAGCTGCGTCGTCGCATCGTAGGTCGGATGTTTCTTGAAAGCGAAAAGCGCTTCTTCATCCTTGAACTCGGCATAGACCACGAGATCGATGCGGTCGCACATCGGATCGACCCTGGAATTCGGCAGAACTTCGAAGACTTCGGAATACGGGATGGTGGCAAGCTGCTCCAGCCCTTTCCTGACTGTCTCGATATCCTGACCTTCCTTAACGCTGAAAAAAACAATGTGCCGGATCACGCCTCAACTCCCTGTAAGTGACAAGGCGTATCTAGCGCATCAAGACAGCCAAAAGAATGGCAAATAGTTGCGGGTCGCCACGCGCCTAATTTCGTTCCTGAGCTGGTGAAAATGGTGGCTTTCGAGAACCGGAGCGGAGTGTACTCCAGCATAGTCCCGAAAAGTTGCAGACTTTTCGGATAAGACTATGCGTCAAAGAAAGATACGTGAGCACCGGAAGCGGAGACGCATAATCCCAAAAAGTTGCAGACTTTTTGGATAAGATTATGCGCAAAAAAGTGCCATTTGCAGACGCTCAGGGGCGAAATTCAGCCCGCTTTCACGCGACGCCAGGCAAACCCGCCTTCTTCCGGCACGGAACCACGCCCCGGCTGGTAGTAGCCGGGTGTATCAACCAGACGGTTTTCGCCGAGACGACCTTGCGCAACCTTGTTGGTTACCTGAAGGCTGTCGAAACCGGTGCGCAGCATCAAGGCGGCCTGATCGATCAGCACATCGCCAACAGCGCGCAACTCGCCGGTAAAACCTTCGCGGCGCAAAATCTCGGCCTTGGAATAGGAGCGACCGTCATTGAAAGCCGGGAACTGCAAGGCGATCAGCGGCAGGCTGCCCAGATCATCCAGCAGCGGTTCAATTGCTTCGCCCGGCGCAACCGAAACGCCGATCCGGTGATTGGAGGCGCGGCGGCGCTCTTCATCCAGTCCGAGCCAGACGGCCAGCGGAATGATGATCGCCGGGGCGTCGCCAGCAGCTTCCAGATCGTCGGCAAAGACATAATCGTCTTCGCGAAAGCCCTCGGCAGACCAGAGTTTGGTTTCGTTGATATCGCTCATTTCCGGTCACCTGCTCCCAAATTCTTCAAGCTGTCGGACAGACCCGACAGGTGGATGCCGCATTCTGTCTTTTCCGATCCCGCCCAGCGTCCGGCACGCTGGTCTTCGCCGTCGTTCACGGGCCGCGTGCAAGGCATGCAACCGATGGAACGGTAGCCCTGCGCAGTCAGGGGATGCGGCGGCAGATCATGCTTTTCGGCATAGGCCTTGAGATCGGTTGCCTGCAAACGCGCCAGCGGATTGATACGAATGCGCGGGCCGACCGACTCAAACACGGGCAGGCTTTCGCGTGTCGATGCCTGAAACTGCTTGCGGCCCGTCATCCAGGCCCGATAGGGCGCGACGGCGCGCGCCATCGGCTCAACCTTGCGGATGAAGCAGCAGCGGTCCTTGTCGGTCATCGACAGCGCGCCGAACGGATCATCCGCCTTGATGCTGTCCTCCAGCGGCAGGATATCCTGCACATCGGTCAGACCCAGCCGATCCACCAGATCGTGACGATAATCGAGCGTCGCCCGAAAATGCTTTCCCGTATCGAGAAACAGAACCGGGGTTGCAGGGTCGATTTCCGAGATCATGTGCAGGAGCACTGCCGATTCCGCCCCGAAGGAAGACACGACCGCGATCTGCCCCTCATAAAGTTCACGCGTGACGAGCGCGATCACTTCCTGCGGGGTAGACGCACCGTGGCTGGCCTCCAGAAGGCGGGCTTCGGCGCTGGCACTTTCTTCAGCATCAAGCTGCACGGCTTATTTCTCCATAAAGCGCGCGTTTGAACGGCTCCATGCCGACGCGGCGATAGGCGGCGAGGAAGGTTTCCTCCGGGCTTTCACGCAAGGCGAGATAGGTATCCACCACCGTTTCGATGGCATCCACCACTTCTTCCGACGAGAAGCCGCGACCGGTGATTTCACCAATGGCCGAATGCTCGTCCGCCGAACCGCCAAGCGTGATCTGATAGAGTTCCTCACCCTTCTTCTCAACGCCCAGAATGCCGATATGGCCAACATGGTGATGGCCGCAGGCATTGATGCAGCCGGAAATCTTGATCTTGAGATCGCCGATTTCAAGCTGGCGCTGCTGATCACCGAAACGCTCGGAAATGCGCTGTGCCACCGGAATGGAGCGCGCATTGGCAAGGGCGCAATAATCGAGACCCGGGCAGGCGATGATGTCGGTGATGAGACCGGCATTCGCCGTCACCAGACCATCCGATTGCAGCAGATCGTAGACAGCTGCGAGATCGGCCTTGGCCACATGCGGCAGAACCAGATTCTGCTCGTGGCTGACGCGGATTTCATCAAAGGAATAGGTTTCGGCAATATCCGCCACCAGTTCCATCTGCTCGGCACTTGCATCGCCTGGAATACCGCCAATGGGCTTCAGTGAAATGGTGACAACCGCATAATCCGGGTTTTTGTGCGGCGTGACATTGCGCGCCACCCAGCTTGCAAATTCCGCATCGGCCTTCTGGGTGACCGCCAACACTTCCCAGCCTTCCGGCCTCTGCGGCAGGTTCGGCATGCGGAAATAGCTTTCGATGGCATCGATATCGCGCTGCGGCAGCTTCAGCTCGCCGTAACGAATATCTTCCCATTCGGCATCAATCTCGCGGGTCAGTTCTTCGACGCCCGTTTCATGGACGAGGATCTTGATACGCGCCTTATATTTGTTGTCGCGACGGCCATGCAGATTATAGACGCGCACGATGGCCGTCACATAGGTCAGCATGTCCTCGAGGGGCAGGAAGTCGCGGATTTTCTTCGCCACCATCGGCGTGCGACCCTGACCGCCGCCAATATAGACGGCCAGCCCCAGATCGCCTGCCTCGTTCTTCTTCAGCTGCAAGCCGATATCATGCACCTGAATGGCGGCGCGGTCGTGCTCTGAACCCACAATGGCGATCTTGAATTTGCGCGGCAGATAGGAAAATTCCGGATGCAGCGACGACCACTGGCGCAGAATTTCTGCAAACGGACGTGGATCGGCCACTTCGTCGGCGGCAGCGCCTGCGAAATGGTCGGCAGTCACGTTGCGAATGCAATTGCCGGATGTCTGGATGGCGTGCATCTCGACTTCCGCCAGTTCTTCCAGAATGCGCGGCACATCCTTCAGGGCAGGCCAGTTATACTGGATGTTCTGGCGCGTGGTGAAATGGCCGAAGCCACGATCATAGTCGCGTGCAATCGATCCAAGGCGGCGCAGCTGGCGGCTCGACAGCGTGCCATAGGGGATGGCCACGCGCAGCATATAGGCGTGCAATTGCAGATAAAGGCCGTTCATCAGACGCAGCGGCTTGAACTGGTCTTCGGTCAGCTCGCCAGTCAGGCGGCGCTCGACCTGATCCTTGAACTGGGCAACGCGGGCCGCAACAAAATCACGGTCGAATTCATCATAACGGTACATAGTCTAAATCCAGTTCAGAGCATTTCCTGCAAAAGTGGAAACCGGTTTTGCGTCCGGAAATGCGTCAACAGATATTACGAGGCGCGCTTCAAAGCAGGCTTGTCGAGAGGCAGATCACCAAAGGTCACGATGGTCGGGCCGGACAGGCGGATGCGCTCGCGCAGGCGGATCGGGTAAAGCCCCTCCTCGCGCTCCTCGACATCGATCACATTCACATCGACGACCAGATTGGCTTTCGCTGCAACCTTGCCCGCCTCTTCAAGCGCCGTCACGGCTTCCGCATGGCGGGCGATCAGCGCGCCATCGATGGTCTCCTGCCACGAACCGTCGGCACCGAGCCACACAGCCTGCCCGTCGATCAGCCGGTTTGCAGTGAGAACTTTTACGACCATTTCCAAACTCCAAACTTATGTTAACCGCGCATCCTGCGGGTTTAGGCTGCGACGGAAACCGGCTTGAGGGCCAGCGCTTCGGCTTTGTCGATTGCGGCACCGGCGACGGCATCGCCAATGATCACCATGACCGGGCCGGAAAGTTCCTTGCGGTTTTCCAGATCCGGCAAATCCTTCAGCGTGCCGTGGAACAGGCGCTTGTCCTGTCGGCTCGCATTTTCCACCACCGCCACGGCGGTATCTTCGTGCAGGCCCGCACCAATCAGCCGCGCAGCAACCGACGCCGCGACCGTGGAGCCCATATAGACGGCAATGGTTGCACCCGAGACGGCGAGCTTCGCCCAGCCCGGCAGCACATCGCCCGTCATGTCATGACCGGTGGTGAACACCAGCGACGAAGCAACACCACGCAATGTCAGCGGCAATTCCATATCGGCAGCGGCGGCAAAGGCTGACGTAATGCCGGGTACGATTTCGAAACCGATACCGGCAGCACGCAGCGCCGCCATTTCTTCGCCTGCGCGTCCGAATACCAGCGGATCGCCGGATTTCAGCCGCACAACGCGCTTGCCTTCGCGCCCGAGCGTTACCAGCAGGCGGTTGATCTCTTCCTGGCTTTTGGAATGGCAGCCCTTGCGCTTGCCAACGGCAAGGCGCTCGGCGTCACGACGGCCCATGGCAATGACGCCTTCGGGCACCAGCGCATCATGCACGATGACATCGGCTTCCATCAAAGCGCGATGGGCGCGCAGGGTCAGCAGATCTTCAGCACCCGGACCGGCGCCAACCAGCCAGACATAGCCGGCTGCATTGTCACGCTGCTCGATCATATCGCTCGCAGCCTTGTAGGCTTCCACGCGGTCGCCATTTTCAATGGCGCTGGCAACGCGGCCCGAAAAGAACCCGCGCCAGAAACTGCGGCGCGCCAGACCCTTGGGCAGTACTCGCTCGACCAGCGGCCGCCAGCTTTCGGCGAAATGCGCAAGCTCGCCAAGGCGCGGCGAAAAGGCAGCATCGATACGCGCACGAACCATCTGCGCCAGAACCGGAGCGCTTCCTTCCGAACCAATCGCAATCGTCAGCGGCGCACGGTTGACGATGGCAGGCGTCAGGAAATCGCAAAGTGCTGGACGGTCAACGACATTGACCGGAACCTTCTCGGCCTTGACCACGGCAGCAATGGCGCGATCCTGCGCTTCATCGCCAGTCGCCACGAAAACCAGCTTTGCGCCCTCGACATGTTCCGGTGCAAAGGGTGCAGCAATATGCTCTGCACCATGGCTCGCGATGAAATCGGCCAGATGGTGTTCCGTTTCTTCGGCAATGATGCGAAGACGTGCGGATGTCTGCGCCACGAGGCGCGCCTTGTTCAAAGCTTCCTCGCCGCCGCCAACGACGACAACCACCTCTTCCGACACCCGGAAGAAGGCAGGAAAATCAGCCAGTAAACGCTTTTGCGGTAGAGACACGGCGCGATCCTTGGGAGCATTTCCAGCGAAAGCCGATACCGGTTTCAGTTACGGAAATGCGTCTGGTAAAAAGATGGCGCCATTATCCATGGAGAGCGGGAGATTTATAAGAAACGGGCTTGCGCGTGAAAATCACGGCGAGCATCACTTTTTCTCAAAACGGTCGATTGCGGGATTTTAATTTCCCATAAGGCCAGAAATATATCCCACAATTTTTATAGGGTTTACATAGGCTTATAGATAAGCATCGCTCGTGAAAAAGGCCGAAACGTGTTTCGGCAGGCGGCGCGGCAGCACGGCAATCAGATCGAAACGCAACGACAGACGGGCATGATCGGGCTGGCGTTGCAGCCAGAGATCGGCTGCGGCTTCGATACGGCGCATGGCCTGCGGTGTGACCGCGAGATGCGCGGCTTCCAGGCTGCTGCGCGCCTTGACCTCGACAATGAGCACAAGATTGCCCCGCCGGGCGATCAGATCGATTTCGCCGAGCCGGGTTCGATAGCGCCGCGCGACAATGCGAAAACCTTTCAAAAGAAGTAGTACAGACGCAAAGCGTTCGGCGCTGTGTCCGCGAAAGAAAGCAATGCGCTTTTTCTCGCGGAGGTCTGTCATCGCTGATCCGATTTCAGTTGCATGAGGCGCTGATAGAGAACCGATTTCTGCCCGCCGGTCATGCGCGCGGCCTCGCCTGCAGCCTTGGATGGCGGCAGTTCGTCTGCAAGCGACAGAAGCAGCTTGTCGATATCTTCCTCGCTTTGCGGAATGGTGTTGCCCGTCGGCGGACCGACCAGCAGAACCACTTCACCGCGAATGCGGTCTTCACCGTCAAACTCTGCTGCAAGTTCACCCAGTGGCGCGGTGCGAATGGTCTCATAGGCCTTGGTCAGTTCGCGACAAAGCGCGCCCAGACGATCCGGCCCAAACACTTGGGCCATTTCGGCCAGCGTCGCCGCTGTCCGGTTTGGCGATTCATAGAACACCAGCGTCGCATCGATGCCCTTGAGGCTTTCGAGCTTCGTCTGCTTTTGCCCGTGCTTGGATGGCAGGAAGCCGCAGAACATGAAGGCGTCGGTCGGCAGGCCAGAAGCGGCAAGTGCGGCCAGAACCGCGGAAGCACCCGGAATGGGGACGACGCGAATACCCGCCTCGCGTGCTTCGCCAACCAGACGAAAGCCCGGGTCGGAGACAAGCGGCGTGCCCGCATCGGACACCAGCGCAACGCTTTTGCCCGCTGACAGCGCGGCAATCAGCTTCTCGCCGGCTTCGGCGGCATTGTGCTCATGATAGCTGATCGGACGGCGGGAAATGCCGTAACGGTCGAGGAGAACGCGGGTCACACGTGTATCCTCGCAGGCAAGAACATCGGCTGCGGCGAGTGTTTCGATGCCGCGCAGCGTCATGTCGCCAAGATTACCGATCGGCGTCGACACGATATAAAGTGCTGGCTCCAGCGGACGGGCGCGCATGGCTGTGCCACCCACCACATAATCGCGCCGTCCCTCGTCAATATTCTGGGCGCCCATATCTTCAGTCATTGCTTATCCCTCATGCCGCGAGATCCGCGACCAGCGCATCCAGCACCAGCGCACCGTCCGGCGTCGCGCGAATGATGCTGCCGCCCATCGGCTCGATCATGCCCTGGGTGATCAGTTTCGCCAGACGCTTCTGGTCAATGTCATGCCCCGACAGCCGCTTGTAGCGATCCAGATCGATGCCTTCGCGCAGGCGAAGCCCCATCATCAGGAACTCATCGCCCTCCTGCCCGCCATCGAGATATTCTTCCTCGATAATGCCGTGGCCGCGTCGTTCAACCTTGTCGAGCCAGGTTTCCGGATGCTTTTCGGTAATCGTCACCGTGCGAACGTCGTTTTCCACGAAACGCCCATGCGCGCCGGGGCCGATGCCGACATATTGCCCATAACGCCAATAGACGAGATTGTGCTGTGACTCACGCCCCGGCACCGCATGATTGGAAATCTCATAGGCCGGGAGACCATGCTCTGCCGTTACCCTTTGCGTTTCTTCATAAAGTGCCGCGGCGTGATCCGGTTCCGGTGTGGTCAGCTTTCCAGCCTTCCAGAGATTATAAAACTGCGTGCCTTCCTCGATGGTCAGCTGATAAAGCGAGAGGTGATCGGCGGCCAGTCCGATGGCCTCCTTCAACTCTTCGCGCCAAGCCTCCATGCTCTGGTTCGGGCGAGCATAGATCAGATCGAAAGACAGGCGCGGGAAAATCTCGCGCGCCAGGCGAATAGCCGCCTTCGCTTCCTCAACCGAATGCATGCGCCCGAGACGGCGCAAGTCGGGATCGTTGAGCGCCTGAATGCCGAGCGACACGCGATTGACGCCTGCCGCGCGATAGCCGCGAAAACGATCGGCCTCCACGCTGGTCGGGTTGGCTTCCAGCGTCACTTCGATGTCGGGTGCGACAGACCAATGCAACGCAATATTATCGAGAAGTGCGCCCACCGTTTCGGGCTGCATCAGCGATGGCGTGCCGCCGCCCAGAAAAATGCTGGTGACCGTGCGCGGGCCAGTGCGCTCGCGTAGCGTTTCCATCTCGCGCCGGAACGCTTCGGAAAACCGCGCCTGATCCACCGGCTTGTGACGGACATGGCTGTTGAAGTCGCAATAAGGGCATTTGGCCAGACAGAACGGCCAATGCACATAAACGCCGAACGCATTTTCCCCGTTCACCCGCGCGATAGGAAACGCACTGGCTGTATCGATCGCCTGCAAAGGGGGAAACAGCTTGTTCATTTCGCGGAAGCCGGCTCCACGTTGAGCGCCTTTTCGGCGAAAAGCTTGAAGGCGCGGGCGCGGTGCGACAGAGCCTCGGCGTCGCCCGGCTTCCAGCCATGCTTCTCGTCGGCGGTCATTTCGCCAAAGGTCTTTTCGTGACCATCCGGCAGAAACACCGGATCATAGCCGAAGCCGGTCGTGCCGCGCGGCGGCCAGATCAGCACGCCTTCCACTTCGCCACGGAAATAATCCGCTTCGCCGTCCGGCCAGGCAAGGCAGATGACAGAGACGAAACGCGCGCCGCGCTTGTCTGCGGTCGTGGCACCCTTTTCCTGCAAAAGATCTTCGACCTTGCGCATCGCCATGTCGAAATCGCGCGTGCCGTCTTCGGTCTCGGCCCAGTTGGCCGTGTAGACGCCCGGCTCGCCGTCCAGTGCATCGACCATCAGGCCGGAATCGTCAGACAATGCGGGCAGGCCGGTGGCTTCAGCCGCAGCAAGCGCCTTGATATAGGCGTTTTCCTCAAACGTGGTGCCGGTCTCGTCCGGCTCCGGCAGGCCAAGTGCTGCAACAGAGCTGACATCGAAGCCGAACGGACCGATCAGCCCGTCGAATTCCTTCAGCTTGCCTGCATTATGCGAGGCGACAATCAGCTTGCCTTTTTCCAGCGTTCTCATTTTCAATTCCATAGTTTGGGTTCGGCAATCTCCAGCGAATTGCCGGATGGATCGCGGAAATAAATCGAATGTGCGCCATTGGGCCAATCGAAATCGGCCTCAATGGCGACGCCATGCTTTTCCAGATGTTTCCGCCAGCCCTCGATCTCGGCGCGGCTTGCGGCAAAACATACATGACCCGGCCCCGTCGTGCCATGTGGTGGCACCGGCAGATGGCACGGCAAAGGCGGCTTCAAGGTTTCTTCCGCCTTGAAGAGCAGCAAAATGCCCTCACCACAGCGGAAGAAAGCATTGCGCTCGCTGAGCTGGCCCACCGGTTCCAGCCCCATCGTATGGCGATAGAATTCTACCGCCTCTGCGACGTCGCGGACATAGAGTGCCGTTTCAAGAATACGTGCAGCGCGCATGGATCAGGTCTCCTCATTCAGATGGAGCAGACACTGTCCTAGCAGAGCCTGTTCCAAAAGTCGTCCTGTGCGGCTGCAAATACGCTTTTTTGAGTGAGGCTCTTAAGCGACGGCCATTTTCTGCAGCGACACAAGACGATCGACACCGCTGCGCGCCAGCTTCATCAGATTCAGGAACTCTTCTTCCGAGAAAGGCGCGCCTTCGGCAGTGCCCTGAATTTCAACAATGCCGCCAGCGCCGGTCATGACGAAATTGCTGTCGGTCTGGGCGACGGAATCTTCCGCATAATCCAGATCGAGAACAGGAGCGCCTTCATAGATGCCGCAGGAAATGGCGGCGACATGGTCCTTCAGCACCTTCTCGACCCGCACCATCTGGCGCGCTTCCATCCAGCGCAGGCATTCATGCAAGGCCACCCAGCCGCCGGTGATGGCTGCGGTGCGCGTGCCGCCATCGGCCTGAATGACATCGCAATCCACCGTGATCTGTACTTCGCCCAGCGCCTGCATGTCCACGACAGCACGCAAGGATCGTCCGATCAGACGCTGGATTTCCTGGGTGCGTCCGCCCTGCTTGCCAGTGGCGGCTTCGCGGCGCATGCGGTCGCCGGTCGAACGCGGCAGCATGCCGTATTCCGCCGTGACCCAGCCCTTGCCGGTGTTGCGCATCCAGCCCGGCACCTTTTCCTCAAGGCTTGCCGTGCACAGAACATGCGTGTCGCCAAATTTGACCAGGCAGGAGCCTTCCGCATGTTTGGAGATGCCGCGCTCGAAAGAGACGGCGCGCATTTCGTCGGCAGCACGCTTGGATGGACGCATATATTAATTTCCTTGATCGAGTTTTTGGGGAGTCAAAGTCTTCCGTGCGGCTTTTTAGGCTCCCCGGGCGCAAATAGAAAGGAATTTTGCGCTTCGCCAGCCCAAAGACATGTCGAGAAGTGTTGAGAGGAATGCCAGTATGGAGCTAAAGCCTTTGACGCTTAGCGCCGCAACCTTATATTTAGGGCAAGCAATCAACAGGTTCGCCGCTCTATCATGATGAAATCGCCTGAACATCAGCTTTTGAATTCGCTCGACCAGCGGTCGCGCGAAATTTTCCGGCTGGTCGTCGAGAGCTATCTCAACGACGGCGACCCGGTCGGTTCGCGCAATTTGTCCCGCCTGCTGCCGCATTCGCTCTCGCCAGCCACCATTCGCAATGTGATGAGCGATCTGGAGCATCTGGGGCTGATCTATGCGCCGCATGTGTCGGCGGGTCGTCTGCCGACGCAGATCGGCCTGCGCTTTTTCGTCGATGCCTTTATGGAAGTCGGCGATCTGGCACCGGGCGAACGCTCGTCCATCGAGGCGCAGGTGCGCGCCGCCGGTAACAGCAATTCGGTCGAGAGTGTACTGACCGAGGCAAGCCAGGTCCTGTCTGGCCTGTCGCGTGGCGCAGGTCTCGTGCTCGCCACCAAGACGGAAGGCGCGCTCAAGCATATCGAATTCGTGCGGCTGGAGCCGACCCGCGCGCTTGCCGTGCTGGTGATGCAGAATGGCGATGTGGAAAACCGCGTCATCAATCTGCCGGTCGGCATCAGCGCATCGCAACTGGTCGAGGCGTCGAATTTCCTCAACGCCCATATTCACGGCCATACGCTTTCCGAAGCCAAGGCCGAACTGAAGGTGCTGATGGAGGAAACCCGTCAGGAACTGGACCAGCTTTCGCAGGAACTTGTCGAACAGGGCCTCGCCGTCTGGGGCGGCACCGGCTCCGACCAGCCGTCGCGGCTGATCGTGCGTGGTCGCGCCAATCTTCTGGAGAACATTCACGCGCAGGAAGATATCGAGCGTCTGCGCCATCTCTTCGACGATCTGGAAACCAAGGACGGCATGGTCCAGCTTCTGGATCTGGCCGAAACCGGTTCAGGTGTGCGCATTTTCATCGGCTCGGAAAACAAGCTGTTTTCGCTGTCCGGTTCATCGCTGGTGGTCGCGCCCTATCGTGACAGCGAACAGCGGGTCATCGGGGCGCTCGGCGTCATCGGCCCGACCCGCCTCAATTATGCGCGTATCGTTCCGATGGTGGACTATACGGCCCAGATCGTGTCTAGACTTTTGCGGTGAGGTGTCAATCTTACCGGGTCACCAGAAATTAAGCCTTGATTTTAATGGCCTGAAACTCGATATCCGCCCCAGAAGATATTCAAGACGGAAGAAGCATTATGTCTGACGAAAAAAACAAAACCCAGAACCCCGATCTTGAGCAGCGCGACATCAACAATCCTCGGGATCGTGAGGCGCTGAACCGGGCTGCCGCCGATTTCCTGAAAGCGCGCAAGGCGGAAGCCAGCGCCGAAGTTGCGGAAGACGAAGCGGACAATGCGGCTGATGAAACCGCAAACCGGATTCTCGCGCTCGAAGCCGATAACAAGGAACTCAAGGATCAGGTTCTGCGCGTTGCTGCCGAAATGGAAAACCTGCGCAAGCGCACCCAGCGCGACGTGCAGGATGCCCGCACCTATGCGGTGACCAATTTTGCCCGCGACATGCTGTCGGTTTCCGACAATCTGCGCCGCGCCATCGACACCATTCCGGCAGAGATGCTGGAAGCCGACGCCAGCCTGAAGTCTCTGGCCGAAGGCGTGGAAATGACCGAACGAGCCATGTTGCAGGCGCTGGAACGTCACGGTGTCACCAAGCTTGAGCCGGAAGGCCAGAAGTTTGACCCGAATTTCCATCAGGCCATGTTCGAAGTGCCGAACCCGGATCTGCCGAACAACACCGTGGTGCAGGTTGTGCAGGCTGGTTACGCCATTGGTGACCGCGTCCTGCGCCCTGCCATGGTCGGCGTTTCCAAGGGCGGCCCAAAGGCTGCTGCCGAGACCGGCGGCGCGGAAGGCGACAGCTGATAAGCAGCGTCATCGAAATTACAAAAAAAGCGGCGGTCCATCCGCCGCTTTTTTGTATCTGCTGACCTGCGTTCATACAGCCATATTGCCAAGGCGCGCAGAGCAATAGAAAATCGCATCACATATCTTGCTGGGGGAGCCGCGTGACCGTCGTACAGTTTCTGAACTTTGCGGGTGTTTTCGTCTTCGCGGCAACAGGCGCGCTTGCCGCCTCGCGGCGACAGCTCGACATTGTCGGCTTCATCTTTCTTGCCAATATCACCGGTATCGGCGGCGGAACGCTGCGCGATCTCATCCTGAGCACGCCTGTTTTCTGGGTTCAGGAGCCGATCTACCTGCTGGCGGGCACACTGGCCGCCTTCGCGGTCTACTTTACCGCCCATATGGTGGAATCACGCTATCGCGTGCTGCTCTGGCTCGATGCCATCGGTATGTCGGCCTATACGGTAATGGGTGCGGCCAAGGGGCTTGCGCTCGGCGTCAGCGCGCCGGTGGCCATCGTCACCGGCATTTTTACAGCCACACTCGGCGGTATCCTGCGCGATATGGTGGCTGGAGAGCCATCGGTGATCATGCGGCGGGAAATTTATATCACGGCGGCGCTGGCCGGAGCCTGCCTCTATGTCGGGCTGGCGCGCCTTGGCGTCGACCCGTTCTTTTCGGCAGTGGTCGCGGCGCTGACCAGTTTTACCGTGCGCGGCGGAGCGCTTTATTTCGGCTGGAACCTGCCGGTTTATAAAAGCCGTCCCGGCCGCACGGAAGAAGAACTCCAGCGCGACCGGATCATTCGGTCCGAATAGTCAGATCAAATCAGGCCGGCCTGACTTGCAGCAGCCTGAAGGCTGAGCAGCGGACGCGGGCCCATCTGCTGGATGATGAGACCGGCGGCAAGCGAGCCGAGCCGTGCGCAATCTTCCAGCGAGCGGTCCTTGGTATAACCATAGAGGAAGCCAGCCGCATAGAGATCGCCTGCGCCGGTCGTGTCGACCAGTTCGTCGATCTCGATTGCGGGAACGGTCAGCGTCTGATCGGGCGTCACAATGACTGCACCCTTTTCTGAGCGCGTGATGATCGACAGCTTGCAATCCATACGCATCGAGGCAATCGCCGTTTCGAGCGACTTGGTCTGGTAGAGCGACTTGGCTTCGTCCTCATTGGCGAAAACGATATCGACCGTGCGCTTGCGCATCAGGTCGAGGAACTCTTCACGATAACGGTCCACACAGAACGGATCGGAAAGCGTCATGGCCACTTCATGGCCCGCCTCATGCGCGATCTTCGAAGCCATCACGATGGCTTCCTTGGCGCGGGGCGGATCCCAGAGATAGCCTTCGAAATAGGTGACCTTGGCATCGGCGACCTTGGAGGTCTCGACGTCTTCCGGTCCAAGCTCGACGCAGGCGCCGAGGAAAGTATTCATCGAGCGTTCGCCATCCGGCGTCACGAAAATCATCGAGCGGGCGGTCGGCGAACCCTTTTCCAGCGGACGCGTATCGAAGGCCACGCCCTGTGCGCGGATGTCATGCGCGAAGACACGTCCGAGATGGTCGGTCGCCACCTTGCCGAAATAGGCGGAGCGTCCGCCGAGGCTGGCGACACCTGCCGCCGTATTGCCCGCGCTGCCGCCAGACATTTCGGTCGCCGGACCTGCAATGCGGCTATAAAGCAATTCTGCGCGATCGGCATCGATCAGGTTCATTGCACCTTTGACGATACCGTTGGTTTCGAGGAATGAGTCGTCCGTACGCGAGAGAATATCGACAATGGCATTGCCGATGCAAAGAACGTCGAATGTGGCCATGAGCTCGAAAAGCTCCCCTTTTTTCAATTCTCCAGCCCGCCCTTCATCTGGGCAGGGGGAGGCTTTGGCGCCAGCTATCTATCCTGCACATGATGCGGTGGGATAGATATTCGGGTGCGGGTTTAGCCTTTTGCTCTCTCTTTGGCTACCCCGCCGCGATCCTGCGATGTGGGTAGCCCGGCTTGCACGGCCCGTTGGCCGTACCTATTTTCATTTCGTCCACAGCCAAAACAGGCTCAAAACGGAAAAAGAATGATCATAGACGCCGCCTTGAAAGCCCTGAATCGTCTGCTGACGCCGGAGTTTCGCTCGGTTTTCTGGAAGACTCTGGGTTTGACGCTTTTGCTGCTGGCCGGTCTCTGGGTCAGTATTCGTCAAATCTTTTTTATCTATGCCTGGCCGTGGATGGAGCAATTGCTGCCCGGCATGCCTGCATGGGCAGGCTGGCTGGGTATTGTTGCCGCCATCGCGGCGGGGCTTGGTCTAGCGCTTGTTCTGGCGCTGATGATCGCGCCCGTCACGGCGCTGGTGGCGGGTCTGTTTCTTGATGACGTTGCCGAAGTGGTCGAGCGTACGGATTATCCGAACGACCCGGCAGGCAATGCCCTACCGCTTGGACGTTCCATCGTCGTTTCACTGAAATTTCTCGGCGTGGTGATCCTCGGCAACCTTGTGGCTCTCGCCCTGCTGTTTGTGCCGGGGATCAACCTGATCGCCTTTTTCGTCATCAACGCCTATCTGCTCGGGCGCGAATTTTTCGAATTCGCCGCCATGCGCTATCGCACCGAATCGGAAGCCAAGGCGCTGCGCTCCCATTATGGCGTGACGGTCTTTCTGGCAGGCCTGCTGATTGCCGGTTTCATGGCCATTCCGCTGGTCAATCTGTTGACCCCGCTTTTTGCAGCAGCGCTGATGGTACATCTGCACAAGGCCATTTCGCAGCGCGAGGCTGCCAGACCTGTCAGAACTTACGCCTGAGGCGGAAGCGGAATCAGCGCGGCAGGCACATCGCAGGTTTTTTCCGGCGACTTGCAGATATCGGCGATGACACAATGCTCGCATTCCGGCTTGCGCGCCTTGCAGGTATAGCGCCCATGCAGGATCAGCCAGTGATGGGCGTGCAGCATATATTCCGCCGGAATGACCCGTACCAATATGGCCTCGACCGCATCCGGCGTCTTGCCCGGTGCCAGACCGATCCGGTTGCCGATGCGCAATATATGCGTGTCCACCGCCATGGTCGGCTGGCCGAACGACATGTTGAGCACGACATTGGCCGTCTTGCGCCCGACACCCGGCAGCTTGACCAGCGCGTCGCGGTCGCCCGGCACCTCACCGCCATGGTCGCGGATCAGTGCTTCCGAAAGCAGGATGACGTTCTTCGCCTTATTGCGCCAAAGGCCGATGGTGCGAATATAATTGCCAACCTTTTCCTCGCCCAGCGCCAACATTTTCTGCGGCGTGTCGGCGACGGCAAACAGACCGCGCGTTGCTTTGTTCACGCCCGCATCGGTCGCCTGAGCAGACAACACCACCGCCACCAGCAAGGTGAACGCGTTCACATGCTCCAGTTCGCCCTTCGGTTCCGGGCGCTGCACGGAGAAACGGCGGAAGATTTCGTGAATCTCGTCGGCCGTATAAAGCGTACCGGCCACGCGGCGCGGGCGGCGAACGGCAGAGCTCGCTGCCGGGCTGCTTGCGGCGACGGAAACGGTCACGGGCGATTTGATTTTGGCCTTTTGCATTCTGTCTCTATACTGAGGTCTGTTCCTGGAAGACAACCCGCAGCTTGACGCAGGCGGTTTTCAGATCAAGGGTTCAGACTTTGATGCACCATCCAGACGGCGCTGAACCGGACAGGTTCGAGACCCCTATTTTTGAAGCCTTGCTGACGCCCTATCGCTCACTGGGACGCACGGGCTTCACCGTCCTGATGGCAGCACTCATCGCGTGCTGGCTGTTTGTCGGCATTCTGTTCTGGTCCATCGGTGCATGGCCCATCTTCGGCTTTTTCGGCCTCGATGTGCTGCTGATCTATCTGGCATTTCGCTGGAACTACCGCTCCGCCCGGGCTCGTGAAGAGATTTCCGTTTCGCGCGCAGCCCTGCATATCCGCCAATATGCCCCTTCCGGCAAAATGACGGCGCATCGGTTCAATCCGTTCTGGACACGCTTTCGCGTGGCGCGAAAGCCGGATATCGGCATTACGGATATGAGCGTTGAAAGCCGCGACAAACATGTCGCCATCGGCAGTTTCCTCAATCCCGACGACCGCGAAAATTTCGCCAACGCCTTTCGCGCAGCCTTGGCCGAGGCACGACGGTAGAGCGCGTTTCAGTATGTGCTAAGTTTGACACTACCCGCCCCGCAACAGTGGCGGGTATCGCCCTCCCCCATCGTCGTTTTACGATATGACGAAGGGGGATTCCGGCATTGGCCCTTGAAGTCGGGCTTTTCACAAGCCATATCAGTTAGCGGAGAGATACGCCGAACGGGTTCTCTTCATAACGGTCGCTTCTCATCAAGGACTGATGCAATGACAAGAATGACTCCGTTTTCGAGCCCTCTCTTGCTCGGATTCGACACGATGGAAAAGACACTCGAACGGATTGCCAAATCCGGCGATGGCTACCCACCCTATAATATCGAACGCCTGCGCGGTGAAACAGGCTCCGAGCGCTTGCGCATCACGCTTGCCGTGGCAGGTTTCTCCAGCGAAGATCTCGACGTCATGACGGAAGACAACCAGCTTGTCATTCGCGGGCGGCAGACCGACGACACCGAACGCGAATATCTGCACCGCGGCATCGCGGCCCGTCAGTTTCAGCGTGTGTTCGTGCTGGCCGATGGCATGCGGGTGCTGGGTTGCGAGTTGAAAAACGGTCTTCTCGCTGTCGACCTCGACCGACCGGAACCGGAACGGCTGATCAAGAAAATCAACATAGCTGTGAAAGACTGAAAAACGTTCAGGTTTCGTTCAGTCATTAAGGCTATGATAACTATCGTGAAGCTCTGGTGCGGCATAGCCGTGAATGGTGTGCCGCTCAAATGGAGGCTAAGACCATGAACAGACAGGTTCTCACCGAAAATGAATTCGCTCATCTGGGCGAAGGTGAAATTGCCTACGTACGCAAGATCCGCTCCGACGATCTTGCACGCAGCTTCCCCGCTCTCCCACCAATCGAGCCTGGCCTTGAACTCTGGGCTCTCTTTGGCGCAAGCGGCGAGCCGATTGTGCTCTCCGATGTCCGCGCCACGGCGTTGCAAGGCGCACACGAACACGAATTACGCACGGTGCTGCTCAACTAACATGGCAGCCTTGTTGAATGTGCAGTGATAGCGGCTCCACCATGTAGAGCCGCTATCGCGATCATTGTGTGATTGTCGTGATTTAACGGAAGTTATTGTTTATTGCTTCGCGCAGCGCTCATTAATGCTGCTCACGCATCTCTTATATGCTTCATGAAACGCGTCTCCGTGTCCGTCCTTAATGGCCTCTTGCTGAGCCTTGTCGCAAGCCGCCATTTCCCGCTTGAAGCACTGATCAGCACTCTCAGCATTCGCTGGCAAGGTACAAAGCGCAACAGCCAGCATAAAAAAAGTGAAAATATACTCTCTCAAAGTATTAAAAGGCCCCTCTTAAATCCTGAATTAATCCCTTCAATCATGAATAAATCGACTATTCCGGCTTTATAATATTTCCTTCACACATAATTGTTCTTTCCCGGACACACCCTAGATTTACTTCTGAGAATAGATCTGGATGTTTCGCATTGCAATACTTCACCGCCGCATCGTAACAAACCTTAAATTCCTCAGATGAGGCAGCACTCGAAATAGACGAAAAAGCAACTAATGAAAAAATTAATTTCTTCAATTTATATTCCTCAGAATTTTTAATTGGAAACTATATAGTTATAGCGAGTATATAATTATATATTTACAAATTTTATTCTATAGTTAACTATTTTTAAAAATTTAATTTAACCGCCGAAACCCGGGCAAAATGGCATTTTTCTCGATAAACAATCATGATAATCGGCATTGAACTCCAATAAATCGCTCCCGTGCTCTGCGGTACACTCTTTGGCGACACGTTCAGCACACTCACCTTTAGTTTCTTCAGCACAAGCAGCACCTGAAAACATTGCCGCGACAATCAAAGCTGAAACATATTTCTTCAATTTATTTTCCATCAATATGAGTCTTACAAAATCCTTCTACATGAATGCCATCGCTTGCATAATCCATATATAATGTGAGCCTAATAATACTATGTGGCATGGCTGAAATAGAAAAAGCCGCCACTCTGATGGAGTGACGGCTTCGCTAAAATCGGTTTCAAAGCGCCGGTACAAACAAATCCGGCGCTTTTAGTCTCAGGCGGCGTTGGAGGCCGGCTGGGCTGTCAAAAATGAATAGAGCGCCTGTGCATCATGGGTGCCTCGCAGCTTGGCGACCATATCCGGATCGCGGAGCATACGCGCAATGCGCGACAAGGCTTTCAGATGATCAGCCCCGGCATTTTCCGGAGCCAACAGCAGGAAAACGAGATCGACAGGCTGATCGTCCAGCGCCTCGAAATCAACCGGCGTTTCAAGGCGCGCGAAGATACCGGCAATCTTGCCGATATTCGCCAGCTTGCCGTGTGGAATAGCCACACCGCTGCCCACCCCGGTCGAACCGAGGCGTTCACGCTGGAGAATTGTTTCGAAAACTTCACGCTCAGGGAGACCGGTCAGTTCCGCAGCCTTTTCAGACAAAATCTGCAAAAGCTGTTTTTTGGAGCTGGCTTTCAGCGCGGGGATAATCGCCCCCGGCTGAATCAGATCACTAAGATCCATTCTCTCCGTTCCTTCTTCAATCAGGCCGTTTTCGGCCCGGTTTTAGGAAGCGCACGCAACTACCCACGAATGGGCCCGCCCTTCACAGCGGTTACGCATAACGTGCGCTTCGGGTTTGCCGTCAGACGCGAGGCGCGGCCTGGCGGGTAACCGTCGATGGGTCAACCCAGCCGATATTGCCGTCCGCTCGACGGTAGACGATGTTTACTTCATCATTGCCCGCGTTCCGGAAAACCAGAACCGGATTTTCAATCAGATCAAGCTCGACCACCGCCGAAGCCACCGACATGGTGCGCAGGGCGACAGACGTTTCCGCCACGATGGTAGGCGCATAATCGGCCGGAAGCTCCTCCTCTTCCTCCGGAAGCGGTGCCATAACACGATATGCCACGTCGTCATAGATCGCATTTGGCTGAGTAGCCGTACGCGACTTCAGACGGCGCTTATAGCGCCGAAGGCGGGTTTCAATCTTGTCCGCTGCCGCATCAAAAGCCAGCTGCGGATCCTGCGCATCACCAGTACTTTGTAGCGTCGCACCACTGTCGAGGTGCAATGTACAATCCGCACTGAACCGTGAGCCGGACTTCGAGACCGTTACCTGCCCGGAAAAGCCATGATCGAAATATTTGCCGACCGTTTCATTCACCCGATCTACGATCCGGGTTGTGAAAGCTTCACCGACGTCCATATGCTTTCCAGATACACGCAGAGTCATTTGGCACACCTCATTTGCGTTACACCACAGGGCTTAGTCTAATCACAAGGCAAGCGAAGCGCAAAGCGAACCGTCATCAAAGATGGCATTCATCCTACGGGTTTTTCAGACTTGTTCCGGTTTGCCGGTCAGAGCCTTGAAGCACCTTCAAAATCCACGCTTTTCCGATCAAAAACCGGTCAAACGGCACCTTGAACATTCCTTGTCTTATGCAACGCCCCAAACGCGTGATCGTTGCCCTTTCTGCTAAACTGCCTTTCCTTTAAGCAATCGGACATCCGCTAACTCTTTCAGAAAAAGCCGATGCATATTTTGTGCCACATTCGCAAAAGCCCGCAAAACCGGACTAATCCAGCTTTTTCGGGCAAGCGCTGCAGCGCGAGCCGGGCTTCTATTGATTGAAACGTCGCTTGTCAATTGGTCCTCCTGCCAGTTGGCCAACCCGAAGCGCTGCCGGTTCTCCCGATCATGATCGATTTTTTCTGATCGAACGGCGCTTCAAGTTCAAAATTTCAGAGCCTTCTTTTGGGTTTGAACCGGTCAAAAATCGCTCTGGAGGTACAATCGTCTATTCCAGACCACCGGGTAACCGGTGGTTTAAACAGTTGTTTTGACACACATCTCGTCCGAAAACAGCTTCGCGTTCCGGGATGCGCTCATCAAGAGACAGAAAGCTTGGCTTTCTTCTCGCGCCTGCGCTGAACCGATGAAGCAATATTCATCGATTCCCGATATTTTGCGACAGTTCTTCGCGCAATATCCACACCGTCTTTCTTCAACGCATCAACAATTGCGTCGTCAGACAGAACATCATCTGGCTTTTCAGCATCGATCATCTGGCGAATACGATGCCGAACACTTTCGGAAGAATGGGCGTCACCGCCCTCCGACGAGGCGATGGAAGCGGTGAAGAAATAGCGCAACTCAAACACGCCGCGCGGCGTTTCCATGAACTTGTTCGCCGTCACGCGGCTGATGGTGGATTCATGCATGCCCACCGCATCGGCCACCATCCGCAAGTTCAGCGGCTTGAGATGGGTGACGCCGTGGCGCAGAAAGCCGTCCTGCTGGCGCACGATTTCCTGCGTCACCTTCAAAATTGTTCGCGCACGCTGATCGAGACTGCGCACCAGCCAGCTCGCCGTCTGCATGCAATCGGCCAGAAATGTCTTTTCCTCAGCCTTCACCGAAGCGCTTACCTCGGCATAATATTCATTGTTGACGATCAGCCTCGGCATGGCCGCCGGATTGAGTTCAATGGCCCACCCACCGTCGCGCGAAGGTGTGACGACCGCATCCGGCACGATGGCGTCTGCTACCGCCACTTCGAACAAAGCGCCCGGCTTCGGATCCAGCGTGCGGATCTCGGACAGCATGTCGAGAATGTCGGCCTGATCAACCCCGCAGAGTTTTTTCAGCGTGGCGAAATCGCGCCGCGCCAGGAGGTCGAGATTATCGACCAGTGCTGCCATGGCCGGATCGAAACGGTCCTTCAGGCGCAGCTGGATCGCAAGGCACTCCCGCAGGTCGCGTGCAAAAATGCCAGGCGGATCAAAGCTTTGCATCACAGCCAGAACGCGCTCCACCTCCGTGGTCTCGACGCCGAGATTTTGCGCCAGCCCGATAATGTCCACGCGCAGATAGCCGCTCTCGTCCAGCGCATCGGCCAGAGCCATAGCGATGAAACGATCGGAAGTTTGCGAGAAGGTCAGCGCAATCTGCTCACCCACAAAATCAGCGAGCGAGATCCGGCTTGCCGTCACCTGATCGAGATCGTACCCGCCACCGCCACTGCTGCTATAGGTGTCGAGCGTCGACGATTTCCACTGGGCGGCGAGGTCTGGATTGATCTCGTCATAACGGCCCGGATCGTCGGGAAAAATGTTTTCCAGTGAACTGTCGAAAGTCGATGATAGGTTTTCAGCGGCGTCCGGCGCATCGGTCTTGAACCAGTCGGCTTGCCCCTCATCAAAGGGACCATCCTCATCCGACTGGCGGTCATCTGTCAGGTCGCCGCTTGCGGAAGAACGCTCATCGTCAGGTGCAGCGTCAGCGCCTGCGAAATCATCATTCGCTGCCTCTATTCTGTCCAGCAGCGGGTTCTTTTCTATTTCCAGATCGAGAAAATGCTCAAGTTCAAGATGCGTCATCTGCAGCAGTTTTATCGACTGCATCAGCTGGGGTGTCATCACCAGCGATTGTGACTGACGGAAATCTAGCTTGGGCGACAGAGCCATACGACGCGTTATTCCCCCTGCGAACGACCGGTCGACCAAAACCCTGAGCCGCTATTTCACCCGGTCTTTCTGACCGGAGTTTCCTCCCGATCAAAACTGGTATGATCCTTGCTTGTCAATTCAGAATGTGCAGTTTTGGGACAAAAGGGGAAAATAGTCGCAAGATTGATGCATTTTTTGGAGCGGCTTTTATGTTAGCCAGCTCAAATAGACCCGAAAGCCAGAGCTTTCAGGTCAAACAGATTTTCAGTCAGGCAAACTTAAAGCGTGTCGCGTTCAATCATATTCAAGTGACACGCTTTAAGCTTTTGTTTTCCGCATATCTTTATCCCGAAACCGGTTCCCACTTTCGGGAGACATGCTTTAGAGCGTGAACTGATCGCCGAGATAGAGACGGCGCACGTCCGGATTGGCGACGATCTCGGCCGGGCGGCCATGGGTCAGCACCTGACCGGCGTGGATAATATAGGCGCGATCGATCAGACCGAGCGTTTCACGCACATTGTGGTCAGTGATCAGAACACCGATACCGCGACTGGTCAGATGGCGCACGAGCTGCTGAATATCCGAAACCGCGATGGGATCGACGCCAGCGAAAGGCTCATCGAGCAGCATGAAGTTCGGGCGCGAAGCAAGCGCGCGTGCGATTTCCAGACGACGACGCTCACCACCCGAAAGCGAGATGGCAGGTGCTTTGCGCAGATGCGCGATATGGAATTCTTCCAGCAGTGCGTCGAGTTCGGAAGCGCGCTTCTTGCGGTCCTTTTCGACCACTTCAAGCACGGCCTTGATATTGTTCTCGACCGAAAGGCCGCGGAAAATGGACGCTTCCTGCGGCAGATAGCCGATACCGAGACGCGAGCGGCGATACATCGGCATCGACGTCACGTCGAAACCGTCAATCTCGATGGAACCGGCATCGGCCGGAACAAGACCCGTCACCATGTAAAAACAGGTTGTCTTGCCAGCGCCGTTTGGACCAAGGATGCCAACCGCCTCACCGGCGCGCACGCCGAACGAAACACCATTGACGACCTGGCGACCACGATAGCTCTTGCAGAGACCGCGCGCGACCAGCGTGCCCTTCAGGCGCGCTGTCTTGCCCGGCTGTGCTGGCATGACGCCATGCGCATCGCCCGAAGAGTCGACACTCTCGGCAACCGCCTGCGGTTCACCGGACTTCTTGTTCCAGAACAATCCCACGCGTGACGCCTCGGTCAGTTCTGCTTGGGCGCGGCACCGCCCTGCTGTTGATCCTTCGGCGCCATGATGATCGACACGCGACCCTTGCTGTTCGCACCGCTCTTGCAGCTTTCGACATTGGCGCGGCCAGTGTCGAGATGCGCCGTCAGCTTGCAGCCGGTGACGACATTGTCGCCGTCGGTCAGAACGACCTTCGAGCCCTCGAGAATCATGATCTGATTCTTCGCGTCGTAGCGGCCGGTATCACCCGTGGCGACCTGCGTGCCGGACTTCAGGTAAACCTTGCCGGAAATATCGATGTGATCGATGCTCGACGAATCAAGGCCGCCGACACCGGCGCTTGCCGGTTCCTTCGGGGCATCGCCGTCTTTGGCAGCCTTGTTGTAATAGACAGTCATCAGGCCTGCCTTCAACAGTGCATCGCCCTGCGCAACGGAAACATTGCCGGTGAAAACCGCAACGCCTTCCTTGTCGCGCATTTCCAGCTTGTCGGCGTCGATCTTGACCGGCGCCTTGCTGTTGGAAAGCTTGAGCCCGTTCACTGCGCCGCCGCTTGCAGCGTCCTGCGCCGAAGCGGCAAAAGGAGCGGCAACGATGCCAAGCGCCAGAACTGCGAATCCTGCCCGCATTGTGCGAGCCATAGTGCCCTTGATCATCTTGCCCGTCTCACGTTCCATAAATTTTCAGTCCCCCGAATGCAGGCGTCTAAGCTTTGAGTGGCCTGCGTCCAGATGCAACATTAAGCACTTTGCCGCCAAATGGGAACATTAGGCTTCGCAAAATGCGTACAAAAAACAAATCCGCGCCATCCCAAAAAATACGGTTGAACGCCTGATATGCCGTTATCGAGCACCCGGTCAGGGCGTCTTGTTTCCCGAAACCACGCTGCCGTCAACGGTCATCTGAACGCGGTTCTCAAAAATCAGAACCTTGCCATTGTCCTTGACCTGCATGCTGTCGGCCAGAATATGCGTATTTCCGCTGCGAATATCGACCGGTTTGTCCGTTGTGATCTGTCCACTCTTCAGATTGACATCTGCCGAGTGCATCACAGCACGCAAACCTTCATTTGTGGTTACGACAAAGTCCTTATCAAGTTGCAAACGACCATTCGCATTGTCGTAAATGCCCGATGCCGCCTCGACCTTGGCCACGCCGCGATCGCCCACCGGCAATTCGGCCTGAATGCCTTCGAGCGTGATGACGCCGCTGTTATTGGCTTCCTGCGTCGCCTTGGAAGCGGTCATCGAATAGGGTTTGTTGTCCTTGTTATAGCCATTGAGATGCGGGCTCGACATGACGAGCTTGCCGTTTTCGCCGCCATTATTCATCTCCACCTTGATCGGTGTGGCGGGCGTTGCAAGAAACGTATACCAGGAAAAAACAGCCGCAAGCGCGACAGCTGCAACCGGCAGAGCGGTTTTCAGCACCCGAACACGGATCGAATGGCGCTGCGCGGCATGAAAAAGTGAATCGGACTTCTGGGACGCACCAAAACGCACGCCGCCCTTACCGCGCCCGGAAGGGGCTGCGGTCTGCGCAACAGGGCTGTTTGTGGTGTCGGTCGTCATGATGTCCTTCAGATAATCCACTGTAGTCAATTCAATAATTTCCAGTCAAAGATCAGATTGCGCTCGATGTAGCGGTTCATTACCTGCAATCAATAGGCGCTCTTTCACTTCAATATGGTTTATTTGGGATAATTTGCCCGGATGCTCAATAGTGTGATGGCGGCGCAAAACATCGCACCTGTCCAAAAAACATAGACAAGTCCTGCTATCTCATTGATAAATCATCGCAATCAGCACCCGCACGAAATAAGTAGAATGCTAATCAACTCTTTGATACCACAAAATGGCCCTGCATTACAGCGCATCATGAGCGCTCGTAACTTGCGATTGAACACCTTGTTTCTGGTCAAAGACAGAATCTCGCATATGAATGTCATGACAATGCAGTTGTGCAGCACTATCTCTTTGAAAAGCGTAATTGAAGCGTCTTGCCGCCTGACTTAATTGGGGGCACAAAGATCGACATGGATTTTCATGACCGCCCGTTGAGGCTGGTCGCATTTCTAAAGACGAATGGATGGACAGAATGGCCCAGGACGCCGAAGCAATAATCGAAAGACGAAAGCTGCGCCGCAAGCTGACCGTCTGGCGCGTGGCATTTCTGCTTCTGCTCGCCCTTCTCGTCGTCGGTTTCGCTTCATGGTCGATGCGCGGCACGAATTTCAGCCAGCCGCATATCGCCAAGGTGCGTATCGAAGGCACCATCTTCGAGAATGAAGAGCTTTTGAAACGCCTCGACAGGATCGCCAAGAACGATGCGGTCAAGGGCGTGATTCTGGTTCTCGATTCGCCCGGCGGCACCACTGTCGGCGGTGAAGCGATTTATGAAGCCGTCCGCAAGATCGCCGAAAAGAAGCCGGTCGTCACCCAGGTCGGCACACTCGCGGCCTCTGCCGGTTATATGATCGCCAGCGCTTCCGACCATATCGTGGCGCGACAGACGTCCATCGTCGGCTCCATCGGCGTGCTGTTCCAGTATCCCGACCTTTCGAAGCTTCTCGATACGATCGGCGTAAAGGTCGAAACCATCAAATCCGCGCCGCTGAAGGCGGAACCCAATTATTTCAGCCCCGCCAGCGAAGAAGCGAAGGGCATGATCCGCAACATGATCATGGATTCCTACGCATGGTTTGTGGACATTGTGGAAAAGCGCCGCTCGTTTACGCATGAACAGGCGCTCGCATTGGCCAATGGTGCGGTGTTCACAGGCCGTCAGGCGCTGCAAAACAAACTCATCGACGGGCTTGGTGGTGAAGACGAAGCCGTTGCCTGGCTCGGCACCAAGGGTGTTTCCACCACATTGCCGCGCCTTGAATGGAAGCCAGTCAATAATGAAACAGGATTTTCGCTGCGCGATCTCCTCATTCATGCCGGTGCGCGGCTGATTGGCGTGCCGCAGGAAGCTGATAGTATGCTCAAGGAGATAGCAAAGGATCGCATCTTTCTTGACGGACTTCTCTCGGTTTGGCACGTTGACGGAAAGCCAGACGTAAACTGACGTAAATTCAGCGACCTAACATGTCTGGCGTCAGGCCTGACAGTACAAGAACAGGAAACAGGGGTTTAAAGCCGTGATCAAATCGGAACTCGTTCAGATTATCGCCAGCCGCAATCCGCATCTCTTCCAGCGCGATGTTGAAAACATCGTTGGCGCGGTATTCGACGAGATCACCAATGCCCTCGCGGACGGCAACCGCGTCGAGCTGCGTGGCTTCGGCGCTTTCTCAGTCAAGAACCGCCCGGCCCGCAGCGGCCGCAACCCGCGCACCGGCGAAACGGTGGACGTGGAAGAAAAGTGGGTTCCCTTCTTCAAAACCGGTAAGGAACTGCGCGACCGTCTCAACGGCGCTGTCTGATAGAAGATCATGCTGGCAAAACGTATCGTCGCAATCGTCATTCTGGTCCCGCTCGCGGTCATTCTGATCGCGCTGTCGGTTGCCAATCGTGCCACCACGATCCTGACGGTCGATCCGTTCAATCCGGGCAATCCGGCACTCTCCTACAGCGCGCCGCTGTTCATCTGGCTGTTTGGCGCGTTGCTGGTCGGCGTGGTGATCGGATCTGCCGTCACTTGGGCGACCCAGGGCAAGCATCGCCGCAGAGCGCGTGATCGCAAGCTGGAAGCGACCCGTCTTCTCGAACGTGCCGAAGCCGCCGAAAGGCGCAACACATCGGTCGCGAACTCCTGAAACGTCCGCTCTTTTCAAGCCCGGAAGCGAAACTTGCCGGTTTTCCGGCCCTGAAAAGGCCTGCGCGCGCGAAAGAACGTCGTTTTCCCCTTCCACACCGGCCTTGTTTATCCTACCTAGACCCCAATCATCGTAATTGGAGTTTCGGGTGAAAGCGCCAAAGGGAAAAGGCAAAAAGCCGTCGGGCGGCAAACAGGATCGCGGTTTCGAACGCGCGAAGCATGATGCACCGCGTCATGAAAACAAGTTCGATTCTGCCAATCCGGGTAAAGGTTCGGCCTTCAAGAAGCCGCGCCCGCAATTTGCCAAGGCCGCACCCAAGCCGGTAGCCACCGAAGAACGCGAACGGGTTGTCGCCCCGCTGCGCGAAATCAAGCCCTATACCGGCCCTCGCCCGGGCGAAAAATTGCCGGTCATCCTCGAAACCGAACCATCCGCCGATTATGCGCTGCTCGACAGCGGCAACGGGCTGAAGCTTGAGCAATACGGTCCTTACCGCATCGTTCGCCCGGAAGGCCAGGCAATCTGGCTGCCCAGCCTGCCGCAAAAGGAATGGGATCAGGCCGATGCGGTCTTCACCGGCAATACGGATGAAGAGGGCATCGGACGCTGGGCCTTCCCGAAAGTGCCGCTCGGTGAAACATGGCCGATGCAGCATGACGGCATCTCCTTCCACGGTCGCTTCACCTCGTTCCGCCATGTCGGCGTGTTTCCCGAACAGGCTGCGCACTGGTCTTACATGGATGGCCTCATCCGCGATGGCGTAAAATCCGGGCGCAGCGTCAAGGTGCTGAACCTGTTCGGCTATACGGGCGTTGCCTCGCTGGTTGCCGCCCGCGCGGGCGCGGAAGTTACCCATGTTGACGCCTCCAAGAAGGCCATTATCTGGGCGCGCGAAAATCAGGAAATGGCAGGACTGTCGGACAAACCGATCCGCTGGATTTGCGAAGACGCCATGAAATTTGTGGCGCGCGAAGAACGCCGCGGCAGTTTCTACGACATCATCCTGCTCGACCCGCCTGCATACGGACGCGGACCGAGCGGCGAAGTCTGGCAGTTGTTCGAGCACTTGCCCGCCATGGTCGATACCTGCCGCTCGATCCTGACGCCAAAACCACTTGCCGTGATCCTGACCGCCTATTCGATCCGCGCATCCTTCTTCGCAATTCACGAACTGATGCGCGACCGGTTCACCGGCCTTGGCGGCACAGTCGAATCGGGCGAACTTATCCTGCGTGAGCGTTCGGCAGGGCGCGCGCTTTCAACATCCATGTTCAGCCGCTGGGTAGCCAAATGAGCCGTAACGACGATTTTTCCAGAAACAGCGGTTCACGCGGTGATCATTCATCGGGACATTCGAAAGTCGGTCAGGTGAAGGAAGTCACCAGCCTGACCAATCCGATCGTCAAGGATCTGCGCTCGCTGGCATTGAAGAAATTCCGTGACCAGCAAGGCGTGTTTCTGGCCGAAGGGCTGAAGCTCGTCATCGACGCGCTGGAGCAGGACTGGCGCATCAAGACGCTGGTTTTCGCCAAATCCGGCAAGGGCAACAAAATGGTCGAGCAGGTTGCCGCCCGCACTTTCGCCAAGGGCGGACTGGTGCTGGAAGTGACCGAAAAGGTGATTTCCGCGATCACCCGCCGCGACAATCCGCAGGTGGTGGTTGGCGTTTTCGAACAGCAGTATCAACCGCTGGCAAGCCTCAAGCCGAAGTATAATGATGTCTATATCGCGCTCGACCGCGTGCGCGATCCGGGCAATCTCGGCACTGTCATCCGCACCGCCGATGCAGTCGGTGCGAAGGGCGTTATCCTGATCGGCGACACCACCGACCCCTATTCGCTGGAAACCGTGCGCGCCACCATGGGCTCGGTCTTTTCCGTACCGCTCTACAAGACAACGGAAAATGACTTCCTCAACTGGCGCAAGGGTTTCTCCGGTCTGATCGTCGGCACGCATCTGAAGGGCGCTGTCGATTATCGCACCATTCCCTATGCCAACAAGCCGGTTGTGCTGATGATGGGCAATGAGCAGCAGGGCCTGCCGGACAACCTCGCCAATGCGTGCGACAAGCTTGCGCGCATTCCGCAGGCAGGCCGCGCCGACTCGCTCAATCTGGCAATCGCCACGGGTGTCATGCTCTATGAAATCCGCCGCGATGCACTCGCCCTCGACGAAAGGGGATAATGATGAAGCGTCACGCGGTTCTGTCTTCGCTTCTCGTCGTCATTCTCACGGTTCTCATTGATCAGGGCGTCAAACATCTGGTCGAAACCCATATGGATTACGCCCAGCAGATTGACCTGCTGCCGTTTCTGGCCCTGTTTCGTACGCATAATGAAGGCATCGCCTTCTCAATGCTTTCCTGGCTGCACGACTGGGGGCTGGTGGCGATCACCGCTGCGGTCATCGTCTTCGTGCTTTATCTCTGGTGGACCAATGCGCCGGACCGTGTCTTTGCCCGCTATGGCTTTGCACTGGTGATCGGCGGCGCGCTCGGCAATCTGATCGACCGCGTGATGCACGGCTATGTGGTGGATTATATCCTGTTCCACCTGCCGACATGGTCTTTCGCCGTCTTCAATTTAGCCGACACCTTTATCACCATCGGTGCGGCACTGATCATTCTGGAAGAGTTTCTCGGCTGGCGGCGCGAACGCGCTGCCCGTTGAGCCTATTGATTGAGCGTCTAATATGACGCCCAATTTATTGCCCATTGAGAGGGTAACTTGATCGTTATCGGGCTTTCGCATAACGTGAAGCCCGTAATTTTAAAGACATTTGAAGGGGATAAGCGGCTCCCGTCCGAAATGACACATTGGTGACACGCTTCTGTCATCCTCACGTAGCACTCGCTCTCTAGTACCTCGGCATGCCGCAGTTTATCTGCGCCGCCGTCCTACGAATGAGAAAGCCAATTTCACTGCGTAATCAGTGGGAAAAGGTTCAGGAATACGTGAATAGACAAATCAGGAGCGAATCATCATGACAGTACTGCTTGGAATGGGCCAGCAAATCATTGATGATACGGTCATGTCAGGCTTAGAAGCACAACAGGCGCTATTCGCAACGGGTGATGACCCGATCGTTCTCGGACGTATCGGCTCGCTCGAAGTGCGACTTGCAAACTCTCGTGAAGCCATTGAAGCCGCGCAGGAACTTCGTTTCCGCGTGTTCTTCGAAGAAATGGGTGCGCGCAAGGAATCCATCGAGGCCGTGGAGCTTCGCGATGCCGACCGTTTCGACACGATCTGCGATCACCTTCTCGTCTATGATACTGCCCTGCCAGTCCCGGAGCACCAGCAGATCGTCGGCACCTACCGGTTGATGCGCAGCGATCAGGCCGACAAGGCGCTCGGCTTCTATTCGGCGGATGAATATGACGTGCAGCGTCTGGCGCTGTCCCGCCCCAATCTCAATCTGCTCGAGCTTGGCCGCTCCTGCGTGAAGGCGGAATACCGTTCGAAGCGCACGGTCGAGCTGCTGTGGCAGGGTGCATGGGCCTATTGCCGTCGTCATTCGATTGACGTCATGTTCGGCTGCGCCTCGTTCCACGGACCAGTTCCCGCCGCCCACGCGCTTGGCCTGTCGTTCCTGCACCAGAACTGCCGCGCCACGCCGGATTGGGATGTGCGCGCACTGCCGCATCGCTATCAGCCAATGGACCTGATGCCGAAGGAAGCGATCAACAACAAGGTTGCGTTGTTTTCCATGCCGCCACTGGTCAAGGGTTATCTGCGTCTCGGCGCGATGATCGGCGACGGTGCAGTGATCGATGAGGCCTTCGGCACGACCGACGTGTTCATCATCCTGCCGATCGAACGCATCTCCAGCCGCTACATTACCTATTACGGCGCTGAAGCGAACCGCTTCGTGTAGTCTGTAGATATTCCGGTTCTGACAGCCTGCAAATGGCACTGTTTTGCTCGTGGATACGCATGCAGCTACCGCGTACGGGAACATGCGCTATATCCAGATAAAGAATTCTTTTATTCCAATGTATAAAATACCAGTTTCAAACTATAAAACTCCATTTATATTACTTATGTAATATTTAAATAGGAGAAAAATTATGTTTGATAAATTGATTATTGCTGGCGCCATTTTGTTTTTTAGCAGTCCTTATGCATTTTCTGCCGATAGAGAAATATTTGGAAATTGCGAAAATTATAAAGGAGTTGTTGGAAAAATTAACTCTGTATCGGTAGGAGTAGACGAAGAAACAGCTGGTTACATCTCATTTGAATTCACAAAGAAAGATGGAACCGCAGGAGGTCCAGTTTCTGTGAAGAGTGCGACGGGGGACGCGGGAGGCCATGAAATGTTTCTGGCTTTAATGACTGCCACTATATCAAATTTAGATTTTGAAATTTACCGTTGTTTTAATGATCAATTAGCTGGATTTATTCTATTTCCTCCAGATAAACCAAAGACAAATACTGAAAAATAAGCCATTTCATTTCCGCCGTCTGAATATTCTCACGGTATACTGCTCAAGAACTAATCAGATCCTTGACAGTTCCTTTAGCTTGTAGATCAGGTCGAGCGCTTCACGGGGTGTCAGCTCGTCAGGGCTGATGCCTGCCACTGCCTTTGCCAGTTCGCTGTCCTTTGCCGATGCCTGTGGCTTCGGCTTTTCCTGCTGCAACACCACGGAAAACAGCGGCAGATCATCGATCAGCTTGTCAGCTTTGCCGGATGTTTCACCAGCTTCAAGCTGATGCAGCACATCGCGCGCACGGTTGACGACTGCTTCCGGCAGACCGGCCAGCCGCGCAACCTGCACACCATAGGACCGGTCGGCAGCGCCCTTGGCCACTTCATGCAGGAAGACGACATCATTGTCCCATTCCTTGACGCGCATCGTAACATTGGAAAGCCGCTCCAGCTTTTCCGACAGCGCCGTCATTTCGTGGAAATGCGTGGCGAACAAAGCGCGGCAGCGGTTCTTTTCATGCAGATATTCCACCGCCGCCCAGGCGATGGACAAGCCGTCGAAGGTGGCGGTACCACGACCGATCTCGTCGAGAATGACTAGCGAACGCTCGCCTGCCTGATTGAGAATTGCCGCCGTCTCCACCATTTCGACCATGAAGGTCGAGCGTCCGCGCGCCAGATCGTCGGAAGCGCCGACACGGCTGAACAGCCGGTCCACCACGCCGATTTGCGCCGCACCCGCAGGCACGAACGAGCCCATCTGGGCAAGGATCGCGATCAGCGCATTCTGGCGCAGGAAGGTCGATTTACCACCCATATTCGGGCCGGTCAGCAGCCAGATCGCGCCATTGCCGCCGTCGCTTTGTGGCGATAGATCGCAATCATTGGCAACGAAGGGATTGGCTGCCTGACGGCGCAGCGCCTGTTCCACCACCGGATGGCGACCCGCCACGATGTTGAAGGACAGGCTGTCATCAACCAATGGGCGGCAATAGCCCTGCTCATCGGCAAGCACGGCAAGGGCGGCCGAAACATCGAATACCGAAAGTGCCGCTGCAGCAGCGCGGATACTGTCGGCATGGGAAACGGCTTCAGCCGTCAGTTCTTCAAAGATGGCGAGTTCGATAGAAAGCGCCCGGTCGGCAGCATTGGCGATCTTGCTTTCAAGCGCGGCCAGTTCCGTCGTCGTGAAGCGCATGGCACTCGCCATGGTCTGGCGATGGATGAAGCGGCCCTTGGCGGCATCCGTATCGGTCATCGCGCCGGAATTATTCGCCGTCACTTCGATGAAATAGCCAAGCACATTGTTATGCTTGATCTTCAGCGACTTGATGCCGGTTTCCTCGATATAGTCGGCCTGCAAGCCAGCGATCACGCGGCGGGACTGATCACGCAAGGCGCGCATTTCGTCGAGTTCAGTGTTGTAGCCTTCGCGCACGAACCCGCCGTCACGCTTCAACAGCGGCAGCTCATCGGCCAGCGCCCGGTCGATATGTGCTGCGAAAGCCGCAGGCATGCCATCGAGCGCATCGCGCGCCGCGCCCAGCTCTTGCGGCAGAAGCGAACCTTCCAGTACAGAGACCAGCGTGCCCGCCGCCTCAAAGCCGCGCTGCAAGGCACCGAGATCCCGCGGGCCGCCGCGGCCCACTGCCAGACGTGACAGCGCGCGCGGCATATCCGGCACGCCTTTCAGTTCACGTCGCAGCGCATCGCAAAGCGTCTGTTCGCTGAGAAAGAACGACACGGAATCGAGCCGCATCGCGATTGGCTTGGGATCGGTCAACGGCGCGGTCAAACGCTCGGCCAGAAGCCGTGCGCCGCCGCCGGTGACAGTGCGATCCACCGCCTTGAGCAAGCCGCCATCACGGTTGCCCGACATGGTGCGAACCAGTTCCAGACTGGCGCGCGTTGCCGGATCGATGAAGATCGTGCCGCCTTCATGTTCGCGCTCTGGCCGCATCAGCGGCGGGCGTTCGGCAATCTGCGTCTTTTCGATATAGGCGATGGCGCCGGAAATGGCCGACAGTTCCGAGCGGCTGAACTGGCCGAAACCGTCAAGTGTGGCCACATCGTAATAGCGCTGAATGCGCGTCTGCGCGGCAGCGCTGTCGAACAGGGTTGCAGGCTGCGGCGACACCGCCTTGCCGATGAGATCGAAAGCCGGGCGCAATTCGGGATCGTGAAACGCCGTATCGGCCACCACCAGTTCGCGCGGATCAACGCGCATAATATCGGCAAAAAGCCGCTCTTCTGTCGTTTCAGCAACGCGGAATGTGCCCGTCGAAATGTCGATCCAGGCCAGTGCCAGCGCCCCGTCTCCCTTGGTGCGGCCAAGCGCCATCAGGAAATTGGCCTCAGACGGGTCGAGGAGCTTTTCCTCGGTCAGCGTGCCCGGCGTCACCAGACGGATGACATCGCGGCGCACCACGGATTTGGAGCCGCGCTTCTTTGCTTCCGCCGGATCTTCGATCTGTTCGCAGACGGCGACGCGATAGCCCTTCGTAATGAGCTTTTGCAGATAATCGTCGGCAGCATGGACGGGGACACCGCACATGGGCATGTCTTCGCCCAGATGTTTGCCGCGCTTGGTCAGTGTGATGCCGAGGGCTGCCGACGCCTCCACAGCATCGTCAAAGAACAGTTCGTAGAAATCGCCCATGCGATAGAACAGGAGCGAATCAACATTCGCCGCCTTGATCTCGATATACTGCTCCATCATGGGTGTGAGGCGAACAACAGTGTCCTGCGGGGTATTTTCTTCCGCTTCCGGCTTGTCGTTTTCGCCCCGCACGTCCATGCTATAAAACCTTCTTTTGTTGCGCGTTTCACGCGCCTAAAGTTATTAAATTTCTCATTCATTCGTTTTTGAATGAATAACTATTCCCAAAAGCGCTGTTTACACATTTCCAGACTGGCGCTATCGAATGCGACCGCACAAGATTCCGGAGGGAACATGCCAGTCTCTACGCCGAAGGGCAACACGCCAGAACGCACACCCACAGCCAGTGAGAAAGAAGCGCTCGACTTTCACGCGCAGGGCCGTCCCGGCAAGCTGGAAATCAACCCCACCAAGCCCATGACCACGCAGCGCGACCTGTCGCTGGCCTATTCGCCGGGCGTCGCCGTGCCGGTCAAGGCCATCGCGGAAGATGCCGCGCGCGCCTATGACTATACGGCCAAGGGCAATCTCGTCGCCGTCATTTCCAACGGCACCGCCATTCTGGGCCTCGGCAATCTCGGCGCGCTGGCGTCGAAGCCGGTCATGGAAGGCAAGGCCGTCCTGTTCAAGCGCTTTGCCGATGTCGATTCCATCGATCTTGAAGTCGATACGACCGATATCGACGCCTTCATCAACGCCGTGCGTTATCTTGGGCCCTCCTTCGGCGGCATCAATCTGGAAGACATCAAGGCGCCTGACTGCTTCATCATCGAGCAGCGCCTGCGCGAGCTGATGGACATTCCGGTTTTCCACGACGACCAGCACGGCACCGCGATCATCGCCGCCGCCGGTCTGATCAATTCGCTGCATCTGACCGGACGCGACATGAAGACGACCAAGCTCGTCTGCAATGGCGCGGGTTCGGCAGGCATCGCCTGTATCGAACTGATCAAGGCCATGGGCTTTGCGCCGGAAAACATCATCCTGTGCGACACCAAGGGCGTCGTCTATCAGGGCCGTGAAGAAGGCATGAACCAGTGGAAATCGGCGCATGCGGTGAAGACCGACCGCCGCTCGCTGACCGACGCCCTGAAGGATGCCGATGTGTTCTTCGGTCTCTCGGCCAAAGGCGCCCTGACAGAAGAGATGGTGCGCGCCATGGCGCCAAACCCGATCATCTTCGCGATGGCCAATCCCGATCCGGAAATCACCCCGGAAGAAGTCGCCCGCATCCGTGACGACGCCATCGTCGCCACCGGCCGTTCGGACTATCCGAACCAGGTCAACAATGTGCTTGGTTTCCCCTATATTTTCCGCGGCGCTCTCGATGTACGCGCCACGACCATCAACGATGCAATGAAGATCGCCGCCGTCAATGCGCTGGCCGAACTTGCCCGCGAAGACGTGCCGGACGATG
Source organism: Ochrobactrum sp. 19YEA23 (assembly GCF_029909865.1). Taxonomy (NCBI): domain Bacteria; kingdom Pseudomonadati; phylum Pseudomonadota; class Alphaproteobacteria; order Hyphomicrobiales; family Brucellaceae; genus Ochrobactrum; species Ochrobactrum sp. 19YEA23. Next base: position 530,319 of record NZ_JASAMQ010000001.1, on the reverse strand, counting down.
TTGTCGCCGCCTATCAGGGCAGCCGTCCGCGCTTTGGCCCGAGCTACATCATTCCGGTGCCCTTCGATCCGCGTCTGCTCGCTTCGGTTTCGGCCGCCGTTGCCAAGGCTGCGATTGAAACCGGCGTTGCCGGTCGCATCATCACCGACCTCGAAGGCTACAAGAGCGAATTGTCGGCGCGCCGCGATCCCATCGCCTCGACGCTGCGCGGCATTTACGAGCGTGTGCGTCGCCAGCCAAAGCGCATCGTCTTTGCCGAAGGTGAAGAAGAACAGGTCATGCGCGCTGCGGTTTCCTATGTGAACCAGGGGCTGGGCACCGCCATTCTCGTCGGTCGCGACGAGCGCATCAAGGACACCGCGAAAGCCGCCGGTATGGATATCGAGCGCCCCGGCATCGAGATCATCAATGCGCGCCTTTCCAGCCGCAATTCGGCCTATGCCGACTATCTCTATGAGAAATTGCAGCGCAAGGGCTATCTGACCCGCGATTGCCATCGCCTCATCAACAATGACCGCAATCATTTCGCGGCCTGCATGGTGGCACTGGGCGATGCCGATGGCATGGTGACGGGTGTGACCCGCAATTATGCTACCGGCCTCGACGATGTGCGCCGCGTGGTCGATTCCAAGCCGGGCCATCGCGTGGTCGGTGTTTCCATCGCGCTCTGCCGTGGTCGCACCGTGTTCATCGCGGATACCGCCGTGCACGAGAAGCCAACAGCAGACGAGCTTGCCGATATTGCGGTGGAAGCCGCAGGCATGGCGCGCCGCATGGGCTATGTTCCGCGCGTTGCACTCACCGCCTTCTCGACCTTCGGCCATATGGGCGGCGAAACCTCTGCCCGTATTCAGGAAGCGGTGCGCATTCTCCATACGCGCCATGTCGATTTCGAATTCGACGGCGAAATGAGCGCTGATGTGGCGCTGAACCCGAAGCTGATGGAACAATATCCGTTCATCCGCCTGTCGGGCGCGGCCAATGTCATCGTGACCCCGGACAATCACTCGGCATCGATTGCCGCCGATATGCTGCAGGAACTGGGCGGCGCGACCATTATCGGCCCGCTGCTGGTCGGTCTCGACAAGCCGGCGCAGATCGTCAGCATCGGAGCCAAGGATTCCGACATCGTCAATATGGCGGCCATTGCCGCCTATAATGCGACGAACTAAGTGTCTGAATCAAAAAGTGGCAGGCCGTGGCGAAAATGGTGATTTCGAGAACCGGAGCGCAGCGTACATTTGGGTACGTGAGCACCGGAAGCGGAGAAATTGCCATTTGCAGCCCGGCATGGCTTCTTTTTGATGAGACACTGAAATATTAGAAATGAAGCATGATAGGGCCGGGGAAACCCGGCCTTTGCTTTTGCATATTCATCCATTGTAAAAGCCGCTATAGGATAGTCTTGTCACCGCAATTCCTTTCCCGAAAAGCCGGACCTGCAAGCCGCATGAGCGCACACGACCTGAAGCTGGAAGAGATCGTCAATCCCGACACGCTCCGTCGCAAGCTCAACGAGCTGGCGGATTCGACTGACGAAAGCTATACGAGCCTTCCCGTGCGCAAGGTGGTGCTGCAGGCGCTGAAAGATGCACTGGTGCGTGGCCGCGCCAATGCGGAAGGACTGCTGATGAAGGACGGCGGCGGCACGCTCTGCGCGCGACGCCTCTCCTATCTCATGGATACGTTGATCGAGGTGCTGTTCGAATTTGCGACCACCAAGGCCTATCCGATGGTCAATCCGTCCAAGGCGGAAAACATGGCCATCGTCGCGGTCGGCGGTTATGGGCGCAACGGACTGGCGCCGGGTTCCGACATCGACCTCCTGTTCCTTCTGCCCTACAAGCAGACCCCCTGGGGCGAGCAGGTCGTCGAATATATGCTCTACATGCTGTGGGACATGGGGCTGAAAGTCGGCCACTCCACACGCAATATCGATGAATGCATCCGCCTGTCGCGCGAAGACATGACGATCCGTACCGCCATTCTCGATGCGCGTTTTCTCACCGGCAACAAGGATCTGTTCACCGCGCTGGTGACCCGCTTCGACGAGGAAATCGTCAAGGATACCGGGCCGGAATTCATTCAGGCCAAGCTTGCCGAGCGCGACGAACGCCACCGCAAGGCGGGCGAGACGCGCTATCTGGTGGAGCCGAATGTCAAGGAAGGCAAGGGCGGCCAGCGCGACCTGCATACGCTGTTCTGGATCGCCAAATATTTCTACCGCGTCAAAACCAAGGAAGAGCTGGTCAAGCTCGGCGTGCTGTCACGCGCCGAATTGCGCATCTTCAACAAGGCGGAAGATTTTCTCTGGGCCGTGCGCTGCCACATGCATTTTGCGACACTGAAAGCGGAAGAGCGCCTCTCCTTCGACATTCAGCCGGAAATCGCCCAGCGCCTCGGCTATACCGCGCATCCCGGCCAGAACCATGTCGAACGCTTCATGAAACACTACTTCCTCGTGGCGAAGGATGTGGGCGACCTGACCCGCATCATCTGCGCCGCACTTGAGGAGCAGCAGGCCAAGCATGTGCCGGGCTTCAACCGCATTTTCCTCACCTTTTCGCGCCGCAAGCGCAAGCTTTCGACGGATGGCTATTTCGTCTCCGAAAATCACCGCATCAACACGGCGCACCCCGACGTGTTTTCGGAAGATCCGGTCAATATCATCCGCATCTTCCAGCTGGCCGACAAGCATGGGCTGGAATTTCACCCGGAAGCGATGCAGCAGCTCACCCGCTCGCTGAAACTCATCAATGCCGATCTGCGTGAGAACCCCGAAGCCAACAAGCTTTTCCTCGACGTTCTGACATCGCCGCGCAATCCCGAACTGATCCTGCGCCGCATGAACGAATCCGGTGTGCTGGGCAAGTTCATTCCGGATTTCGGCAAGATCGTCGCCATGATGCAGTTCAACATGTATCACCACTATACGGTGGACGAGCATCTGCTGCGCTGCATTGCCGTTCTGTCGGAAATCGAACATGGCGAACTGGAAAACGAGCATCCGCTTTCCAATCATCTGATCACCACGATCAAGCGCGACCGCAACCTGCTTTATGTGGCGCTTCTCCTGCATGATATCGCCAAGGGCCGCCCGGAAGATCATTCGATTGCCGGTGCCCGCATTGCCCGCAGGCTTTGCCCGCGCTTCGGCCTCACCCCTTCCGAGACGGAAACCGTGGAATGGCTGGTGCGCGAACATCTGACCATGAGCATGGTGGCCCAGTCGCGCGATCTCAACGACCGCAAGACCATCATCGACTTTGGCGATACGGTGCAGACCATGGAACGGCTGAAGCTGCTGCTGATCCTGACCGTTTGCGATATCAAGGCGGTCGGTCCCGGTGTCTGGAACGGCTGGAAGGGCCAGCTTCTGCGCACGCTTTTCTATGAAACCGAACTTGTGCTGACCGGCGGTTTCTCCGAACTTTCACGCGCCGACCGCGACCGGCAGGCCCGTGAAGCGCTGGCCGAAAAGCTTTCCGACTGGCCAGCTGCAGAGCGGGACGCCTATCTTGGCCTGCATTACATCAACTATTTCCTGACCGTCAGCCTCGACGATCAGGTGCGCCATGCGCATTTCATCCGCGAAGCCGACCGGGAAGGTCGCGCGCTTGCCACCATGGCCAAGCCGCAGAGCTTCGAGGCCGTGACGGAAATCACCGTTCTGGCGCCCGATCACCCGCGCCTCTTGTCGATCATCACCGGTGCTTGTGCTGCCGCAGGCGGCAACATTGTCGATGCGCAAATCTTCACCACCGGTGACGGACGTGCGCTCGATACGATCCTGATCAGCCGCGAATTCGATCTTGACGAAGACGAGCGCCGCCGCGCAGAGCGCGTGGGCAAGGTGATTGAAGACGTACTTTCCGGCAAGGCGCATCTGCCCGATGTGCTGGCCAAGCGCACCAAGCCGAAAAAGAATGCCAAGGCGTTCACCGTGGAGCCGCGCGTCGAGATCAACAACACGCTGTCGAACAAGTTCTCGGTCATCGAAGTGGAAGGTCTGGACCGTCCCGGCCTGTTGTCGGAACTGACCGGCCTTATTTCTGACCTGTCGCTGGATATTGCTTCGGCGCATATCACGACCTTTGGCGAAAAGGTCATCGACAGTTTTTATGTAACGGACCTCGTGGGTCACAAGATTTCCAACGCCACCCGCCAGGGCAACATCCGGCGCAAGGTTCTTGCACTGCTCAGCGGCGAAAACGGCAGCAAGGCCAATGGTCGCTCGTCGCAGGCTGCAGCATAAGTTAGGTTTCTCAAAAGCATGAGTCTGGTAAAAAAGTTCGCCACAGTGGCATCCGGCACGCTGATGAGCCGCATATTCGGCTTCACACGCGAGATGTTCATGGCGGCAGCACTCGGCACCGGCCCGGTCGCCGATGCTTTCAACGCAGCATTCCGCTTTCCGAACACGTTCCGGAGATTGTTTGCCGAAGGCGCATTCAACTCCGCTTTCGTGCCGCTTTTCGCCAAGGAAATCGAAAAGAACGGCATGGATGGTGCCCGCCGCTTCTCCGAAGAAGTGTTCGGTGTATTGTTCACGGTGTTGCTGTTCATCACCATCGTGATGGAACTCTCGATGCCCTTCATCGTGCGCACCGTCATTGCGCCGGGCTTCATGGATGACCCGGTCAAGTTCGACAATACGGTGCGGCTGGCAACCATCATGTTCCCCTATCTCGCCTGCATGTCGCTGGCGGCCATGATGGGCGGTATGCTCAATTCGCTGCACCGCTATTTTGCGGCAGCGGTTGCGCCGGTCTTCCTCAACATCATCCTGATTGGCGTGCTGGCGCTGGCCTGGTGGCGCGGCTATGACGCGCTGGCCGTGGGCTATGGCCTCTCCTGGGGTGTCATGGCGGCAGGTCTGGTGCAGCTTGCCATCGTCTGGCTCGCCGTGCGCAATGCGGGCATCAAGATCGGTTTCCGCCGCCCGCACCTGACGTCCAACGTCAAGCGACTGCTGGTGCTGGCGCTGCCTGCCGCAATCACCGGCGGCATTACGCAGATCAACCTGCTCATCAACACCAATATCGCTTCCGGCATGGAAGGCGCTGTTTCCTCGCTGGTCTATGCCGATCGCATCTATCAACTGCCGCTGGGCGTGGTGGGCATTGCGGTTGCCACTGTGCTGCTGCCGGAGCTGTCACGCGCCTTGCGCGGCGGCCACATGAAGGAAGCCTCGAACCTGCAGAACCGCTCGGTCGAGTTCACGCTGTTTCTTACGCTTCCCGCAGCAGCAGCGCTTCTCGTCATGTCGGAACCCATCGTGCGGCTTTTGTTCGAGCGCGGCAAATTCAGCCCGGATTCCACAATCGTCGTCTCCAACATTCTGGCGATTTACGGTCTCGGCCTGCCCGCTTTCGTGCTGATCAAGGCGTTCATTCCGGGCTTCTTCGCCCGCGAGGATACGCGCACGCCGATGATCTTCGCGGCCATTTCCGTTGCTGTGAACGTGTCGCTTGCCGTCACGCTGTTCCCGCGCCTCGGCCCGACCGGCATCGCCACGGCAGAAATCGTGGCTGGCTGGGTCAATGCCGTCCTGCTGTTTGCAACGCTGGTGAAGCGCGGCCATTGGGGGCAGGATATTCCACTTCTCACCCGCATTCCGCGCCTGTTGATCGCGGCGGGCGTGATGGCATTCGGCATTCATTATGCCATCGGCCATTTCGCCTATGAGCTTTCTTCCGCCGCTCCCTTTGCGGTTCGGGCCGGTACGGTCTGCGCCATGGTGGTTGCCGCGATGATCGTCTATTTCGGCCTCGCCTTCGGTCTCGGCGGCGCAAATACCGGCATGATCCGTCGCAATGTTAAACGCGGCGCGGTCAAGAAAGAGCCCGAGAGTGACGCATAATTGTCCTTGAAAGGCGATTGTGCCTCTGCGAAAAGACCTGCGTTCAAAAATTCCTTCGCTCTCCACCGGCGAAGGCCAACATCAGGATTTTATCATGAGCACGTTCAAACCGCTTATCTTCTCCGGCGTCCAACCGACCGGAAATCTTCACCTCGGCAATTATCTGGGGGCGATCAAGCGGTGGGTAGAGGTCCAGAAGACCGAAGAATGCATCTATTGCGTCGTGGACATGCACGCGCTGACCGTGTCACCCGACCCGGCTGAACTGCTGCAATCCACCCGTGAAGTGACGGCGGCGTTTCTGGCTTCGGGCATCGATCCGAAGAAGAGCATCGTCTTCAACCAGAGCCGCGTCATGCAGCATGCGGAACTTGCCTGGGTGTTCAACTGCATTGCGCGCATCGGCTGGATGAGCCGCATGACGCAGTTCAAGGACAAGGCCGGCAAGGACCGCGAAAATGCTTCGCTTGGCCTCTTTGCCTATCCGAGCCTGATGGCTGCCGACATTCTGCTCTATCGCGCCACCGCCGTGCCGGTTGGCGAAGACCAGAAGCAACACCTCGAACTCACACGCGATATCGCGCAGAAGTTCAACAACGACTATTCCGACCGTATCGCATCGCTTGGTATCGGCGTGGATATGCAGGTCGGCGACGAGAAGGTTTCGGGCTTCTTCCCGCTGACCGAGCCGATGATTTCGGGTCCGGCCATGCGCATCATGTCGCTGCGCGACGGTACCAAGAAAATGTCGAAATCCGATCCGTCCGACCTGTCGCGCATCAATCTGATCGACGACGAAGACACGATCACCAAGAAGATCCGCAAGGCCAAGACCGATTCCGATGGCCTGCCGTCGGAACTGGACGGTCTGTCCGGTCGCCCGGAAGCGGACAATCTGGTCGGCATCTATGCAGCTCTCGCTTCGCAATCGAAGGAAGATATCCTTGGCGAATTTGGCGGACGCCAGTTCTCGGAATTCAAGGCGGCATTGGCCGAGCTGGCTGTGACCAAGCTTTCGCCAATCACCCATGAAATGCGCCGTCTGGTGGCTGATCCGGCCCATATCGACAGCGTTTTGCGTGATGGCGGCGAGCGCGCAGGCGTTCTCGCCGAGAAGACGATGCATGATGTGCGCGACATCATCGGCTGGTTGCAAGACTGATTTTCATTCCTGCCAATACGTGTCTGATCCAAAAGTCGCCATACCGGTCTGCAAATGGCAATTTCTGCGCTTACCTAGGCTCACGTACCTTTAAGTACGCTGCGCTCCGGTTCTCGAAATCACCATTTTCGCCACGGCCTGCCGCTTTTTGATTCAGACACTAAGGGCGACCGATTTTTTGCGGTCGCCCTTATCTTCATTTTTGCTTTGACGCACATCTTATCCGAAAACCGTTTCACACTTTTCGGGATGCGCTTAGAAAAAACGCCTGTCGTTTACGGTCACAGCAAACAATGCTGGCTTGCGGGCAGCCAATCCTGATGGCAAATTGCGCCCATGGTATCCAAACGACTGAGCCGGGAATCCGGTCACCGACGCAAATTTCTAGCCGTCATCGACGAAACGCCTGAATGCGGGCGCGCCGTCGCCTATGCCGCACGCCGTGCCAAAAACACGGGCGGCTCGCTCATTCTGCTATTCGTTATCGATGACTCCGATTTCCAGCAAATTTTGGGCGTCGGTGAAATCATGCGGTCCGAAGCGCAGGATCGAGCGCGATCTGCACTGGAAAAATTCGCCGCTGTTGTGCGCGAAGATCAGGGCATAGAACCCGAACTGAGCATCCGTGAGGGCCAGACAGCCGAAGAGCTGCTCAGCTTGATTGAGGAGGATCAGGATATCGCTATTCTGGTCCTTGCTGCCGGTTCTGGCAAGGAAGGCCCCGGCCCTCTTGTTCAATCGCTCGCTGGCCGCGCCCAGTTTCCCATCCCCGTCACCGTGGTTCCCGCAGGGTTGACCGATGACGACATTGATGCGGTGACCTGACACAACAGTTGCATTCTTCGTGATGCCGGGCTGCAAAGAGCAATTACCCGCGCTCTGGTGCTCGAAAATCACTCTTTCGCCACGGCCTGACGAATTTGCAACCGTCGTGCAATCACCCTATATTGATAGTAACTGAAACGCGCCTGAGAGCGACAGCCCTTGTTTCCGCGCGGTTTCGCGATTATTAGAACAGTTCCAAAATTGAAAGCGGAGAACTGGCATGTTCATCCAGACTGAAACCACGCCCAATCCGGCGACCCTGAAGTTTCTGCCCGGCAAGGTGGTCATGCCGGAAGGCACCGCCGATTTCCGCGATGCTTCATCCGCAGGCAATACATCACCGCTGGCGGCCAAGCTGTTTGCCGTTCCGGGCGTCACCGGCGTTTTCTTCGGCTATGACTTCATCACCGTCACCAAGGACGATGGTGAATGGCAGCACCTGAAGCCTGCGATCCTCGGCACGATCATGGAACATTTCATGTCGGGCGCTTCGGCAATGGCTGGCAATGCCAATGCAGATGCCGCCGCCGCGCATGGTGATGAAGAATTCTTCGATGAAGCCGATACCGAGATCGTTGAAACCATCAAGGAACTGATTGAAACCCGCGTTCGCCCTGCCGTTGCGCAGGATGGCGGCGACATCACCTTCCGTGGCTTCGAAAACGGCACTGTGTTCCTCAATATGAAGGGCGCATGCTCCGGCTGCCCGTCTTCGACTGCGACGCTGAAGCACGGCATCCAGAACCTGCTCCGCCACTTCGTACCGGAAGTCCAGCAGGTCGAACAAATCTGATCGGTATCACAAACTGAAATCTGAAAAACGCCGGATCATCAGTCCGGCGTTTTTTATGGAACCTCACTGCGGGAGCAATCCAGACACCGCTAATGGCGGGGCTTGAGGCATATCGTATATTAAGTAAAAACGATATCGCGGCACTTATCATGGACCAAACTATGGCGATTGCGACGCCACAGAAAAAGTATAAATTCGTCAATGTTTCAAGTCCGCTTTATAAAAATGCGAACTACATTGCTCTGAAAATAAACTTTAAGTTATTTAAGAATAAACTCGGCGATACACGATCACCACTTTAATGTCGTGTATCGCCGATATTGTATCATTTACTGCTTCACGATGACCTTTGCGCCTTGCTCGGCGCGATCATAGAGATCGATGATGTCCTGATTCATCAGGCGGATGCAGCCCGACGACATGGCCTTGCCGATGGTCCACCATTCCGGCGTCCCATGCAGGCGATAGCCGGTATCACCACCCTTGTTGAACAGATAGAGCGCACGCGCGCCGAGCGGGTTCTTGAGGCCCGGATCCATGCCATTGCGGAACTTTGCCAGTTCCGGCTGACGCTTGATCATTTCAGATGGCGGCGTCCAGGTCGGCCATTCGCGCTTCATGGCGACGCGGGCCGTGCCCGACCAGCCGAAGCCTTCGCGTCCGACGCCGATGCCATAGCGCATCGCCTTGCCGTCCGGCATGACGTAATACAGGAACTTCTCGGGGGTATCGACGATGATCGTGCCGGGGGCTTCATCGGTTTGATACTTCACGATCTGGCGACGATACTGCGATGGTATCTTTTCGCTCGGAATGGCCGGAACAACATAGCCAGCATCGGTAACCGACGAGTATGAGGCCGTGTAGAACGTTCCGCCGACAGTAGAGCAGCCAGCGAGTGCACCTGCCAGAAAAAGCGCCGTCGTCAGTTTAAGGACGCGAGAATTCATGCATTCCCCCAAGGTAGAATCTATTGTGCCGTCAAAAAGAGCGAATCGCCCATTCATGCTTGAAGATGCGGCAGTATTGTTAACTGTGCGTTAACCGTAAATTGAAAAATTCTTTATTAGGCCATTTTTTTGCCTTTTTTGGCCTTGTTTCACCCGCGAATACTCAACAAACGCCATAAAGAAGCGTACGTTTTCAGTTGTTTCGCCCTGCAACCGCACGCAAAATGCGGCCATGCCCATCGTGATTCCCAACCAGACCCATCCCCTGTCCGACGGACGGCAATCGGAAAACGCCATGCTTGTGCGCCGTGGCGTGCAGCGCCTGTTTCTGGATATGGGGCTTGCAACCTTGCCCGAACTGCCGCTCGCATCCGGCCGCCGCGCCGATCTGATTGCGGTCAGCCGCAAGGGTGAAATCTGGATTGTCGAGATCAAATCATCGATCGAGGACTGGAAGGCCGACCGCAAATGGCCGGACTATCGCGACTATTGCGACAGGCTGTTTTTCGCTACCCACCCGGCGGTACCGCGCGAGATATTTCCGGAGGAATGCGGCTTCATTCTCTCGGACGGCTATGGCGCAGAAATCCTGCGCGATGCGCCAGAACACAAGCTGGCAGGCGCCACACGCAAGGCGCTGATGCTCCGCTTTGCCCGCGCAGGCGCGGCGCGCCTGACCTATGCGGAGCTTTCCGGACTGGAAATGCCGGGCGGTGATTTTTAGACAAACAAAAGCGGGGAAACCGATGTGGTTTCCCCGCTTTCAAATGTTTGCTTTTGCCTGTTACTGCCGTGAACGGCTGCGGCTGATCGCGATGATTGCGATAAGCGAAATCAGCACCGTCACCAGCAGATAGGCGGCGACTGCATGCCAGCTGCCTTCATATTTGGCGAGCAGCCAGGTGGCGATCAGCGGAGCGGTACCGCCAGCCAAAGCGGCACCCAGCTGGTAGCCGAGCGTGATGCCGGTATAGCGCACCTTGGTGGCAAAGATTTCCGACGACAGCGTGCCCAGAACGGCAGTGATCGGCGACCAGAGAACGCCGAAGCTGATGACCGTTGCCAGGGTCAGGCCCCAGACGGTCTTTGTGTCGAGCAGCATGAAGTAGGGAATGATGAACAGACCAAGCAGCACGCAACCAACGACATAAACCGTCTTGCGACCCACATAATCGGAAACGAGACCCATGGTCGGGATCAGCACCGAAGCGACCAGCGCACCGATCATCACTGCGTTTAGCGCGGCGCTCTTGTCGAAGCCCAGTGTGCTCACGGCATAGCTCACCACAAAGGTGGAGAAGATATAGAACGGAGCGGTTTCCACGACCTTCAGGCCAGCGGCGATCAGCACTTCGCGCCAATGGTTCTGGAGCGTTTCAACAAGCGGCATCTTGGCGACATTGCCGCTTTCCTTCGCCTGCTTGAATTCCGGCGTTTCGTCGAGACCGTTACGGATCCACAAACCGAGGAAAACCAGACCGGCGCTCAGCACGAAGGGAACGCGCCAACCCCATGCCATGAAGGATTCATCCGGCAGGGTGACCATCAGGCTAACCGAAAGCGTGGCCAGCAACATGCCGATGGTCACACCAACCTGCGGAACGCTGCCGAAAAAGCCCTTGCGGTTGGCGGGCGCGTATTCATAAGCCAGCAGCAGAGCGCCGCCCCATTCGCCGCCGATGCCGAGACCCTGCACCATGCGCAGCAGGATCAGCAGGATGGGAGCCCATACGCCGATATGCTCATAGGTTGGCAGCAAGCCGATGAGAACGGTTGCGCCACCCATCAGCGACAGCGTGATGACCAGCGTCTTCTTGCGACCGATGCGATCACCGATATGCGCGAAAATCACGCCGCCGAGCGGACGGATGAAGAAAGTCAGCGAAAACGACAGGTAAGACAGCATCAACCCAACGACGGGGTCGAAATTGGGAAAGAACAGCTTGTTGAAAACAAGTGCGGCTGCGGTGCCGTAGAGAAAATAATCGAACCATTCGATAGAACTGCCAGTCAAACTGGCGATAAGCGCGCGCCGACGAGCGGCCGCGCTTGAAGATGCATCAATATGAGCAGTCATGTGTTGCCTTGAATGTTAGATAGCGCATTCGGGCGCAAGAGAATTGGGCCTGCGGCTCCAAAAGCGCAGTATTCTCCTCCGAATGGCCTTGGAGCGGCTTCAGACCCGCTCCAATTATTTGTTTTTGGAGCACATCTTATCCGAAAACCGTTTCACACTTTTCGGGATGTGCTCTAGTTGCCTTATTATTATAGATTTTTATATTCAACTTTAGATCAATCCCCTAGGAATTGCGCATAATATAGTGAAAATACCTTAAAATTCTCAGTAAATAAGAAAATCCAGTAAAACCATCTGGCTTTACTGGATCTTTCACTAAGTTAAGAAACTACTAAACTTTCAGTACAAGCCGCCAAAAGCCGGATTGCTTCCCGTCACGCTCAGCGCGGCGCGCGCTTGGCGAGAATACGCTGCAAGGTGCGGCGATGCATGTTGAGGCGGCGTGCAGTTTCAGAAACATTGCGCTCGCACATTTCGTAGACGCGCTGGATATGCTCCCAGCGGACACGATCAGCGGACATCGGGTTTTCCGGCGGCGCGACCTTCTCGCCCGGACGGCGGGTCAGAGCGGCGAACACCTCATCCGCATCAGCTGGTTTCGACAGATAATCGATGGCGCCGAGCTTCACCGCATTCACGGCGGTCGCGATATTGCCGTAACCGGTGAGGACGATGGCGCGCGTATCGGAACGGCGCAGGCGAATGGCTTCGATGACGTCGAGACCGTTGCCGTCTCCCAGCCGCATATCCACCACGGCATAGGCGGGTGCTGCTGCCTTGGCGGCGGTGATGCCTTCTTCAACCGATTCCGCTGTGGTCACCTGGAAGCCCCGGCTCTCCATGGCGCGGGCCAGACGTTGCAAGAAAGGTTTGTCGTCATCAACCAGAAGAAGGGTGGGGTCGTTGCCTATGGCTTCGCTGTCTTCCTGCTTCAAGTCGTCCATCGGGTGCTTCCTGCCTGTATTTTTGATCCCTTATTGATACCCCTGCGTCAAAAAGTCAAATAGCCATTGAATCGTTGAAGCAATTTCTACGGCCCTGAATTTCGCGCGAGACTATAAATCATTGTATTTGATTAATAATTCTAAAAGACAACACAAGAAGTTGAGCAAAAACAAATTTGAAAACAGGTTTTGGCTCATACCCTCGTGAAGGTTGAACGCGGCCAAACCACTTTGACTTCGGCCCCCTGCCCCGGATTGCTTCGATTACGGAAAGCAATCTGTGCGCCGGAACGCTCCAGCAAGGTTTTCGCGATGAACAGCCCGAGGCCAAGCCCGCCGCCATGGCGGGTGTTGTCGCGGCTGGTCATATAGGGCTCGCCAATGCGATCGAGGACTTCCGGCTTGAAGCCTTCGCCATCATCCTGAATGGTCACGCTGACCTGATTGTCCGTCCAACCCCAGGTGACGCTGACATTGCCGCGTGCGAAGTCGACCGCGTTTTCCACCAGATTGCCGAGACCATAAAGCAGGCCGGGATTGCGCCGCGTGACCGGCTCCGGCTTTGGCCCTTCCACTTTCTGCACATCAATGACCACACCGAAATTGCGATGCGGTGCAATCACTTCCTCGATCAGCGAGGACAACGGCAGACGCGACATGTGCTCCTCGTTTTCCGAGGACAAGCTGGTCAGCCGTTGCAGAATCTCGCGGCAGCGCTGCGTTTGCGAATGCAACAGCGCAATGTCTTCACCAAGACCCGTGTCGACCGGATTTTTGGCATAGGACCTCTGCATTTCCTTCACCACCAGCGCGATGGTGGCAAGTGGCGTTCCCAGCTCATGGGCGGCAGCGGCGGCGAGACCATCCAGAGCAGTCAGGTGCTGCTCACGCTGGAGAATGAGTTCCGCAGCGCTCAGTGCGTCGCCCAGCTGGCGCGCTTCTTCTGCAATGCGATAGGCATAGACGCCGGTAAAGCCCAGCGCCGATGTGATGGCGCACCAGATGCCGATCACAAACAGGAAAGGCAGGTTCAGCTCTTCGCCCGGATACCATGGCAGCGGTTCATGCCGGACCGAAAGCACAGACGTACACGCCACCACCAGCAAAGCCAGCGTCAGGGTATGCCGGGCCGAAAGCGAGGTAGCGGAAATGATGACCGGCACGATCATCAGGATGACGAAGGGGTTTTGCAGCCCGCCGGTGAGATAAAGCAGGCCCGCCAGTTGCAGAATATCGAAGGCCAGCACAAGGCTTGCCGCTTCCGGGTTCAGCCGATGATTGGTCGGGAAACGAAAGGCCAGATAGAGATTGAGCCAGGCCGAGCAGGCAATCAGCGCAAAACAAATGCCGACTGCAAACGGAAATTGCAGATAAAGCGCCACCAGCATGACGGCAGCGGTCTGCCCGGCGATGGCAAGCCAGCGCACGCGAACCAGCGTGGTCAATCGCGGACGACGCGAAAGATTGGAAGCGCGATTCTCGAATTCTGCGTGCATAGTCTGCTGTCCCTCTATCCCGCTCCTTATGGGGCAAGCGAAGACAGGAATGCAAGCGGAACTGCGTTATCCGGTCGCAGGCGGTTAATGCTTCGTTTTAGGTGCCACGCGGCTTTGCCCGGCGGGTTGCTTCCGCATTGGCCGGGTCTTCCGGCCAGACATGTTTTGGATAGCGCCCGCGCATATCGGACCGGACATCGGCCCATGATCCTTTCCAGAAACCCGGCAAATCGCGGGTGATCTGGATAGGGCGATGGGCTGGCGACAGCAGTTCCAGCAACAATGGCACCTTGCCATTGGCGATGGACGGATGCTGACCCAGACCGAACAATTCCTGCACGCGCACGCCAAGCACCGGCTCTTCGGCATCGTAGCGGATCGGAATATGTGAGCCGGTCGGCACAGTGAAATGCGTTGGCGCAAGTTGATCTACACTGCGCTGGAGGTCGAAGGGCACAAGGCTCATCAGACCATTTTTCAACACATGACCCGGAATGCGGTCGAGCTGCGCCTCGCCAGTCAGGAAGGGCAGCAGCCAGTCTTCCAGCGTCTCCAACAGATGCTCATCTTCCATGGACGGCCATGGATCGCCAAGCCCGCGATAAAGCCAGCCAAGACGGCGGCGCAGAATATCGGCTTCCTTGCCCCAGGGCAGAATGCCAAGCCCGTACTCGTGCACGGCGGCAATCACACCCTCATCGGCTGCATTTCCCGATGGTGCGGCCAACGGCTTTTCCGAAAGGGCGATAGCGCCGATGCGCACGGCTTCTCGCGCCCTGAGCGCGTTCTTTTCAGGATCGTAGACAACCTGACGGCCGCTCTCGATCCGGTCGCCAAGGGCAGACCGGATTTCCGCCTCCGAAACTTCGGCCGCCGAAAGAACCCGCGCGCGGCCTGCCTTGCCCGACATGTCCGCCACGACCAGCCAGGGCGCACGGCTGAGACTGATCGAACTATCCACTTCCCCGCCACGACCATTGGCCAGCAGAAACTGCCCGGTCTGGCCGCGCGCTCTGGCGATCCGGTCGGGATAGGCGTCGATCAACATGCGACCGATCCCTGATCCTGCGGGCGTACCCTGATTGGGCACATTGGCCGCAAGACGCTTTGCCAGCCCCTTGGCCCTTTGGGCGCGGTCAGAACGATCATTGCGAAAGCGCGAAAAACGCGTGTCGAGATCGGTTTCGTTGCCGCCAAGCCCACGCTCCGTCAAAAGCACGGCCAGTTCGGCAGCCTTTGAGGCTTCGCCACGCTTGCCCGCCTCGGCCACCATATGCGCAAGACGTGCGGGCAAAGCGAGCTGACGCATGGCTTCGCCGTCGGCGGTCAGACGCCCGGCCTCATCCAGCGCGCCAAGCCGCCGCAACAAGGTGCGGGCTTCGTTCAACGCCGGCTTCGGCGGTGCATCGAGAAAGGCAAGCGTCGTCGGATCGGTCACGCCCCACGCAGCGCTGTCGAGCACGAGGCCAGACAGATCGGCCTCCAGAATCTCGGGCGGCGAAAAAGCGGGCAGCGATGCCGTCTGTCCCTGATGCCAGAGACGAATGGCGATACCCGGCTCCGTTCGCCCGGCGCGGCCCGCCCGCTGATCGGCGCTCGCGCGGGATGTGCGCACGGTTTCCAGCCGCGTCAGGCCGGTGGCCGGTTCATATTTCGGCAGACGGGCGAGCCCGCTGTCGATCACCACGCGCACGCCGTCAATCGTGATGGAGGTTTCGGCAATCGAGGTCGCCAGAACCACCTTGCGCTTGCCTTCCGGTGCGGGCTTGATCGCCGCATCCTGATCGCGGCCTTCCATCGCGCCATAAAGCGGCGCAAGCATCACATGGGCTGGCACGCGATCTTCCAGAAGGCGAACCGTGCGTTCGATCTCGCCCTGCCCCGGCAGGAAAGCCAGAATACTGCCCGTCTCGTCGGCCAGCGCATCGCGAATGCTGCGCGCCATAGCATCTTCCACGCGTTCGTCGGCTTTTCGTTCCCGATAACGAATATCGACCGGGAAAGCCCGGCCCTCGCTTTCGATCACCGGCGCGTCGCCCAGAAGTGCCGCTACACGCGCACCGTCGAGCGTTGCCGACATGACCAGAATCTTCAGATCGTCGCGCAAGGCCGCCTGCACATCAAGCGCCAGCGCCAGCCCGAAATCCGCATCGAGACTGCGCTCGTGAAACTCGTCGAACAGCACCGCCGCCACGCCCTTGAGGTCAGGATCGTCAAGGATCATCCGTGCAAAGACACCCTCGGTGACGACGAGGATTTTCGTCTTGCCCGACACCTTGCTTTCCAGACGCATCCGGTAACCGACCGTTTCGCCCGGCTCCTCGCCCAGAAGCTGCGCCATGCGGCGCGCGGCAGCGCGGGCAGCAAGACGCCGCGGCTCCAGAAGCACGATCATGCCATCGCCGCGCCCATCGCCGCGCCATGTCGCATCCAGCATATGGATCGGCACCAGCGTCGTCTTGCCCGCGCCCGGCGGCGCAACAAGCACCGCGCTTGCATGGGCGTTCATCGCCGCATCCAATTGCGGTAGAATGCGTGTAACGGGAAGATCGGGCAGGCTCGTCAAATGAATTTCCATAAGATAATGCGTCAGTTCAGTGCTTATCACACAAGGAGCAGAGATGATCCATATCCGAAAATCTATTCCGGCTGATGCCCCGGCTCTCACGAAAATCTGGCGAGCCAGCGTACTGGCAACGCATGACTTTCTAAGCCGCGAGGATTTCAATGAACTCGAAAAGCTGGTCGGTGAACAATATCTGCCGAATGTGGAAGTCGATGTCATTGAAAACGATGGCAAGCCGGTCGGCTTCATGGGAATGACCGAGAACAATATCGACAGCTTGTTCATTTCGCCCGACCAGCGTGGCAAAGGCATTGGCAAATATATGATTGCGCACGCCAAACAACGTGGCGCACTGACCGTCGATGTGAACGAGCAAAATACCCAAGGCGTGGGCTTTTATCGCCATATGGGCTTTGTCGAGACAGGTCGCTCGGAAACCGATGATCAGGGACGCCCTTATCCGCTGCTGCATCTAAGGCTTGAGGCTTAAAATCCAGACCATACCGACTGCAGAGAAAACCATTCTTGCAAAAGCCAATTCCGGAGCAATTGACATACTCCCCCATAGTATATAGGTTCTCGCAAGATCGAGAGGTTTCATGCCGCATTCACCGGAAGATAAAAAGCGTGCGCTGACCCGCCTTCGCCGCATCCGTGGACAGGCGGAAGCGCTGGAACGCGCCGTGGAAGCGGGCACGGAATGTGCGGCGCTGCTGCAGCAGATTGCGGCTTTGCGCGGTGCGGCCAATGGCCTGATGGCGGAAGTTCTGGAAAGTCACTTCCGCGAGACATTCGGGCAGGCGCGTGAGACCATTGTGGGCGACGTTGCAACAGACCCGGATGCCGAGATCGATCAAATCATGCAAATTTTGCGCACCTATCTGAAATAGAGCGCCAAGTGTTTGTTTTTACGTATTTCCCTATGCAAAAGCCGTTTCGCACTTTTGCTGGAAATGCTCTATTGTTCAACTGGAAGGGAACATCGTCATGAAATCACGTGCAGCCGTTGCCTGGGAGGCAAAGAAGCCTCTCACCATCGAAACCGTCGAAATTGGCGGACCACGGGCTGGCGAAGTGCTGGTCGAAATCATGGCGACCGGCGTCTGCCACACCGACGCCTATACTCTGTCGGGCCTTGATTCCGAAGGCAAGTTCCCGGCCATTCTTGGCCATGAAGGTGCAGGCATCGTGCGCGAAGTCGGCGCTGGCGTGACCTCCGTCAAGCCGGGCGACCATGTCATTCCGCTTTACACGCCGGAATGCCGCCAGTGCAAAACCTGCCTGTCGCAGCGCTCGAACCTCTGCACCTCGATCCGCGCGACCCAGGGTCAGGGCCTGATGCCGGACAAGACCACGCGCTTCTCCTGCGATGGCGGCGAAGTGTTCCATTATATGGGCTGCTCGACCTTCTCGAACTTCACCGTTCTGCCGGAAATCGCGGTCGCCAAGGTGCGTGAAGACGCGCCATTCGACAAGATCTGCTATATCGGCTGCGGCGTCACCACCGGCATCGGTGCAGTGATCTATACGGCAAAGGTTCGTCCGGGTTCGAATGTCGTGGTGTTCGGCCTCGGCGGCATCGGCCTCAATGTCATTCAGGGCGCACGCATGGTCGGCGCGGACAAGATTATCGGCGTGGATATCAACCCGTCCAAGGTCGAAATGGCGAAGAAGTTCGGCATGACCGACTTCGTCAACCCGCGCGAAGTGGGCAATGACAAGGTGGTTCAGGCCATTCAGGACCTGACCGATGGCGGCGCGGACTATTCCTTCGACGCAACCGGCAACACCGATGTCATGCGTCAGGCACTGGAATGCTGCCATCGCGGCTGGGGTGAATCCATCATCATCGGCGTTGCCGAAGCTGGCAAGGAAATCGCCACGCGTCCGTTCCAGCTGGTCACGGGCCGCGTCTGGAAAGGCACCGCCTTCGGTGGCGCGCGCGGTCGCACCGATGTGCCGAAAATCGTCGACTGGTACATGGACGGCAAGATCAACATTGACGATCTGATCACACACACCATGCCGCTGGATGAAATCAACACGGCTTTCGACCTGATGCATGAAGGCAAGTCGATCCGTTCGGTGATTGTCTACTGATGAGCGAAAAGACGCTGATATCCCGCTGGGACGAGCTGGACGATTTTACCCCGCGTGCACTTTATGCGCTGCTGAAATTGCGCGTGGATATTTTCGTGGTGGAGCAGGAATGCCCCTATCCCGAAATCGACGGCAAGGACATTGGCGCTTTCCACCTGCGCATTCTTGACGGTGAAGAACTCGCAGCCGCATTACGGGTTCTCCCGCCGGAAAGCGAAGGCAAACCCGCCAAGATCGGGCGTGTGGTCGTGGCCCCGGATTATCGGGGCTACCAGCTCGGCCGAAGGCTGATGCAGGAAGCAATCGCCTTTTCGGAAGAGCGCTTTCCCGGCGTCTTCATCGAACTGGGCGGCCAGAGCCATTTGCAGAAATTCTATGGCTCGTTTGGTTTTGAAGCGATATCGGACGAATATCTGGAAGATGGCATCCCGCATGTCGACATGCGGCTGCAACCGCAAAGAAAGAGCAACTGATGTTCCTGCTGCGCCGCCATATGTCCTTCTATCTCGCGGCTATCGGCGGCGCGGCAGCCTTTATCGTCTCCTGGCTTCTGAAAAGCCCGCTTGCGCCAGTCATCGGCGCAAACACATTCTTCGTGCTTTATCTGGCGCTCACTTTGACGGTCATGCCGAAGCTCACGGCGGCATTTCTCAAAAAGCACGCGGCCAGCACCGATGAGCCGGCATGGATCATCTTTCTGGTGACTTTCGCAACTGTCATCGTGGCGGTTGTATCGCTGTTCATCGTGGTCAACAGACACCCGCAGGCCGACAGTTTCACGCTGGTGACCACGCTTGCATCGGTGCCGCTCGGCTGGGCAACCATTCACATGCTGACGGCCATTCACTACGCCCATGCCTATTGGCAGCCCCGTGATCCGGCTGGCGACGACAGCAGCCATGCCAGCCGCTATCGCGGCGGCTTCGACTTTCCCGGCACGCCGGAACCATCGGGTTGGGACTTCGCCTATTACGCCTATGTCATCGGCATGACCGCGCAAACATCCGATACGAGCGTCACCACCACCACCATGCGGCGGCTGACGCTGATGCACAGCGTGGTA
The DNA here is from genome assembly GCF_029909865.1 of Ochrobactrum sp. 19YEA23. NCBI lineage: Bacteria > Pseudomonadati > Pseudomonadota > Alphaproteobacteria > Hyphomicrobiales > Brucellaceae > Ochrobactrum > Ochrobactrum sp. 19YEA23. The sequence continues at coordinate 510,480 of NZ_JASAMQ010000001.1, read as the reverse complement.
TCCTATTTCTTCAACACCATTCTCGTCGCGGCAGCGGTCAATGCCGCCGTAGCGCTCGGCAGCTGATGTTGCCCAATCCGCGCGCCAAATCAGGAACTGGAATTCTTATGACAACGACCCTGGAAACGATTTCGACTGCGAAGTGCTTTGGCGGAACGCAAGGCGTCTATCGGCACAAAAGCGAAACCACCCAGTGCGACATGACCTTTGCCGTCTTCCTGCCGCCACAGGCTGCAAACGGACCGGTGCCGGTGCTCTGGTATCTGTCCGGACTGACCTGCACACATCAAAACGTGATGGACAAAGGCGAATATCGGCAATTGGCCGCAGAACTGGGAATTGCCGTTATTTGCCCCGATACGAGCCCGCGCGGTGATGACGTTCCGGATGAGCCGGATAACTGGCAGTTCGGCAAAGGTGCAGGCTTTTACGTCGACGCGACGCAGGAGCCTTTCGCAAAGAATTACCAGATGTATAGCTATATCACGCAGGAACTGACCGAACTGGTTGCGGCTGAATTTCCGCTCGATATGGCGCGGCAGGCCATTACCGGCCATTCCATGGGCGGCCATGGGGCGCTGACGATTGCGCTGAAAAATCCCGACCGGTTCAAATCGGCCTCGGCTTTCGCACCCATCGTGCAGCCATCGACCGCCGGATGGTCGAAGCCAGCACTGGAAAAATATCTCGGGGCCGAAGAGCGCGCGTGGCGTCCCTATGACGCGTCACTGCTGATTGAGGACGGCTACAAATTTCCGGCGTTTCTCGTTGATCAGGGCACCGCAGACGGTTTCCTGAATGACGGCCTGCGCCCGTGGCTGCTGGAAGAAGCCTGCAAGAAGGCCGGCATTCCGCTCACGCTCAATATGCGCGAGGGCTACGATCATTCCTATTTCTTCATTTCGACATTCATGGACGACCATCTGCGCTGGCATGCAGCGCGTCTTTGACAATAAGGAAAAAGCCCGGCTTGGCCGGGCTTTTTGCTATCGCTTCATCACCTTCATGGGCAGACCGCCCTGCGGCTGCGTGGTGAGCTTTTGCACCGGCCACGGCTTTGTTGTCTCCAGCACATCGAAGCGATGACCATCGAGCAGGGTCGCCAGCGCGATCACCGCTTCCTGCAAGGCAAAGCTGGCCCCGATGCAGACACGCGCACCAGCCCCGAATGGCAGATACTGGAAACGGTCGAGCCGGTCGCGGTTTTCCGGCCAGAAACGCTGCGGCATGAAGGCATCCGGCTGATCCCAATAGAGCCGGTGACGATGGATCACCCATGGCATGACCAGAACGGTTGCGCCCTTCGGTATTTCCAGATCGCCATAGCGATCATTTTCCGCCGCCTCGCGATTGATCGATGGCGCAGGCGGATAAAGGCGCATCGCCTCTTCGAAAGCGGCGCGCGTGAAAGGCAGGCTGGCCAGCCACTCATGCGGCGGCAGATCGCGCCCGCCCTTTTCGAAGAAAGCGTCGATCTCCACTTCAACCCGTTCGCGTTCTTCGGGGGCCTTGGCGAGCAGATAAAGCGTCCAGCCAAGCGCCCGCGCTGTCGTTTCGTGGCCAGCGCCAATGAAGGTGATGATGTTGTCTTCGATCTCCGAGCGGCTAAGCCCCTCCGGTCCTTCGGCACGCAGAAGCAGCGTCAGGAAGTCGCTCGGCACTGCGTCGCCCTTATCCATACGCGCCTTGCGCATGGCAATCGTGTCCGAGACAAGCGCGCGGAAAAAGCCCAGCGACTGCTGGCCGCGCAAACGCGTGAGACGTGGCAACCAGTCGGGCAGTCCAAGCAAGTCAAAGGGATCGACGCGACCCATGGTTTCGAACAGCTTGTCGATCTGGCGCGCGAAATCATTGGGATCGCCCGCGATCTCGCCGGAAAACAGCGTTTCTGCCAGAATATCGTAGGTCAGGAGCGTCATGTCATGGGCGACGTCTGTGATCATGCCACTGGTCTTGTAGCGCTCCACAAACAGGCGCGAACGGTCGCGCATCGCTTCCGCAAAGCCGCCGATATGGCGCGGCGTGAAAACCGGCGCCATGGCTTTGCGCGAGCGCTTCCACACCTGGCCCTCAGCCGTCAGGAGACCGTCGCGCAGCAGCGGACGCAGCACGCGCTGGCGGATGGCGGACATGGGATAATTGGCGGCATTATCCACCAGCACGTGGCGGATCAATCCGGGATCGTTGGCGATGATGGTCTTGAGGCCGAACCAGCTGACGGAAATCCAGCGTTCATTGTAGGATGGCTCACCCCACAGCTCGAGCGGGTTCTTGTAAACCACGCGCATCATCTCGAAACGACCGACCGGCTTTTCGCGCGGGCGCGGCGCTGGCGGCACAAAGGGTTCAAGTGCTTCCCGCATCATCGTCGCAGTTTCCATCGGGCGCTCCAAATACCGTTGTTTTATGACATATAAGGGGTAATTGTGGCGCTTCCAGAAGCCGATCCGCAGTCCGTTTCGCGATATGCAGCAGAGATGCGCTCAAACGACCGGAATCCCCGGTAAATTTGCCCTGAAAATTTGGAAAATAAGCCGTTAGCGCCTATATTAAAGCCATGTTTGTCGTGTGATTCGACAGTATTTTTGATGCTGCAATTGCAGCAGGCTTCAAGGCTGCAGTCGCAGCACGTTTTCGAAAGATTTTCATGAGCGAGACGCCCGAGATGAATTCCGAAGCCCCCGCCGAATATGGCGCGGATTCCATTCGTGTTCTGAAAGGTCTGGATGCCGTTCGCAAGCGTCCGGGCATGTATATCGGTGACACGGATGACGGCTCCGGCCTGCATCACATGGTTTATGAAGTCGTGGACAATGCCATCGACGAAGCGCTGGCAGGCCATGCCACGCTCGTGACCGTGACGCTCAATGCCGACGGCTCCTGCACCGTGACGGATAATGGTCGCGGCATCCCGACCGACATCCACAAGGAAGAAGGCGTTTCGGCTGCCGAGGTCATCATGACCCAGCTCCATGCGGGCGGCAAGTTCGACCAGAACTCCTACAAGGTTTCCGGCGGTCTGCACGGCGTGGGCGTTTCGGTGGTCAATGCGCTTTCGGTCTGGCTGAAGCTGAAAATCCGCCGCTATGGCAAAGTTCACGAAATGAGCTTTACCCACGGCGTCGCCGATGCGCCGCTGGCGGTGACGGGCGACGTGGCCGACGGCGAGACCGGCACCTCGGTGACCTTCCTGCCCTCGACCGAAACCTTCAGCATGGTCGAGTTCGACTTTGACACGCTGGAGCGTCGCCTACGCGAGCTGGCCTTCCTCAATTCCGGCGTGCGCATCAAGCTGACGGATAACCGTCATGCCGACGCCAAGGAACATGAGCTGCATTACGACGGCGGCCTGGTCGAATTCGTCAGATATATCGATCAGAGCAAGAAGCCGCTGATCGATGAGCCGGTCTATATCCGCAGTGAAAAAGACGGCATGACGGTGGAAGTCGCCATGTGGTGGAACGATTCCTACCACGAAAAGGTGCTGTGCTTCACCAACAACATTCCGCAGCGCGATGGCGGCACCCATCTGGCCGGTTTCCGCGGCGCCCTGACCCGTCAGGTCACGGGCTATGCGGATGCGTCGGGCATGACCAAGAAGGAAAAGGTTCAGCTGACCGGCGACGATTGCCGCGAAGGTCTGACTGCTGTTCTTTCCGTGAAGGTGCCGGACCCGAAATTCTCGTCGCAAACCAAGGACAAGCTGGTTTCATCGGAAGTGCGCCCGGTGGTCGAAAGCCTCGTCAACGAAGCGCTGTCGATCTGGCTCGAAGAGCATCCGGCGCAGGGCAAGGCCGTGGTCGAGAAGGTTATTCAGGCCGCCGCCGCCCGCGAAGCTGCGCGCAAAGCCCGCGACATCACCCGCAAGAGCACGCTTAGCGTGACCTCGCTGCCGGGCAAGCTTGCCGATTGTCAGGAACGCGATCCGGCCAAGTCTGAAATCTTCATCGTCGAAGGTGACTCGGCAGGCGGCTCCGCGAAAAGCGGCCGCTCGCGCCAGAACCAGGCGATCCTGCCGCTGCGCGGCAAGATCCTGAACGTGGAACGCGTCCGCTTCGACCGCATGTTGTCTTCCGATCAGGTGGGCACGCTGATCACGGCGCTCGGCACGTCGATCGGCAAGGATGAGACGCACGGCTTCAACGCCGACAAGCTGCGTTACCACAAGATCATCATCATGACCGATGCTGACGTCGACGGTGCGCATATTCGCACGCTGTTGCTCACCTTCTTCTTCCGCCAGATGCCGGAACTGATCGAGCGCGGCCATATCTATATCGCGCAGCCGCCGCTTTATAAGGTGTCGCGCGGCAAGTCCTCGCAATACATCAAGAACGAAGCTGCCTTCGAAGACTTCCTCATCGAGACGGGTCTCGAAGAAGCAGCCCTTGAAATGGCGAGCGGCGAAGTGCGCGCCGGTCCTGATCTGCGCGCTGTCGTTGACGATGCGCGCACGCTGCGCCAGCTTCTGCATGGGCTGCATACGCGCTATGACCGTCGCGTCGTGGAACAGGCGGCCATTGCCGGTCTGCTCAACCCCGATGCGTCGAAGGACAATGCAACAGCACAGCGCTCCGCCGATACGGTTGCAACGCGCCTCGACATGATTTCGGAAGAAACCGAGCGCGGCTGGACCGGCCACGTCATGGAAGACGGTGGCTATCGCTTCGAGCGCATGGTGCGCGGCGTCAAGGACGCTGCCATTCTCGACATGGCGCTGCTCGGCTCTGCCGATGCCCGCCAGATCGACCGCGTGGCAGGCCGCATTGCCGAGACTTTCGGCGAGCCGCCAGTGCTGCGCCGCAAGGACAAGTCGGACACCCTGTCCGGTCCGATGGCGCTGCTTGACGCCATTTTCGCGACCGGCCGCAAGGGCCTGACGCTGCAGCGTTACAAAGGCTTGGGCGAAATGAACGCCGAGCAGCTTTGGGAAACCACGCTGGACCCGAATGTGCGTTCGCTCCTGCAGGTCAAGGTGACCGATGCGACCGATGCGGACTCGCTCTTCTCGCGCCTGATGGGCGACGAAGTGGAACCGCGCCGCGAGTTCATTCAGGAAAACGCGCTGAGCGTTGCCAATCTGGACGTCTGATCCAGTTCTGCACCGTTACGAAAAAGGCCTCTGTTCGCAGAGGCCTTTTTATTTGTCCGCCGTTTGATGGCGACCCGCTAGACGGCAAAAAGAAAGGCCCCGCATTGCGGGGCCTTTCTCATGCAATCCTTCAACGAAGGATCAGAACTTATAGGCAACGCCCAGACGAACTTCGTTGGTCTTGAAGTCGTTCTTGACGCTCAGGTCGCCGAAGTTGATGTCCTTGTCGCCGTAATCGGTGTAGCGATATTCAAGACGCAGGATCAGGTTGTCGGTCGCAGCGTAGTCCACGCCGCCGCCGATGGTCCAGCCGGTAAGTGTCTTGCTTTCAGAGAAGCCGACGCCACCGATTGAGCCGCTGTTCTTGACATCGCCGAACGCCACACCGCCAGCGATGTAAGGCAAGAAGCGGTCAAAGGCGTAACCAGCGCGGGCACGAACGGCGCCCGACCAGCGCAGCTTGTTGTCAAACGAACCGACTGCGAGGTCGCCATTGTAAATGTCGATACCCTTAGACACGTCGTTATAGGTGACGTCGCCGTCGATACCGAGAACAACATTGTTGCCCAGATCGAAGTTGTAACCGGCATAAAGACCACCGAGGAAACCATCCGGCTTCACATCGCCATAGGTGTAAAGGTCACCGCTGAAGTTGGACTTGCCCCAGCCGTAGCCAACCTGGCCACCGATGTAAGCACCGTTCCAGGTGAATGTCGGAGCAACAACAACCGGAGCAGGTTCCTGCTCAACAACTGCGTCAGCGGCCTTTGCGCCGGTGGCAGCAATAAGGGCGACAGTGGATGCGAGAAGAAGCGCTTTGAGCTTCATGATGAACCTCCTGAAGGAAATTTACTGAACCAAGCTTGCCCTCAATATAAGCGATTGCTCACAAAAGTCTGTAGCAGCGGGGCCACAGCAAGAGAAATCTGCAAAAACCCGTACACGAAGCCGTGAAACCCCGTCTTATAGTTAAAAAACGGGCAATATTCGCCAGAAAGGCCGCAAGACCTGCACGCTATATTAATCTGGGTCCAATCAAGCTATAGACATTCGGGCTTAATGGGGCGGGAGACTGATATGCGGATAGCGGGCAGCAGCGAACGGATCGACTGGGTCGATATTGCCAAGGGCATCTGCATTATCTTCGTTGTCATGATGCATTCGACACTGGGTGTCGAAAAGGCAGCCGGCGCAGAAGGCTGGATGCATTATGTGGTCGCCTTCGCAAAACCATTCCGCATGCCCGACTTCTTCATGATCTCAGGGCTGTTTCTCAGCCTTGTCATCGACCGGCCATGGCGCCGCTATCTCGACCGCAAGGTCGTGCATTTCCTCTATTTCTACATTCTGTGGCTCACCATCCAGTTTGCTTTCAAGGCGCCAGGCATAGCCAGTGCAGCCGGTATTGCGGGCGTGGTGCAGGCCTATCTCATGGCTTTCCTTGAGCCGTTCGGGACACTTTGGTTCATCTATATCCTGCCTGTGTTCTTTGTTGCGACGCGGCTTTTGAAGCGTGTGCCGGTGGGTGTAACCTTTACAGTGCTGGCCGTGCTGGAAATCCTGCCTGTGCATACGGGCTGGGTGATGATTGACGAATTCTGCTCGCGTTTCGTTTATTTCTTCGCAGGCTATGCCTTTGCACCGGCCATCTTCAAGATCGCCGACTGGCTGCGCCAACGCCCGCTCGTCGGCGTTGCCGGGCTGCTCGTCTGGGCCCTTGTCGAATACAAGCTTGTTTTCATGCCGGTGCCGGAGAGCCTCGCGTCGCTGATCGCCCCCGCCAGCGATCTTCTGAACGGACGCGGTGCCGTCAGCGATCTGCCCGTCATTTCACTTCTGCTGGGACTGGTCGGCGCGCTGGCGATCATTTCGATCTCCTCGCTGTTAAGCCTGATGCCTGCACGCAACTGGCTGCATCGCGCCCTGAGCTGGCTCGGCGCGCATTCGATTGTGATCTATCTGGCATTCTTCCTGCCGATGGCCATTGCACGCACGGTGCTGCTGAAACTTGGTTTCATCGATATCGGCACGGTGTCGCTTTTGACCACCGCATGCGGTGTGGTCGGGCCCGTCATTCTTTATGGTCTCATCCAATGGACCGGCTATGGACAGTTTCTGTTCCGCCGCCCGGCATGGGCTTATATTGATCAGGCGCCGCAAAAGAAAACGGCGGCCACAGCCGCCGTTTGATGGGACTCAATATTCGCACCAAGCCTTAGCTATGCGCGAAAATATCCTCTTCCGGCCAGCCCATCAGATCAAGTTCCGAACGGGTTGGCAGGAACTTGAAGCAGGCTTCAGCCTGTTTCGCGCGGCCATCACGCTCAAGACGCTGTTCCAGAACTGCCTTCAGACGATGCAGATAGAGCACGTCGGAAGCGGCATATTCGAGCTGCGCCTGCGAGAGGATTTCCGCTGCCCAGTCGGATGACTGCTGCTGCTTGGAGATCGAAACATCCAGAAGCTCGTTGCACAGTTCCTTGAGACCGTGACGGTCCGTATAGGTGCGGGTGAGCTTCGATGCGATCTTGGTGCAGAAGACCGGCTGCGGCATGGTGCCGAAAGCATGGGCCAGCACCGCCAGATCGAACCGGCCGAAATGGAAGATCTTGGTGATCGAGCGATCCTTCAGAAGCTTGACCAGATTGGGGGCCTTCTTCTGACCGGCTTCAATCTGGATCACGTCTGCCGTGCCGTCGCCCGGTGAAATCTGCACCACGCAGAGCCGGTCGCGATGCGGGTTCAGCCCCAGCGTCTCAGTATCGATGGCGACCGCATCCACCTGATAATGATCGAGGTTCGGCAGATCGTTTTTATGAAAACGGATGGTCATTCAGTTGTCCTTGTTTCGCGGCAGTTGCCGCCGTAATGCGGGCCTGTTTAGCGGCGACAGCCGCCATAATGCGAGCCCTAATTGGCGGCGATAGCCGCCATAATACGCGCCCACGAGCGTTGCCCTTTGTGGAAGGAGTTCAGCTCGTATTTTTCGTTGGGCGAATGGATGCGGTCATCTTCGAGACCGAAGCCGACGAGAAGCGATTCCATGCCAAGGAACGTGTCGAAATCGCCGACAATCGGGATCGAGCCGCCCATGGCAATCAGCACAGCTGGTTTCGGCCATTCGTCGGACAATGCGTCCTTGGCCTTGGAAACCAGCGGTGAATCATAAGGCAGCTGGATCGCAGGCGAACCGCCATGCGGGTGGAACTCCACCGAACAATCGGCTGGAAGACGTTCCTGCACAAAAGCGCGGAAGGCTTCGCGGATCTTCACCGGGTCCTGTTTGTGGACGAGACGGAACGAGACCTTTGCCGAGGCTTGCGCTGCGATAACGGTCTTGAAGCCTTCGCCGGTATAACCGCCGATAATGCCGTTCACTTCCGCCGTTGGGCGCGCCCAGGTGAGTTCCAGAACGCTGCGGCCCTTTTCGCCGGACGGGATCGAAAGGCCAATAGGTCCGAGGAAGTTTTCCGCCGTGCGGCCGAGACCTTCCCAGGATTGCAGGATTTGCGACGGGGTTTCTTCCACGCCTTCATAGAAGCCCGGAACGGTGATGCGTCCGGTTTCGTCGTGCAGATCGGCTAGAATCTTGCTCAGAATATGGATCGGATTGGCCGCAGCACCTCCGAAGAAGCCCGAATGCAGATCGCGATCGGCAGCCTTGATGACGATTTCCTCGCCAACCAGACCGCGCAGCCCGACGCTGATGGCAGGCGTTTCCGTGTCCCACATCGAGGTGTCGCAGACCAACGCCACATCGGCTTTCAGTTCCGCCTTGTTTGCATCGAGGAACGGCTTCAGCGACGGCGAACCGGATTCTTCCTCGCCTTCGAACAGCAGCGTCACCTTGACGGGCAGATTGCCATTGATCGCCTTATAGGCGCGGCAGGCTTCCACAAAGGTCATCAACTGGCCCTTGTCATCGGACGTGCCGCGACCGGTCAGGATTTTACGACCGTTGCCCACATCCTTGATCGCAGGATCAAAAGGATCGTTTTCCCACAGGTTGAGCGGGTCGACCGGCTGCACATCATAATGACCGTAGAAGAGCACATGCGGCGCATCGGGCGTGGCGCCGTCATGATGCGCAACCACCATCGGATGGCCCGGCGTGTCGCGCACGCTGGCGTCAAAGCCAATCGTCTTCAGATCAGCCACAAGCCATTCCGCAGCCTTGCGGCAGTCGGCCTTGTAGGCCGGGTCTGTCGAAATCGACTTGATACGCAGCAGTTCGAACAGGCGTTCGAGGCTGTTATCAAGATTGGCGTCGAGGTGGCTGAGTACTTTGTCGAGCGATTGCGCAGACGGTTGCTGGGACATGGAAACTTCCTGACGAGTCGAAACGTAAACTGGCGGCACAGTACAACCAGCACTTCCCGCTGGAAACCCAATTCGCAAGTGATTACCGCAAATTGAAGGCCTTTGTCAGGGTGAAAGACTTTCGCGACGGCTGACGCTCAGGAGAAAGACCAGCAATGCGAATATTGCCGGTTCGCGCCAGACAAGCGGCGCAAAGGCTGTCCAGAATGTTTCGGCAAATGCCAGCAGGGCCGCACCGCCTGCCGAAGCAAGTGGCGAGAAATAGCCGCCCACGGCGCCAATCATCAATATCTTGAGGCCGAGCAGCAGCCCATCGCCGGAACTCATCGTGCCGTAATAGGCCGTCATCAGAATACCGGACAAGGCGGCAATCAGCACCGCGCCCATATAGGCGGCAAGGAAGACCCGCCCTGCATTGATCCCGCAAAGCTGGGCCGCCAGAACATCATCGCGGACCGCCCGCCAGTTGCGACCAAAACGGCTGCGCTGCAAGGCGAAGCTGCCGATCAGCACGATGGATGCCATGACAAGCGTATTGATGATCTGCATCATGGTCAGCACGACCGCCTTGTTGCCCTCGCCCCAAAAGATGATCTTGTCCTGCAACAAGGGCGGCAGCCAGAGGTTCCTCGATCCGGCGGCAAGACGAACGCTTTCCATCAGCACCACCGCCACGCCCAACGCCGCCACCATTGCCATATTGGGAGACGCCCGACTAAGCGGCCGCATGACGAGACCTGCAATCACCGCTCCGGCAGCAAGCGTATAAAACAGCGCCCCGGCTATACCGACGCCAATCGCGGCAGGCAGAACCAGCCAGAGCCTGCTCCAGCCAAATGCCGTGAAGATGAGAAGAAGCTGGCCGGAAAAGGCCACCAGCGCGCCATAGCTGATATCTGCACGCTTGAGGACGGCGAAGCTCAGCGCATAGCCAAAGGCCAGCATGGCATAGGTTGCCGCCAGCGGCACCGCATTTGCGAATTGCTGCAAGAGGTAGGCCATGGATACGCCCTCGCTACACTGGCCAGATTATAACTGTCAAAACGGCTTTTACCAGTTATAATGTGCCATGAGCTTTTCCTGGACGCCACATCGTTTTTCCGGCGGCGCATTGGCGCTGGATGTTGCCAATAGCGTTATCCTGCGCGGCGACGCGGCGCGCAGCGTGGATCGTTTTGCCGAGCCGGCTAATCTGAAAAGCTTTGCGCACGCGGCGGCAACGTTCTGCGCGGAGAAAGACCTGCCTTTGCCGCTTGTCCCGGTCGAGCCAGAAAATCTGCGCCGGTTTCTTTCCCTGCGTGAAGCCATCGATGGCTATTTTCGCGCATTCGTTCATGCGCAAGCCGATGACCGGCTGCTGGCCGATCTTCTCGAATGCATAGCCGATGTGCTGCGTCAGACCACGTCGCCCGCAGCGCTGGAGAAGGCTGCCGCACATTCAGCGCTTCGGCTGATGGGAAAATGCCAGTCAGGAGCCGATGCGGATCGCCTGAAAATCTGCGCCAATTGCGGCTGGCTTTTCCTCGATCAGAGCCGCAATCGCAGTCGGGTCTGGTGTGACATGACAGTCTGCGGCAACCGGGCCAAGGCCAGCCGCCACTATTATCGCAATCGGGAGGTGGAGATGTGAAACCGCTCGTCGCAATCGCGCTCGCTTTTCCGCTGCTGGCGGCATGCCAGCGCGAAAAGACGACCGGACCTTACGAGATTTCGGGACGGCTCGTGGTCTTCAATTATCGCATCGCCCGCGCAACCTTTCTGGTCACGCTGCGCAAGATCGGCCCGGTGGAAGAAGGAGCGACGGTTACTGCGGCCTTTGACAATCCCGCGCAGGGCGCACCAGTCATGATCGACCGGAAAGTCTTTCCCAATCAGGACCAGCTTTCGCTGGAGACCGGGCCTTTGCACTGCATCGTGAAGGACAAGCCCTATGATGTTTCCATTCGCGTGACCGCAAGGAATGGAGACCTGTTGCAGACACTTGCAACCACCGTCGTTTCCAGTGAGGACCAGTCCATATTACCGGCGGAACCGCTCGTCGTCGGCCCCTTCTACGATCCGAACCCGAAAGTGTTCAAACCGGATGGCAGCCGGGATTTCTCGCCTGAGAAAAACTGTCCGAAAGCATGAGGGAAAAGATGCCCCGGATATGATTTGGCCGCTGCGGTGAGGGGATACCACAGCGGCCATATCACTACACTCAAAGCGGCAGCCCGGAGAGGGGAATGAGGCTGCCGCTAGCATCCGGCATCCAACGGGGGACGGGTCAGAAAACCGGCGACCGACGAACTGTCGATGACTAAAATTTGGTTTTCAATCGTGGCTATTCAAGGGCACGGAAGATTACAAATCTGTAACAAACTCGTTATCTTACCGTGATGGATTTCTTTCGCGTGGATCATTGTTTCTCCTGACACGGAGCCGGTTCCCTTTGCGGCTGCTTTCCTTTAGTTCTTGGCCTCCAGTTCCGGGCCTCCTGTTCCCGGAACAATTCAGCAAAAGTGCGAAACGGTTTTGCGTCCGAAAGTGCGGAAGGATAAAAAGAAGCCATGAAAAAAGGCGATCATCTCTTTCTCGTTGACGGCTCGGGTTATATTTTCCGCGCCTATCACGCCCTTCCCCCGCTGACCCGCAAGACCGACGGCTTGCCGGTGGGCGCCGTATCGGGCTTCTGCAACATGCTGTGGAAGCTGCTGAAAGATGCGCGCAACACCGATGTCGGCGTGGTGCCGACCCATTTCGCGGTGATTTTCGACTATTCGTCGAAGACGTTCCGCAACGAGCTTTATCCTGAATACAAAGCCAATCGCACCGCCCCGCCGGAAGACCTTGTTCCGCAATTCGGCCTTATCCGTCAGGCGACCCGCGCCTTCAACCTGCCCTGTGTCGAAAAGGCCGGTTTCGAAGCCGATGACCTGATCGCGACCTATGCGCGCCTTGCCGAGCAAGCGGGCGGTGATGTCACCATCGTCTCCTCCGACAAAGACCTGATGCAGCTCGTGACGCCAAATGTGTCCATGTATGACAGCATGAAGGACAAGCAGATTTCGATCCCGGAAGTGATCGAAAAATGGGGCGTACCGCCGGAAAAGATGATCGACCTGCAATCGCTGACTGGCGACAGCACGGATAATGTGCCGGGAATTCCGGGCATTGGCCCCAAGACGGCAGCGCAATTGCTGGAAGAATTCGGCGATCTCGACACGCTTCTGGCCCGCGCCTCGGAAATCAAGCAGAACAAGCGCCGTGAAAACATTATCGCCTTCGCGGACCAGACCAAGATTTCGCGCGAGCTGGTCACGCTCAAGACCGATGTGCCGCTGGATGTCGATCTGGACGCTCTGGTTCTCGAACCACAAAATGGTCCGAAGCTGATCGGCTTCCTCAAGGCCATGGAGTTCACCTCACTGACGCGGCGCGTTGCCGAAGCGACCGATACGGATGCTTCCGCCGTCGAGCCGTGCCATGTCGAAACGGAATGGGGCGCGGATGCGCATGGTCCCGATGTCGATGTCCCGACCAAGGCCGCTGACACGGCTGCAACCGGCACTGACGCCGTTGCACCAACTGCCGCTGCGCCTGCGGCAGTCGATGGCTACACGCCGAAAGCACTGGCCGATAAGCGGGCCGCAGAAGCCACCGCGCAGAAGATCGATACCAGCGCCTATAGCTGCATTCGCGATATCGCCACGTTGAAGCTCTGGCTGGCCGAGGCCGTAGAGACCGGTCTCGTGGCTTTCGACACGGAAACCAATTCGCTTGATCCCATGCAGGCCGAACTCGTTGGCTTCTCGCTGGCGATCCCCGGCCATAACGGTACGTCCAAGGCGGCTTATATTCCGCTTCAGCACAAATCCGGTCAGGGTGATCTGCTCGGCGGCGGCATGGTCGACGGGCAGATACCGCTCGATCAGGCGCTTGAAGCGCTGAAAGCCGTTCTTGAGGATGCCTCCGTGCTCAAGATCGCACAGAACATGAAATATGACTGGCTGGTCATGCGCCGTCACGGCGTCAACACCGTGTCCTTCGACGACACGATGCTGATTTCCTATGTGCTCGACGCAGGCACGGGTAGCCATGGCATGGACCCGCTTTCGGAGCGTTGGCTCGACCATACGCCAATCGCCTACAAGGATGTTGCGGGCAGCGGCAAAAGCGCCGTGACTTTCGACTTGGTCGATATTGATCGTGCGACGGCTTACGCAGCCGAAGATGCCGATGTGACGCTGCGTCTATGGCAAGTCCTGAAACCGCGTCTGGCGGCGGAAGGTCTGATGTCGGTCTATGAACGGCTCGAACGCCCATTGGTCGATGTGCTGGCGCGCATGGAAGAACGCGGCATTTCCGTGGACCGTCAGGTGCTGTCGCGCCTGTCCGGCGATCTGGCGCAGGCGGCTGCCGGTTACGAAGATGAAATCTACGAACTGGCCGGTGAGAAATTCACTATTGGCTCGCCCAAGCAGCTTGGCGATATCCTGTTCGGCAAGATGGGCCTGCCCGGCGCTTCCAAAACCAAGACCGGCCAATGGTCCACCTCGGCGCAGGTGCTTGAAGATCTGGCCGCCGAAGGTCATCCGCTGCCGCGCAGGATCGTCGACTGGCGTCAGCTGACCAAGCTGAAATCCACCTATACGGATGCGCTGCCCGGCTTTATCCATCCACAGACCAAGCGCGTCCATACATCCTATGCAATGGCGTCCACCTCGACGGGTCGCCTCTCCTCATCCGAGCCGAACCTGCAGAACATTCCGGTGCGCACCGCCGAAGGCCGCAAGATCCGGACGGCCTTCATCGCGGAACCGGGCAACAAGCTGATCTCCGCCGATTACAGCCAGATCGAATTGCGTGTGCTGGCCCATGTGGCCGATATTGCGCAATTAAAGCAGGCTTTCGCCGATGGCGTCGATATTCATGCCATGACCGCATCGGAAATGTTTGGCGTGCCAGTGGAAGGCATGCCATCGGAAGTGCGTCGCCGGGCCAAGGCGATCAATTTCGGCATCATCTACGGCATTTCCGCCTTCGGCCTCGCCAACCAACTTTCCATTTCGCGTGAGGAAGCCGGGCAATATATCCGCACCTATTTCGAGCGGTTCCCCGGCATCAAGGATTATATGGAAGCCACCAAGGCTTTTGCGCGCGAGCATGGCTATGTGGAAACCATTTTCGGACGCCGCGCCCATTATCCCGATATTCGCGCCTCCAACCCACAGGTCCGTGCCTTCAACGAGCGCGCGGCGATCAATGCGCCCATTCAGGGTTCGGCGGCAGATATTATCCGCCGCGCCATGATTCGCATGGAAGATGCACTTGAAAACGAGAAGCTCGCAGCCCGCATGTTGTTGCAGGTGCACGATGAATTGATCTTCGAAGTGCCTGAAAATGAAGTGGAAAAAACCATTCCGCTGGTGCGCCATATCATGGAGAATGCGGCCCTTCCGGCGGTGTCTCTGACGGTTCCGCTGCATGTTGATGCGCGTGCAGCGCATAACTGGGATGAGGCCCATTAAGGCCTCGCCCGGTTGACCTGACGATCTTAACCCTATAGGGAAGCGGCAATTCTGTTGCTTCGGTGGTCGCCAGGGGAGCCGTGAACGTTAGGTTTACGGCCAATGGGTTTGCGACTTGTGAAGCTTTTGTGAAAGTTGTCCATGTCTCTGCCCGAAACCATCGCTCCGGCCCTGTCCGGAGCTCTTGCCGCTCGCGGTTATAATACCCTCACCGCCGTTCAGAACGCCGTGCTGGCGCCTGAAACCCTTGATTCCGACCTTCTCGTTTCCGCCCAGACCGGCTCCGGCAAGACCGTTGCCTTCGGTCTCTCCATGGCCAACACCATTCTGGAAGACGAGCTTCGCTTTGGCGAAGCGGGTGCACCGCTTGCCATGATCATCGCGCCGACGCGCGAACTGGCGCTTCAGGTGCGCCGCGAGCTGGAATGGCTTTATGCCGATACCGGCGCGCGCATCGCATCCTGCGTTGGCGGCATGGATATCCGCACCGAGCGCCGTGCGCTTGAACGCGGCAGCCATATCGTCGTTGGTACGCCGGGCCGCCTGCGCGACCATATCACCCGCTCCGCGCTGGACATGTCGCAGCTGCGCGTCGTCGTGCTCGACGAAGCCGACGAAATGCTCGATATGGGCTTCCGCGAAGACCTCGAATTTATCCTCGGTGAAGCGCCGGAAGACCGCCGCACGCTGATGTTCTCGGCAACGGTGCCGAAGCCCATCGCCCAGCTGGCCAAGCGTTTCCAGAACAATGCGCTGCGCCTCACCGTGCAGAGCGAAACCAGCCAGCACGCCGATATCGATTATGTCGCCATGCCGGTTCCGCCGCATGAGCGCGACCACGCGATCATCAACACGCTGCTTTATTACGATTCACAGAACTCGATCATCTTCTGCTCGACCCGTGAAGCAGTGAAGCATATGGCAAGCCGCCTCTCCAATCGCGGCTTTGCCGTGGTGGCCCTGTCGGGCGAACTGAGCCAGGCCGAGCGCAACAACGCGCTGCAGGCCATGCGCGACGGCCGCGCCCGCGTTTGCGTGGCGACCGACGTTGCCGCACGCGGTATCGATCTGCCGAATCTCGATCTGGTTATCCATGCCGATCTGCCTAACAATCCTGAAACCATGCTGCACCGTTCGGGCCGTACCGGCCGCGCCGGTCGCAAGGGCACCTGCGTGCTGGTCGTGCCGTTCTCGCGCCGCCGTACCGCCGAGCGCCTTCTGCATATGGCGAAGCTCGATGCGCAGACCATTCCAGCGCCGGGCATTGCCGCTGTTCAGGCCAAGAACAACGAACGTATTCTCAATTCCGAGGCCTTTGGCCAGCCGGTCGAGGAAGAACATCAGGACGTGCTGAAGGCGCTTCTGGAGCGTTACACGCCGGAACAGCTGGCTGCCGCCTATCTCAATCGCGAATTGTCGCTGGCGCCAGCACCTGAAGAAGTCTCGGACGCACCGGTTCATCCGGTTGGCGGCAAGAAGCCACGCGAACGTGCGGACCGTGGCGACCGTTTCGAGCGTAACGACCGTTTTGATCGCGGAGAGCGCGGCGAGCCGGGCGAACGCTTCGACCGCAATGCGCATTTCGACGGCGTCTGGTTCTCGGTTTCTGCCGGTCGCAAGCACCGCGCCGATCCGAAGTGGCTGCTGCCGCTGATCTGCAAGGCAGGCGACGTATCGAAGCGCGACGTCGGTTCGATCAAGATTCTCGACGGCGAAACCCGTTTTGAAATCGCCGCATCGAAGGCCGAAGAATTCCGTCAGTCTGTCGCCGAACGTGGTACGGGCGAAAAGGGTCTGGTGATCCGTCCTGCGGTTGCCGGTGCTGGCGAAGATGCCGGACGCCGCGAAAGCAAGAGCTTCAAGCCGCGTGGTGAAAAGTCTTATGGCGAAAAGTCGTGGGGCGACAAGCCGCGCGGAGACAAGCCTTGGGGCGACAAACCTCGTGGTGAAAAGCCTTATGGCGAAAAATCGTGGGGCGACAAGCCGCGTGGCGAGAAGTCCTGGGGTGACAAGCCTCGCGGCGACGGTTTCAAGAAGGGCCCACGGAAATCCGAAGGCGGCTACAGCAAGAAGCCGCGCGGCGAATAATCCGTCGACAATTTGATAAAGCCCGCCTCATGGCGGGCTTTTTATTAACAGGCGATTTACGTCCCTTTAAACCGCCGCATTTACCCTTCACCGGGTACACCCTTGTTCGCATTCGCCGACGACGTGACGGCAATGCAGAAATATTTTTGGAAAATGACCGGTTCGCATGCATGACGAACCGGCGCGCAGGTGGGCGACTTAGGCAGAATATGGCATCGCGAGACGACAGGAACGGACGCATCGACCCTTCTTTCGGCAACGAAAAGAAAAGGACAGACGAGGACGATTTCCATGTCGATGAGGAGGAGCGTATGGCGCGCTCGCAGCAACGCAAACGGACACCGTCCCGGGATCGCGAACCGCGTGCAGCACGCCGCGGCAAGGCGAAGCCGCGCGGCTTCTTTGGCTTTCTGCGCCGTGCGATTTACTGGTGCTTCGTCCTTGGCCTGTGGGGCGGCATCGGCCTTGCCGGTGTACTCGTCTATTTTGCCGCCAAGATGCCGCCGACGACAGATTGGGAAATCCCCGACAGGCCGCCCAATGTGCGCATTGTCGATGTGAGTGGAAAACTGATTGCCAATCGCGGCACCACCGGCGGCGAAGCGATTGGCCTGCACGAAATGTCGGCGTTCATTCCCAAGGCCGTTGTGGCCATTGAAGACCGGCGCTTCTACTCGCATTTCGGCATAGACCCCATCGGCCTTGCCCGCGCCATTGTCACCAATGCCGTTTCGGGCCGCGCGGTTCAGGGCGGCTCCACGCTCACCCAGCAGCTTGCCAAGAACCTGTTCCTCTCGCCTGACCGCACGCTGGAGCGCAAGGTTCAGGAAGTGATGCTCGCTTTGTGGCTTGAGCATAAATACACCAAGGACCAGATTCTGGAGATGTATCTGAACCGGGTCTATCTCGGTTCGGGCGCTTATGGCGTCGATGCTGCCTCGCGGCGTTATTTCAGCAAGTCGGCCAAGGATGTGAACCTGATGGAAGCGGCCACGCTGGCTGGTCTGCTGAAAGCGCCATCCCGCCTGTCGCCTGCCCGCGATCCCGAAGCTGCCGCCGCCCGCGCCAAGCTGGTGCTGGGCGCGATGCGCGAAGAAGGCATGATCGACGACAAGCAGGTGGCCATTGCCGAAAGCGAACCGCCAACGCGCGCGCCATCCTTCTGGCAGGGCTCGGAAAACTATGTCGCCGACAAGGTCGTGGCTGCATTGCCAGCGCTGATCGGCGAGGCGAAGACCGATATCACGGTTGAAACGACCATCGATCTCAATCTGCAATCAGCCGGTGAAGAGGCGATCAAGGATCAGATTTCCCAGAACGGGAAGAAGATGAATGTCAGCCAGGGCGCACTCGTTTCCATCGACGGCACCGGCGCGGTACGCGCCATGGTCGGTGGCGTGGACTATGCCGCCAGCCAGTTTGACCGCGTGACGGATGCCCGCCGCCAGCCTGCATCCTCCTTCAAACCGTTCGTCTATCTTTCGGCGCTGGAACAGGGCCGCACACCGGATTCGGTGCGCAATGATGCGCCGGTGCGGATCGGCAAGTGGACGCCCAGCAACGACAACGGCAAATATATGGGTGAAGTGACGCTGGCGACCGCGCTGTCGCACTCGCTCAACTCGGTTTCTGCCCAGCTCGTGATGGAAGTCGGCCCGCAGACGGTGGTCGATACGGCGCATCGCCTCGGCGTGCAGTCGAAGCTCGACCCGAATGCCTCGCTGGCGCTTGGCACCTCGGAAGTGACGCTTCTGGAACTGGCCGATGCCTATGTGCCCTTTGCCAATGGCGGCTATCGCGCGCCGGTCTATTTCATCACCAAGGTGACGGATGCCGACGGCAAGGTGCTTTATCAAAAAGACGACGCCATCGGTCCCCGCGTCATCGATGAGCGCAATGTCGGCATGATGAATGCCATGCTGCGCCGCACCGTCGAAGATGGCACGGCGCGCAAGGCAGCCTTTGGCGGCTGGCCCGCAGCAGGCAAGACCGGCACCAGCCAGAATTTCCGCGACGCATGGTTCGTCGGCTACACCTACAATCTGACCACTGGCGTCTGGTTCGGCAATGACGACGGCAAGGGCATGAAACGCGTCTTCGGTTCGACCTTGCCCGTTGCCGCCTGGAAGAGCTTCATGCAGGTAGCGCACAAAGGCGTGCCCATTGCAGAACTGCCCGGCCATTACGACATCCAGAATGTCGTTCCCGGCGGCAGCGACGGCATGGATCCGAATGCGCCTTACGATCCCAACATGATGCCGCAAGGCGGTTATGGTGATCAGCCGATGGCCGGAAATGGCGACGATGGCTACTGGCCGCCCGCGCCTGAGACCACCATGCGCGGCGACATTCAGCAGGCCGCGCCACAGGAAGCACCGACCTATCCTGTGAATGCGCCCGGCCCACAGGGCAATGCACCCGGCGGATATGACGACACCTACCGCCCGATGCCGCCCGGCGATGTCGGCGGCGAGCCGATACAGCAGCCTGCCCAACAGCCGCAGCGACGTCAGGGCGGCTCGACCACGCTGCTCGATATCATCATGGGCAATTCGCAGTAAGGATTGGCGAGAACCGGAGGAGCGGGTGACAGTTCGCTCTCCGGTCGCGATCAAGTGAAGCACCTTCTACGCGCAGTTACTAGAGCGGTTCCGGTTAGAACCGGATCGTGAAACCGCTCTATCTATTTATTTTGACGCATTATCCGACGCAAAACCGCTACGCACTTTTGCTGGAAATGCTCTAATTCCCCTCGAAATCTTGAGCGGCATGGTCTATTCAAGATTTGAGAGCGAGGTTTTCCCATGACCCAAATGACCAAAACAGACGCGTCCCAGTCCGAAGGCCCGAAGGTTGACGAAGAGCGCAAGACGCTGGTTCTGACCGGCGCCAGCCGCGGTATCGGCCACGCGACCGTCAAGCGTTTTTCACGTGCAGGCTGGCGCGTGATTACCTGCTCGCGGCAGGATTTTTCCGATAATTGCCCATGGCCCGCCGGACCGGAAGACCATATCAAGGTCGATCTGGCTGATCAGGAAGATGTCGGCAAAGCAATCGCCGAAATCCGCCGCCGCCTGGAGGCCAATGGCAGCAAGCTGCATGCGCTCGTCAACAATGCAGGCATTTCGCCGAAAGCCGACGGTGGACGCCGCCTGAACTCGATCGAAACACCGATGGCCGTCTGGCGCGACGTGTTTCAGGTCAATTTCATGGCGCCTATCATGCTGGCGCGTGGCCTGTTCAAGGAACTTGAAGCAGCACAGGGTTCGGTCGTCAACGTGACCTCGATTGCTGGTAGCCGCGTTCACCCCTTTGCGGGCACCGCCTATGCCACGTCGAAAGCAGCACTTTCCTCGCTGACCCGCGAAATGGCTTCGGATTTCGGCCCCTATGGTATCCGCGTCAACGCCATTGCGCCGGGCGAAATCGACACAGCGATCCTGTCGCCAGGCACGGAAAAGCTGGTCGAACAATTGCCCATGCGCCGCCTCGGCAAAACCTCGGAAGTCGCGGAAACCATCTACTTCCTGTGCACCGAGGCTTCGTCCTATGTCACAGGATCGGAAATTCATATCAATGGCGGCCAGCACGTCTGACAAAAATACAAAGCGCGGCTGTTGAAAAACACCGCGCTTTTTGTTTAGTTCGCTTTAATCGATTTAAAATCCAATTCAACAGTAGACCGAGCCATGATCCTTTGTTGCGGTGAAGCCCTGATCGACATGCTGCCACGCGAAACCGCGACCGGCGAAACGGCCTTTGTGCCTTTTGCGGGTGGTTCGGTTTTCAATTCGGCCATAGCGCTTGGGCGGCTTGGCGTGCCGACGGGCTTCTTCTCCGGCATTTCCTCCGATTTCTTCGGCGAGGTGCTGCGCGACACGCTGGCGCGCTCGAATGTGGATTATTCCTTTGCAGCCATTTCGGATCGCCCGACGACGCTTGCCTTCGTCCGCCTTGTGGACGGTCAGGCGCGCTACGCTTTCTACGACGAGAATACGGCTGGCCGCATGCTTTCCGAAAGCGATATGCCTTTCGTGGATGACAGCATCGACGCCATGCTGTTTGGCTGCATCAGCCTGATTTCCGAGCCGTGCGGCAGCGTCTATGAAGCGCTGATGACCCGCGAAGCGCCAAAGCGGGTGATGTTCCTCGACCCCAATATCCGTGCCGGTTTCATCACCGACCGCGAGAAGCATCTGGCCCGCATGAAGCGCATGATCGCGCTGGCGGATATCGTGAAACTGTCGGACGAAGATCTCAACTGGTTTGGCGAACATGGCAGCCATGACGAAATCGCCGCCGAATGGCTGAAGCTCGGTCCAAAGCTGATCGTCATCACGAAGGGCGCTCATGGCGCCGATGCCTATACGACGGACGCGACAGTGCGTGTGCCCGGTGTCAAGGTTGATGTGGTGGATACGGTCGGTGCGGGCGATACGGTCAATGCGGGCATCCTCGTCAGCCTGCACAATCAGGGCCTGCTCAACAAGGCCGCCATCGAGAATCTCAACGAAGAGCAGATTCATTCCGCTGTCGCGCTTGGCGTTCGGGCTGCGGCCGTCACCGTTTCTCGCGCAGGCGCAAACCCGCCCTGGGCCGCAGAAATGCGCGATTGATTCCGTCATCTACAGATAAGACAGCACCTTCTAACCTACGCCATTGACCCGACTCAATTCCCGCCTTCTATAGAGAGTGGGTGGGAGAGAATCGAATATGGCGAAGGACAATTCAGTGGACGTCTTGCGCATCGCAGCCTTCTCGCAAGGCAATCAGGGCGGCAACCCAGCAGGCGTGCTGATTGCGGACCGCCTTCCCTCTCCAGAGGAAATGCAGAAAATTGCCAAGGAGGTTGGCTTTTCTGAAACGGCTTTCGCCATGCCCGATGGCGAGAGCTGGCGCGTACGCTATTTCGCGCCTGAAATGGAAGTTCCGTTCTGCGGCCATGCCACCATTGCGCTTGGTGCAGCGCTGGCCATGCGCATGGGCGACGGACATTTCAATCTGAAGCTCAATGGCAGCACCATCAGCGTTGACGGTCGCAAGGAAGGCGAGTTGTTCGCCGCCAGCCTGCAATCACCGCCGACGCGCAACCGTGCAGCCGCCGAAGTCGAGGTGGAACAGGCTCTGTCGCTGTTCAACTACGACAAGGATGATCTTGCGCCGGGCATTCCGCCTGCGCTGATCCATGCGGGCGCAGACCATATCCTGTTGCCGCTGCGCTCACGCGAAAAGCTTGCCTCGATGCATTATGATCTGGCGCGCGGCCGCGTGATGATGAAGCGGCAGGGCTGGACGACCATCCTGCTCATCCATTCGGAAACGCCACAGCGCTTCCACAGCCGCAATCCGTTTGCTGCCGGCGGTGTCTATGAAGACCCGGCGACGGGCGCTTCCACGGCGGCCTTTGCCGCCTATCTGCGCGATATCGGCTGGCCGCATGGCGGCGAGATCGAAGTGTTTCAGGGTGAGGACATGGGAAGCCCATCGCATATTCGCGCCAAGATCGGTACGGAACGCGGCGGATCGATCCGCCTGTCCGGCACAGCACGATTGATGGAATAAAGAGGTTGAGCAGCCCGTCACACTCTGACGAGCTGCTCGACCCGCTCTTCATTGCCGAAGAATTTGAGATAACGCGCCACTTCTTTCGGATCGCCAGTCGCTTTCTGCGGATTGTCGGAAAGCTTGACCGCCGGATGACCATTGGCATCCGTCACCTTACAGACCAGCGAAATGGCGTTCAGCCCTTCGATGTTTTTCGGCGCACAACCCATGAAATCATTGGTGAGGTTGGTGCCCCAGCCGAAGCTCATGCGCACACGGCCTTCGAAGTGACGATAGGTATCTTCGATCGTATCGACGTCCAGTGCATCGGAAAAAATAAGCAGCTTTTCACGCGGGTCTTTGCCGCGTGATTTCCACCATTCGATGATGCGCTCGCCGCCTTCGACGGGCGGGGCGCTGTCGGGACGGAACCCCGTCCAGTCGGCAACCCAGTCCGGCGCATTGCGCAGGAAGGCCGCCGTGCCGAAGGCATCCGGCAGGACGATCAACAGATTGCCGCCATAGTAGCGATTCCAGTCCTGCAACACGCGGTAAGGCGCGCTTCGCAGTTCCTCGTCTGTCTTGGCGAGCGCCGCCAGCACCATCGGCAGTTCATGCGCATTGGTGCCAAGCGCTTCAAGGTCGGTATCCATCGCCAGAAGCACGTTGCTGGTGCCAGTGAAGGAATCGCCAATGCCTTCCTTCAGCGCCTCGACGCACCAGCGCTGCCACAGGAAAGAATGGCGGCGGCGGGTGCCGAAATCCGAAATTTTGAGGTCCGGCAGCAGGCGCAGCCGCTCCACCTTGCTCCACATCTTGGCCTTGGCGCGGGCATAGAGCACATCGAGCGAGAACGGCCCGAGATTCTTCATCGCCGCGCGCGAACGCAACTCGTTGATGATGGCAAGTGCTGGAATTTCCCACATGGAGGTGTGAGACCATGGCCCGTGGAAATGCAGCTCATACTGCCCGTCCTTGCGACGAAGCTCATATTCCGGCAATTGGAAATCATGCAGCCATGCCAGAAATTCAGGCTGGAAAATCTGCTTGCGGCCATAGAATGTATTACCCGCCAGCCAGATCATTTCCTTTTTGGAAAAGCACAGCGTGCGCGCATGATCGAGCTGCGCGCGCAGCTCGCCTTCGTCGATCTCGTCGGCAAGGCGCACCGAGGTCGTGCGGTTGATGAGCGAGAAGGTCGCGTCGACCTTGGGATAAAGACCCCAGATCATCTGGAGCATCAGAAGCTTGTAGAAATCCGTATCCAGCAGGCTGCGGATAATCGGATCGAGCTTCCAGGCGTGGTTATAGACGCGGCGCGCGATATCAGTTCTGGCCATGACGGCCTCCAGCAAATAACAAGTATCCGATGGCACAAGGACCCAGATCTACTTAAAGCATTTCCAGCAAACGTGCGTAGCGGTTTTGCTTGGGACAATGCTCAAAAATAAATTGCCCTGAGTCGTGCAAAAGGCGGGTTTTCACCCGCCTTTTTAATCGGTTCACTTCTGTTTGGGAAGCTCTACCACAATTTCGTGTTCGCCATCCGGCTTGATCGGCACGCCTTCATCCGGTTTGCCGACCTTGCGACCGTTGAGCTTGATCGTCTTGTCCTTGGCACCAGCGACAACCTTGACCCGATAGAGCGCCTCGCCGAAGCGAAGTTCAGCTTCATAACCGTCCCATTCCGGCGGCAACGCCGGATCGAGATGCAGCCTGTCGCCGCGCTTTGTCACGCCGAGGATGCCCTCGGTCGCCACGCGGTAGAACCAGCCTGCCGAGCCTGTATACCAGGTCCAGCCGCCCTGTCCGCGCCGCGGCTCGACGGAATAGATGTCGGCTGCGATCACATAAGGTTCGACACGATAGACGTCCGGGTTGCGGCCATGATTGACCGGGCTGATCAGCGAGAACAGACGCCAGGCTTCCGCCGCCTTGCCCATGCGGGCCAGCGCCAGAATGGCCCATGTTGCGCCATGGGTGTACTGACCGCCGTTCTCGCGAACGCCGGGCGGATAGCCCTTGATGTAACCCGGCTCCTGCACGGTCTTGTCGAAAGGCGGTGTGAAGAGACGAAGCAATTCGCCCTCCTCATCCAACAGACGCTTTTCGAGCGAAGCCATTGCCTGTTCGGCGCGCTTCGGATCGGCAACGCCGGACAACACGCTCCACGACTGCGCAATGGCGTCGATCTGGCATTCGTCGCTGTCTTTTGAGCCAAGCGGCGCGCCGTTGTCGTAGAAACCACGGCGATACCATTCGCCATCCCAGCCGTCGCGATCCAGAGCAGCCGTCAGGCTTTCCAGATGCGCTTTCCAGATGTCGACGCGCGTCTTATCCTTGCGCGCCTCGGCAATCGGGATGAACTGACGCAGCGTATAGGCCAGGAACCAGCCGAGCCACACGCTTTCGCCTTGTCCCTTCACGCCGACAAGATTCATGCCGTCGTTCCAGTCGCCGCCGAGGATCAGCGGCAGACCATGCTGGCCGGTGCGATCAACCGCGAGGTCGAGCGCCAGCGCACAATGCTCATAAAGGCTCACCGTGTCCTTGGAGATTTCCGGCTCATAGAAGGCATCATGTTCGCCTTCTTCCAGCTTGCGCCCGACAAGGAAAGGCAGCTTTTCATCGAGGATCGAACGGTCGCCCGTCGTCTCGACATAAAGCGACGTGCCATAGCCGAGCCAGACCACATCGTCCGAAATCAGCGTGCGCACACCGGCGCCCGTGGCAGGCAGCCACCAATGCTGGACATCGCCTTCAGGGAACTGGCGCGATGCCGCATTGAGAATCTGCGCACGGGCGAGCGTCGGATCGACGAGCAGCAGCGACAGCGTGTCCTGCAACTGGTCGCGGAAGCCGAAGGCACCGCTGGCCTGATAGAAGGCGGCACGCGCCCATATACGGCAGGCAATCGCCTGATAAGGCAGCCAGCCATTGACCAGAAGATCGAATGATGGGTCAGGCGTCTTCACCTGCACGCGGTTGAAGAGCGTTTCCCACTGGTTCTTCGCCGCCTGCAGCTTGTCTTCGAAAGACGCGCTGCGGGTGTCGGAGATCAGCTTCTTCGCCTGCGCCTGATCGGCAGCATTGCCGAGCAGGAACACCAGTTCACGGCTTTCGCCCGGTCCGACTTCAATGTCGAGCGCGAGCGCCGCGCACGGATCGCGTCCGGCTTCCACCGTATTGGACAGTGCCTTGCCTGCAAGCACGACTTCCGGCCTGTCCACCGAACCGGTGGTGCCGATGAACTCGCTGCGGTCGGCAGTCACCGATTGCGGCTTTTCGGTCGCCGCAAAGAAGGCGATCTGGCCAGACTTGTCGGGATGGTACGGATTGCCTGCGAAGAGCGCGCCCAGTTCGTCATCATGCGACGGCACGATGAACGGCACGTTCTTGGCGCGGGCATTGCCGAGCACCCATTCGACATAACCATAGGCGCGCAGCTTGCGCTTGGAGCGGCCCTTGTTGGTGACCGTCAGGCGCGACAGGCGCACCGGCTTGTCTGCATCGACGATATGGGTCAGCTCCAGCGCCAGTTCGCCATGCTGCGCCGCAAAGGTGCTGTAGCCATGGCTGTGGCGCGCTTCATAGGTCACCGCCTCGTCACGCAGCACATTCGACGTTGGCGCGAAGGTGCGGCCTGTTTCGCGGTCGAGGAGATAGATCGCCTCGCCCGGACGGTTGGTGACCGGATCGTTGGCCCATGGGGTCAACTGATAGTCGCGGCTGTTGCCAGCCCAGGTGAAGGCCGAACCTTCCGCCGAGACATGGAAACCGAAGGACGGATTGGAGATGACGTTGATCCACGGATGCGGCGTGTTGGTCAGGCCATTGACCCGCACAACATAGCTGCCGTCTTCGGCAAAACCGCCATAGCCGTTCCAGAACTGGAGATCGTCGCCCGATGGAGCCGGACGATTGGTGACCTTTGGCTTGACGACCGGACGGCGTTCTTCCGTGCTGCCGGAACCGCGCTCGATAACCGCCGGCGCAAGACCGGCAGCCCCGAGACCCTGAACCGCCGCCTGACCGGTCGTTGCCGACTTGGCGTCACGCGCGGCCAGATCCACCGTGATTTCCTCACTGCGGCGCAGCTGCTCGGCAAGCGAGCCGTTCTGCGCATGCATGACGATGCGTGCCGACGCCAGAAGCGTGTTGTAGCTTTCGTCGCTCATCTGGTCGCGGCGCACCGCGAAGATGTGCGGCTGTCCACCACCCCGGGCGCGGAAGCCTTCCACGATCCAGTCGATGGCTCGCTGTGTGTCCTGCGCATAAGAGAAGGCGCGTTCGTTGACCGCCACCACATCGACGGTGAGGCCCTTGCTGCGCCAATATTCTTGCGCGCGCAACACGCCACGCAGCACTTCGAGATCGGCTTCGTTGTCGATCCGCAGGGCGAAGATCGGATAATCGCCGGAGATCGACATCGGCCACAGATCGGACTGTTTGCCGAGACCGCTGGCGATGGTTTCCGGCGGCTGGCGCAAGGTCCGCTCCGGATAGAGCAGATAGGCCGCGACCTTCTGATAATCGGCAGCTTCTGCCGGCTTGATACCGATATGGTACAGCTGCACCTGCGAGCTGGTCCAAGACAGCGAGAACTCGCGGGCAAAGCTTTCCGGATGGCGATGCATCGCTACGGCATGTTCCACCGCATCGCGGCTGCCACCGGCAAAGGTCCAGAAAACGAGGCTCACCTTCTTGTGCGCCGGAACGCGGACGCGTGTGCGCACCGAAGCAATCGGATCGAGCACGCAGCCCTGGCTGCCGGTGAATTTTGCACCCGGTTCAAACGCGATGGCATCGCGCAGGCTGCGGCCACGACCGATGAAGGCGCGACGGTCGGTTTCGACCTCGGTTTCACGGACAGCGCCCGTCAGATCGGTGACGAAATGCGCCACATGGATATCCGGATCGGACGGCGCGCGCTTGCGGCGCTTGGCATAGATGGTCGAACCGTTATCGGCGATCTCGGTTTCGACGAACATCTTGGCAAAGGCCGGATGGGCGGCATCGCTGTCCTTGTCGGTCAGCACCAGTTCCTCATAGGAGGTAACTTCGATGATGCGGTCACGCGCAGACGTATTGATGATGTCGAGCCTGCGGCCCTCACCGTCATATTCCGACGAGACAATCACTTCCATGACGGTCTTGATGTCACCGGCGGTCTTGTAGAATTCCGCCTTGTCTTCGGTGAAGACCGTCTTGGTTTCTTCGTCCGGATTGCGCACCGGCTCGCCGGTTGCCGACCACCAATAGCCGCTTTCCATATCGCGCAGGAACAGGAAGGAGCCCTGAAGGTCTTCCGACGCATCGGCGTGGAAACGGGTGATGTCCCAATTGTGCCAGCGGCTGTAGCCGGAACCATTGGCCGTGACCATCAGCGCATATTGGCCGTTCGACATCATATGCGTGGTGCGCGGCGCCTTGAACGGCTTGTCGATGATGCGCATCGGCGCATCGTCGAAACCGCCCGAATCCACACGCATCGGATTTTCCGTCTTGGCGTAAATCATCGGGATTTCGCGCGGCGCCTTTTCCTGCAACAGCAGTTCGGCTGCTTCAATCACCGGATCGGAGTGGAAACGCTCACGCATACGGCCTTCGAAGATCACGTTGTTGACCGCGATGATCGCCATGCCATGGTGGTGGGCATAATAGTTCTTCACGACCGCACAGGTTTCGCCTTCGCGAACACGCGACGGGGTGAAGTCCACCGAATCGTGGAAGCCATAGCGGCCCAGCGCGCCAAGCTTGGCCAGACGCTTGAGGTTGGCGACGGCTGCGGCTGGCTGATATTGCGATGCCAGCAGGCTCGCATAAGGCGCGATGACCGCATTGCGCGACAGGCCGCGCTGGAGACCCAGATTAGGCACGCCGAAATTGGAATATTGGTAGTTCATATGCGCGTCACGCGCATTGAACGCCGCTTCCGAAATGCCCCATGGCAGACCGCGCGAGGTCGCATAGTCGATCTGGCGCTGCACGACGAGCTTGTTGGTCTGGTCGAGCAGCGAACCGAGCGGCTCGGACATGACCAGCGGCGGCATCAGATATTCGAACATCGAGCCGGACCAGGAGAGCAGAGCGCCCTTCCAGCCCACCGGCACCAGAAGACGGCCCAGCTTGAACCAATGCTCGACCGGCACGTCGCCCTTGGCGATGGCGAAC
The DNA here is from genome assembly GCF_029909865.1 of Ochrobactrum sp. 19YEA23. Taxonomy (NCBI): domain Bacteria; kingdom Pseudomonadati; phylum Pseudomonadota; class Alphaproteobacteria; order Hyphomicrobiales; family Brucellaceae; genus Ochrobactrum; species Ochrobactrum sp. 19YEA23. Next base: position 481,752 of record NZ_JASAMQ010000001.1, on the reverse strand, counting down.
AGGCTCGCCAGACGCGCTTCGGATGCCAGAAGATCGTAGCAGCTTTCATCCAGTTCGTTTTCCTGCACGCGGAAACCGATCGACAGAAGGCGACGCTCCTTGCGCTCAAGGAAGCCGAACTGCATGTCGAAGGCCAGCTGACGCGAACGGGTTGCGAGATCGCGCAGGCGCTCGCGCAACGCGTCGGTATCGCGTTCGCCCATGGCGTCATCGGTATGCGCCTGACAGGTATCGACCAGAATACGCGCCCATTCCTTGGCTTCGCCGCTGGCGGGCGTCTCGATCTCGCTATCGAGTTCTTCCATCAGACGTACGATGTCATTGGCAAAAAGCGACAGGTTGATCGTGCGGAAGGATGCCGTTTCCGGCTCTTCCTTGATGGTGCGCACGGCGCGGCGGAAATTGGCGGTACGTTCTTCCAGACGGCGGCGCAGCGGGCGCAGGATGCGGCGATCGTCCGGGATATTCGCGATGGTTTCCTCAAGGATGTCGTTGACATCGAGGATGCCGTCGAGATCGCCCTGCACATAGACGGACGGTGCTTCCGCCCATTCTTCGAGCGCCGAAGACAGCGTTACCAGATGGCCGGCGAGATTGCCGCTATCGACCGCCGAAACATAGAGCGGGCGCATCGGGGTCAGCGTGTTGGTTTCGTACCAGTTATAGAGATGGCCCTGATACTTCTCCATCTTTTCCAGCGTATCGACAGTCGCCTCGACACGCTGGACCGTTTCGTCAAAGCCAATCCAGCCGAAATCGCGGGCTGCGACAATCGACAGAAGATAGACGCCGATATTGGTCGGCGAAGTGCGCTGCGCCAGCACAGGCAGCGGGTCTTCCTGGAAATTGTCCGGCGGCAGATGATGGTTTTCGTCGTTCGCAAACTCGGCGAAATAACGCCAGGTCCGCCGCGCATAACGGCGCAGATCCGACTTGTCGGATGACAGAACCTCAAGCGTATCCTGCGGCTTGGCCGAACGGCTGACGAGCCATGCGATCAGCGGCGAGACGAACCAGATCACCGCAAAAGGCGCTGCAATCAACGCGGCATGGCTTTCGGCAGCAAGCGGGAACAGGATCGCCAGACCCGCAATGGCCATGGCTGGCCACATGAGCTGGAAATAGAACAGCAGCGTGTCCGGTGAGGTCTTGGCCTGAGCGGCCGTGCGCCATTCCAGAAGGTTACGGCGCGAAACGAACAGACGATAGACCGTGCGCGCAATGGCATCGGCCATCAGGAAGGCCGAATGCGCGATGAAGGTGGTGCGCAGCGCCACATCCGCCGTGCCGAGCGCGATATCGGTCAGAACCGATTGCGCATGGCCCTTCAGCGAATAATCCATATTCACCGGGATCAGATTGGTGACGATACCGAACGTCGGCGCCACAAACATGCTGACGATCAGGAAGCCCTGCCAGACGGCAGCCGCACCAAGCGGCAGCACACTCCAGCCGACCACGGCGGCGAGAAGCCACAGGATCGGATTCAGCGAACGGCGCAGATTATCGACCATCTTCCAGCGGGTCGTGGCGCTGACGCCGCGATTGGTGGAGAACAGCCATGGCAGAAGCTGCCAGTCGCCACGCGCCCAGCGATGGTGGCGCGACACGTCGACATTATAGCCGGTCGGATAATCTTCCACGACTTCCACGTCGCTGACCAGAGCCGCGCGGGCATAGCCACCTTCGAGAAGATCGTGGCTGAGCAGCGTGTTTTCCGGCACGCGATCCTTCAGCGCCGCCTCAAAGGCGTCGATGTCGTAGAGACCCTTGCCGGTGAAGGTACCTTCGCCGAGCAAGTCCTGATAGGTGTCGGAAACCGCGAAGACATAAGGATCGATGCCGCGATTGACCGAGAAGACGCGCTGCAGGAACGACGCTTCGTCGCCGGTGGTCAGCGACGGCGTGACGCGCGGCTGCAGGATGCCATAACCGCGAACGACCTTGCCGGTCTTTTCGTCGATGACCGGACGGTTCAGCGGATGGCTGAGCTTTCCGGCCAGATTGGTGACGGATTCCGGCGTCAGACGCGTATCGGCGTCCAGCGTCATCACATATTTGATTTCTTTCGGCAGACGCTCGTCCGGCGGGAAGAAGCTCGTATCCTGATCGCCACGCAGAAGAAGGTTCAGCTCGTGCAGCTTGCCGCGCTTGCGCTCCCAGCCCATCCAGCAATTCTGCTTGTCGTTGAACAGGCGACGACGATGCATGAGGAAGAAGCGCGGCTGGTCGCCGCCCGTATAATGCTCGTTGAGCTTGGCGATTTCCTCACGCGCATATTCGTAGATTTCCATATCCCCAGAGGAGATTTCCTGCTTCGCATCCACCCAGTCGCTGACCAGCGCAAAATAAATCTCGCCGCGCGGATTGGTGAGATAATGTACTTCCAGATTGCGAATCTGCTCGTCGATGGAATCACGCGAGGTGATGAAGGTCGGCACAGCAACAAGCGTGCGCGCCTCTTCAGGCAGACCTTCCTTGTATTCAAAGCCGATCAGACGCGTCGGCTGCACAAACCACGGCACCAGCGCATTGAACAGCGAATAGGACGCATCCATTGCCGGGAAAATCGCCAGCAACGTGAATAGTGTACGCAGATCGGCCGAAAGACCGGCGCGGCTCATGCAGTAATTGACGAGCAGCAGAATGAGGATTGTGAAGATCGCCGTCGGGATGAACAGCCCGAGAAGTCCAAGTCCGCGATAAAAGCGCAGCGCCTTGACGCCAAACGGCGCCTTGTAACCGCAGACTTTCTCCAGCTCACTACGACCGTCGCCGGACAGATAATAGGCGATGGAGCCCTTGCCTTCGGCTTGCGGATGGCCTGCCTGCTCGGCGCGCTGTCCTTCTTCGGCAAGCTTGAGCGCTGCCCAGGTGATGTCGATTTCGCTCATATCCGAATAGCGGGCGAGCTTTTCAATCGTCACGCGATAGGCGTTGCGCGAGCGGAAATCGAGAAGTTCGAAATCGCTGTGATCGCGCAGGATCGCATCGACCTCGTTGACGGTTTCGAACCAGGTTTCCCAATCCACGTCATCGATGGATTTCAGGCTACGGATGATGTTACCCATCGTCACGCCGCCGGTGGACTGGCGCGCATGTTCCTCGACGATGGCGTCTTCCGGATTGCTGCCTTCCTGCTCCAGAATCCGCTCCAGCCAGCTTGCAGCAGCCGTGGTGTCGGTGGATGCAGAACGCAGACGATAGAGAAGATGCGTGGCAAAAGTGCTGTCGCGCGCGGCCTGCGCATATTGCGCCAGAACGGAATCGAGCTCCGCACCATCGGCAACGACGATGCGGTCGGCAGCCGTGTTGGCGAGGTTGCGCATGTCGCGGGCGCGGTCAACGCGCAGCGCCAGACGGCGCGCATTCTCGATCAGGAAATAGCGAACTGCGGACGGCAGCGCCCACAATTCACCGATCTTGAGCGGCTCGACCTCCTGAAAGCCCTGAACGATGGCCGTCAGGGTTTTCAGCGAAAAATTGCTGTCCGTGTGAGCGACATAAAGCCAGGCGAGCGCGAAAATGCGCGGCATGCCTTCAACCGCCTTATAGGGCGGCAACTGGCGAATGAAGCGGCGCGGCAGATCGCGGCGGGCCTGCTGGACATTCTTGTCGATCTGATAATGATTATCGAGCAGCCATTGCGCGGCAGGCGTGATGGTCTCACCCGCACGCGACGCAGCGTCAGACGCGCGATAGGCGTGCAGGATCAGCTTGCCGTTTTCGGACAGACGCTGATCGAACGGAAACGCCAGATAGCCCGGCAGCGGGATGTTCTCCCCGCGGGCGACGGTGCTTGCCAGAACACGCAGCTCATCTTCTGTCTTGTAGAGAGCGCGTATCGGCGATGGCTGTTCCGGCGGAATCTGATCAAAACCGCCCTGCCCGGTGGATTTCGGCTCCATCGGACTATTCGCTTTGGGTGGTTTTGACGATGTATTCTCGGTTGAGGTTGAATTGGAGTGCGAAGAAGACAATTCCGGCATCTGCCTTAACAGCCTTTCCGAAGGAAATGAGTAATCTGCGGCGGTGGATACTAAATTCGATTCAGTCTAGGGAAACGACAGTATCCTTGATCGGTTCCCTGCATGTCGCCCGCTTTTGGCCAAAATGCGATGGCGCATTGTGCTGATATTCAAACCGTTTAAATCGCAACGCACAATTCTTTCCGAACAGTAATGTTGCGTTATGAAATTCATGGCCTTTTGCAATCCTAACATATTGAAATTTAAAATAATACCACCCTGAGTAAGCGAGCAGGAAATTTACACGTCCGCCCGCGCTCGCGCCTGACGGCACGAAAAAAGCGGCTGCCGCGCAAGAATCACCGCGCGACAGCCGCCTTTTGTCAGTTTATCGGATCGAAAACCGCGATTCAGGCGTCGATTTTTGCCGAAGTTCCCGCCGATGCCTTTTCGGGTCCGCCCGCCGGAAACAACTTCCAGTAGCGCGGGCGAAACGCGATGCGGCTTTTCTCCGCAGCCGGGTGTTCCGCCGGAATTTCAATCTCGATGCGCTCCCGCGCACCACCCACTTCAAGCTCCACGCGCCGCTTGCCGCCGGAACGGCGGCTTGCCACCACCGTGCCAGCGATGCAGCCGCCACAACCGTCGAGCAGTTCGACATCATGCGGGCGGAAATAGAGCTGCGCTTCGCCGCTTGCAGCGCCCTCGGCGGTGAGGCCGATATTGCGGTCCGTCAGCCAGACTGCGCCATTCTCGACGCGGACCGGAAGCGTGCTGGACTCGCCGATAAACCCATAGACGAAAGGCGAGTTCGGATCGTCATAGACCTCATCCGGCGTGCCCACCTGTTCGATGCGTCCCTGGCTCATGACCACAACGCGGTCGGCCAGTTCCAGCGCTTCATCCTGATCATGCGTGACGAAAACAGTGGTGTGGCCGGTCTTGTCGTGAATCTCGCGCAGCCAGCGGCGCAATTCCTTGCGTACCAGCGCATCGAGCGCACCGAAAGGCTCGTCAAGCAGCAGGACTTTCGGCTCGATGGCCATGGCGCGGGCAAGCGCGACGCGCTGGCGCTGGCCACCCGAAAGCTGGGCGGGGTAGCGCTTTTCCAGACCCTGCAACTGAACCAGATCAAGCAGTTCCAGCGCGCGGCGGCGGATTTCACCGGTGGCCGGGCGGGTGGAACCCGGACGTACCTTGAGGCCGAAACCGATATTGTCCGCAACCGTCATATGGCGGAACAGCGCATAATGCTGGAAGACAAATCCGACATTGCGCTCCTGCACGCTTTTCTGCGAGGCGTCTTCCTCACCGAAGAAAATCGTACCTTCGGTCGGGGTTTCCAGTCCGGCGATCAAACGCAACAGCGTCGTCTTGCCCGAACCGGAAGGGCCGAGCAGCGCGATCAGTTCGCCAGAACGGATATCCAGCGACACATTATGCAAAGCCGGAAAACGGGCGAACTCTTTACGCACATCGGCAACACGAACTTCCATTCCCAATCCTTTCCCCTGCCGCTTCGCGGCCATCGTTCTTTCAAGCGCGTTCAAGCGCATGGGATCAGCATCCCAGATTATTTTCAGTGCCCGTTGCTGCCCGCCAGCTCATCACTGTAGCGCAGTTCGAGAATTGTCTTGATCGCCAGCGTCAGAAGCGCCAGCAGGGCCAGAAGCGAGGCCACCGCGAATGCCGCGACGAAGTTATACTCGTTATAGAGAATTTCCACATGCAAAGGCATCGTATTGGTGAGACCGCGAATGCGACCCGATACCACGGATACGGCGCCGAACTCGCCCATGGCGCGCGCATTACAGAGCAGAACGCCATAGAGCAGGCCCCATTTGATATTCGGCAGCGTGACATAGCGAAATGCCTGCCAGCCATTGGCGCCAAGCGAAATCGCCGCTTCTTCATCACCGGTTCCCTGCTCCTGCATCAGCGGGATCAGTTCACGCGCCACAAACGGAAATGTCACAAAAACCGTCGCCAGCACGATGCCGGGCACTGCGAAGAGTATCTGGATACCATGTTGCTCCAGCCACGGCCCGAGCAGGCTGTGGCTGGAGAACAGCAGCACGAAGACCAGACCGGAAATCACCGGCGACACCGAAAACGGCAGGTCGATCAGTGTGGTCAAGAGCGCCTTGCCCTTGAACTCGAACTTGGCGATTGCCCATGCCGCGGCAACGCCGAAAACCAGATTGAGCGGCACGGCAATTGCCGCGACAGTCAAAGTGAGCCTGATTGCCGACCAGGCGTCCGGCTCCAGCAAGGCCTCGACATAGGCCGTGGGACCTTTGCGGAAAGCTTCCACAAAGACTGCAACCACCGGCAGGATCAGGAAGAGAGCCAGAAACGCCAGCGCAAGCCCAATCAGGATGATGCGCGTCGGCAGGCTTTCCGTCACAGCACTACGGCTGGCGCGGCCAGTGCGACTAGTGCGTTTTGTTTCATTCGCCATAGCCGTATTTCTTTCTTGATCGCGCCTGAATGAGATTGATGAGCAAGAGCATCGCGAAGGACAGCACCAGCATGATGGTGGCAAGCGCCGTCGCACCGGCGTAGTCAAACTCCTCCAGCTTGACCACGATCAGCAGCGGCGCAATTTCGGACACATAGGGCGTATTGCCCGCGATGAAGATGACCGAGCCATATTCACCAACGCCGCGCGCAAAGGCGAGCGCGAAGCCGGTCAGAATGGCGGGCTGAAGGCTTGGCAGGAGCACGCGCCAGATGGTCTGGAAGCGCGAAGCGCCAAGCGTCGCCGCAGCCTCTTCAACCTCACGGCTGATTTCTTCCATGATCGGCTGCACGGTGCGCACCACGAATGGCAGGCCAATGAAGATCAGCGCGATAACGATGCCGAGGCGTGTAAACGCGATGCGAATGCCGAAAGGCGCAAACAGGCTGCCAATCCAGCCGTTCGGCGCATAGATGGCGGCCAGCGCAATACCGGCAACCGCCGTCGGCAATGCGAAGGGAATATCAACGATGGCATCCACAAAGCGACGGCCGGGGAAGCGATAACGGGTCAGCACCCAAGCCAGAATGACGCCGAACACGACATTGACCAGAGCGGCGATAAACGCCGTTCCGAAGCTGGTTTCGAGCGCCTTCAGCGTGCGGTCGTCGGTGATGAGCCGCCAGAAACCGGCGAAACCGACATCCGTGGAGCGCAGCACGAGAGCTGCCAGCGGGATGAGAATGAGAAGGGTGAGATAGGCAACACTGAAACCGAACGTCAGTCCGAAACCTGGAATGACGCTCGGCTTGCGAAAGTGAAACCCTGCTCTGGCCCGTGCAGGGAGCGAAGACATGCTTTTGTTTTGTTCCCTTTTTCAGTGGCTGCAAATATCAGCTCCGGTTCATGCGGGCTGACTGTGCTTTATCTGCACATTAAACGGAAAGCCGCGTCTGCCGCGGCTCCTCGAAATGGCTGCCTCTTATTTGCCAGGCTTGTAGATCTGGTCGAACGTGCCCCCGTCACCGAAATGATAAGGCTGCGCCTTGGCCCAACCGCCGAAAATCGGATCATCGATGGTCACCAGCGTCAAGTCGGGAAGTTTGCGCTGCTGATCAGCCGGGATCAGATCTGGCTTCGACGGGCGGTAGAAATGCTTGGCTGCAATGGCCTGACCTTCCGGCGAATAGAGATACTCGAGATAGGCCTGCGCCAGCTTGGTGGTGCCGTTTTCCTCGGCGTTCTTGTCAACGACCGCGACCGGTGGTTCAGCCAGAATCGATTGCGGCGGCACGACGATATCGAAAGCGTCTTCACCAAATTCGGCAACCGAGAGATAGGCTTCATTTTCCCAGGCCAACAGCACATCGCCAAGCTGGCGCTGCACGAAGCTGGTCGTCGCACCGCGTGCACCGGTATCGAGCACCGGCACATGGCGGAACAGGTCAGCGATGTAATCCTTGATCTTCTGTTCGTCGCCGCCATACTGCTTATAGGCCCAGGCCCAAGCGGCAAGGTAGTTCCAGCGTGCACCGCCGGAGGTCTTCGGGTTCGGCGTGATAACTTCCACGCCGTCCTTCACCAGATCGCCCCAATCCTTGATGGCCTTGGGGTTACCCTTGCGCACCAGAAAAACGATGGTCGACGTATAAGGCGATGAATTGTTCGGCAGGCGCTTGCGCCATTCCTTGTCGATCTTGCCCGTGCGATCCGCAATGGCGTCGATATCGCTTTCGAGCGCCAGCGTCACCACATCAGCCTTGATGCCGTCGATCACCGAGCGGGCCTGTGCACCCGAACCGCCATGCGATGCGCGGATGGTGACGGTTTCGCCGGTTTCTTTCTTCCAATGCGCCGCAAAGGCCGCATTGTAATCCTTGTACAGTTCACGCGTCGGATCGTAGGACACATTCAGAAGCGTCTGATCCGCATGGCTTGCCTGAACGGTTCCGGCCAGCGACGCCGCTGCCACCAATGCCGCCAAAGTGAGTGAAAGTTTCGATAATTTCACGACCGCCTCCATTGTTTCCTTTGGGTCCCCCCACGGGTTATCCCTCGAGTATCCATTGGTCAGGACAGTATCAGAGGTCTTTGACGACAGGATGCCACAACCTCACCGAAATTTAAAACGGCTTCGAAAAATCTACTCCCTTTTGAGGATATTTCGGGGATATTTTTTCCGACACCCTATCGAAACACGCCGGACGTAGCATCATTAACTCACCGGGCGGGCGCGGGAATCATCGCCGAAGCTGCGTTCAATACAAGGGGCGGCTGTTTCGGCTCGTTCCAGCCCATGTAGTTGTAAAAGTCGTAGCGCCAGATGCCGAGGGCTTCATGCAGCGCCATATCGGTCACCAGAAAATAGAGGCCGCCGGACAGCAGATTGGTTGTTAGATAGCCGGCTGCGACCGGCTCAGGCGTCACGCCGAAATGCGCCAGATACAGGAGGTCACGCTTGATGATAGGCGCATTCTGCAACAGCACAATTTTCGCAGGCTTGATCGCGCGCAGAATAGTGGCCGTGCTTTTGGCATTCTGCCAGGTGTTTCGGCTCTTCTCATCCAGCAGGATAGAAGCGGGATCGATCCCAGCCTTCACCAACTGCCCGGCAATCGACTTGGCTTCTGAAACGCCTGTTCCGGCCACATCCGCACCGCTCACGATGAAGGTGCACTTCAAGGCACTCGCGACACACTGATGGTTCATACTCGCAGCGGCAAGGATCGGCCCATAGGACAAAGCGACCGGCTCAACCACTTTCTTACCACGCTCGGTGACTGTCTGCGTCCCCATGCCGAAAACGATAAAGGCGGTGTTGTCTTCGATTGGCGATTGTAGCGTCGATGAATAGGGCGACTGCAAGCGGTTCATCAGAAAATCAGGCAGAATTGCCGATGCGATCGCACCGTAAAGAACAATGCCGATGGCAATAGAAACAAGGCCAAGCTTGCGGCATTTGAAATAGTGAAGCAGCAAGCCAACAACGATGAATGCAACGGTGAGATTAAGCGTCATATCCAGAAAACCGATTATTATTATAAGTTTAGCAATAATTAATACAGTGAGACCACACATCGCGCAGGCAGGCAATCCCAATATATTCGGGCCCAAGAAATTCGGATTAGTGGCCAAGCGCACGCCTGCCCGCCCCAAAAACAGGCGGGATCAGCCATTCGAATGAAAATCGGCTAGAGTAAAAGGAAGTCGAGCCTGATCAAGGCACCAGATAATGCTTATCCCACTGATCTTCGGGGACTTCATCGCCAATATCATATTTGAACGACGTGATATTGATGTGCTCGTCATCGGTCTTGCAGGTGAAGGCGAGCTTGTACCAGCGCTCGCGGCTACGGAATGCGGCACCCTCTGCGTCGATAGAATTCTTCTGCGTCACCGGATCGGAAAAAGCGTAGGCCAGCACCTTGTCGACCGAGAATTTATTCTGTTCGCGGGTTATCCGCTCCATGGCTTCCACATCGCAACGCTGCTCCAGACGGGTATCTGGATCGAGCTTTTCGAGTTGCGCTTTTTCGGAAGCATTCATTGCGGAAGCTGGCAAGGCCATCGAAACCAGAGCAACAAGGCAAGCGACGGCAAAAGCCGGGGACAGAACAGACATAAATTTCATGAGACCTTCGGATACTCCTCGCAAATGCATCGGTGTATGGTGAAAATTGTTCCTCGACGCGGCGCGCGGGACTATAACAGCGATTTGGGACGCAAAGCCGATCATCACCTGAAATTGATATATTACCAGAGCAATTGTGACCTATCGCTTCTTTTGACCACAGCTTTTGGTCATGCGGTCGGTCGGTTTCGAACACGATTTGCAGCGGGTGAACAGCCTCCATTCCGCAATGGCTCTTGATTTCGTCCGCCCGACCGTGTTTGAAACCTCGAACGCCGCCATCGATGCGAAAGGTAGAGACATGAAGCCCGTTTTCCTGCAACTGCAGTGCGCTCCCGGCAAAACCTATGAGGTTGCCGACACTCTCTTCCAGCGCGAGATCGTGTCCGAGCTTTATTCGACCAGCGGCGAGTTCGACCTGCTGGCGAAAATCTATATCGCGGAGGGTGATGATATCGGCAAATTCATCAACGAGAACGTGCTCAACATTCCCAATATCGTGCGCTCTCTGACCACGCTGACGTTCACAGCGTTTTGAGTATCGGCTAAACATCGGCTGATTCTCTTCGGGACCTCTTTCTGCAGTAAAGATTTGATTCACCATAAGTGAATTATCATGCAGCGAAGGGAACCACCCTTAGTGCTCGCGCATTTTCTGATTGGAAGCGCGGGCCTCGCAACGTGGGCTCCCGTAGAGGTGAAAGACAGTGATGAACGATCTTGAACAGCGGCGCATACTGGTTGTGGAGGACGAGATTTTCGTCGCTCTCGACGTTGCCGCGACTGTGGAAGATGCGAACGGGACGGTTATCGGTCCGGTCGGCACTGTCCGGCAGGCCATGGATCTCATCAGCCGAAACGAAGTCGACGCCGCCATCCTCGACGTGAATCTGGCCGACGGCAATGTCGAGCCCATTCTCGACTGGCTGAAAAGCCGCAACAGATTTGTCGTCATCCATACCGGCGGCGGACTGCCAGCTGAGCTTGCGGCGCGCTATCCCGAAGTGCCGGTCTTCCAGAAGCCGATCCCGCCGACAATCCTTACCCGCACATTGGCCACTGCCCTGTCAGTCGCTGCGGTGCGCTGACACCGATGCGGCAGGCGTTCCCGGATTTTGCAACTGTCCTGAAAGAAGCCGAAGCAAGCTCCGGTCAGGAAGAAACCGTTATCCGGCCACAGATCAATCTCGCATCGGCAGTCTTCTCCGCAGGGTTTGGCGATAGTGTCGCGCCATCGCGCCCGGAAGTCGATCTTGCGCCCCTCTTTGATCTTGAGGAAAAAAGTGCGGAGAGTGAACGGCGTGAAACGCAGCTTGAGACCGAGCAGCGTGAAATCGCATCACGCATGCAAATTCAGTCGCCCGACGCCATAAGGCGCGAGCTCGATCTTCACTCCGGACTGAAACGCATTGAACTACAGCGCCTGCGACGGAGCTTTGCTGCCAACAACCATCCAGACCGCCTGCCGCCGGAGTTTCGTGCCGATGCGGAACAGCGTATGAAGACGGCGAACGCCTTGCTCGATGCCGCCATGGCAATGGCCGCAAACTGAGCTCAAGCAATTTCGTTACGTTTTAAGCCTTAATTCTTTTGCATTATAACAATAATCTGCTAGATTGAGGTTGCCTGTGCCTGCGAAAGCTGTCGCACGCCGGAACCCTTCTCGTTGTCTGCAAACCTGCAAACGGCCCCGCCGCTGGCAATATGGGGCAATTTGCGCTTTGCCTGTCGCAAGGGGTTCTGTCATATCGGCAATGAAGTTAGAATGTTTCCAGCAAAAGCGTGATACGGTTTTGTGACAGGAAACGGGTTACTATCAATGGATGGGGCGGTTCGGATGAAATCGCTCCGGTTTAATTCCTAAAAGGTCAGAAAATGCCTCCTTATCGTTCGCGAACAACCACCCACGGCCGCAATATGGCGGGTGCGCGCGGCCTATGGCGCGCCACCGGCATGAAGGATGAGGATTTCGGCAAGCCGATTATTGCTGTGGTGAACTCGTTCACGCAGTTCGTGCCGGGCCACGTTCACCTCAAGGATCTCGGCCAGCTCGTCGCGCGCGAAATCGAAAGTGCTGGCGGCGTTGCCAAGGAATTCAACACCATCGCGGTCGATGACGGCATCGCCATGGGCCATGACGGCATGCTTTATTCGCTGCCGTCGCGCGAACTCATCGCCGACTCGGTCGAATATATGGTCAATGCCCATTGCGCCGATGCGATGGTCTGCATCTCCAATTGCGACAAGATCACCCCCGGCATGCTGATGGCCGCATTGCGCCTCAATATCCCGGTCGTGTTCGTTTCGGGCGGACCGATGGAAGCAGGCAAGGTTATCTGGGACGATCAGGTCAAGAAGCTTGATCTCGTCGACGCCATGGTTGCTGCCGCTGACGATCACTATACCGACGAGCAGGTCAAGGCGATTGAACGTTCCGCCTGCCCGACCTGCGGTTCGTGCTCGGGCATGTTCACCGCAAACTCGATGAACTGCCTCACCGAAGCGCTTGGCCTGTCGCTGCCGGGCAACGGCTCGACGCTCGCAACCCATGCCGACCGCAAGCGCCTCTTCGTGGAAGCCGGTCATCTGGTCGTCGATCTCGCCCGCCGTTATTACGAGCAGGACGACGAAACCGTGCTGCCGCGCTCGATTGCAAGCTTCCCGGCCTTTGAAAACGCCATGACGCTCGACATCGCCATGGGCGGCTCGACCAATACGGTTCTGCATCTTCTCGCTGCCGCGCAGGAAGCCGAAATCGATTTCACCATGGCCGATATCGACCGTCTGTCGCGCCGCGTGCCGGTGCTCTGCAAGGTCGCGCCTGCCAACAACACGGTTCACATGGAAGATGTGCATCGTGCAGGCGGCATCATGGGCATTCTCGGCCAGCTCGACAAAGCCGGCCTCATCAATACCGATCTGCCGACCGTGCACAGCCAGTCGGTTGCCAAGGCGCTGGATCATTGGGACGTGACGCGCACCAACAGCGAAATGGTGCACAAGTTCTACTCAGCTGCGCCCGACGGCGTGCCGACACAGGTGGCTTTCAGTCAGGAACGCCGCTTCGACAGCGTCGATACCGACCGCGAAAAGGGCGTCATCCGCTCCAAGGAACATGCGTTCAGTCAGGACGGCGGTCTGGCCGTGCTTTACGGCAATCTGGCCGAAGACGGCTGCATCGTGAAGACCGCAGGCGTGGATGATTCCATCCTGAAGTTCTCCGGCCCGGCACGTATTTTCGAAAGTCAGGATACGGCTGTGCTCGGCATTCTGAACGGCAAGATCAAGGCTGGCGACATTGTGCTAATCCGCTATGAAGGCCCGCGCGGCGGTCCCGGCATGCAGGAAATGCTCTACCCGACCAGCTATCTGAAGTCGAAAGGTCTGGGCAAGGCCTGCGCGCTGATCACCGACGGTCGTTTCTCTGGTGGTTCTTCGGGCCTCTCCATCGGCCACGTTTCACCGGAAGCAGCCGAAGGCGGCACGATCGGTCTGGTGCGCGAAGGCGATATCATCGATATCGACATTCCAAACCGCAAGATCCACCTCGCCGTGGACGATGCGACACTTGCCGAACGCCGCGCCGAGCAGGAAGCAACGGGCTGGAAGCCGCTTGAAGAGCGCAAGCGCAAGATTTCCACCGCGCTGAAGGCTTACGCCTCCATGGCAACCAGCGCCGCCAAGGGCGCGGTGCGCAAGCTGCCGGATTGATTTGATCATAAGAAAAGCAAAAGCCCCGCACATGCGGGGCTTTTTCATTTTTGGCTCGTTGTAAACCAGTTGCTTCGCCCCTTCCCTCATCCTGAGGAGGAGCCCTGAGCTTGCGAAGGGAACCGTCTCGAAGGGCTGAGGGAAAAGAACAGCTCTGCAACTTCCGTGGACCAAAACGCTTTAAGGCCGATTGTTACTGAACAGCCTTCGCCACCGCAGGCATCAGATCATCGCGCACCGACTCCGGCGTAAACGGTCCGACATGCTTGTAGATGATCTTGCTGTCCGGGCCGACGAGGAAGGTTTCCGGCACGCCATAGACGCCCCATTCGATGGCTGAGCGGCCTGCACGGTCGGCACCGACGGCGGCAAAGGGATTGCCGAGATCGCCCAGAAAACGGCGAGCGTTTTCTGGCTGGTCCTTATAATTGAGGCCCACCAGACGGATGCGGCTGTCCTTGGCGATTTCCATCAAAAGCGGATGCTCCTGACGGCAGGGAACGCACCATGATCCCCAGACATTCACCAGTGTCAGCTTGCCCTTGAAATCTTCGCTGTTGAGGCCCGGCACCGGAACCCCGTCGCGCATCAAGCCTTCGACCGCCGGGAGATTGGTTTGCGGCGCTTGCTTGCCGATCAAAGCGGATGGAATGGCCGAGCCATCCTTGCCGGACAAAAGCTGCACGGCAAAGACGGCGGCAAGCCCCACAAAGACCAGCAGAGGCAGAAGCGCCACCCATGTGGCACGCTTTTTCGGCGCAGCGGGCTTTTGCGTGGCCTCACTCATCGTGCCGACCCGGCTGGCGTTGAGGACCGGCGGCGCACGCCCTGCGCCTCAAGCCGCTTCAGCTCGTTTTTCTGGATACGCTGATCGATGAATATCCAGCCGACAGTCAGGACAAGCGCCACAATTGTGATGCCATAAGCGGCCACGACGAAGCCGAGATGATTGCTCATACCGCGCCCTCTTCCTGCATTTGTTTGCCGCGTTTGCGGTCCGCGTTGCGGGCGGCCAGCTTCTTCATCGAAGCCACGCGGCGACGCCAGATTTCGTTGCGCATCGCCATCATATGCAGCGCAAAGAACAGTAGCGTGAAACCAATCGCCATCACGAACAACGGGCGCAGCATGGACCCATCGATTGTCGGCCCGCCCATACGGAAAACCGACGCTGGCTGGTGCAGCGTGTTCCACCAGTCGACCGAGAATTTGATGATCGGGATATTGATGAAGCCGACCAGCGTTAGCACGGCCACAGGCTTGGCGCTCTTGGCCGGATCGGCGAAGGCGCGCGACAATGCAATGATGCCAAGATACATCAGGAACAGCACGAAAACCGAGGTCAGGCGTGCGTCCCACACCCACCATGTGCCCCACATAGGCTTACCCCAGAGCGAACCCGTTGCAAGCGCCAAGGCCGTGAACACCGCGCCAAGCGGCGCGGCGGCCCGGATCGAGACATCGGCCAGCGGATGCCGCCAGACCAGCGTTCCCAACGCCGATACGGCCATGATCGAATAGCACATCATGGAAAGCCATGCGAAAGGCACATGGATATACATGATGCGGACCGTGAGGCCCTGCTGGTAATCGTCGGGCGACAGGAAGACCATGGCGAGACCGCCAACAAGGAACAGAACGGCAAGCCCCGACAGCCACGGCAACACCTTGCCCGCAAAGGCAAGGAAGCGGGTGGGGTTGGCCATATCGAGCCAGCTTGCGGTTTTCACAGCGTCTTTCGTCATGACCTATACTTAACCTCCCCCCTCATGCCGTTCAATTGACCGTAATCAACTGCGTCAATCCGCCGAACATGATCGATTCCGAAAACCGGTTCCCACTTTTCGGGATCGTGTTCAATCCGCCGAATTTTTCAGCGCGGCGCTCGCGGCCAGCGGCCCCAGTACGGCGAAAAACAGCGTCAGCGCGGACAGAACCAGAAATGGAGCGACAAAGGGGGCGTTGTCTACCGTCGCTCCGTAAGAAGCAGATACACCAAAAATGAGAACCGGAATGGTAAGCGGCAGCACGATGACGGAAACGAGCAGGCCGCCCCGCGGCAGGGCCACTGCCAGCGCCGCACCCACTGCGCCGACAAAGGCAATGGCGGGCGTGCCGACCAGAAGCGTCAGGGTCGTAGCGCCGATGGCTGCTGCATCCATATTCATGAAAAGGCCGAGCATGGGCGACGCAATCACCAGCGGCAACACGCTCGACGCCCAATGGGCAATGCATTTGACCAGCACCGTGAGCGCCAGCACATGCCGGTCAGAGCCGATCAGCAGAAGATCGAGCGAGCCATCGTCGCGGTCGACCTGAAACAGCCGGTCAAGCCCGAGCAGCGTCGCCAGCAAGGCGCCGATCCACAACATGGCAGGACCGATCCGTGCCAGCAGGTTGAGGTCCGGGCCGACGCCGAATGGCATCACCGAAATGACGGCGAGAAAGAACAATATGCCGACCAGCGCACCGCCGCCCGCGCGAAAACTCAAGCGCATATCGCGAAGGAACAGCGCCAGCATCAAAAGGCCTCATGCGAGAAGCTGGCCATATCGAGCGTGTTCGCACCTTCCAGCCCCAGCGGAATATGCGTGGCGGCAATGATCATGCCGCCTTGGTGCAGATGGTCGTGCATCAGCCCGGCAAAACGCGCTTCGGATGCCTTGTCGAGACCTGCCGTCGGTTCATCGACAATCCATAGCGGACGATAGCTCACCAGAAGCTTGGCAATGGAGACACGGCGTTTTTGCCCGGTGGAGAGATAGCCGAAAGGCAGATGTTCAACGCCGGGCAAGTTGACGGCCTCCAGCGCGTCATCGATTTCGAGCGCTCCCGTGCCATTAAACCGCTGCCAGAACAAAAGATTCTCGCGCACGCTCAAGGCCGGTTTCATCGCATTCTGATGGCCGAGATAATGGCAGGCTGCCTGCACCGGCAGCGATGCGCCGCCTTCGGTCAGTTCGATCCGCCCCTCTTCGGGCGCAAGCAGACCGCAAATGATCCGCAGCAAGGTGGATTTGCCGGACCCGTTCTGGCCCGTGACCACCAGCGCCTCCCCGCTCTCGAGCGTGAAAGAAAGGTTGGAGAAGACCGTCTCGCCGCCCCGCTCGCCGCCCAGATTTTCGGCCTCAAGCCGCATTTTCTCTCCTCAAAAACCAACCGCTTCCCAGCTCGATGAAACAACCGGGAGGATCGCAACATTTCGCCGCAAGCAGGCGAATTCACGAAATTCAGTCTGGAATCGTTTTAGGAAACTCTCTATATAGCAGCTACCACGCCAGCGGTCGGCGTGGAAACCATTTTTGGCCGATCTCTAACACTTGGCGCCCGTAAGGACCCAGGCTTCGGGACGGACAGCGGAAATGACTGCACCCGCACCTTGGCGCGTCCTTGAAACGCTAGCCTAGGCGTTCGTCCTGGTTTTCCGGCCAGTAGCATAAGGACGAATGCAGTGTCACACATTGACAGCTTCAAATGCCGCAAGACCCTCACCGTAGGTGGTAAAGACTATGTCTATTACAGCCTGACCGAAGCCGAAAAGAACGGCCTCGAGGGTGTTTCCAAGCTTCCTTTCTCCATGAAGGTTCTTCTTGAGAACCTGCTTCGCTTCGAGGATGACCGCTCCGTCAAGAAGTCGGACATCGAAGCCGTCGCCAAGTGGCTGGCCGACCGCGGCAAAGCCGGCGCAGAAATCGCCTACCGCCCAGCCCGCGTTCTCATGCAGGACTTCACCGGCGTTCCAGCCGTTGTTGACCTTGCAGCCATGCGCGACGGCCTCAAGGCGCTCGGCGGCGACCCGGAAAAGATCAACCCGCTCGTGCCCGTAGATCTGGTCATCGATCACTCAGTCATCGTTGACGAATTCGGCAATCCAAGCGCGTTCAAGGCCAATGTGGACCTCGAATATCAGCGCAACGGCGAGCGCTACCGCTTCCTGAAGTGGGGCCAGCAGGCGTTCCAGAACTTCCGCGTTGTTCCTCCTGGCACCGGCATCTGCCATCAGGTGAACCTCGAATATCTGGCCCAGGCAGTCTGGACCAAGGAAGAAGACGGCGAAACCGTTGCCTATCCCGACACTTGCGTCGGCACCGACAGCCATACCACCATGGTCAACGGCCTTGGTGTTCTGGGCTGGGGCGTGGGCGGCATCGAAGCTGAAGCAGCCATGCTCGGTCAGCCGGTTTCCATGCTCCTGCCGGAAGTCATTGGTTTCCGCCTGACCGGCAAGGTCAAGGAAGGCGTCACGGCGACCGACCTCGTGCTCACTGTCACGCAGATGCTGCGCAAGAAGGGCGTTGTCGGCAAGTTTGTCGAATTCTTCGGCGAAGGCCTCGAAAACATGACGCTGGCCGACCGCGCGACCATTGCCAATATGGGCCCGGAATATGGCGCAACCTGCGGCTTCTTCCCGGTTGACAGCGAAACGCTGAACTACATGAACACCACCGGTCGCGATGAGCATCGCATCGAGCTGGTTGAAGCTTACTGCCGTGCGCAGGGCATGTGGCGCGACAAGGGTGCAGCCGATCCGGTCTTCACCGACATTCTCGAACTCGACATGGCCGACGTCGTTCCGTCGATGGCCGGTCCCAAGCGTCCGGAAGGCCGCATTCCGCTGGAAAACATCGGCTCCGGTTTCGCAACCTCGCTGGAAAACGAGTACAAGAAGACCACCGGCCAGACCACGCGTTATGCCGTTGAAGGCGAAGACTTCGACCTTGGCCATGGCGATGTGGTGATTGCCGCTATCACGTCCTGCACCAACACCTCGAACCCGAGCGTGCTGATTGCTGCCGGTCTTCTGGCCCGCAACGCGGTCGCGAAGGGCCTCAAGACCAAGCCTTGGGTCAAGACGTCGCTTGCTCCCGGCTCTCAGGTCGTTGCCGCCTATCTCGAATCCGCTGGTCTCCAGAAGGATCTCGATGCGCTCGGCTTCAACCTCGTCGGCTTCGGCTGCACGACCTGCATCGGCAACTCCGGCCCGCTGCCTGCGCCGATCTCCAAGACGATCAACGAAAAAGGCCTGATCGCGGCTGCCGTTCTGTCCGGCAACCGTAACTTCGAAGGCCGCGTCTCGCCGGACGTGCAGGCAAACTACCTTGCTTCGCCGCCGCTCGTCGTCGCCCACGCTCTTGCCGGTACGGTCACCAAGGACCTGACCAAGGAGCCGCTCGGCGAAGACCAGAACGGTAACCCGGTATTCCTGCGCGATATCTGGCCTTCCTCGAAGGAAATCCAGGAGTTCATCGCCAAGAACGTCACCCGCAAGATCTTCTCGGAGAAATATGCGGATGTGTTCAAGGGCGACGCCAACTGGCAGGCCGTTCAGGTTCCTGCGGGCCAGACCTATGCATGGGACGACAACTCGACCTATGTGCAGAACCCGCCTTACTTTGTTGGCATGGGCAAGTCGGCTGGCACGATCGGCGACGTCAAGGGCGCTCGTATTCTTGGTCTCTTCGGCGACAAGATCACGACCGACCACATTTCGCCTGCCGGTTCCATCAAGGCTCAGTCGCCTGCCGGCAAGTACCTCATTGACCATGGCGTTGGTATTGCCGACTTCAACCAGTACGGCACGCGTCGCGGCAACCATGAAGTGATGATGCGCGGCACCTTCGCAAACATCCGTATTCGCAACCACATGCTGGGCGAAAACGGACGTGAAGGCGGCTACACCATCCACTACCCGTCGAAGGAAGAAACCTCGATCTATGATGCTGCCATGCAATACAAGGCCGAGGGCGTGCCGCTCGTCGTCTTCGCAGGTGTCGAATACGGCAACGGTTCTTCGCGTGACTGGGCTGCCAAGGGCACCAATCTGCTCGGCGTCAAGGCCGTGATCGCACAGTCCTTCGAGCGTATCCACCGCTCCAACCTCGTCGGCATGGGCATTGTGCCTTTCGTCTTCGAGGAAGGCACGAGCTGGCAGACGCTTGGCCTCAAGGGCGACGAAATCGTCACCATCGAAGGTCTTGCCGATGTGCGTCCGCGTCAGAAGGTCGATGCTTCCATCACCTATGCCGACGGCTCGGTGAAGAAGGTACCGCTGATCTGCCGCATCGATACGCTGGACGAGCTGGACTACATGAAGAACGGCGGCATTCTGCAGACCGTTCTGCGCGATCTCGCTGCCTAATCAGCGTCTGATTGAAACAAAAAGCCGCCGGAGCAATCCGGCGGCTTTTTTATTTTCCGGCAGTTTCAACGCCGAAACTCTCATTTTCGCGGTTTTCGCGCGCGAATCTCGAAATTTCGGGATCCATATGACGCAAATAGAGCACACTTGGCCCAGAATCTCACCGCAACGTGAATTCCCATTGATCGGCGTAATTCCTACATAATAGATGTCATCATCAATTAGTGCAGGATGAAACTAAAGTGACCGTGCAGCCCTCTTTTTATGGAACAGCCACTTGGCTGACCGGCGATTCCCTGCCGGCCTGGCGCAACGTATGCGCCGTTCTTGGGCTGGCTTTCACCGGCTGTGTCTCCATGCAAGGCTCTGCTTTAGCGCAAGATGCGCCCAAGAAGACCGCCGTCATCGAGCTTTTCACCAGCCAGGGCTGCAAGTCCTGCCCGAAGGCTGACGACAATTTTGCCAAATTCGCCGATGATCCGAGCGTGCTGGCGCTGTCGTTCCACGTCAATTACTGGGATTATATGGGGTGGCGCGACACACTTGCCACCCAGGATAATACCGACCGGCAGAATGCCTATCGCAATTCCTTCAACGCACGCATGATCTATACGCCGCAGGCCATCATCAATGGCCGCGCGGAGGTCAACGGTCGCGATGCAGGCGCTATCAATGCACAGATTGCAGCCGACAAGCTGACTGTACCTGTTGCGATCAACCGTCTTGACGATGGCCGTCTGTCCATCGAAATCGGTGCTGGCGAGAAGCCAAAAGTGCCGGTGCATGTGGTTCTGTTCTATTTCCGCGATGCGGTGACCATACCGATCACCGAGGGCGAGAATGCCGGTCAGGATATCACCTACCGAAACACGGTCAGCGAGATCAACACGATCGGCATGTGGGACGGCAAGGCGCTGAAAATCGAACTCCCCGCTTCCGAGTTGAAGCGGAAGGATGTTTCCGGTTGCGCGGTGATTCTGCAGGAAACCCGGGACGACAATTCCCTTGGGCGCATCCATGGCGCTGCCATGTTCAAGGAAAAAGCGCCAGTCGGCCTCTGACCGCGGCTGTTTCAGCACAAACCATAGTCTTCAAATCCGGCAGCATTGTCGGATGTCGAACATAGTCGTCACTTTTCGGGAAGGGCATCAGTCTCGGAGGTATGGAAGACCGTATCAGTGTTGCGGCTCGGTCGGACGAAGAAGGTTGGTTCGGCTCGGGCAGTCCTTTGGGCGGGGGGCTTGGGGTCGGACATACCCGAACCGAACCGTCTCAGGCAACACGTGGATGCTGAAGCCATAATCAGGCTGGAATGCGAAGCTGACAAGGCGAAAATGTGTTCGACGATCACCATTCCAGACAGACTTTCGTTTTTCGTGAACAACTAATGCACGATCAGACAGGCACCGAATCTGGCGTTTTATGAGGGATATCCCGGTCAATTGAACCGCCAGACCACCGCCCGCACTTGAATTTGTTTCACAAAAGCATCACCCTGCTGTCATGCGTTTCGTTGCGGCGAAGACGCGCCTGCCGCTTCGCCACCCACAGGGCTGAAAGGAAGGACATGGATATTTCAAGCGCAGCAAGTGAGGATTCATCATCCTCGTCCAACGCATCCGCGTCGCCAAAGGTCGTCTCACTCGACCGCGCCAGACCGACCCCCTCCACCATCAGTTTCGACCGGCATGAACTGGGCAAGATCCTGAACATCTATGGCCGCATGGTCGCCGCCGGGGCATGGCGTGACTACGCCATCGACCATTTGAGTGACCGGGCCGTCTTTTCCATCTTCCGGCGCGCCAGCGAGGTTCCGCTGTTCCGCATCGAGAAGAATCCCAAGCTCGCCCAGAAACAGGGCGCTTACGCGGTCATTGCAGCAAGCGGGCTGATCATGAAGCGCGGCCATGAGCTGGAACGTGTGCTGCGCGTTTTCGACAAGAGCCTGAAACTAGTCGAGGCCTGACCCGTCGACGCGCTCAGGATGAGGATAGTGGCATTTTGCCCGGTTCAAGCGTGCGCCCGCCATTGAGCGGCAACTGCATCAGCACCGTATCCAGCCAGCGCCCGTGCTTGAAGCCTGAACCCTCGATCCGTCCGCAATGCTGGAAGCCCAGGCTTTCATGCAGCCGCACGGAACCGATATTGTTCTCACCATCGCCGATGACAGCCAATAGCTGCCTGAAACCCAGTACCGTTACCCGTTCGATCAGTTCGCGCAGGAGAAGCTTGCCGACGCCCTTATTCTTGGCCTCTGGCGCGATATAGATCGAATCCTCCGCAAGCCAGCGATAGGCCGGTCTGGTGCGGAAATAGCTGGCATAGGCATAGCCCAGCACCACACCGTTCTCTTCCGCAATCAGAATTGGGAAACCCTGCTCGACAAAGCCCTCAAAGCGCTGTCGCAAATCTTCACGCGACGGCGGCTCAACCTCATAAGACCCGGAACCGTTCAGCACGGCTTCGGTATAGATCGCAGTGATGGCATCAATATCGGTGGGACGAAAATCGCGAACGACAGGCATGAGACAGAACCGGAGAAATGATTTTACACATTTCCAGAATGCATCATGAAACCGTCAGACAAAAGCAAAAAGGGCAGCGTTTCCGCTGCCCTTTCGCATTCCAGCTTCTTCTGTTGATTAGTTACGGTTGCCCATGAACTGCAGCAGGAAGGTGAACATGTTGATGAAGTCGAGGTAGAGACGCAGCGCGCCCATCACGACCTTGCGGCCCTGCGTATCCGAAGCATCGCCTTCGTAATACATTTCCTTGATCGACTGCGTGTCGTAGGCGGTGAGGCCTGCGAAGATCAGAACGCCGATCACCGAGATTGCAAACTGCAATGCCGAGGAGCCGAGGAAGATATTGACGACCGAAGCCAGGATCAGGCCGAACAGGCCCATGATCAGGAACGAGCCCATAGCGGACAGGTCACGCTTGGTCGTATAGCCGTAGAGCGACAGCGCACCGAAGGACGCAGCCGTCACGAAGAAGGTGCGAACGATGCTCTGGCCGGTGAAGACCAGGAAGATCGACGACAGCGACAGGCCGACGAGAGCTGCATAGCCCCAGAAGACGGCGTTAGCGGTCGAGACCGAAAGACGTTCGATGCGGAAGCTCAGGAAGAACACTGCCGCCAGCGGCGCAAGCATCACCACCCAGCGCAGCGGCGAGGTGTAGAGCGCGACGCCAAGGCCCGTGAGCATCTTGCCGTTAGCAAGCTGCGCGACGGCTGCGGACGGGTCCGTCGTCGTTGCGAGTGCCGCAACGGCGAATGCAGCAAGGCCGGTAACGGCCAGGCCGATAGCCATCATGTTATAGACGCCCAGCATATAGCTGCGCAGACCCTGATCGATGCCTGCATCGGCGCGAGCGCCGCCTACCGGCCTCTGCTGCGCCTGAATATTGCGAAAGTCAGCCATGACTTAAATCCTCTTGCCATGTCCCGTCCGGTGTCGGGGCGCTCATTCCGGCGAGCCGCCGCCAGGCGCCGCTGGCGGGACTCCAGCATGCCTGCCTGACATTATGGGGATTATGGCCCTCACGTACAAGTACCGCCTGTAAAAAAACGCGAGGGTCACGGCGAAAAACCGAACCGCATTCTCCATACGATCCAATGGCTTATGCTTTTTGAGCCCTCCACATTACAAATCGCTCATATAGTCCGGAGCACTTGTGCAGGCTTCTGGCCCAGCACGCGCCATGTACCGGCCAATCCGAAACCGACCGTCAGCACCAGCGCAACCGCCACGGTCATCAGCGCCACATCAGGCAGGAAGCTCGCCTTGAGCTTCATGATTTCCACCACGACATACCAGCCAGCCGCACTGCCGGCGGCAAGTGCAAAAAGGGCTGTCGCGAGACCGAGCAGCATATATTCCATGACATAGGCTGCGATCAGCGTGCCGCGTGTGGCCCCCAGCGTCTTCAGGACGACAGCATCGTGCACCCGGGCGCGGTTGCCCGCAGCCAGCGCACCGCCCAGCACCAGAACCGAAGCGGCAAGCGCAATGGAAGCCGCAGCGCGAATGGCCGTCGCCAGCTGACTGATGAGATCGTTGGCGACATTCAGCGCATCGGTCACGCTGACGGTCGTGACAGCGGGCCATGTCTTGGTGACTTGTCGGAGCACATCGGGCGCGCGGTTTTTCTGGCCGTCCGGAATGGTCAGCGTCGCAAGCCATGTCGCGGGCGCACCGGCGAAGGTGTTTGGCGAAAACACCATGACGAAATTCATCGCCAGTGTTTCCCACTGCACCTGCCGGAAGCTCGCGATCTTTGCGGTGATGTTGCGGCCCAGCACATTGACCGTCACCTTGTCACCGAGCTTCAGGCCCAGTTCCTTGCCTTCCCGTTCGGAGAAAGAGACCAGCGGCTCACCGCTATAATCGGCAGGCCACCATTCGCCCTCGCTCAGCGTCGAATTATCCGGCACCTTGTCGGCAAATGTAATGCCGCGGTCGCCACGCAGCACCCATACCGCCTCGGGCGGAATGGTCATGTCGCGCACATTGGTTCCGTTGAAAGCCACGATACGCCCGCGCAACATCGGGCCGGAAGTGAGCTTGCCGTCTGGCACGATGCCGCTCACCAGCTTGGTGAAATCGCCAATGTCGCGGTTCTGGATATCGACGAAAAAGAAGTCCGGCGCCTGTGCGGGAATATTCTCCGTAACCTGACGGCGCAGGTTGCCGTCGATCAGCGCAATCGCCACCATCAGCGTGAGGCCGAGGCCGAGCGAAAGCACCACCGAAGGGGTCAGCGCGCCGGGGCGGTGAATATTGCCGACTGCAAGCCGAAGCGCCGTCGAGCGTACACGCGGTGCGCGACGGGCGAGCCAGCGAATGCCATCAGCCACAAGCCGCAGCACGCCGAAAGCGGCAATGGCCGAGACGATGAAGATCGCCGCGATGCGCCGGTCATAGGCAACGTAAAGCGCCAGAGCGGCCAAAGCCGCAATCAGCAGAACCGCCAGCCCCAGATAAAGCAGCGGCGGCAGGCCACGCTGCTCAAAACCCTGCTCACGGAACAGGGCCGTCGCCGGAATATCGCGGGCGCGACCAAGCGGAATGATTGCAAAGGCGAGCGTGGTGATCAGGCCGAAGACGGCAGCAAGCGCCAGCGCGCCGGGAAAGAAACCGCCGCCACCGGCAACCGGCAGATAATTGGCCAGCACTATCCCAGCAGCAAACGGAATGATCGCCGCCAGAATGAGCCCAAGCACAATGCCGATCAGGCCGATCACCATGATCTGCACCAGATAGACCAGAACCGCAAAGCGCGCAGGCGCACCAAGCGACTTGAAGGTCGCAATCACGCCGCGCTTGCCATCGAGATAGGCGCGCACCGCATTGGCAACACCGACACCACCGACGATCAGCGCCGTCAGGCCTACCAGCGTGAGGAACTGCGAAAAGCGCTCGATATTAGCGCTCAGCGCCGGAGCGGCATTGGCACGGGAGCGGATATTCCACCCTGCATCCGGAAAATCGGCGGTCGCCAGACGTCTGACTTCGGCAATTGCCGAATCTGGCGCGCCATTGGGAAGCGCGACCTTATAAACATGGTCGACAAGGCTGCCCGGCTGGATCAAACCCGAAGCCCGCAAGCCATCAAGCGAAACCAGAAAACGCGGTGCAAAATTGAAACCGGACGAAAGAAGGTCCGGCTCGCTTTCGATCACACCACGCAATTCGAATGTTTGAGAACCGAGCAGCACCTTTGCACCGAGCGACAATCCCATGCGATTGAGAAAATCCTGGGAGACCGCAGCGCCGTAAACATCGCCTTTGACAGCCGTCATATCGGCCAGCGACTGTTCTGGTGCGACCTTCAACGTGCCATAGAGCGGATAGGCAGCATCGACCGCTTTCACCTCGACCAGCGACTGGTCGGAACCATCCGGCATGCGGGCCATGGAGCGCATTGTCGCGCTTTCGGCCATCCTGCCCTGCTTTTCGATGAAGGCGCGCTCTTCCGCCGTTGCTTCGCGCTGATTGAGCGCAAAACTGACATCCCCGCCAAGAATGCTCTGTCCTTCCGACGCAATGCCGGTGCTGACCGACCGCGCCACGGAATTGACACCGCCAATGGCCGCCACGCCAAGCGCAATACAGGCCAGAAAAATATAGAACCCGGCAAGCCCGCCGCGCATTTCGCGCAGTGCAAAGCGGAGTGCCAGCGAAAGCGACGTCGCAGATTTCATGCGCCAGCCACCAGTTTCTCAAGCACCGCACCACCCTTGGCAGGTTCTTCGATGCGACCGGAACGGACGGGAATCTCGCGGTCGCAACGCGCAGCCAGCGACGGATCGTGGGTAACGAGCACCATGGTCAGCCCGTTTTCGCGCTGTTTGGCGAAGAGCAGATCGGTAATCTGCCGCCCCGTCGTTGTGTCAAGATTACCGGTCGGCTCATCGGCGATCAGAATTTTCGGCGACGGCGCAAGCGCGCGTGCAATCGCCACGCGCTGCTGCTCGCCGCCGGACAGTTCGGACGGATAATGCGTCAGACGTTCGCCAAGTCCGACGGCCTTCAACTCGCGTTCCGCAACTTCGAAGGCATCGCGGCGCCCGGCCAGTTCCAGCGGAACCGCCACATTTTCCAGCGCGGTCATATTGGGAATCAGGTGAAACGACTGGAAGACGATACCGATATTGGCCCCGCGAAAAGCAGCTGCCTGATCCTCGCTCATCTGGCTGATCGTCTCGCCCGCAATCTTCACAGTTCCGTTATCGACATGCTCCAGCCCTGCCAAAACCATGAGAAGTGTGGATTTGCCCGAACCGGACGGACCGACAATGCCCACCGACTGGCCGCTGGCAATATTGAGGGAGACACCCTTCAGCACATGCACCGATGATGCAGCATGGCCAAGCGTCAGATGAACATTCTCAAGTTCGATAATCGGGCCAACAGCCTGTTCCGTCACGCGGTTTTCTTCCTATATGAATACTAGTGGTCTGATTTCGACATTTGCCTACGGTGTTACAAGCGCCGAGCAAATGTCGAAATCAAAAAGACCACTAGCAAGTTTATGTACCTAGTGGATTTTTCGAATTTGACGTTTGAACATGTGTCTCTGTCGTGCGGTTTCCAAACGTCAAATTCAATCCACTAGAACTGAAGAGCGCGCCACAAATTTGAACTTATGTTGCGCCAACACTTGAATAAATCACGTGAGCTGTCGCTCACCCTTTTACCGAATATGGGTTGCCAACGATGCGTTTCAAACTCTCAATTCCGGCATGGCTCTCGATTTTTGCGATCCTCGGATCGGTTTTTGCTGGCAGCGTCTATGCCCAGCAGGAGCCGGCACAGGAAGACCCGACGGGTCTTGAAGACGCTCTGCCGACCGAACAGCTTTCGCAAGTCAAAATTGTCGGCTTCGGTGACAGCCTGATGGCCGGCTATCTCCTGCCCGTCAACGCCGCCTTTCCGCAGCAGCTTGAAAAGGCGCTGAACGACAAGGGCGTCGAGGTTTCAATTGAAAATGCAGGCGTGTCGGGCGATACGACCACGGGCGGCCTGTCACGCATCGACTGGTCCATCCCCGATGGAACCGATCTCGTCATTCTTGAACTCGGAGCCAACGATGCCCTGCGCGGCATCCAGCCCGACATCACGGAAAAGAACCTCGACGATATGCTGGCGCGTCTCAAGGAACGCGGCATTTCCGTCATTCTGGCAGGCATGATCGCCCCACCCAATATGGGCAAGGACTATGCCGCCAAGTTCAACCCCATTTATCCGAAGCTGGCGCAGAAATATGGCGTACCGCTCTACCCGTTTTTCCTCGACGGCGTAGCAACGAAGAAGGATCTTCTGCTCGAGGATGGAATGCACCCCAATGAAAAAGGTGTCGAAGCAATGGTGGCAAACTTTATGCCTACTATCGAAAAAAGCCTGTCCGACGTACAAAACAAGGGGACATCGGGAGGCTGAAACCCGTGAGGCACATAAACAGCTTGCTCCGGGACTCAAACGATGATTCGCTACAAATGCATCGACTTAGCCGAATCGATTTCTGACAGGTACGATGTTTTGACTCTCTAGGTTAGAGTGTCCTTTATGCGTCCACGACGCATAGCGCTCTGACACAGAACGCTTCGAGGAGGATGCCTTATGCCGCGTCTTTTCACTGCCCTCGAAATCCCGCGCGATGCTGCGCTCTCGCTGTCATTATTGCGAGGCGGTCTCCCCGGCGCACGCTGGATTGATGTCGAAAACTACCACATAACGTTGCGTTTTATCGGAGATGTGGAAGGCCATGTGGCCGATGAGGTTGCCAATGCGCTTGATCGTGTGCGGCGACCCGAATTCATGCTCAACCTGTCGGGTGTCAATGCGTTCGGCTCCAAAAAGCCGCACAGCATTTATGCGGGGGTATCCCCGTCGCCTGAACTCAACGCATTGCAGGCGGAAATCGAACGCATCTGCCAGCGGTTTCACATTCCCGCCGACCCGCGCAAATTCACACCCCATGTGACGCTTGCGCGGCTTCGCAACGCTCGCATCGACGATGTCGTGCGTTACCTCTCCTCACGCGGCAATTTCGCGACGCCATCCTTCAAGGTGGGTCGCTTCGTGCTGATGTCGTCGCGCGATTCCGTGGGCGGCGGACCTTACATTGTTGAAGAAGCCTGGCCTTTGGTGGCATCCGCCCGCCAGAACTGGTCGGCCAGCGCTTTCGAGGAAGCCAGAACCATTCGGTAAACCAGCTCGAAATCCCCGGTTCCGCCATAATAGGGATCGGGGATCTCAACCGCCTTTCCCTCTGCAATCTCGGTGAACAGCCCAACATGCGCGCTTGCATTTGCAGGCTGTCGTTGCGCGATCATCCGCATGTTGTAGCGGTCCATCCCAAGGATCAGGTCGAAACGGCTGAAATCGGCGGAGATCAGCTGGCGGCATCGTTGTGCGCTGATGTCGAGACCATGACGGGACGCAACGCTGATGGACCGTTCGTCGGGTTCTTCTCCCGTGTGATAACCGTTCGTCCCTGCCGAATCGATCAGCACATTGCGGATGCCACGCGCTTCAAGAACATGTCCCATCACGCCCTCAGCAAGCGGTGAACGGCAGATATTGCCTGCGCAGATGAAAAGAATGCTGGTCGGTTTCTCTATGGTCACGGAACCCTCGCGCTCATGATAAGTTAGTTCAAGAACCGCAACATAGGCGAAAGACGATGGCACGCAACCGGCTGACTGCAGACGAACTGAAACAGGCGCTGGCCGAACTGGAGGGCTGGCAGAAGGTGGAGGATCGCGAGGCGATCACCAAGAGCTTCAAGTTCAAGGACTTCAACACCGCTTTCGGCTTCATGACACGGGCGGCACTTTATGCCGAAAAACTCGACCATCATCCCGAATGGTTCAATGTCTATAACCGCGTCGATGTCACACTCGCGACCCACAGCGAGAATGGCGTTACCGAGCTGGACATCAAGATGGCGCGCAAGATGAATGCGATTGCCTGACCATGATGATCATCGCCTAGACCTTTGAAATATAAACCATGATAGTCTTCTTCTGGTAAGTGAAGCTGCCATCGCGGTTCCGGCATGAATAGGGCAGCGCTTTGGTGAGATCGATGCGATCACTCCAGTTCTGGCCAAGCGCGCCGCCATTGATGCTTCGGATAAAGACATCACCGACCGCAATGGCCGAGTGGAAAATATGCCCGGCCCTGACATCGTAGAACCCGATGGCGCGGCCATAGGTGATGGCGGAATAGCCGTTCCATTGCTCTCCGGCGCGGAAGTTCAGCAGTGGAATCCAGTTCTGCCCGGAGGTTCCGCGTAAGGTATGTTCGGAAATGCCCGCCCCCAGAAGAAAACGCATATAGGCCGTTGCGTCGTAGCAAACATTGTCTTTCACATCGACGGTGATGTGGTCGCTTACATCCTGCGCCGATGCAAGCTGGTTTCCGCGATAGAACTGACTTGTCCGGTCAGCACGGACAAAGTTCTCTCCATAGCCGGTAAGATGCATGAACAGTCTCCATTCAATCAGGTCAAGAAGCTGACCCAGACCCAAAACTGACCTTGGGCTGGCCGGACCTATAATCCGGTGATTTGGGATAGAGGTTGTAGCTGATGGTTCTTGCAGGATGCTCCCTGCCCTGAACGGGCAAAAACTTGAAAACCGGGGCGTTACCCCCCATTTTCGATCATGTCATTTTCGGCCCCTCATACGCCGCGATCTGACTGACAGGAGTTTGCTCGACGATGGATAGCGTCAAAATTGGTGAAATCCTTGAACCCGGCAGCGAAAGCGATTTCAAGAAACGCAGCGAACGGGTGAAACAAGGTTTCTGGAAGGCCGCGCGCCGCGCCGGTCGGATGGTGCCCTTCATGGATGAAGTGGTGGCCGCCTATTATTGCGCGCTTGACCAGAACACACCGACACGCGTGCGCATGACGCTGATGGCGGCGCTTGCCTATTTCGTGCTGCCCTTCGACATTATCCCCGACATGCTGGTCGGTATCGGCTTTACTGACGATGTCGCCGTGCTGATGGCGGCCCTGACCGCCGTGCGCACGCATATTACGCCCGCACACCGGCTTGCGGCGCGTCAGGCGCTGGAAGAGGCTGAGGGAGTAAGGGAGTAAGGGAGTAAGGGAGTAAGGGAGTAAGGGAGTAAGGGAGTAAGGGAGTAAGGGAGTAAGGGAGTAAGCTCTTACAATCCTGAACCCGTACAAGCCCTTAAAACGGCGAGAAGCCAGAGCATATTTGTCGTCATTGGCGGCCCGGATGGCGACTTTCGGATCAGACACTTAATTGTGAAGCCGCAGCTTCGCCCTTTATCCCCTATTCCCTTATTCCCCTACTGCCCTACTCCCCTCCTGTCATATTCCAGCCGCTTTCTTTGCATTGATGTGGAGCCTGGGGTGGCGATCAGCCCTTGCTCGTTCAAGTTTTCTTTCAAAACTTCACCGTTTGGTAACCCAGATTAAGGCACTTTAATCGGCAACTGAGCGGGGCGGCGTGTAGAACGGCGGCATCCCGATATTCGAGTTTGAAGCAAACGAAAGAGAACCGGTAAAAGACCATGCTTGGAAAATCGATCGTCGCGGCTTCGGTGTTTATGATTGCAATGGCGGGCTCGGCCCTCGCCCAGACACCGACCCAGATTAAACAGTTCGACGCCTGGGGCGCCTATAGCTACAAGGCGGGCAACGGCAAGGTTTGCTATGTCCTCTCCGTCCCGACTGTGAAGGCTCCGGCCTCGGTCGACCACGGCGACAATTTCTTCCTGATCAGCCAGAAGCCGGGCCAGAACATCTCGTTCGAGCCGCAGTTCATGGCGGGTTATGACCTGAACCCCAATGCCAAGGTTACCGTCGGCGTCGGCAGCAACCGTTTCACCATGTTCGTGAACGGCAAGTCGGGCTGGATGGAAAATGCCGCTGAAGAGCCGAAGCTCATCGCAGCCATGAAGTCCGGTCAGGATCTCAAGGTCGAGGCGCAGTCGAAGCGCGGCACCAAGACTAATTACACCTATTCGCTGAAGGGTGTTTCGGCAGCTCTTGCCGCGATCCAGAACTGCAAGTAATCGACGTTTCGTCGAATACGGACTGTTTTTCAGAGCCGGAGCCTTTGCTCCGGCTTTTTTCTTTTGTGTCAGTTCCGCCAATCTTGCATGACAGCCGGGATGATCGAACGGGATGACGGACGCCTTATTCTATGCTAAGAGCGCGCGGAACAAGGCTCGCATATGCTGATGACAGAGCCCATATATACTCCTTGCAATCACGGCAATCGGGCCCAAATTGATCGGCGCGCGTCATCGCGGTCGCCCCTTAACAGTTGAAAACAGATGTCTATTTCGTTCGACCTTACCATTGATGATACGCGCGACCAGCTTGCCCGCCATGTGCGCGCCAATCTGGAAGCAAAGCCGTCGCTCATCGGCATGTCGCGCGAGGAGATGGCCGAAGCGCTCATCAAGGCCGGTGTGCCGGAGCGTCAGGTGAAGATGCGCATCAGCCAGCTCTGGCACTGGCTTTACGTACGCGGCGTTTCCGATTTCGCCGACATGCGCAATATTTCCAAGGATCTGCGCGCCATGCTGGCGCAACATTTCACCATTGCGCGCCCGGAAGTGGTCGAAGAACAGATTTCGCAGGACGGCACCCGCAAGTGGCTGTTCCGCTTTCCGCCGCGCGGCGCAGGTCGCCCGGTCGAGATCGAAAGCGTCTATATTCCCGAAGAAGGTCGCGGCACGCTGTGCGTTTCCAGCCAGGTCGGCTGCACGCTCACCTGCTCGTTTTGCCATACCGGCACGCAGAAGCTGGTGCGCAATCTGACCTCGGAAGAAATTCTGGCGCAGCTTCTGACCGCCCGCGACCGGCTCGGCGACTTCCCGGACAAGGATACGCCCGACGGCGCCATGGTGCCTGCCGAAGGCCGCAAGATCACCAATATCGTGATGATGGGCATGGGCGAGCCGCTCTATAATTTCGAGGAAGTGAAGAAGGCCCTGATCATCGCTTCCGATGGCGACGGCCTGTCGCTTTCCAAGCGTCGCATCACGCTTTCGACCTCGGGCGTCGTGCCGGAAATCTACCGCACCGGTGATGAGATCGGGGTCATGCTCGCCATTTCGCTGCACGCCGTGCGCGACGAATTGCGCGACATTCTCGTGCCGATCAACAAGAAATATCCGCTGGAACAGCTGGTCAAGGCCTGCCGCGAATATCCCGGCCTGTCGAATGCCAAGCGCATCACGTTCGAATATGTGATGCTGAAGGACATCAATGACAGCCTTGAAGATGCAAAGCTTCTGGTGAAGCTGTTGCAGGGTATTCCGGCCAAGATCAATCTCATTCCGTTCAACCCGTGGCCCGGCACCAACTACCAGTGCTCGGACTGGGAGCAGATCGAACGTTTCGCCGATTACGTCAACGCTGCCGGTTATGCCTCGCCGATCCGCACGCCGCGCGGTCGCGACATTCTCGCTGCCTGCGGCCAGTTGAAGTCGGAATCCGAACGCATGCGCAAGAGCGAACGCCTTGCGCTGGAAGCCATGATGATCGCCGGACACGGCGAATAAACCGGACAAGCGAGCGCGCGTGAACGATACATTCGACTACATAATGCGCTTCGTCGTTATTCTCTTTGGCTATTGCTGCGGCCTTCTGGCAACCGGCTGGTTTCTGGCTGCCATCCTGTTTCGCAGCATCGGCGTGGATGCGCTGATGGACGATTTTGCCATGATGGCTGGTGCCGGCAATATGGAAGCCGCCACCCTTTGGGCGACGACCAGTTTCTGGAGCAGCGTTTTCGTCGGCGGTATCGTTGTAGCCATGCTGGCGGGCGGCATCAGCTTTCTGCCTGCGGCAATCGTCATTCTGCTCGCCGAAGCGCGCGGCTATCGCTCGTCGGTATTTTATTGCGTTGTGGGAGCCATAATCGGTCTTGGAACCGCTGGAAGCAGCATTCCATTTCGCGGATCCGACGAGTGGCCGGAAATGCCGCTCTGGATCGCGGCCTTCGTCGGCGCGGGTATTGTAGGCGGCTTCATCTACTGGCTGATCGCAGGCCGCAATGCCGGACGGCTTTCCGACCGCCCGACAGGGTAATCAAGACACAAAGCTTATTTCGCCTGCGCGGTGATGATTTTCAGCGCGAAAGCCGAGAACACACCGGCAAACAACCAGTCCACGATGCGCGTCACCGTCGGGTTCTTCTTCAGAAGGCCCGCGAACCTGTCGGCTGCGACGACCATTGGTACGGTAAAGGGCAGCGCCAGCGGAATGAAAGACAGGCCGAGGAAAAACAATTTGCCCATCGCATGCGGGTCAGTTACCGAGACGAACTGCGGCAGGAAGGTCATGTTGAACAGAATGATCTTCGGGTTGAGCAGATTAATGCCAAGCCCTGTCGCCCAGTTCTGAACCAGCGTGTGCTTTTTACCGCCGTTCTTTTCCGGCGAGAACGCCGAGCCCTTGCGGATTGCCTGTACGGCGAGCCAGACGAGATAGCCCGCCCCCACCACCTTCAGCACAGTAAAGGCAGCCGGAGACGCAATAATCAGCGCCGAGAGGCCCAGCGCCACCATGGTTGTATGGATGACGATGCCGGTATTTGCGCCCGCCATGCAGGCGAAACCGGCCGCCTTACCTTCGGACAAGGCGCGCCCCACGAAGAGTGTCATGTCCGGGCCGGGAGTGATGGAAAGAATAGCGGTTGCAATCGCGAACTGGACGAAAATGGTCCATTCGGGAATGAAGGTCAGGTTTGTCAGGAATGACATGCGCGTAGCTCCGAAAATTCGCGGCAAGCTAACGCGATTTCGGCTTTACTGCTACTGGATTCTCTCGTCTTTTCGATAAGTCGCAGCCATCCTGCTTGCACGTGGCTTAGCAACTGATAAAAGGACAGCAACATCCAATTCCCAAGCCCTGCGGATGCTCTTCCCGAGCGGACAATGGGGCATCCATCGTATCGGAAGTTGACTATGAGCAAGTGGAAAGACGTTAAGAAGGTCGTGCTCGCCTATTCGGGCGGTCTCGACACCTCGATCATCCTGAAATGGCTTCAGACGGAACTCGGCGCGGAAGTCGTGACTTTCACCGCCGATCTGGGCCAGGGCGAAGAACTTGAACCGGCCCGCAAGAAAGCTGAAATGCTGGGCATCAAGGAAATCTTCATTGAGGACGTGCGCGAAGAATTCGTGCGCGATTTCGTTTTCCCGATGTTCCGCGCCAATGCCGTCTATGAAGGCGTTTATCTGCTCGGCACGTCGATTGCCCGTCCGCTTATTTCCAAGCACCTCATCGAGATTGCCAGGAAGACCGGCGCCGACGCCATTGCGCACGGTGCGACCGGCAAGGGCAACGATCAGGTTCGCTTCGAGCTTTCCGCTTATGCGCTGAACCCGGACATCAAGATCATCGCCCCATGGCGCGACTGGTCGTTCAAGAGCCGCACGCATCTGCTCGAATTTGCCGAACAGCACCAGATTCCGGTTGCCAAGGACAAGAAGGGCGAAGCGCCGTTCTCCGTCGACGCCAACCTGCTGCACTCCTCGTCCGAAGGCAAGGTTCTGGAAGATCCGGCACTCGAAGCACCGGAATATGTGCATATGCGCACCATTTCCCCGGAAGCAGCACCCGACAAGGCAACGATCATCAAGATCGGCTTTGAAAAGGGCGATGCCGTTTCGATCAATGGCGAGCGTCTTTCGCCTGCGACGCTTCTTGCCAAGCTCAATGACTATGGCCGCGACAACGGCATCGGTCGTCTCGACCTCGTGGAAAACCGCTTCGTCGGCATGAAGTCGCGTGGCGTCTACGAAACGCCGGGCGGCACGATCCTGCTGGCAGCTCACCGCGCCATCGAATCGATCACGCTCGACCGTGGTGCTGCTCACCTCAAGGATGAGCTGATGCCGCGCTATGCGGAGCTGATCTATTACGGCTTCTGGTTCTCGCCAGAACGCGAAATGCTTCAGGCCGCAATCGATCTCAGCCAGAAAAACGTCGAAGGCGAAGTCACTCTCAAGCTCTACAAGGGCAATGTGATGGTGATCGGCCGCGAATCGGACAAGTCGCTTTATTCCGACAAGCTCGTGACCTTCGAAGACGATCAGGGCGCTTACGACCAGAAGGATGCAGCGGGCTTCATCAAGCTCAACGCGCTGCGCCTGCGTACGCTGGCTGCACGCGACCGCAAATAAGCAGACCCAGTATTGAGAATATGAAACGCCCTCCCTCATCGGAGGGCGTTTTTCTTTGTCCTGAATTTTCTTTTCTATGAAGAATCCGACACGCTGACAGGGATCGGACGTTTCCCCGCTTGACTCTTTTCAGAGTCGATTCAATACTGGAACAAATAGAGAACGAAAGCGACTTCGGTAAAACCGGCAGGCAGGCTTGCCTCCGGAACCGCGCAATCAAACACAGACAGATTACAGGAATTTCGACGTGAGCGGCATCGACATCGCGACGTTGCGGCGCATGGTTACCGCCATTGAAGGCAACGATCCGCAAGGAAACTTTTCTGGCGATACAGGTGCCGGTTTCGGGCGCACAAACAGTTTCGCACTGGGCCACGCGGCGACGGACGCAGCCTTTCCGCATGGGCTTGCTGGCGATGCCTTGCATGAGGTTTTCGCTGAAAATCCCGGTGCGCATATGGCGGCAACCGGCTTTGCGCTCGCCATGGCATTGCGAGCCACACAAAAGCAGCGACCGATCATCTGGATCGAGGAGGAAACGGCGACAAGCGAATATGGCGGGCTCTATCCGCCGGGACTGAATGCTTTCGGCATCGATCCGCACCGGTTGCTGATCGTACGCTGCCCGAATGCGCAGGATGTGCTGAAGGCCGCCAATGATGTGCTGGAAGCAGGAACCGGCGGCAAGGCTTCGCATCTCGTTTCCGGCATCGTTGCCTCGATAACCGGCCAGCCGAAATGCCTCGACCTGACGGCCTCGCGCCGCCTGCTGCTGGCAGCGGAGACAGCGCAACTGCCGGTCATCCTGCTTCGAAGCCATCGCACCGGCGTGCAAAGTGCTGCCGTCAGCCGATGGCGTGTGGCCCCTGCGCCCTCGCGCTCCAGCGGAGCCAATGCGCCCGGGAAACCGGCTTTTCTAGCCGTCCTGGAGCGCAACCGTCATGGCACATGCGGCCAGTGGATCATGGAATGGAACAATGAAACCCTTGAATTCGGCATCAGAGAACGGGAAGGAAGCGGTAGCGTCGGCATTCATGGCGTCCTCCATGGCGTTCATGGCGCTGTGGTTTCCGTTCCTGCCGACGGACAGGTTGCACCGCGCCGGGCGATCTGATGCGTCCTCCAGGCAAGCATCCGACGCGCTGCCGCTTGTCATTACCGAGCGCACCGCCAATGCGCTGCGGCTGACGGCCATCGACGTCAAGGCCGCCAAGCTCGGGCTTTATCCCGGCATGGCGCTGACCGATGCGCGAGCGCGCGTGGAAAGGCTGGATGTAGCCAATGCCGAGCCGGAGCGCGATGCCGCCCTGCTCAATAGCATGGCCCATTGGTGCGAACGCTATACGCCGCTTGTCGCCTTCGATCCGCCGCACGGGCTGATGCTGGACATTACCGGTTGTGCGCATCTGTTCGGCGGATTGGCCGCCATGCATGCCGATGTGATCCGGCGCATCGAGCGCGCCGGTCTGCACATACAGGCGGCCATTGCCGATAACAGCTTTGCTGCGCGGCTTCTCGCCCGTGGCACGAGAGGCGGTGTCTTCGACAAAGTGCAAGCCGACGCCGTGTTGCCGCGCCTGCCGCTTTCCGCACTTGAACTGGCCAATGCCGCTGAAACAGGCCTCAAGCGTGCGGGCCTGAAACGGATCGGCGATGTGATGGCGCTGCCGCGTGCCGCACTCACCGCCCGCTTCGGCCCCGATCTCGCCACCCGTCTCGGTCGCCTGACACGGCAGGAGCGCGCGCCCATCTCGCCGCTGCGCATGGTGCCGCTCGCAACGACTGAACGTCGCCTGTCCGAGCCTCTGACCGCCATGGAACTGGTGGAGCGCATCCTGCAGGAACTGGCGCTGGAACTGTTCGCCCGGCTTGAAACAGAAGGCAAAGGTGCGCTTCTGATCGAAGCGTCCTTCTTCCGGGTCGATGGCGCGATACGCCATATTCATATTGAGACTGGCCAGCCTCTGCGTGATGACAGGGTTTTTCTGCGCCTTGCGCGCGAAAGGCTCAACGCCCTTACCGATCCGCTGGATGCCGGGTTCGGTTTCGACATGATCAGGCTTGCCGCCTTGCGCAGCGCCGCGGTCGCACAACGCCAGACCGGGCTGGACCAGCATGAGGAAGACGATGCCGGTTTCAGCCAGCTGATCGACCGGCTCTCGGCGCGTCTGGGGCCGGAACGCGTGTTGGTGCCCTTCGCGCGCGATACGCATATGCCGGAGCGCGCTTTTGGCCTGCGCCCTGCCCTACATGGCAGCCGCGCAAACGGGACCGACTATGAAAGCAGTGCGGTATTAGCCGGTGATCCGCCAGCACGCCCCATAAAACTGTTTCGTCCGCCGCAGCCCATCGAAAGCGTGGCGGAAGTGCCTGACAGCCCGCCCTCGTTTTTCCTGTGGCGGCGGGTTCGCCATCATATTCGCCTTGCCGAAGGGCCGGAGCGGATCGAGCCGGAATGGTGGCTTTCCATCGGTCATGACGTACCGGAGCTGCGCGATTATTACCGGGTGGAAGATGAGAACGGCCAGCGCTTCTGGATTTTCCGCGAAGGGCTTTATGACGGCGCCAATCATCCACGCTGGTTTCTGCATGGGTTGTTTGCCTGATGACACAGATCGGCAAAAACCCCGCTTATTATGAAATGGCTGTCGCCAGCAATTTCTCCTTCCTGTGCGGCGCATCGCATCCGCAGGAACTGGTATTGCGCGCGCACGAACTTGGTCTGTCCGGCATCGGCATTGCTGATCGCAACACGCTGGCCGGTGTGGTGCGGGCGCATGCCGCATGGAAGGATTTTCGTGACAAAAGCGACTTCCGGCTTTTCATCGGCTGCCGCCTGTCCTTCATCGACGGCACGCCGGATATGGTCGTCTACCCGCGCGACCGGCCTGTTTATGGGCAATTGTGCCGCCTCCTGACCGAGGGCAAAAGGCGCGCTGCCATCAAGGGCGAATGCCATCTGCTCTGGGCCGACCTGTTGTTTCGCGCCCGACAGTTTCAGATCGCCGTCATGCCCCCGGAAGACAACGATCCTGACTTTCCGGCGCGCCTGTCGGAAATTGCCACGGCGGCACAAGGCTGCGTCTGGCTGGCGCTGGCCATGCCGCATCAGGGACATGATGGACGCCGGGCCGAGCGCATCGCCCGTTTTGCAGCAGACGCGGGCGTGCCGCTTCTCGCCACCAATGACGTGCTCTATCACCACCCCGACCGCCGCGCGCTTCAGGATGTGCTGACGGCGACCCGCCATCACAGCACGGTTTTTGCCGCCGGGCGGCTGCTGGAGAAAAACGCCGAGCGTCATCTGAAGCCAGCGCGGGAAATGGTCCGGCTTTTCCGCGCCTATTCGCAGGCGATTGCTGCGACCGCCGATTTCACCGCGCCCATCACCTTCCAGCTCGACGAGTTGAAATATGATTATCCCGACGAGCCCGTGCCGCCGGGAAAGACGCCGCAGCAGCATCTGCATGATCTGGCCTGGGAAGGTGCCGCCCGACATTACGGCGCGGACAGCATACCGGAAAAGGTGCAGGCGCTGATCGTCAAGGAACTGGCGCTGATCGAAAAGCTGCAATATGCAGCCTATTTCCTGACCGTCCATGACATTGTGCGCTTTGCCCGCTCGCAAGACATTTTGTGTCAGGGGCGCGGTTCGGCGGCAAATTCGGTCGTCTGCTTCTGTCTTGGCATAACCGGTGTGGACCCTACCGAAGTGGACCTGCTGTTCGAGCGTTTCATCTCCGCCGAGCGTAAGGAGCCGCCGGATATCGACGTCGATTTCGAGCATGAGCGGCGCGAGGAGGTGATGCAATATGTCTATAATCGTTACACCACTGATCGCGCGGCAATTGTCGCGACCGTCATCAGTTATCGTTCCCGCAGTGCGATCCGCGATGTCGGCAAGGCGCTGGGGCTGACCGAAGATGTGACAGCGGCGCTTGCCAATACGGTCTGGGGCATATCCGGCGGCGGCATCGACAAAGAACATATTCGTCAGACGGGCCTCGATCCGGAAAATCCAGTCATCCGGCGCGCTGTGGAACTGGCCATAGAGCTGATCGGCTTTCCGCGTCATCTGTCGCAGCATGTGGGGGGCTTTGTGCTCACACGCGACCGTCTGGACGAGACTGTGCCCATCGGCCCGGCGGCGATGGATAAGCGCTCTTTCATCGAATGGGACAAGGATGACATCGATGAAGTGGGGCTGATGAAAGTGGATGTGCTGTCGCTCGGCATGCTGACCTGCATTCGCAAGGCCTTCGACCTCATTCACCAGCACAAGCCGCAGCTTTATGGCGGTCAAAAAATGACCCTCGCCACCCTGCCCCGCGACGACAAGACTGTCTATGACATGCTCTGCAAGGGGGATTCGCTCGGTGTGTTTCAGGTGGAAAGCCGCGCGCAGATGAACATGCTGCCGCGTTTGCGCCCGCGCGAGTTCTACGATCTTGTCATCCAGGTCGCCATTGTGCGCCCCGGTCCGATTCAGGGCGATATGGTGCATCCCTATCTGAGACGAAGAAACGGACAGGAGCCCAACACCTTGCCGTCGCCTGCCCCGGAACATGGCCCACCGGACGAGCTGCGGCAGATACTGGACAAGACCAAAGGCGTGCCGCTGTTTCAGGAACAGGCGATGCGTATTGCCATCGAGGCGGCAAAGTTCACGCCCGACGAAGCCAACCAGCTGCGCCGGGCCATGGCAACTTTCCGCAAGATGGGCACCATCCACACCATGCAGGAAAAGATGATCGACGGCATGGTGAAACGAGGCTACGACCGGACCTTCGCCGAGAATTGCTTCAACCAGATCAAGGGTTTCGGTGAATATGGGTTTCCGGAAAGCCATGCGGCAAGCTTTGCGCATCTGGTCTATATTTCCGCGTGGATCAAACATCACCACCCGGAAGTCTTTGCCGCCGCGCTGCTCAACTCGCAGCCGATGGGTTTTTATGCGCCAGCGCAGATCGTGCGCGATGCGCGTGAGCATGGCGTGACGGTTCTGCCGGTCGATGTGAATTTCAGCCAGTGGGATAATCTTCTGGAAGACATTCCCGGACCATATCCAGCTGTACGGCTTGGCTTCCGCCAGATCGACGGCTTTTCCAAGGATGACACAAAGCTGCTGCTTGCCGACCGACATGAGCCTTATCGCACCATTGAGGATATGCATCGCCGCCTGCGCCTCGACCGGCGCGCTTTCACCGCGCTCGCCGATGCGGATGCTTTCGGCTCGCTCGATATCGACCGCCGTGCAGCACTCTGGGCTGTGCGCCGCCTGCCCAATGATGAGACCCTTCCGCTGTTCCGGGCTGCGGCCACAAGCGAACTGGCGGAAGAACCGCGCACCAAGCTGCCCGAAATGGCCGCCGCTGAACATGTCATTGCCGATTACGAAACGACCCGGCTTTCGCTGAAAGGGCATCCGCTGCAATATTTGCGCGAGGGGCTGGCAGCGGAAGGCGTTTCCACCTGTCGCGCCGTGCAGGAAGGCACCGATAGCCGCCGCATGAAGGTGGCAGGTATCGTGACGGTGCGGCAGCGCCCCGGCAGCGCGAAGGGCGTTGTGTTTCTCACCATCGAAGACGAGACTGGCATCGCCAATATCGTCGTCTGGCCGAAGATCATGAAAGCATTTCGTCGCGAGGTGATGGGCGCGCGTCTGGTCCGCATCGAAGGTCGCGTCCAGCGAAGCCCGGAAGGCGTGGTGCATGTGGTGGCGGCCAAGATCGAGGACCGCTCCGGTGCCTTGCTGGATCTGAGCGGGCGCGAAGCACAACGCCTCGTCGCACCGTCACAAATGGCACATCACCCCAGAAATGTGCGGATCATGCCGAAGTCGCGAGACTTCCATTGAGAGTTTCAGTTCCACGCGCCAACAAAAAACACAGCACAATAATGCAGCATCGCCCCAACGACGACAAAGCCATGCCAGATAGCGTTCTGGAAACGCAGCCGCTGCCAGACGTGAAAGATCACACCCAGCGAGTAAACGATGCCGCCTGCTGCGATCAGCCAGAACACGGTGGTCGGCAGCGATTGAGTGATCGTGTCGTAAACCATAATGCCGCTCCATCCGAGCGCCAGATAAAGCAGGATCGACAGCCGATCGAAACGACCGGGCAGAAAAAGCTTCAGCATGATGCCAACAAAAGCCACACCCCACACGAAGAGAAGCAGCGGCACGGCGCGGTCGCCCATATGCATGGCGAAAGGCGTGTAGGTCCCGGCAATCAGCAGGTAGATGGCCGAATGATCGAACCGGCGCAGGAACCATTTGGTCGGCGACACCGGCCAGATATTATAGACTGCCGAAATACCGAGCGCGCCCAGAAGGCATGCCAGATAGACACTGGAGGAAATCGATGTCGCCGCAGGACTGTTCGGCAGGAAATAGATCAGCATGGCGATTGCACCGGCAAAGGCCAGCGCCACGCCGAGCACATGGATGACCCCATCCGCCCAGAGCTCCGCCCTGTCGTAATGCCATTTGATTGTATCTGGCAGTTTCATAGTCTTCGCCCTGTCCGATTTTCAGACAGAAAACTGCCATTGCTCTGCAGCGTCAATATGACAGTTAAACGCATCGTTCTTTCCAAAAATCGATTCCGATTTTTGGGCCGATGCTCCAGTCTATATCGGGAATTACACCGGCGACCAAGCCGCCGCCGGGAGAAGCTTATTGTGCAGGGGCGTAAGAGGCCTGAATCGGCGCAACACCCGGCAACGGGGCCGAAGAACCGCTTGGCAGGGAAACCGGCTCGATAGAAGCCGCAGCATCGCGTGTCGGACCGTTACGGAAACCGCCATCCATGCCGGTTTCTTCCAGCATACCCTGACGCTTGGCGTCGTAATAATAGCCGCGTGCATAGTAACGCACGGCCTGGCTTTCATTGCCGCCGGCAACCTTATACGCGCCCGACAGATAGCGAACGGCATATTTCAGGTTCGTTTCGGCATCGAGCAAGCCCTTCGGCGCGCCCTTATAGCCCATGCCGCGTGCCGTCGGATGGCTGATCTGCATCAGACCCCAATAAGGTCCATTGCGCGCACCGGGATTGAAGCGGCTCTCGCGATGCACGACCCGGCGCACCAGACGCTCAGGTACATCATAAGCGACGGAATATTTGGCAATCAGCGCGTCGATATCTTTCGGCGCATGCTCCGGCGTCTCAAAAGCCATATTGGCGGCAACCGAGGCAGGCGAAGCCGCAGCACGTGCGCCAGCATAGGCCATCATCGGCTGCGAAACGCCACGTTCGCCTGGAATAGGAACGACAGCTGGCAGGGCAGGTTCGGCGGAAGCAACTGCTTCTGCACCCGCTGCGGGAACACCGGGAACGGCAGTGCCGTCCGTCGCGGTGGCTGCGGCAATAGCGGCAGCGCCGCCCGTTGCAGCCGGACCAGCAGCCATGGCCGTAGCAGTCGTGCCGACAGCCGCATCAGCGGCAGGCGTAGCCCCCGGAACCGTAGCAGCACCAGCGGCGGCGGCAGGCGTACCAGCCACAGCAACAGCCTGCGGCGCAGCAGTAGCGCCGACAGCGGCACCCGCTGCACTTGTCTGCGGTGCGGTATCGGCTGGAGAAATCAGAGCCGTTTTGACCGGCTTGCCATCATTGGTGGTATTGCAAGCACTCAGCGCCACGGCGCAGCCCAAAAGCAGGACACCCTTGCGTGCAAGGGAAGCGGATGCAGAAGAAAAAAGCGCGAAACGCATAGCTGGACCCGTTCTCAGGAATCGAAATCTTTTTCGATGCGTTTTTCAAGCTCGACCAGATCGTCAGGCAGCGGCAAACCGTTCGCACGGAGCGCATTCAGCTTTTCGCGAACCGTTTCGCGGATTTCATGGGCGTCCTGCGGCTGATTCACCATTTGCTCAAACAGCAGCGCAATTTCCGCCTTGATGTCCTCGAATGCCATCCAGATCCTCTTGGCTTAACGGCCTCCAGGAAGCCCGTTGCAGTCAATATTCTTTCGGTCGATGACAGTTCTGTACCACGCAAAAGACGAAAAACGGAAGCGCTAAACGTCAGGGTCGCGCCAAAATGAATATTTCAAATGGTAACAAAAGGATTAACGCGCTCAGAGAATGCGCGGCAGCATCGTATCTATGATATTGAAATCCAAGGCGAAAATTCCAAGATCGTCGAAGTCCAGCCCCCCGTTCGGATCGAAGAGATAAATGCTCATCCAGACAAGCGCGATGACCAGCAAAATGGCAAGAATCGTGAGAATCAAAAGGCGTTTGCCAAGCGCCGCCTTGCGACCCGCGCCCTGATTTGAATGCTTGGCCATCGTCACTTGTCGCCCCGGCTCTGGTGCTTCGGCGTTGTGTCGGACGCGCTAATCATCATTGGTCGCATTCAGTTCTTCCGGCGGCGTGCCATGTTCCGGCGCCGTCGGCAGATAGCCTTCATGGACCAGCCACTTGCGCAAAATCAGCGTTATGGCTTCTGTCAGGTTCAGACCCGGATGCTTCTCAGCGATGACGCGCTCCAAAGCATCATGCACATCATCGGGAAGATAGGTGCTCATTCTGCCTCCTCCGCTCAACAATAAACCTCAGGCAACCGTTACGGACAGGCTGCCGACACCATCCACCTTGCCCACGAGACGGT
The DNA here is from genome assembly GCF_029909865.1 of Ochrobactrum sp. 19YEA23. NCBI lineage: Bacteria > Pseudomonadati > Pseudomonadota > Alphaproteobacteria > Hyphomicrobiales > Brucellaceae > Ochrobactrum > Ochrobactrum sp. 19YEA23. Next base: position 437,535 of record NZ_JASAMQ010000001.1, on the reverse strand, counting down.
CACCGCGCTGCACGGGACCAACGCCTGCGGGCGTGCCTGTGAATATAAGATCGCCCGGCTGCAGCTCAAAGAGCGACGAAAGATAGGAAATCGTTTCGGCCACTTTCCAGATCATCTGGTTGAGATCGCCGGACTGGCGCGTCTCACCATTGATAGACAGCGAAATCGATGCCGATTGCGGATGGCCCACATCTGACACAGGCGCAATGGCCGAGCACGGTGCGGAATGTTCGAAAGCCTTGGCGACCTCCCACGGGCGCCCCGCCTTTTTAGCGACCGCTTGCAGGTCACGCCGCGTAATGTCGATCCCGACCGCATAGCCGTAAACGTGATCCAGCGCCTTCTCGACCGGAATGTCGGTGCCGCCGGTCTTCAATGCGATCACCAGCTCGATCTCGTGATGCACATCCTCGGTCTTGGGCGGATAGGGAAAATCACCGCCATTGATGACCAGATTGTCCGGATTCTTCTGGAAGAAGAACGGAGGATTGCGGGTCGGATCGCCGCCCATTTCGATGGCGTGATCGGCATAATTCTGCCCGACGCAATAGATGCGATGCACGGGAAAAAGCGCGTCTGTTCCCTTCACGGGCAGAAAAGGCTGCGGGCGCGGCGCGAAAACGTAATCGGTCATTGGGGATTATTCCGATCGGAAATTGCAGGTGACTATGAATTGACCCCCATCATGCAGACGCAAGCGCATCCTCGCAAGCCTTGAAAGCAGCAATTCCCCGTTATCGCCCGTCCGAGACCACGACAAAATCCGCCTGGCGCGATTGTTCCACGACGAGCTGGGCATTGGGAATGTCGTTGGAAAATGCGCGGCTGCGCGCCGTCTCCTCGTCGAAACCATAGGAAAGCCAGCGGTCGATCAATCGGCGCTCCAGCACCGGAAAAGGCACATCAAGGCGGATCGTCATGTCGAAAAACGGCTCCAGTCTCGACCATGGTTGCTGGTCGAGCAGTAGATAATTGCCTTCCACCAGAAGCACCCGATGCTCAGGGCCGACCACCGAGGCCGCCGCACGGGAAAGCTCCAGCGCACGGTCGAACACCGGAATGAACACTTCCTCCCGCGCGTGTTTCAGCCGTTCGAGCAGCGCTGCAAACCCGGCGCAATCGAAAGTCGGCGGCGATCCTTTGCGACTGCGCAAACCGCGCTGATCCAGAATCACGTCATCGAGGTGAAATCCGTCCATCGGCACCACAATGGACGGCGCGTCTTCACCCTTGTTGAGCGCGGCGCGAAGCTCTTCAGAGATGGTGGACTTGCCTGCACCCGGAGGGCCAGCAATGGCGACGATCAGCCGGCTGTCATCCCTGGCAAGCCGCGCAAGAATTTCTGAAGGCAGGTCTTCGCGCTCGATAGGCGTCATGTCCAGTTTCCGTTTCGTGGTCGTGCGGACAGATGTCCCGATTCGAGCGGTCCACTCAAGAAAACTATGCGGCCTCGGCCTTCGGTCGCATTGCGCCCGTCATCAAAGCCACAGCGTCAGACATCGAATATTCCTTCGGATCAATAACCGTCAGGCGGCGTCCGAGCCGGTGAATATGAATGCGGTCGGCCACTTCGAACACATGCGGCATGTTATGTGAGATGAGCACGATCGGCATGCCTCGCGCCTTGACGTCCTGAATCAGTTCCAGCACGCGGCGCGATTCCTTCACGCCGAGCGCTGCCGTCGGCTCATCCATGATCACGACCTTGGACCCGAAAGCGGCTGCGCGCGCCACCGCAACGCCCTGACGCTGCCCGCCGGACAGCGTCTCCACCGCCTGACCGATATTCTGGATGGTCATCAGACCCAGCTCCGTCAGCTTGTCGCGGGCGATCTTCTCCATCGCGCCTCGGTCGAGCATACGGAACACCGAACCGAGCGGTCCCTTGCGGCGGATTTCCCGCCCGAGAAACAGGTTGTCGGCGATGGAAAGCGCGGGCGACAAAGCAAGGTTCTGGTAAACCGTCTCGATACCCGCATGCCGGGCTTCCATCGGCGAATGGAAGCTGACCGGCTTGCCGTCGAGCTGGATTTCGCCTTCGTCGGGCTTGATCGCGCCGGACAGCGCCTTGATGAGCGATGATTTACCGGCGCCATTGTCGCCGATGACAGCGAGGATTTCGCCCGGATAGAGATCAAAATCGGCATGGTCGAGCGCGGTGACGCGCCCATAACGCTTGACCAGACCTTTTGCCGAGAGAACAGGTGTAGCCGAGTTTGTCATGCGGCAGCCTTTCTGATCCATTGGTCGATGGCGACAGCAGCGATGATGAGAACGCCAATCAGGAGATAGGTCCATTGCGGATCGGTGCCCCACAGACGCAGGCCCAGCGAGAACACACCGACAATCAGCGCGCCGAACATGGTGCCGAGGATGGAGCCGCGCCCGCCGAAGAGCGAGATGCCGCCGATCACCACGGCTGTGATGGATTCAATATTGGCAAACTGGCCTGCAGTTGGTGACACGGAACCGAGGCGACCAATCATCGCCCAACCGGCCAGAGCACAGATGATACCGGCCAGAACATAGACCGACATCAGGATCGGCTTGACCGAAACGCCTGAGAGCTTTGCGGCCTCCGGATCATCGCCAATGGCATAGACATGGCGACCCCAGGCGGTGTGGTTCAGCACATACCAGAGCAGCAACACCAGCAGCACCATGGCGATCACGCCATAGGTGAAGACCGCGCCGCCGACACGAATGCTTTCGCCGAAAAACTGCAGGATTGGCGCTTGCGCAGTGATTTCCTGCGCGCGGATGGTTTCATTCGCCGAATACAGGAAATTCGTGGCGAGAATCACCTGCCACATGCCCAGCGTGACGATGAAGGGCGGCAGGCGAACATAAGCGACAAGAAAGCCGTTGATAAAGCCGCACAGCGCACCGGTTGCGAAGCCAAGCACGATGGAAAGCTCGGCTGGCAGGCCATAGCGAAAGGTGAACTGGCCCATCACCACCGACGACAGTACCATGATCGCGCCGACCGAAAGATCGATACCGGCGGTGAGGATAACCAGCGTCTGGGCCACGGCAATGATGCCGGTGATGGCGACCTGCTGGAGAATGAGCGTAAGCGCAAAGGCGGAGAAGAATTTGCCGCCCAATGTGACGCCGAACACCACCAGCGACAGAACCAGCACGATCAGCGGCACGGCTGCCGGATTGTGATGCAGGAACTGGCGGACGCGGTAAACGGTCGAACGATCGCCCGCATCGAAGGAGGCGACGTCGGTTGCGCTTTGCGACAGGGTTGTTTCAAACGCCTGCATCGACGGTTTTTGTGCAGCGGATGCCGCCTGTGGCTCACTCATGATTGTCTCCTGCTTTCGCCCGCAGAGCGGTCCGGCAAATCTGACACTACAGTTGCATTCTTCGTGATGCCGGTCTGCAACGAGCAATTTCCTGTGCTCCGGTGCTCACGTACATTGAAGTACGCTCCGCTCCGGTGCTCGGAAATCACTCGTTTCGCCACGGCCTGACGAATTTGCAACTGTAGTGCTAACAACCCGCCAGGCCGTCATTTCAACGAAGGATCAGCCCCAGCACTTGCCGAGCGCCGTCTTGGTATCGATGGACGGCACGCCATCGACAGGCTTGTCGGTGACGAGCGTCACGCCCGTATCGACGAAGGTTTTGCCTTCGGTCGGCTTTGGCTTTTCACCGGTATCGGCAAACTTCTTGATCGCCTCGATGCCAAGCGACGCCATCTGCAATGGATATTGCTGCGAGGTTGCGCCAATCACGCCAGCCGCAACGTTCTTCACGCCGGGGCAGCCGCCATCAATGGAAACAATCAGCACGTCCTTTTCACGCCCCACGGCCTTCAACGCTTCATAAGCGCCAGCGGCGGCAGGTTCGTTGATCGTATGCACGACATTGATGGTCGGATCCTTCTGGAGAAGGTTTTCCATGGCGCGGCGGCCGCCTTCTTCATTGCCATCGGTCAGATCGCGACCGGCAATGCGCGGATCGTCCTCATCGCCAAGCTTGCTCTTGTCCTTCGGGTCGATACCGAAACCGACATCGAAGCCCTGATCGCGCAACACGTCGACGCTGGGCTGCGAGGCTGTCAGGTTCAGGAAGGCGACGCGCGCATCCTTGGCCTTGTCGCCAAGCGTTGACGCCGCCCATTTGCCGACCAGTTCGCCAGCCATGAAATTATCGGTCGCAAACGTCGCATCTGCCGCATCTGCCGGTTCCAGCGGCGTGTCGAGCGCGATGATCAGAAGCCCAGCGTCACGCGCCTTTTGCAGCGTCGGCACGATGCCCTTGGTGTCGGAAGCCGTGATGAGAATGCCCTTCGCGCCATCGGCGATGCAGGTTTCAACGGCTGCAACCTGACTCTCGGAATCGCCGTCGATCTTGCCCGCATAGGTCTTGAGGTTGACGCCCAGCTCCTTGGCCTTGGCGACGGCGCCTTCTTTCATCTTGACGAAAAAGGGATTGGTGTCGGTCTTGGTAATGAGGCACGCGCCGACATCGGCGGCATGCGCAGGCAGTGCTGCAACACCAAGCGTGAAGGCAGCAAAGGCCGCCGACAGAACTGTCTTCTTCATGAACTCCTCCCAGAGTGAAACCGGTCCTTTTCCCCCGGCATGCCATGAGGAAAACACGGCTTTGAAACAGAGTCAATTAATAAATCCACTTGATTTATTAATGTGCTGTGTCACTCTCGGCCCCGGAGGAGAGAGCCATGGGAGGCTGGAGGCCGCACTCAAAAGCGCGAGCATCTTGCCGCATAAGCTTTTGTTTTTATTTCATATCCCTAAGAAGAAGGCTTTTTCTCCTGCGACGAATGGGTTAGGAACCTCGCCGTGCCATATGCGTGGGATCTGGGAGAGAGAATGGTCAGGCATCATCCGGAACAAGACGTTTCCGAGCCGAGGGACGGACCGGCAGGTTCACCCGGCCCCGCCATGCAGAAATTTGCCGAACCGGGCGCGAACATCAATCGCGGTTCCAACCAGATCGGCGTGCGCGCCTATAATGAGCGGCTGGTTCTGGCGCTCGTTCGCAGGCATGGCGCACTGGCCCGGGCCGATATTGCGCGCCTGACCGGCCTTTCGGCGCAGACCGTTTCCGTCATCATTCGTGCTCTGGAGAAAGATGGGCTGATCACCCAGGGCGAGCGCGTGCGGGGGCGCGTCGGCCAGCCTTCCATGCCAATGCGGCTTGCAGCCGACGGCGTTTTCTCCTTTGGCCTCAAGATCGGACGACGCAGCGCGGAAATCATATTGATGGATTTTCTGGGCGCGATCCGTGAACGCAGGCACATCACCTATCGCTGGCCGGTGCCCGACGAAATTCGCCATTTCGCCTTTGACAGCATTGCCGCTTTCACCGCCGCACTTGATCCGGACAAGCGCGATCGCATTGCGGGTCTCGGCATCGCGCTGCCTTTTGAACTGTGGAACTGGGTTGAGGAAGTGGGCGCCCCCGCCGCCGACATGAATGCGTGGCTCGATGCCGATCTCGTCAACGATTTCGGCGCGGTCTTTCCGTTTCCAGTGTTTCTCCAGAATGACGGCACAGCGGCCTGTGGCGCGGAACTGACCTTCGGGCGCGGGCCGGAATTCACGGATTTCGTCTATTTCTTCATCGGCTCGTTCATTGGCGGCGGCGTGGTGCTGAACAACACGCTCTATCCGGGCCGCACGGGCAATGCCGGTGCGCTTGGTTCCATGCCGATGCGCATGCGCAGCGTCGAAGACGGCCGCGCGACATTGCAGCTGATCGATACCGCCTCGCTTTTCGTGCTGGAGCGGCTGTTGCAGGAGCAGAATATTTCATCCGACGATCTCTGGCTGTCGCCCGAAAGCTGGCACAATTTCGGCGAACCGCTGGATGCCTGGATTGCACTCGCCGCACGCGGGCTTGCCCATGCGGCGGTTGCGGCGGCGTCGATCATCGATTTCCCTGCAGCCATCATCGATGGATGGCTACCGGAAGGTGTTCGCCATCGCATTGTCGAAGCGACGCGGGCCGAACTTTCCCGCCTGGACCTTCAGGGTCTGAGTGCGCCGGAAATCATCGAAGGCAAGGTGGGCGTCCACGCCAAGGCGATGGGCGCTGCAAGCCTGCCGCTTTCCAATCGCTATCTGTTCGACCAGAGCGTGCTGTTCAAGGATGCAGGCTAGCGCCCACAAACTCAAAAATTGCATTTTGTATAGAATCCTGACGTCGCCTGAAAGAACTCACACGCCCCTTATTTCATCCATCCCAATTAAAATGGAATAAAATTCTTTATTATTTGGGATAAACGGATTAATAATTTTATGATTTAATTATAAAACCATCAGAATCTATAATTATTGATGGCAAAAATTAAAACACTACAGCTTTATATTGAAATTAAAATCAACATGTATTTTTGGAGAATAAAGATGATCTCTAAGAAATTCCATAGCGACAAAGTCGATAAAATCGTTGGAACGACGACAAAAATCAACCCAACAAAATCAAACCACTACACAAGCTTCTGCACATGCTGCTACCAAGTTTGTATTTAATATTTATATTATAATATATGCATTGGGCCCGTAGATAGAGCCCAATGCACACCAATTATTTAAACTATATTATTTAAGTATTCAAATGAACTGTAAATTTACAAAAGATGACGTATTTTATTACGTATACAAAAATATTACTGACGGAATTATTCTAAAAATCAAAGAGATTGATAATAAAATTATATCTAATAAATTATTCAGTAAAATCGCGAAAGAAGCGTTATTCCCAATATTCAAAAGAAAATGGGAAAGGGTACTGATACTGGAGATGAACTTTGTAGACGAAGACGGATTACTGCAAGGGGACACGGAGAACATCCGGTTTACATTTTTTATCCGAGAGGTTTGCAAACAAGAAAATTTGTCGGCGCTTTACGAAAAGTATCCCAGACTATGGTCGACGTGGCAGCAAGAGATAAGTATTTTTTCGATTTCTTTGCAACAGTTCATGGACCGTATCGAGACGGATCTGAACGTGGCCGCGAAGTATTTCCATAGCGATAATGCAATTACGAGAATTAATGATATCCGTATGATAGGCGACCCTCACCGAGGGATGCAGCAAACCGCGCGGCTCGAGTACATAAATGAAGAAGGCCGCAGCCGTTTACTTTACTACAAACCGCGTAGTATCGCCATAGATGAAGGCTACTACAACTTCATTGCATGGTGGAACAAGCACTCACCAATTGATCATATTCTCCCGCGTGCAATCAACAATGGAGACTACGGCTGGGCTGAAGCCATTGTTCCGAAGGAATGCCAAACTGCGGAACAAGTGAAAAACTTTTATCGCCGCTATGGTTCATTAATAGCGCTCGCTCATCTCTGTTCCTCGACCGACCTTCATATGGAAAACATCATCGCCTGTGGCGAATATCCAGTCCTTGTCGACCTGGAGACGCTTTTCTCATGTACCCTGGAATCAGAACGACACAATCCAACGAATAATCACCTGTACAGCTCACTGCTTTTGCCCACAGAGACGTTGTATGATGAACTGGAAATAAGCGCATTGAGCGCCCAATCGAACGTTCAAACGAATATCGACATTCTGGTGAATCCCCAAAAACGCGTTTCCTCCCTTAAAATGGAACGGAGAAAACTACATACAGGGGAATACCAAAGCCAAGTTATCCTTAACGGAAATGTAGTCGATTTTATTCAACACGAGAGCGATATCCTTTCCGGGATGCGGGACACCCTAATTTTCGTCCACGAGAACCGAGACGAGGTTCTCGGGGCTATACGGGACAATATTGGTCGCGCTCCTATTCGTATCATCAAGCAATCAACAGAAGAATATACAAAGATACTATATAATTGCGGCCATCCCTGTTCTTTGAAAAAGGATAGCGCAGCGCAAGAGCTGCTAGCTCTTTGCGATCCGAGCCGGGATACAAATATTATGGAGTCAGAGCTATTAGAACTGACTCGCGGCGACGTTCCTTATTTTTCTATGCGGTTCGATTCTTCTGTTCTGCTCAATGGATTTGGAGAGAAGCTCCCAACGATCATTCATCAGTCGCCCCGGCAAAAACTCGAGAGCCAGTTCTCGCGACTAACACCTGCCTTTATCCAACAGGTCATGGAGGACGCCGAGCAGGCATTCCTCGTTTATCGCTTGAGGAAAGGGGAGAAATGGGTCGCGAGAAAAACAATTTATAAAGATGAAACGCAAGAGGCGGTATCCACCGAGCAATGGATCGATAAACTGGCTTATTTTGCAATGAGCAAGGTTATGGACTGCGCGCTGATGATCGACGAAAAAATCAATTGGCGTACAATCCACATAAAAGACGATATAATTCATGCGGGTTTGAGTGGAATTGACCTTTATCAAGGCATTTCCGGCATTGCTTTGGCCTTCCATATTACCGGTCAGCGTTTGTCTTGTCCCCGTTTCACGGAATTCGCTGGCAGGATTTCCGACCAAACTATCGAACAGCTCCAAGACACGCCTTCGGCTGAACTCGGTGCATTGAGCGGCACGGCTGGAACTCTGTGGAGCCTCTGCGTCATAAACAATGCGCGCCTGATCAAGCTTCTGCCTATTATTGATCGAGAACTGAGTAAAATTTCTTATTGCTTGCTAACAGAGACAGTAGAGCATTACGAGCAGATCGAGTTTGTGAGCGGCATTGGGGGCACTCTAAGTATGCTGCTGAGGCTACACCAACACTTCCGCGATTATCCAATTGCAGAGAAAATCACCAAGCTAGCTGATTTTTCATTCAATCTTTTGAAACGCAAAGCCGGATCTCTGGTCGACGACCAAACCACGTTACTGGGCTTTGCTCACGGAACGGCGGGCGTGTCGGCGGTACTTGCTGAGTACATGACCTATTTCCAGCAAGAAGATGATGAGGCGCTTTCAGTCATATTCCAAAATCTTGAGCGAGAGACCAAATACCGCACAGAGCTGGGATGGCCCCGTATTGGAAAAGACGGCGTCTACAGCACATCCTGGTGCCATGGCACTGTTGGCATCGGCTACTCAAGACTGCATTGCCGCCCATATATTCCCGCCGAAACCTATGGCTCCGATATGGCCATCGTAACAGCGCGGCTTGGTGAAATACGCTCTTCTCACGGCATCTGCCACGGAATGATGGCGGATTATTACCTTGCACGAACCCTTGGGCTAGACGGTATGGATATTCTGCATCAAGTGCGGAAAGAGGTCGAGATGGGTGGTATCAGAACAGATTTCGGACTAAGCGGATTCGAAATGGCTGGGGCCATGACAGGTGTCACCAGCCTATTCATGGGTGAAGCAATTTTTTCCAACAAGTACTAAAGTTCTGTTGTAGCTCACCAAACCAGCTATCGAGTGAATAGCTATTATAAGAAGCCCCATCGTTTACGATATTTCGTACGATTTAGCCCTTCCCTCTTCACAATCGAGCACACGATTCACTCTTAAAAGCCAAATTTGACTTCAAACGCCAAATGATGTGCAACAACCCTGGCTTGCGTTTCAAACGGGGGTTGCCTGTGTCCCTCGCGAAATTCGTGTCACAAACACACGCTTTGTTATTTTCAAACAATAAGTTTGATCTATGTTGTCTTGCAATGACCGCAAATGGCAACACATTGACTGCTTAATTCATTGAATCGAACGGGAAAGATATGACCGTCAAGACGATCGCGACCAAACCTTTTCAGGACCAGCAACCGGGCACTTCAGGCCTACGCAAGAAGGTTCCTGTTTTCCAGCAGCCCAATTATGCCGAAAACTTCATCCAGTCGATTTTCGATGTGCTGGAAGGGTTTGAAGGCAAGACGCTGGTGGTTGGCGGCGACGGACGCTTCTACAATCGTGAAGTGATCCAGAAGCTTATCAAGATCGCGGTTGCCAACGGCTTCGGTCGCATCATGGTTGGTCAGGGCGGCATTCTCTCGACACCGGCCGCGTCCAACATGATCCGCAAATACAAGGCATTCGGCGGCATGATACTCTCGGCCAGCCATAATCCCGGCGGCCCGAAGGAAGATTTCGGCATCAAATACAATATCGGCAATGGCGGCCCGGCACCGGAAAAGATCACCGAGGCGATCTTCGCTCGCTCCAAAGTGATCGATCAGTACAAAATCGCCGAGGTGGCCGATGTCGATATCGACAAACTCGGCAGCACCAGGCTGGGTGACGCCGAGATCGTCATTTTCGATCCAGTGACCGACTATGCCGAACTGATGGAAACCCTGTTCGATTTCGACGCCATCCGCGCCATGATCAAGGGCGGCTTTGCGCTCAAATTCGACGCCATGCATGCCGTGACCGGTCCTTACGCCAAGGAAATCTTCGAGCGCCGTCTCGGCGCGCCGGATGGCAGCGTCGTCAATTTCGTTCCGCTGCCGGATTTCGGCGGGCATCACCCCGATCCGAACCTCGTCTATGCAAAAGATCTCTACGATCTGCTGATGTCGGACAACGCCCCGGATTTCGGCGCAGCCTCCGACGGCGACGGCGACCGCAACCTGATCATCGGACGCGGCATTTTCGTCACCCCTTCCGATTCGCTGGCCATGCTCGCCGCCAATGCGCATCTGGCGCCCGGATACAAGGGCGGCATCAAGGGCATCGCGCGTTCCATGCCGACCAGCGCCGCCGCCGACCGCGTGGCGGAAAAGCTCGGCATCGGCATGTATGAAACGCCGACCGGCTGGAAGTTCTTCGGCAATCTGCTGGACAATGGCAAGGTCACGATCTGCGGCGAAGAAAGCTCCGGCACCGGTTCCGACCATGTGCGTGAGAAGGACGGTCTCTGGGCCGTGCTGCTCTGGCTGAATATTCTGGCGGTCCGCAAGGAAAGCGTGAAGGCCATTGTTGAGGAACATTGGGCGCGCTTCGGGCGCAACTATTACACCCGCCATGACTATGAAGCGGTCGACTCGGATATCGCGAACAAGCTGGTGGCCGACCTGCGCGCCAAGCTTTCGAGCCTGCCGGGCACCACGGTCAACGGTCTGAAGATCGAGAAAGCGGATGACTTCGCCTATCATGACCCGGTCGACCATTCGGTGAGCGAGCATCAGGGCATCCGCATCTATTTCCCTGATGGCGGGCGCGTCGTGCTTCGCCTGTCGGGCACCGGCACATCGGGCGCAACGATCCGCATCTATATCGAGCGCTATGAAGCGGACACCGCCAAGCACAATCTCGATACGCAGGAAACGCTCTCAGCATTGATCGACGCAGCGGAACAGATCGCCGAAGTGAAAAAGCGCAGCGGACGCGATGCTCCGTCAGTGGTGACGTGATCAGTTAGGGGAATAGGGGAATAGGGGCATAGGGGCATAGGGGCATAGGGGCATAGGGGCATAGGGGCATAGGGGCATAGGGGCATAGGGGCATAGGGGCATAGGGGCATAGGCTAGTAAGGCCGAAACTTTGTTCAAGCGCTCTCTTCACTTATTCCCCTACGGCCTTACTCCCCTACTCCCTTAATCGAAGACAATCGCCGGGGCTGGCCGACCGGCCCCGTTGCCGCCCTTCATGTTTTCCCAGACCTTGGACGCGATATCGCGGTAGATTTTCGCGTGTTCGCTGTCCGGCTCGACCACCGTGACCGGCGTGCCATTATCCGAATGCGCGCGGATATCCATATGCAGCGGTACTTCGCCGAGGAACGGCACATTGAGGCGCTCGGCCTCTCTGCGCGCGCCGCCGTGACCGAAAATGTCGTAGCGCTTGCCAGTATCCGGCGCGATGAAATAGCTCATATTCTCGACGATACCCAAGAGCGGAACATCCACCTTGCGGAACATGGACAAGCCCTTGCGCGCATCGATCAGCGCCAGATCCTGTGGCGTCGAAACGACGACCGCACCAGCGAGCGGCACCTGTTGGGCCATCGTCAACTGCGCATCGCCGGTGCCCGGAGGCATGTCAACGACAAGAACATCAAGCTCGCCCCAAGCCACTTCGCGCAGCATCTGCGTCAGCGCCGACATGACCATCGGCCCGCGCCAGATCATCGGCGTTTCCTCATCGACCATGAAGCCCATGGACATGACCTTGAGGCCGTAATTTTCCATCGGCTTCAGGATGCGGCCTTCAATCGTTTCCGGACGACCGGTAAGGCCCAGAAGACGCGGCATGGACGGGCCGTAAATATCGGCGTCGAGAATGCCGACCTTCAAGCCATTGGCCTGCAAGCCGAGCGCCAGATTGACCGCGGTGGTGGACTTGCCAACGCCGCCCTTGCCGGATGCGACAGCGATGATCGCGCCGACGCCCGGAATGCCGGGCTTTTGCGCTGCACGTTGCGGCTGCGGCGGATGGCGATGCTGCGCAGGTGCTGCGGCAGCAGGGCGTGGTTGCGGCTTTGGCGGCGGCGGGGCGTCGTCACTGGTGCGACCGCCTCGCTTTTCTGCTGTCAGCGTGACCAGCGCACCGGAAACGCCGGGGATTTCCTTCACGGCTTTTTCCGCTGCAACCCGCATGGGTTCCAGCCCGTCTGCGCGTTCCGCCGGAACTGTGATGGAGAAGAAGACCTTGCCGTCGGCAATAAAGATATCCGATACCAGTCCGAGCGACACAACATCGCTTTCGAAGTCCGGTCCCGTCACGGTCTTCAGCCGCTCCAGAACCTGTTCGCGCGTTACGCTTGCCATTTCGATTCCTTTAGTGAAGGCAGTAAGGGAATAGGGAGTAAGTGAGTATGTATCAAACATATTGCCCTACTGCCCTATTCCCCTACTCCCCTATTCCCATTTCACCAAGAGGCCAATACCTCATTCAGGCCGCTTCCTCGCAGACCGCAGCTTCGGGGCGGTGCCCCATGAGATAAAGCGCGCAGGTGGTACGCAGCATGGAGGCAAAATTAGGGATCGCGCCATTGGCCTCCAGCGCTTCATCATAGAGTGTCGAGATGAAGCGCGGCGTGGTCAGATTCTGGCTGGCTGCGATTTCATCCAGCAGACGCCAGAACGTGGCCTCCAGCTGAATGCTGGTGGAATGCCCGCCAATGCGCACGGAGCGATTGATCTGCCGGTAACCTTCCGGATCCTGCTCGGCGAAAACCTTGCACATGGGTTCCTCCATCCTTGAGAGCACGAACTGTGCTGTGGTAGCCGATTGCCACCACGCCGTCGTTTTTTCTTTCATAATCGACAACCAGTGAGACAATCGCAAGCCGCTTTTGCCGAAGCGCTGCCAAAAATGACATGCAAGAAATAGGAGTCACTTGTGGCTAAAGCCATTCATTCGATGATCCGCGTTCTCGACGAGGAAAAATCCGTTTCCTTCTACCACCAGGCCTTCAAGCTCGACATTGCAGAACGCATTGATTTCGAAACATTCACGCTGATCTATCTGCGCAATGCAGAAGCCGACTTCGAAGTCGAGCTGACCGTCAACAAGGGCCGCACCGAACCCTACAATCTGGGCGACGGATACGGTCATCTTGCTGTGGTCGTGGACGATGTCGACGCCGAACATGCGCGCTTTACCGCGCTTGGCTTCAAGGTCGGCAAGCTTGTCGATTTCAAGAACAACGGCGTGCAGCTCGCCCGTTTCTTCTTTGCCGAAGACCCGGACGGGTACAAGATCGAAGTTCTGCAGCGCGGCGGCCGTTACCAGTAAGCCGCCCGACGCCAGTATCGCCTGTCATGGCCGAGAGGAGCGGCCACGACAGACGCCAGCGTTCCCGGTGGCGACAATTCGCCGGGGGCGCGCAGCCAGTCCATCCATTCCGGATGGGCAAGCAAAGGAGGAGAACCGAATGACAACCGTTTTCGACGGTCTTTCCACCCACGAAAAGAAGAAGCTCTCCCGCCGCGACCTGTTGAAGCGCGGTGCGGGCCTGAGCCTTGGGGCCATGCTGGTAATCAGCGGCAATGCCGTTATCTGCCCGCAATTTGCATGGGCGCTTGAAACAACCACGCTCAAGCCCGAGACCATGGCGACGCTGATCCAGCTCGCACGCGATATCTATCCGCATGACAAGCTTCCCGACCGGTTTTACGCCATTGCCGTCAAACCCTATGACGCGGATTCCGCCAAGGATGAAACGCTGAAAAAGCTGATCGAGGACGGTGTTGCCGATCTGAACAAACGGGCCGGAGCCGGAGGATATCTGGGGCTGGGCTGGGAGGAAGAGCGCGTGGCGATCCTGCACGATATCGAAGACAGCCCCTTCTTCCAGAAGGTGCGCAGCGGACTTGTGACCGGCCTTTATAACCAGAAGGATATCTGGCCGCTCTTCGGATACGAAGGCGAATCCTATTCCAAGGGCGGTTACATCAAGCGCGGCTTCGACGACATCGAGTGGCTTTAGAGCATTTCCAGCAAAAGTGCGTAGCGGTTTTGCGTAGGATAATGCGTAAAAACAAAAGAGCCGGATCAAGCTCAACCGAACCAATTTCACAGCGGCATCACCGTCCGGCAAGCGCCATGCGCTTTGCGGAAACGGCGAAGCATTGGGAGGAAACCATGGCTGCTCCATATGATCTCAAGGACGACAAAGTCGTCGTCATCATCGGTTCAGGTGCTGGCGGCGGCACGCTCGGCAACGAGCTGGCGCAAAAAGGCATCGACGTCGTTATTCTGGAAGCCGGAAAGCGCCACGAATTCGAAGACTTCATCAATGATGAATGGGACAGCTTCGCGCAGCTTGCCTGGCTGGACAAACGCACCACATCTGGCGACTGGCAGGTGGCGAAGGACTTCCCAAACCTGCCCGCATGGATCGTCAAGGCAGTGGGCGGCACCACCACGCACTGGGCTGGCGCATCGTTGCGTTTTCAGGAGCACGAATTCCACACGCTGACCAATTACGGCAAGCTGGAAGGCGCAAACCTGCTCGACTGGCCGATCACCCTTGCCGATCTGGAGCCTTATTATACCAAGGCCGAGGACAAGATGGGCGTGACGCGCACCAACGGTATTGAAGGCCTGCCTGGCAACAACAATTTCAAGGTGATGAAGGCCGGTGCCGACAAGCTCGGCTACAAGGAATGCCATACCGGCCGCATGGCCATCAATTCCGCGCCGCGCGATGACCGCATGGGCTGCCAGCAGACCGGCTTTTGCTTCCAAGGCTGCAAATGGGGCGCGAAATGGTCGACGCTTTACACCGAAATTCCAAAGGGCGAAGAGACCGGCAAGCTGGAAGTTCGTCCCGAATCCACCGCGCTCAAGATCGAGCACGATGCGGCTGGCAAGGTGACGGGCGTGCTCTATGCCGACAAGGACGGCAAGCAGCATCTGCAAAAAGCGCGTGTCGTCTGCGTTGCGGGCAATTCGATCGAAAGCCCGCGCCTGCTGCTCAATTCGGCTTCATCCAAATTTCCGGACGGACTTGCCAATTCATCGGGACAGGTCGGGCGCAATTACATGCGCCACACGACCGGCTCGGTTTACGCCTCGTTTGAAAAGCCGGTTCACATGTATCGCGGCACGACCATGGCCGGTATTATCCGCGACGAAGCGATCCACGATCCGAAGCGCGGCTTTGTTGGCGGTTATGAAATGGAGACTATTTCGCTCGGGCTTCCCTTCATGGCGGCGTTCCTCAATCCGGGCGGCTGGGGCCGCAGCTTTACCTCGGCGTTGGATGATTACGTCAATATGGCAGGTCTCTGGATCGTCGGCGAGGACATGCCGCAGGTGAACAACCGCATCACATTGAGCAAGGATGTGAAAGACGAGCACGGCCTGCCGGTGCCGGATGTGCATTATAGCGATCATCCCAACGATATTGCGATGCGCACGCATGCCTATGCGCAGGGCAAGGCGCTTTATGAAGCGGTGGGGGCCGTTCGCACCTTTCCGACGCCGCCCTACCCCTCAACGCATAATCTCGGCACAAATCGCATGAGCGAAAAGCCGAAGGACGGCGTGGTGAACAAGCATGGGCAGACACATGACATCAAGAACCTGTTCGTTTCCGACGGTAGCCAGTTCACAAGCGGCGCTGCGGAAAACCCAACCCTTACTATCGTGGCGCTTGCCATCCGTCAGGCGGACTACATTGCCGAGCAGATGAAAAAGCGGACGATCTAGCAAGACAGAGAGCATTCTCCCCCGACTGCACCCGAGCGAACCGGCGCGACCAATTCGCGCCGGTTTCGTTTGGCGCTTGGCAAAGATGCAGCGTTTAGACTAGATAGGCTCTGCGACACAGGGAGATGCCGTAGGTTGAAGTTCAGCGCGCGCCAGTTTCGGAGCAGTCTTGCAATACGCCTGTTGAGCGTATTGGCTTTGATGCTCGTGGCATTCGCGCATAAGCCTGTCGACCTGAATGCTCTCGACAGTTTTCAGCTGGCGCAATACCAGCTGCCTGATGGAACCTATCCTGTCATCTGCATCAGCGATCAGGGTGAAAATCAGGATCACCACGGCCATGACAAGCATCTGAGCAGTGAAAGCTGCGAGGCCTGCCGTATTGCCTCCGGTTTCCTTTGTCCAACGCCTGACAGCTCGACCGGCCCTTCGCCGCATATCGCGATGGCTGATGGCGTTGTGCCGCCACAGCCGGTTTTGCGCCGCGCGGTCTATCCGCCTTCGGCACCGCCGCAAGCACCGCCTCTCGCCTGAACACGTCCCGTTTGAACGAATGCGCCTGACAAAGACTGGCGCGTCTTCCTCACGACTATTCAGGTAATTCAATATGAAAAACTATCGTCTTTTTGCGTCCGCAATTTCGCTGGCAGCCCTTTGCGTTTCCGCTGGCATGGCCAATGCCCATTCGTCGCTCGACCAGAGTGAAGCCAAGGCTGGCAGCTTCTACAAGGCCACATTCCGCATTCCGCATGGCTGCGACGGCAAGGCCACAACTGAAGTGAAAGTGGAGCTTCCGGAAGGCTTTATCGCCGCGCAGCCGCAAGCCAAGGCGGGCTGGAAAATCGAAACCACCAAGGGTGATTATGCCAAGACCTACAAGGTGCATGGCAAGGATGTCACCTCCGGCGTCAAGGAAGTGCGCTTCACCGAGGGCAATCTGCCGGGCGAGTTCTATGACGAGTTCACCGTCGTCGGCCAGTTGGCCAAGTTCGACAAGGACACCACGCTTTCCTTCCCGGTAACGCAGGTCTGCGGTAGCGACGCCTCCGTCGCCTGGACAGAGATTGCCAAGGATGGACAGAACCCGCACGAACTCGAATACCCCGCACCGCAGCTTCTCGTGCTGGCCGCGACCGGCTCTGACGAGCATGCAGGCCACGGCGGCCATGGCGACCATGGTGACGCGCACGGCAGTCATGCAGCAGAGCCGGTAAAACTCGGCGATCTCACAATCACGTCACCTTCGGTTCGTGCCATGGTGCCCGGCGCCAAGGTGGCAGGCGGTTTCCTGACAATCGCCAATGCCGGCAAGGATGCCGACAAGCTCGTATCGGTCACGACTACAGGCGTGAAGCGCGTGGAAGTCCATGAAATGAGCATGGAAAACAACGTGATGAAGATGCGCAAGCTTGATGGCGGTCTCGACGTGCCTGCGGGCGAAACCGTCGAACTGAAGTCCGGCGGTTATCACCTCATGTTCATCCAGCCGGAGAAGCTTTACACCGAAGGTGAAACCGTGCCGGTCACGCTCGAATTCGAAAAGGCTGGCAAGGTCGAGATCAACTTCCCCGTCACGGCCCAGAATGGCCAGATGGGCGAGCATTCCGGTCACTAATTCCCGGAGCATGGGGCGCAGTGCTTCTCTCCCCCCTCCACCGGCATTGCGCCCGTTTGCCGCAACCGCTGCTCCCCCACAGCGGTTGCGTAATCATTCAAATGCTGTAAACATGACTATTCTAGTCTAGAATAATTCTACAGTATTGAAATATCTAAGCTTTTTAAAAGTTGACTAATTGACTCCAGATCAATTTGCGGCTTTTATACACTCCGCGCAATCCTGCGCACCTTTGATGTCTGGGCCTTGAACCCTTTCGATTGGAGGACCCAATGGTTGGTCTCAGCGAATGCTGGTCCGCAAATATCGACGGCCTGCCCTGGCAGCTCAGTCTTTTGCCGACCGGATACTGCAATATACGCGGTGAAACGGAACGTCCCGTTCAGCGCAAGCAGGGCAAATGCCTTGCCTCGTATCCGTCCTCCGATGTTTCATCGTGGAGGCGCACATGAATATGCGTATATCGCAGCTGAACGGCGCCAATACCGCAGGCTATTTCGACCGCCTGCCGGAAAAGCTGGTGCTGGAAGGTTATCGTCGCTGGACTGCGGGTTTCGAGACTGGCTCGATCATCCCGTGGGAAATGACCTGGGGTCTCTATTCGGAAGTGCTCGGACCATCGGAGGCGAAGCGTGCTGTCGGCGAGCTTTCGCACTTCATCCGCGTGCTGCGTCATTGTGCAAGCTGCCAGTTGCGCGCTTTCCCGTTCGACTCGCATCATGTCTGCCGCGAGGAATGCCTGACATTGGGGCTGATTTCCGGCCTGCATAATCAGGACGCTCTGTTGCTCGACACGTGTCTTGAAGCCATTGCCTGCAAAAGGCGCTGCGACGATGTGGCAGCTGCGGCAAGCAATTTTGCCGAAGCTTTGGCCGATTTCGGCCAGACTTTGCTGCCAATACCGATTCACGCCATCGACACCGCTTTGAACATTACGCATCGCGCGACTTTTCACTGATCTGAACAAGTCGAACCCTTTGTGAATAATAACGATTCTGATTTTTAAGTCGCTGCGACGCGGCGCAAGGAGATAGAAATGCAGGCCAGAACCGAACGACGCCTCGGCATTGCCGCTGCCCTCGTACTGACCGCAGCAGCATTTGTCATGCCGGGCGTATCCACCCAGATTGCGCAAAACGACATTGCGCCACAAAAGCAGATTCATATGGCTTCTGCCGACACACTGCGCGCCGAGTTCCGTCATTTCGTCAGGCTTGGCGAAGCGATGCCGAAGTCGGTTCGCTACGAATAGAGTACAAAAAAGGCCGTCTCTGACGGCCTTTTGTTTAAGCATATATCTCGACGGGCCGGTTAGCCGACGACAATCGGCGCCTGCCCCTGTACGCGATTATACAGGTCGATAATGTCCTGATTCATCAGGCGGATACAGCCTGACGACATGGACTGGCCGATGGACCACCATTCCGGCGAGCCATGGATACGATAGCCGGTGTCGCGACCATTCTGATAGATGTAAAGCGCACGTGCGCCGAGCGGGTTCTGCGGGCCGGGCTCCTGACCATTGCGGTATTTTTCGAGTTCCGGCTTGCGCTGGATCATTTCCGGTGGCGGCGTCCAGCGCGGCCACTGCTTCTTGTATTGCACATTGGCGCGGCCCTGCCATTCAAAGCCCGCCTTGCCGATGCCGACGCCATAGCGTAGCGCTTCGCCGCCCGGCAGAACATAATAGAGGTAATGGTCTTTCAGGCTGACGACGATGGTGCCCGGCGCCTGACCGGTCGGATCCGGT
This sequence comes from Ochrobactrum sp. 19YEA23, assembly GCF_029909865.1. Classification (NCBI taxonomy): domain Bacteria; kingdom Pseudomonadati; phylum Pseudomonadota; class Alphaproteobacteria; order Hyphomicrobiales; family Brucellaceae; genus Ochrobactrum; species Ochrobactrum sp. 19YEA23. The sequence goes on along the minus strand of NZ_JASAMQ010000001.1, from coordinate 418,144 downwards.
ACGATCTGGCGGCGGAATTGCTTCGGCACTTTGTCATAAGGAATGGCAGGCAGCGCATAGGGCCCCTCCTGCACCGATGCATACATGACATCCGGCGTCGTGATGGCGCGGTCGACACTGATTTGCGGACGCATCGGCGAGATGCCGCCTGTCGACATCGTATCTACCTGAAAGGCAGACATGTCCATCGTCTGCGAGCAGCCTGCAACACCACTCAGAACGACGGCCCCGGTGCCAAGCAGAAAGCGGCGGCGGCTCAGATCATCACTCAACTTTGACATGCAAAACGCCCAAAACACAGGTGACAGGGAGCAGGCATCATGCCGCTCGGTATTAACCGTAATTTGCAGTCTTATGGTTGAGGAACCGTTAAACTAAGCGTTCCCATACTCAGAAAAGAATAGCACCAGCACGAAAGTTCAACCGAGGGATGCAGAATTTGAAAAGAAAAAGCCGGACGAAACGCCCGGCTTTTTCAATCAAATCAAGAGAACGATCAGTAGTCTTTTTCGTAGAAGATACCGCCGCTGGAATCGCCCTCTGCACCAAGCGCACCCTTCGCTTTGAGGTTTCGCGTGATGTCGAGATTGACGGTTCCCTTGGTCGAGCCGCCAGAACCCGCTTCCACACCCAGATAGATATTGTCGCGGATGTAGCGCCCGGCGCGAACAGCAGTCTGTCCGTTGCTATCGGTCACAACATCTAGATCGTCCAGTCCCGTTCCGGCGCGCAGCTTGTTCATGAGCGAATTACCGCCGGGACCGCCAGCAAGTTCCGCTGCAGCCGCCGCGAGCTGAGCGATCTGGAATGCCGACAATTCACTGATGGAGCGCTTGAAGATCAGCTGCGCCAGCACTTCATCCTGCGGCAGTTCGGGCGATGAGGAGAAGACGATGTTGAGATTATCGACAGTACCTGTAACCGTCACAATGGCAGTGATATCATTGCCTTCTGAACTGGCCACGAAATTAAGCTGCGGATTGAGATCGCCGACCAGCGTGACATGGCCTTCATCGAAGGTGATACGCTGGCCGAGGATACCAATGCGACCACGGATCAGGTCAAAGGAACCAACCGGCTTGATATCGCTGATCGGGCCAGTGAGCCGCACGCGACCGCCCAGTTCCGTATCGAGACCGCGACCGCGTACGAATATCTGGTTCGGCGCATTAACGACGACATCGAGGCGCGGTCCGGCGGAATTGGTCCGCGCCACCGACTTGGCCTTGCCCTTGCGGGTTTCGACCTTGGCGCGCTCCAGCGTTTTCGCGACATTCTTCGGCGTATTCTTGTGCTCGACGGGCACATAGGTTGCGCCGCCGCCCAGATTTTCAGGCACCGAGATTTCCGCACGTTCCACATCGATGCGACCGCCGATCAGCATATCGCCCGCCAGCGGCCCGGTGATCGAAATGCCGCCATTGACCGTTGCGACGACCAGCTTGCCATCTGCATAACGCGCACGGTCGAGCTTGATATTGATATTGGCCGGGAAATTCGCCGCCGCATTGGTCGATATCGTGCCGCTTGCCGACACGGAACCGCCGCTGCCAAATGCAGCATTGACCTGCCGGAGCGTGATGGTTTCGCCGTCCATGCTGCCCATGATGTTGATGTTATTCACACGGACATTGGTTTCTGGATCGATGAAAGTTGCGCTGCTGGTGGAGAACATGCCGCGCAATTGCGGACGATCGAAACCACCGGAAACGCTTGCGGTCAGCGTCAGTGTACCACTGGCCTGCGCACCGCGATCCGCCAGGAAGCGATTGGCAAGCGCCAGCGGGATGTTGCCGTTGACGTTGACGCCGAGCCCCTGACCGGAGAAAGGCACCTTCCCGCTCGCCGTGACATTGAGGCCTTGCGGACCGTCCACCGTCAGCGATGAGATATCGACTGCCTTGGCGGCATAGCTGCCTGCTGCCTGCAAGCTGAGCGGGGCAAGGCCGTTGTCGCGCAGCGGCTTGGCAGCAAGGCCGGAGCCCTTGAGATTGAAGGTCGCGGCAGGATTGGTCAGCGGGCCTGTCACGCGCGCCGTGCCGGTGACGTTACCTGCGAGGTCCTGCCCCTTGACAGCGCCGTTGAGAATACCGAGCGGCAGATTGGCCAGCGTCACGTCAACGGCGAGATCGCCCTTGCCGAGCGGCACGCCGCCTTTCGCTGTGACGTCGATACCATTGCCGCTTGCTGCACCCCCGGTGACCCGGGCGTCGATGTTGAGCCGATCATTGGCAGAGGTGCCCTTGGCGTCGGCATTCAGCGCGGCAATGCCCTGTTTCTTGAGTTCCGCTGCTGTCACGCCACGCGCCGTCATATCGAAAGCGACATTGGGCGCTTCGCGGGAGCCAGTCAGACGCGCCGTGCCGTTGACAGTGCCGCCAAGGCCGAGGTCCGGCTTGAAGGTGTTGGCAAGCGCCAGCGGTAGATTGGACAGCGCCACCGACAGGTCAAGCTTACCATCGACAGATCCGTTGACCTTGACCTGTCCTTGCGTGCCATTGGCGCCGGTGTTGATCACGATATCGCCAAAGGAAATCTCGCTTCCCTTCATGACGATATTTGCCGGCGCAGCCAGATTGGCGCGCAGTGCGCCCTGCTTTACATCAGCGGATGCGAGGCCAAGCTCAAAGCCGCCATCTTTCGGCTCAAGCGAACCGGCGGCATTAGCCACCGTGCCAATCTTGAGCTTCGTATTGGCGCTGAAATCGGTCTTGGTTCCGGTGGCGTTGGCCTTGGCATCGAACGTGTCGATACCGAAAGTGCCGACCATGATATCGCGCGCGGCAGCGTTGCCGTCCACGACCGGCACGCCGAACAGGTCCTGCGCGGTCAGCGCGATAGTGGCGGAAGCAATATGGTTGCCATTGACCTTCACGCCCTTGGCGTCAGCCGAAATGGTCGCATTCTGACGGTCGCCATCGGCTTGTAGCGCGATATCAGCATTGGCAGCACCGGTTGCTTCGGCAAGAAACAGCGCGGCGGCAGTGGAGATATCCGGCGCGTCGAGCTTCAGCGCGCCATTGAGCAAGCCCTTCGGGGTCTGCGTGACATTGCCGGAGAGATGCGCCCCGCCAGCATTGAACAGGAGATTGGTCAGGCGCTTCTCGTCATTGACAATGTCGATCAGCGTGCCAAGTTCGATGCGCTCACCGTTGAGGAAGGCATTGCCCGCCAGCTTGCCTGACAAAGCCGCGCCCGTGGTGGCGTTGCCGTCGAGCATGGCGTTGAAATCAAGACCGGCATCGGCAAGCTTGCGGCCTGCCAGCGTGCCCTGTGGCGCGTCGGCGCGCAGCGCAAGCGCGATCAGCTTGTCGTCGCCGCGCGCACTGCCCTTGATCGTCATGCGACCGGAGGCCTGTTTCGAAACCAGCTTCAGATCGGACAGCATCACGCCAAAATCGAAATTCGCCTTGTCCGATGCGAACGAGCCATTGGCCGTGATTTCGGTCAGTTCGTTGCCGATCCGGAAGTCGCGGGCCGAGAAACCTTCGGCGCTACGACCGACTGCACCGGCCAGACGCACCTCGCCGTCGAGAATATTGTCGACCGCCTCAGTGCCCGTGCGCATGTTCTGCGCGGTACCGTCAAGGTCGAGATAGAATGCGCCGCTGATCGGACGAACGGTGCCTTTGGCCTTGACATCGATACTGCCAGCCAGTTCCTTGTCAGCCAACGCGCCGAACGGCGCAAGGCTTGCGACCTTGGCGGCGATATCGCCATTGAAGACGAAGTCGTCAATATTGCCCTTGAGATCGAGGCTGAGTCCGTTGCCTTCGATATTGGCCTGTGCAAGCTCCACCGGAGAACCGGCGCGCCAGCCGCCATCGATGAGAAGCGCAATCTTGCTGCCCAATGCTTCGGCCAATTCCGCGCGCGGCGATGAAATTCCATCCATGCCGCCAGTCACCTTGAAAGTGATGTGGCGGTTTGCGGCATCATTGAGGTTTTCGGCAACGCCGCCCATATCCAGCGCCACGCTGGAAGCGGAAATGGTTGCATTCTTCAAGCCATTGACAGCGAGCTTGCCCGTCCAGTCATTGGTCGGACGGTCGCCGTAGGAAACCTGAAACCGCGCATTGTCGATATAGGTTTCCGCACCCTTGACCGGCAGCAGGACGCGGCCCTTGCTTTCATCGGCAATCGACGCGTCGATGCTGAGCTTGTTCAGAAAATGATCATTGCCGGATTCGGCAGCGGCCTTCAGCTTCAATGCGGCGCTTGTCAGCGCCAGATCATCAAGGCGGAACCCGCCTGCATCTTTCAAGAAGCCATCAGCAGAAAGCACGGTTTCAGACCCGAAGAAGTCGCGGAAAACCGGCGGCACCAGAACAGCGATCGGCCCATTGAAACGGGCTGCGAAAACGCGGCCGCCATTCGGCGCTTCGCCTTGACGGTTGAGCGTGAATGCACCGGTCAGCGTGCGGCTGCCATTGGTGTCGAGCGCCAGATCCACTTTCAATTCATCGAGCGGGCCAGCGCCCGTCAAGGTGAGATCGACCGGAGGGCGGCCATCAATATTGAGCAAGTTGGCCACGATGCCATTGGCCGGTTCGGCAACTTTCAGATCAAGGTCGACCTTCTGATCGGCATTGGCATAGGCCGCGCGCAGGGCAAAACTGCCGCCGGGGCCGTCAAGACGCTTGATGTCGAAGGTCGAATTGAGCGAGCCGTCGGCAAGCGAAAGACTGCCGGTCGCAGAGACTTCCGATTCGAGGCCGAAAATCTCCTGTCCGAAATGCAGGCGCGCCACATCGAGCTGATCGAGACTGATGGAAATCGGCAGTTCGGGCAGGCTGAAGCTCGACGATTCCGGCGACGGCAGGCTGTTGTCCGGCAGCGGCTTGCGGGCGATATCGATCCGTTCCGCGCTCAGTGACTGGATGCTGAGGCGACCAAGCAGCAACGCGGTGCGGCTCCAGTTCAGCTTTGCATTTTCAATGCGCAGCCAGACGCCTTCGCGGTCGGCAATGGTGATCGAGCCGATGGAAGCTTCCGACGACAGAACACCGCTGATGCCCGACAGCGAAATGCGGCGGTTCGGCGCGGAAAGCTGGCTTTCAACGAAAGACAGGAAATAGGATTTTTGCTCTTCGTTGCTTTCAGACGCTTCGGCCTGCTGCGTGCTCTGGCTCTGATCCTGCGCCTGTGCGGGCGCGACAATCGATGCCGTGGTCTGCGTATCCACGCCGACAAGCGTAACCCATGCGCCTGGGATGGCCAGAACGGCCGCCGCAACAGCGAGAATCAGGAAAAGGAAAACTGCGATAAATCTGGTCAAAACGCCTGTCCTATGCCCACGTAGAATGCATAGCTCGGATCACCCGAGCGGCGGTTAAGCGGTATGGCGACGTCGAGGCGGATCGGCCCGAGGCCGGTCAGATAGCGCAGACCGCCACCCGCACCCACGCGCATTTGTTCGGAGAAATCCGGGAACGATTTTTCGCCGACATAACCCGCATCGACAAAGGCGACTGCACCGATGGAATCGGTAATGCGGGTGCGCACTTCGCCCGAAGCTTCCACCAGCGACCGACCGCCTACAATGTTGCCGTTTCCGGCATCGACGCCGATATTGCGATAGGCATAGCCGCGCACCGAGCCACCACCGCCCGCAAGGAACGACAGGCTCGGCGGCAGGTCTTCGATGGAAGCGCCAACGATTGACCCCACCTTCACGCGCCCGGCCAGAATCACGCGATCCTTTGCGCCGATGCCATAATAGGTGCGGCCTTCCGCGGTGAAGCGGGTGGCGAAATTGCCATAATGGAATTCGTAGAAGGGCTGGATGTTGCCTTCCAGATAAAAGCCCGAACTCGGGTCCGGCTTGTTGTTGCGGCTGTCGTAAAGCACACTACCTTCCAGACCCGCAGTCGTGAAGTCGCGTGGGCCGAAAGGATAGTCGGTGTAGCGGCCCTGGCTTGCCTTGGCATAGATCGCGCCCGACAGTTCGTCGCTGAATATCTGCGTGAAGCCGGTCTTGCCGTTAATCGACGTCTCGGTATAGGCGTCGAGCACTTCGCGTTTGGCATCAAGCGACAAAACGAAATCCGTATCAGGCGTATAAACGCCGGGCTTCTTGAACGTGCCGCCAAGAAGATAGGAATAGTTTTGCGGGCTGAACGAATTATCCTGTGATCCGCCGATACCGCTGATCTTGGCGTCGAAACGCAGATTTTCGCCCTTACCGAACAGATTGCGGTGCATCCAGTAGCCGGTGACACCAAAGCCGTCGATGGTCGAATATTCCGCACCGAAGCCGAAACGGCGGGGCTTACGCTCCTGCACATTGAGCGTCATCGGCAGGCTGCCGTCCGGCTCAATGGTTTCCGCTTCCTCGAAACTCATCGCACGGAACACTTCCATGCGGCCAAGACGCTTCTTGGCCTTTTCGATGTCGTCGGGGTCATATTCCTTATCGGGCGTCAGTCCCGTCATCCAGGCGACGAATTGCGGGTCCATACGCGCCGTGCCAACCACGCTGACCGGCCCGTAATGCGCCTTGCGGCCCGGATCGAGCGAAACATCGGCGGCAACCGTATTGCCATCATGGTCGGCGACCACATCCTCGCCCGTCACCCGCGCCTTGGGATAGCCCTGCTGACGCCACGCCTCTACGGCAAGACGCTCGGCCTTGATGATTGTCCCAGACCGCGCCACCCGACCGGGTGCGAAACCTGCATCCTCGGGCGATTGCACGATATCGCGCTTGTCCGTGGCAGGCGGGGCGATATTGGAAATAGCAGTGCGCGAAAACAGGAATTGCGGACCCGGATCGACCGAGATCGCCACTTTCGCATTGTTGGGAATATCAGCATCCGGCGGAATATCGTTCGCTTCGCGGCCATCGACCAGAATCGAGATCGTGCCGCCATAGCGGCCTTCGCCATAAAGGGCCGCCAGAATACGCCGATAATCACCGCGCGCCTTGGCAAGCAGACCAGCTGAACCTGAAGCGGGCTTGTCCGCATCTGTAACCAGACCGGATGCACCTTCGACAACGGACTTCAGATCGGCTTCGGTGCCATCCGCATTTTTGCGATTACCGGTTGTGGCAACCTCGACCTCATAGGTCTTAGGATCGATGATATCTGGATCGGTTTTCTTGTCTTCGCCCCAAAGACGGACGCCAAAAAGCTCAAACGCCAAAGCGGGCGACACTGTAAAGGAGGAAAAATGAGCAGCCAGCAAAAGCATGGCGATGCCTTTTCCCTGTATCGTCCTGTTACTCCAAGTCATACGCGCTACTGTCCGGTTCCTGTCTTTGCGGTCGCCTGGCAGCGTCCCGTTTATTCCCCACCCAGGACGATTTAGGGATTACCACAGGGAGGCCGGGGGGCCAAGCAACAACCTAAAGATTAGTCTCTAGATATGAACGGATTCAGTCAAAGGAGTGTTAACGTTACCACAGCTTTACGCAACGCTTGGTCGCAAGACACACATAGCTCGCGCCGGAAAATGCAAAATATGAAGAGGTTTTAAAAAAGGGAGGCGCTCCGGAGGGAACCGGAGCGCCACGCGGCTTTGGGGGGAGAGAGGGAGGATAAAGCCGCGATACAAACCGTGCGCGGATCAAGATCCGGCGCACGGGAGAAACGGTAGCTCAGCGGGGACATGTCAAAGACCAACCCCGCCAGGCGTGAACTATTTAAGGCAGGTTGCGCACGTCGTCAGGCGACATGTACATCGGCATCATATTGGTATCGAGGTGATGCATGACCCAGATGGAGCCAGCAAGCACGATAGCCAGAATGATGACCGTGAAGATGAGCGCCAGAATATTCCAGCCGCCTTCCGACTTCGGATCAAGGTGCAGGAAGTAAACCAGATGCACCAGGATCTGAACGACAGCGATGCCGAGAACAACGGCTGCGGTCGTGGCAGGCGTGAAATAGCCGTTCATCGCCAGAAGGAATGGAACGACGGTGAGAATAACCGCCAGCACGAAGCCGATCAGATAGGACTTCAGGCTGCCATGCGCGGCATGATCGTGTGTTTCGTGTGCAGAACTCATCACAGTACACCCAGCAGATAGACAAGGGTAAAGACGCCAATCCAGATGATGTCCAGGAAGTGCCAGAAGAGGCTGAGGCACATCACGCGCGTCTGGTTCTTTTCCGTCAGACCGTCACGCAGAAGCTGGGCGGAAAGCACCAGAATCCAGATCAGGCCGGACGTGATGTGAAGACCGTGGGTTCCGACCAGCGCAAAGAAGGCCGAAAGGAACGCGCTGCGGCTCGGACCGGCATCTTCGAGGATCAGGTGATGGAATTCATAGACTTCCATCACGAGGAACGCCGCGCCCAGCATGAACGTTACGCCCAGCCAGAACAGCACGCCTGCACGGTTCTTCTTGTACATGGAGAGCGTCGCCAGACCGTAGGTCAGCGACGACACCAGCAGCAGCATGGTTTCAGTCAACACAAACTGCAGGTCGAAGAGTTCACGGCCGGTCGGGCCGCCCGCGAACTGGTGCGCCAGAACGGCGTAAGTTGCAAACAGGCCCGAGAACAGGACGCAGTCGCTCATCAGGTAGATCCAGAAGCCGACCAGCGTGGTCGACCCTGCATCGTGATGATCCTCGTGAGCAGGATGCTCGTTGCCGCCCTTGAATGGACCAGCAGTTGAAATGCTAGCGCTCATGGATCAAGCCTCCTGAGCCGTCAGTTGCCGGGTGCGAAGGTCTTCGACGCTCTGCACTTCTTCGGCCGAGACGTAATAGTCTCTGTCATTGTTGAACGAGTGGAAGATCGCCACGGCCAGCACACCCACGGCAGCGGCAATTGCCAGCCACCAGATATGCCACACCAGAGCAAAGCCGAGCGGAATGGTCATGATGCCGATGATGAAGCCGGTACCGGTGTTCTTCGGCATGTGAATGCGGGCGAACTTTTCCGTGCGGCGCACATAACCGTTCTGCTTCATGTCCCACCAGCTGTCGTGATCGCGGACATGCGGCACTTCAGCGAAGTTGTAGAATGCAGGCGGCGAAGCCAGCGACCATTCCAGCGTACGGCCCGTACCCCAGCTGTCGCCGTTGTTGTCGCGCAGCTTTTCACGGTCACGGATCGAAACGGCGATCTGCAAAACCTGGAACACGATACCGCACATGATGATGGCAACGCCGACGGCGGCGATGATCAAATAGATGTGCCATGCCGGATTTTCGGTGTGGTTCAGACGACGGGTCATGCCCATCAGGCCGAGCACGTAGAGCGGCATGAAGGCCATGATGAAGCCGACCAGCCAGCACCAGAATGCGTTGCGACCCAGACGTTCGTTCAGCTTGAAGCCAAAAGCCTTCGGCCACCAGTAAACGAGACCGGCGAAGCAGCCGAACAGCACGCCCGAGATGATCACGTTGTGGAAGTGGGCGATCAAGAACACCGAGTTGTGCAACACGAAATCCGCAGGCGGAACGGCAAGCAGAACGCCCGTCATACCGCCGACCACGAAGGTGCACATGAAGCCGATGGTCCACAGAACCGGCGTTTCCATGCGGACGCGGCCCTTATACATCGTGAACAGCCAGTTGAAGACCTTCGCCCCTGTCGGGATCGAGATGATCATCGTCGCCACGCCGAAGAAGGCGTTGACGTTGGCGCCGCCACCCATGGTGAAGAAGTGGTGCACCCAGACGAGGAACGACAGGACCGTAATGGCAACGGTTGCGTAGACCATCGACTTGTAGCCGAAGAGACGCTTGCCGGAGAAGGTCGCGATGATTTCGGAGAAGACACCGAAAGCAGGCAGAATGAGGATGTAGACTTCCGGGTGACCCCAGATCCAGATCAGGTTCACATACATCATCGGATTGCCACCAGCATCATTGGTGAAGAAGTGGAAATCCAGATAACGGTCCAGCGAAAGCAGGGCCAGCGTGACGGTGAGAATCGGGAAGGCCGCGACGATCAGCACGTTCGAGCAGAGCGCGGTCCAGGTGAAGACCGGAACCTGCATCATGCCCATGCCGGGCGCGCGCATCTTGATGATCGTGGTGATCAGGTTGACGCCGGAAAGCAGCGTACCCATACCCGAAATCTGCAAGGCCCAGATATAGTAATCCACGCCGACATCCGGGCTGAATTCCTTACCCGACAGCGGCGGATAAGCAAGCCAGCCGGTCTTGGCGAATTCGCCGATGCCGAGCGACAGGTTGATCAGAACCGCACCGGCGACCGTAAGCCAGAAGCTCAGCGAGTTGAGGTACGGGAAAGCAACGTCGCGTGCACCGATCTGAAGCGGAACTGCAAAGTTCATCAGACCAACGACGAAAGGCATCGCCACGAAGAAGATCATGATCACGCCATGGGCAGTGAAGATCTGGTCATAGTGATGCGGCGGGAGAAAGCCTTCATTCGCGCCCGAAGCAAGAGCCTGCTGCGCGCGCATCATCACGGCGTCCGAGAAGCCGCGGAACAGCATCACGAAAGCCAGAATGATGTACATGATGCCGATACGCTTGTGATCGACCGACGTCAGCCAGTCTTTCCAGAGCGGGGCCCATTTTCCGTAGTAGGTGATGGCTGCCAGAATAGCGAGCGCACCGCCAGCCACCGCGGTCAATGTGACCATGATGATCGGCTCGTGGTACGGGATCGCTTCCAGCGTAAGTTTTCCGAACATTTTTATCACGCTTCGATTGGAGCAATTCCGGGAAAGCCAGTGACGGCCTTCATTCCGGAACCGCGTGAAACAAAAGATTGAATGCGAATGGCCGCGACCTCATGCGAGATCACGGCGCAAAGGCAGATCAGTTTTCGAGCTGCGACAGACGCTGCGGCGCGACTGCACAGATGATGTCGCTCGCCCACTGGCTGAAATCGACAGGCGAAGACTTGCGCAGGTTTGCGCGTGCTTCGCGGATCATCTGCTGACGGTGCATTTCGTCATCCATGCAGACGGACTTGCCGTCCCAGCAGCGGTTCACGATGTCGTGGAACAGCGTCTGGTCATTATAGGTGAAGAACTGCACTGCATGCTTTTCGCTCGGCTGAACCAGCGATGCATAACGATCGCGGCCCAGTTCTTCGCCCTTGGCCTTCACGTCGGCAACCCACTTGTCAAAGTCGGCCTGATTATAGGAATGCGCCTTGAAGCGCATCTGGGCAAAACCCTGACCGCTATAATTGGCGGAAATGCCGTCGAACTCGCCTTCATGGTTGGCGACGAGATGCAGCTTCGTCTGCATGCTCGGCATGGTGTAGACCATGCTGCCCAGCGCCGGAATGAAGAAGGAATTCATGATGTTGCTGGAGGTCAGCTTGAAGTTGACCGGAACATCGACGGGCATGGCCATTTCATTGACGCTGGCGACGCCCAGATCGGGATAGATGAAAAGCCATTTCCAGTCGAGCGCGACCACTTCGACATTGATCGGCTTTACGCTGGATTCCAGCGGGCGGTACGGATCAAGCTTATGCGTGCTGATCCAGGTAACCGAGCCGAGAACCACGATGATCGCCAGAGGAACGAGCCAGACGCCCAGTTCGATCTTCGTCGAGTGATGCCAGTCGGGCTGGTAATCCGCCTTTTCATTCGTGGCGCGGTACTTCCAGGCGAAGAACAGCGTCATGAAGATGACGGGCAGCACGACGAGCAGCATGAGGCCGGTCGCAAAAAGGATGAGATCGCGTTCTGCCACGCCGACCTCTCCCTTTGGAGAAAGAAGAACCTGGTTCTCGCAGCCGGCAAGAAACGCAGTCAGGGCCAGTACGGCGAACGAAGCGATCGTCCGAGGGGTGCCGAGTTTCATTTGTCTTTCCATCCTGCACCGATGCGATCTGAAAATCTGAAACCCGCTGCCGCGGATGATTGCGGTCAGGCGTCTCAGTTCTTCAGATCGCACCAGAGCGATTTCGTCGTCAGTGTGGCTTTGAACCTGAAATCCCTTTCAGGCTGCCCTGACAGTGGAACCGCAGAGGTTCATCATGTCGCGAGCGTCAAATCCGGCACGTATGTCGTTTTTCAGTTTTCGGTAAATTCTGAAAATTCCAAAAGTACCGTTATATCGAATAATTCCGTTTGTCACCTGTCTGGCGAGATTTGTGCTGGATCGTAATGTCGCGGTCAAAACCCCGCAAAACGGACTCCAATTGGCGGAAACAGATGGCTCCGCAAGCGTCTGATCACGGGGAATGGAACCCCTGTAGCGCCGACGCGGCGGTGAATTAACCGCTCTTCTCCGCGCGTGCAAGTGCGAGCAATGGATAAAATCCGGCTTTTCCACCCTGCGGCGAGACAACAAACAACATTGTGAAGTCGCCAAGCCGCGACTAAGACAATCTGGATAGTGAGAAAGGGGCCCCATGATTTTCGCAGACTTGCCGCTCGATGAAGCCGAAGGCGCCGTACTCGCCTATGCGGTAACGGCAGGTGCGCTCGTCCTGCGCAAGGGGACCGTGCTGAACAGCGATTATTGCGCAGCCTTGCAACAAGCGGGCCTCACAAGCGTTCTCGCTGCCCGTTTCGAACCGGGCGATATCGGCGAAGATGAAGCCGCTCAGGCAATCGGGGCTACCCTCGCCTCCTGCACGATCCGTACCGGCGCAGCGACCACCGGACGCATCAACCTGTTCGCCAGTGAAGATGGTGTCTTTTGCGTCGATGCGTCCCGTATCGACGCCGTCAATGCGCATGATGCGCGCATTTCTCTTGCGACGATACGCAATCATATGCGTGTGGAAGCGGGCCAGATGGTCGCGACCGTCAAGATCATTCCCTTTGCCCTACCGAAGAGCCTGATTGACGACATATGCCCCCTGCTCCTTGGAAACCGGGCGATGGAGGTCAAGGCGTTTCGTCCTCTGCGTATCGGCCTGATCCAGTCGCGCCTCCCCTCGATCCGCGAAACCGTACTCGACAAGACGCGTGAGCTGATGGAAAAACGCGCGGCGCGCAACGGCGGTACATTGGTCGCGGAAAAACGCGTCATCCACGAGACGGAAGCGCTCGGCAGCGCCATAGCGGACCTCAGCAACAGCTGCGATATCCTCGTGATTTTCAGTGCATCGGCAGTTGCCGACGCCACCGACATCGTGCCGCGCTCAATCCTGCGAAGCGGCGGACAAATTCTGCGCGTGGGCATGCCGGTCGATCCCGGTAATCTGCTTGTGCTGGGAAAGCGCGACGAAAAATATATCGTCGCCGCGCCCGGTTCCGCCCGCAGCATGCGGGAAAACAGCCTCGACTGGGTGCTCGACCGCCTGATGGCAGGCATGGACCTCAGTTCGACAGACCTGTCCCGCATGGGTGTCGGCGGTCTTCTGTTATAAGCTATTGCTGAGAGCGCGTTTCAATCTGATTGGATCAGATCGGCGCTCTAACAGTTTGTCATGACGCGCATCTTGTCCGAAAACCGTTTCACACTTTTCGGGATGCGCTCTCAATTTCGTAATCGAAGACTAGAATGCCATCAAGACCGCCTTCGGCGGCTTCGACGAGACCTGTGCCAACCTTCACGTGTTCTGGATGCGGGAGATAGGCATCGCGTGCCGCAGCATCGGTAAAATCCACCACAAAGCCTTGGCGAAAGCCTTTTTCCAGTCCTTCGGGGCTGTTGTTGGTGCCAGTCGTGACAGAAATGATGCCGTCGATCTTGCCCTTGAGAGCAACGACCGAAGCCAGCGCCTGATCAATGGCTGCGCCGTCGAGTTCCGGCTTGAACTTGATAAGAACGATGTGGCGTATCATGAGGTTCACCGTTGTTTGGAAACAGTGTTTCTTACGCCAGTTTGCACCGGACGGAAAAGCAAAAACGCCAACGACAAGAGTGCTCAAAAACGAAAAAGGCCGGGATGAACCCGACCTTCCGCTTTCACCTGAGTTGACGCCGGTTCATCCGCGGTCGTCTTCCCAAGTGAATTCCCGATACGGAGGTAGATATAGGCCCTCTCCGTTTCAAGTTTGTGACATCCCGGAGATTTCTACCATCAGGTAGAAAATCACCTGCCGAGGCAAGCCGCCTGATATCAGGCCGCCATCGCCGTTTCGGCATATTCCGGATGATTATAGTTCCAAACCTCGACCAGACACTGATGCATCAAGTCGAGATCGACCGGACCAATCCGGCTCAAGACCAGATCAAGATCATCGCGCTCAACACCACGGTTGAGAAGCTCGACAATCGCTTCCGTCAGAATCATTTTATCGTCAAATCTGTAGCGCTGCATAAACCTGCTCCGCTATCTGCCCCAGCTCATCATGATTTCAGACTAGACACTTATGGTTAACCGAGGCTTAAGCCACGGAAAACTTACGCAACTTTGACCGACACCACGCAACTGACGCTAATATTTACCCCTGACGGCTTATCGCCGCCGCCCAATATGAATTATGAAACGTACGCTGTAAAAAACACGATCAGAATATAGTCCGACCGAACAAGAATAAGTCTCATTCTTACTCTATGTTTCGATAAAGCCAAGCAAAAACTGGCGATGGTATTTATTTCATATAACTCTTTTAAAGCGTTCACATGACTTTTTTCAAAACATACGCCCGTTGGTCGTTCAACAGCACCAAACTCGGTGGCCTCGCTGCTTTGGCGAGTGCAAGTCTTTTGGGCGGTTATCTCTATACGATCCAGTATAACGGCAATGTCCACGCGATAGTGCCGGGACAGGCCTACCGCTCAAATCAGCCCGATCCGGCTCGAATTGCAGCGCTGCAAAAGGCCTATGGCATCAAGACCATCATCAATCTGCGCGGCCCCGAAGCCGGTTCTCCCTGGTACGACAAGGAAGTCGAAGCCTCCGATGCTCTTGGCATCCAGCATGTTGATTTTGAAATGTCGGCCAGCAAACGACTGACGCCCCAACGCGCGCGGGAATTGATTGCGCTGATGCAGAGCGCAGAAAAGCCGATCCTCATTCATTGCAAGTCAGGTTCGGATCGCACAGGTCTTGCTGCGGCGCTTTATGTGGCAGCCGTCTCCAAGGGCGGTGAACGCAAGGCGGAACAGCAGATGTCGATTGCCTATGGGCATTTCGGTTTTCCGGGCAGCCCAACCCACGCGATGGAAGACACTTTCGAAGAGCTGGAACCGGCCCTCGGATTTCCCGATTCCTGACGGTTCGCCGTTTAACCAGATCCTGAATACAAAAACGCCGGGACAAGCCCGGCGTTTTCTTATTTGCTCGATAAAGTCTTATTCGAGGCCGACGATCTTGCCGTCATCCCACTTGAAGATATCGAAGCTCGGCGAGCTAAGGTCGCCGTTTTCGCCATAGGTCAGCGTGCCGATTGCGGTTTCGATCGGCTTGCCGTCATGCAGAGCCTTGGCAACGGCAGCCGAATCATCAGCCGAACCAGCGGCTTCGATGCCAGCCTTGATGACTTCAACAGCAGCATAGGCGTTCATGGTGAACGCCTCAGCCGGGATGCCCTTGGCCTTGAGCGCTTCGATAGCGTCCTTGGAAGCCGGGTTCTTCGTGGCGTCCTTGGCGTTGGTGAAGAGCGTGCCCTGCGCGTTGGTGCCGCCGATTGCCCAATATTCGGTGTTGGAAAGGCCTTCGCCGCCGAGAACCAGTGCCTGCATGCCAGCGTCATGCAGCTGACGCGACAGCAGACCGCCTTCAGCATGGTAGCCGCCGAAGTAAACGACTTCTGCGCCTGCCGACTTCAGCTTGGTAACCAGTGCGCTGAAATCCTTGTCGCCCGGCGTGACGGAGTCGTAATGAACTTCCGTAATGCCGCCCTTGTTGATCGCAGCCTTGAAAGCGTCGGCCAGACCCTTGCCGTAAGCGCCCTTATCGTGGATCACGGCGACCTTCTTGTCCTTCATGGTCTTCAGGACAAAATCAGCCATGACTTCAGCCTGCTGGTCGTCGCGGCCGCAGGTGCGGAACACGTTTTCCAGCTTGCGTGCGGTCAGATCCGGGCCGGTAGCGGTCGGGGTGACCATCAGAACGCCGTTTTCCGAGAAAACGTCGGATACTGGAATGGCAACGCCAGTCGTGACCGGACCAACGACGAACTTGATGCCGTCGCCGACAATCTGGTTGGCGGCGGAAACGCCCTGCTTCGGCTCACCGGCATCGTCGGCGAACTTCAGAACGATCTTCTCGCCCTTGATGCCGCCAGCCTTGTTGATGACTTCGGCAGCGGTTTCTGCGCCCTTCTTCACCTGATCGCCGAAAGCGGCAACCGGACCCGTCAGCGGTGCAACAACGCCGATGGTGATATCCGCATAAGCGGCGCTGGCAAAACCGAGTGTAGCTGCGAAAGCTACGCTGGACAGAAGTTTCAGGTTCATTCTTTTTCTCCTTTGGTGGGGCGCCGTCCAGGGACGCGCCCTCATCTAACCCATGATGGCAACCCATCCGGCCAATTCTCCACGCTGATAAGCTGGTGAATGACCGGGCCCTCCCTTTTGTTTCATCTTACGATTTCAAAGGGTCGATCCAAAAGCGCGCCGCACCGCACCCAAAAAGGGACTGGAGCCATAATATTATCCAAAACAGCCTCGGCGGTTTCGGAAAACTGCTCCAAAACGGGAGCCGCTTTCGTGATGTGCTAAGAATGCATTTCCGGCTTTCGATTGCAAGGGGCCAAGTACCCACAATTACAACGAAAATCGGCTCCTCCCTTTTATGCGTTCCCTCCCTTCCATGATGGTGATTGTTTCGCAAAAAAGGCCGCGATCCCTTCCGCGGCCTCCGGTGTTTCCCAAGTGTCTGCAAGACGGGTCAGCGTCATATCGATGACGGCTTCGTCAATCGGCGCGACCAGCGCATGCACGAGCCGTTTCGACGCCGCAACTGCTGCCGGTGCGGTGGAAAAATACGGTTTGATTTCCGCCTCCATCGCCGCGTCCAGTTGTTCGGGTTCGACCACGTCATGCAGCAGGCCGATGCGCATTGCCTGCTGCGCGTCGAGCAATCTGGCAGAGGTAAATGTGCGCAGGGCATTCGCCTGCCCGATGCGCGCCACGACATAGGGGCTGATGGTTGCAGGTATCAGGCCAAGTTTTGTCTCGGTCAGCCCAAAGCGCGCGCCAGCGACGCCGATGGCGGCATCGCAGACGCTGATGAGACCGATACCGCCGCCATAGGCCTGACCGTTGACGCGCCCGATCAGTGGCTTTGGCAAATCGCGGAGCGCCTTCAGCATCAAAGCGAGCTTGCGCGCTTCTTCAATCCGCTGCGCACGGCTGGCATTCACCTGCGCCTGCATCCAGCCCAGATCGCCGCCCGCACAAAAGCTTTTACCCGCGCCGGTTAGAACAACAATCCTGACCGTGGCATTATCGGCGAGATGCAGCGTCGCGGTGGTCAGTTCATCGATCATCAGGCCGGACAGCACATTATGCTGCTCAGCCCGGTTCAGCGTCAGCGTTGCAACGCCGCGCGCGTCAATTGAAACACCGATGGTCTCAAAGTCGCTCATGCTGCTTTATCCTGACGCAGCGCCTGCGCGAACAATGCCGCCGACCGCAGCTTGTCCAGATCAAGCCCGGTTTCAAAGCCCATTTCATGCAGCATTTCGACAACGGAAACAGTATCGACATTGCCCTTGGCGCCCGGCGCAAACGGGCATCCACCCAGACCGCCGACCGACGCATCGAAAACCCGCAAGCCCTTTTGCAGACTGACACGGATGTTGTCGAGCGCACGACCGCCCGTGTCGTGATAATGGCCCGCCAGACTATGCGCAGGCGCAATGGCAAGCACCGCATGCAGCATGGCCGCGACCTTGTCCGGAGTCCCGCGCCCAATCGTGTCGCCAAGGCTTACCTCATGGCAACCGAGCGAGAAGAGTTGCTCGGTGACATCGGCAACGGCCTGCGGCGCGGTCGGCCCGTCATAAGGACATTCGACGACGCAGCTGACATAGCCGCGTATGGCAAGACCGTCATTGATCGCCGCACCGATAACCGGCGACAGACGCTCAATGCACTCGGCAATCGTGCAGTTGATATTGGCTTTCGAAAAGCCTTCCGAAGCGGAAATGAAAACCGCGACTTCATCGACATTGGCTGCTGCCGCCGCCTCATAGCCTTTCATGTTCGGCACGAGCACCGAATAGCGCACGCTGTCAGCGCGATGAATGCCCGCCATCACCTCTGCCGCATCGGCCAGTTGCGGCACCCATTTCGGGCTGACGAAACTCGTCGCCTCGATGCGGGCATAACCGCAACCGGACAGGCGATCAATCAGCGCTATCTTGTCAGCCGTCGGCACAAAGCGCTTCTCGTTTTGCAGCCCATCGCGTGCCGCCATTTCAACGATTTCGACATGGTCAACCATGTTCTTCCTCCCGAGCGGGATATCGTAAACCGCTCATTATCCCGCTCTATTTTTTGTTTGAGTATGATCTTCTCCGATCGAAGCGGGATCAGAAATCAGTCCAGTGGACTGATTTCCCCGCGAAGACGGTTCCCACTTTTCGGGATCATACTCGAGTTCGACAAGCAGCGCGCCTTCCTTGATCTGATCGCCCGCTGCGACCGTCACCGTCGCAACCTTGCCGTCGCGCGGCGCGGTCAGTGACAGTTCCATCTTCATCGCCTCCATCGTCACCAGCGGATCGCCTTTGGCGACGCTTGCGCCCTCCACGGCGGATACAAGCCGAACCAGTCCCGGCATCGGCGCCAGAATGCGACTTTCGGTGGCAACATCGTCTTCCGCTCCGGCAGACAGCACATGATGAAATATGGTGTCGCGCCCGTCGAACTGCACCGTCACATCCTGACCGATCCGCACAGCAGATGCTTGCGCCACACGACCATCCAGGCCGAACCGGACCACACCGTTTTCGTGACTGCGGATTTCGACCAAGCCGAAGTCGAAGCCGAAATGCCCTTGTTCATCGATCGTGAAGCGGATCGTCCGGCGATCACCTTGATGATCCAGCGTGACCGACCGCGATGCATCGCCCCAAAGGCGGAAACCGCGCAGGCTGGTCCATGGATCATTCTTTGCCGGCGCATCCAAAAGATCGAGCGCCGTCAATGCCGCCAGTGCAAAGGCGATTTCCGAGGGCCGCTCATCGGCAAACAAATGTGCCGCTTCCCGCGCAATCAGCCCGGTATCGACATCGCCGCTGCGAAAAGCATCCAGCTTGCAGAGTGCCGACAGAAACTGGCGATTGGTGACAAGACCGGCAATGCGGGTCTTGTCCAGCGCCGTATCCAGCCGGTTCAGCGCTTCGTCGCGATTGCGGCCATGGACAATGATCTTGGCGATCATCGGATCGTAGAACGGTGTGATCGTATCGCCGGACCGCACGCCGGAATCGGTGCGCACCTGTTCCGGCGGAGCAAATAGCGCAAGCTTGCCTGTCGCAGGCAGGAAGTCGCGGGCTGGGTCCTCGGCATAAAGACGAGCCTCGAAGGCCCAGCCATGGATGGCGAGTTCGTCCTGTCGCTTCGGCAAGGTTTCGCCCGAGGCCACGCGCAATTGCCACTCGACCAGATCGAGGCCGGTGATCGCCTCCGTCACCGGATGCTCCACCTGCAAGCGTGTGTTCATTTCCATGAAGAAGAACCGGTCAGGCCGCAGCCCTTCTGACACATCGGCAATGAACTCCACCGTGCCTGCGCCGGAATAGCCAATGGCCAAGGCTGCCTTCACTGCAGCCTCGCCCATCGCCGCGCGCATATCCGGCGTCATGCCGGGCGCCGGCGCTTCCTCAATCACTTTCTGGTGGCGACGTTGCAGCGAACAATCGCGCTCGAAAAGATGCACCGCATTGCCGTGATTATCGCCGAAGACCTGCACTTCGATATGGCGCGGCTTGGTCATGTATTTTTCCACCAGCACGGCGCTGTCACCGAACGACGCTTCGGCCTCGCGACGCGCACTGTCCAGCGCCGCTGCAAAATCCGCCGCCTGATCGACACGACGCATGCCCTTGCCGCCGCCGCCTGCGCGTGCCTTGATCAGCACGGGATAACCGATCCGGTCCGCCTCACTTTTAAGGAAAGCGCCATCCTGATTGTCGCCGTGATAACCGGGAACGACCGGCACACCGGCCTTTTCCATCAACGCCTTGGCAGCATCCTTCAACCCCATGGCGCGGATGGCTTTCGCCGATGGGCCTATGAAGGTGAGACCCGCCGCCTCGACGGCGTCGACAAATCCGGCATTTTCCGAGAGAAAGCCATAGCCCGGATGAATTGCCTCCGCGCCGGTTTCCAGTGCGGCTTTGATGATCGCCTCAATATTCAGATAGCTTTGCGCCGAAAGCGCCGGGCCGACACGAACGGCCTCATCGGCCATTTCCACATGCAGCGCACTGGCATCCGCATCCGAATAGATCGCCACCGTGGCAATACCGAATTCACGCGCAGTGCGGATGACCCGACAGGCAATTTCTCCGCGATTGGCAATCAGTATTTTCCCAAACATCTGATCGCCCTCTACATTCTGAACAAGCCAAAACGCGTCGGCTCGACCGGCGCGTTCAGCGTTGCGGAAAGCGACAGTCCCAGCACTTCGCGGCACTTGCGCGGATCGATGACACCATCGTCCCAAAGTCGCGCAGAGGCATAAAGCGGGTGGCTCTGGCGCTCGAACATTTCGAGTGTCGGGCGCTTGAACTCCGCTTCCTCTTCCGCCGACCATGTTCCGCCGGTGCGTTCGATCCCGTCGCGCTTGACGGTTGCCAGTACGCCCGCCGCCTGTTCGCCGCCCATCACCGCAATGCGGCTGTTCGGCCAGGTCCACAGGAAGCGTGGCGAATAGGCCCGCCCCGCCATGCCGTAATTGCCCGCGCCATAGGATGCGCCAATCAGCATGGTGAGCTTCGGCACATTGGCCGTCGCCACCGCCGTCACCAGCTTTGCGCCGTGCTTGGCGATGCCTTCGGCCTCATATTTGCGCCCGACCATGAAGCCGGTGATATTTTGCAGGAAAATCAGCGGAATATTGCGCTGGCAGCAAAGCTCGATGAAATGCGCGCCCTTGGTTGCCGCTTCGGAAAACAGCACGCCATTATTGGCGATAATCCCGACCGGCATGCCGTAAATGCTCGCGAAACCGCAAACCAGCGTGGCGCCATAGCGCGCCTTGAACTCATCGAAATCCGAGCCGTCGACCAGCCGTGCAATCACTTCGCGCACATCATAGGGAATGCGCGTATCGGCAGAAACCACGCCAAGCAGTTCTTCCGGGTCGTAAAGCGGAGCAGCACCCTCGCCCTTGGGGATAAAGGAGCATTTTTCGCTGTTGAGATTGGCCGCGATGGCGCGCGCGATCTGCAAGGCATGGGCGTCGTCATTGGCCAGATGATCGGCCACGCCGGAGAGCCTTGTATGCACGTCGCCGCCGCCGAGATCTTCCGCCGTCACCACTTCGCCGGTTGCAGCCTTCACCAGCGGCGGACCGGCCAGAAAGATCGTGCCCTGATTACGCACGATCACCGTCTCGTCGCTCATGGCGGGCACATAAGCGCCGCCTGCGGTGCATGACCCCATGACCACGGCGACCTGCGGAATACCCGCTGCCGACATCTGCGCCTGATTATAAAAGATGCGTCCGAAATGGTCGCGATCCGGGAATACCTCGTCCTGATTGGGAAGATTGGCCCCGCCGGAATCAACCAGATAAATGCAGGGCAAGCGATTTTCGCCCGCAATCTCCTGCGCGCGCAGATGCTTTTTCACGGTCACCGGGTAATAGGTGCCGCCCTTCACCGTCGCATCGTTGCAGACGATCATGCATTCGCGACCCGATACGCGCCCGATGCCGGTGATGATGCCGCCGGACGGAGCCGCACCGCCATACATGCCGTGCCCCGCAGTCAATCCGACTTCCAGAAAGGGCGAACCCGGATCGAGCAATTGCGCAACGCGGTCACGGGGAAGCAGCTTGCCGCGAGAAATGTGACGTTCGCGCGCTTTCTCACCGCCGCCATCAATGGCAAGGCGAGACGCCTCGGCCACGATATCGATGGCCTCAAGCATGGCTTTGCGGTTGGCCTGATAGGTAGTGCCGCGCGTCGATATCTCGGATTTCAGAACCGGCATTAACGGGTCTCCTGAAACAATTCCCGTCCGATCAGCATACGCCGGATTTCCGACGTGCCTGCACCGATTTCGTAAAGCTTGGCGTCGCGCAGCAGACGCCCGGTCGGATAATCATTGATATAGCCGTTACCGCCCAGCGACTGGATTGCCTGCAACGCCATCTGGGTCGCATTTTCCGCGGTATAAAGAATGCAGCCAGCCGCATCCTTGCGCGTGGTCTCGCCCCGGTCGCAGGCCGCCGCCACTGCATAAGTATAGGCGCGCGAGGCGTTGAAGGTCACATACATGTCGGCAAGCTTACCCTGCATAAGCTGGAACTCGCCAATCGGCTGATCGAACTGCTTGCGCTCATGCACATAAGGCACCACGACATCGAGACAGGCCGCCATGATGCCGAGCGGACCGCCCGCCAGCACCACGCGCTCATAGTCGAGACCGGACATCAGCACATTGACGCCCTTGCCGACCTCGCCGAGCAGATTTTCAGCCGGCACTTCGCAATTTTCGAAAACCAGCTCGCAGGTGTTAGAACCGCGCATACCAAGCTTGTCGAGCTTTTGCGCTGTCGAAAAACCGGCAAAACCTTTTTCGACAATGAAGGCGCTGATCCCGCGCGAGCCAGCCGCCGGATCGGTCTTGGCATAGACCACCAGCACATCCGCGTCCGGGCCGTTGGTGATCCACATTTTGTTGCCGTTAAGAACATATCTGTCGCCCCGCTTTTCAGCGCGAAGTTTCATCGAAACAACGTCGGAACCGGCCCCCGGCTCAGACATGGCAAGCGCGCCGACATGTTCGCCGGAAATGAGCTTTGGGAGATATTTCGCGCGCTGTTCGGGCGAACCGTTGCGCTTGAGCTGATTGACGCAGAGATTGGAATGCGCGCCATAGCTGAGGCCAATCGAGGCCGAGGCGCGGCTGATCTCTTCCATGGCCACGCAATGGGCAAGATAACCCAGACCCGCGCCGCCATATTCTTCCGGCGCGGTGATGCCGAGCACACCAAGCTCACCCAGTTCACGCCACAGATGCATGGGAAATGCGTTATTGCGGTCGGTTTCGGCGGCAAGCGGCGCAATGCGGCTTTCAGCGAAACGGCGCACAGTATCACGAAGGGCTTCGATCTCCTCGCCAAGACCGAAATTCATGCCCGAAGCAAACATACTCGTCCTCCACAAGTTCTGCCCGGTATCCGCCTTTCGCAAGACGGTTATGTTTGGTCAGAGTGTCCCGTGGCGGCCAAATAGGCAATGGCTTTACGCGGCGTTCTGTGGCTATTTATTGCCGGATAACGCAATTTTGTTGCGCATACTATCCGGCGACCTTCGTCGCCGGTTCAGACTTTTTTTCGCATTTCCGAACGCAAAACCGCTTCACACTTTTGCTGGAAATGCTCTCGATCAATCCTCCTGAAGCTCGGCAACATCCCGATAAAGCTCCAGAGCTTCCGGATTGGCCAATGCCTCACGGTTTTTCACGTCACGGCCATGCACAATGTCGCGGACGGCAAGCTCGACGATCTTGCCGGATTTGGTGCGCGGAATATCCGCAACTGCAACGATCTTTGCCGGAACATGGCGCGGCGTTGCGCCGGTGCGGATCTTGGTCTTGATCCGCGCCTTTAGATCGTCATCGAGCGTCACGCCTGCGGCAAGCCGCACGAAAAGCACAACCCGGACATCCTTGTCCCAGTCCTGACCGATGCAGAGCGCCTCAGCGATCTCCGGCATTTGTTCAACCTGATTGTAGATTTCCGCCGTACCGATGCGCACGCCGCCGGGGTTCAGCGTTGCGTCCGAACGACCATGGATGACGATGCCGTCATGCTCGGTCCATTCGGCAAAATCGCCATGACACCAGATATTGTCGAAGCGCTCGAAATAGGCTGCTTGATATTTCGCTCCGTCCGGATCGTTCCAAAATTGCAGCGGCATGCATGGAAACGCCTTCGTGCAGACCAGTTCGCCTTTCTGCATGCGCACAGGCTGGCCGTCATCGTTCCAGACATCGACAGCCATGCCGAGGCCCGCGCCCTGAATTTCGCCCAGCCATACCGGCTCGGTCGGCACGCCCAGCACGAAGCAGGACACGATATCCGTTCCGCCGGAAATGGACGCAAGATGCACATCCGGCTTGATCGCGTCATAAACGAAGGCAAAACCTTCCGGCGACAAGGGCGAACCGGTGGATGAAACGGTGCGCAGCGCCGAGAGATCGTGCGTCTCTCCGGGCTTCAGTCCGGCTTTCAGCACGGCATCGATAAATTTCGCCGACGTGCCGAAATAGGTCATGCCTTCGGCGGCGGCATAATCGAACAGCACATTGCCATCAGGGTAGAAAGGCGAGCCGTCATAGAGCAGCAATGTGGCGCCAGAACCGATGCCTGAGGCAAGCCAGTTCCACATCATCCAGCCACACGTGGTGAAATAGAAGAAGCGGTCGCCTTCGCGGATATCCGCATGGAGCTGCTGTTCCTTCAGATGCTGCAACAGCACCCCGCCAGCGCGATGAACGATACATTTCGGAATGCCGGTCGTGCCGGAAGAAAACAGAATATAGATCGGGTGATCGAAAGGCAGGCGCGTGAATTCGACAGGCTTGGCGGCAAAGGCGCTCAGTGCTTCGTCAAGCGCAACGCCCTTCTCGGCTTTCTGGGCGACGGCTTCCGCTTCGCCCAGATAGGATACGATCACTGACTTTCGCAGTCCCGGTAGCTTTGCCGTTACCTGCGCAACCTTGTCGGCCACGTCGATGCGCTTGCCATTGTACCAATAGCCATCGCAGGCAAAGAACAGTTTTGGCTCGATCTGGCCGAAACGGTCGAGTACACCCTGTACGCCGAAATCCGGCGAGCACGACGACCAGACGGCGCCGATGGAGCTTGCAGCCAGCATTAGCGCAACCGCTTCCGGCATATTGGGCATCATGCCCGCAACGCGGTCGCCGGGCTCAACACCTTCCGACAGCATGAATTGCTGGAGCTTTGAAACCAGCGCGTGAAGATCATTCCAGCTCAGGCGACGCTCGACCTTGTCCTCGCCGCGAAACACAATGGCGTCTTCATGCCCCTGCTGACGGAGAAGATTCTCTGCGAAATTGAGACGCGCTTCGGGGAAGAATTTCGCCTCGCGCATGTGTCCCTTGTCGACAAGGGCCGTCTCGCCGCGCTCACCGATAACGCCACAGAAATCCCAGATGAGCGTCCAGAATCCCGCGCGATCTTCCACCGACCAACGATGCAATGCCGCATAATCCGACAGATCAAGGCCGGTGCGCTGTTCAGCGCGAATGCGAAATTGCTCCAGCGTGCTGGCTGCGATGCGCTGCGCATCTGGCTGCCATAACGGATGATCCTGCGAAAACTGCGTGGAAACTGCCTCGGTGCTCATCATTCCTCCCTGAAACAGACGCAGCCAATAACCTGTCGCGGGCTGCGTCGTCAGAGTTTTCTAAAATAGACTTCCCGGCAGGTCCATGCTTTTCAGACTCATGCGTCGCGTCGGCGCATCACTCTTGCGTTTTCATTCTGCTTGTCCGCCCACATATCGATGCGCCGCACCGCCCAGCGATGAACCGGATTTTCAAACATATGCCATGCGACGATGGCGGCAGCAATGCTGACGAGAACGCCCATACTGATCAGCACAATTGCACTGAATGTCGTTTGCCCCCAACTACCGGGCAGCATTTTGAAAAAGATCCCGCCGACCAGCGGGTGGAGTATGAAAATACCGAAACTATAGCGCGACATCTTCACGAAGCCGCTCCATTGCAATGGCGTGTAGAGATTCTGCCGGCTGGCGGCGAAAAGCACATAGACGCTGACATAGAGAAAAACGAGCCGCCACGGCCCCTCAAGCGTTGCCGTGTCCGGCATTCCGCTTACCGGATGATAGAACAGGAAGACCACCAGACAGGTGGCAAGCGCGAGTTTGATGAAGGTCTTCGGCAAGTCGCCGTGTTGCTGTCGTGCAAGCCACATGCCGAACAGGAAGGACGGCAGCACACGAAGCACGCCGAGATCGGCAAACTGCACCCGTGTCAGCGAGGGGGTCGCCAGCATCCGCGCCGCATATTCGCCGCCGAGTAACGCCGCGACGACCAGAACAAGCATCCAATCGCCAAAGCGCTTGCAGAGCCAGTCGAACAGCGGGAAGCACAAATACATCAGGAAAAGCGCGCTGAGCGACCAGCTGACATAATTGTAGGAAAGGCTCTGCCCCATTCCCCAGCTGTGAACGAGCAGCAACTGAGCCAGGCCGTCTCGCCAGTTCATATTGGGTGGAGTTGATGGGTGAAACAGCCCCGCCGCTGCCAGCAGCGATATCAGCGCGAAGCACGAAAACGCGACCACATGCAACGGGTAGATTCGCGCAAGCCGCTTGCCAATGAAGGAGGCATAGCGGACAAGATTCCAGTCGTAATTGGAACGAAGCGCCAGAAACAATCCGGATAGGACAAAGAAGATATCGGTAAAATAAGCAAAAGTTAATATAACAGAATGTATCTGTTCGTTACCTATGGGGAACTGAAAAGAATAGTGAAAAAATGCGATCCCAGCACATAACAAAAACCGAAGACCGTCGAAATCAGGAAGTCTCTTCATTTCAAAACATCGCACAAATACTTATTAGGCAATGTCAGTATCTGCTTCTGCGATAAAGTCGAGCGTGAAATGAACTTAATTGCAAAAATTCGACGAAAGCCGAATTGAACCAACAGCAAGTTTGCTGATCAAAAAGCGTTTTGAAGTTTTCGATTGGGAAAATTTGGTGGAGCCAAGCGGGATCGAACCGCTGACCTCCTGCATGCCATGCAGGCGCTCTCCCAGCTGAGCTATGGCCCCATCAGACCTCTTTCGAGGTGGGCCAGACAGAACTTGCTGTCTGGTGTGGCGGCTTATTAAATGGCGTTTGCCAGAAGATCAAGAGCTAAATCGCAACTCTTTTCACATCTGCGAAAATAATTTGCCGAATGCCCGCATCCGCCGCCGGAGGCTGTGGAAAGCGCTCCCTTGTCACGCCAAAAAGAAAGGG
The DNA here is from genome assembly GCF_029909865.1 of Ochrobactrum sp. 19YEA23. Lineage (NCBI taxonomy): Bacteria > Pseudomonadati > Pseudomonadota > Alphaproteobacteria > Hyphomicrobiales > Brucellaceae > Ochrobactrum > Ochrobactrum sp. 19YEA23. The sequence continues at coordinate 391,141 of NZ_JASAMQ010000001.1, read as the reverse complement.
CAGCCCGCTGGGCTGCCCTTTCTACAATTCCAAAAATTCGAAGCGGTTCCCGAAGGATCAGCCTTCTTCGTCGTCGCCGCCGACGCCACCGCCGAGGATACCCGACATATCGTCGTCCTCGTCTTCCTCTTCTTCGAGGAAGGTGTCGTCATCGTCGTCGCCCAGATCGACATCATCGTCGTCGTCGCCCATATCCGGCAGATCGTCGCCGCTGCCCTTTGCTTCGTCGTCGGCATCCTCGAGAGAAACGAAATCCGGCTTTTCCATTGCCGTATCCAGTTCTTCCTCTTCGGCTTCCTCTTCTACGACGCGGGCTTCTGCATTCGCGTCGAAATAGGAACGCGGATAGGAGATGCCGGTGTAAGGCGAAACGATCGGATCGCGATTCAGATCGTAAAACTTCTTGCCCGTTTCCGGGTCGATGCGCTTGGTACCAAGTTCAGCTTTTGCCACGTTGAGCCTCGTGAGTTTTATTCCCGTTACGCCCGTGGCGCGTGGCCACTTTTATAAGGGGGGCATAAATTCATTTCAAAAACGCGCCTGCTGAGCTTCTCAGGCCACCACTATGGTTCTTATTATACCCCGGAGCCCGTTGCATAGCGAGAAAAGTGGGTGGTGCGCGCCTTAACTGTGTTGTTCGGTGCATAAACGCAATTTGGCGCATTTGTCAAAGCGAAAGACTCCGAATAACGCAGACTCTTTCTTATGGCAGCGTCCGACAGCCTGTCAGCGGCGTATTCGCGGATGACCGCTCACTATTACTATGCTAGTGAAGCCCCGCTTATCTCTCAATCCCGGCGCGTGTTCGCGCCAAAAATGCGACAGTGAAAAATCCATGTCCCATTCCGCTTCCCCGAAACCTGCAGTCGCCCGCCGCTCGGAGGCACTGGCCGGCGAAATTCGCATTCCGGGCGACAAGTCCATTTCTCACCGCTCCTTCATGTTCGGCGGCCTGGCATCGGGCGAAACCCGCATCACCGGCCTGCTTGAAGGTGAAGACGTCATCAATACCGGTCGCGCCATGCAGGCGATGGGCGCCAGGATCGAGAAAGACGGTGACGTCTGGATCATCAATGGCGTCGGCAATGGCTGCCTGCTCGAGCCAGAAGCCCCGCTCGACTTTGGCAATGCCGGCACCGGTGCGCGCCTGACCATGGGCCTCGTCGGCACCTATGACATGACCACCGCCTTTATCGGCGACGCTTCCCTTTCACGCCGCCCGATGGGCCGCGTGCTCGACCCGCTGCGTCAGATGGGTGTGCAGGTGAAGTCGACCGATGGCGACCGCATGCCGCTGACCCTTGTTGGACCGAGTGTCGCCAATCCGATCACCTATCGCGTGCCGATGGCGTCAGCGCAGGTGAAGTCGGCAGTGTTGCTGGCCGGCCTCAACACGCCGGGCGTCACGACGGTTATCGAGCCGGTCATGACCCGCGACCATACCGAAAAGATGCTGCAAGGCTTTGGCGCTGACCTGACCGTCGAAACCGATCACGACGGCGTGCGCCATATTCGCATTACCGGACAGGGCAAGCTGATCGGCCAGACCATCGATGTTCCGGGCGATCCGTCCTCGACGGCATTCCCGCTGGTAGCGGCGCTGCTGGTCGAAGGTTCGGATATCACGATCCGCAATGTTCTGATGAACCCGACCCGCACGGGCCTGATCCTCACCTTGCAGGAAATGGGCGCGGATATCGAAGTCTTCAATGAACGCCTTGCCGGCGGTGAAGATGTCGCCGATCTGCGCGTGAAATCGTCCCGACTGAAGGGCGTCACCGTTCCGCCGGAACGCGCGCCTTCGATGATCGACGAATATCCGGTGCTGGCCATCGCCGCGAGTTTCGCTGAAGGCGAAACGGTGATGGACGGGCTTGATGAGCTGCGCGTCAAGGAATCGGATCGTCTGGCGGCCGTTGCTCGCGGCCTTGAAGTCAATGGCGTCGATTGCACGGAAGGCGAGATGTCGCTGACCGTTCGCGGACGCCCTTACGGCAAGGGGCTCGGCGGCGGTGTCGTCGCAACCCATCTCGATCACCGTATCGCGATGAGCTTCCTCGTAATGGGCCTCGCATCGGAAAAGCCTGTGACCGTTGACGACAGCACGATGATTGCAACCTCCTTCCCGGAATTCATGGACCTCATGACGGGAATGGGCGCGAAGATCGAGCCGAGCGAAGCCGAATGAAGCCATTCATCGTCGCCATCGACGGACCGGCAGCCTCGGGCAAGGGAACCCTTGCCCGGCGCATCGCCACACATTACGGCATACCGCATCTCGACACCGGGCTGACTTATCGTGCAGTCGCCAAGGCGCTTCTCGACAAGAACCTGCCGCTCGATGATGAATTGCTGGCCGCCGATGCCGCACGTCATCTCGACTTACGCGAAATGGACAAGACCGTGCTTTCCGCGCACGATATCGGCGAGGCCGCCTCCAAGGTAGCGGTCATGCCAGCCGTGCGGCGTGCGCTTGTCGAAGCCCAGCGCCATTTTGCGGCGGCCCTTCCGGCCAGCGTTCTCGACGGTCGCGATATCGGCACCGTGGTCTGCCCCAAGGCGGAGATAAAGCTGTTCGTCACCGCCTCGCCGGAAGTGCGTGCGGAGCGGCGTTTTGACGAGATCGTTTCGAAGGGCGGCGCTGCCGATCTTGGCGAAATTCTCGCCGATCTGAAGAAGCGTGACGAGCGTGACACCAACCGTACTGATTCTCCGCTGCGCCCTGCTGAAGACGCGCACTTGCTTGATACAAGCGAAATGAGTATAGAAGCGGCATTTCTGGCGGCGAAAAACCTCATTGATGAGGCTCTCGCGCGTCACAAGGCATGATGATCAGGCATATTAGGGCTGTTTGGCCTGAATTTGCCCCGGAAATGCTGGAAAAATGCCAGAACAGTCCTATATAGGCTGCTCTGATAGAACATGGCCTCGAAAGCTGCGAAACGGTTTTCGAGAAAGGTCATGCCGAATAATGAATAGTCTGACTTCGCGTTCCACGCGCCGGTTGTCTGCAAAGACGGAGCCGAGGTCGGACAGTGTACAACACGAACCCCCGGCGCCGCATCCGATGAATTTTCCGGATGCATCAGGAGTATATATGTCTCAATCCAACCCCTCCCGCGCAGATTTCGAGTCCCTGCTGGCAGAATCCTTCGCGCAAAACGATCTTGCTGAAGGCTATGTCGTCAAGGGCCGCATCGTCGCCATCGAAAAGGACATGGCGATCATCGACGCCGGTCTGAAGGTCGAAGGCCGCGTACCGCTGAAGGAATTCGGCGCAAAGGGCAAAGACGGCACGCTGAAGCCGGGCGATGAAGTTGAAGTTTACGTCGAGCGTATCGAAAACGCTCTCGGCGAAGCTGTTCTCTCGCGCGAAAAAGCACGTCGTGAAGAAAGCTGGGTCAAGCTCGAGCAGAAGTTCGCCAATGGCGAGCGCGTCGACGGCGTGATCTTCAATCAGGTCAAGGGTGGTTTCACCGTCGACCTCGACGGCGCTGTTGCCTTCCTGCCGCGTTCGCAGGTCGACATCCGTCCGATCCGCGACGTCACCCCGCTCATGCACGTCCCGCAGCCGTTCGAAATCCTCAAGATGGACAAGCGTCGCGGCAACATCGTTGTCTCGCGTCGTACCGTTCTTGAAGAGAGCCGTGCGGAACAGCGTTCGGAAATCGTCCAGAACCTTGAAGAAGGTCAGGTTGTTGAAGGCGTCGTCAAGAACATCACCGATTACGGTGCGTTCGTTGACCTCGGCGGCATCGACGGTCTCCTGCACGTTACCGACATGGCATGGCGCCGCGTCAACCATCCGTCGGAAATCCTCACCATCGGCCAGACGGTCAAGGTGCAGATCATCCGCATCAACCAGGAAACCCATCGTATCTCGCTCGGCATGAAGCAGCTCGAGAGCGATCCTTGGGATGGCATCGGCGCGAAGTACCCGATCGGCAAAAAGATCACCGGCACTGTCACGAACATCACCGACTACGGTGCATTCGTGGAAATCGAGCCGGGCATCGAAGGCCTCATCCACGTTTCCGAAATGTCGTGGACCAAGAAGAATGTCCATCCGGGCAAGATTCTCTCCACCACTCAGGAAGTCGAAGTCGTTGTGCTCGAAGTTGATCCGGTCAAGCGCCGTATCTCGCTCGGCCTCAAGCAGACCCTCGACAATCCGTGGACGACGTTCGCTCAGAAGTACCCGACCGGCACCGTTGTTGAAGGCGAAGTCAAGAACAAGACCGAATTCGGCCTGTTCATTGGTCTCGACGGCGACGTTGACGGCATGGTTCACCTCTCCGATCTCGACTGGAACCGTCCAGGCGAACAGGTTATCGAAGAGTACAACAAGGGCGAAGTGGTCAAGGCTGTCGTTCTCGACGTCGACATCGACAAGGAACGCATCTCGCTTGGCATCAAGCAGCTTTCCGGCGACAAGGTTGGCGAAGCAGCAGCTTCGGGCGAACTGCGCAAGAACGCCGTTGTAACCTGCGAAGTGACTGCTGTTACCGATGGTGGCCTCGAAGTTCGCCTGGTCGATCACGACCTGGATAGCTTCATCCGCCGCTCGGATCTTTCGCGTGATCGCGAAGAACAGCGTCCGGAACGCTTCACGGTCGGTCAGAAGGTTGACGCTCGCGTCATCGCTTTCGACAAGAAGACCCGCAAGCTGCAGGTCTCGATCAAGGCGCTCGAAATCGCTGAAGAAAAAGAAGCTGTTGCTCAGTACGGTTCGACCGACTCCGGCGCTTCGCTCGGCGACATCCTCGGTGCCGCTCTGAAGAAGCAGGAAAAGAACTAATCTTTTCTCTTCTGGTAAACACGGAAAAGCCCGCCTTCTGGCGGGCTTTTTCTTTGCGCTCAGGCGAGGCGCGGGCTTGGTCTGGTAATATCAATACGCCACCCCAACTATGAGCGCCCTCGGACGCAACCGTTGCCCGTATTCCGGCCTCCGAATTTAGGTTCATCCAGAATAAGCAAACAACGATGTAGATAAATGAAGAATACCCCAATTTATTGCGGGATTTAACTTCTGAAATTTAATAAAATTAAGAATTATCATATTTTAATCAATTCTAAAATTGAATTGACTCTTTCATTCATCCGATTTATCTCGAATTGTTTCTTATATTTGCTTTACTATATTTAGGAGAACTATATTGGGTGCAAGAATTTCCATTATCGCGTCCGGAGTTTTAGCTTTACTGGCCACTGGCGCCCACGCTGCGGATGCCATCGTTCCGGAAACACCTCTGGCGCCAGCCGCGCCGATTGCCACGGACTTCAACTGGAGTGGCGCTTACATTGGCGGACAGGTCGGCTATGGCTGGGCGTCTTCGAAATTATTGGTGGACCCGGCAGCTGCCTTCAAGGGCAACATGGGTGGCTTCCTTGGCGGCGTCTATGCAGGCTATAATTTTGACACCGGAACAAATGTGATTCTGGGCGTGGATGGCGACTTTACGGGGACATCGGTTGGTGAAACCATCGCCCATGGAGACCTCGCATCGGCGAAGACACGATTGCGTTGGTCTGGCGCCGCACGCGCACGTGTGGGTTACGCTTTTGACCGGTTCCTGCCTTATATCGCTGGCGGCGCGGCTTTCGGCAATATTGGCGATAAAGCGCACATTCTGGGAACGCGGCTCATCTCGCAGTCAAAGACGCAGACCGGTTGGACCGTCGGCGGCGGCGTTGACTATGCGGTAACCGACAATATCGTCACGCGTTTTGAATATCGCTACACCGATTTCGGCAAACGCAATCTTGATCTTGCCGTTCCCGGTCTCAAGGCCAACGAGAAGATGAACTCGAATGATATTCGTCTCGGCGTTGCTTATAAATTCTGATCGAGAGCTGACCTCTGTTCAGGAAACGGCCCTGATCTCTCCTTGAGGCAGGGCCGTTTCGATCACACGACGCCAAGCAGGTGAATCAGTCCAAGACTGATGACGCCAAGCGATAAGAGCGAAAGCACCGCCGTCAGTGTCACGCGCCCGCCAGCCTGCGCGACCGACCGCACATCGACACCAAGACCGAGCGCCGCCATCGAAATGATGGTGAGGAGCGTCGAGGCATATTGAATGCCGGGCAGCAATGTTTCCGGAATAAGATGCAGCGAGTGCAACGCCATCATCGCAAGAAAGCCGATGATGAACCACGGTACCAACTGGAAGAAGCCCGGCTTCGCACCCGCATCCTTGTTGCCCGCAAGCACAGCCAGCGCCAGAATAACCGGGCCGAGCATCAGTACCCGCACCAGCTTAACCAGCGTGCCGAGCTGCACACTAATCGTCGCAACGGGAGCCGTCGCAGCCAGCACCTGCGGTACGGCATAGACTGTCAGCCCTGCGAGCACACCATATTGAGTATGGGACAAGCCAAGAAGCGGCACCAGCAGCGGCAAGCACAGCACCACGACCACACCAAGAATTGCCGTGAACGCGATGGAGGCGGCAACATCCTCGCTTTCAGCTCCGATGACCGGCGCCGTTGCCGCAATGGCCGAGTTGCCGCAAATCGAATTGCCGCAGGCTACCAGCACCGCCATGCGATGAGGCAGCTTCAACAGTCGCCCGATACCATAGCTCAAGGCTATCGCCACCACCACGACGCAGGCAATGCCAAGAATAAGGCCGGAACCTGCCGCGATCACCGCGCTGACGCTGATGGATGCGCCGAGAAGCACCACAGCGATTTCCAGAATCATCTTTGCCGAAAAGCCGATGCCTTTGCTGAACTGCTTGCCCGGACGTAGGAACGTGCGCACCATCGTTCCGAGCAGAATTGCAATCACCAGCGCTTCAAGCCAAGCCCTGCCAGCGTAATGCGCCTCGATCTTTTCAAGACCGATGGCCACTGCGGCGACACCGATGCTGAGTGCAAGTCCGGGGAGGATGTTCTGGGTTTTTGAGTATGTCATTATCGGCATTTCATATCGAAAGAGAATTCCATTCCGATTTGATGCCTTATTTTCTCTGTTCAATCCATTTCATTATATGGCATAAATCGTTCTATTAAATCGAACGGTTGATGCTATGACCCTGGAACAACTGCGTATTTTCATTGAAGTTGCGGAGCGCGAGCACCTGACCCGCGCCTCCGAGGCGCTACATTTGACGCCATCAGCAGTCAGTTCGGCGATCCGCAATCTCGAAGAACGTTATGGCGCGACATTGTTCAACCGTATCGGTCGCCGCATCGAACTGACCGGCGACGGTCGTCTGTTTCTCGATGAGGCGCGCGCAACGCTGGCGCGCGCGCGTTCTGCCGAACGTATGCTGTCGGAATTTGGCGGCGGCAAGCGCGGCATCCTCTCGATCCACGCCAGCCAGACCATCGCAAGCTACTGGCTACCGCCCTTTCTGGCGCGATTTCACAGCGCCTATCCGATGATCGAAGTGCGCCTGACACTGGGCAATACGGAAAGCGTGACTGAAGCGACGCAGGACGGCGCAGCTGATATCGGTCTGGTGGAAGGTTCCGTACAGGCCCCATCGCTTTCCATCAGCAGAGTGGCAACCGATCAGCTTATTCTGGTGACACGCCCCGACCACGCATGGAGCGACGCAGGCCGCCTTTCCTGGGACCGGCTGTTTGAAGGAAAATGGATTTTGCGGGAACAGGGTTCGGGCACGCGCAGCGTCTTCGAAGATGCGATGGGCGCCAGCGGCTACAACCCCGCACGATTGAATGTAGCGCTGGAACTACCGTCCAATGAGGCGATTTGTTCGGCAGTGCGCTCCGGTGATTATGTCACCGCCATCTCCGAACTGGTAGCTGCGCCTCACCTTACCGCCGGCACGCTCGTCAAGGCGGACTTTGCCCTGCCGCAACGCCAGTTTTTACTTATCACGCATAAGGAGCGGCACGGCACAAAGGCCCTGAGCGCATTCTTGCAGCTTATCACCGATGAAAATTAACCCGCTCAATGGGAATGCAGTTATAGATCTGAAAGGAATTCAGCGAATTGAATAACGATGAGAGAAATGATCGACAGATACTGAAAGGTTATAGATCTGAAATAAATAAACAAAAACATGGCTACATAGAATAATACATTCAATAAAGAATAATAGTAAATATTATCATGCTTATATATGAAGAAATCGTTGAAGAAATTTATAGAATCCATAATGACAGAGATAAAAAATATCCAATACCTTTTTTTCAGAAAATAATTTTTATAATCGCCATACTCAGAAACATCAGACGGCGTCATTATGACACAAAAGAAATATATTCCGAATACGTTAATTATACTTATGACATATGATAGATACCCATATCCGATTTCGGATTTGTAATTCAGAAACCCCCACCAATATTCTATTATGAATAGGAATATATAAAAGACCCAAAGGAAGTGAAGGATAGAAACCCTATGTTTTCCAGGATGTTGAACGAAGTAAGATAAAAATACGAGTATTCTGGAAAGGCATAAACCAATGCCAATTCCGTTTATAATACGAACGTGAGCAAAAGAATCGGCAGCCGATATAGCGAAATCCATACAGCTCTGCAAATTTTACCTTCGTAATATAAAAATAATATCGCAAATATATCCCAACATTAAGATAAAATACTTAAACAATCAAGTGCAGGACAGAAGGTCTCATTAGTTTATTACATAAATGCCATTATAATATAAAAGCGCTGCAGGCCATTGCCGATGTGATTGGCTCTGATTCCAGTCAGCGTATTTGACGCAACAGTTCAGGCTGCGGGAAGCAAGTCGAAGCCATGCCGTTCTTTGCCTGCCACAAGCCAATCGAGCGGCGCGTCTTGAAGCCCGGCAACCCATCCGGTTTGCCAACATCATAGCCCTGTGCCTGCAGGCGCTTCTGCATCGCACCGATATCCGAGCGATACATCGTGCCGACATTGCCCCATGACTGCTGGAAATCACCCGCACCATAAGCAACGCGGTCGCCGACATGGCCGATGAAGAGCGCGTAGAGATCGCTCATATTATAGTCCTTGAGCACGTAGAAATTTGGGCTCACGATGAAGGCTGGGCCGAAGCGGCCGGCAGGCATGAGCAAAAAGCTTTCGCCCTTCATTTCACCAGCGGGAAATGCCTTGCCGTTGACGCGGGTGATACCAAGCTTGGACCATTCGGCAATCGGTTTGCCCTGATCCGGGCCTTCTAGCGAACATGACACGCTCTGCGGGACATTGACCTCGAAACCCCAGTCACGCCCTTTCTGCCAGCCATGCAAATTCAGGTAATTGGCGATAGAAGCCAGCGTATCCGGCACCGAATTCCAGATGTCGCGCTTGCCGTCGCCATCGAAATCGACGGCATGTTTGAGATAGGACGTCGGCATGAATTGCGGCTGGCCCAGCGCGCCAGCCCAGGAGCTTTTCATAGCGCTTTCGTCGATATAGCCTTTCGAAGCGATTTCGAGCGCGGCGATCAGCTCCTTGCGGAACATGTCCTTGCGCGTCGCCATAAAGGCCTTTGTGCCGAGAACCTCAAACACATTGTAGGGAATCTTGACCGTGCCGAAACCAGATTCACGGCCCCATATCGCAACGATGATCGGGCCCGGAACACCATATTTCTTCTCGATGCGTTTCAGAAGGCTGGCATATTGGCTGTAACGCGCCTGACCGCCGCTCGTAACCGACTCCATGGTTTTGGCATTGAAATACTTACCCGGTGCGCCGAACTCGGCCTGTTTCTGCTCTTTCGGCGTCGACGGTTTTTCACCGGGGATGACCAGATCGGGCAATTTCCAGTTGATCGTCACGCCCGCAAAAGCCTGATCAAAGACGGCGCGGGAAACACCCGCCGCCTTTGCTTCCGGCCAGAGATCCCGCTCAATCCAGTTGCGATACTGGCCTTCGACCTGCGCCTTGGAGGGCGCTGCGACGGCAGGAGAAACAGCAAGAATGACGGCAAGACCCAGAGCAATTTTCAAAGCATGCTTCCAACGGCTTGCTGCCATGTTTTTCTCCCGAATAACTAAAGGGTGGTTCGTGCTCGCAAGGCGGCAGCCAGCGTGCCTTCATCCAGATAATCGAGTTCGCCACCCACCGGCACGCCATGAGCGAGCCGTGTGACGCGAACCTCGAAATTTGCCAATTGATCGGTAATATAATGGGCGGTGGTCTGACCTTCGACGGTCGCATTGACCGCGAGAATCACTTCCTTGATCTCACCGGTTGCCACACGCTCCACCAGCCCCTTGATGTTGAGATCGTCGGGACCGATGCCATCGAGCGGCGACAGGCGACCGCCCAGAACATGGTAGCGCACATTCATCGTGCCCGCCCGTTCCAGCGCCCAGAGATCGGAGACGTCTTCCACCACGATCAGCGTGGTCGGGTCGCGGCGCTCGTCCGTGCAAATGGTGCAGGGATCGGACGTATCGACATTGCCGCAGCAGGAACAGATGCGCACTTTCTCGGCAGCTTCCTGCATGGCGCCGCCCAACGGCACCAGAAGCGCTTCTTTCTTCTTGATGAGATGCAGCGCCGCACGGCGCGCCGAACGCGGCCCCAGACCCGGTACGCGGGCCAGAAGCTGGATCAGACGTTCGATTTCAGGACCGGCGATTCGTTTGGACATATGCCTAAGGGAGTAAGGGAATAGGGGAATAGGGGAATAAGTGAGTAGGGGAAAGGAATGAGGGAATATGCGACATGGCGGCAATCAGCCGACCAAACATACTCCCCTACTGCCTTATTCCCCTACTGCCTTAAAACGGCAGCTTGAAACCCGGAGGAATCGGAAGACCCGCCGTCAGCGACTGTGTCTTCTCAGCCATCACAGCTTCCAGTTTTGCCTTGGCATCGTTATGCGCCGCGATGATCAGGTCTTCGAGGATTTCCACCTCGTCTTCCTTGGCCAGCGACGGATCGATCTTCAGTGCCGACAAGGTGCCCTTGCCGGACAAGGTGATCGTCACCAGACCGCCGCCAGAAGAGGCCGTGGCTTCAAGATTGGCGATTTCGTCCTGCATGGCCTTCATCTTGGCCTGCAATTCCTTCGCCTGCTTCATCATGCCCATCATGTCACGCATGGGTTTACTCCATAGTCTTCGATAATTCAGTCGTCTTCAGACGGCACGCCGGGCACTTCAGCAACGGCGTCGAGGTCAATGTCCTCGTCATCGTTCTGTTCCGCCACGGCTATACGCACGTCGGTGATTTTCGCGCCCGGAAAGGCTGCGAGAATGGCTGCTACATCCGGATCGGCGCGGGCGTCGGTCACGAGATTGTCGCGACGCTCCGTTTCCGCTTCGGCAACGGTCTGGCTCGCAACATCACGCGCCACAGTCACCACCCAGCGAATGCCAGTCCAGTTCAACAGATGTTGCGCAATTTCGCTCGGCAGCGATTTCGGCGCATCGTCGGTCAGGCCGATTTCAAGGCGTCCAGGCGCGATGGACGCCAGACGCACACAGTTCTTGACCAGAATCTTGAACTGCATGTTGCGATGCTTGTCGGCCATCGCAACGATGTCGTTCAGGCTGTTGACCGGCACGGAAGGCTGCGGCGCACTCTCGGCAATGGGCTGCGGAGCAGGCGGCTGAACCGGTTGCGGAGCCGTTTCCACGATGCGCATAGCCGTGGCCGGTCCGCCCGAGGCGGATGCCATGGAGGCCGAACCGACGGCATCGGCGGCGAAACGTGCTTCCGGCGCACCATTGCCACCCGACCGTGGATTGCCCGAAGGCTGCGAGCGCCCTGCGGAAACGGAACCGTTTTCGAGGCCGCGCAACGCTTCGTCCAGCGTCGGGAGATCGGCGGCATGCGCCAGACGGATCAGCAACATTTCGGCAGCCTGTACCGGACGGGTTGCCGTATCGACTTCCGAAATGCCCTTGAGCAGCATCTGCCAGGTGCGAGACAATACGCGCACCGACAGTTTTTGCGCAAAATCGCGACCGCGCACGCGTTCATCTTCCGACAGCGACACATCTTCCGCCACATCGGGCGTGAAGCGCAGGCGCGTCACCAGATGATTGAAGTCCGCAAGATCAGTCAGCACCACGGAAGGGTCGGCACCGACGTCATATTGCGCGCGAAACTCGGTAAGAGCGGCAGCCACATCGCCGCGCATCAGCATTTCGAAGAGATCGATGATCCGGGCGCGGTCGGCAAGCCCCAGCATGGAGCGCACGGCTTCCGCGCTGACCTGACCGGCGCCATGCGCAATGGCCTGATCAAAGATCGACAGCGAATCGCGGGCGGAGCCTTCGCCGGCTCGCGCAATCATGGCGAGCGACGTGTCGTCGACTTCGATCTGCTCGGCTTCCGCAATACGGCGCAAATGCTGGGCCAGCGTGCCCGATTCGATGCGGCGCAGGTCAAAGCGCTGGCAGCGTGACAGCACCGTGATCGGCACCTTGCGGATTTCGGTGGTGGCGAAGATGAATTTCACATGCGGCGGCGGTTCTTCAAGTGTCTTCAACAGGCCGTTGAAGGCCTGATTGGACAGCATGTGCACTTCGTCGATGATGTAGACTTTGTAGCGCGCCGAGACCGGGCGATAGCGCACCTGTTCGATGATCTCGCGAATATCGTCAATACCGGTGTGCGAGGCGGCGTCCATCTCGATCACATCGACATGGCGGCCTTCCATAATCGCCTGGCAATGCTCGCCGGGCGTGGAGAGGTCAATTGTCGGCTGATCGACAGTATCGGTCTTGTAGTTGAGCGCCCGCGCCAGAATGCGCGCCGTCGTCGTCTTGCCAACACCGCGAACGCCGGTGAGCATCCAGGCCTGCGCAATGCGCCCGGTCTCAAAAGCGTTTTTGAGCGTGCGCACCATCGGCTCCTGGCCGACGAGATCGTTGAAATTCTGCGGACGATATTTGCGGGCGAGAACGCGATAGGCCCCATCGGCAGCTATGCCAGCGGATTTCGTATCCATGGCGACCCTTCCGTTCTTCCTGTTACGCTTTTTTCTCGACCGCCAGTTTGGACCGGACCTATGAGTGACGTCAACAACGGACACTGTCCATCAACAGGGCCATCAAAAGCCGCCAGACAGCCAGAAAAAATGGCGAATGAGAAAAGGGTGGGAGGCTGGCACGGCGACCCGTGCCTGGCTCGTTAGGGCTGCTTCCTTCCGGACCTGACCCGGTTGGCGAGTGGCTCGTCCACCAGCAACCTCCCACGCTGCATATCGTCAATCGCAGCGCAAAAAGCAAGCGCAGAACGAAAAAAACTGGTAGGAATCAACCTATGACACAGTTCGAACTCGATAAACGGCTTGATGCCGACACTTTTTCAGTCGCCGTGCTCGGCCTTTGCGAGTTGCGACTGATGAATGACCGCCGCTGGCCGTGGCTTATCCTCGTGCCGCGCAGGGCCGATCTTTCCGAAATTCACGATCTGACGCCGCTCGACCAGACAATCCTGACCTTCGAGGCCGGACTGGTTGCACAGGCGCTGAAGACGGTCACCGAATGCCAGAAGATCAACACCGGCGCGCTGGGCAATATCGTGCGCCAGCTTCATCTGCATGTCATCGCCCGCAACGAGGGTGACGCCGGATGGCCCGGCCCCGTCTGGGGCCATGGCACGCGTGAGACCTATGACGAAAAAGACGCCCGCAAGCTGATCGCCGACATTCGCGCGGCGCTGTAACTCCCTCCCCATCCGATCAAACGTTTATTCGAGAGCATCATGGCTTTCCGCCTCTACGACCTGCCGGAAATCGAACCGAGCCGCCTTGTCGGCTTTGGCGGCAACCGCATCGACCGCCAGTCCGAAAAGCGTCACGACGATTCGGCTTTCACTGCGCTGGAGCTGCCTGAAACCCGCGTCATGGTACTGGGCGGCAACAAGCTGCTGCTCGACTATACGGATGAGAAGACGCCCCGCGCACTCTTCCGCTTCAGCGAAGCCAGGGATTTCGCGCCCGATCTGCACGAGCCGGTGTTTCTGGGGCTTCAGGACGGCGCGCCGCTCGTCGCCCTGATGGCGCCGATTGATCCTGAAACTCTGGAAGCGCCATTCCGGGCACAGGACTACCGCAGCATCTATATGGAAGGGCTGGTTTCACCCGATCTGCTTGGCGCGCTGGCGCAGGCGGCAGCGCTGACGGCATGGCACAACAACCATCGTTTCTGCGGGCGTTGCGGAACAAAGACCGAAATGCGGGCCGGTGGGGCCAAGCGCCAATGCCCGAATTGCGGGGCCGAGCATTTTCCGCGCACCGATCCGGTGGCGATCATGCTGCCGGTGCGCGGTGACAAATGCATTCTGGCGCGCAGTCCGCATTTTGCCGCCGGTTCCTATTCTTGCCTTGCCGGTTTCATCGAACATGGCGAAACCATCGAAGCGGCAGTTCGTCGTGAAAGCCAGGAGGAAATGGGGCTCGCCATTGGTCGTGTCGGCTATCACGCCAGCCAGCCCTGGCCGTTTCCCTATTCGCTGATGATCGGCTGCCATGCCGAAGTGCTGTCGGACGACTTCACCATCGACCGCTCGGAGTTGGAAGACGGCCGCTGGTTCGGCAAGCAGGAAGTCCGCAGCATGCTGGCGGGTACACATGAAAATGGGCTGCGGGTGCCGCCATCCGGCGCCATCGCAACCCATCTGATCAAGGCATGGGCGGAAAACTGATTCCGCCCGATATTTTCTGAATTATTCGGCGGCAAGCAATTGCGTGCCGCGAATGTCGCTGCCCTTATAGACGCCCAGAATGCGCACTTCCTTGGAGAAGAATTCGAGTTCTTCCAAAGCCAGCTGCACGTTGCGGTCTTCCGGATGTCCTTCGATATCGGCATAGAACTGCGTGGCGATGAAACGCCCGCCGATCTGATAGCTCTCAAGCTTGGTCATGTTGACGCCGTTGGTGGCAAAGCCGCCCATCGCCTTGTAAAGCGCTGCCGGAACGTTGCGCACGCGGAAGACGAACGTCGTCATGATGCGTTCGCCGTTTTCCGGGCGCGGGGCCCATTGCTTTTCCTTCGAAAGAACGACGAAGCGGGTTACATTGTCTTCCGCATCCTCGACATTTTCTTCCAATATATCGAGACCGTAGAGATCGGCGGCCAGACGCGGTGCAAGGGCAGCCATCGAACGGTCCTGCGTGTCGGCAACGAGGCGTGCAGCACCCGCTGTATCGCCAGCAATGACCGGCTTCCAGCCATTCTGGCGGATGACCTTGCGGCACTGGCCCAGCGCATGGATATGGCTGTGTACCGTCTTGATTTCTTCGCGCTTGACGCCCGGAAGCACCATCAGCTGAAAATGAATCGGCAGGAAATATTCGCCAACAATATGCATATCGGCCAATGGCAGCAGATAATGAATATCCGCAACACGGCCCGCCAGCGTGTTCTCGATCGGAATCATCGCCAGATCGGCAGCGCCGGTCTCGACCGCGTTGAAGGCGTCTTCAAAAGTCGGACACGGCAAAGGCTCCATACCGGGAAACATGTTGCGTGACGCCGTATCGGAATTGGCACCCGCTTCACCCTGAAAAGAAATCCGGTTGGTTTTCATCGTCGTCGTACTTTCTCAAACGCCCCTAGCATGCAGCAGGGGCTTTTCTGGTTTTTAACCTTGTCAAAGACCCTTTGCGACAAGAAGTCGGGCTCGGTCAAGGTCAGCTGGCGTATCGACGCCCAGCGGCACCGTCTTCACCACTTCAACATCGATGCGCATGCTGGCTTCCAAAGCGCGCAATTGCTCAAGCTTTTCACGCTTTTCGAGCGGCGACGGCCCGAGCTTCACGAATTTCTCCAGCGCTGACCGCCGATAGGCATAGAGACCGATGTGATGATAAAGCGGGCCTTCGCCATAAGGTGCGGTGGCGCGGGTGAAATAAAGCGCGCGCAGACGCGAACTGCCAGCCAGCGGCGAGCCGACAATCTTCACCACGCTCGGATTGGTCTTTTCCGATTCTTCCTCGATCTCGACGCCAAGCGTCGCAATATCAGCCGGGCCATCTTCGAGCGGCAGCAATGCGCGACGGATGATATCGGGATCGATGGTCGGCAGGTCACCCTGCACATTGACCACGGCATCGACCTCACCAGCCGGATCAAGCTTCAACAATGCTTCATAAATGCGGTCCGAACCCGATTCGTGATCGCTGCGCGTCATGACGGCTTCATGACCATGGGCGGTAACGGCTGCAAAAATCTCCTCACTATCGGTCGCAACGACGGCGCGCCCGAGCTTCGCGGCGGCTGCCCTTTCGGCCACATGCACGATCATCGGCTTCCCGCAAATATCGGCCAATGGCTTGTTCGGCAGGCGCGTAGCGGCCAGTCTTGCCGGAATAAGTGTCAGGGTCTTTAGGGTCTGAAGCATGCTCGCCTCTTGTTGTCTCGCCGGATCGTAACCGTCCTTTGAGGAGTTTTATCCGCACTGTAAATGCTGCAAAAGTGTCAAAAAGTCACGGGTGTGGTTACCCTTATAGGTGTTGCATCGCCCTGGTAAAAGACCTAGTTTCCGCCCGATGCCGCGGAGAGAATTGCAACCTCACATGAGGTGCGCATGTCGGCTGAGGAGAGCGTTCTCGGGGAGAGCGTTTTGGTAGAGGGAGCGCTGACCGGCGATGAATTCAACGCGGACTAACAAGTTTATCATGGCTTTTCTGGCAACGGTTTTCGTTGTCATGACGACGGGCATCCTGTCCGATGCGCTGTTTCACTCGCCTGCACCGGAGAAGCCCGGCTTTGCAATCGAGGCAGCGGAAGCTGCGACCGGTGAAGGGGGAGCTGCACCGGCCAAGGAAGAAGTTTCTATCGCAACATTGCTGCAATCCGCTGATCCAACGCGCGGTGAAACAGTTTTCAAGCGCTGCCAGGCCTGCCATACGGGCGAAAAGGGCGGCGCGAACAAGGTCGGTCCGCATCTCTGGGATGTGCTGAACCGCCCGGCTGCTTCCGTCGAAGGCTTCGGCTATTCGTCCGCCATGAAGGAATTTGGCGCAGGCGGCAACAAGTGGGACTACGAGCACCTCAACAAGTTCCTGACGTCGCCGAAGGCCTTCATCAAGGGAACGGCCATGGGCTTTGCGGGCGACAAGAAGGATAATGAGCGCGCCGATCTGATTGCCTATCTGCGCACGCTTTCGGATAGCCCGGCTCCGCTGCCAACGGCAGATGCTGCACCGGCTGGCGGCGACGCCAAGCCTGCGGATGCAGCGCCGGCCAAGGAAGGCGAAAAGCCAGCCGCACCGGCAAACTAAGCACTGTAAAATCTATCGAAAAGCCCGGTTTTGACCGGGCTTTTTCATATTACCAATAAAATTTATTGTTCCGGTGCCTTTCTTCCTCCGCAAAAACCCATAAGACTCATACAGATGATCCGAAGCAGAAACGGAGAGACTGGATGAAAGCGTTTTGGGCGGGTGCATTTGCGGTTGCCATGCTTGCAAGCACAATATCGTCAGGCCACGCGGCCGATGCGGAACCCAAATGGCGCGCCTCTTCCAGCCTGCTCGGCGAGCCCAAATATCCGGCTGACTTCAAGCATTATGACTATGTGAACCCCGATGCGCCGAAGGGCGGCACGCTCAATCAGGTGTCGGTCGGCACCTTCGACAGCCTCAATCCGTTTGTCGTGCAGGGCGTTCCCGCCGCAGGCCTGTCCGACTTCGGCGGCGGCATGCTCTACGATACGCTGATGACGGATTCGCTGGATCAGGGATCGACCCAATATCCGCTTATTGCCGAAGCCCTGCAGTATCCCGACGATTATTCCTGGGTGAAGTTCAAGCTCAATCCAAACGCTAAATGGCATGACGGCCAGCCAATCACCGTTGAAGACGTGATCTGGTCCTTCAATGTGCTGAAGAAGCAGTCGCCCATGTACAACAAATATTATGGCGACGTGGAAAGCGCGGAAAAGACCGGCGACCATGAGGTGAAGTTCAACTTCAGCCAAAAGGGCAATCGCGAACTGCCGCAGATCATGGGCCAGCTTGCCGTGCTGCCGCAGCATTGGTGGGAAGGCAAGGACGCGCAAGGAAAACAGCGCGACATCACCCGCCCCACGCTGGAAATTCCGCTCGGTTCGTCCGCCTACAAGATCGACAGTATTTCGCCGGGACGATCCATCACCTGGGCGCGCGTCGACGATTACTGGGGCAAAGACGTTGCCGTGAATGTCGGCCGCAACAATTTTGACCGTGTCGTTTACGAATATTACTTCAATGAGGACGCGACCTGGGAAGCCTTCAAGAAGGGCGGCCAGTACGATTATCGCAACGAAAACCGCGCTCAGCGCTGGGCGGAGCAGTATAATTTCCCCGCTGTTCAGCGCGGCGACGTTATCAAAAAGTCCTTCCCGTATAACGCCGTCGGTCGCATGCAAGGCTATTTCCTGAATATGCGCCGCGACAAGTTCAAGGATCCGAAAGTCCGCGAAGCTTTGACCTATGCGTTCGACTTCGAATCCATGAACCGTCTGCTGTTCTTCAATCAGTATAGCCGCATCAACAGCTATTTCGCTGGCAACGAATTGCAGCTGAGCGGGCCTCCGACCCCGGCGGAACAAGCCATTCTTGAAACGGTGAAGGATTCTCTGCCCGCAGATGCCCTGACCAAGGAATTCAAGCTGCCTGTTTACGATACACCGCAGGCGACCCGCGATAATCTGCGCACGGCTTTGAAGCTGTTTTCGGAAGCGGGATGGACATTGCAGGGTAACAAGCTGGTCGATGCAAAGGGTAATCCGTTCACCATCGAATTTCTGGGCAAGGACCCGACGGACGAACGCATCTACAACCCATTCGCGGCGAGCCTGCGCAAGATCGGGATCAATGCGACGGTGCGCATTGTCGATACCGCGCAATATCAGGCGCGCGTCAATGATTTCGACTATGACATCATCACCTCGGTCATCGCGCAGAGCGGCTCGCCAGGCAATGAACAGCGCGATATGTGGGGCTCCAAGGCCGCCGATTTCAAAGGCAGCCGCAATTATGCCGGCATCAAAAGCGAGGCAATCGACAAGCTGATCGACCGCGTGGTCTATGCCAAGGATCGCGATGAACTCGTGGCCGCCAGCCATGCGCTCGACCGGGCGCTTTTGTGGAACTATTACGTTATTCCGCAATGGTATTCCGACCACCTTAATGTGGCCTATTGGAACAAGTTCGGCATGCCGGAAAAACAGCCGGACTATATGGGCATCGATCCATTCTCATGGTGGATTGATCCTGCGAAAGAAGCCAAGCTGAAGACCGGCGGCGAATAAGAGGCGCGAAGAATGACGATGCTTCGCATGAACCGCCGCCATTTTCTGGGGGCCTCGGGCAGCGCCGCAATTGTGGCCTGCCTGCCGGGCCAGAGCGTTGTAGCGACCGCCTTTGCGGAAGTGCCGACCGGCAAAGCCCTGCACGGCCTGTCGGCCTTTGGTGAACTGAAATATGGCGGCGATTTCACCCATTTCGACTATACCAATCCGGACGCGCCCAAAGGCGGTACATTCAGGTTCGCCCCGGCAAGCTGGACCTGGAATCAGAACACGCTGACCTTCAACACGCTCAGCACCTTTACCTTCAAAGGCGATGCGCCCCCGCGCATGGAACTGACCTATGACAGCCTGATGGTCCCGGCTCTCGATGAGCCGGATTCCGTCTACGGGCTGATCGCTGAAAGCGTCACGCTGTCGAAAGACCGTCAGTCCTGCACCTTCAAGCTGCGCAAGGAAGCGCGCTTTCACGACGGTTCTCCCATCACGGCAAAGGACGTGCTGTTCACCTATACGGTGCTGAAGGAAAAGGGTCATCCGATCATACGCCAGTCGCTCGCCGGGCTGGAAAAGGTGGAGCTGACCGGAAAGAACGATATTCGCCTACGCTTTGCGGCGGATCGCGGTCCCAATGCCATTCTCGATGCGGTGGTGCTACCGATCCTGTCGGAGAACTGGTTCAAGGACCGCAATTTTGAGGCGACGACCATGGAGCCGATACTCGGTTCCGGCGCTTACAAGGTCGGCAATTTCTCCGCCGGTCAATTCATCGAATATGATCGCGTCGAGGATTATTGGGCCAGGGATCTACCCGTCCGGCGCGGCTCTGGTCATTTCGACCGCATCCACATCGAGTTCTTCCGCGACCGCCAGCCGGAATTCGAGGCCTTCAAGAAAGGCGATATCGATTTCCGTTCGGAAAGCGTGTCGAAGAACTGGGCGACAGGATACGACTTCCCGGCCATTCAGCAGAAGAAAGTCATCAAGCGGACCTTCCCGAAAGAGAAGAGCCCGCTCATGCAAGCCTGGGCGCTGAACCAGCGGCGCGAGCGTTTTCGCGACCCCCGCGTGCGGGAGGCGATCAGTCTCTGTTTCGATTTTGAATGGACCAACGAGACCTTCTTTTTCAATACCTATGAGCGTTCGCAATCAAGCTTCAACGGGTCGGAGTTTCAGGCCAAGGGCCTGCCCTCCCCGGATGAGCTGAAAGTGCTGGAGCGCTATCGGGGCAAGCTTCCCGATACAGTTTTCGGCGAGGCCGTCACCATGCCGGTTTCGGATGGAACGGGCCGCGACCGTGCGCAGTTCGGTCGCGCCATCAAGCTGATGGAAGAAGCCGGTTTCGAGCGGCGCAACGGCCAGTTCCACGATAAGGACGGTTCAAAATTCGGGCTCGAAATCCTCAGCGATTCTGAAGCTTTCACCCGCGTCTACAATCCGTTCATCCAGAAACTACGGGCCATCGGCGTTGATGCAACCTTGCGGCTGGTGGATGCGAGCCAATATCAGGCGCGCTTGCAGGATTTCCAGTTCGACATGGTTGGCCTTGCCATGCAGTTCGGCGCAACCCCGACCAGCGAATCGCTTGCCAGCATGTTCGGTTCACAAGCAGCCAAAACGCCGGGAAGCTATAATCTGCCCGGCACGGCTGACCCGGTGATCGACGCCCTGATCAACGATGCCGGAAAGGTTTCGACCCGGGACGATCTTGTCGCTACGATCAGAGTGCTGGATCGGTACTTGCGTATCCGGCGCGACTGGATTCCAAATTGGACAACAGCGAATCATCTCGTCGCCTATTGGGACCGGTTCGGTTTCAAGGAACCGAAGCCCGATTATGGCTTTCCGGTCGAGACGCTGTGGTGGATAGAAGAAGAAAAGGCAAAAGCTGTTGGTAAGCCATAAGAGAAACCCGGATCTAACGAGAGAGCCAAGCTGATGGGCGCTTATATCCTCCGCCGCTTGATCTTAATGATCCCGACCATCTTCGGCATCATGGCTATTTCCTTCGCCGTTGTTCAGTTCGCCCCCGGCGGTCCGGTTGAGCGCGTGATCGCGCAGCTTTCCGGTCAGGGCGGCGATGCGCTGGATCGCCTTTCCGGCGGTGGCGGCGACTTCGGCCAGAGCGCTGTCGATAGCGGCTCGGTCAACTCGAAATACCGCGGTGCACAGGGACTGGACCCGCAATTCATCGCCGATCTGGAAAAGCAGTTCGGCTTCGACAAGCCGCCGCTGGAGCGTTTCGGCCAGATGCTGTGGAACTATCTGCGCTTCGATTTCGGGCGCAGCTATTTCCGCGATATCAGCGTGATCGATCTCATCAAGGAAAAGATGCCGGTTTCGATCTCGCTCGGCCTGTGGCTGACGTTTCTGTCCTACATGATCTCGATCCCGCTTGGCATTCGCAAGGCGATCAAGGAAGGCACGCGCTTCGACACTTGGACCAGCGCCGTCATCATTGTCGGTTACGCTATCCCAAGCTTCCTGTTTGCCATCCTGCTGATCGTGCTTTTCGCGGGCGGATCGTTCTTCGACTGGTTTCCGCTACGTGGCCTCACCTCGCCTGATTTCGCGCAGATGTCATTCTGGGGCAAAATCGGCGACTATCTCTGGCACATGGTTCTGCCGGTTACGGCGCTGGTGCTTTCAGCCTTCGCCACCACGACGCTTCTGACGAAAAACTCGTTTCTCGAAGAAATCCGCAAACAATATGTGACGACGGCGCGCGCCAAAGGCCTTACCGAGAATCAGGTGCTTTATCGCCATGTTTTCCGCAACGCCATGCTGATCGTCATCGCCGGTTTTCCGGGCGCTTTCATCTCGGCTTTCTTCACCGGCTCGCTTTTGATTGAAACAATCTTCTCGCTCGACGGTCTTGGCCTGCTCGGCTACCAGTCGGTCATCAACCGCGATTATCCGGTTGTGTTCGCCAATCTCTTCATCTTCTCGCTGATCGGCCTGCTTGTCGGGCTTCTGTCCGATCTGACCTATACGTGGATCGATCCGCGCATTGATTTCGACCGGAGGGACGTGTGATGACAGACGCCGCCCTCACCCCCGCCGCCAAGCCAGTGAAACGCCCTTGGCTGTCGCCGCTGAACCGCCGCCGCTGGCAGAATTTCAAGGCCAACAAGCGTGGTTACTGGTCGCTGTGGGTTTTCCTGTTTCTGCTCATTGCAGCGCTTGGCTCCGAATTTATCGCCAATGATCGCCCCATTCTCGTTTCCTACAAAGGCGAGTTGCTGACGCCGGTCTTTGTCGATTATCCGGAAGAGAAATTCGGCGGCTTCTATGCCGTGACCGATTATCGCGATCCGGTGATACAGGAAGAAATCGCCAATAATGGCTGGGCGATCTGGCCGCCCATTCGCTATTCCTACAACACCGTGAATAACGAAATCCCGGAGGCCGCGCCTTCAAAGCCCTTCTGGCTCTTTTCCGCCGAGGAGCGCTGCCAGCGCTATGCGCAAGGTGTCAGCGATCCCAATTGCCGTTTTGGCAACTTCAACCTGCTTGGCACTGACGATCAGGCGCGAGATGTTTTTGCGCGCGCGCTTTACGGCTTCCGCATTTCGGTGCTGTTCGGCCTGATCCTCACCTTCTTCTCAGCCATCATCGGCGTGACGGCAGGCGCGGTTCAGGGCTATTTCGGCGGCTGGGTCGATCTGATCTTCCAGCGCGTCATCGAAATCTGGTCGTCGATCCCCGTGCTTTATCTGTTGCTGATCATAGCGGCGATCCTGCCGCCGGGCTTCTGGGTGCTGCTCGGCATCATGCTTCTCTTCTCATGGGTGGCATTCGTCGGCGTTGTGCGCGCTGAATTTCTGCGCGCCCGCAACTTCGAATATGTGAATGCGGCGCGCGCGCTCGGCGTGAAGAACGGCACCATCATGTGGCGTCACCTTCTGCCCAATGCCATGGTGGCTACTCTGACCTTCCTGCCGTTCATCCTGAATGGATCGATCACCACGCTCACCTCGCTCGACTTCCTCGGCTTCGGCCTGCCACCCGGCTCCGCCTCGCTCGGCGAACTTCTGGCGCAGGGCAAGAACAACCTTCAGGCACCGTGGCTCGGCATTACCGGCTTCGTGGTCATCTCGGTCATGCTGTCCCTCCTGATCTTCATCGGCGAGGCGACACGCGACGCATTCGATCCGCGAAAGGCATTTCAATGAGTGGGTCAATGAGCGGATCCCTGTCCGAATCAGGCAACAAAACCCTGCTGTCCGTCCGCGACTTGTCAGTGGCCTTCCGCCAGAATGGCGAAGAGCGCATTTCCGTCGACCGCGTGTCCTTCGACATTGCCGAAGGCGAGACCGTGGCTCTGGTCGGCGAATCCGGCTCGGGCAAGTCCGTTTCCGCCTTGTCTGTGTTGAAGCTTCTCCCCTATCCGGCGGCAAGCCACCCTTCCGGTGAAATCCTTTTCAACGGCAAGGACTTGATGAAGGCCTCCGAACCGGAATTGCGGCGCGTGCGCGGCAATGACATCGCCATGATCTTTCAGGAGCCGATGACCTCGCTCAATCCGCTGCACAGCGTCGAGCGGCAGGTCGGCGAAATCCTGCGTGTGCATCAGGGCATGGGCGACGCCCAGGCGCGGGCGCGCACGCTGGAGCTTCTGAACGAGGTTGGCATTCGCGAGCCGGAAAAGCGCCTGTCGGCCTTTCCGCATCAGCTTTCGGGCGGGCAACGCCAGCGTGTGATGATCGCCATGGCGCTGGCCAACAAGCCGAAACTGCTGATTGCGGACGAACCGACCACGGCGCTCGACGTGACGGTACAGGCGCAGATTTTGAAGCTGCTTGCCGAGTTGAAGGCCGCTCAGGGCATGTCCATGCTGTTCATCACCCACGATCTCGGCATCGTGCGAAAGATCGCTGACAAGGTTTGCGTGATGAGCAAGGGCAAGATCGTCGAAGCTGGACCGACCAGGGAAATCTTCGACAATCCGCAGCATCCCTATACCAAGCATCTGCTTGCTGCCGAACCGAAGGGCGAGCCGCCCGCTGCCGACCCGGCAGCAAAAACGGTGATGGAAGGCAAGGATATCCGCGTCTGGTTCCCGATCAAGAAGGGCTTCATGCGCAAGACCGTCGACCATGTGAAGGCGGTGGACGGGATTGATGTCAATCTGCGTGCCGGTCAGACGCTCGGTGTCGTCGGCGAATCGGGGTCCGGCAAGACCACGCTTGGCCTTGCCCTTTCGCGGATGATTTCATCCAAGGGCGATATTCGCTTTGAAGGGCGCGATATCGCGAAATTCAGCTTCAAGGATATGCGCCCGCTGCGCCGTGAAATGCAGATCGTGTTCCAGGACCCGTTCGGCTCACTTTCTCCGCGCATGACCATTGCAGATATCATTGCCGAAGGTTTGCTGGTGCATGAGCCGAAGCTCTCGGCCGACGACCGCGATGCGCGCGTCGTGGCGGCGCTTCAGGAAGTGAACCTCGATCCCGAAACCCGCTTCCGCTATCCACATGAGTTTTCCGGCGGCCAGCGCCAGCGCATTGCCATTGCGCGCGCCATGGTGTTGAACCCGCGCTTCGTCATGCTGGATGAGCCAACCTCGGCACTCGATATGAGCGTGCAGGCGCAAGTGGTCGATCTTTTGCGTGGATTGCAGAAGAAGCATGATCTCGCTTATCTTTTCATTAGCCACGATCTCAAAGTGGTGCGGGCACTGGCCAATGATGTGCTGGTGATGCGCAACGGCAAGGCGGTTGAATATGGTACGGCGAAGGATGTCTTCGCTAATCCCAAGACCGACTATACCAAGGCGTTGATGGCGGCGGCCTTCCATATGGAGGCTACCGAGGGAGGAGTGAGGCAATGACCACGAACAACGACAAAGGCAATATTCTTCTGGCGATCACCGATTGGGACCCGGAAATCTGGCTGAAGACATTCAAGGACAATGCGCCGGATCGCCCCGTGGTGACCGAGCGCGCCGAGAATGATCCTTCCGTCAAATACGCTCTCGTATGGAAGCAGAAGCCAGGCTCGCTCGCCAATCTGCCCAATCTGAAAGTCATCTTCTCGCTTGGCGCTGGTGTGGACCACGTGTTCCGCGATGACCGCATCCCCGATGTACCGCTGGTGCGCATCATCTCCGACGATCTGACCATGCGCATGACCGAATATGTGGTCTGGCAGGTGCTGGATCATCACCGTCTGGGATCGCGCTATCGCAAGCAGCAGCAGAACCATGTCTGGCATGAAGATCGCCGCCAGCCTGCCGCCCATGAGGTGACGGTGGGCATTATGGGGCTCGGCGTTCTGGGCCGCGATGCGGCTGAAAAGCTGAAAGCGCTGGGTTTCAACGTGACCGGCTGGAGCCGCCGCCAGCAGGAAATCGCTGGCGTGAAAACCTATCACGGCCGCGATGGCTTTGGCGCGTTCCTCAAGACCGCCGATATTTTCGTCTGCCTGCTGCCGCTGACGCCGGACACCAAGGGCATCCTGTCCATGTCGATGTTCGCGCAACTGAAAAGTGACGGGCCATTCGGCGCGCCGGTGCTGATCAATGCCGGTCGCGGCGGCTTGCAGAACGAGGCTGATATTCTAGCGGCGCTCGACCGTGGGCTGCTTTCGGCAGCATCGCTCGACGTGTTCAATCAGGAACCGTTGCCGACCACCAGCGCGCTCTGGGACCATCCGAGAGTGACGATCACGCCGCATGCAGCGGCAAGCTCGTCAGCAACGGCGCTGGTACCGCAGATCATCCGGCAGATTGAAGCCTTCGAGCGCAATGGCACGCTGGAGCACATCGTCGACCGCAATACGCAATATTGACGTTTCGGCCTAGAGGATCGGCAGCGACACGCTGCCGGTCGTCTCCTATCCCAGCACGATCTCCTTGCGCATGGTGATGGAGGTCGTTCGCGTATAGCCGGGATGCGCCGTTTCCGCGATCTTGCAATAACCGAGCTTTTCAAACACCGCCCGATTGCGCGTCAGTTCGATACGCACCTGCAATTCAATCGCCAGCTTGCCCTTCGCGATAGTTTCAGCCTCCGCACGCTGCATCAGGGCGCGAGCGATTCCCCGCCCCTCAAAGGCGGGCGCAACGGCAAGCTTGCCGAGATAGAAGCTGTCACTTCTTTCCTTGATGAAAACACAGCCCGCCAGTTCCTCGCCAATCAGGGCTGCAAAGCCGGTCTCTTCCCCGGCCTTTTGTTTCAGTCCTTCCGCAGTCAAAAGATGCGCAGAAGATGGCGGATCGATCACGCCGTCCATATAGGCAAAGCTGTCGCGGATGAGTTTCAGAAGTTCGTCCCAGCGGGCGAAATCCTGATTGATCGGCGCAACGCGGAGCGCAGTCATTTGGGCGTACGCGCGTTGTAACGAATGGTCTCGAAGCGGACATTCAGCGCGTTATAGAGCAACAGGCGACCAACCAGCGGTTCGCCAATACTGGTGACGAGCTTGATCACCTCCATCGCCTGCAAGCTGCCGATCACGCCCGGTAGCACGCCCAGCACACCCGCTTCGGCGCAGGTGGGGACAGTTCCCGGCGGCGGCGCTTCCGGGAAGAGATCGCGATAGGAGGGATTTGGTGTTCCCTCTGGTCCGGTCAGATAGGGCATCAGCACTGTCACCGTGCCATCAAAACGGCCCATCGCGCCGGTCACCAGCGGTCGCCCGACCTTGGCCGCCGTATCCGCCAGCACATAGCGCGTTGTGAAGTTGTCGGAGCCATCGACAATCACATCGTAATCGGTAATCAGCGCTTCGGCATTGTCCGCGTTGAGGCGCAGGGCATGGCCTTCGACCGTCACATGCGGATTGATGCGAGCAATGGCGTTTCGCGCGCTCTCGACCTTTTCCTGACCAACGCTTTCCGTGTCGTGGATGACCTGTCGCTGGAGATTGGACAGCGAAACCGTATCGTCGTCGACGATGCCAAGCGTCCCGATGCCCGCAGCCGCCAGATATTGCAGCACGGGCGCTCCGAGACCACCCGCACCAACAACCAATATACGCGCTGCCTTCAGCTTCTGCTGGCCCGGCCCGCCAACTTCCGGCAGCACAATATGGCGCGCATAGCGTTCAAGTTCTTCGGACGAAAATGGTCTGGATGGTGCATTCATGATGGCCAACATATGCCTCCGCGATGATGCTGTCAGCGGATAATTTAGCTCTTGGTGAGAACGCCGCCTGCAACACTGAAAAACTGCGCATCGCCGCCAAGCGTATCGAACAGCCCCCTGTCCGTACCAGTCATGAAGGCCTGCCCGCCGAGATCGTCGAGAATGCCGAACAAGGCAGCACGACGGCCCGAATCGAGATGCGCGGCGATTTCGTCCAGTAGGAGAATCGGCGCCATGCCGGACAATTCGCCCGTCAGGCGCGCATGGGCCAGGATAAGACCTATGAGCAGCGCCTTCTGCTCGCCGGTCGAGCAAAGGGCGGCTGGCATGGCTTTAGGCCTATGCTGCACGATGAGATCCGTACGGTGCGGCCCATCCAGCGTGCGGCCTGCCGCGCGATCCCGGATGCGCCCGTCGCGCAGGGTGCGGCGGAAATCTTCTTCCAGATCGAGCGCCGCTTCGAGACCGATCCGCTGTTCCAGCGAGCCTTCCAGAAAACAATCCGCCTTCGGGAAAGGACCTTCTGCTGGCAACCGTTCGATCATGGCCGCGATCAGCCGCATGGCTTCCGCCCGCGCTGCGGCAATGGCCGTACCAAGCTCTGCCATCTGGCTCTCGATGGCATCAAGCCAGCGGTCGTCATTATTGCCTTCGCTGAGCAGCCGGTTACGACTGCGCATGGCCTTTTCATAATCAAGCACACGCTTGCCGTGTCCGGTATCGATGGCGAGGACCATACGGTCGAGAAAACGCCTCCGGTCCGACGCCCCGCCGGTAAAAAGCCCGTCCATGGAGGGAACGACCCAGAGAATGCGGGCATAATCGAGAAGCTCGTCGCCAGAGGCTGCAACGCCGTTGATGCGAACCTTGCGCCCGCCTTCTCCGCCGCCCGCCGTTCCCGTGCCGATTTCGGCTTCGCCGTAGATCATGCAATCCAGCGCTGCGTGGATTGCAAAGCCGTCATGCGCGACCGTTCGCGCTACATCGTCATAGGACGCGCGTCGAAGGCCGCGCCCAGGCGACAGAAAGGAAAGTGCTTCGATGAGGTTGGTCTTGCCCGACCCGTTCTCGCCTGTCAGCACCACATGGCCGGGGCCAAGCGGCAGCGAGAGTTCCGCATAATTGCGGAAATCAGTCAATTTAAGCCGCCGGACCGAAACCCGGTCGGGGCGGCTCACTATATCGTCTTTTATATCCACAATCGGGTTCTTTGAGAGGCCTCTTCCAGCGAGATGCCGGGGCTGTCGAGATTTTGGCTATGGCGTGCCGAAAATGGTGGGATTTGAGAACCGGAGCGCAGCGTACATACTGTACGTGAGCACCGGAAGCGAAAAATCACGCCATTTGCAGGCCGCCAGAGTCGAAATATCCCAGCCCTAGACGCGCATGGGCATCAGGACATACAGCACATCTTCGTCGCCGGTGTCGCGCACCAGTGTCGGCGAACCGGCATCGGCCAGCATGAAGACAGCATCCGAACCTGAAAGCTGGCTGGTGATGTCGAGCAGATATTTGGAGTTGAAGCCGATATCCAGCGGATCGGAATCATAATCCGCTGCCAGCTCGTCCGTGGCGCTGCCCGAATCGGGATTGTTGACCGTCAGCGTCAGCTGGCCATCGGCGATGGAAAGTTTGACCGCACGGCCACGCTCGCTCGAAATGGTTGAAACGCGGTCCACCGACGCGGCGAATTCCTGACGCCCGATGGTGAGTTTCTTGTCATTGCCGGATGGAATGACACGCTGGTAATCCGGGAAGGTGCCGTCGATGAGCTTGGAGGTGAGCACCACCGAACCGACCGTGAAGCGGATCTTGGCATCCGATAGTTCCACCGTTGCCATCACATCAGGCGTATCGACCAGCTTTTGCAGTTCGGCAACCGTCTTGCGCGGAATGATAATGCCCGGCATGCCTTCCGTACCGGACGGCGCTTCCAGTTCGGCGCGGGCCAGACGGTGACCGTCGGTCGCCACAGCGCGCAGCTTCAAAGCGCCGTCGCTTTCAATGGCATGGAAGTAGATGCCGTTCAGATAATAGCGGGTTTCTTCCGTCGAGATCGCAAACTGGGTGCGGTCGATGAGGCGCTTCAGCGCCTGCGCTTCGATGCGGAAGGAATGGGTGAAGGACCCGGCCGTCAGCTCCGGGAAGTCCGACTGCGGCAGGCACTGGAGACGGAAGGACGACTTGCCGGAAATAACCGACATGGAGCCGCCATCGGGATTGGTGGACAGCATGACTTCCGCGCCATCGGGCAGCTTGCGCACGATATCGTAGAGCAGATGCGCCGGGACCGTCGTCGCGCCCGCCTGCTCGACCATGGCGGCCGTTGCTTCATTCACTTCGAGGTCGAGGTCGGTCGCCTTGAGGGCAAGGCTTGCGCCTTCGGCCTGCAAAAGCACGTTCGACAGAATCGGAATCGTGTTGCGACGCTCCACGACGCGGTGGACGTGGTTGAGAGATTTGAGAAGGTTCGATCGCTCTAGGGTAACACGCATGTTCAAACGCACTCGCTCGCTAGGACAAGGCGCTTGCATCTGACGGGCAGCGGCCCTCGTCGGTAAGGCGCCAAAGACGCCAGAAAGGTCCGTTAAAGTGGCAGATTTTTAAGGAGAAAAGCAAGCCCGCGCCGTGTCGTAATGCGACAGGGCCCGGGCTTTTTGTTGATAACCGCTCTTGATAGCGGGGAAGCTTCGTTATCAGGCAGCCTGATCGTTGATAAGACGCTTCAGAAGCTCCAGTTCCTGTGCCAGCTTGGTGTCGGCGCCCACCAGATCTTCGATCTTGCGCACGGCATGCAGCACGGTCGTGTGATCACGTCCGCCGAAGCGACGGCCAATTTCCGGCAGCGAACGCGGCGTCATCATCTTGGCGAGATACATCGCCACCTGACGCGGCTTCACGATGGTGCGGGTACGACGATTCGAGAGCAGATCCTGCTTCGAAACATTGTAATGGCGCGCCACGATACGCTGGATTTCCTCGATACGGATACGCTTCGGCTCGCCTGCACGGGTCAGATGGCCGAGCAGCTCGTCCACGCGGTCAATCGACAGATTCGGCTCGAAGGACTGGCGGAACAGAAGCTGGTTGAAAGCGCCTTCCAGCTCACGGCCCGATCCGGTGACGGTGCGGGCGACATGCGAGAGAATCTCGTCGCCAATGTTGAGGCTCGGATCTTCAACCTGTGCCGTGTTCAGACGACGGCGCAGCATTTCAACGCGCATGTCGTAATCCGGCGCAGCCACTTCGAGTGCAACACCGCCCTGAAGACGCGAACGGACGCGGACGTCGAGCGATTCCAGTTCCGACGGCGCACGATCAGCGGCAACAACGACCTGCTTGGCGCTGTCGAGCAGCGTGTTCAGCAGATGGCAGAATTCGTGCTGAATGGACTTGCCCTGCAGGAACTGCATGTCATCGATGACCAGAAGGTCGATGTCGCGCAGCTGTTCCTTGAAGGAAAGCGCATTGTTGTCACGGATAGCGGTCGCAAAGCGCCACATGAAATATTCAGCGGTCAGATAAACGACGCGGGCCTTTTCCTGACGCTGCAGCGCTGCGGCTGCAATGGCCTGAAGAAGATGCGTCTTGCCGAGGCCGACCGATGCAT
Organism: Ochrobactrum sp. 19YEA23; assembly: GCF_029909865.1. Taxonomy (NCBI): domain Bacteria; kingdom Pseudomonadati; phylum Pseudomonadota; class Alphaproteobacteria; order Hyphomicrobiales; family Brucellaceae; genus Ochrobactrum; species Ochrobactrum sp. 19YEA23. The sequence continues at coordinate 360,268 of NZ_JASAMQ010000001.1, read as the reverse complement.
GAATGAAAAGCGGGTTGAAACGCACGGCGCTGGAACCGGCTTCAGCGATGGTGCGGGCTGCGGCAAGCGCCACACGATTCGATGCGCCGTCGACGAAACTGTCGAACGTATAGCGCGGATCAAGCGGCGAACCGAGAACCGAGCCCGAAGCGGCAGCCGATTCTGCGACCACGGCGGAGCCGCGCTTGTCGCCGATATGCTGCCCGGCAAAGGACTGGCCGACCGGGAACATCATCTTTTCGCGTGGAGCCACGACAGGCTTGGCTTCAGCCGATTCCGTCGTTTCTGCGGGCGCTGCGCTGCGAACCACACGGTTCATGCCGCGCACCACGACTTCGACCTTCAGGATCTGGGCGTTTTCTTCCTGCCAGAGTTCGGTCAGGAGTTCGGAATAATGATTGTTGATCCAGGAGCGCAGGAAAGCGGTCGGAACCGACAGACGCACAATGCTCTTGGAAATATCGTCAAGTTTCAACCGGCCGAACCAGCTCGAATAGATTTCGCTGCCCACACGGGCTTTCAGCTTTGCCGTAAGGCGCTCGAAAGCCTCTTCGCTGACTGCAGCGTCCATGTTCGTCAGGCTCTTGTCATTTCCGGTAGCAGAAGATCCATGGATACGGTTCGCATGTGCATCATCACCCATCGTTGCCGTCGCCTTGCCGCTCGTCATTGCCATCGTCTCGCCTGCCTTCACATTCGTACGCGCCATTTTCCAGCGCTTGTCATTTTTTCCAGCTCGTCGTTCCGGATCTGTCGTCCTTCAACGCCGGCGGTACTCACTTATACACTCAGGCCCGCAACATTCGGGCCAAACACAAACTCAATCGGACCCGACAGGTCCCGAACCGAAATACTCCTTTCCGGTTACCCGCGAACGACTCATACAACTGTTCACCGAAGGCTGATTGCCCGGAACCCCTTCCACGACAACCACTCAATTGCCCGCCATCTGTCCAAAACGACTTTCCGGTTAATGGCCAGTTAATGGCCCGGTCATTGAATGATAAGCAATCACCCGAAAGAAAGAGGACCTTTGAGACCAGAAAATAGCGCCCGCGGATTCAACATCCACGCTGACATTCGACAGCAATTAGCGCTAACTCCGGGCCGGTGGCCCACCCCTCTTGATGACCTGACTTTAGCGAAGGGCCGCCGTAAAGAGCAAGCCTAGGATTGCCAGTTTTTTTTCATGAAACCCCTTGCATAGGGTGGTGCAACAGACAGGGAATCGGACGCCAGCGAATTAACGCCTTTGGATTCAATGTGTTTTCTACGTGGTCAAATTAGATGGTCCTGATCTGTTCCGCCTGAAAAATAAATTTTAAAAATCTGCTTGACTCAAACGGCCTTCCGAGTCCCATCGGACCCCTGTGGATAACTCCGTCAAAAGTTACGCAAATGATTGAAATTACAGTCGAAAATTACCCAGCCATTACTTTCTGAAACCTCGTAAACTTGCCTCTTCACATTGAAAAATATGCGAAAAAAATTGCGACCTTACGTTGAGCGGAACCGGCCTGAACGCCGAAAAAAAGAAAACCCGGCTAACAATGAGCCGGGTTTCAGAACTTGCTTATAAAAATAGGCAATAATTAGGCGTTGAGAGCCTTCACGCGCTTGGCAAGGCGAGACACCTTACGAGCAGCAGTGTTCTTGTGCATCACGCCCTTGGTAACGGAGCGCATCAGTTCAGGCTCAGCAGCCTTGAATGCGACTTCCGCAGCCTGCTTGTCGCCGCTCAGAAGAGCGTCTTCCAGCTTGCGCATGAACGTACGAACGCGCGAGCGGCGCGACTTGTTGATTTCGGTGCGGGCAGCGATCTTGCGCACTGCCTTCTTGGCCGAAGGAGTATTGGCCATAAATGCCTCTCTTTTTCTGTCAGCTAGCCAGGGGCTTAAACCGCCGGGCACAAAACCTCTAGGGCAGCCGAAATCCCTTGAAATCCCGGGTGGCCGCCGATCCGTGGCGGGCTTATAGATCAGCTTTGCCCTCACGTCAACGAGGATTCTGCCGCGACTATCAATCAAAAAGCCGGTTTTGCGCCTGCGCGCGGGCCTTTCAGCCCTCCAAACCAGCCTTCATCCAGCCCTCATGTCGCATCGGGCAGCGGCAACCGCCGCCCGAAACGCTGTCCGTCTTATCGATTCTTGAAGGATGGCGTGCGCTTGTCGACGAATGCCGCCATGCCTTCCTTCTGGTCTTCCGTTGCAAAAAGCGAATGGAACAGGCGACGCTCATAGCGCAGTCCTTCGCTCAAGGTCATTTCGTAGGTGCGGTTTACCGCTTCCTTGGCCATCAGCACCGAAGGACGCGAGAAGGACGCGATGCGCTCTGCAGCCTTCAGGGCTTCTTCCAGCAGGACTTCCGGCTCCACGACACGCGAAACGAGACCAGAGCGCTCGGCTTCCGCTGCATCCATCATGCGTCCGGTCAGGCACATATCCATAGCCTTGGACTTGCCGACGAAACGGGTCAGGCGCTGCGAGCCGCCCATGCCCGGAATGACGCCGAGCGTAATTTCCGGCTGGCCGAACTTGGCGTTACTGCCCGCAATGATGAAATCGCACATCATGGCAAGCTCACATCCGCCTCCCAGCGCATAGCCCGACACAGCAGCAATGATCGGCTTGCGCGTGCGATCCACCTTCTGCCAGTCGGCGAACATATCCTGCAGATAGGCGTCGACGAAATCGATCGACTGCATTTCCTTGATGTCGGCGCCCGCAGCAAAAGCCTTTTCCGAACCTGTCAGCACCACGGCGCCAATCTTGTCATCAGCATCGAAGATCGCGAGCGCATCCGTCAGATCATTGAGCACACCGCTATTGAGCGCATTGAGCGCCTGCGGGCGATTGAGACGGATAAGTCCGACATTGCCGCGCGTCTCGACGATGATCGTTTCATAAGCCATGGAATTCTGCTCCTCCTTCATCAGGCATCGCCATCGGGTTCAGGCCCATATAAGGCCGAGACCATGACAGCTTCAATTTCCGGGCGGCAAGGTGGACCGGCCATCCCCGTTTGGCAAGGTCCTATGTCTGGCAGGAGGCACAGAAAAAAGTCGAACGTCCTGCCTGTACTGCACGCTCCACCACGCCATTGCAGGCCGGGTTACGGCACGGCTCCCCTTCCCGGCCATAGACCGAGAAGGAATGCTGGAAATAGCCAAGCGCTCCGTCAGCCTGAATGTAATCGCGCAGGCTCGATCCGCCCGCCGCAATGGCCTCGGCAATCACCGTGCGAATATCGCTGGCCAGGCGTTCCATAAGCGCCATATCACCCGCCACGGCGCCTGCTGCTCGCATGGGCGACAGGCCGGAACGCCACAGGGCCTCGCAGACATAGATATTGCCGAGACCGGCGATCAGCCGTTGATCGAGAAGCGCTGCCTTGAGCGGCGTGCGCCGCCCCTCAAACAACTCCGCCAGTATCGCCCCCGACAGGAGATTGCCAGTCGGCTCGATACCGAGGTTGCTCAAAAACGGATGCGTATCAAGCGCGCCTTTTTCAGCAAACAGCATGAAGCCGAAACGGCGCGGATCATTATAGATGATGCGCGCGCCCGAACCGCCGTGGCGTGACAGATGAAACACCACATGGTCATGAGCGCTGTTCTTCGATCGCTCGTGATGGAACTGACCGGGCGTGTCTGCGCCATCATCGGCCTCGATGCGAAACGAACCGGACATGCCGAGGTGGCTGATGATGGAAAGACCGTCATCGAGATGAAGCGTCAGATATTTCGCGCGGCGACCGAGCGCCTCGATCCGATGCCCGGTCAGGCGCTCGACAAAATGGTCTGGAAAGGGAAAGCGCAGATCGGGTCTGTTCTGATCGACACGTTCGATGGTTGCCCCTTCCATGAAGGGTTGCAAGCCGCGACGAACGGTTTCTACCTCTGGCAATTCTGGCATTGAAAGCAAATCCTGAAGGGGCCGGTCTGGCCTTTATCCTTATATGTTGGGTTTTGCCCTTATTGCCAAGGGGGAGACGTGAAAGAGGGTGTCAGCACCCGTTGCAGGGGATACTGTTGGTATAGCGTGGGGAGAGGTAATAGGTCTCGCTCATGGGAATGCTGGTCGATATCCACGAGTTCAGCGGCTTATAATCAAGCTGCACATCAACCTTGATAAAATAGGCGTCGGTCGCGATAAGCGCCGCAGGAAGGTCCCCCTTGCTCCCAGCCACAGCGGCGAAGTTGGCGACATTCGCGCGCGACCAGTCCACCGTCACGGTATAGGTGCTCGACGACTGTGCCTTGGTGACTTTCAGCGCCGTTATCCTGATCTTTGGGTTCGTCCGGCGATAAGGCAGCAGCGATGTGTTGCCGATGGCAAACATATCGTCGATATCGGCAGCCGAAACCGATATCTGGCGCGTGACCAGATCGGCGAGGCTGCTTGCAGATCGCGAAATCTTCTTGTTGACGTCGAGACCATCCGCAAGATCGGTGGACCCCAGATAAATCAGGAGCAAGACAGGAGCGATCAGCGCGAACTCAACTGCACTGACCCCGCGCCTGTCACGCAGAAATTGTCTCAACAACCGGAATGATGCTGTTCGCATGGCGATATGGGTCCAGTCCGGGCCGCAACCCGATATTCGTCGTCAATTGGGAAAGGGCTCGTTCTGCCATGTCAGCGTGGAAAACAACGGCATGGTGCCGCGCTTCGCATCAGCACTGTCAGTCAGATAGAGAATGTTGGTCAGAACCGGCCAGCGATAGAGCACGTTAAGCTGGTTGATAGTCGAGGTGCCGTTAGTGCCGCTGATGCCGGTGCGCGCAAGATCGCCATTGGCGGTCAGAATGCCGGTGGTCGGCACCGTGGAAAAACCGGAATAGGTGCCAAGATTGAATGTCAGGCCCTCGCAGCCGGTCTTCACCATGAACTGGATCTGATCGCACAACATGGTCTGGATCTTGGTCTGCGTAAGATCGCTTCCCCTGACCTGTCCGGTCTGGATCTGGCGCGCGACGTTTTGCGTCGCGTTCCACAACACCTGTCGGGCCGTGAAATTCATGCCTGTTTCGATGGTCGAAAAGACGATGATGAGGAACGGGATGAAGAGAAGCGTGAACTCGATTGCGGTTGCGCCTTCACGCGCCCGACCAAACAGCCGCAAGCGTCGCAAGGCAGCGCGTAGCCACGTTCGTTCTTCTCCGCGCCTATCCTGACGGGAATCCTTGAATGTCATGCCCCACCCAAAACCTGCCGGTTTAAAACATGGCGCATGAATACATCAGGACAACCTGAAAGAGTATTAACGGCAAATGCGGGATTTTAGCGAGGTCTCTTATTTATCGTCGCCGATCTTGGTCGAAGCCTTTTCGCAATAGGGCGTGCAGGACAATGTCTGAACCTCGGCCCGACGATAGACGCGCGTTGTACCCCGGCCATTGCTGGAGACGACGAGTTCCCGGTCGATGATCGGCTCGCCCTGCTTGTCCATGACAACGATGTTGGTCACGCCAAAATCCTTGCCGGTCAATACGATGGTCTGGGAATCCTGAACAACCGCATCCGCGATGGCTGGATTGCCGATCACCACCGTGTCGGCGGGGCGGGCCAGACGAAGGATACGCGCCCGACTTGTTTCCAGCTTGATATATTCTTCCGCATGCGCGGTCTGAATTCCGGCTGAAGACAGCACTATCGCTGCCAGGACAAATGCCTTCCGCAACTTTTCCGAAGAGAAAAACCGACGCACCACTCTACGACCCCCGTAATATGCCTAGCAAATAATGAAGAGGATTGGTGAAAGAACCATTAAGTCACCGGAAGGATTGATGCGCTCTGGGCGTCAGAGATGTTAATTACAAAACAACACTTCATTAACCCTGATTGTTAAGGGGCCTACAATGCCTGCCGATTATGCTTCAGCCATCCGAATTTGATGACGGCCATTCCAGGGGCAGCCGTCTTCGGAGAGGCGAAGGAGCGTGCAATGCCGACATTGATGACGCGTTTTTTGAAGAACCGGGCCGGTTCCACAGCGATTGAATATGCGCTGATCGGCACGCTGGTTTCTATCGCGATTATCAGTGGTGTAGCGCTCATGGCCGGTAGTGTCGGCAAAAAATTCGACTCCGTTGCCACAAGCGTCCAGAACGCGACGAACGGTCAATAATCGGCAACGAAACTCTATCGGGGGGGGCTTTGATGCTCATAGCGGCGCTGATGACGGCGATTTTCGTGGCGGCGATGGTCACGGCCATGATCACCGATCTGCTGTCGATGACCATTCGCAACCGGGTTTCAATTGGCCTCGCCGCAGGTTTCCTCATTCTCGCACCGTTTTCCGGTCTTTCGCTTGCTGATTATGGCTGGCATGCGTTGGCTGGCGCGCTGATGCTCGGCATCACTTTCCTGCTTTTCTGCCTGCGGACAATGGGCGGCGGCGATGCAAAAATGATTGCCGCTACGACACTGTGGTTCGGCATCAATCCGGGCCCTGCGGATTACATCCTCAAGTTCTCCATCCTTGGCGGCGTTCTCACGCTTCTCATTATTCTTTACCGGCTGATGCCGCGCCCGGTCTATGCGGATCGCTATGTCTTTCTGGAACGCTTGTCGCGCAAGGATGTCGGGATTCCCTACGGTATCGCTTTGGGCGCCGCCGGTCTGTGGAGTTATCCGCTTTCGCCTGTTGGCCAGTCAATGAAGTCGTTTTTCATCGCCTTAGCATAATTCCTGGCACTAAATTGCCCGGTAGAACTTATATTTCTTGATACGAATAAGATTATATTAACCATAATTACACGATTGCCGGTGCAATTTTGGAACACGTCGTTCGGACGTGGGGACTTGCACGGGGCACATCATGAAATCAGCTCGTCTGCTCATTCTGGGAGTAGCCGTTATCGCTGCTGGCGGTGCGGGCTATATCGCCATGAATCTGGCGGCTCCGCCGCCGGCACCCGTCGTGGTTGCACCAGAGACCCCACAAATCCAGTTGGAAGAAGTGCTTGTCGCCACAGAAAATCTCGGCGTCGGTGCGGAACTGACCTCGCAGATGCGCTGGCAATCATGGCCGAAGGAAGCGATATCCGACGGCTACATCACCCGTACCAGTGAACCGGATGCCATCAACCAGTTGAATGGTGCAACCGTCAGGCTGCAACTTTTCCCCGGTGAACCCATTCGCAAGGTGAAGCTGATCGGACCGGGACAAAGCTTCCTGTCCTCGATCCTGCCGCCCGGCATGCGTGCGGTTGCAACCCAGATCAATGCCGAAAGCTCGGCTGGCGGCTTTATCCTGCCCAATGATTTTGTCGACGTCATCATGACGCGGCGCAAGCCGGACAATGCGGGCAGCACGTCCATTGCGCCTTTCACGACCGAGACCGTGCTGCAAAATGTGCGTGTGCTCGCCATCGACCAGACGATTCAGGAAGACGAACAAGGCCGCAAGGTCATGGTCGGCCAGACGGCGACACTGGAACTGACGCCCAATCAGGCGGAAATCATCACCGTCGCCCAGCAGATGGCGGATCGGCTGACACTGGCGCTGCGATCCATGCACGACGCCGAAGACAAGGACATCAAGCAAGCCGACTATCTGGTTTCCTCGCCGACGCACAGCGGAACGGTCAAGGTCATCAAGTCCGGCAGCATTATAGAAGTAGGACCGCGCTCATGAGACAGGGAAAACGCGTGCGCCCGTATTGGACCAAATCCGCTCTCGTTGCCGCAAGCCTGACGCTCGCAGCGCAGCCCTTCTTCGAAGCGCCTGCCATGGCGGCTGGCGGCATCGTCAAGGTCGGCACGCAGGGCCGCGCCCAGCAGATCAGTCTCGGCCTCAACAAATCGATTATTCTGGATCTGCCGCAGGACGCCTATGACGTCCTCGTTTCCAATCCATCGGTCGCGGATGCTGTCACTCGTACATCGCGTCGCATCTATTTGTTCGGCAAGCAGGTCGGACAGACAAATATCTTCGTATTCGGCGCGAATGGCGAACAGATCGCTTCCATCGATATCTCAATCGAGCGCGATGTGAGCAGTCTCTCGGCACAATTGAAACGTCTCATTCCGGGCTCGGATATTCGGGTCGAACTGATCAACGACAACGTCGTTCTGACCGGTTCGGTACAGACACCGCAGGATTCGGCACAGGCCGCAAAGCTTGCAGGTCTTTTCGTGACCGGCGGTGAAGCAACGACCGGCCAGTACACATCCACCGCTTCGGCTCCGACCGATGGCGGCGGCGTTGCAATCGACAATCCCGACAGAGGTCGTCGCACCAGTGCGATCGTCAACATGCTGACCATTGTCGGTGAAGATCAGGTAACGCTCAAAGTGACCGTTGCCGAAGTCAGCCGCAACGTCATGAAGCAGCTCGGCGTTAATATGACCGGCAGCGGGACCAGCAATGGCATCTCTTATGGCGGCATTTCAGAAAGCCTGCCCGGAGCCATTGGCGATACCCTGTCAAATACGGGCTTTGGACTGGCGACCAGCAATTTCTCTGCCTATCTGCGCGCGATGGAAACAGCAGGCGTCATGAAGACGCTGGCCGAACCAACGCTGACTGCGATTTCCGGCGAAAAAGCTGCATTCAATGTGGGTGGCGAATTTAATGTCATCAACAGTGTGACCTATGATGACGACGGCAAGCGCACCAACCAGCTGGCCAAGATCAACTATGGCATCGGACTGGAGTTCATGCCGGTGGTGCTCGGCCCCGGTCGCATCAGCCTGAAGATCAGAACATCGGTTTCCGAACCCACAACGGAAGGTTCCTCGTCGGCCAACCAGGCAGACGGCCTCGGCGCGAGCATTCTGTCGCTGCGCAAACGCGTGGCGGACACCACGGTAGAGCTGCCATCGGGCGGTTCGATGATGATCGGCGGCCTTATCCGCGATGAAGTACGCCAGTCGGTTTCCGGCTTTCCGGGGCTCACCAAGATTCCCGTGCTTGGCGCGCTGTTCCGCAGCAAGGACTTCATCCGCAACGAATCGGAACTGGTCGTCATCGTGACACCCTATCTGGCTCGCCCGGTTGCGCGGCAGGCGCTTGCGCGTCCCGACGACAATCTCAATCCGGCCAGCGATGGCGCAGGTTACATTCTCGGCAAGGTCAACCGCGTTTACGGAACGATGGAGACCAAGCTGCCGCCCGGCCGTTACAACGGTGTTGTCGGGTATATCTACAAATGAGCGGGGAAACGGGTATGACAATTCGGGGCAACAGAGTTTCCATCACGCCAGCCTTGCTGGTCCTGTCGGTCGCTATTCTGGCCGGTTGCGCCAACCGGCAGCATGTGACCGTCGGCGCATTGCCGGACGATTACCGCACCAATCATCCCATTACGATTGCCGAGCGCGAGCAGGTGACGGACATTCCGGTCGGCAGCGCCGATAGCCGGCTCAACACCATGCAGCGCGGCATCATCGAGAGCGCGGTCGCCAACTACCGCTACAAGGGTTCGGGCATGGTCTATGTGCTTGTTCCTGCTGGAGCGCCCAATCAGGCCGCAGCCTATCGGTTAAGCACAGAAGTTGCGACCGCCTTGCGCAAAGGTGGCGTAAAGCAGACCAACATCGCCATTGAAAACTATCCGGTTTCATCGCCGGATGCCGCAGCGCCGATCCGCATCAGCTATTATGCGATGACGGCGGGCACGACGCCTTGCGGACGCTGGCCGGACGATATTGCGACCACGCCTGAAAACAAGCATTACGCCAATTTCGGCTGCGCATCGCAGAATAATCTCGCAGCTCAGGTGGCCAATCCTGCCGATCTTTTGGGACCGCGCGCCTCCTCTCCAATCGATTCCGACCGCACAGTACAACGCCTCAATGGCACTCAGGGCTACACGAAGATGTCGCCTGCGCGGACGGATAACTGGAAGGAATCCCGCAGCGAACAGGCAAACTATTAAGAGGGCGCCATGACAGATATCGCCTTCGAACAGGAAAACGGCAACGACATTGCCGAACATCGCGCGCCAATCATGCTGGAGAATGTGCGGCCGATTCCGCGCATCTCCATCCAGGCCTTTTGTGAAAATGAAAGCGTCGCTATTCCCATCGAACGCGCCGGCAACGACCGGCGCATGGCGAAGACGCATCTGAAGGTCTCGCCGGGCGGAATAGAGGCCGCAATCGACTTTTATCAGACGGCTTCAACGCCCAATCTGATTATCGTCGAATCGTCGTCGGAACCGAATGTTCTGCTCGATGAACTCCAGCGCCTGTCGGAAGTCTGCGACCCGGGTTCCAAGGTGCTTGTCGTCGGGCATTCCAACGAGGTCTGGCTCTATCGCGAATTGCTGCGCCGCGGCGTCTCGGAATATATCGTGGCACCGGTTTCGCTGGCCGATGTGCTCGCCATCGTCTCGTCGATCTTTCTCGATCCGGGCGCTGAACCGCTTGGACGCTCCATCGCCTTTATCGGCGCAAAGGGCGGCGTCGGCGCGTCGACCATCGCCCATAATGTCGCCTGGTCGATCTCGCATCTGTTCCGGCACGACGTCGTTCTCGCCGATATGGACTTGCCCTTTGGCACAGCCAACATCAATTTCGATCAGGACCCGACGCTTGGCATCGCCGACGCCGTGTTTTCTCCGGAACGCGTTGACGAGGTCTATCTCGACCGCCTGCTGGTGCAATATGGCGAACATCTCTCCATTCTTGCCGCGCCCTCTAGTCTGGAGCGCACCTTCGATTTTCAGGAGGATGCGTTTTCCGAGATAATCGATGTTGCCCAGCGCACCTCGCCGCTGATCGTTCTCGATCTGGCGCATGGCTGGAACGGCTGGACCCGCACCACATTGATGCGGGCGGATGAAGTGGTGATCGTGGCCGCGCCCGATCTTGCCAATCTGCGCAATACGAAGAACCTGCTCGATACGCTGGCGCAACTGCGACCCAACGATCTGAAGCCGCATCTGGTGCTCAATCAGGTCGGAGTTCCGAAACGCCCGGAAATCGCGTTGTCGGACTTTTCCGAACCGCTTGGCATTGATCCGATTGCGGCCATTGAGTTTGAGCCGCAGCTTTTCGGCAATGCCGCCAATACCGGTCGCATCATCGCCGAAACCAGTCCTGAAAGCCCGGTTTCTGCAACGATTACACATATCGCGCATGTACTGACGGGCCGGGCGGATGTCCAGCCGCGCAAGAAGAATGGCATCTCCGGTCTTTTGGGCAAATTCGCGCGCAAGACGAAGTAACGGCGGGAAATCATGTTCGGCAAAAGAGGCAACGAATCAGGAAGCAAACAGGACAGCAGCGTTGCGAAAGCAATTGCGCCTCAGCCTGTGCAGCGCACGGAGCCCGTTCAGCCGTCCCGCATGCAGGCCGCTGTTCCAAGCACGCCTGCCAGACCATCTGCACCGCCAAGCAGCGGGCGCGAAAAGAACGAAGGCTATTACGACACCAAGGCGCAGGTCTTTTCGGCGCTGATTGATACAATCGACCTGTCGCAGCTTTCGCGCATGGCGCCAGATACTGCGCGCGAAGAAATCCGCGATATCGTCAATGATATCATTGCGATCAAGAATTTCGTCATGTCCATTGCCGAGCAGGAAGAACTGCTCGACGATATTTGCAACGACGTTCTCGGCTACGGCCCGCTGGAGCCTTTGCTCGCCCGCGACGACATTGCCGATATCATGGTCAACGGCTCGCGCCGGACCTATATCGAAGTCGATGGCATGGTGCAGGAAACGGGGATTCGTTTTCGCGACAACCAGCAGCTTCTCAATATCTGCCAGCGCATCGTCAGTCAGGTCGGCAGACGTGTCGACGAATCGAGCCCGATCTGCGATGCACGCCTGCCGGACGGTTCGCGCGTCAACGTCATCGCGTCGCCGCTGTCGCTCGATGGCCCGACCCTGACCATCCGCAAATTTCGCAAGGACAAGCTGACGCTCGACCAGTTGGTACGCTTCGGTGCGATCTCCAATGCCGGTGCGGAATTGCTGCAGATCATCAGCCGCGTGCGCTGCAATGTCATCATTTCCGGCGGTACGGGTTCCGGCAAAACCACGCTGTTGAACTGCCTTACCCGCTATATCGACACGCATGAACGCATCATCACCTGCGAAGATTCCGCCGAACTGCAATTGCAGCAGCCGCATGTGGTGCGCCTTGAAACACGCCCGCCCAATCTGGAAGGCGAAGGCGAAGTGACCATGCGCGATCTGGTCAAGAACTGCCTGCGTATGCGGCCTGAACGAATCATCGTCGGCGAAGTGCGCGGACCGGAAGTGTTCGACTTGTTGCAGGCCATGAATACCGGCCATGACGGTTCGATGGGCACAATCCACTCCAACAGTCCGCGCGAATGCCTGAGTCGTATGGAAGCCATGATCGCCATGGGCGGTTATACGCTGCCGCAGAAGACCGTGCGCGAAATTCTGGTCAACTCTATCGATATCATCATTCAGGCGGCGCGCCTGCGTGATGGTTCGCGCCGCATCACCCATGTAACGGAAGTTGTGGGACTGGAAGGTGATGTCATCATCACCCAGGACCTCATGCTTTACGACATCAAGGGCGAGGACGCGTCCGGCCGTATTCTCGGCACGCACAGCTCGACCGGTATTGGTCGTCCGGCTTTCTGGGATCGCGCGCGCTACTATAATGAAGACAGCCGCCTCGCCTCTGTCCTCGACGGTATGGAGAGCATCGACTCATGACCGCCTCTCCCGCCAGCATACTGATCTTCATTCTTCTGGCGGTGGTCTCCTGTGCCGCGATGGCTTATGTGTTGTTCTACGACCGGCTGGCCAGCAAGGACCCTGCATCGCGACGGCTGGAAACCGTGCGCAACTATGCCGAACGCAGCGTCACCCGCAGCGAACGCGACAAAAACAACGATATTCAGAAGCGCCGCAAGCTATTGCAGGACAATATCAAGGATCTTGAAGCACGGCAGAAACAGCGCGAAAAGAATCAGAAATACCCGCCGCTGCGCATCATGCTGACGCAGGCGGGACTGACCATTACGCTGCGCCAGTTCTATATCTATTCGGGCGTAACGGCTTTTGTCGGACTTTTTATCGGCTTTATTTTCGGGCTTCCGCTTTTGCTTCTTCCCGGCATTGCCATCGCCTGTTTCTTCGGCCTGCCCCGCTGGTTCGTGCTGCAGAAGCGCAAGCGTCGCTTGAAGAAGTTTCTGGAAGAATTTCCAAACGCACTCGATGTCATTGTCCGCGCGACGCGGGCCGGTCTACCGCTCAATGACGGGCTGCGCCTGATTGCCAGCGAAGCGCTGGAGCCGGTGAAGGGCGAGTTCAAAAAGGTGGTCGAGGCCCAGCAGATGGGTCTTTCGATACCAGATGCCGTTGGCAAAATGCCCGACAGCATGCCGTGCCCCGAAACCAATTTTTTCGCTATCGTCATCCAGATTCAATCTCAGGCCGGCGGTAATCTGTCGGAAGCGCTGAACAATCTGTCCAAAGTGCTGCGTGACCGCAAGAAGATGAAGGCGAAGGTCAATGCGCTTTCCATGGAGGCGAAGGCTTCTGCGGCCATTATCGGTGCGCTGCCTTTTATCGTCATGGTGCTCGTCTATCTGACCAGCCCGCAATATATCACGCTCCTTTTCACCACATCGACCGGCCATATGCTGCTTGGAATCGCTGCCGTTCTGATGAGTACCGGTGTCTTCATCATGAAGAACATGATCAATTTCGATATGTGAGGCGCAGACCATGTTTTCTCACCTCACTGAAAAACTGACCGACCCGCAATTCCTGATCGCCATGCTGATCACCATTGCGGTTTTCGCGGCCCTCGTCACGGTTCTGATGCCGATACTCAGCACCAGTATATTGAAATCGCGCATGAAGTCGGTTGCCACCGAACGCGAGGCGATCCGGTCTCGCGAGCGCGCCCGGCTGGCATCGGAAAGCGACCGGCGCAACAGCCTGCGGCATCAGCAAAAGCAGGGCATTCGCGACTTTGTAGAACGGCTCGATCTGAAAAAGGCGCTGGCCGACGACAAAACGATTGCCGCGCTCAGAACCGCCGGTTTTCGCGGGCAAAACCCACTCAACATCTTTCTGTTCATGCGCTTCGTACTGCCATTTGGCGCGATGACGCTCGCCGTCTTTTACATCTTCGTGCTCGGCAATATGCCGGACCACTCGTTCTTCGTCCGGCTATTGGTGTGCATTCTTGCAGGCTACGCCGGGTTCTATGCGCCGAACCTCTATGTTTCCAACAAGGCCGCCAAACGCAAGCAGTCGATCCGCCGCGCCTGGCCTGATGCGCTGGACCTGATGCTGATCTGCGTGGAATCCGGCATGTCCGTCGAAGCAGCCTTCCGCAAGGTAGCCGACGAAATCGGCATACAATCGGTGGAACTGGCCGAAGAACTGATGCTCACCAATGCGGAGCTGTCATTTCTGCCTGAACGGCGTCAGGCTTATGACAATCTGGCCATCCGCACCGGCGTCGATCAGGTGAAATCGGTTTCGCAGGCACTCATTCAGGCAGAGCGCTACGGCACACCGGTATCGCAGGCGCTCAGAACACTTTCTCAGGAAAGCCGTGATCTGCGTATGCTGGAGGCGGAAAAGAAAGCGGCAGCCCTGCCGCCAAAACTCACCGTGCCGATGATCGTGTTTTTCCTGCCGGTGCTGTTCATCGTCATTCTCGGCCCGGCTTTCATCCAGCTTAGCGCGCAAGGCGGACTGTTCGGCGGACACTGATCCGCCGACCGAGAAAAGCTGGCACGAAGAATGCGGTTCTCGTATCAGCCCTTGGGCTTATCCTTGAGCATGTTCCAGGAATTTTGCTGCGCCAGCATGGAGCGCAGATAATCCGTGTTGGCCTTGGCCTGCTGCGGAGAAAGTTCCTGTGCGGCGATGGTTTCAGCTTCCTGAAAACGACCTTGCAGACCAACCGACAGCGCCAGATTCTGGCGCACGCGGCTGTCTGCTCCCGGCAGCACAGATGCCTGCCGGAAATAATTTTCCGCCGTCTTGGAATCACCGGCGAGAAGATAGGACATGCCCATATTGGAAAGGATCGACGGCTCGCCCGGCTTGATCTGCAGCGCCTTTTGGTACATGGCGCGGGCCTGATCGCGGTTACCCATCTGGTCGAGAATAGCGCCTTCGGCGGATACCAGTTTCCAGTCAGGATAGGCCGGGTCCTGCGCACGGCGGATCGCATCGAGCGCGGTGTCAAACTGACCGGCACCGGCAAGCGCCTTGCCATAGGCGGCGAGAACCTGCTGATCCTTGGGATAGCTGATGACCAGCGCGCGCATGACGGCGAGAGCCTGATCGTTGCGCCCCAGACGGGTCAAGGCGCTGGCATAATTGAGCGCGGTGCCACGGTCCTTGGGATTGCGCTCATATTGCGCGCCGAGACGGCCCGCCATTGCGGCAAGCTGCGTGTCGTTCATGTGATCGAAAGTGGCGGCGGTTTCGACCCGTCTCACCGAACCTGTCGTGGTGCGGTCCACCGTATTACAGCCGGTGAGGACGAGCGCTGAAAGGACAGAAGCCACGCCAAGGCGGAAACCAGCGCCGCCCATTAACCCCAAGTTGAGCATCCCGCCTCCATATGCGGCCGGACATTGCACACCGAATGCCCCAGCCCCTCAAGCCCGATTTCTCCTTCATCAATAATCCGTTAACCCTAATGATTGGTTAACAAGCCCTGAATGTGCCTGTTTCCAAACGGGGCGAAGCGTTCTATCTGTTTTCAAAGCTGCCTTGATGAGCCCAAACTGCCTTGATCAGAAAGAGTGCCATGTCTGTCGAAATCATTGCCCAAAAGTCGGAACAAAGCCGTCCAATCTGGTTTACGAAAAAGGGACAGCTGGAAGAGAACACGCTTCCGGCCCACGCTGTCGCCTGGGCCAAAGCCCATGATTTCGACGGTGAAGCGGGCAAGGTTCTGGTTCTGCCGGGACCGGACGGCGCCATCTCCGGCGCTCTGTTCGGCATTGGTGACGGCATCAAGGGCGGCCAGTCGCAGCTGCTTGCCGGTAAGCTCGCGCGCAGCCTGCCGGGAGGTGACTGGCATTTCGAAAACGCTGGCGACGATGCAGGGCTGGCGGCGCTCGCCTTCCTGATGGGAGGCTATAATTTTACGCGCTACCGCAAGGCGAATGGCAAAACAATCCGCCTCGCTTTGCCGGACGGCGTCGATGAAGCCGAGACGAAGCGCATCGCGGCTGCGGTGACGCTCACGCGCGATCTGATCAACACGCCGACCAATGACATGGGCCCCGACGCGCTGGAAAACGCCGCACGCGCACTGGCAACCAAACATAAAGCAGAAATCAGCGTCACGCAGGGAAGCACGCTTCTCGAACGAAACTTCCCGATGATTCACGCCGTCGGACGTGCCGGAGCGATTGCACCACGTCTGATCGACATGACGTGGGGCAAGGAAAGCCATCCGAAAGTCACGCTGGTTGGCAAGGGTGTCTGCTTCGATACGGGCGGTCTCGACATCAAGCCCGCAAGCGGCATGCTGCTCATGAAAAAGGATATGGGCGGTGCGGCCAATGTGCTCGGCCTTGCCTCCATCATCATGGACGCAAAGCTGTCGGTGCGGCTGCGCGTCTTGATTCCGGCGGTCGAGAATTCGATTGCCGGCAATGCCTTCCGCCCGGGCGACGTGCTGCAAAGCCGCAAGGGACTGACCGTCGAAATCGGCAATACGGACGCCGAAGGCAGGCTGGTGCTGGCCGATGCTCTGGCGCTGGCCGACGAGGACGAGCCGGAACTGCTGATCGACATGGCGACCCTGACAGGTGCTGCGCGTGTGGCGCTCGGTCCGGACCTGCCGCCATTTTTCACGCATGATGACACCTTGGCCGAAGCCATCGCCGTCAAGGCCGAGGAAACTGCCGATCCGCTCTGGCGCTTGCCGCTCTGGCAGCCCTATGCGCAGAAACTGTCGTCACGCATTGCCGATATCAACAATGTCACCACGGACGGCTTCGCCGGAGCGGTGACGGCGGCATTGTTCCTCAGCCGTTTTGTCGAAAAGGCCAAGGCGCACGTGCATTTCGATATTTTCGGCTGGGTGCCGGTGGAAAAGCCAGCTTCGCCGGTCGGTGGTGAAGCGCAGGCCATCCGTGCACTCTACCTGCTGCTTAAGGAAAAATACGGGAAACAATAGGTCCGCGGGTTATCACCACAGTTGCAAATTCGTCAGGCCGTGGCGAAAGGAGTGATTTTCGAGTACCGGAGCGGAGCGTACTTCAACGTACGTGAGCACCGGAACGCAGACAAATTGCTCTTTGCAGTCCGGCATCACGAAGAATGCAACTGTAGTGATCAGTCGAAGACTTCACCGGGGTACACACCCCACAGGTCGGACTGTCTGATCCAGCCGCGCACGCCGCTGACATCCATACGGCACCACTGGCCGGTGCACTGGCGTACAGTGCCGACGACACCCGGTTCGATATCGGCGGCGACAGCTGCCGTATCGTTGGCATCGCGGCGCATGGTAATCATCTTGCTCTTGTCGTTCTTCAACCAGGGCGCGGTGATCGCCGTGCGCTTGCCGGACAGAAGCGACTGGTAGACCCAGCCTTCCGTGCCGTCAGCGTCGCGGATGCGCCGCCAGTTGTCATATTCCTGAATGATCTCGACCGGCAGCCCTGACTTCATGAATAGCCACGACACCGGATAGTCGCGCCCGGGGCCGATGCGCAGATTAACGCGTGCTGGCTTGAGGCTGACAAAGCGCGGTACAGGCAGACCGCTGGCGCCTGTCGCCGTGCCATTTGCACCTTCGGTTTCGGCTGCGTTCACACTGGTCGGCATCGCCACGAACAGGAGCGCCAAACAAGCCGCAAAAGCCACAAAAAGGCGCTTTACCCACATGCCCTTAGCCAAAAACCTCTGGGGAAGTACTCTATTCAACTGCGCCTCTCGCCGTCCTGTTCTTAACCCAAGACGACCATGCCTTTAGCGGAAGCGTAAAACAGCAGGAGCTGCCCGGCATCGTGACCGTCTTGTTTATCGGTCCTGTTTTTCTTTGTCTTTGCCCCGCCGCCTTGATAGAGATGAGCAGCCGAAGCAATATCCCATATTGCGCCTTCTTGGTTAAGGAGGTCTCAACATGAAGCTTCAGCATATAAGTTTGCCCGGAAACAGGCTCAAAAAACGGGGTGGAGATGTCGAACAAAAAGAAGCCGCTGGTCGTTCTTACGAGAAAACTGCCGGACCCGGTGGAAACCCGAATGCGGGAACTGTTCGATGCACGTCTCAACATAGACGATCACCGCATGAGCCAGCCGGAAATCATCGCCGCGCTGAAAGAAGCTGATGTTCTTGTGCCTTGCATCACGGATGTGATCGACGCTGCCGCCATCGAACAGGCGGGGCCAAATCTCAAGCTGATCGCCAATTTCGGCAATGGCGTCGACAATATCGATGTCGCAGCAGCCGCAAAGCGCGGCATCACCGTGACCAATACGCCCAATGTCCTGACCGAAGATACAGCCGATATGACGCTGGCGCTGCTGCTTTCAGCACCACGCCGCCTTGTCGAAGGCGCGAATGTGCTCAACGAGCGCGACGGCAAATGGCCGGGCTGGTCGCCGACTTGGATGCTCGGACGCCGCATCTGGGGCAAGCGCCTCGGCATCGTCGGCATGGGGCGCATCGGAACCGCCGTTGCTCGCCGCGCCAAAGCTTTCGGCCTGTCGATCCATTATCACAATCGTAAGCGCGTCAGCCCGCAGGTTGAGGAAGAGCTGGAAGCGACCTATTGGGACAGCCTCGACCAGATGCTGGCCCGCATGGACATTATCTCGGTCAATTGCCCTTCAACGCCCGCAACATTTCACCTGCTATCAGCCCGTCGCATCGCGCTGATGCAGCCGACGGCCTATCTGGTCAATACGGCGCGCGGTCAGATCATCGATGAAAACGCCCTGATCGATCTGATTGAGCAAGGCCGGATCGCCGGTGCGGGACTGGACGTGTTCGAGAACGAACCAGCCGTCAATCCGCGCCTGCTGGCACTTGCGGAAAAAGGCAAGGTCGTGCTGCTGCCGCATATGGGCTCCGCCACGATTGAAGGCCGCATCGATATGGGCGACAAGGTCATCATCAATATCAAGGCCTTCGTCGACGGGCACCGGACGCCGGACAGGGTTCTTCCCAATCGGGTTTAAATTCGGCTGTTCGTTTTTCCATCGATGAATTTCAGGACCGTGTGAGCGTAAAGCCGGGGATTTTCCACCGGCACGCCATGGCCGGAATCAGGCAGGATAATCAGTTCGGCACCGGGAATCTGGCTGGCGATGAATTCCGTATGTTCCCGCGTGATGGCCGTATCGTGATCGCCGATCACAATGGCCGTACGCACGGCGATCTGTGACAGATCTTCATCGGTATAGTTCGGCTCATTCGCCCAAAGCGCGTGAATTTCCTTGTCGATGCTTTCGTAATGGCGAAGCTCAGGGATCGGGCGTCCCTCGGCCCGCGCCTCGATATAGCCGGTATTGCCCTCCGGCGTGACATTGGCAGCCTGCGCGAAAAGGCTCTTCAACCGCTCAGGGTATCGCATGGCGATATCCAGCCCGATAATACCGCCATCGCTCCAGCCAACCAGATCGACCTTGTCGATATGCAGGAAATCGAGGAGCGCCACATAGTCGTCAGCCATCAGGCCGTAGGTGAGCGGTTCGTCGGTGCGGGTCGAGCGTCCCTGCCCGCGACTGTCGGCAACGATTACCGTATGATGACGGGCCAGGATCGGTAATTGCGCGTCCCAGACGTGTTGGTCGGAGAGACCGCCCGGCACCAGCAGGATCGGCGGCCCCTTGCCGACGATCCGGTAATACATTTCGATACCGTTGACCTCGGCAAACGCGGCAGGTGAAGCGGGAATGGTCACGCGCGCTATCCTTTCGGACGAAACCGCTGAAGGGATGAGAACAGCAAGACCAAGCACCACGGCCACGAAGCCTGCACTCTGAAATATCCTGTTTCCCGTCATCGGCCCGACCTTTCATGGACCTGTTTAATGCACTTGCAGCAGCGCAATCAGGGTCTGCGGATCAGCGTCGGCAGATCATAGAGATAAGCGATGCGCTTGATCGCATCCTGCAACGGTTCCAGCGTCACCGTCATGGTGTGGCCGCTGGCATGGATCAGCATGTCGGGCGAAGCATAGATCGCGACATGCCCCTTCCAGAACACAAGATCACCGCGCTGGAGATTGGAATAATCCGCATTCGGCTCCAGAACCGTGCCCAGTGCATTCTGCTGCATGTCGGAATCACGCAGAACCTTGCGGCCAGCCACCCACATGGAAAGCTGCACGAGACCGGAGCAATCGATGCCGAAGCCCGACGTGCCGCCCCACAGATACGGCGTGTGCAGCAGCGTTTCCGCCACTGCCACATAATCCGTGGCGTGTTGCCCGATAGGCACCAGATGGCTTGCGATCATCGCCTCGCCGCTTTCCAGCACGGCATATTGGGTGCCGCGCGTTTCAGCCGAACCCA
The DNA here is from genome assembly GCF_029909865.1 of Ochrobactrum sp. 19YEA23. Classification (NCBI taxonomy): domain Bacteria; kingdom Pseudomonadati; phylum Pseudomonadota; class Alphaproteobacteria; order Hyphomicrobiales; family Brucellaceae; genus Ochrobactrum; species Ochrobactrum sp. 19YEA23. The sequence goes on along the minus strand of NZ_JASAMQ010000001.1, from coordinate 339,817 downwards.
CGATCCGCACGCGAGAGCCAAGTGACAGCGCCTGCGTATGCGGGAAGCGCAAATCCGAGCCGGGATAAACAAAGGTTCGCGGCACGATGACCATATGCGTGGCATCGCCCTGCGGCTTCTCGATGAACGAGGCCGAGACATAGCCCGTATAGCCGTCACGTTCGGCCTGCACCCAGCACCAGCCGTCCATTTCCTCGAAGACGCGCACCGTGTCGCCATAAATGATCTGTGTCTGGGGTCCGCTGTCGGGGCGCGGCTCGCTGCGCAAATCCACGACCGGCGCAGTCACCTGCATCTCGGTTCCTGCTATAAAGCGGGCAGCGTCCACCTTGTCGGTCAGCCGCTCGTCAGCGAGATCGGCGCGATAGGCATTGAGGCGGCGGTCGAGCGTGGTCACATTGAGACTCATTGGCGGACACTCATAAAGGTAACTCTCTGGCTTTGGCGATCACCAGATCGCCCAGTCGTTCAACATAAAGCGCACCGGCGACTGTCCTCTTAACTAGCACATTTCGCCGGTCTTTTTCATCACGATGACGGGATAGAAGGTCGAGCGTGCCCATCGTATCGAGGGCGCGGGTGATCACCGGCTTCGTGACATCCAGTTTTGCCGCAAGCCCGCGCACCGTATGCGGCGGCGGCTCCAGATAGATCGTCAGAAGAATAGCTGTCTGCCGCGTCGTGAGATCGGGCATCTCATCGCGCACCTGCCCCAGCGACAGGGTCTTCAACAATGTCAGCGCCTGTATCGGCTTCAACTCTACCGGCATCCGTTATCCTGCAAGCAAAGGATTGTTTCGGAACCGTTTTATTCAATCCGCTTTTCATCGTTCTGGCAAGAACTTTATGGCAGCTAACAAAAAAGCGGCCGAAGCCGCTTTCTCAAAATCCTTTAAGGATCAATTCCTTACTGCGTCTTGCGACGAAGGCGGACGATAATATCGACATTGACGATTTCCATGCCTTCCGGCGCGTCCGGCATGTTGGCGACGGTCGGCTGACCACGCTCGCCATGCGGAATATCGAACACAACATTTTCCCCTTCGAGGAAGAAGTGCTGATGGTCCGAAATATTGGTGTCGAAATAGGTCTTGGAGCCTTCCACCGCGATGATGCGCAGCATTCCGGCTTCCGTAAACTGGTGCAACGTGTTGTAAACGGTGGCAAGAGACACCGGCACATCGGCCATGACCGCCTGTTCGTGGAGGTCTTCAGCGGACAGGTGGCGATCGCCTTGCGCAAAGATCATGCTCGCAAGCGCAACACGCTGGCGCGTCGGACGCAGACCTGCATCGCGGAGGCGTTCTTCCATAGAGACCGTCGAGTGGGTATGTGTAGACTGCATATTCACCGTTGGTTCCGTTACAAGCTTGTAGCAAATTCGTCAAAGATTGAACGGGCTGTTGCCCATTGCATACTGACATTGATATATGCCGTTGCGAAATAAGTATCAATAGGCTTGGAGTTTGCCCGTTTTTTCGGGAAAATCCATTGCATATTTTTATGGTCGCTAAGGTTTTGTACGGGAACCAGTCTGTGATAGGGGTGTTCCGACTTAACGACCAGAAAGAGATAGAGCGGTTTGGGCGTTTGCGCTAAAACCGTTCCAAATGACAACCGGGCCGGATTGCTGGCCGATATCGAATAAACCTCAAGGGAGGCGAAATGGCAGAACAGAAATCAAGCTACGGGTATGAAGAACTCCTCAGCTGCGGGCGCGGCGAGATGTTCGGCCCCGGCAATGCCCAGCTTCCCCTGCCTCCAATGCTGATGGTGCATCGCATCACCGATATTTCCGAAACCGGCGGCGAGTTCGGCAAGGGCTACATCCGCGCCGAATACGACGTGCGCCCCGATGACTGGTATTTCCCGTGCCATTTCCAGGGCAACCCGATCATGCCGGGCTGTCTCGGCCTCGACGGCATGTGGCAGCTGACCGGCTTCTTCCTTGGCTGGCTCGGTGAACCGGGCCGCGGCATGGCGCTTTCGACCGGCGAAGTGAAATTCAAGGGCATGGTGCGCCCGCACACCAAGCTTCTCGAATATGGCATCGACTTCAAGCGCGTCATGCGCGGACGTCTCGTGCTCGGCACCGCCGATGGCTGGCTCAAGGCCGATGGCGAAGTGATCTACAAGGCCACCGATCTGCGTGTCGGCCTTTCAAAGGACGGCGACGCTTAAACATCGCCTGAATTCACCATCATTCACGGGCGCGACGGCAAAAAATGAACAGTTTTCATGCGGCCGCGCTCAAAACATGCGAAGATCGCACCTATGTAACGGCGACGAGGCAGTCCTGACCCAATCGACTGCCGCTCGACGAGCAAGGGTGTAAAGGAGAACGCGATGCGGCGTGTGGTCGTAACGGGTATGGGGATCGTATCCTCGATTGGCAACAACACCGAAGAGGTGACGGCCTCGCTGCGCGAAGCCAAGTCCGGCATCTCGCGCGCTGAAGAATATGCCGAACTGGGTTTCCGCTGCCAGGTGCACGGCGCTCCGAAAATCGACGTCGAATCCCTCGTGGACCGTCGCGCCATGCGCTTCCACGGTCGCGGCACGGCCTGGAATCACATCGCCATGGATCAGGCGATCGCCGATGCAGGTCTTTCGGACGACGAAGTCTCCAACGACCGCACCGGCATCATCATGGGTTCGGGCGGTCCTTCGACCCGCACTATCGTCGATTCCGCCGACATCACCCGTGAAAAGGGCCCGAAGCGCGTCGGTCCATTCGCTGTACCGAAAGCCATGAGCTCCACGGCTTCCGCAACGCTGGCCACTTTCTTCAAGATCAAGGGCATCAACTATTCGATCTCGTCGGCCTGCGCGACATCCAACCATTGCATCGGCAATGCGTTCGAGATGATCCAGTATGGCAAACAGGACCGCATGTTTGCGGGCGGCTGCGAAGATCTCGACTGGACGCTCTCGGTGCTGTTCGACGCCATGGGCGCGATGGCCACGAAGTATAACGACACGCCTGCCACCGCATCGCGCGCCTATGACAAGAATCGCGACGGCTTCGTGATTGCAGGCGGCGCCGGTGTTCTGGTGCTGGAAGACCTCGAAACCGCGCTTGCGCGCGGCGCGAAGATCTACGGCGAAGTCGTCGGCTATGGCGCAACCTCCGACGGCTACGACATGGTCGCACCGTCCGGTGAAGGCGCGATCCGCTGCATGAAGATGGCGCTTTCGACCGTCAAGACCAAGATTGACTACATCAACCCGCACGCAACCTCGACGCCTGCTGGCGATGCGCCGGAAATCGACGCCATCCGTCAGGTGTTCGGCTCGGGCGACGCCTGCCCGCCAATTGCCGCGACCAAGTCGCTGACCGGCCATTCGCTGGGCGCAACGGGCGTGCAGGAAGCGATCTATTCGCTTTTGATGATGCACAACAATTTCATTTGCGAAAGCGCGCATATCGAAGAATTGGACCCTGCCTTCGCGGACATGCCTATCGTCCGCAAGCGCATCGATAATGCTCAGCTCAATACCGTGCTCTCCAACTCCTTCGGGTTTGGCGGCACCAATGCGACGCTGGTTTTCCAGCGCTACCAGAGCTGAGGGAGAGGGGAATATGGAAGGTTTGATGCAAGGAAAACGCGGCCTCATCATGGGGGTCGCGAATAATCATTCTCTGGCATGGGGCATCTCGAAGCAACTCGCCGCACAGGGTGCAGAACTGGCTTTCACCTATCAGGGCGATGCGCTGGGCAAGCGCGTGAAACCGCTGGCTGAACAGGTCGGCTCTGACCTCGTCCTGCCTTGCGATGTTGAAGACATTGCAACGGTCGACGCGGTTTTCGCTGAAATCGAGAAGAAGTGGGGCAAGCTCGATTTCATCGTTCACGCCATCGGTTTTTCCGACAAAACCGAACTGAAGGGCCGTTACGCAGACGTCACCACGCGCGATAATTTCAGCCGGACCATGGTGATTTCCGCCTACTCCTTCACGGAAATGGCACAACGCGCCGAAAAGCTCATGAAGGACGGTGGCTCGATCCTGACGCTGACCTATGGCGGCTCCACCCGAACCATCCCGAATTACAATGTCATGGGCGTTGCCAAGGCGGCTCTGGAAGCCATGGTTCGCTATCTGGCTGCCGATTACGGCCCGCAAGGCATCCGCGTCAACGCCATTTCGGCTGGCCCGGTGCGCACGCTGGCTGGTGCAGGCATCGGCGATGCACGCGCGATCTTCAGCTATCAGCGCCGCAATTCTCCGCTGCGCCGCACGGTCGATATCGACGATGTGGGTAAATCGGCTGTCTATCTGCTGTCCGACCTGTCGAGCGGCGTGACCGGCGAAGTCCATTATGTGGATTCAGGCTACAACATCGTTTCGATGCCGACACTGGAAGAGCTGAAAAGCTCTGACGCCGAACGCGGCGAATAGAGCATTTCCAGCAAAAGTGCGTAGCGGTTTTGCGTAGGATAATGCGTAAAAAAAAATAGATAGAGCGGCTCCGCGTTTCCATATTAAACGGAACCGCTCTAAGCATTCCGGAATTGAAAAAGCCGCCCTTCGGGGCGGCTTTTTTGTTTCACTTCTTCGCATCGAAGATTTTGAAACCGTCTGCTTCTTCGAGTGTCGTCACCGACTTGAACAGCCCCTTGAGCGTTACCTCATAGGGCAGCTGCCGGTTGGCGACCATCAGCAGGCGTCCGCCGGGTTTCAGACGTGACGCCGCCGCCGAGATGAAGCTCTGGCCAAGCGAAACATCGGTCACGCGCCCTTCGTGGAAGGGCGGATTCATGATGACCGTATCGTAGATACCGGTGACCTTCTCGCTGGTAATATCGAACCAGTTGAATGAAATCGGCACCGAAGCGCCCAGACGCTCCAGATTGCCGCGCGCGGCCTCCAGCGCCTCGTAATCCGCTTCGAACAGATCGATGGACTTGATGCGGTCGGCATATTTCAGGCTCTGCGCGGCGAGATAGCCCCAGCCTGCGCCAAAATCCGCAACATTGCCGAACACGATCTTTTCCATATGCGGGACCAGAAGCGCCGAGCCCTTGTCGATGGCGCCATGCGAGAACATGCCCGGTTCCGTGCGGAACACATCGTCGATGGCACTTTCGAGTGGGCGCAGAGCCGCGATGAAATCATCATCCAGATCGGCAGGGCGCTGAAGCCAGAACGAGACGGCGTGGTTCTTGGACATGCGGTCGCTGATTTCAGCGATATTGCCCACCCATTTGCGGAAACTGTCGACGCCGAGCTTCTTTTCACCGCAAACGACTATCCAGCCGCCGGGCTGAACACGCGCCAGAAGCTCGGAGAACCACGCCTCGTTGCGTCCACGGTGTTTTCCGAGCAGGAGTAGCCCGCCGTCAAAACGGCTCTCTGCGGCCAATCTCGGCTCTGCACGAAAGCCTTCTTTGCCGAGCGCCAGAAAATCGGGACGCCATGGCTGCAGGCAAGTCAGAACCTCTTTCCATTCCGGGTCGAGAAGCCGGTCGGCGGAAAGGCCGCAAGCGAGAAAGGATTGCCCCTCTTCGGGCATATCGAGAATGCCCTGCTCGAAGGGAAGGAAAAGTGTTTTTTGTGCCGGTGTCATCATGATCGTTCTTTACCCCGCAAGATCGCATCCGAAAAGACCGCACGATCCCGATCAATCTCGTGAAAAAACAAAAAAGCGCGCCCAGAGCGCGCTTTCCGGTTTCAAAGAAGATGCAAAGCTTATTCAGCGTCTGCTTCTGCCTTCTTTTCCTGGGCAACTTCCTTGCCGGTTTCCTGATCGACGACCTTCATCGACAGGCGAACCTTGCCGCGTTCGTCGAAGCCCATGAGCTTGACCCAGACCTTCTGGCCTTCCTTGACCACATCGGTGGTCTTGGCAACGCGGTCGGAAGCGAGCTGCGAGATGTGAACCAGACCGTCACGAGGGCCGAAGAAGTTTACGAAAGCGCCGAAGTCAGCGGTCTTGACGACCGTGCCTTCGTAGATTTCGCCGACTTCCGGCTCAGCAACAATCGAGTGGATCCACTTCTTGGCGGCTTCGATTTCCTTGCCGTTCGACGAAGCGATCTTCACCGTGCCGTCGTCTTCGATGTTGATCTTGGCGCCGGTCTTTTCCACGATTTCGCGGATGACCTTGCCGCCCGAACCAATAACATCACGGATCTTGTCGGTCGGGATGTTCATCACTTCGATGCGCGGAGCGAATTCGCCGAGTTCGTCACGCGACGTGGACAAAGCCTTCGCCATTTCGCCGAGAATGTGAACGCGACCGCCCTTGGCCTGTTCCAGAGCGACCTTCATGATCTCTTCGGTGATACCGTCGATCTTGATGTCCATCTGAAGTGCGGTGATGCCGTTGTCAGTACCGGCTACCTTGAAGTCCATGTCGCCGAGGTGATCTTCGTCGCCGAGGATGTCGGACAGGACAGCATAACGGTCGCCTTCCTTGATCAGGCCCATGGCGATACCGGCAACCGGACGTGCAAGCGGAACGCCTGCGTCCATCAGAGCCAGCGAGGTGCCGCAAACGGTCGCCATCGACGACGAACCGTTGGATTCGGTGATCTCGGAAACCGAACGGATCGTGTAAGGGAACTGGTCAGCAGCTGGCAGCATCGGGTGGATAGCGCGCCATGCGAGCTTGCCATGACCAACTTCACGACGGCCTGGCGAACCCATACGACCGGTTTCACCAACCGAATATGGCGGGAAGTTGTAATGCAGCATGAAGGATTCTTTGTACGTACCGGTCAGAGAATCGATCATCTGTTCGTCTTCGCCGGTGCCTAGCGTGGCAACAACGATTGCCTGCGTTTCACCGCGGGTGAACAGCGCCGAGCCGTGGGTGCGCGGCAGAAGGCCAACTTCCGAAACGATTGCGCGAACGGTCTTCAGGTCGCGGCCGTCAATGCGGCTGCCGGTGTCCAGAATGTTCCAGCGAACGATCTTGGCCTGCAGGTGCTTGAAAATGGTCGCGAACTGCTCAGGCGACATTTCCGGCTCTTCAACGCCTTCAGGGAAGAAGTGAGCCTTCGCCTTGGCCTTTGCAGCGTCAACAGCAACGTAACGAGCCTGCTTTTCGGTGATCTTGTATGCATCGCGCAGGTCGTTTTCGACAACAGCGAGCATCTTGGCTTCGAGGTCCGACAGGTCTTCCGGCTGGAAATCGCGTGGTTCCTTGGCAGCAACTTCAGCGAGCTTGATGATCGCATCGATGACCGGCTGGAAGCCCTTCTGGCCGAAAACAACAGCGCCGAGCATGACTTCTTCGGAAAGTTCCTGCGCTTCCGATTCAACCATCAGCACTGCGTCGGCAGTACCGGCAACAACCAGATCGAGCTTCGATTCCGGCATTTCGTCGATATTCGGGTTCAGGACGTATTCGCCGTTGATGTAGCCAACGCGCGCGCCGCCAATCGGGCCCATGAAAGGAACGCCGGAAATGGTCAGGGCTGCGGAAGCTGCAACCATCGACAGAATGTCGGGATTGTTTTCGAGATCGTGCTGAATAACAGTCAGAACAACCTGCGTGTCGTTCTTGTAGCCATCGACGAAGAGCGGGCGGATCGGACGGTCGATCAGGCGCGAAACGAGGGTTTCGTTTTCGCTCGGGCGACCTTCACGCTTGAAGAAACCGCCCGGGATCTTGCCGGCAGCGTAGGTCTTTTCCTGATAGTTGACGGTCAGCGGGAAGAAATCCTGACCCGGCTTTGGTTCCTTGGCAGAAACGACAGTCGCCAGAACGACGGTTTCGCCATAGGTTGCGAGAACTGCGCCGTCAGCCTGACGGGCGATCTTGCCGGTTTCGAGCGTGAGCGGACGACCGCCCCATTCGATTTCCACTTTGTGGGTATTGAACATATCTTGTCCTCATATGGAGACGCCGCGCAAAGCGCTAAGGCATCTCCCGGGTTGGCGGACAGGCCACGGGCAAGACAACGGGAAGCTCAGCCTGATAGTATGATCTTATCCGAAAACCGGTTCCCACTTTTCGGGATCATACTTGTCCCGGGTATTCTCTCATCCGAAAGTCTGCAACTTTTCAGGATCATACCCGCCGAACTACCTGCAATCCTGCCCCATGACTGGTCCAGGTCATGAGCCTTATGGCTCGTCATCGGCATGACGGAATGCACCTTGTGCGCCGTCTCATGCCAGTGGGCATTCGCCCGATACTCTCGCATTCTCTTCTGGAAAGCGGCTATCCGCTCTTCCTCAGAATGCTCAAATCAAACGGGCGACGCTTGTGACGTCGCCCGATTTACCGTTAGCGGCGCAGGCCGAGACGGCCGATCAGCGCCTGGTAGCGCGCTGCGTCCACGCCCTTGACATAGTCAAGAAGACGACGGCGCTGCGAAACCAGCTTCAGAAGGCCGCGACGCGAATGATTGTCATTCTTGTGGCCCTTGAAGTGTTCGGTGAGGTTGGCGATACGCTCGGAAAGAACGGCAACCTGAACTTCAGGAGAACCGGTGTCACCTTCCTTGGTGGCGTATTCCTTGATAAGTGCTTGCTTACGCTCAGCAGTAATCGACATCGTAAACCCTTTCTTGATGAGAGGAAAAACAGACGCCCAGGCCGGGATGTCGTCCAGCGCGGGCCAACTTACACGATCTGATCTGCATTTCTGCATGATCGCTGATGGGGCATATAGTGCAAAAACGGCAAGAATGCCAGCATCAAATATACCCCAGCAATTGCGAAGACTTTTTAGCACCACAGTTGCATTCTTCGTGATGCCGCGCTGCAAAGAGCAATTTTCTGTGTTCCGGTGCTCACGTACCTAAAAGTACGCTCCGCTCCGGTACTCGAAAATCACTCTTTTCGCCACGGCCTGACGAATTTGCAACTATGGTGTTAGTTAGCCGTGAAAACACGCTTCGGCTTGAACTGACCATGCTCGATATAGCCGATGGCGAGCAGCTTTCCGCGTGCTGTGACACAGGCTTCATCGGCTTCCAGCGGGGCATCGCGACCACGCAGGATAACCGGATTGCCGAGGCGAACGCGCTGTGCCTGTTCTTCGGTCAGCGGAATCTGCGGCAGGCAGTCGAGTGCTGCGCCCGTATCGATCACCAGAGCGTCGAGGCCGGAAAAATCGCGGCGCGGCGCAGTTTCAACCACGTTGCCATCCTCGTCCTTCGGCGGCAGTGGCGGCCAGACGGCTTCCAGTTCTGTCAGCGTGACAAAATCTTCTTCCGTGAACGGGGCGACTTCGATGCGGCGCAGTTCGGAAATATGGCCGAAGCAGCCAAGATCGCGGCCCATATCGCGCGCCAGCGAGCGCACATAGGTGCCCTTGGAGCACTCGACTTCGAATGACGTGCGGTTGTCGTCGTGGAATTCGACAATCTCCAGACGATCAATCTCGACTTCGCGCGCCGGAATTTCCACTGTTTCGCCTTCGCGGGCGAGATCATAGGCGCGTTCGCCGTCGATCTTGATGGCGGAGAACTGCGGCGGAATCTGCGAGATGAGGCCGGTATAGTTTGGCAGCAGGGCTTCGACGTCTTCACGCGACGGGCGCTTGTCAGAGGTCTTGGTCGCCTGACCTTCAAGATCGTCGGTCGAACGTTCTTCGCCCCAGGTCACTGTGAAACGATAAACCTTGGTTCCGTCCATGACATAAGGCACGGTCTTGGTGGCTTCACCCAGAGCAATCGGCAGCATGCCGGATGCGAGCGGGTCGAGCGTACCGGCATGGCCGGCCTTCTCGGCGTTGAACAGCCACTTGATCTTCGAGACCGCTTCGGTCGATCCCATACCTTTCGGCTTGTCGAAAATAACCCAACCGGAAACCGGACGGCCTTTTTTCTTACCCCGTCTTGCCATGCTTTATTCGTCTCCATTGCGGGAGGTTTTATCCTCGCCAGCGTCTTCATCGTCATGCGAAAGATCACGCGCCACTTCCGGCGAACGCAGAAGGGCGTCAATCTTCGAAAAATTGTCGAAACTCGTGTCGGAGCGGAAGCGGAACTCCGGCATATATTTCATCTGGCCAAGGACCGGCGCCATGCGACCGCGAATAAATTTCGCGTTTGCGGCCAATGCCTTGACGATGGATTGCGGATCAACATTGCCAAGCGGCATGATGTAACAAGTGGCGATCTTCAGGTCGGGCGACATGCGCACTTCCGAAACGGAAATGACGGTGCGCTCGATCAGATCGTCACGGATTTCTCCGCGTTGGAGCAACTGCGCCAATGCGTGGCGCACCTGTTCGCCAACGCGAAGCTGGCGCTGCGAAAGGCCGCCTGAGCCTTTTGGGTCCGGAGAACGTGCCATAGCTATATCCTCGATAAACAGCCATCAACCGGCGTCCAGTCTCTCAGACCGTCCGACCGCATGACTTGAAAATTATGGGCGTAACTTACCACAATTCAGATGGGAGTCAGACCCTCGGAACCGGGCAATAAAAAGCCGGACCGCCCATGTCGGGCGATCCGGCAAATAGTTGTTAGAGCGTGCGCGTAATATGTTCGACGCGGAACGCTTCGATCGTGTCGCCTGCGCGAATGTCGTCGTAGTTTTCGAACGCCATACCGCATTCCTGGCCCATCGGCACTTCCTGCACTTCGTCCTTGAAGCGCTTGAGCGTCTTGAGCTTGCCTTCGTGGATGACCACGTTGTCGCGGATGAGGCGAACGCCTGCACCACGTTCAACCTTGCCGTCGATAACACGGCAACCGGCAACCTTACCAACCTTGGTGATGTTGAAGACTTCAAGAATCTCAGCATTACCGATGAAGGTTTCACGACGTTCTGGCGACAGAAGACCCGACATCGCTGCTTTCACATCTTCGATCAGATCGTAGATGATGTTGTAGTAGCGGATTTCAGTGCCCTGCTGCTCGGCAGCGTCACGCGCCTGCTTGTTGGCACGAACGTTGAAGCCGATGATTGCTGCATTGGAGGCTTCAGCCAGCGACACGTCGCTTTCCGTGATACCACCTGCGCCCGAATGGACGATGCGTGCACGCACTTCGTCGGTGCCAAGCTTATCGAGAGCCGTAATGATTGCTTCGACCGAACCCTGCACGTCACCCTTGATGACGAGCGGGAATTCCTTCAGGCCATTCACCTGAAGCTGGCTCATCATCTGCTCAAGCGAGCCGCGCTGACCAGTCTGACGGGCAACAGCCTTATCGCGAGCAAGACGCTGGCGATAATCAGCAATTTCACGAGCCTTGGCTTCGTTGGCAACAACTGCGAAGCGATCGCCTGCCTGCGGCGTACCCTGGAGACCAAGGACTTCAACCGGCATTGCAGGTCCTGCTTCCTTGACGTGTTCGCCACGGTCGTTGACCAGAGCGCGCACGCGGCCCCATTCGTTACCAGCAGCGATAATATCGCCCGGATGCAGCGTACCCTTCTGAACCAGAACGGTTGCGACCGAACCACGGCCACGATCAAGCTGCGCTTCGATGACAACGCCTTCAGCCGTACGCTTCGGATCTGCCTTGAGATCAAGGATTTCAGCCTGCAACAGAACCGCTTCAAGCAGCTTGTCGAGGTTGATCTTGTTCTTGGCTGACACTTCGACGTCGAGCACTTCACCGCCCATGGATTCCACGAAGACATCGTGCTGCAGCAGGGCAGTACGAACCTTCTGCGGATCGGCAGATGGCTTGTCGATCTTGTTGATCGCAACGATGATCGGAACACCAGCCGCCTTGGCATGGTTGATCGATTCAATCGTCTGCGGCATCACGCTGTCGTCAGCGGCAACCACCAGAATGGCAATGTCGGTCGCCTGCGCACCACGGGCACGCATTGCGGTAAAGGCGGCGTGGCCCGGCGTATCGATGAAGGTGATCTTCTGGCCGTTCTGTTCGACCTGATAAGCACCGATATGCTGGGTGATACCACCTGCTTCGCCCGACACCACGTTGGCGTGACGGATCGCATCGAGAAGCGACGTCTTGCCGTGGTCTACGTGACCCATGATGGTCACGACCGGAGGACGCGAAACCAGCGCTGCCTGATCGTCCGCAACGTCAAAGATACCTTCTTCAACGTCCGATTCCGCAACGCGCTTGACGGTGTGGCCGAATTCTTCAGCAATCAGCTGCGCCATATCGGCATCGATCACGTCGCCCGGCTTCATCATCTGGCCCTGCTTCATCAGGTACTTGATGATATCGACCGAACGCTCCGTCATACGCTGTGCAAGTTCCTGAAGCGTGATGGTTTCAGGCACAGTCACTTCGCGAGAGATTTTCTCGCGGGTTTCCTGCATCTGCGAACGCTTGAACTTTTCCTGACGGCGACGCATGGCCGACAGCGAACGCGAACGACCTTCGTCTTCCAGATTGCTGGAGATCGTCAGCTTGCCACGACGGCGATCGTCTTCGGTCTTGACCACCTTCGGAGCGCGAGCGTCCGGCTTGGCGGGCGTGCCACGACGAGCAGCGGTTGGGCTGCTGCCACGACGATCGTCTTCATCGCCGGACTGGCCGGGCCTGCGAAGCTGGCTCTGCGGGAGCGGCTTGCCCGGTCCGGGAGCGGCCTCTGCAAGCGACGGAGCCGGACGCGGTGCACCCGACTGCGGACGATTGCCCTGCTGCGGACGGCCAGCGTGCTGCGGACGATTGCCCTGCGGCGCGCCACGCGAATCGTCGCGGCGTTCAGGACGCTCGGTGCGCTGCTCGCCACGTGCTTCCGGCTGTGGAACGCGCTTGGCAGCTTCTTCCTCGGCCTTGCGGCGTGCTTCGGCTTCAGCCTTGAGGCGTGCTTCTTCCTCTGCCTGACGGCGTGCGGATTCTTCACGCTCCTTGGCGCGGCGTGCATCTTCTTCGGCGCGGCGCTTGGCGTCTTCGACGGCACGCGCGCGTTCTTCAACTTCACGCACCTGCGCTTCTTCAAGCGCGCGGCGGCGTGCATCCATTTCGGAGCGCGACAGCGTGTTCAGCACCATGCCGGAGCGATCGGTCGGGCGCGGACGCGGTGCCTGCTGGTTGGGGCGCTGCTGCACGGGGCGCTGCTGTTGCTGCGCGACATGCGGCTTCGCCACCGGAGCAGCAGCAGCTGGCGCTGCGGGCGCCTTCGGCTGCGGCGTCGGCGCAGCGGGAGCAGCTACAACAGGCTTGGGAGCCGCTGCTTCCACTTCCGGCTTGTCGTCTGGCCGTGAGAACTTACGCTTCTTGGTTTCAACGACGACAGCCTTGGTGCGGCCGTGGCTGAAATTCTGGCGCACGGTGCTCTGCTCAACGCCTGGCCGCTTCATGGTCAGGGTCTTCTTGGGGGTGACGCCCAGCGTCTTGTCGTCGTTTGTGTTATCGCTCATTACGTTCCGTTTCCTTCGCGGCTCCGGCCGCTCTACTCGAGCATTATCCAACGCGACCCAGTCGGGTTGGATAATGCTCCAGTCATCCACTCAACGCATAATCCGGTATGAGGCCTGCCAGCCTCGGCAAGATTACGCTCTAATTCGAATCCGTTGCGCTTTCACCGCGATAGCGATGCAGCAATTGCGCCCGCTTTACGAACCCGACAGCCGCCTTTCCTTCAAGCACGGCTGCATGTATCACATTTCCGCCCCCAAATGCCAAATCCATTTCTTCTCCCGTAAAAAGGGTGAAGGCAGGGATTTCGGGACCGTCGAGATGCACCACGGCGCGCCGGGCCTGATCGAGCTTGCGCACGCCATCGGCTGCGGCTTCCTTCGCATGCAATACCATGGCGGCAGTGCCCGTGCGGATCGCCTGATCGACCTTGGTCGACCCCGTCACCACAGCACCGGCCTTGCGAGCCAAAGCGAGACTGCCCAGGGCGGATTTTGTCAGCAGCTGGTCCACCAGCGCGCCAAGATCATCCTGCGGCTTCACGCCTTCCTTCAGCGCCCGCGCAAAAAGCTTGCGCTTGATCGCCTCATCCACCAGACGGCGCTCGGCCTTGACCCAGCATCCCCTGCCCGGCAGGTTTCTTTTCAAGTCCGGCACGACGGAACCGTCTGGCCCTGCAACAAAGCGGATCATGTCATCGGCAGAACCGCTTTCGCGCGTGACGATACAGGTTCTGTCATTCATATCCTGCTCCACGCAAACTCCCGCTCTGCCGTATACGGACTTATACTCAACTTCAAAACTGGCAACGCTTCCGCCGCATTGTTCTCAAATCGGGCGGTTTGTTACCCCGCCGGACATATCGAATGCAACGCGTGGCGCTGTACCAGAGCCGGGGCCTCGCCACAACCCGAAACGTCGCGGAAAGCCCACTGAAACCCGATCTGCCTTACCGAATCTGGTAAATGAGACCCGTTTTCGGCATCACATCAATTGTTGGAGCGGTTTCAATTTCATTGAACCGCTCCCTTGTTTGTCTTTCCGCATCTCCGGGCGCAAAACCGCTTCGCACTTTTGCTGGAGATGCTCGAGGCCGCACAGCTTACTCCTGAATTGCTTCAGACGTAAGAACCCGTGCGGCCCCAGAACTTCTCAGCGCTTCTTACGAAGCAGCTTCTTCTTCACCGGCTTCAGCCTCGACTTCCGCTTCGGCTTCTTCCTGAGCGGCAGCTGCCAGCTCTTCTTCCGTGATCCAGCCAGCCTTGAGGCGGGCAGTCAGAATCATCTGTTCGGCATCGACGCGCGAAACATCGAAAGACGAGAGAATGCCGCTATGGGTGACGGTGTCGCCATCCTTGCGCTCACGCCAGCCGACGAGGTCATCGACAGCGTAACCGGCAAAGTCTTCGATCGACTTCACGCCGTCTTCACCGACAGCAACCAGCATGGCTGTGGTCAGGTTCGGCAGTTCGCGAAGTTCGTCTTCAACGCCCAGTTCCTTGCGGCGCGCATCCAGTTCACCTTCGAGGCGATCCAGATATTCACGAGCACGCTGCTGGATTTCAGAAGCCGTATCGTCATCGAAACCATCGATGGATGCAATTTCACCCGGCTCGACATAAGCCAGTTCTTCAATCGAGGCGAAGCCTTCGGAAGCAAGAACCTGACCGACCATTTCGTCGACGTCGAGGGCTTCCATGAACAGGTTCGAACGCTCGGTGAATTCCTTCTGACGACGTTCGGACTCTTCGTCCTCCGTCAGAATGTCGATGTCCCAACCGGTGAGCTGCGATGCGAGGCGGACATTCTGGCCGCGACGACCGATCGCTAGTGATAGTTGGTCATTCGGGACGACAACTTCAATACGTTCCGCATCTTCATCGAGAACAACCTTGGCAACTTCAGCAGGCTGAAGCGCGTTGACGATGAAGGAAGCCGCATCCGGCGACCACGGAATGATGTCGATCTTTTCGCCCTGAAGTTCGGCAACAACGGCCTGAACACGCGAACCGCGCATACCAACGCAGGCGCCGACCGGATCGATGGACGCATCGCGCGAAACAACGGCGATCTTGGCGCGCGAACCCGGATCACGGGCGACCGACTTGATCTCGATTATGCCGTCATAGATTTCCGGCACTTCCATGGTGAAGAGCTTCGCCATGAACTGCGGATGGGTGCGTGACAGGAAAATCTGCGGGCCACGCTGTTCACGACGCACGTCGTAAACATAGGCGCGGATACGGTCGCCATAACGGAAGGCTTCACGCGGGATCAGTTCGTCACGGCGCACAATGGCTTCGCCACGGCCCAGATCGACGATCACATTGCCGTATTCGACGCGCTTCACGGTGCCGTTGACGATTTCGCCAACGCGATCCTTGTATTCGTCATACTGGCGGTCACGCTCGGCTTCACGCACTTTCTGCACGATGACCTGCTTGGCCGACTGGGCAGCGATACGGCCGAAATCCATCGGCGGCAGCTGATCAGCGATGAAGTCGCCAATCTGCGCATCCGGGTTGCGGTCACGTGCGGTGAACAGCGAAATCTGCGTGGCGTAGTCTTCGACATTCTCGACCACTTCGAGCAGACGCTGAAGCTTGATCTCGCCGGACTTCGCATTGATGTCGGCGCGGATGTTGCTTTCCTGACCATAACGCGAACGCGCTGCCTTCTGGATCGCATCGGCCATGGCCGCAAGAACGATCTCGCGGTCAATCGACTTCTCGCGTGCGACCGCATCGGCGATCTGCAGAAGCTCCAGCCTGTTAGCACTGACTGCCATAGGTCTCTCCTTGGTGTCGCACCCGGCTTCTCCTTGCGCCGAATGCCTGAAACTTGTTTCGTCGGCTTATTTTTCGTCAGCCGTATCTTCTGTCGCCGCTTCTTCCGGCGCATCGCCCAGATCATCCCCGGGGATGCGGCCTTCGCGAAGGGCCTTGTCCTTGCGCAGCGCATCGCGGATCAGATCGTCGGTCAGGACCAGACGCGCATCCGAAATTACGTCGAAGGGAATGCGCACGACCGGTTCGTTGCCGTAAGACACCTGATCGCTTTCGATCACGACTGTCTCGGCATCGCCCAGCACTATACGACCGCGGAACTTCTTGCGGCCTTCATGCACGATGGAGGTTTCCACCTTGGCAATATGGCCCGCCCAATCGGCGAAATCCGACTTGCGCACCAGCGGACGGTCGATGCCCGGTGACGAGACTTCCAGATGATACTTGCCGCTGATCGGATCTTCGACATCAAGCACCGGCGCGACGGTGCGGCTGACCAGCTCACAATCGTCAACCGTCATCGTGCCGTCGGGGCGCTCGGCCATGATCTGCAAGGTCTGGCCGTTGAGACCGGAAAGACGCACGCGCACAAGACGATAGCCCAGCGTATTGAGCACCGGCTCAATAATGCCTGCCACTTTCGCGTCGATGCCCGTTTCGCGAATGATGCGCTCATCCACAGCCACTTCCGGCGTCTCTGCTTCGTTTGCCTGAACCTGTTCCGTCAACTCTAAACCTCTCAAAGGGGTCGAAAAACCTCTATTTCCTGGGTCTAAGTAACAAAAAAGAGCGGGACCGGACGGACCCACTCTTGTTCGTTCGACCAAGAATTTGAGAGTTATATACCAGCGGAAGCGGATTTTTTCAAGTCCCGCTTCCGTAGAGCATTTCCAGCAAAAATGCGCAGCAGTTTTGCGTAGGATAATGCTTAAAAACAGATAGATAGAGTGGTTCCACGATACAGCTTTGATCGGAACCGCTCTAGAAATTCAACGTCGGATAAATGTCAGATAGGCAGCCTTGCGGCCCTCGCGGAAGGCCTTTGCCTCATAACGCGTGCCCGGCCAGCCTTCATAGGCGTCATTCCAGTCCGACGGTCCTTCCGCCTGCCAGTCGAACGCATCGTGACGGCGGCAATGCTGTAGTGTCCAGTTCACATAATGCTCGATATCCGAAGCGAAGCGGAATTTCGCGCCAGGTTTCAAAACGCGGGCAAAGCGATCCAGATTGGCGTCACTGACAAAACGACGCTTCCAGTGGCGACGCTTGTGCCAAGGGTCAGGATAGAACAGGTCGATACCGGACAAAGAGGCATCCGGCAGCCAGTCGAGAACCGCTGTCGCATCCTCATCATAAAGCCGCATATTGGGACGCGGCTCCTGATCGAGCGCCGCCAGCATCTTGGCCATGCCATTGACGAAAGGCTCGACGCCGATGAAACCCGTCTGCGGATAGCGGCCCGTTTCATGATGCAGATGTTCGCCGCCGCCAAAGCCGATTTCCATACGCACGGCGTCAACCGCGATGGGGAACAGCGCGCGCAGATCCTGTGGGGCAGGCTTGGCGAGGTCGATCTTCAGCTCAGGCAGAAGTTCCTCGAACAGGTTCCGCTGATGGCTGCGCAGCGGCTTGCCGTGACGACGGCCAAAAAAGTTTCCGGCACCGCGCAGAGGATGGGTTTCTTCGGTCATGTTCTATCCGTCGGCCTGCAAAATGCAGCTTAACAACACAAACAGAGAGCGCGATTTGAAATCGCGCTCTCTGAAATTTGCCCGGACACATAACGCCAAGCGATCTGTGATGCAACTTTTGGTCTGGTTGTACGCCCAAAAGGACGCACAATGCTCCAAGATTTAAGCGACAGATGCCTTCAATGCCTTGGTAAGATCGGTCTTCTCCCAGGAGAAGGAACCGTCACGGCCCGGCTTGCGGCCGAAATGACCGTAAGACGAGGTCTTGGCATAGATCGGCTTGTTGAGATCGAGATGCTTGCGGATACCAGTCGGCGACAGGTCCATCACTTCGCGCAGCGCGTCTTCAACAGCGGCTTCAGCAACCTTGCCCGTGCCGTGTAGATCGACATAGACCGAAAGCGGCTGTGCAACGCCGATAGCGTAGGCAAGCTGGATCGTGCAGCGGTCGGCAAGATTTGCCGCCACGACATTCTTGGCCAGATAACGCGCAGCATATGCAGCCGAACGGTCGACCTTGGTCGTGTCCTTGCCGGAGAATGCGCCGCCGCCATGCGGAGCCGCGCCACCGTAAGTATCGACGATGATCTTGCGACCCGTCAGGCCTGCGTCGCCGTCCGGACCACCAATGACGAATTTGCCGGTCGGATTGATGTACCAGTTGCAGGTGGCTGCAATCGGGAGCTCGCCCAGCGCATCACGGATATAAGGCTCGACAACCGAGCGAACTTTCTTGGAATCCCAGCTGGCATCCAGATGCTGCGTCGAGAGCACGATCTGCGTGACTTCGGCAGCCTTGCCGTTCTCATAACGCACCGTAACCTGGCTCTTGGCGTCCGGGCCAAGCTTGCCCGCATCGCCTTCGCCCTTATGGCGTGCTTCGGACAGCTTTTCGAGAATCTTGTGCGAATAATAGATCGGTGCAGGCATCAGATCCGGGGTTTCGCGACAGGCATAGCCGAACATGATGCCCTGATCGCCAGCACCTTCTTCGCCCTGACGGTCGGCAGCATTGTCCACGCCCTGCGCGATATCGGCAGACTGCGGATGCAGAAGCACGTCGATCTTCACCGTCTTCCAGTGAAAGCCATCCTGTTCGTAGCCGATTTCGCGGATCGCCTTGCGCGCTGCCGAACGGAAGCGGGCAGGATTGATCAGCGGATGGCCAGCGGCATCCTTGGCGATCGAACCGTCCTTGTTCTTCTTCAGGAAAGTCTCCGGTACGCGGACTTCGCCGGCAATCACCACGCGATTGGTGGTGGCAAGCGTTTCGCAGGCAACACGGACAGACCACGGATCCACACCAGTGCGGCGGGCTTCCTTGTAGATCATGTCGACGATTTCATCGGAGATGCGGTCGCAAACCTTGTCCGGGTGTCCTTCAGACACAGATTCGCTGGTGAAGAGATAAGAACTGCGCGACACGGGTAACCCCTCTTGAAAATCCAACGGAGAACATCTCCGCCTAGGAAACACAGTAGCGCCCGGAACTTTCCGGGCGCGTCAAAGTGTTAGCGAAGTTAGGATCAAACCGTCAATGCATTTTCGTATCGCGACGGGGCGCAGCCGGAAAAATTCATTCCCAACACCGCGAAACCTACGTCAAAAGGGGAAAAAGGCGCATAAACCGCCGAAATACAGGGTGTAGCAGCGGCTGGCTTAGTCAGCGTCGGCTGCGAGTGACTTCACCAGATCGATGATTTTCCGGCGTACTTTCGGATCTGAAATCTTCGTGAACGCGCGGGTGAGCTGAACGCCTTCGTTGGAATTCAGGAAATCGACCACATAGGTTGCTTCATTGTCTTCTGCAAAACCTTCCTGACCGGCAGGGTTCGATCCCGGTGCGTCTTCAAAGAAAAAGGAAACCGGAACGTTGAGAATGGCAGAGATCGCCTGAAGGCGGCTGGCGCCGACGCGATTGGTGCCCTTCTCGTATTTTTGAATCTGCTGAAACGTGATGCCCAGATTCTCGCCGAGCTTTTCCTGACTGAGGCCCAGCATGTTGCGGCGGAGACGAATGCGGCTGCCGACATGTACGTCGATTGGGTTGGGCTTCTTTTTATTCTCAATCATACAGCTGTCACTCCTCGCGGCTGCGAGCTTTCATTCATGTACTGTTCATCTGAACAGGGATAACATCACGTTGTGGGAGGTAGTCTGACGAGCTTCGCACGATTTCGCACGTGGGAACCGTCACCGCGCCGGTATAACATCTTAACAAAATTGCCGTGTCAATGAAAACGCCTACGGAATGACACCCTGAAAGCTGCGTTGACAAAGAGTAAGGTTAACAGGATCGATATCGTCTGTTTCGATCCGGGGGCAGTGCCCCAAAATGGGGCACGAGCTGACGGTAGGGAAGCATCCACCACCCCAACGACGTCCAGCGCAAGACCTTCAGTGATTCGACCGTAGGAATCCGTCACCGCCGAAAGGCCGTTATTGGCCGCACGTATCAGCGGCAAGCCCTGCTCCACTGCACGAACCTGCGCCTGCCTGAAATGCTGGTAAGGCCCCGGCGTATCGCCATACCAGGCATCATTCGTAACATTGACGATAGCGTTGGGGACGATGGCATTGGGCGTACCGGCCTGCGAGCCCGAAAAACCGAGCTCGTCCGGGAAAATGGCTTCGTAGCAGACAAGCGGCAGAAAAGTCTGGCCCGGCTTGACGTTCAAAAGACGCCGCGAGGAACCGGCGGTAAAGCCGCCAGGCATTTCGACCACTTCCTGAAGTCCCAGACCGCGTAGAAAGCTTTCAAAAGGCAGATACTCCCCGAATGGAACAAGATGCACCTTGTCGGCGGCATCCGTAATCTCGCCCCGGTCATTGATCGTATAGATGGAATTATAATAACGCGGCTCGCCATTGCCCGCCGCCTTCTCCTCGCGCACAGCGCCAGTCAACAGCACCTGACCGTCCTGCAATGTAGTGCCGATTTGGGCCAGAGCTTCCGGGGTCGATGTCAGAATATACGGCACCGCAGTTTCGGGCCATATGACGACATCAGGCTTCGGCTTGCCGTCTGCGGGTGCCTCTGCCGTCAGCGCAATCAGCTTGTCGAAGATGGAGCGGCGTTCGGCATTGTCCCATTTCAGGCTTTGCGCGATGGAGGGCTGTACGATGCGGATATTGACCGCGCCCTTCTCATCGCCGACGGCGGGCGCGTGTGACAGGGTCCAAACGCCAAAGCCGACATGGGATGCGGCCAGAAGAATGGCCAGAACGATACCGCTCTTTGCCAAACGTCCACCGATCAGCAATGCGGGCGATGCAAAGATGAACACAGCCAGCGCGCTCATGCCGACAAGACCGACCACGGCGACCGATTGCATCAGCACCGGCACCGGCATGGCCGCATAGCCGATGGCATTCCACGGAAAACCGGTCAGCAGGAACGTGCGCAGCCATTCCGCAAGCGCAAAGCCAAAAGCGAGCGCAAAAATACGTCCCAGTCCGTCGGACCAGAAGATGCGCGCAACCATGGTCGCGAAGGCATAGAAAATCGCCAGAAAAGCGGGCAGGCCCAAAACCGCCAGCGGCAAGGCCCAGGCAAACTGGTCTGCATCGACCAGAAGCGCTGTCCCGATCCACCAGAGACCGGAGACGAAATAACCGAAGCCAAACCACCAGCCAACCATTGCGGCGGGCAGAACACGGCGGATCGGACCAGCATCGGCGCGCGCCAAAGCGCCGTCGATCAGCCAGACAAGGATTGGGAAGGAAACAAACCCGGCAATGAAGAGATCAAAAGGCGGCTGGGTCAGCGTCGCGAAGGCGCCACTCAAAAAAGCGGCCAGCGCACGACGCCAGCCGCTAGAAAGAATGATCCTGCCCGCAAGCCTTTCGATCATCAGGCCTCTTTGAAGGTTTCAGCGTCTTCGGCCGTGGCCGGTGACTGCTCTTCAGGCTTGGTGGTGACGACAGCGCGCTGCTGCCTGCGGCGGTCGGCAGCGGAAAGCGGCACAATGCGTACCTTCTTCACGCGGCGCGGATCGACTTCCAGCACATGGAACTCATAGCCCGGCACGGCCTGCACGACCTCACCACGGACAGGAATCCGGCCAAGAACCGAGAAGATCAGGCCGCCGACCGTGTCGACATCCTCGCCATGTTCGCCCACCTCGAAAGAGGGGCCAATCTTTGCCGCGAATTCATCCAGATCGGCGCGCGCGTCGACGACGAATACGCCATCTGCTTCTTCGGCGATCATGATTTCTTCGTCGTCATGCTCGTCTTCAATATCGCCGACAACCATTTCGACGATGTCTTCCAGAGAGACGAGACCGTCGGTGCCGCCATATTCGTCGATGACCAGCGCCATCTGGATATGGGTTGCCTGCATGCGGGCCATCAGACCACTTGCCATCATCGACGGCGGCACGAACAGCACCTTGCGCATGAGATTGAGTTCGCCAATCGTCTTGGTGAGATCGATGCGGCTCATATCGAATTTCGGCGGCGTTGCCGTCGCTGGCGTCTTGGCCGTCGTGCGGCGGCGCGTTTTCTGGCGCGCCTGACGCGTGATGAAATTCAGAACATCGCGGATATGGATCATGCCGCGCGGATCATCCAGCGTTTCGGCATAGACCGGCATACGGGAGTGACCGGATTCCTCGAAGAGTTCCAGCACTTCCCAGAGCGGCGTGGAAATTTCCACTGCCTCAACATCCGCACGCGGAATCATCACGTCTTCGACGCGGATTTCACGCAGGCGCAGGATGTTGTGCAGCATCGCCTTTTCTTCGGGCGAGAATGCGGAATCCTGTTCGCTCGTCGTACTGGACAGGGCATCGGCCAAATCTTCACGCAAGGAAGACTGCTGTCGCGAGCGGATAAAAGGGAAAATATTTGACAGAAGGGAGCGCTTTTCGGCCGCTACAGGCCGCTGCGTACTTTGCCCTTCGGCATCTTGGGTCTCGCTGCGATTCTCGCCAGCGGACGGAGGTTGTGAGGTTTGATCAGCCATGGTCAATCGTTGTTAATGGTCTCTTCGGATACAGCATAAGGGTCGGGGATGGCAATAGCATGAAGAATTTCGCGCTCGCGGCGCTCCATTTCTTCTGCTTCCTCGTCGGTTTCATGATCGTATCCCAAAAGATGCAGGAATCCATGCACGACAAGGTGTGAGAGGTGATGGTCGAGAGGTTTGCCTTCTTCAACCGCTTCACGCTCTACGGTTTCGCAAGCGATGACGATGTCGCCCAGCATCGGCCCCGGCTGCGCACCGGCCTTGACCGGGAAAGCAGGAAACGACAACACATTGGTGGGCTTGTCCTTGCCGCGCCATTCGGCGTTCAGCTCCTGAATAGACGCATCGTCGGTAAAGAGGATACTCAATTCACTGTCGGCATCCTTGAGGCCGAGATTGGCCCATGCCGCCTCGACAGACTTTTTGACAAGTCCTTCAAGTGTTGTTTCATCCGGCCAATTGCCGGCTTCGATTGTTATATCGATATGGATCGCGTTGTCTGACACGTTCTGCGGCGGCTTCCCCTAACAGCAAGCCGCTTCGTCCTTTCAGTTGTTCGAAAGCCGTCTGCCCCAAAAAGGCAGACAGCATGCTTTTTTACCACGCATTGTCCTACGCAAAACCGCTGCGCACTTTTGCTGGAAATGCTTCAAATCGTCATTCCGACGACCAATTACAAGTCCTTGGCCCCTATTCCGGACGGACCGGCTGCTGAACATGCGTTTTGGCATCGCGGTCATAGGCGTTGACGATTGCCGCAACCAGCGGATGTCGTACCACGTCTTTCTGGGTGAACCGCACCTTGATGACGCTTTCCACATCGTCCAGCACGCGAAGCGCTTCGACAAGCCCGGATTTCTGACCGGGTGGAAGATCGATCTGGCTTGGATCGCCCGTCACGATCATCCGCGATCCTTCACCAAGACGCGTCAGGAACATTTTCATCTGCATGGATGTCGTGTTCTGCGCTTCATCGAGGATCACCGCCGAATGGGCCAGCGTGCGCCCGCGCATGAAGGCCAGCGGCGCGATTTCGATGACGCCTGCGGTGATTGCACGCTCGACCTTGTCGGCGGGCATCATGTCGTAAAGCGCATCATAAAGCGGACGCAGGTAGGGATCGACCTTTTCCTTCATGTCACCCGGCAGAAAGCCCAGGCGCTCACCCGCTTCAACAGCCGGGCGGGAAAGGATGATCCGCTCCACCAGACCGCGTTCCAGCAGCATGGCTGCATGGGCGACGGCCAGATAGGTTTTGCCCGTACCGGCAGGACCGACACCGAACACCAGTTCGGAACGGTCGAGCGCCCGCATATAGGCGTCCTGCGTCGGCGTGCGCGCAAAGATCGTCTTCTTGCGCGTGGAAATCTGGGCAGCGGATAGCTTACCCTTGTTTTCCATCGTCGGCAGATCCAGCTGATCATCAGCCGCAATGGCCATGCGCAAGGCGCCATCGACATCCGATGCCGTCAGTTCATGACCTTTCTGCACGGTTTCATAAAGATGATCGAGCGTGCGGCGCGCCTGTTCGGTCGCGGTTGGTTCGCCCCGGATCGAGAGTTGGTTGCCCTTGGAGCGAACATCGACACCGAGTTTTTGCTCGATACGTGCCAGATTTTCGTCGAACTGACCGTAAAGCGCACTGGCCAGACGGTTGTTCTCGAAAGTGAGCACGATATGGGCCATATCCGAGGCCCCGGTAGTCGGGCTTTTTTGCGTTAGAGTGGTTGGCTTGGCAGGTCTCAGCTTTTCCGTGGCGCTCAACCGTATCTCCTCAAGAGTTCACGCATTGCAATCACAGTTCCGACGGGATCATCGGCCCGACAGGATTATCGGCGCGAGACTCAAGCGCCGAAACATCTGCCTGAACGGTATCATGCCTTCACGCCAGTTTTTGCGCAATAAGGCTATTGGTCCCAGTGGAGGTGATTTTCACATGAATAATTTCGCCGACCTGATCATTGTTGTCGTCGATGATCACCGGGAGGAGCCAGGGCGAACGTCCCACCATCTGTCCCGCCTGACGACCGGGCTTTTCCAACAGCACGTCCATCTCGCGACCGATCATGGATTCCTGGAACGCATATTGCTGTTCCGACAGCAAAGCCTGCAGGCGCTGGAGCCGCTCGTCCTTGACCGCCTCTTCCACATGATCGGACAGATCTGCGCCGGGCGTGCCGGGACGCGGCGAATATTTGAACGAATAGGCCTGCGCGTAATTGACGTCGCGCACCAGCTGCATCGTATCTTCGAAATCCTGATCGGTCTCGCCGGGGAAGCCGACGATGAAATCGCCCGACAGCGCCATATCCGGGCGCACTTCGCGGATGCGCTCGATCAGGCGCCGATATTCGTCCGCCTTGTGACGGCGGTTCATCGCCTTGAGAATACGGTCCGAACCGGACTGTACCGGAAGATGCAGATAAGGCATCAGCTGGCGCAGATCGCGATGCGCAGCGATCAGGCTGTCATCCATATCGCGCGGATGGCTGGTCGTGTAACGCAGGCGCGCCACACCCGGAATGCGTGCGAGACGGAACAATAATTCGCCCAGCCCCCATTCGCGGCCATCGTCGCCCTCGCCATGCCAGGCATTGACGTTCTGACCCAGCAGCGTCAGTTCCCGCACACCGCCATCGGCAAGGCGTTCGGCTTCCGCCACGATCTGCCTGACGCTGCGCGAGACTTCCGAGCCACGCGTATAGGGCACCACGCAGAAAGTGCAGAACTTGTCGCAACCTTCCTGCACCGTCAGAAAAGCGGAAACACCGCGCTTGCGGGTTTCTTCACGCTTCGGCGATGGCAGATGCTCGAACTTGTCTTCAAGCGCATATTCAGTCTCTACGACCTTTTCGCCGCCCCGAACGCGCGCCAGCGCATTGGGCAGGCGATGATAGGTCTGCGGTCCAATCACCAGATCGACATTCGGCGCACGGCGCAGAATTTCATGCCCTTCGGCTTGCGCCACGCAGCCCGCAACACCGATGGTCAGTTCCTTGCCATTGGCTTCGCGCGCGTCCTTCATCTTGCGCAGGCGTCCCAGCGCAGAATAGAGCTTCTCCGACGCTTTCTCGCGAATATGGCAGGTGTTCAACAGCACCAGATCGGCATCATCCGGCGTATCGGTCGCGACATAGCCTTCCGCTGCAAGGCTGTCGGCCATGCGCTGGCTGTCATACACATTCATCTGGCAGCCATAGGTTTTGACAAAAACCTTGCGTGCATTTGGACGCGCATCGGCGTGTTCTGTCGCTGGCACAATATCGGTGATGTTTTCGCTCATGCGGGGCTATCTACAGCTTTTGTCGCCGCATTGGAAGGTGACAAACTGATCGGCTTTTTCGCTATCGCATTTTCGGGCGCAAAGCCGCGCACTAATCGTCGGCAATCTCGCGGCCCAGAAGCGCACTTTGCAGAAGCGCCCTCACCCGACCTTCCATGGTGCGGGCCAGCATCTTGCGGTCTGTGGCCGCCGTGACAACCATCGGCTCGCCAAAGCGGATTTCAACATCAATGGCGCCTTCGCGCAGAATACCTTTCAGATGCGGCATCAACTCAACATCGCCCGGCCAGGATGCAATCGGGCGAAAGTAACGCCCCATGGCCATACCGTGCACGCCGGTATAGGCAATGGCGACCGGCTGGACCAGCACTTCCGGCACACCGGCTTCCTTGATTGCCGCATGGGCTGCGCCGAAGAGAGCGGTCTTGAACGGCAAGACCCGATTGCCATCGGATGTGGTGCCTTCGGGAAACAGCACCATCGCGTCTCCCTCGCTCATCCGGGTCGCAATTTCTGAGGTTTGTTCACCGGTTTTGCCGCGCCGCTCGCGTTCGACAAAAACGGTCCGCTGCAAAACAGCAAACATGCCGAAAATCGGCCAGTTGCGCACCTCGGACTTGGCGATGAAGGACACCTGCCCGACCGAGGACAGAACAACAATGTCGCTCCAGGATGTATGATTGGCGACCAGCAACAACGGGCGACCGCGATGCATTTCGCCAACTGTGCGCACCCGAAAGCCGAACAGTCGCGCAATCATCCGGTGGAACGTGTTGGGCAGGCTGCGTTTCCAACCGTTCTTGAGCTTGAGAAACACATATTGAACCGGGATCAGCGACAGGCTCAGCATGACCATGGCCGCAAGAACGAGAAAGACCCGGATCGCGCCGATCATTGCGGTCGCTTCAGTTCGCGCCGCAGAACGAGCGCTGCCGAGCGTCCATTCGCGGTTTCGTAATAGGCCGGACGATCGCCGACCTTCTGAAACCCGAGACGCCGGTACAGTGCCTGCGCAGCGACATTGGCTTCATCGACTTCAAGAAACAGCGTTTCCGCCCGTTCCTGATAGAGATAGCGCAACACCGCATCCATCAGCGCCCGGCCGACACCCTGCCGCTGTACGTCACGTGAAACCGCGATGGTGAGGATTTCCGCCTCACCGGCCACCAGCCGCGCCAGCACGAAACCGCAGGCGTCATTGGGCTTGCCTTCCGCGCGGGCGACAAAGCCGAAAACCGTATCCTGCGCGATCAGCGAGCGAAAATCGTCGGAACTCCAGCCATGATGAAAAGCGACGGCATGAATACGCTGGATCACATGGCTGTCCTGCGCGCTGAGCGCTTCCACTGAAACCTGTCGGCGTCCGAAGCGACCGAATGGCAAGCCCATCATCGGCTATTCTCCGGCCTGCCTACGCGGCAATGCAAACCCAACTTGCGGCTTGGCATCTGGGCCTCGCATATAAAGCGGCTTCGGCGCATCACCGGGTGTGCGCGTGGCTGCCAGACGGGCGAAAGTGGCAATAGCAGCGGTCGGTTCGACGGGACCGAGCGCAAACTTGTCACCCAAAGCCTCGTTGATTGATCGTGCTGCCGATCCGGCCAGTACGGTTTCGAGGGGCGCATTGCCTGCAAAAGCTTCCGCTTCTTCCCGCGACAGAACCGATGGCTTGGACAAGGCAGCGCCATTGGCGTCGAATGTCTGCGCATAAATCTCGCCGCGATGCGCGTCGAGCAGGATTGTCACCGGCTTCCCCGGCACTTGTGCAAGCGTCTCTTCAGCCAGCGCCTCGAATGCCGTGACGCCAATCGACGGACATTTGAGCGCCAGTGCAAAACCGCGCGCCGCCGAAACACCGATGCGAACGCCCGTGAAAGAACCGGGGCCGATGTTTACCGCCACACGGTCGATGTCTTTTATCGCGACGCCTGCTTCTGCCAACGCGCGCCCGACATAATCCATCAGCACTTCCGCATGCCCCTTGCCGATATTCTCGCTGACCTGAGCGAGAACGACATCACCGTCAGCGTCATAGACGGCTGCGGCGCAATAGGAGGCGGCGGTATCAAGGGCGAGTATCTTCATGCACTTCCGGGTAAATGAGAATTGGTCCCGCGACAAGCCTAACCGTAATGAGCCGACACCAAATCATTGTCAACGAGCAGCGGTTCTTGCGATTTTCGGCATTTCCTGCGGAACAAAATCCCCCGGCAGGCGTTATCTCGCCGGGTGCGGGAAGGTCTTGTTGTTGCCTTTGCGACAGCAAGTTTTGCTGCAATACGGGCCTTTTACAGATTTGACGGTGCCGTTTGTGCGTCCTTTCGACCGCTCCCACGCTGGCGATTTCCCCAATCGCTGCGAGCTGGCCAATCGCTCGCGCCTGATTGTGCAAAGGATATGAGGATAAAATGTCCAATAAGTCGACGCATGCAACCCGCAACGATCTTCCTTCCAATACCAAGACGACCATGATCGCGCTGTTGAATGAAAATCTGGCTGCGACCATTGATCTTGCGCTGATCACCAAGCAGGCGCATTGGAACCTCAAGGGCCCGCAATTTATCGCAGTGCACGAAATGCTCGACGGTTTCCGCACCGAACTCGACGATCATGTCGACACGATTGCAGAACGCGCGGTTCAGCTCGGCGGCACGGCTTATGGCACGTCCCAGATCGTCGTGAAGGAAACGAAACTGAAGCCGTATCCGACCGATATTTATGCGGTTCACGACCATCTGGGTGCACTGATTGAACGCTATGGCGATGTCGCCAACCTGTTGCGCAAATCAATCAAGGATGCGGATGACGCCGGCGACGACAACACAGCGGATATTTTCACTGCCGCATCGCGCTCGCTGGACAAGGCGCTTTGGTTCCTCGAAGCTCATGTGCAGGAAAAGAACTGAGGCTTAGCACTTTCACCGTCAAACAAAAGGCCGGGAGATTTCCCGGCCTCTTTAGTTTCTGCTGTCAGTTCTCAGTTCGCCCATTCGCCGCAGCGCATAACCGGCTCGCGGCTGTCATCGGCTTTAATACCATCGACATCGATTTCGCCAGAACCGATCATCCAGTCTATATGAATGAGGCTGGAATTGCCGCCCTGCGCCTTGATCTGTTCCGGCGTCAACTTGGCGCCATCAATGAAGCACTTGGAATAGCACTGACCGAGTGCAATATGGCTCGCAGCGTTTTCATCGAAAAGCGTGTTGTAGAACAGAAGGCCGCTTTGCGAGATCGGCGAGGAATGCGGCACCAGCGCCACTTCACCAAGCCTGCGCGCGCCTTCATCCGTATCGAGCACTTTCGACAGCACTTCTTCGCCGCGGGTCGCCTTGGCTTCGACGATACGGCCCGCCTCGAAACGCACTGCGATGTTTTCGATCAGCGTGCCCTGATGCGACAGAGGCTTGGTGCTGGCGACATAGCCATCGACACGCAATGCATGCGGCGTGGTAAACACCTCTTCCGTCGGAATATTCGGATTGCAGGTAATGCCGTTCTTGGCGGTCGACGCGCCGCCGTGCCACTCGTGACCATCAGCAAGTCCGACCGTCAGATCCGTGCCCGGGCCCTTGAAGTTCAGGGCGCTATAGGCCTTGCCGTTCAGGAAGCGTGTGCGGGTGCGAAGCGCTGCATTATGTGCAGCCCATGCGCCAATCGGATCTTCGACATCCACGCGCGAAGCGGCGAAGATGGCCTCCGCCAGCTTGCGGGTCGCCACCTCTTCCGGCTCATTCGGGAACATGAGCTGCGCCCATGCCGCATTCGGATAGGAAACGATGTTCCAGTTGATGTCGAAACCAGCGATCTTTTCCAGCGCCGGCTGATAGGCCTTGGAATTGGCGCGATTGGCGCGCGAAACCTTCGCGGCGTCCTGGCTGGATAAAAGCATCGGATTGTCGGCAGCAATTGCAAGACGCGCCGCACCTTCGGAATAAGCCTTGGCCATGCCCTCATAGAGCCAGGTCGAAGCACGGTCGAAGCTTGCATCCGGCGCATTTTCATAGCGGGCCAGCGCAATCTGGTCATCGGCGAAGAATGGCGTCACCAGACCAGCGCCCGCCTTATAGGCATGTTTGGCAATCAGTCGTACCAGCGGCAAGGCAATAACCGGCGCCGTGATGATCAGATCCTGCCCCTCACGCAATTGCAGGCCGACGCGGACGGCCACTTCAGCCAGCCGTTCGAGCTTCACCGGATCAATGACGGGATTTTGCATATCGTGAGCCATGGGCTGCAGACCTCTTTGATGCGAAAGCGCCTCCCTCAAGAAAGGGGGCGTCATGAAAGAATCACTTCTGTACACTCGCCGCCAGTTTATCAGATGGCGCAATTAAACCACGTTCTTTTCAGGATATGGTCTATACTGGATACCGCGGTCAGCAATATGGAAAGCAAAGAGAATGAATAAGAAAGCGCTTGTATTATTGGGACTTGCGGGCCTGCTGGCCGGTTGTGTCACCATGACGCCGGAAGAGCGCCGCGCTGCCGATGAACGGACCTGCCGGGGTTATGGGTTCAAGCCGCAGACCGAAGCATTTGCCAATTGCCTGATGCGCCTCGATCTCGACCGCCGCGCAGATCGCCGCGCCTGGGAAAACCGCGTCGATTTCTACGACCAGCCGATCATGCTCTATCAGCCGATCTATCGTCCAGTTGTGGTTCGCCCCCGGTAGTTACGGCAATTCGCATAGCTAAAATGAAAAATGCGGGCCAATCGGAAAGATCAGCCCGCACCGAAACCGTTCAAATCAACTTATAGAGGCGTTTCCGGCCGGTCCTGCGACAGGAGCAACGCGCCGATTGCATCGGCCTGCTTCTGGTCTGCCGCTGCATATCCGAGCGATTGCGGCGGGCTTGCAGGCGCCGACGTATCGAATTGCGGCTGATAGGACGCAACCTGCTGAATCTGTGGCTGTGCCTGTGCTGTCGCTATACCATTCTGGTGCGAGAGGCGATTGCCACGTGCCTGCGGGCCAAGGCCGCTGCCCCGTATAGAGGTTTCCATCTTTGCGGCATCCGCCAGCGCGACCTGTACGGTGGGCGCTGCTTCCGGCACTGGACCGGCCTGTGGCAGCGTCACGTCATAAGACGGATCTTGCGGCGTGGATGGCGACTGCGGCGAATAGGCGAGAGCCAGATTGTATGGCTCCTGCGGCACCGGGTTCTGCAACGAGCCGTCGCGGTTGCGCTTCTCGTAGAATGAATTACCGCCGGCAACCAGCACGTAATGCATGTTGTTATACGGGAATGACAGACCAGCCGTGTGGAAGAACATGGCGTTCTTCAGCTTTGGATGGCGCTGGCCCTTCAGCACGGCGTCAGCAGCTGCCTGAACGTCGGGCAGCTTGCCCGATTCCATCCTGCGGCTGAGAACGCCCGGTGCGAACTGGTTCTTCTGACCGACAACGCCACAAATAGTATCCGGATAACGGCCCGATGCGAGGCGGTTCATGACGACCGTACCGACAGCCATCAGACCATCAGGGCTGGAACGGTTCGATTCGAAGAACATTGCGCGCTCGAGGCACTCCTTGTCCCTCGCCGTGTAGGTATAGGTCTTGACGCCGTTAACCGACTTGACGTGGCTTGCGGCCGCCGTCTTCTCAGTCTTGGCTGTGGTGCCGGTCGTCGTGCAGCCCGTCATTACGAAGGGCGCTACGAGCAGTCCTGCCAATACAGGCAGCTTCCAATTACCAGCGCGCGTCAACGGCTCAGTCTCATATTCAGGACCCTTAACTGAAGCAGTCGATCCGAAGGCCAATAATGACCGGTACGGGTCTAGCTGCGGTGCAAGTCAAAGCAGGCGAAGATCAAAAATCAAACAACCTGCCGTCGCTCGTCTTCTTCAAGGTTTTGGAATTTTTAGGCCAAAAAAAGGCAATGGGTCAAATTCCGAAATTGCTGAAACCATCGAAACGGCCACAAATGAAACCCGAATCACGAGCGTAATTGCCCACACAAACCATTCAAAACTATTAATAATTTCTTAATGAACCTACAGAAAAGAGATAAACCTTTGATTTGATGGAAATCATAGTTCCTCAATACAGGCCACATCGCTGCCTTAATTCGCAACTGCTGTAAAATTTTGATATATCTTGCTTCATCCGGTTGGGAAAATCTGCGGCGTAACTGTTTTAGCAAGTCCTGCGCCGGTTCCTTCAACTTTGATGCAAGCTACGTAACATTCCGTGAGATTGGCCATTTTTGGCCTTTTCAGCACCTCATCTGACCGAATCGGGTGGAGCAGGCAACTGGCAAAATGGGCACGTCTGAAAGTGATCGAGCCCGCCTTTCGGTCACGAAAGACGGGCTCGAAGAGCAGTTTCTATTGAAGTTCGATCAGCCGAAAGAATAACCGGCGCCGCGTACCGTGCGGATCGGATCAAGCGCGCGACCCAAGTTGATAGCCTTGCGCAGGCGTCCGACATGGACGTCGACGGTGCGATCATCGACATAGATGTCCGGTCCCCAGACACCATCGAGAAGCTGGCTGCGTGAGAACACGCGGCCCGGCGACATCATGAAATATTCCAGCAGGCGGAACTCCGTCGGTCCAAGACGAACTTCCTTTTCTTTGCGGTAAACACGATGCTGCTGGCGGTCGAGCACCAGATCGCCCACCTTCAGCACATGCGACAGCAGGCTTGGATTAGCGCGGCGCAGCATGGCCTTGACGCGGGCCAGAAGCTCAGGCGTCGAGAACGGCTTTACGACATAATCGTCGGCGCCGACGCTCAAGCCGCGAACGCGTTCGCTTTCCTCACCGCGGGCGGTCAGCATGATGACCGGCAAACGTTCCGTCTCCGGCCACTGGCGCAGACGGCGGCACAGTTCGATGCCCGATACGCCAGGAAGCATCCAATCGAGGATGAGAAGATCCGGTACGTTCTCGCGCAGCGCGATTTCAGCCTCGTCGCCGCGTAGCATCGTATCCACCTGATAGCCTTCGGCCTCAAGATTGTAGCGCAGCAGAACGCTCAGCGCCTCTTCGTCTTCCACCACAGCGATTTTGGGTACCTGTGACATCCAATATTCCCTATTAAAATCCAGCGAGCGGAAGATACACGTCCCCCTATCGACCGCGTGCCGCCGCGCTATTCACTCATTCTCCACCGCATTTGGAGCTCCTTTCGGCAAAGCCGTCCTGATGTGCTCCAAACGCAGCGCTTACTCAGGGCTTGCGTGCCTCATCCACGACGATGCCGTGGCTCAGGTCTTCTTTCGGTCGTTCGGCAGGCATCTGCAGGCCGGTCACGATGTAATAGACGGTTTCCGCGATGTTGGTCGCATGGTCGCCGATGCGCTCGATATTCTTGGCGCAGAACAGAAGATGCGTGCAGGCGGAAATATTGCGCGGATCTTCCATCATATAGGTGAGCAGCTCGCGGAACAGCGAGGTGTACATGGCGTCGATCTCATCGTCGCGATCACGCACGATATTGATCTGCTGCACCGAGCGCGACGCATAGGCGTCGAGCACGTCCTTGAGCTGGGTCAGCGCCAGTTCGGCCAGCGTTTCAAGACCGCGATAGAGCTTGACCGGCTGGCGGGACTCCGAAACGGCGGCAACGCGCTTGGCAATGTTCTTGCCCAGATCGCCAACGCGCTCCAGATCGGCGGAGATGCGGATCGAACCGATAATCTCGCGCAGATCGACAGCCATCGGCTGACGCTTGGCGATGATCATCACGGCCTTGTCGTCGATTTCGCGTTCGCTGGCGTCCAGGATCAGGTCGTCTGAAATGACGCGCTGGGCAAGGGCGTTGTCTGCATTGACGATAGCGGCGACCGACTGTTCGACCATACGTTCCGCATGTCCGCCCATTTCGGCGATCTTGTGGGTGAGAAACTTCAGTTCCTCATCGTAGGAACGAACGGTATGCTGAGACGGCATGGTAGACCTCGTAATATAAATTGCGGGGAAGCCGCACTTCTGTTTTTGCTAGCGCAGTCCGCGGGCAAGGGAGGCTTGTCCCCCGCCCTCGTTGTTAGCCAAAGCGTCCGGTGATGTAGTCCTGCGTGCGCTTTTCGGTCGGCGCAGTGAACATCGTTTCCGTGTCGCCCACTTCGACCAGATTGCCGAGATGGAACATGGCGGTGCGCTGCGAAACACGGGCCGCCTGCTGCATGGAGTGGGTGACGATGACGATGGTGTAGTTCTGGCGCAGTTCGTCGATCAGCTCTTCCACCTTTGCCGTAGCAATCGGGTCGAGCGCCGAGCAGGGTTCGTCCATCAGAATGACTTCCGGGCTCACCGCAATCGCACGGGCAATGCACAGGCGCTGCTGCTGACCGCCGGAAAGACCCGTGCCCGCATCGTGGAGGCGATCCTTCACTTCCTCGAACAGGCTGGCCTTCTGAAGGCTCGTCACGACGATTTCTTCAAGATCGGTCTTGGAGCGGGCCAGACCGTGAATGCGCGGGCCATAAGCCACGTTCTCGTAGATCGTCTTCGGGAACGGGTTCGGCTTCTGAAACACCATACCCACACGGGCACGCAGTTCCACCACATCGATCTTCGGATCGTAGATATCCTCATTGTCGAGGGTGATCTTGCCACCGATGCGGCAACCTTCAATCGTGTCGTTCATGCGGTTGAGCGAGCGAAGGAATGTCGACTTGCCGCAGCCGGAAGGACCGATCAGCGCCGTCACCATCTTTTCCGGAACATCCAGGTTGACATCGAAAAGGGCCTGCTTCTCACCATAGAATACGCAAACCTTGTCGCCGCGCATCTTTACGGAACTGGTGTTGGCGTTCATCTTTTCTCCTACGGCTTTCTCGAGAGTACGTTCTGTCATCAAGTTCATAGCTTCGACTCCCGTTTACCAGCGGCGCTCGAACCGGCGGCGCAGAATGATTGCTGCAATGTTCATCACGGCCAGGAACAGAAGCAGGACGATGATAGCGCCGGACGTGCGTTCCACAAAGGCGCGTTCTGCTTCATTGGCCCACATATAGATCTGGACAGGCAAGGCGGTCGCCGGTTCCATCGGGGTGGACGGAACATCCGCCACGAAAGCCACCATACCGATCAGCAGAAGCGGAGCGGTTTCACCGAGTGCATGGGCGAGCCCGATGATGGTGCCCGTCAGAATGCCGGGCGCGGCGAGCGGCAGGACGTGATGGAAGACCATCTGCGTCTTGGAAGCGCCGAGGCCGAGCGCAGCGGCGCGGATCGATGGCGGCACCGCGCGCAATGCGGCGCGCGTCGCGATAATGATCGTCGGCAGTGTCATCAGCGTTAGAACCAGACCGCCGACCAGCGAAGCCGATCGTGGCAGGCCGAAGAAGTTGACGAAAACCGCCAGACCCAACAGACCGAACACGATGGACGGTACGGCTGCGAGGTTGTTGATGTTCACCTCGATCATATCGGTCCAGCGGTTCTTCTTGGCGAACTCTTCCAGATAGATCGATGCGGCGACGCCGATAGGCAGAGCCAGACCCAGCACGATCAGCATCATATAAAGAGAACCGACCAGCGCCACACCGAGACCGGATGTTTCCGGGCGGCTCGATGCGCCATAGGTGAAGAGGCCGGTATTGAAGGCTTCCTTCATGACGCCTTCTTCCGAAAGCGTCTTCATCCAGCCGACCTGACGGTCGGAAACCTTGCGGCTCGTTTCAGGCACGGTCAGGTCGATCTGCCCCTTGAAGGCGGAATCGATGTCTGCGCCTGCCAGAACCGGAACGGTCTGCGTCGTGCCGATGAGCGACGGATTGTCCATCACCATCTGGCGAAGCTGAATGCGCACGCCGTCCGAATAGAAGCGACCGAGATCGCGCATGGCCGGACGGTCCGTGGGCGACACGCCAAGCTTTTCAGCCAGAGCATTGCGCACCAGAAGCGGATAGTTCGCCGTGATCAGCACGTTCGGATCAGTCGCGCGCTTGTTGCCCGGATCGATCACCTGCGCCTCAAGCTTGACCGGCAGGTAAAGCGTCGTCTGCCAGAAGGCGGTGTAGCCCTTGGAGAAAACAGAGAACAGCAGCGCACAGAGGAAGAACACGCCAATCGAGATTGCAGCGATGCCATAGAGGCGGAAGCGGCGTTCGGCAGCATAGCGGCGCTTGAGCCCGATATCGCGGCGCACCGGCTTTGCAGAAACCGCGCCGCTTGCGTTGAAGGTCGTATCGGTCATTATTCGTACTGCTCCCGGTACTTGCGCACGATGTGCAGCGCAAAGATGTTCATGATCAGCGTCAGGACGAAAAGCGTGATGCCGAGCGCAAAGGCAACCAGCGTCTGGGGCGAGTTGAACTCAAGATCGCCGGTCAGCTGATTGACGATTTTCACCGTGATGGTGGTCATCGCGTCGAATGGATTGATATTGATACGTGCCGCAACACCTGCCGCCAGAACCACGATCATGGTTTCGCCGATAGCGCGTGAGGCTGTCATCAAAAGTGCGCCGACAATGCCCGGCAGTGCCGCTGGCAGGACAACGCGCTTGACGGTTTCGGAGCGGGTTGCGCCAAGACCGAGCGAGCCGTCGCGCAGCGTGCGCGGAACAGCGGTGATGATGTCGTCGGAGAGCGACGACACGAAAGGAATGAGCATCACGCCCATGACGAGACCGGCTGTCAAAACGCTCTGCGCCATGATGAAGCCCTGTCCGCCCGCAATCGCGGCGGAAAGGTCACGCAGGAACGGGCCGACCGTCACGAGGGCGAAGAAGCCGTAGACGATACTTGGAATACCGGCCAGAAGCTCCAGCACCGGCTTGACCACCGTGCGCACGCGCGGCGAGGCGTATTCGGCCATGTAGATGGCGGCGAACAGGCCGACCGGAACTGCGAACAGCATGGCGACCAGCGCGATATAGAGCGTACCGGCCAGAAGCGGGATCAGGCCGAACTGGCCCGTTTCGCCACCGGAACCGGCAGCGGCAAAACGCGGATCCCAGACCGTACCGAAGAAGAAGTTCCAAGGGGAAACAGCCTGAAAGAAGCTGATCGTCTGGAACAACATCGAGCAAATGATGCCAATGGTCGTCAGAATGGCGATGCCGGACGCGGCGATCAGCCCCCATAGCACGATGCGCTCGACATTGTTGCGGGCGCGCATGCGGCGGTTGATCGTGGAGAGGCCGAAAATCAAACCGGCAACGGCAATGACCAGCGCCACGGCGGCACCGATTGTGTGTGTCAGGTCCGTCGCCTTCTTCAGATAGAGGGCGATGGGCACCATGTAGTCCTGGCCCTCGGTTGCGAGAGCCACGCCCTTGTTGCCGAGAACCGTGCGCGCATCCTGATAAGTGGATGGGAAGCTTTCCAGCTCCGCCGGCGTCAGGCGCTCAAGACCGTTGGCGAGACCGCGCACCATACCGAGCTGAAGGCTGCGATTGGTATAGGAACCACCCTCGACCGCATCGGGCAGCCGTGAGGAGGCGCTGTGATCGAGATAAACGGACGCTCCGATAGCCCAGACAGCAAGAAACAGAACTGCAGGCAATGCAGAAACGAGGAAAACCCACCAGCCATGATAATGCGGGCGGGAATGCATTTTCTCGGCCGTCGAACCCTGACCAGAACCTTGGGTCGCGACAGGCTGCGCTTTGTCCAGTGCAACAGCGCGCTGACGGCCGATAAAGAAGCCGACTAACCCGATTGCAATGACGCTAACGAGAACCAGAAAGAAGGACATTCAATTTCCCCGGTTGCCCTGAAAAATGCGAAACGACAAAGACATGACCCCTATGACCAGACTGTCAGTTCCGCGCGATTGCGCCTCTCATATTAGAATGGCGCGAAAGGAGAAGAACGCGGGGAGGTTTCATCCCCGCGTTCCACAGTTTTAGTCTTACTTTGCAGCCATCGTCTTACCGTCGGTGAAGGCAGCGCGCTGCGCTTCGCGCTCTGCATCCGGAGCCGGAACCAGACCGTATTCAGCGAGCGGGCCGTCAGGACCGATCATCTGGTCGTTCAGGAAGAAATCAACATATTCCTTAAGGCCCGGAACGACGCCGAGGTGAGCCTTCTTCACGTAGAAGAACAGCGGGCGCGAAACCGGATATTCACCCGAAGCAACGGTGGCAGCCGACGGCGTGATGTCGTTGACGGTCGCAACCTTCAGCTTGTCGGCGTTGTTTTCGTAGAAGTAGAGGCCGAAAACGCCAACGCCGGTCTTGTTGGAGTCGATGCGAGCCAGCGTTTCAGCATAGTCGCCGTCGATGTCGACAGCCTTGCCGTCCTTGCGAACTGCGATACAGGCCGAAGCGGCAGCCTTGTCGTCGAGACCGGCCTTCTTGATTTCGTCCAGAGCGCCCGAGTGCTTGCAGCCGTCAGCAAGAACTTTTTCTTCGAAAACTTCACGGGTGCCGTGCTTTTCGCCCGGGATATAGGCAGCAATGTCCCAATCCGGCAGGTTCGGGTTGACCTGGTTCCACTTGGTGTTTGGATTGTCGACCAGCTTGCCGTCGACAACAACCTTGGCGGCCAGAGCCTTGTAGACGTCTTCAGGCTTCAGCTTCCAATCCGGACCCTTTGCGTCGGTCGCGAAGACGATGCCGTCATAACCGAAGCGCACTTCCTGAACGTCCTTGACGCCAGCGTCGACGCAAGACTTCAGTTCCGTGTCCTTCATGGCGCGCGATGCATTGGCGATATCGATGGTGTTTTCACCGACGCCCTTGCAGAATTCCTTGATACCTGCGCCCGAACCGCCCGATTCAACAACCGGCGTCTTGAAGTTCGGGAAGGTTTCGCCGAAGGTTTCAGCGACGATCTTTGCGTAAGGCAGCACGGTCGAGGAACCGGCAACCTGAATCTGATCGCGCGCCTGGGCAGCGGAAACCGACAGAACGGCAGCAATGGCCAGCGCCGCGGTCGAGGAAATCATCTTGTTCATGAGCAGCAGCTCCTGTTGTAAAAAGCCTATGACGATTAGCGTCAGTAGCCGTCTACGCGCTCTATATTACATTCATATGACAGTAATGTTACAGGTTTGTAGCAATGCTTCGCGCCACCAATTGTGTGGGGTTTCGCAGGCATTGGAAGAGCTGCTGGAACTGTTATGGGAATCAAAGCCGTAGGCCAGATAAACGGGCTCCCGTGGCTTCAATGCCCGCTACATCGGCATTGGCAAAGGCAAAACGCAGAAACGCCTCCTGTCCTTCGCCGAAGAAGACACCCGGCAATGTGACAATGCCCAGCGACTTCGCAAGACGCTCGGCAACCGTCACCGAAGATACGCCGTCGAAGGGATGGCGCACGAAAGCAAAATAGGCCCCCACCGCCTCGACGCGCCAGCCGTCGATACCCGCCATGACAGAACGAAGCGCTGCCGCCCGGCGTGCAATTTCCTTGCGGTTGTCATTGCGCCATGCTTCCAGCGGGGCAAGTGCACGGGCGACCGCCACCTGCGGCGCGCGTGTGGCGCAGATTTGCAGATTGTCCATAACCTTGGCGATATTGGCCACCATATCAGCACCCGCAACAATCGCCCCCAGACGATGCCCCGGAATGCAGAAGGATTTTGAGAAACTATAGAGCTGGATCAGATGCGATGGCCAGTCGGCCTCGCTAAACAGCCCATGCGGCGCATCTACAGCATTCAGCAGAAAATCGCGATAGGTTTCGTCGAGGATCAGCCATGTTCCGTTGGCACGGCAGAGCGCGTAGATCTGGCCAAGCAGTTCCGGCGGATAGACCGCGCCGGTCGGATTGTTCGGAGAAACCAGCGTCAGCGCCTTCACACCGGGATGCAGCGCCGCCCGCACATCCTCGACCGTCGGCACAAAGCCGTTTTCCGCACGGCATGGAAACGAAGCCGGCTTGATGCCGAGCATTTCCAGCGACGAGCGGTGGTTGAAATAATACGGATCGGTGGTCAGCACCGTGTCGCCGCTACCAGCCACACACATGATGGCCGCGATGAAAGCCTGATTGCAGCCGGATGTGACATGCACATTGCGCGCTTCAATCGATGCACCATAGAGCGAAGCGACATGTTCGGCATAAGCCTGACGCAGCACCGCCTCGCCTTGGATCGGTCCGTAGCCAACGCAGGCGAGCGACCCTGCCGCCTCGCCCAGAAACTGCAACATGTCTGGATGCGGCGGATAACCCGGAACCGCCTGCGAAAGATCGATCAGGGGGCCGTGGCTGCCGTCATAATCCCGCGCCCAGGCCTGCACAGCCGGAATGGGCGGTGCGGAGAGTTGATCGATCAGCGGATTGACGGCAGGCAAATTCATTGTTGGCTCCCATGGCAATTGCGCCACTCTTATCGCGAAGGGCCGGTCGGTTGAAGCCGTTTATTCGCTGGGTCGCGAAAGCACATAAGCCGCAGAACCCAGCATGAAGATCGTCACCGCAATCGCCAGCAATGGGCCCGGATGAGCGCCCCACCAGAAAAACCCGTAACCGACAGTCATGCCCAGACAGGCGTAGAGCTTTGCCTTTGGTGGTATGGCGCCACGGTCGCGCCACTTGATGATCAGCGGGCCGAAACGCGGATCGCGAAGAAGCCGCGCTTCAAGCTTGGGCGAAGACCGCGCAAAGAACCATGCCGCCAGAATGATGAAGATCGTTGTCGGCATGACCGGCAAAACGGCACCGATAATGCCAAGCGCCAGCATCACAAATCCGAGCACGAGAAACAGCACCCGCTTGCCGGCGGAGATCGCCGGAACGGAGGCATTCGTGTTCGTGTCGGAAGGATCGTCCTGCATGTTTTCCGTTGGAATCGCACCTGTTCGCCACTGGCTTATAGCAGGATTTCTTCCATAAATTGCACTGGCTGATCGGTCAAAGAAACGTCATAAGCCCCGTTTTCCGGCCTGTGGATAACCAAAAGGCGACCTGTGAAAACTGCCACTCACACGTCAAAATTGTAATTTTGCCCGGAAAAGGCCGCATTTCGACAACTTTTAGAAGGTGCTTCAAAACTTAGTCTACAAATAAAAATTGCAGGGTCAGGCGCAAGCGCAACAAAGGCCGCAAGCAGCTTTTCTTGGATTCCACGCCCGAAAACATGGACGCGTTGAACCCAGCGCCAGATTCCTAACGAATCGTAAACGCTTTTACAGCAATCGAACTGAATCCTTCCAAATATTCCTCAGTTTTGTTTCAGAATATAAGTAAACAACGCATAGTATAGGATGATTTTCCGCTACGGATATAGATTCAATTACCGCACAATGTTCTCATTCGAACCACGTCATCGCCACATTTAGATTCCACTTCGCTCAGGTCTTTCTCAGCAAAACTGTCAAAGCGCCCCGTTAACAACTAGTGGAACTGGTATGAACTTCAAGACCCGTATGGCTATGCTCGGCTTTGCAGCAACCAGCCTTCTCGCTGTCAGTGCAATCGAAGCCTCGGCACAGCAATGCGGCGGTGCCTCCTGGTACGCCCTGACCTCCCGCACGGCATCGGGTGAACGTATGAACCCCGCCGGATTGACCGCAGCGCACCGCTACCTGCCGCTTGGCAGCAAGGTCAAAGTTACCAATCAGAGAAATGGCAAGTCGCTCGTCGTGCGCATCAACGACCGCGGCCCGTTCATCAAGGGACGTGTGCTGGATCTCTCCAAGGGTGCTGCAAGCCGTCTCGGCTTCATTGGCGCCGGACACACCAAGGTCTGCTTCACGCCGATGTGATCGGGCGTAAAGACATCTTCGGATAATAAAGTGATAGCGGCCCGGATCGGGCCGCTATCACTTTATTTGCGATCCAGCCGGTCGGTGAACCACTTGGTCAGGTTGACCCAGACGTCATCCTTTTCCGCCGCATCTTCGATGCCGTGTTCGAGATTGGGATTGTCGTTGACTTCGATCACCACGACACCGTCATCCGTTTCCTTCAGATCGACACCATACAAGCCATTGCCGATGCACCGCGCAGCGCGCAGGCCGGTTTCCAGAACCGCTTGCGGGGCTTCTGCCAGCGTATAGGTGCGAAAGCCGCCCTCAAGCGGCTTACCGCCCGTATCGTGCTTCACGATCTGCCAGTGGTTTTTCGCCATCATATACTGACAGACGAAAAGCGGCTTGCCGTCGAGGACGCCCACGCGCCAGTCGAACCGGGTCGGCATATATTTCTGCGCCAGCAAAAGATCGCTATCCTGAAGCCACAGCATTGCCAGCGCCTTCAGCTCGCCCAGATTGCTCACCTTCTTCACACCGCGCGAGAACGAGGAATCCGGTATCTTGATGACCAGCGGAAAGCCAAGCATATCGGCGGCCCGCTCCAGATCCTCCTCACCCGCAATCATCACGGTCTGCGGCACCGCCACATCATTGGCCTGCATCAGCTCGTGCAAATAGACCTTGTTGGTACAACGGATCATCGAAATCGGATCATCGATGACCGGCATGTTTTCCTGCTGCGCCCGGCGCGCAAAGCGATAGGTGTGGTTGGAAATCGATGTGGTTTCGCGGATGAACAGCGCGTCGTAATTGGCAAGACGCGAGAGGTCCTTCTTGCCAATGGGTTCAACCTCGACGCCAAGCCGCGCCGCAATCTTCGCCCAGTGCTTCAGGGACGCCATGGATGATGGCGGCATCGCCTCTTTCGGATCGCAGAGCGTCGCCACCGAATAACGGGCCGGAACTTTTGGCTTGGCCGCTCGCCATTCGCGCTGAGTATAACGGTCGAGCGCATCCTCAAACCGCTCCTTTTGATGTTTCGAGAATTTCGAAATATTGGAGAAGCCGATTTTCTGGATACGCGCCCAATCGCCGGGCTTGATCGTCACTTCCAGTGACGGCGCACGAAACCAATCAAACAAAAGCCTGCCGAAACGCTCGAATTCCGGGTTCTCGGACAGACCGAAATGGACGTGGATGGTTTCAGGCGCTTTTTCCGGATGCTTGCCGAGTGCCTTGTTGAGCATGTCTTCCAGTTCGGGAATGGCATTCTCATAGAGCCGACGCTCGGAAAGATCGATCATCGTC
Source organism: Ochrobactrum sp. 19YEA23 (assembly GCF_029909865.1). Classification (NCBI taxonomy): domain Bacteria; kingdom Pseudomonadati; phylum Pseudomonadota; class Alphaproteobacteria; order Hyphomicrobiales; family Brucellaceae; genus Ochrobactrum; species Ochrobactrum sp. 19YEA23. The sequence goes on along the minus strand of NZ_JASAMQ010000001.1, from coordinate 296,918 downwards.
TCTACGGACGGAATGATGCGATGGCCGCGCGCTTCCGCCAGAAGCGAGGCATAATAGCCGCGGCTCTGATAGGCATAGGTGCGCGACAGGTTGATGATGCGCGGGCGCTGCTGGCCATTGAACAGCGCCGGATGCGCAAGATAGTCACGATTGGTCATGACCTTGTGCGGTGTGGCGCCATTATCGATATCCGAGAGGCGCCCAACGAGAATGACGCAGATCGTCATCAATCTGTCCCTTTTTCGAGAATCACTGCTGCTCTGAGCCCATCGCTGCCGAAACGGGCGATGCGGTCGAAAATGTGGAATGGGACCGGCACATTGGCCGCATCGGCAATGCTTTCGCCTTGTTCCTCTTCCACCCACGGATCATGAATAAAAATATGGCGGCCATCTTCGCCATGGGCGAGAACCCAATGCGGCACCTTGTTGCCGAACATGAGATAACCGCTGATCAGAACGATCACCGATGCGCCGCGCCGCAGCGCCGTGACAATGTCAAACAAGGTGAAGCTGCGATAATCCACTGGAATGCCATAGGCTTCCGTACGCTGGCGAAAATCGGTTTGCGCAAGCTGCATGACCCGGCGTTTTTTCTCCGAACGCACCGATTGCAAAAACAGCATATCCTCGATGGAAACGATGATGGACGCCTTCAATCCATGCTCGTACCCGGCGACGGCAAGGCCGAAAGGTTCGCAGCCGCCCGGCCCAGACATCATGTAAATCGTGGTCGCGTCGCGCCACAGGCGAACTTCCAGCACCGGATCGAGTTGCACGCCGGGCTTGTGATAGGCGAGCGCCATCATCAGGCAGGCCGCTCCGCAGGTGAAGTCTGTCGTCTGCCGGTAATAGGGAAATGTCGTGATCGGGGGAATGCGCCCACGCACCGTCTTTTCAAAGCGCAGGGCGTTGGAATGATCGGCATAATAATCGAGATAGCGCCCGATTGGGCGATAACCGTTGCGTTTATAAAGCGCGATGGCCCGTGCATTGTCCTCGCGCACTTCGAGCCGCAACAGCGGGCGATCGTGCTCATAGGCCGCCGTTTCAGCAGCCTGCAGCAGAAGCGCACCAATACCCCTGGCGCTCGCATCCGGATCGACGGCGATCGAATAGAGCCGCGCCATCGCCGTACCATGCCGAAAAAGGATCATTGCATAGCCGATGATGTTGCCATCGGCTTCCGCAATGATTGTTTCAGCGGTAGGACGCGCAATCAGGGCGCGGAAGGAGCGTCGGGAAATACGGTCTGCTTCGAAGCAACGCTCCTCGATGCGCAATAACGCATCAATGTCGTCTGCCGTGGCCTTGCGCGTGGTTGCGCTTGTCATCCCGTGGCCTTTGCAAATGGACCTCAAAGGTCCTGTGGAATGTGCCAACCATTGGCATATTCGCTGGCAAAAACAAGCTCCCCGAGCATGGCAAAATTATGAGTGGCAACGGGGCGTTCTTGCAGCCCCAAAAACACAATAAATTCAATCTGTGATTGCATATTTACGCATTACCCGCGTTAACCATTAATTAAGATGTTGGGCGATGAAGCGGCAAATCGAATTGACTCCGAAGTGTTTCAGATTTTAACGTTTCGTTAATAAACGAGTATCCGGCAAGGGCCAGATCAAAGGCCCCCACCAAAGGCGTTGAGTATGTTTTGCGTAGTTCGCTCGACCAAGAAAATTATGGCAGCAGCTGCTTTCGCGGCTTCGGTGCTGATGACAGGCTTTGGCGCTGAGGCAGCCTCTGGCGACTTCATGCAGACCGGGAAGGTCACGTCCCAGCCGATCGGCCATTACGAATTCTGCAAGCGCGAAGCACAGGAATGCAATATCGCCAGCCGCGACACCAGCCCGTTGCAGCTTGGCCATGCCAACTGGCAGCGGATTGTCGAAGTCAATCTTTCGGTCAATGAGCGCATCAAGCCGATGACCGACATGGAAATCTACGGCGTCGAGGAATATTGGGCTTATCCAACCACCGTCGGCGATTGCGAAGACTATGTGCTTCTCAAGCAGCGCGAGCTGCAAAAGGCTGGCGTTCCGATCACCGACCTGCTGATCACCGTGGTGCGCAAGCCGGATGGTGAAGGCCATGCCGTCCTGACCGTTCGCACTGATCGCGGCGACTTCGTTCTCGACAATCTGACCGACGAAGTTCTGCGCTGGAACGAAACCGATTATACCTATCTGAAGCGTCAGGCCACGAACAATACCGGTCGCTGGGTCAGCATCGAAGCCCCGGACAACCTGCTGGTCGGCTCGGTTCGTCACTAAATCGTAAGCTTCCAAAAATTGAATTCAGACCCGGAACATGCTAAATAGCCCAGGTCTAAAAAGGAGAGGCCGGTGCGGTTAGCCCGGCTCCTGTGCAACAGCTTTTTGCTTGACGCATGTACGGGTCCTGACCTTCGCGGTTCTGTTCGCAACCCGTCGAGTCCCCTGACCTTCAACTCCGGAGCAATGGTGCGCCGGAGGATTAAGGGTTTGGACAATGAAACAGCAAATCTCCGTTATCACACTTGGCATCGCCGCCTTGGCCCCTTCGCGTCGTTTCTACGTCGAAGGCTTCGGCTGGACGCCGATATTCGAGAATGAAGAGATCGTCTTTTATCAGATGAACGGCTTTGTGCTCGGCACCTTTCTCAAAACGGCACTCGAAGCCGACATGAACCGGAGCGGCCTCTTGCAGCCCGGCGCATTTTCTCTTGCCCATAATGTGGAGCAAACAGCCGATGTCGAGCCGCTGATGGACCGGTTGGTAGCGGCAGGTGGGAAACTGTTACGCGCCGCCGACGCGCCTCAACATGGCGGCTTTCGCGGTTATGTCGCTGACCCCGACGACCACGCCTGGGAAATTGCCTGGAATCCGGCCTGGCAGATCGATGAGAACGGGCTCGTGACCTTCGGGCTCTAAGCCATGCGAGTTTAAAACCAGCCAGAAGCGGCAAATCTGTTTGTCGCTTCTGGCTGACAAATGCTCCGTTCATATTGGTGACCAGCGCAAGAGGCGATTCCGCATCGCCGCTCATTGCGCTATGATCTGATTCTGGCTGCTTCCACGCCTCCCCCCTCCGATCGGGAAAGCATTTTTCATGCGGGAAGTATCAATCATCGAACCAACTGTTCGAGCAAAAAAGCATGAGGAGGGATTGCGATGACCGCTCGCCACAGAAGGTCACAACGATGAAATTGTCGTCTCCCATCTATCACCTGAAGCATCGCGCAAAGCGCCTTTCACGGGATGCCCGGATTCCGCTTCATGCCGCGCTGGATCAGGTGGCTGCGCAAGAAGGCTATAAAAGCTGGAGCATGCTCGCACAGAGGTCATCGGCCTCCATGTCCGGCAAGGACCTGTATCAGTCCTTGCAAGCTGGCGATCTGGTTTTGATCGGCGCTCGTCCCGGCCATGGCAAAACCTTGCTTAGTCTGGAGATTTTGATCGAAGCGATGAAAGATGGAAAACGCGGTTTGTTTTTCTCGCTCGATTACAATGAAAAGGATGTCGCAAGCCGCTTCGACTATCTGGGGACTCGTCCCGCATTGTTCAGCGACCGTTTTGTCTTCGATAGTTCTGATGCGATCAGCGCCAGTTATGTTGCGGAAAGATTGAGCCGCGAACCGGCGGGCAGTTTTGCCGTTATCGATTATCTGCAAATCCTTGATCAGAAACGCGACAAGCCGGAGCTCATGGTGCAAATCAATGCGCTCAAAGCTTTTGCCCGCGAGCATGCGATGACGATCATTTGCATTTCCCAGGTCGACCGGTCTTTCGATGCTGAGGTCAAGCTCTGCCCCGACCTTGACGACGTCCGGCTGCCTAATCCGCTTGATCTTTCGCTGTTCAACAAAACCTGTTTTCTCAACAATGGCACCGTGAGGCTTCAGCTTAACGGCAATTGATCGCCGACCAAGGATCGTTTGCGGCGTGAGCAATCACGCCGCAGAAATCAGCCGTTCTGCACCGATCCGATAGGAAATTGCGCCAGCTAAATGAATGCGGCTGACCTGAGCCACGCCGTCGAGATCGGCCAGCGTCCGCGCAACTTTCAGGATCCGATGATAGGCGCGCGCGGAAAAGCGCATCTGCTCGCTCGCATCGCGCAACAGCTTCAATCCGGCTGCGTCCGGTCGCGCAACGTCCTCGATCAGCTTTGCCGAACAATAGGCGTTCGTCATCGATGGCTCGAAACCCAGCGCTGCATAGCGCGCAGCCTGCAAGCCCCTGGCGCGAGCGACCCGTTGAGCCACAGTTTCGCTGCGCTCCGACTGCGCAGGCTGGATGAGGTCGAGCGCCGATAAGGCGGGCATGTCCACACGCAAGTCGATACGGTCCAGAAGCGGTCCGGAAATCCGCGCCTGATAGTCCGTCTGACAGCGCGGTCCGCGGGCGCAGGTGTGGCCAGGCTCACCCGCCATCCCACACCGACATGGGTTCATGGCGGCAATCAATTGAAAACGAGCCGGATAGCTGGTGCGATGATTGACGCGGGCGATCAGGCATTCCCCGGTTTCAAGCGGTTGGCGCAGTGAATCGAGCACCTGTGGCGAGAATTCGGGAAACTCGTCGAGAAACAGCACACCATTATGCGCGAGCGACACCTCGCCCGGGCGGGCACGCAGACCACCACCCACCATCGCAGCCATGGATGCAGAATGATGCGGCGACCGGAAAGGCCGGCGGTCGGAAAGTTTTCCGCCCGCCAACTCTCCGGCAATGGACGCGATCATCGACACATCCAGCAATTCGCGCGGAGACAAGCGCGGAAGGATTGACGGCAGACGTTGTGCCAGCATCGACTTTCCGGAACCGGGAGGGCCGACGAGAAGCAGGTTATGATTGCCCGCTGCAGCAATTTCCAGCGCGCGCTTTGCCGTTTCCTGCCCCTTGATATCCGCCAGGTCCAGCAGGTGTTCGCTGGAAACCCGCATGGAAGGATCGGGCGGCGTCAAAACCTGCGTCCCGCGAAAATGATTGGCAAGCGCAATCAGGCTGCGCGGCGCGAGGATATCAATATTGGCACCCGCCCAGGCCGCTTCCGGCCCGCAAGCATGCGGACAGATAAGCCCCTTTTCTTCGCGATTGGCACCGATGGCAGCAGGCAGAACGCCCGCCACAGCCGTAATCGAACCGTCCAGTGAGAGTTCGCCCAGAACCAGATAGGATTGAATTGCATCGGCCGGGATAGCGCCGATAGCCGCCATCAGCCCGACCGCGATCGGTAGATCGTAATGCGACCCTTCCTTCGGCAAATCGGCAGGTGCAAGATTGACCGTGACACGCTTGGTGGGCATCGATAGCCCCGAGGCGTGCAAAGCCGCCTGTACGCGTTCACGACTTTCCGCCACCGCCTTGTCGGGCAGGCCGACAATCGACATCCCCATCTTGCCCGGCGCAACCATGACCTGCACGTCGACAGGCACCGCTTCTATGCCCTGAAAGGCAACCGTTCCAACCCGCGCGACCATAAGCCCCCACTCGCCACGCAGCACATCCCTAAAGTGAGAAAATGCTTAAATACAACCAGAGGATTTAAGCATTTTTCCCGAAACGGATCAAGAACGTCGTGTGGCGATTGCGGTTTGGAACTTACCAGGAAATGCGCGCGCCCAAGCGACCGGAAACGACCCGGAAGCGCTCGCCGCCCAGATTGAACTCATAGGATGCATTGGCATAAAGCGAGGTGTTGTCGGCAACCTTGGTTGTGAAGCCTGCACCCAATTCGAGGCTGGTTTCTTCCCAGGATGGATGAACCGAGTCGTTGTTGAAATAGATCGTATCGCTCGCCTTGAACTGGTGCCAGACATTGGCCAGTACGAACGGATTGAATGGCCGTTCATTGATCGTGTAATTGCCTTGCAGACGTGCGCCGATACGGCCTGTCCAGCTATCGTTATTGTCAAAGCGGATCGAAGCACCCGGATCGCTCGTATCGTCGAAATTCTGATACTGCCAGTAGATCTGCGCCTGCGGCTCCAGCACCCATTTATCGGTGATCGAGAATTTCTTGCCGGCTTCGAGAGACGCAGTCCACTCCTTGCCGTGGAAGCTGGAACTATAGTTCGCGACCGATTCCGTATCGATGCTGAGCCAGGAATGCATGATGATGGCGTCGATATAGGCCTCATCCTGCCAGGTATGGGTCCAGTATGCGCCGAGACTATAGGCATCGATATCGATATTTCCGATCTCGATATTATTGCCGTAGATGTTTCTGGCGCGCATGTCGCCCCAACCGCGGGCATAGCTTGCCATGAGGCCGACGGTGTCCAGCTGGCCGTTGTCATGTTCGGCGCGATAGACCGGCACGCCGAACTGCATGCCCCACTGGTTACCCTTGTAGCGCTGATCTGCGAATGTGCTCAGGTTCTGGCGATACTGATCACCGAACATACGCGCCCAGATGACGTTCTTGTTTGCCTCATCGCCAAACCAGGACTGTTCGCCATGGCGTTCGTGGAACGTGCCCAGAGCCACGCGCAGCAGGCCGCGCACGACAGTTGGCGTTGCACTTAAAATCGGAACTTCGGGACGGACCAGCGTAACACTGCCGCCGCCGTCACCACCATCCGATCCGCCGCCGGTTCCTCCACCAGTACCACCGCCAGTTCCGCCACCCGTGCCACCGCCAGAGCCGCCCCCAGTGCTGCCACCATCGCCCTCATCCGGGCCAGGTATCAACCATTCGGCTGGAATGCCCGGGAGACTTGTATCGATGCCTGAGAAATTGTTGCGCAGATACCAGTTATTGTCCGTGCCTGCCGTCACGCCACCCTGAACCAGCTGATATTCATAAATGCCGGCAGAGGCGCGCCGAGCGAGCGTGAACGTGCCCGCACCGGTGGTCGCTCCGTTGACCGCCTCCACAACCAGAATACCGTTCTGCTGGGTCTGCGCGCCTGTCCCGCCCACATTGGTGACCACGATGCCAGTCGAGCCGGTCGTCGTACCGCCTGAAATAACCAGCTTGTCGGACGGTGCATTGTCGCCCGCGAGAACCGTATTCAACCAGAGCTGGCCGGAATTGCCCTGATAATTACCGACAATGGTGAGGCTATCCGACGTGGAATTGGAGTCGTTGGTCAGATCGATCACGCCAGCATTCACCACCTGCGTGAGGCTTCCGCTCACTGCGGGACTGATGGTCCAGGTGCCACTGCCTGCACGCAGATAGCTGGTCGAATCGATCGAGAGCGTACCGGTCGAGGTGCCGCTGTCACCCAGCGTCAGATTGCTGTTCATCGTCAGCTCCGATGCACTCAGAAGCTGGATAAGCTCCCAGTTGATCAGACGCTGCGGATTGCTGCCTTTGGTGTTCTGCCAGACCAGCTGATCTGTGCCGAGCCCGCCATTGATCTGGATGCCTTTCAGCTGCGTATCGGTCAGCCCCTGAAAAACGGCCACGTCATTTTCCGTGCCCATATCGATGCCGCCGATCAGACCGCCGGTCCACAGCATGTAGTCGGTGCCCGCGCCCGCCATCAGCGAGCCGGTGACTTCGCCACCGGACAGCAAGAAGACGTCGTTGCCGTCGTCCTGATTGACCGTTGCGCTGACGCGACCGCCGCGCATGTCGAAAATATCGTCGCCGGAGCCTTGCGAAACATTGCCGTTTATCTGGCCGGGATCGTAGTTGATGATCGTGTCATTGCCGGAGCCAAGCGCGATCGTGCTCTGGATCGTGCCGTAATTTTGTACATAGGTCTGGCTGGCGCCGTTGACGAAAATGCCGTTGTTGAGCGAAGCGCCGGTGGTATTGGTAATGGTGGTCCGGCCATCGCCATTGATGGTGATGCCGTTGTTCAGCGTGCCGTCATTGGTAATGATATTGGTGCTGTTGCCGGTGAAGCTGAAAGCCGAATTGATGTGCGAATTGACGTAATTATGGACCGTATAGGTGCCGTTGCCGCTGATCGTCAGGCCGCCATTGATCGTGGCGCGATTGTCGAAAACGAGGCTGGTCGCGTCGGTTATGACGGCGCTCTGCATATTGCCCGAATTGTCGACGGTCAGCGCCCCCATGCTGCTGGCAGTGAAAGGGCCGTTCAGATTTGTGTTCTGCTGGATCACGACATCGAGGCTGCCAAGTCCGCTGGTGCTGAACCCGTTCGGATTGCCGTTGCAGATGACAGTACCACCGGAAACCGGAGATGCGGGCGTACAATCGGCCAGCGCGGTCTCTGTATAGGGAAAGAGGAAAAGAACCCCGATAACGGGTATGGGCATTTTAAACTGAGGTGCGGTCAAACGCAGTAACGGAAAGGTGCGACTTTTTCTGTTCCCAGTCGAACGACGCATAGAAATCCCCTCGAATACTATTCGTAAATCACTGAATAGATTGAATTCAGCACTAAAGCGCGACATTGGCAATAATATAAATTAGTCGAATCTAATTTTATCAAAAGGTGTTGCGAAAAGCCTCGAATGAGAAAAGCGGGGCGCTTCGAACTTTGTTTTTACAAGTTTTCTCAATGGTCTAGCTGCAACAAGCAATAGGCTGGCTAAAAAAAGAAACGGGCCTCGATTTCTCGAAGCCCGCGGCTTATTACTCATAGTTGTATAATAAAACGATCTCGCCTGAACAGAACGAGAGAGCGTTGTCGATTATCGCTTTGCTTCCACCGCATCCCAGAACAGCGCAGCGATATTGGTTCCGTCGAAACGCTCAATCTCGCGGATTCCGGTCGGCGAGGTAACATTGATCTCGGTCATATAGTCGCCAATGACGTCGATGCCGACGAGAATGAAGCCACGCTCTCGCAAGGACGGTCCGATGCGTTCGCAGATTTCGCGTTCGCGCGGCGTCAGCTTGCTCTGTTCGGCCTTGCCGCCAGCGTGCATGTTGGAGCGGGCGTCGGTTTCAGACGGCACGCGGTTGATCGCGCCCACCGGCTCGCCATCAATCAGGATGATGCGCTTGTCGCCTGCACGCACATCTTTCAGATAACGCTGGGCAATGAACGGCTCCCGGAAGAGCTGTCCGAACATTTCGAGCAGCGACGAGAGATTGCGATCGCCATCGGCCAGATGGAACACGCCCGCACCGCCATTGCCGTAAAGCGGCTTGAGGATGATGTCGCCGAACTCCCGGCGGAAATCCATGACTTCCTGCGGGTCCTTGGTGATGAGCGTTTCCGGCATCAGGTCAGGAAACTCGGTGACAAAAATCTTTTCGGGGCTGTTGCGCACCCAGGCCGGATCGTTGACGACCAGCGTCTTTGGATGAATGCGCTCGAGAAGATGCGTGGTGGTGATGTAGTTCATGTCGAATGGCGGGTCCTGGCGCAGCAGCACCACGTCCATTTCCGACATGTCGCGGCGGATAGGCTCGCCCAGTGTGAAATGGTCGCCCACGACGTCGCGCACGTCCAGCTTTTCGAGACGGGCCGAAACGACGCCGTCGCGCATCGACAGGCGGTCAGGCGTGTAGTGATACAGCTCGTGGCCGCGCTTCTGCGCCTCCAGCGAAAGCGCAAATGTCGTGTCGCCCTTGATGTTGATCGTGCTGATATGGTCCATCTGGACCGCGACTTTGAGAGCCATGATTTCCTCGCGATTCGAAGTTGCGGGAAATCTAAAACGGAATGCACCGGCGATATAGTGCCTTTCTGCCGTCGAAACGGTGCCAATTCAGGCTTTCTGGCGTAAGCGAAACACAAAAAAGTGTTTGCGATAGGGCCTCACTTCCAAAGTACGCGCCCCACCCCATATGATGGATCACAAATAGATCCCCCTAGATTCAAGGGAACCTCATGAAAAAGATCGGCTTTCTCTCGTTCGGCCATTGGTCGCCTTCACCGCAGTCGCAAACCCGTTCGGCTGCCGATACGCTGTTGCAATCCATCGATCTGGCAGTCGCCGCTGAAGAACTGGGAGCCGATGGCGCCTATTTCCGCGTGCACCATTTTGCGCGCCAGCTCGCCTCGCCCTTCCCGCTTCTGGCCGCAGTTGGCGCCAAGACCAGCAAGATCGAGATCGGCACCGCTGTTATCGACATGCGTTATGAAAACCCGCTTTATATGGCGGAAGACGCAGGCGCTGCCGACCTGATATCGGGCGGACGCCTGCAGCTGGGCATCAGTCGCGGGTCACCGGAACAGGTGATCGACGGCTGGCGTTACTTCGGCTACGCACCGGAAGAAGGCCAGACTGATGCGGATATGGGGCGCAAACATGCGGAAGTGTTTCTGCGCACCTTGAAGGGTGAAGGCTTTGCCCAGCCCAATCCGCGCCCGATGTTCCCCAACCCGCCCGGCCTGCTGCGTCTGGAACCGCATTCCGAAGGATTGCTCGACCGCATCTGGTGGGGCGCGTCGTCCAACGCTACGGCTGTCTGGGCGGCCAAGCTCGGCATGAACCTGCAAAGCTCCACGCTGAAAGACGATGAGACCGGCGAGCCGTTCCATATCCAGCAGGCGAAGCAGATACGCGCCTATCGCGAAGCCTGGAAGGAAGCGGGCCACAGCCGTACACCGCGCGTTTCGGTGAGCCGCAGCGTTTTCGCGCTCGTCGACGATCGCGATCGCGCCTATTTCGGTGCTGGCGGCAAGGAACAGGACAGCATCGGCTATATTGATGAAAACACGCGGGCGATCTTCGGTCGGTCTTATGCGGCGGAACCTGAAGACCTCATCAAGGAACTGGCACAGGACGAGGCAATTGCAGAGGCGGATACGCTGCTTCTGACTGTTCCCAACCAGCTCGGCGTCGACTACAACGCCCATGTTATCGAAGCGATTTTGAAACATGTCGCTCCGGCGCTTGGCTGGCGCTAAGCCCTTTCTGATCAGCAGCGGCTTTGCCCCGGAGCGTGGGCGAAGCCGCTTCTTCATGTTTGCCCTATTGGTGCCACGTGAGAGGTTTCCAATTGGCGGGAAACTGGTCTAAGCAGAAAGCTTGCAAGACGCTTTTCGGGAGGAAAAGGTGACGTCCGTCAAAACCGCCATATTCGCCGACCATATCGCCGAGCTGGGCGAAGGTCCGGGTTACGATCCACTGACTGGCCACGTCTGGTGGTTCGACATTCTTGGGCAGAAGCTGATCGAGCGAAACTGGGAGAGCGGCGCGATAGAGGTCCATGACCTCGGCATGAAAACCAGCGCCCTTGCCGTCATCGACCGTGAGCGCCAGCTTCTGGTCAGTGAACACGGGCTGTTCATCCGCGAACGCGCCAATGGCCGCCTGACGATGCATCATCCGCTGGAAGCGGATAATCCGGTGACACGCTCCAATGATGCGCGCGTCCACCCATCCGGGTCATTCTGGATCGGCACCATGGGCCGCAAAGCCGAAAAGGATGCCGGTTCCATCTGGTGGTATCGGGAAGGTCAGGTGAAGAAGCTTTTCTCCGGCATCACGATCACCAATTCGATCTGCTTTTCCCCCGATGGAAAGATCGCCTATTTCGCCGATACCGACCGCAACATTATCTGGCGCGTCGATACCGATCCAGAAAATGGTCTGCCCGTTTCGGAAAAGAGCGTCTTTCACCATCGTGTCGAGGAAGGCGGCGTTGACGGGTCTGTCGTGGATGCAGATGGCGCCCTCTGGAACGCCTGCTGGGGCGGAAGAGCGCTGCACGCCTATTCACCGCAAGGCCGCCTTATCCGCTCCATCGAGCTGCCGGTGACCCAGCCTTCCTGCCCGGCCTTTGTGGGTCCGGATGCGGCGGTGATGATCGTGACCAGCGCCCATGAAGGCATGAACGACGAAGCGCGCAACGCCGACCCCCATGCCGGAAAAGTGCTGTTGCTCGACCTTACATTGGCAGGGCGACACGACCCGCCAGTGCTGCTCTAAAGACAAAGGCCCCTTCCGGGGCCTTTTTACATTCCAGCAGAAAGCGCTCTTTTTGCACGCACATCTTGTCCGAAAACCGCATCGCACTTTTCGGAATGTGCTTTAGCCTTCAAAAGCCTCGACGATGAGGACTTCCCCATCCGCGACTGTCCGGCGGATGGCTGCTGCGGCCTGATATTCCGGCGAATTGAAGCAATCGAGCGCGTGCTGCATGGTCTCGAACTCGATGACGACATTGCGCGCACGGCCCTGTCCCTCGACGGCTTCCGCCTTGCCGCCACGCGCCAGAAACTTGGCGCCATAGCGCTCGAATGCAACCTTGGAGCCTGCCACATAATCCTTGTAGCGTTCCGGGTCGCGAACATCCACGCGAGCGATCCAATAGGCTTTTGTCATGCTATCCTCCTCCAACATTATTCACGCAACCGAGCGCATTTCCTCCAGAATGGCAAGCGCTGACGCTTTACGATCCGTCGCTCCGACAATCGGTCGCGCCACAACGAGATGGCTCGCGCCTGCCCGAAGCGCATCCGCAGGCGTCATGACACGCTTCTGGTCGCCCTTCTCAGCGCCTGCGGGACGGATGCCCGGCGTCACCACGGCCATATCCGGCCCGATTGCATGACGAATGGCGGCGGCTTCAGCTGCGGAAGCGACGATACCACCCATACCGGCCTCGCGCGCCTGACGCGCCCGCTTCAGCACCAGCGTTTCAGCATTGTCGGAATAGCCAGCTTCCCGCAGGTCAGCATCGTCCATCGAGGTCAGCACCGTCACGCCAAGCAGGCAGAGATCGGACCCCTTGGCCGCTTCGACGGCAGCGCGCATGGCTTTCGGATAGGCATGCAGCGTGAGCATCGAGACGCCCATTTTCGCAACATTCTCCACGCCCCTGGCGATAGTGTTGTCGATGTCGAGCAGCTTCATGTCGAGGAAGACTTTTTTCTTCGCCGCAATCAGGCTCTTTGCAAAATCGAGACCGCCCGCAAAAACCAGCTGATAGCCGATTTTGTAAAAGGAAACGGCGTCGCCAAGTTCCTCAACGGCTTTTTCCGCTTCGGCGATAGTTGGCACGTCGAGGCCCACGATCAGCTGATCGCGCAATTCTGTCGTCGTCATGAAATTCTCCGCTGTGATTTTTGTTCTAATCGCACAACAAGGCGCGGTACGAAAGATACCGCGCCTTCAAATCTGGAAATTGAGCGATGAAATCAGCAGATGCCGGTCAGCCGACCTGATTGATCACGCTGTGGCAGACGGCCGTGAGCATTTTGGCGCTGCGCTCATCCTTGAGGGTACCGTCCTCGTTGAATGCCACCGAGGCGCGACCGACTGAACATTGTTCGGTCACGACCTGCGTCCCCACCGCCATGAGTACCGCGCGCAGGTGATAAAGCCCGCGCATACCGGCAAACATGCCGTCCGACGTCGAACACAAACCGACCGTCAGGCCGCTATAGGGCCGAAGCGGCTGGTCACCATCCATGGAAATACGGCTGACCCAATCGAGCGTGTTCTTGAGCAGCGGTGGGATCGACGCATTATATTCCGGCGAGCAGATCAGAAGCGCATCGTGTTCGGCAAAGAGCCGACCGAGCTTCATGGCGTTTTCAGGAACGCCGTGTTCCTTTTCCAAATTCTGGTCCATCAGTGGCAGCGGATAGTCGGCAAGCGTAATGCGTGTGACTTCCGCGCCCTGCGCACGCAATTCCTTTTCGGCGGCATCCGCCATATGCCCCGAGAAAGCGCCGATACGGATCGAACCAGCGAAGACAAGAATGCGTGCGGTCATGGACTACTCCTATGAAGTCAGTGTCTGAATGAAAAAGCGGCATGCCGTGGCGAAAATGGTGATTTCGAGAACCGGAGCGCAGCGTACTTTTGGGTACGTGAGCACCGGAAGCACAGAAATTGCCATTTGCAGACCGGCATGGTGACTTTTGGATCAGACACTCAGCCAAGCGGCTTGCGGTAAACCCACAGCTGCGCAGGCGGAACATTGCGCATGACGAAATCATAGTGCTGAACCGTGTAGTTTCCGCGACCGGCGGGAACCGGCGGCAGAGGACCATAGGTGATCTGCATGAACGGGCGACCGCGCGGAATACGCGTCAGCATGTCCTCAATGAGCTGGACGCGGCGCGCCATCGGGAAGTTGAGCAGCGGCACGGCAGAAACAATACTGTCGAATTGTTGGTCCTTCTTCTCGCCAAGCGTGGTGTCGAGATCGAAGGCATCGCCCTGGATGATGTTCACCTCGGGAAATGTCTTGTTCAGATGCTCGACGAAATCCTGCGAATATTCGATGGAGTATAGATCGGACGGCTTCACGCCATGCTTGAGGATCGCCTTGGTGATGACGCCGGTGCCCGGTCCCAGTTCCAGAACCGGCAGACCCGAATGAATGTCGATCACGCTGGCCATGCGTCGCGCGGTAATGGAGCTGGTCGGCAGAATGGCGCCTACCGCTTTCGGACCGTCAATCCACCCTTTGAAAAAACGGATTTCCTCGTCGAATTTTGCGGCGAGTTTCCTGCCGAGTTGACCTGCCATTCCGCATGCTCCCATTGTCGTTATTGGACAAGTTTATGCCGCTTTCAATTCCCTAAGCAAGGCAGGAATAAGGAAAATACGAAAAAAGGGAGCCGCATGGCTCCCCTTTCTTAATCCCCTATTCCCTCGAAGAATTCCTTCATCCGCGAGAAGAACCCGGCTGATTTCGGGCTGTTCTCCTGCGAGGAGAGTTTTTCGAATTCCTCCAGCAATTCGCGCTGGCGTTTAGACAGGTTTTGCGGCGTTTCAATATCGATCTGGATATAGAGATCGCCCACTGCCTGCTGTCGCAGAACCGGCATGCCCTTGCCCTTGAGGCGGAACTGCTTGGCGTTCTGCGTGCCGTCCGGAACCTTGACGCGGGTCTGGGTGCCGTCCAGTGTCGAGACTTCGAACTGGCCGCCCAGCGCTGCTGTGGTCATCGAGATCGGCACCTTGCAATAAAGGTCGGAACCGTCGCGCTGGAAGAATTCATGCGGCTTGACCGAAAGGAAGATGTACAGATCGCCCGACGGTCCGCCGCGCATTCCGGCTTCGCCTTCGCCTGCAAGGCGAATACGGGTGCCATCCTCGATACCGGCCGGGATATTGACCGACAGCGAACGCTCCTGCGTCACACGGCCCTGACCATGGCACTTGCCGCAAGGGTCCTTGATGACCTGTCCGCGACCATTACACGTCGGGCAGGTGCGCTCCACCGAGAAGAAGCCCTGCGCCGCGCGAACCCGTCCCGAACCCGAACACATGGTACAGGTAGTGGGCTGCGAACCGGCCTTGGCTCCAGAACCAGAGCATTCGTCACAGGTGATGGAGGTCGGCACGCGAATCTGCGCGGTCTTGCCGGCAAATGCTTCTTCGAGCGTCACTTCCATATTATAGCGCAGATCGGCGCCGCGTTCGCGACCATTGCTGGAACGGCGGCGACCGCCACCCATCATCTCGCCAAAAATATCTTCGAAAATATCGGCAAAACCGCCTGCGCCACCAAAGCCATTGCCAAAACCGGCGCCTGCGCCGCCATTTTCAAAGGCAGCATGGCCGAAACGGTCATAGGCAGCCCGCTTCTGCGGGTCCTTCAGCGTTTCGTAAGCCTCGCCGATTTCCTTGAACTTGCGTTCAGCTTCCGGATTATCCGGATTGCGATCAGGATGGTACTGCATGGCAAGCTTGCGAAAAGCCGCTTTCAGCGTCTTGTCATCGCAGGACTTTTCTACGCCCAATGCTTCGTAATAATCGATCTTCATACGTCCGTTACCCCGGCGGCTGGACCGGACTCCCAACCGGAGCCTTCGTTATTATTCGTCATATGCCGAATACAGAAACTGGCAAAAGCCCGGCATGGAGCCGGGCTTTCACTGTCAGCGGCAGATGATTACGACTTCTTCTTGTCGTCGTCGATTTCTTCATAGTCGGCGTCAACGACATCGTCCTTGGACGAAGCGTGTTCTCCGCCTTCGGCCTCTGCACCTTCAGAAGCCTGCGCTGCCTCATACATGGCCTGACCGAGCTTCATCGCCGTTTCAGCAAGCGTCTGGGTCTTGGTCTTGATATCTTCAGCGTCGTCGCCTTCAAGCGAGGTCTTGAGTGCTGCAACAGCACCTTCGATTGCCTGCTTGTCGTCTTCCGAGACCTTGTCGCCATAATCCTTCAGCGACTTTTCAGTCGAGTGGATCAGGCTTTCGGCCTGGTTCTTGGCTTCAACAGCGTCACGGCGCTTCTTGTCGGCGTCGGCATTGGCCTCGGCGTCCTTGACCATCTTTTCGATGTCGGCATCCGACAGACCACCCGAAGCCTGAATGCGGATCTGGTGCTCCTTGCCGGTGCCCTTATCCTTGGCCGAGACGTTCACGATACCGTTGGCATCGATGTCGAAGGTCACTTCGATCTGCGGCACGCCACGCGGTGCAGGCGGAATGCCCACGAGGTCGAACTGGCCGAGGATCTTGTTGTCGGCAGCCATTTCACGCTCGCCCTGGAAGACGCGGATCGTCACAGCCGACTGATTGTCTTCGGCGGTGGAGAAGGTCTGCGACTTCTTGGTCGGAATGGTCGTGTTGCGGTCGATCAGACGGGTGAACACGCCACCGAGCGTTTCGATGCCGAGCGACAGCGGGGTCACGTCGAGCAGCAGAACGTCCTTGACGTCGCCCTGCAGAACGCCGCCCTGAATTGCCGCGCCCATGGCGACGACTTCGTCCGGGTTCACGCCCTTGTGCGGTTCCTTGCCGAAGAACGCCTTCACGACTTCCTGGATCTTGGGCATGCGGGTCATGCCGCCGACCAGAACCACTTCGTCGATTTCACCAGCCTTGAGGCCAGCGTCCTTGAGAGCGGCCTTGCACGGCTCGATCGTGCGCTTGACGAGATCTTCAACCAGGCTTTCGAACTTGGCGCGCGACAGCTTGATTGCAAGATGCTTCGGACCGCTCGCATCAGCGGTGATGAACGGCAGGTTGATTTCGGTCTGCTGGGCAGCCGACAGTTCAATCTTTGCCTTTTCGGCAGCTTCCTTGAGGCGCTGCAGAGCAAGCTTGTCGTTCTTCAGATCGATGCCGCTTTCCTTCTTGAACTCGGTGATCATGTAGTCGACGATGTGCATGTCAAAGTCTTCACCGCCGAGGAACGTGTCGCCGTTGGTGGACTTCACTTCGAACACGCCGTCGCCGATTTCGAGGACCGACACGTCGAAGGTGCCGCCGCCAAGATCGTATACGGCAATGGTCTTGCCTTCGTTCTTGTCGAGGCCATAAGCCAGCGCAGCAGCGGTCGGCTCGTTGATGATACGCAGCACTTCCAGACCGGCAATCTTGCCTGCGTCCTTGGTGGCCTGACGCTGGGCGTCGTTGAAGTAAGCCGGAACCGTGATAACGGCCTGCGTGACGGTTTCACCGAGATAGGATTCGGCCGTTTCCTTCATCTTCTGAAGGATCATCGCGGAAACCTGCGATGGCGAATACTTCTTGCCGTGAACTTCTACCCACGCATCGCCGTTGTCGCCCTTGACGATGTGGTACGGGACAAGATCCTTGTCCTTGGTTACCATCGGGTCGTCGAAACGGCGACCGATCAGGCGCTTGACTGCAAAAAGGGTGCCTTCTGGATTGGTGACAGCCTGACGCTTCGCAGGCTGACCAGCGAGACGTTCGTCACCATCGGTGAAAGCAATAATGGAAGGCGTCGTACGGGCGCCTTCGGCATTCTCGATGACCTTCGCGCTCTTACCGTCCATGACGGCGACGCAGGAGTTGGTCGTTCCCAGATCGATACCAATAACTTTAGCCATATTTCTCTCCATTCAGCAAACCGCCAAGACCTCTACCGAGCGTTCCATGGGCGGTTCCTACGGTTTTCACAATGCCCGCTTCAAGGTTGGGTTCCGGAGGTTTTTTCTAGAGCCTCCGGCCTGTCATCGAAGCCCTGTGCGAGGCGTATATAAGAAAGGCGCTTTTTCACTGCAAGTCAGAACAGCCGGACAGCCTTAAATTCCTTCCCGGCTATTCTGACAGGTCTGTTTCCAGACGGTTCTATACCTCTACGAAACCACTATTTTTGCCCGCGCGATAGATCGCATCGATAAAGCGCTGATTTGCTTTGGAATTCTCCAATGAAAACAAGCCCACATCCTCGCCCTGCACCGCGCGCACGAAGCTCTGCGCCTGCAACTGATAGTGATTTGCGTCCGAAAACGACCATTCCGTCGCTTCGGTGTGACCTGCGTCATAAAGCGTGATGCGGCCATGACCGTATTTTCCGGTGTTGAACGGCGCATGAACTTCAATGAAGCCCTTGTCGCCGTGGAAAACCATGGTCTGGCGTCCGGCAAGCTGAGTCGCGACATAGAAGGTCATGTCGAAGCCGTCGAATCGCGCCGCGACATTGGCATAGCGGTCGGTGCCGAAATTCGGATCGATTTCGACCGAAGCCTGCACGGAGACCGGTTCCTTGCCCGTCACCATGCGCGTCACAACTGTCGGGTAAACGCCGATATCGGGCAGCGCGCCGCCGCCAAGGTCCGGCTGGTTGCGCATGTTGCCCGGATCGACGTTGAAATAGGTGAAAGCGCCCTGAACATGGCGCAAGGTGCCAATGGCGCCTTCCGCCAGCAATGCGCGCACCTTGATCCACTGCGGATGATAATAGACCATGAAGGCCTCGGCGATCGTGACCTTGTGCTTGTCGCGTGCGGCGATGAGCTGATCGATATCATCGGCCTTGAGCGCGATGGGCTTTTCGCAAAGCACATGCTTGCCGGCTTCTGCGGCCTTGATCGTCCATTCGATATGCTGCGATGTCGGCAGCGGGATATAAACGCCGTCCACCTGATCGCTGGCGAGCAATTCCTCATAGGAGCCGAAGGCAAGCGGAGCGCCGAAACGGTCGGCCACGGCACGGGCACGGGCGTGATCGCGGCTCGCGATTGCATGGACAACGCCGTTATCCGACGCGGCGAATGCGGGAATCACCTGCGTGACGCCGATTTTGGCGGTGGAAAGAATACCCCAGCGGAACATGCCGTTTCCTTCGTTCAGATCGTTACTCTCACAACACGCATTGCCGAATCATTCTGGCGCGTCCCAGTCCTGAAAAGTCAGGTCCGGCCAGTATGAAAGCGCGCGGCGCGCCTTGGTTCGGTGCGTTGCGGCGTTATCGATGGCACGATTAGGCCTGAGACGAAACGAAAAAATGTCGTCGAGGCCGAAGGGCATCTGTAACGTCAGCGTGTTGTCTGTTTCCGCCTTGGCCCCGACGCAATGTGCAATGGTTGAAAACCGCCCGATCGATTCCGTGGCAGAGCGCAGCGGTTCGTAAGGCTGACCGAAGCGCTGTTCGAACCACAGATGTACCCGCGCCTGATTGCGTATTTCCACCGGCAGAGGGAAATCGCTGAAAAGAGCCTTTCCGTGCTCGATCAGCCGGTCTTCCGCCCCCCAGGACAGATCACTTGCATCGAAATAGAAAATATCGACATCTTTGATGCCGTGCAGCACGGGGCGTTCGGTCAGGTGATTCCAGACACTGTTATAAAGCGCGCCCGAAACGATCCAGAATTCCGGACTTTCCTCGCCATTTCCAGCTTGCTTACTGGCCGCAGCAAGATCTTGAAGGCGCGAAAAGACGACAGTCAGGAGTGGATTTTGCAGAATGATATTCGTGAAGACCGCACGCTGTTCGTGCTCTGGCAATCCGGCATAGCGCAGATGGTTCATCCTGCTCATTCCTGTCAATTTGGACCTGAATTCAAGTTTCGGCGCCAAAAGCAAGGCGTATAAAGAAGTTCATGAGTACCGCTCTCAATATTATAAATCGCTAATAAGACTTGTTATTCCGTTCTACACATGCTCTCTGCGCGCTATGCAAACAGGATCTGTTACAAAAGTGCTTGGCATTTTTGCCATTGCCGCCGCTGTCATCGCTTGCTTTGCCCTCGTGGGACTGGCCCTGGTCTACGGGATGTATGGCGTCATCTTTATCGATGGCGTTGCAAGCGCCGTTCTCCTTGTCGTCTTCTCCGCGATATTCTGGTTCACCAAGGTCGACTGGCGCAAGCCCGAAGCGGCCGCGATCATGATTTCGTTCATGGCCTTCACTGCCATGTTCTTCGATAGCCGCGGCAACCCGCTCTATAACCAGCCGCTGGCATGGATTTTCGGCAGTCCCGGAAGTCATATGCAGATCAGGGAAATCGTCAGCCATGGCGGCGGGAGCACCGGCGTGAACTATGATTTCCAGCTCATCAACATCTATGGCGCTGTCGAACGTTCCATTAGCGGCTGGATCGTCATCCCGTTCCGCTTCTTCGAATATCTGGTGGTGCTGTCCGTCGCCGTTTCAATCATCACCTTCATCAGACAACGTTCCGGCAGCAACTGGCTGCCGGACAATGCTCGTGAATAATTCGGGACACAGCGTCCGGTTCTTGAAAGAGGAAAAGCACATGAGACGATTTTCGCCGCGCGCAATCCTGTTTGCGTTTCTGGCAGTCCTTCTGCCTGCCACGGCCTTCGCGCAATCCGCCGATGGGGCCGATCAGAATGCCGCCATCGAGAAAATGAACGCCTATGTTTCGCTTCTCAACCGCACGATCCGCGCATCGGAATCGCTCGGCAGATATGACAGCTGGGTCGATATGAAAAAGGGCCCGACCGGCAAGGAGCGCAATGTCTACGGGCTCTATTCACTCTATGACGTGCGCAGCGAAATCGAAGCCGCCGAGGGCGCGACCAAGGCCGACCCGAAAATGCCCGATCTCGATGCGGCCATGGAAAGCTACATCGCGATTTACCAGAAGCTGGCGCCGGTGATCGAAAAAGCCAGCAAATATTATGATCGCAAGGACTATATGTCCGACAAGTTTGCCGAAGCCAAAGCCTTTCACAAGCAGATTGCCGACTATGCGCCGGAATTCCTGAAGGAGCGTAAGCGCGTGGACGCGCTTCTGGATGAAGAAAAGAGCAAGATCGATCTCGCCGAACTCGACGCCATTGAAAAGGCAGAAGGCAAGAAGGCCAACTGGCATGTTCGCAATGTCATGATGCGCGCCAAGTCGGTGGTCGATTTGCTGCCGGACAATGACAAGCCGGTGGTCGACATGGAAGCCTTCGGCAAGGCCATGGATGTCTATGCCGCTGCCGTACGCGAAATGGACGATTACGCTTCGGAGCATCCGAACTCCTTCCACGTCTTTGAATCGCGCCCGGCAAGCCTGCTCGGCAAATTGCGCTCGTTCCAGCAAGCGCTGCAGAAGACCAAGGGCGACGCCCGCAAGGCACGCGTCGGTTCGGATCTCGAATGGATCGTCAACGACTATAATATGATGGTCTCGACCTCACAGTCGGCCACCATGTTCTCCAAGGACTGATCCGCTTACATCTGTAGCGTCAGAAAAAAGCCGGGGCATGCCCCGGCTTTTTATTGTCGTTTTGAATTGCGATTACATGCGCCGCAAGGCGGGCGGAGCCAGCGTCAGTAACCCGGCCAGCGTCATGGCAAAGCCAACCCACAGTGGCGCGTGCAGACCATATCCTGCCTCCATCGCCTGACCACCGATCCATGGGCCGAGGCCAAGTCCGATATTGATGACCGATGCATGCATCGCATTCACCAATGCACCGGGATGGGCAATGCGCATCACGCGTGCCACAAAGGCGGGGTTCAGCGCAATTCCCGTCAGGCCGATCATCACAATGGCAAGGATCGCAGCCGGCTTGAGTTCTGCGAAGAGCGCGAAGATCAGCATGGCTGCGAGCATCACCACCAGACCAGCGAAGATGGTCATGATCGTGTATCGGTCGGCAAAACGACCGGAAACATAGTTGCCGACAATATTGGCGGCGCCATAGACGGCAAGCAGAAACGGAACCTGCATGGCCGAGAAACCGGCCAGCTCCACGGTGATCGGCGACAGATAGCTGTAAACCGCGAAGGACGAGCCGATGACCAGCGCACTTGTCGCATAGGCCGCCCAGAGCTTCGGCTTGCGCATTTCCGCCAGTTCCGAGCGCAGGTCAGCCTGCGGTCCGTCACGGGTCGTTTCGATCTTCAGCGCGATGACCAGCGCGCAAAGCAGAATCAGCACCACGATGCTCCAGAAGCTGGCGCGCCAGCCGAAAGCATTGGTGATTGCCGTTGCAATCGGCACGCCGAGCACGGTGCAGAGCATCAGTCCGGCAAAGACCAGCGACGATGCCCGCCCCCGCAGTTCCGGCGCAACCAGCTGCGCAGTAATGGCCAGCATGAGGCCGAAACTTGTCGCTGCGGCCATACCGGTCAGCACGCGAGCAGCCAAAAGCACATGGAAATTGCTGGTGGAGGCGGCCACGCTCTGGGCAAGCGCGTAGAAGATCAAAAGGCCCAGAAGCCCGCGCTTATTCTCGATCTTCAGGGCGAGAAACAGCACGGTCACCAGTGGGCCGCCGATCATCATGCCCAAGGCATAGAGCGAGATCAGATTGCCGATATCAGCAATGGACCGGCCAAAAGCCTCCTGAAGCGCAGGCATCATGCCCGAGATCATCAATTCGGAGGTCGTCAGCGCAAAAACGCCGAGACTGAGGCAATAGACAACCATCGGTATTGCCCGCGCCTCTTTACGGGACGCAACTGCCCCTTCCGCCGCAAGGGCGGATTCGCACGAATCGTTCATGGAGACGAATCCCTATTTATGTAATAATGATTATATAATTCATATCGACTTGTTCGGAGACGTCAAGCGAATTATATAAGACAGACTATAGAAAGGGAGGAAAAATGGTTTCGCGCGGTCGCCCGCGCAGTTTCGATCGCGATACTGCGCTGGACAAGGTCATGAAGGTATTCTGGGCCAAAGGCTATGAATGCGCCCAGATCAGCGATTTCACGGCAGCCATAGGCATTACGCCGCCGAGCTTCTATGCCGCTTTCGGCAATAAGGAGCAGGCTTTTCGCGAGGCCGTCGATTTTTACCGGCGCACCATTGGCGCCGCTCCCTTTGCAGCTTTGGAAGACGCCGCCACCATTCAGGATGGCATACGCCTCTGGCTCGAATTGAGCGCGGACAGCGCCTTTGCCTGCCCGGCTGGCGGCTGCATGATCAGCGTCAGCTCGATCCAGTGCAAACCGGAGAATGTGCCGGTCAAGGAGTTCCTGACCGCCATTCGCCATACCAATCAGGAACTGCTTTCCAAGCGCCTGCAACGCGCCTTGCGCGATGGCGACCTGCCAGCAGATACCGATATCACCCAGATGAGTGAGTTCTACCACGCAATCCAGCAGAGCCTTTCCTATGAGGCGCGCGACGGAAGCTCGCGTGCGGCAGTGCAGAAGATCATCGACATGGCCATGCGCGCCATGCCTATGCGTGCGGCTACCCCTGCATGAGTGGCACAATATCCGCAGTTCTGATCCACGTCAGCAATGTTGCAGCTGCTATCGAGTGGTATCGCAAAGCCTTTCCGCACGCAGTTCCCAAACATCTCGAAGCGTTTGATTTCAGCTATCTGCAAATCGGTGAGATCGATCTGGAAATTGTTCCGGCGGACGAAAAGGTTTCGTCCGGTGCGGCGGGAAGTATTGTCTATTGGCACGTCGACAGTTTCGATGAATCACTGGCACTTTTGATGGCCATCGGCGGCAAGCTGTATCGCGGACCGCTCGATATTCAGGATGGCATGCGCATGTGTCAGGTCCAAGACCCATGGGGCAATTGCATCGGCTTACGAGGTTAGAAAAAAGCCCGGCTTGAAGCCGGGCTTTTTGTTTTATGCTTATCCGCGCAGCACGCCGCCGGTCTGTTTGGCGACACTGGCCACCACTTGGCGGGACAGCGCTTCCAGGTCTTCGTCAGTCAGGGTGCGATCCTGTGGTTGTAGCAGCACTTCAACCGCAATCGACTTCTTGCCTTCGCCAAGCGATGCGCCCGTGAAGATGTCGAACACCTGCACGCCGACAATTAGCTTCTTGTCGGCAGCGGAAACCGCTTTCACGACATTGCCTGCTTGAACATTCGCATCCACCACAAAGGCATAATCGCGCTTAAGGCTTTGGAACTGCGACAGGTTGAGCGCAGGCTTCGTGCGGGTTGCCTTTGCCTTCGGCTCAGGGATCGCATCGATATAGATTTCGAAGCCGCAGAGATTGCCCGATACATCGAGCGCTTCCAGCGTGTCCGGATGGAACTCGCCGAACGTGCCGAGAACGACCTTGGGGCCAAGCTTCAGCGTGCCCGAACGGCCCGGATGGAACCATTCCGGACCACCGGCTTCGATCTGGATGCGATCAACCGGTGCACCGGCAGCTTCCAACGCCGCCAGCGCATCGGCCTTGGCGTCGAACACACCAACCGTTGCGGCATTGCCGGACCAGAAACGACCAGCGCCTTCAACGCCTGCCGTTCCACGACGGATACCGCCCGCCACACGGCGCTGCTTCTCCGGCGTGTCGCCTTCGTAAATGCCCGACACTTCGAACAAAGCGATATCGCCGAAACCGCGATCCGCATTGCGCTGTGCCGCAGCCAGCAGGCCCGGCAGAAGCGACGGACGCATATCCGACATGTCGGATGCAATCGGGTTGGCGAGCTTCAGTTCCGGCTGGCCGCCGCCAAATGCCTTGGCCTGCGCTTCGGAAATGAAGGAATAGGTCACCGCTTCCAGCATGCCGCGCGAGGCTAGCATACGGCGGGCATGACGCGTACGGATCTGCAATGTGGTCAGGATGCGGCCATTGACGGCGCCATGGTTCGGCAGCGGCTGCGGCTCGATCTGATTGATGCCGTGAATGCGCATGACTTCTTCAACGAGGTCGGCCTTGCCTTCCACGTCTCCGCGCCATGTCGGCACCGTCGCCTTGATAACCTTGCCGTCACCTTCAACACCGAAGCCGAGGCGCTTGAGAATATCCAGCGAGGCGTCGTAGGAAACCTCGATACCCGTCAGACGCTTTACTTCCGTGACCGGGAAATCGATGACGCGCGGCGCAGGAGCCTTGTAACCGACAACGTCGAGAACCGTCGGCTGTCCGCCGCACAGGTCCAGAACGAGCTTGGTCGCAATTTCCGCACCCGGAACCATCATTTCCGGATCGACGCCGCGTTCGAAACGATAGCGCGCATCCGTGACGATGCCGAGTTCACGGCCCGTACGTGCGATCATGCGGGCATCCCACAGAGCGGATTCGATCAGCACATCGACCGTGTTTTCGTCGCAACCCGAATGCTCGCCGCCCATAATACCGGCAATCGATTCGGGACCGTTCTCATCGGCGATGATGTACATGCCGGCGTTCAGCTTGTACTCGCGCTGGTCGAGCGCCAGAATGGTCTCGCCATCCTTGGCGGCACGCACCGTCAGATTGCCCTTGACCTTGGCTGCATCGAAAACATGCAGCGGACGGCCCTGATCGAAGGTCACGTAATTGGTGATGTCCACCAGTGCATTGATCGGGCGCAGACCGATTGCCTTCAGACGCTGCTGCATCCATTTCGGGCTCGGGCCGTTCTTCACGCCCTTGACCATGCGCAGCGCAAAGCCGAGACAGAACGGGTTTTCCGCATTCTGATCGAGAATGATCTTGACCGGCGTTTCGCCTTCGCCCTTGGCGGCCGCAGGCAGCGTGTTCTTCAGCGTGCCGAGACCGGCGGCTGCCAGATCGCGGGCAATGCCGTGAATGCCGGTGCAATCGGCGCGGTTCGGCGTGAGGCCAATTTCGATGATCGGATCATCAAGCCCCATATAGGCCGCAAAGCTGGTGCCGACCGGCGCATCTTCCGGCAGATCGATGATGCCGTTGTGCTCGTCGGACAGTTCCAGCTCGCGCTCGGAACACATCATGCCGAAGCTTTCGACACCGCGAATCTTGCCGACTGACAAGGTGACATCAAGACCCGGAACATAGTCGCCCGGACGGCCCAGAACACCGACCAGACCCGTGCGGGCGTTCGGCGCACCGCAAACAACCTGTACCGGCTTGCCATCGCCCGTATCGACGGAGAGTACGCGCAGCTTGTCAGCATCGGGATGCTGGGTGGCGCTCACCACCTTGGCGATCTTGAAAGCCTTGAAGGCGGCGCGGTCATCGACCGATTCCACTTCAAGACCGATATCGGTCAGCTTCTCGACGATCTGTTCGAGCGTCGCGTCGGTTTCAAGGTGATCCTTGAGCCAGGAAAGCGTGAATTTCATGATCGTGTTCTTTCCTAAATTTCAGCGTTTGAGCACTTCGACAACGCGAAAGCGCTCGCAAAGCAATTCCATATCCGGGGAGAAACCGCCGTTGCGGCGAAAATAGGCTTCGTGCCCCTTTCGCCATTCTTCCAGCGGGCCTTCACCCTCCTGTTCTGCAAAGGCGGCATCAACCTCATCGAAGCGACAGACCGTCAGTTCAACTGTTTCGATCACCGCTGCAGGGCGGCCAAGACCATCCAGAACCACATCGCGACGTCCGACGACCGGCATCGGCTCGCCGTCTTCACCGAAAGAGGCAAGCGCGGCACAGGTCGCAGTCTTGCGACCCGCCAGTACCAGCGCAAGCAACTCATCGGCAAGTTCTGGCGAATCACCAAAGGCGAAAGTCACCGCATCGCGATAAGGTTCGGGCAGTTGCGTCATGCGCTCAGGCCACCGAACAGTGTCGGCAGATCGAGCGGACGGAAACCGTAATGGTTGATCCAGCGCACATCGGCGTCGAAGAAGGCGCGCAGATCCGGCATGCCGTATTTCAGCATGGCGATGCGATCGATGCCCATGCCCCAGGCAAAGCCCTGATAGACGTCCGGATCATAGCCGGAAGCGCGCAGCACATTCGGATGCACCATGCCGCAGCCCAGAATTTCGAGCCAGTCATTGCCTTCGCCGAACTTCACATGCGGGCCGGAGCGGTCGCACTGGATATCCACTTCGACAGATGGTTCCGTGAACGGGAAGAAGCTCGGACGCATGCGCATCGTCACCGACGGCACTTCGAAGAACGACTTGCAGAACTCTTCCAGCACCCACTTCATGTTGGCGACATTGGCCGACTTGTCCACGACCAGACCTTCGACCTGATGGAACATCGGCGAGTGGGTGGCGTCGGAATCCATACGATAGGTCTTGCCCGGGATCACGATGCGGATCGGCTCGTCGCGGCCTTCCTTGTCACGGATCGCAGCGAACTTCTCCATCGTGTGCACCTGCACCGGCGAGGTATGCGTGCGCAGAAGCTTGCGCTCGCCCTTCTCGTCCGGATTGAAGAAGAACGTGTCGTGCATCTCGCGCGCCGGGTGCCCTTCCGGGAAATTCAGCGCTGTGAAATTGTAGTAATCGGTCTCGATATCCGGACCTTCGGCAATCGAAAAACCCATATCGGCGAAGATCGCGGTGATCTCGTCCACCACCTGCGAAATCGGGTGAATGCGACCGCGCGAAGCAGCGCTTTCACGGACCGGCAGCGTCACATCGAGTTTTTCGCGCTCAAGACGGGCCGCAACGGCCGCCTTGCGCAGCGCGGTCTTGCGCTCGGTCAGCGCATCGGTGACGCGGTTCTTCAAACCGTTGATCGCCGGTCCCTGAATCTGGCGCTCTTCCGGGGTCATGGTGCCAAGCAGTTTCAGCTTTTCGGAAACCGTGCCCTTCTTGCCCAGTGCCGCGACGCGGACCGCTTCAATCGCCTGCTCATCGCTGGCGGCGGCGATTTCGCCCATGATCGTTTGTTCGAGTTGTTCAAGATCGCTCATTTTTAGCTTCCCTGTCGTGCCTGCGGCACTCCACGCCTCTTGTTTGCATCCCTCTCGTGTCCAGGGGACACTCGACGCCTCTTGTTTGCATCCCTGTAGCGCCTGCAACGTCCACGCCTCTTCATCGGCGATATTTGCGGTGGGCACCAGATAAGAAAGAAAAACCCGCGCCAGCCAAGCCAGCGCGGGTTCCCCAAATTCACAATATCACTTGGGAAGGGCTGGCTTAGCGGACAGCGCCTTCAAAAGCGTTCGGCGTTTCGGTGTTCTTGAGGTACTCAAGAGCCTTCTTCGCCGATGCAACCAGCGCACCGAATGCATCCGGTTCGTGGATTGCGATGTCGGACAGGACCTTGCGGTCAACTTCGATACCAGCCTTTGCCAGACCGTCGATGAAACGGCCATAGGTCAGGCCCTGCTCACGGACAGCAGCATTGATGCGCTGGATCCAGAGAGCGCGGAAGGTACGCTTGCGATTCTTGCGATCGCGGTAAGCATACTGCTTCGAACGATCAACTGCAGCTTTAGCGGTGCGGATGGTGTTCTTACGACGACCGCGGAAACCGGCAGCCTGATCGAGAACTTTTTTGTGCTTGGCGTGTGAAGTAACGCCGCGTTTTACGCGTGCCATATTATGATCTCCTTAAAGGACAGCGGCTTAGAGGCCGTTAGGCAGGAACTGTTTTACGATCTTCGCATCTGCTTCCGAGAGCACCATGGTGCCGCGTGCATCGCGAATGAACTTGTTCGAGCGCTTGATCATGCCATGGCGCTTGCCTGCAGCCGCAGCTACAACTTTGCCAGTGCCGGTGATTTTGAACCGCTTCTTGGCGGCCGATTTGGTCTTCATCTTGGGCATTTTGCTACTCCTTCTTTGTGATCTCCGTCGTGCCTGCGGCACTCCACGCCTCTTGTTATGGAGGACGCCCGTGCCAGAAACCGACCGAAATCTGTTTTTACTTTCAGGCAGACCGAGCCTGAAAAGCATACGAAACCGCCACGGCATGCCCTGCCGGGCGGTTCGAACGCGGCCTTATAGGCTTAAAGCCCATAAAACGCAATGGCTGAATCGACTGAAATGACTCAATAAAGCCGCAGCAAAACCGGCAAGGCATGAATGTCCTGCAGGTACTCGATGAACTCAAAGAACGGATAGGCTACGAAGAACACCAGACCGTCCGTAAAGGTGCGATACAGGCGATCCGGCTTCACCGTCACCGTCGCGTCATCATTATAGATCGAGAACTTCGGGAAGAAGCGGGGAACATCCCGGCAATAAGCGCGATATGGCTCACCGAAATTCTGCTCCAGAAACTTCTCCTCCGTGCGGATGACGATGGAAAAGGCAACATAGCAAAGGACGCCGAAGCCGACAGCGACGATGACGCTGCCCGTTTGCGCGCCGATGCCCATGGCGCCAAGCGTACTGAACACATAAAGCGGGTTACGCGTCATCGAATAGGGGCCGCTGCGCACAATTTCGGCGCTCTTGCGCCCGCCGATATACAGCGTGCACCACATGCGCCCGAGAATCGCAGCAACGATGAAGCTGAGGCCGATGGACTCGATATACTCATGCACGCGCCCCACAGCGGAAGAGCGGACGAAAAGCAGCGCGATCACCAGAAGCGCAATCACAACGCCAATCGCCAGACGGCGGCGCTGCTGATACTTCCCCAATTCACCTATTGTCTTCATGATCGTTCCACAGTTGCCATATTCATTGCGGCTCAGTTGCTTAATTGCAAAGAAAAACCGCCCGAAGGCGGCTTTTCCAAGACTATGCTGAAAAATCAGCGCGGTGCGAGCACCATCATCATCTGACGGCCTTCGAGCTTCGGCTCGGACTCGACCTTCGCGATTTCGACGGTGTCTTCCTTGACGCGCTGCAGAAGCTTCATACCAAGCTCCTGGTGCGCCATTTCACGGCCGCGGAAACGCAAGGTGACCTTGACCTTGTCGCCTTCCTCAAAGAAACGCAGAGCAGCTTTCATCTTCACCTCATAGTCATGGGTGTCGATGTTCGGTCGCATCTTGATTTCCTTGATTTCAACCGTTTTCTGCTTCTTGCGTGCCTCGGCGGCCTTTTTCTGGTTCTGATACTTCAGCTTACCAAGGTCTACGATCTTGCAAACCGGAGGCTCTGCGTTCGGCACGATCTCAACGAGATCGAGGCCCGCTTCCTCTGCCATGGCGATAGCTTCCTGAATGGAAACATCACCGTGGTTCTGGCCTTCGGCATCGATAAGCTGGACCCGGGGAACCCGGATGTCACGGTTGGAGCGCGGTCCGTCTTTCTGGACCGGCGTCGCTCTGAACGGTCGGCGAATGGTCGTTATCTCCTGATTGTTAACGTTCATACGGCAAGAACTTTTGTCGCTTACACGACATATCCCCGATCCAACCGCAGTTGAACGCGGAAATGTCGTCAAGCAAGCGGCGAAGTCAATAGCATCTTTGACAGGAAAAATCACCCCCACGTGATAAAGAGCTAAATCAGGGGCGAAAAGCGACATATCGGTCACATTTCCTTCAATTTCAAGGTGTGCCAAACGGGTGGGTCAATCGCGCGGGTTTCCTCGCTCCAAAAGACATGGCAAAAGACATCCCAATTATCGGGAGACTCAGATGAGCAATGCGGGGCCTGAACTGGAGCCGGAATTTCTTGACGTGGACGGCGCGAAGATTGCTGTTCGCCATAGAGAGGGCAAAAATCAGCCCGGACTTGTCTGGTTGGGCGGCTATCGCTCCGACATGCTCGGCACCAAGGCCGTGATTCTTGACCAATGGGCCGAAAAGACCGGCCACAGCGCTCTGAGGCTTGATTATTCCGGCCATGGCGAATCCGGTGGCGACTTCAACGAAGGCACGATCTCGCGCTGGCTTAACGAAAGCCTTGCCGTCTACCACCAATATGCCAAGGGTCAGCAGATTCTTGTCGGCTCATCCATGGGCGGCTGGATCGCGCTGCGCATGGCGCAGGAACTGATGAAGGAAGGCAAGTCGCCTGCCGGCATCGTGCTGATCGCCCCTGCTCCCGATTTCACGGCGGCACTTGTCGAGCCAAGCCTTTCCGACGCGCAGAAGCGCGACCTGCAGGAAAAGGGTTATTTTGAAGAGCCCTCCGATTATTCGCCCAACCCTTACGTCTACACGCGCGCATTGATCGAAGACGGCCGCAAGAACCTCGTGCTCAAGGGCATCATCGAAACGGGCTGCCCCGTCCATATTCTGCAAGGCATGCAGGACCCGGACGTGCCATACAAGCACGCACTGACGCTGGTGGAGCATCTGCCCGTTGACGATGTGACACTGACGCTGGTGCGTGACGGCGACCACAGGCTGTCACGGCCGCAGGATCTTGATCTTCTCATCCGCACGGTTTCCGGTCTGGCAGAACGCGTGACCGCAACAGCATAAACGGGGCATTATCATGCGCTTTTCGGTCATCGCGTCATCGGCGGTTGCTGCCATTGTCGGCTTCGGCGGCACGCTGGCGCTGATCATTGCCGCCGCACAGGTTTTAGGCGCGACGCAGGCCCAAACGGCCAGCTGGGTTACGGCCATCTGCCTTGCCATCGCAGCTTCATCGGCCTGGCTCAGCACGCGCTATCGTATGCCCATCATCGCGGCATGGTCGACACCCGGGCTGGCGCTGATCGGCGCGAGCGCCGGCTTCACCATGGCGGAAGCTGTCGGCGCCTTCATCGTGACAGCGCTGGCGCTGATTGCCACCGGGTTGATCCGCCAGCTTTCGGTGCTGGTGTCGCGCATACCGGCATCGGTTGCCTCCGGCATGCTTGCGGGCGTGCTGCTGAGCTTCGTCATCGCCGCTGCAAAGACAGTCCCCTTTGATCCCGTCTTCGTATTGCCGCTGGTCGCGCTTTTCTTCCTGATCCGCCTCTTCAACCCATCGCTGGCGGTCATCGCCGTTCTGGTGGTCGGCATGATCTTCGCGCTTGTCTCAGGCCGTTCGCCAACCCTGCCCGCCCCGGAAATCTCGACGCTCACCCTCGTCTGGCCCGAATTTCATCTGGGCGCGATGATCGGCCTCGCCTTGCCGCTCTATCTCGTGACCATGGCGTCGCAGAACCTGCCCGGCTTCGCAGTGCTGCGCGCATCGGGCTATGAGCCGCCGACCAGCGCCTGCCTGCGCGTGACGGGCCTGTTCTCCATTCTAACCGCACCCTTCGGCGCATCGACCACCAATCTGGCAGCAATTTCGGCAGCGCTCTGCACCAATCCCGACGCGCATCCAGATCCCACCAAGCGCTGGCTGACCGGTCCGGTCTATGCGGCAATCTATGTGGTGTTCGCTTTGTTCGGCGCATCACTGGTCGCGATCTTCGCCGTCCTGCCGACAACGCTGATTGCGCTGGTCGCCGGTCTTGCCCTGACCGGCCCGTTCATCAACGCCATGTCGCTTGCCCTGAAGGACGAACCGGAGCGCCTCGCAGCCACGGTCACCTTCGCTGTCACCGCCTCCGGCATGGCGTTTTTCGGGGTCGGCTCTGCCTTCTGGGCCCTGATTGCCGGGCTTGCCGTTACTTTTCTCGAACATTTTCGGAAAAAAATTTCGAGATAATCACATTGGTTAGCTCTGACTCCCTCTGAATCGGGCTGGAATCGGATTGCGGCATTCTTGAAATGCCGCAATCCCTTCACCAATTCGAAATCAAGCCGCCAAACACAAATGTCCGCATGATGTGGACCTGGCAGGCCTGATTATTATGGAGCAGACCATGACCAATTCCGCATTGATACGACCGGCATGGACGCCAGCCACGATTGCGCTGATGGTGCTCGGCTTCTTTCTCTTCTGGCCGCTGGGCCTTGCCATGCTCGCCTATATTCTTTGGGGCGACCGCCTCGAAGGGTTCAAGCGCGGCGTCAACGAGAAGACCGATTCCATGTTCGGTTCTTTCCGCAACTGCCGCAAAAGCGAGAGCTTCAACTTTGGCAGCGCAACCGGCAACGCAGCCTTCGACGACTGGCGTCGCGAAGAACTGGACCGTCTTGCCGAAGAGCGCCGCAAGCTTGACGAAGCCCGCGCCGAATTCGGATCCTATGCCGCTGAGCTTCGCCGTGCACGCGACAAGGAAGAGTTCGACCGCTTCATGGCCGAGCGACGCGCTGCCGCCAAGAAGACGCCAGCAAAGGGTGGCAAGAACGACATCACCGATCTTTGATGATGTATAACGCCCTGAAATCTCTCGAAACGGCGCGGTAAAACCGCGCCGTTTTGCTTAAAAAAGCTTTTTTGTCTGGCTTTTCGCGCGAATCGCTTATTCTTAGGCAATGGGCTTATCCTTCCTTCGGCAAATCAGCGGCAACAGGGCATCTGCCAATACGGCAACTGTCCGGAGCGAGCACATCCATGCGGTGGCGGGTCGCGAGTTGCCGTTACGTGTGTTCGAAAACCCGCGTGCCAAGCGTCTGACGCTGCGCATCGAAGCTGGCGGAAAAGGTCTGCGCATCACCGTCCCGCCCGGCCTGCCAGAGCGCGAGGTGCAGAGCTTTCTCAAGCGCCATCAAGGCTGGATCGAAAGCCGCATCACCAAACTGCCGGATCAGCCTGCCGTGCGTCCCGGTGTGAAAATTCCCATTCGCGGCGTGCCGCACCTCATCATGCATCAGCCCGGACGCGGCATAGTAGAGCTTCTTGAAGGCCCAGAAGGCAATGTGCTGCTGGTTCATGGTGATCCCAGCCATTTGCCGCGCCGTCTGGCCGATTATCTCAAAGGGCAGGTGAAGCGGGATATCGAAACGCTGGTGGTGCGCCATACGGCGACTGTCGGGCGCAAGGCCAAGGCTGTCCGCTTCAAGGACACCAAGAGCCGCTGGGGTTCGTGCACCTCGGATGGCGTTCTTTCCTTTTCATGGCGTATCGGCATGGCACCGCCGGCCGTCATCAACTATCTCGTCGCGCATGAAGTCGCGCATCTGATCGAGATGAATCATGGGCCGCAATTCTGGAAACTCTGTCAGGAGCTTTGCCCCGATACGGAACGCTGCAAAGCGTGGCTGAAGCGAAATGGCAGCGCATTACAGGCTATAGACTTTACATGAACCCATCAATATTGACCGCCGCCAAGGTGCTGTGGGACTACCACTGCATTTACGATCCCATTCCGGCATCCGATGTCATCATCGGACTGGGCAGCTACGATCTGCGCGTGGCGGAACGCGCCGCCGATCTCTATCTTGAGGGCATGGCGCCGCTGGTGATCTTTACCGGCAAAAGCGGTCACTGGACCGAAAACCTCTATCCAGCCAGCGAAGCTGAAGCCTTTGCCGAAGTGGCGATGCGGCTCGGTGTGCCCGAAGAAGCAATCACCATCGAACCGAACGCCACCAATATTGGCGAAAACATCCGGTTCTCGCTCGCAAAAATGCTGCCCGGCGTGATCAGCCCGATTTTCGTCACCAAGCCGCAGACACAACGCCGTGTGCACGCCACCGTCGCCCGGCAATGGCCGGAAGCAAAGGCCAGCGTGACCGCGCCGCTCCTTTCCTTCGAAGAGCAGCCGACCCCTTCCTATCCGGTGGAGATGCTCATCAACGAGATGACCGGCGATCTGGAGCGCATTCTGGACTATCCGGCCAAAGGCTACCAGATTGCGCAGGCTGTTCCCATGGAGGTCATGGAAGCGTATGATTTCCTGATCGCACGCGGTTTTGACGGACATACCGTCAGAGATTAGCTGCGAATAGGTGCGAACGGCTTGAGAAGCGCCTCGTTTTGTGCGACGGGAAACCCATGGCTTTGGATATCAAGATATGCGGGCTGAAAACGCCTAATACTGTCGCTGCCGCTCTTGACGGCGGTGCGACTCATATCGGCTTTATCTTTTTTCCAAAGAGCCCACGCAATATCGCACCCGATGCCGCAGCTGCGCTGCGCCCTGCTGCAAGTGGCCGCGCGAAAGTTGTCGCCGTGACGGTGGATGCCGACGATGCGACGCTGGACGAAATCGTCGGCGCCGTAAAACCGGATATTCTGCAGCTGCATGGCCATGAAACGCCGGAGCGCGTGCGCTTTGTCAAAGAGCGCTATGGCCTGCCGGTCATGAAGGCCTTTGCGATCCGCAGCGCCGACGATCTGGCCGCTATCGCGCCCTATAAGGGCATTGCCGACCGCTTCCTGTTCGACGCCAAGCCGCCGAAAGGATCGGAATTGCCGGGCGGCAACGGGGTCTCCTTCGATTGGGGCCTGCTCGATGCGCTTGACGCGGATGTCGATTACATGCTTTCCGGTGGATTGAACGCTGGCAACATTGCCGAGGCGCTGCACGAGACGCACGCGCCGGGCATCGACATATCGTCTGGCGTCGAGCGCGCACCGGGCGAAAAGGACGTGCGTCTCATTGAAGATTTTTTCCAGGCTGTCGCCGATGCGGATGTATCACCGTCCGCCAGACGCGCCTGAACATGACGGAGCTGAAGCGTTGAACAAGCCGGTTGAACCCAATTCCTACAAGACAGGCCCGGATGAAGAGGGCATGTTCGGTATTTTCGGCGGACGTTTCGTCGCCGAGACGCTGATGCCGCTGATCCTCGAATTGCAGGAAGCCTATGAAACGGCCAAGAACGATCCCGAGTTCAAGGCTGAGCTTTCTGCCCTTTCGACCTATTATGCCGGTCGGCCTTCCAAGCTGTATTTTGCTGAAGGCCTGACCAAGCATCTGGGCGGCGCGAAGATTTATTTCAAGCGCGAAGACCTGAACCACACAGGCAGCCACAAGATCAACAACTGCCTCGGCCAGATTCTGCTGGCCAAGCGCATGGGCAAGACGCGCATCATCGCCGAGACCGGCGCTGGCCAGCACGGCGTTGCATCGGCCACCGTCGCCGCACGTTTCGGCCTGCCTTGCGTGGTCTATATGGGCGCGACGGACGTTGAACGTCAGAAGCCGAATGTGTTCCGCATGAAGCTGCTGGGTGCTGAAGTAAAGCCGGTCACGGCTGGCAACGGCACGCTCAAGGACGCGATGAACGAAGCGCTTCGCGATTGGGTCACGAATGTTGAAGACACCTATTACCTGATCGGCACGGCTGCCGGTCCGCATCCTTATCCGGAACTGGTCCGCGACTTCCAGTCTGTCATCGGCACGGAAGCGCGCCAGCAGATCCTCGAACAGGAAGGCCGCCTGCCGGATGTCATTATCGCGGCTGTCGGCGGCGGTTCCAATGCCATTGGCCTGTTCCATCCTTTCCTCGACGACGCATCGGTCAAGATCGTCGGCGTCGAGGCAGGCGGGCACGGTCTCGACGGTGACGAGCATTGCGCATCGATGAGCGCGGGTCGTCCCGGCGTTCTGCATGGCAACCGCACCTATCTGCTTCAGAACGAAGACGGCCAGATTCTCGAAGGCCATTCGGTTTCTGCCGGTCTCGACTATCCGGGCGTCGGCCCGGAACATTCCTGGTTGAAGGATTCGGGTCGCGTTGACTATGTGCCGATCCTCGACACGGAAGCACTGGATGCCTTCCAGCTTGCAACCCGCGTCGAAGGCATTATCCCGGCGCTGGAATCCGCCCATGCCATTGCGCAGGCCGTCAAGATGGCCCCGACCATGGGCAAGGACCAGATCATGATCGTCAACCTGTCTGGCCGTGGCGACAAGGACGTCCATACGGTCGGCAAGTTGCTCGGCATGGATATCTGAGGACAGAATGGGCAAAGACGCTGCCGAGCTTTCCACCTACAGACCGCGCGCCGCATGGTTCGACGGGCTGACGGAATGCGGCCCGGCGACGATCAAGCTCAACATCATCGAAGCGGACTCTTCCAATCCGCTTGCCGAAGCTGCGGTGGGCATCGCCCGCAGGCAGATCGCAAATGCTGCGGCAAGGCTTGAAGCCCTGCCGCATCAGGACGCCGGTTTCGCCATTCTCCACCAGGGTGAGGAAAGCCTCTGGCTTCTGCTTCATTGGTGGCTGGAAGGCGGCATCGCAACGGAAATGCTGTGGCAGTCCGAACTCGGCGACGAGATCGAATTCATGCCCGCACAGCCCTTGCTGATGGCCTGCGTCTGGGAACTCGGAATTATTGACTTTGAACGGCGCGCTTGGATGGAGACGGCCATGTCTGGCAAACCCATCGCCGATTATCTTGCGCGCACTTTGCCACGGGGCACGGTATGACCACTCGCATCGACACCAAATTCGCCGCATTGAAGACCGAGGGCCGTCCGGCGCTGGTCACCTATTTCATGGGTGGCGATCCCGACCTCGAAACCTCGCTCAAGGTCATGAAGGCGCTGCCGAAGGCCGGTGCGGATGTGATCGAGCTGGGCATGGCCTTTTCCGATCCGATGGCTGACGGCCCGGCGATTGAAGCTGCTGGCCTGCGCGCCCTGAAAGCCGGACAATCGCTGACCAAGACGCTCTACATGGCTGCCGAATTCCGCAAGGAAGACGACACGACCCCGATCGTGCTGATGGGCTATTACAACCCGATCTATATTTATGGCGTCGAGCGCTTCCTTGCCGATGCCAAGGCTTCGGGCGTCGATGGCCTGATCATTGTCGATCTGCCGTCGGAAATGGATGCCGAACTTTGCGTCCCGGCCATGAAAGCCGGTATCAACTTCATTCGCTTGACCACGCCGACCACCGACGACAACCGTCTGCCGAAGGTTCTGCATAATGCATCGGGCTTTGTCTATTATGTCTCGATGAACGGCATTACCGGCTCGGCCATCGCCGACACGGCGCGCGTCGGCGACGCGGTGCGTCACATCAAGAAGAGCACCGATCTGCCGATCTGCGTCGGCTTTGGCGTCAAGACGCCGGAACAGGCTGCCGCTATTGCCGCCCATGCGGATGGCGTCGTCGTCGGCACGGCAATCGTCAATGCGGTGGCCGGTGAATTGACGCCGGAAGGCGCCCTTAAGGGCGATCCTGTGGCCGCTGTCAGCAAACTTGTCGGTGCACTGGCGCAAAGCGTTCGCACGACACGCCTTGAAGCCGCCCAATAAATCGTCCATTTAAGCGGGTAGAGTTGCTTTTCCGCATGAGCGGGCGCAAAGACGCCCGCACTTTCTGTCGGAAATGCTTGCCGTCGAAGAACAAGAAACGGAACCAAACGTCATGAACTGGATCACCAACTACGTTCGTCCGAAGATCAACTCGATGCTTGGTCGTCGCGAAATGCCGGAAAACCTCTGGATCAAGGATCCGTCGACCGGCGAGATGGTGTTCCACAAGGATCTGGAGAGCAACCAGTTCGTGATCCCGTCTTCGGGCCATCACATGCGCATCAAGGCGAAAGATCGCCTGCGCTTCTTCTTCGACAATGGCGAATATACCACGCTTGAAGCGCCGAAGGTTCCGGTTGATCCGCTGAAATTCCGCGACGAGAAGAAATATATCGACCGTCTCAAGGATTACCGCACCCGCACCGGCATGGACGATGCCATCATCAACGGCCTCGGTACCATCGAAGGCCTGCCGATTGTTGCCACCGTGCAGGATTTCGGCTTCATGGGCGGCTCGCTCGGCATGGGTGCCGGCGAGGCGATCATTCAGGGCTTCGAAAAGGCCATCGAGCTGAAGCGTCCGCTGGTTCTGTTCGCTGCATCAGGCGGCGCGCGCATGCAGGAAGGCATTCTCTCGCTGATGCAGCTTCCGCGCACCACTGTTGCCGTGGAAATGCTGAAAGAAGCGGGCCTGCCTTACATCGTCGTGCTCACCAACCCGACCACGGGTGGCGTGACGGCTTCCTACGCCATGCTGGGCGACATCCATATCGCTGAACCGGGTGCCCTGATCGGCTTTGCCGGTCCGCGCGTGATCGAACAGACCATCCGCGAAAAGCTGCCGGAAGGCTTCCAGAGCGCTGAATACCTGATGGAACACGGCATGGTGGACATGGTTGTTCCACGCACCGAGCTGAAGGAAACGATTGCACGTCTCCTGAAAATCATGACCAAGCAGCCGGCCAACACCGACAGCCCGGTATCGCCAACGCCGGATATCGACAGCAAGGCGGCCTGATATGGGCAGCCAGATCGTGGCA
This sequence comes from Ochrobactrum sp. 19YEA23, assembly GCF_029909865.1. Taxonomy (NCBI): domain Bacteria; kingdom Pseudomonadati; phylum Pseudomonadota; class Alphaproteobacteria; order Hyphomicrobiales; family Brucellaceae; genus Ochrobactrum; species Ochrobactrum sp. 19YEA23. Next base: position 258,358 of record NZ_JASAMQ010000001.1, on the reverse strand, counting down.
GGCAAGGCGGCTGCCGCTATCGAGCGGCTGATGCAACTGCATCCGAAAGGATTTGACCTCTCCCTGGACCGCATTCGCGGTCTGTTGGAGAGGCTTGGCAATCCGCACCTCAAACTACCGCCCGTGATCCATATTGCCGGTACCAACGGCAAGGGATCTGCGACCGCCTTCTGCCGTGCCATTCTTGAAGCGGGCGGTTTTGACGTCCACGTCCACACCTCTCCGCATCTGGTCAACTGGCACGAGCGCTATCGTCTGGCTGCGCCCGGCGGCGGCAAACTCGTCGAGGACGACGTTCTGGCCGATGCCATCGAGCGCGTCGCAACTGCCAATGGCGGCCAGCACATTACGGTCTTTGAAATTCTCACCGCCGTAGCTTTCGTGCTGTTTGCCGAGCATCCGGCTGATGTCGTCATCATGGAAGTCGGCCTTGGCGGTCGCTTCGACGCGACCAATGTCATTCCCGAACCGGCCGTATCGCTGATCATGCCGGTCTCCATCGACCATCAGGCTTTTCTCGGCGACCGCGTGGAGCTGATCGCCGCCGAAAAGGCCGGGATCATCAAGAAGGATTGCCCGGTTGTTGTTGGCTTTCAGCCTTTCGATGCGGCGCGGGAAGTGCTCGTTTCCACGGCGGATCGTCTGGGCTGCCCGGTTTCGGTCTATGGACAGGATTTCCTGGCCTTTGAAGAACATGGCCGCATGGTCTTCCAGAATGAAGACGGGCTGATCGACCTGCCGCTGCCACGCTTGCCCGGCCGTCACCAGATTGCCAATGCCGCCGCCGCTATCGAAACGGTGCAGCTTGCAGGCTTCAATATCCCCGACAAGGCCGTTGAAAAAGCGCTGATGGTTGTGGATTGGCCCGCGCGCATGCAGCGACTGACGCACGGCACACTGGTCGATCTCGCACCCGCAACGTCGGAAATCTGGCTCGACGGTGGTCACAATCCGGGCGCAGGCGCAGTGATTGCAGAAGCTTTCGGCGATCTCGAAGAACGCAATGCGCGCCCGTTGTTCCTGATTACCGGCATGATCAACACCAAGGACCCTGTCGGCTATTTTGAGGCTTTTGCGGGCATGGCGCGCCATGTCTTCACCGTGCCGATTCCATCCAGCGATGCGGGCATACCGAACGATGCGCTGGCCGTATCGGCCCAAAAGGCCGGCCTGTCAGCCGAACCGGTCCACTCGGTCGCCAATGCGCTGAAGCTCCTGCATGATACATGGCCTGCCGATGAAATCCCACCACGCATCCTGATTGGTGGCTCGCTCTATCTGGCTGGCGAAGTATTGGAAGAGAACAATACGCCACCAACCTAATAAATTTAGAATATTATGAGATAATTATTAATCACTATTTCGCCTTTATTTATATCCATTAATTACTGATTGTATTTTTAATGATGGATATTTAAATGCGAAATACAATTATTATTTCAACAATTCTATTTATGGGCTTTTCGGCTGCGTCTTCTTTTGCTGCGAGTACTACAAACAGAGCCAATGCAAAGGGAACTGGCATCAAGGTAATGCCATTTTGTGCTATCGGCACGAATCCTTCTGCCGACGGCAAATACTATATTCTGGGCACGCATGACGAATGCAAGCCGATTAATACCGGCAACACCGACATCAAGAAGAAGTTGAAATAAGCCCACGCGGGCTTCTTCAAGCAATAAAAAACCCGGCACCAAGGCCGGGTTTTTTATTGGAATGCTGTTATGCCGTCTTAACACGCATCTTTTCCGAAAACCGTATCACACTTTTCGGGATGCGCTTTGATTAAGCGGCAGAAGCCTTGATCCAGTCGGCAAGACGGCTCTTCGGAGCAGCGCCAACCATATTGGCTGCGAGTTCGCCGTCCTTGAACATCAGGAGCGTCGGGATCGAGCGCACGCCGAACTGGGCTGCGAGTTCCGGATTCTCATCGATGTTGACCTTGGCGATCTTGACCTGACCGGCCATTTCCGCAGCGATCTCGTCGAGCGCCGGGGCGATCATCTTGCATGGACCGCACCATTCCGCCCAGAAATCCACCACGACCGGCTCGTTCGACTGAAGAACGTCCGACTGAAAATTGCTGTTATCGACCTTAACGGTTGCCATAGGGCTATCCTCTACATTGGTAAGAACGGCAGACATCTTCACAGACTCACACGCAATCCGCTCTTTCTTCGCTATATCATGTGGCGTGTCCGCTGCCATCCGTCAAGTTCTAGTTGCTCACCTTTCCTTGAGAGTCCTTTAGCGCCTGCATGGCTTCATCAAGCACAGCATCGGGCAGCGGCAACAGGAATGGCCCCTCGGTGAAAAGCAATGCTGTTTCCACCACCCGCCCCGGATAGAGCGGCTCCAACAGCGCCTTATAAAGTGCGAGCTGCGCCCGATAGGCAAAAGGAACCGCCTCAACGGTCTTGGGCGGTGGTCGGTTGGTCTTGTAGTCGATGACAAGCACACGGGTCTCGTCGACACTGATACGGTCGACCTGACCGGAAACGGCGTGATCGCGTCCGCCAAGATTGATCGTGCCCATGATCGCGACTTCGCCACGTGAACCAAGCGCGAAGACCGGCGCAAATTGCTGATCACCCAGTATGGCCTTCACGCTCAAAACGGCATTGTGGCGCTCGATCTCAGGCCAGTCACCCGCTATCCGGGCGAGGTACTCTTCCGCCAGCTTTTCCCGTGCTGCCTCCGGAACCTCCGGCAAATATTGCAGCAGCATGTGGATCGCTGTACCGCGTCGCAAGGCAAAGCCGGGCGCGCCATCACCGACAATGTCGCCAAGCACAGGCGAGCTGGAATCAAGCGGCGGCTCTTCATCCGCCTCGATGAGCGCTGACGCACCGGAGGGGGCCAGAGGGCGTGGGAGACCGGCTTCTGGCTTGACTGGAAGCAGATATTCCGGCGGCAAACCGGGCAACGGCGTCGCCTCCGCCTGATCCGGCTCGATGATTTCCGTCAATCCGCGTGGCGTATTGCGGTAGCGTCGTGCCGCGACGCCCTGCACGGGGTGCACGAAGGTCTCGGATTTGATGGCCAGCGCATCCTCGGCCAGCCTGTGCCATGTCTCGCCGCTCTCGCGCGTGCCGCGATAGCCGCAGATAATCAGGCGATCTTCGGCGCGCGTCATGCCGACATAAAGCAGGCGGCGATATTCTTCCTCAGCGCGGGCTTTCAGCTCTTCAACACGTGCGGCAGTAAAGCCGGTCTGCCAACCACCATTCGGCTGCCAGAGATAGCCTTTCACCGGCGCACCGTCATGCGGAAGATCATAGGGGATCAGCTTGGGCGCTCGGCTGCCAGTCCAGACGGCGCTGCCGGGATCGACAAGAAACACCACTGCGCCCTCAAGGCCCTTGGCCGCATGAACGGTCATGAGGCGCACTTCATTGCGGCCCTGATCCAGCTCGCGTTTGATTTCCGGCGATGCCGCATCCAGCGTTTCAAGGAAAGCCTGCAAGCCCGGCAGCCCCGCACGTTCAGCGGAGAGCGCATAGTTCTGAAACTCGTCAATAATGTCGCCCGCTTCCGGCCCAAGCCGCGCCAGAAGCTTTCGGCGCGCGCCATCGGCGCTTAGAATGCGCGCATAGAACTCGAAAACCGGCATCGTGTCGGCCATGCCGCGCCAACGGCTCAGGGTCTTGTGGATGGCAGCAAGCGTCTCATCCTCGCGTGAGGCGCGATAGAGATGCTCGAACAGCGTCGAGCCTGACCCACGCGGATGAGCGAGCGCAAACAGTCTGTCATCGTCCCAACCAAACAGCGGGCTTTTGAGAAGCGAAGCCAGCGAAAGATCGTCTGAGGGCTGCAGAACGAAACGCCCAAGCGCCATCAGATCCTGAATGGCGATATGGCTGGTGAGGCGTAGTCGATCCGCGCCCGCCACCGGCACGCCGAGATTCTTCAGCGCCCGCGACAAAGCAGGCATGAACTGATCGCGCTTGCGCACCAGCACCATGATGTCACGCGGCGCGATGCGGCGGTTCTGACCCGGTATCGGTTCGCCTCGATCCAGCCAGTAGCGGATGGTGGCGGCGATCTGTTCGGCGAGCCGCACGGCAGGTGCCGCAAGATGATCGACAGGCACGCGCCAGTCATCCGGCTCTTCCACCGCTTCCGGCGTCAGCATATCCCAGATTTCCACCTCGCCCGGCGCATCGGCGCGAATGGCATCATGAACCGTGGCACCCGCAAGCCCGCGATTGGCTTCAGGCCTTGCAAACACTTCATCCACGGCCTGCAACACATCCGGTGCCGAGCGGAAAGAGAAGTTGAGACTGACGCGCTCGAACTTCAATTCGGCGTCGCCCGCACGAAGACTAACCGAGCGACCCTGCGCGGCAAAATCTTCCGGCACGGCCCCCTGGAACGAATAGATTGACTGTTTTTCGTCACCGACGGCAAAGAGTGTGCGTTGCAGATTACGCTGGCCGAGACCTGCAAAGAACTCCTCTGATAACATGCGGATGACCTGCCACTGGTCGGGGCTGGTATCCTGTGCTTCGTCAACGAGGATATGATCGATGCCGCGATCAAGCTTGTACTGCACCCACTGCCCTGCCCCGTCGCGGGCGAGCAGCGCCACGGTACGCGTGATCAGATCTTCAAAATCGAGCAGACCGCGCTTGCGCTTGAGATCGTGATAGCGTTGCAGGAGATCATCGATCAGCGTCAGCGCGGCCAGATTGAGCCGCACAAGACGCAATTCCTTCAGCCGATCGAGCCCCATTTCAACACGGGAAGCAGCTCCATCGAACGCTTCCTCGAATTCCGGCAGTAGTTTCTTTACCGCTGCCGAACCGACATAAGCGCCTGATTTCGGCTCGCCGGTGCTTTTCAGAAACGCAGCGCGCAGTACGGCCTCGCGGTCACGGGTGGTGCTCACCTTGTCGTAGCGCTTCAATTGCAGCGCAAAATCATGGGCGCGCGCCGCGCCCTTCTGGATCGAAAGAATGAGATCGAGCGCGTCGTCAGAAAATTCGGGAACCGGCCAGAGCTCAGCCAGAATATCGCTTTCGCGCTCATCAGGATCGAAGCCGAAGGCGCGATGCAAGGTCTCGACGCGCGTTTCGGCAACGCCCAGTTCGGCGATATAGCGCTGCAAGCCGTTACGTCGGTTCACAGCCTCGTCCAGCAGCGATTGCAACCCTATTTCACCCGACGCCTGCAAGACATCGGCAAAGGCGGCTGCGATATCCACATCGCCACCACCATGCGCCGTTTCGAGCAGCTGACGCCGTGCTTCGCCCACAAGTGCGACCTGCATCAGATCATCCATCATCTCGAAATGACCGGCGATATTCGCCTCAAGAGGAAACTGATGCAGGATGGCTTCGCAAAACGCATGGATGGTCTGGATTTTCAACCCGCCCGGCGTTTCCAATGCACGGGCGAAAAGCCGACGTGCCACCGCCAGGCGGGGCGCGCCCGGCCTGCGGCCTTCCAGCGTTTCCAAACGCTTGGCCAGTTCACTATCCGGCAGAACCGCCCATTCCGACAGACGCGCAAACACGCGGTTCTGCATCACCGCCGCCGCTGCCTTCGTATAGGTGAGGCAGAGGATTTTCGAGGGATCGGTCCCTTCGAGCAACAGGCGGATAACGCGCTCGGTCAGAACATGCGTCTTGCCGGACCCGGCATTGGCCGACACCCAGACCGACGCGGCGGGATCGGCTGCCCGCGTCTGCGCGTCGATGGTTTCCGGCGGGATATAGAGTTTCTTCTTCATTCGCCGCCCTCCCCACCGGCATCACCGCCAGCGGACCATTCCAGTACACGCGCAAGGTGATCATAGTCGCCCGTGAGGTCGGTTTCCCGGAACGGAAGCGCCCGCGAAAGATAACCCTTATCCGGCTTTTGATATTCCCCCAGCAACTGCGCAAGGCGCTGCCATGCCTCCTCACCCAAAGCGGGCGCGGTTTTTTCAGATGGCGGTCTGCTGATCTTCAAGATGGATTCCGGTTTCACCTCACCTCCGGCGCGAAGCCGCACATAGGTGAGATCGGACGCCCGAACACAGCCAACCTCGCTAAACGCACCACGTACCAGAAGAGCAGCTTCGAGCGCCAGCTGCGGCGACAGCAGAACATGCGCCTGACGCGGCGACGGTGTGGAGCCGGTCTTGTAGTCGATGATGTCTGCAGTCCCGTCCCGCATCAGATCGATACGGTCGGCACGCCCAGAAAGCGTAATACCAAGGCTTTCGATTTCCCGTTTTTCCGAAGCGATTTCCGCAAACCGTGTCTGCACATTATAGGCGCGCTCCCGCTCCCATTCGAGAAACTGCGGGATCAGCGCCGTGAAACGCGGCCACCAGACGGCTTCAATCTCGGTCGGCAAATCCATATCGGCAAACAGGATGCGCCCCAGTTCCATCAAGCGCTCGGCGGCATCGGGAGCCATCGGGTCGATATTTTCCTGCGTGAAATGTCCGAGAATATCATGGAAAAGCGTACCACGTTCAGCCGCCGCCGGATCACGAATCAATGGCTCCAGCGGACGCAGTTTGAGAATTTTCTTGGCGAAGATCGCATAGGGATCACGGCGCAGTGTTTCCACTTCGGTGACGGAGAAATGCTTAGGGCGGGCTGCAACCGGCGGCGCAGGCTCAGGCCTTTTGACGAAAGGCACGTCCGGTGCATGGTCAATCTCGCGGGACCAGTGCAGAAAACGCTGGCCACGCTGGCGCATCTCCTTCGTCACATCCGCACCCAGCACAGTTTCTAGCCGCTGCAACCAGCGCGATGTCACCGTCGGCGCATTGTCGGAACGTTGCGAGCGCGACAGCACCACATGGTCCATGCCAAGCGCCATTTGAAAATCATGCGCGGCAAGGCCGGTGCGGCGCTCGGGCGGATCAAGCGCGATCATCGCTTTCATCGGGCGTGACATAAAGGGATCGTTACGCGTCTTGGCAGGCCAGCTGCCTTCGTTCAGGCCGCCGATCACCACCGTGTCGACCGTCTGCAGACGCGCTTCCAGCGCACCCCAGACAAAGACACGCGGATGACCGCCCGGATGCGGCTTGACGGTTTCGCCCGCCATCAACGCATCCAGAATTGCCGGCCATTCGCTGGCTTCGAAATCCAGTTCCGACTCGCTGGAAACAAGACCGCGCAGAAACGAGGCAATTTTTTCACCGCGTTCACCGGAATAGAAGGTAGCGACGCTGCCGTTTTCATCGCGCGCCATATTTTCAATGGCTTCCGCTGTTGCCCGTGCTATCTCAGCAATATTCGTTCGTCGGCTTGTTGTCGCGAAAGGTGCCAGCGGCGCAACAGCCTGGGACAGATTTTCGCAAAGACCGCGCGCGGCTGCGATCATCTCCGGGGTGATACTGTCGTGCCATGCCGGACGCCAAGACTGGTTGGCGCTTTCTTCCAGCCGCCGGTCGAAAAAGGTTGGCAGGTCGATGACCGAAGCGCGCCCTGTGCCGCCACGAAAAGCGACAAGTTCCAGTGTTTCGCCAGCGAGACGCCGATCGATGCGCGGTGTTTCCAGCCGCAACAAAGGATGCTTCACCAGCGCCAGCAAGGCCACCGGATCACCGGGATTGAACACTGTTTCGACGGTCAGCCGCAAAAGCGTCGAGGTCTCAACGTCGCGCAAATGTCGCCCGCCGGAATCATCGGCGTCGATGCCGAAACGCGCCAGTTCTCCAACCACGCGTCGCGCCAAATTGCGGTCGGCTGTCACCAGCGCCGCGATCTTGCCCTCCTCATGAATGGCATCGCGCAGCGCCAGCGCCACCGACAGGGCTTCCTCGCGTTCGTTCGCCGCCTCAATGAGATCGATTTTATGCGCCGAGGCCAGAAGAACATCCGGCTGCATATCCGGGTGTTGGCTGAGCGCACCCCACGCGTCGGTTGTTTCCGCCGGGCGCAACGCTTCGCTTACAACCCGCTCCAGAACCCGCTTCTGACGCGACATGTCTTCGATATGTTCAACATCTTCGCGGAGCGTCCCGATAGCACGCAGCAGCTTGTGCAGGCCATATTGCGGGTGACCGAAGGTCGAAGGATTATCTTCTGCCTCGCCCAGCATTTTCCACGCATCGTTATCAAGATCGCGATCAAGTCCCGGCAGAACGACCGCACCGTTTGGCAAATGGGCGATGACGGAAACCAGTTCGGCGGTGGCAGGAATGGAGCCCGTTGAACCAGCCGCAATGACCGGCCCCGGAGGCGGACTATCGCGCAGGCGCGCCACCTCACCCCAGATCAGTTCGTTGCGGTGCGCCGCCGGGTTGGAGAGCTTGCGCTCGGCCAGGATATCGGGCCACAGCTTGGTAACGATATCGAGGAAACCGAGCGTCACCCGCCACCAGTCGGCAAGATCTTCCGGCGCGATCGTGGCAAGTTCACTCCATTTCGCGCCATCGGTTTCCACCTGATCCATCAGCCCGGCCAGATCGCGGGCCAGCCAGATGGCATCGGCAGTCGTGGCCGGAACCGACACATCGTCAACACCAAACAGCGCGCGCACATGGGCAGGCAGAGATTCACGCCACGGGCGGATCAGACGCGCCAGAAGCAGAAGCCGCTCTGCCTTTGCTATCGGCGGGTTCAGGTCGAACACGCCTGCCGCCCCGGCATTGAAAAAAGCCGCGTCCTCATCGACATCGCCAAGCGGTCTGATGGCGGGCAAAATGGCACTCTTAGCCGGATTCATATCGACGATAACAGATCGCAGAGCGCGAGCTGCACGACGCGTCGGCACGTAAATCGTTGCGCTGGCCAGTGCCAGAGGATCAGCGGGATTACCGGGAAAACCTTCGATCAGCCTCCCCTCAAGCAAGGCCTTGGCAAAGGCTGGCAGGAAAGGCGTTCCGGAAGGAATGGAAAACAGCCTTGGCTTTGTTTTGCTCATGCTGTTTCTCTCCTTCATAAATTACTTCGGCTCAAACCAGTGCGGAAAGTGTTGCCTCCGCTTGCGCTATGGCCTCCGGTGTTCCAACCGTCAGCCAATGCCCGACCATGGGCATACCATAAAGGCGGCCCTCCGCGATGGCCTTATCGAAATATCGATTGAGCGACGCCACTTCAGGCTTTGCACCAGCAAAAATGCGCGGATGAATGATACCGGCCCCGGCATAGATCAGCGGCGTTCCGGCCACATCACGGGCCCGGCGTAAACGGCCTGCATCATCGGCGACAAAATCGCCCTTGCCATCGAATCCGGTGGCCTGATCGAGCCCCGCCGTCATCAGCAGGATATCCATGCGGGCATCGTCCCAGGCTTCACTCAAGGCCGCAAGATTGGGCTTCGACGTATCGCCTACCCAGAACGTATCGGCGTTCAGAAGATAGAACGGAGACGTTCCCAGCTTTGGCAATGCCTTGACGATACCACCCGCGGAATCGAGCAGCAGATCACGCTCGTCGGAAATGACGATATGCGGCTCCGCTCGATCAGCGAGATAATCATCCAGTTGGTCGGCTAAATAATGCACATTTACCACCGCGTTGGGCACACCAACGGCTTCCAGCGCGTCCAGACCCCAGTCAATCAGCGGCTTTCCCGCGACTTTGACCAGCGGCTTTGGAATTGTCTCGGTGATGGGGCGCATACGCTTGCCAAGCCCCGCCGCCAGAACCATGGCCGTCTCAGGCATTTTCATTGCGCACTGGCCCTTCCTGCATCAACCCCAATTCGCGAAACCATGCCGCCACGGGCGCCATGACCGGATGAACAAGCACGCGCCCGAGATAATCATGAATGCGCGGCAGATGGTTGAGATAGGCCGGCTTACCGTCGCGCTCATCAAGCCGCACGAAGAGACCGAGCAGCTTCGCATTGCGCTGCGCGCCCATGGCCGCATAGGCCTTGCGGAACAGAGCTTCGTCGAAAGCATGGCCCAAGCTGCGGCGCTCGTCGCAATAGGCGGCAACGACCGCCTGCTCCAGTTCGACTGAGATGGTCACGCGCGCGTCGAGCGCCAGCGAGGCCACGTCATAGGCAGCAGGGCCGATCATCGCATCCTGAAAATCGATGGTCCCGATCCTGTCCTTACCTTCGGCTTCCGGAAACCAGAACAGGTTCGGCGAATGATAATCGCGCAGTAGAAGGCTTTGTTCGACATCAGCGATATCGGCAATCACCTTGTCCCACGCGGCTTCGTAAGCCTGCTTTTCAGCGTCGGTCAGTTGCCGCCCCATCATGCGCGGCGCATACCACTGCCCGACGAGGCTCACCTCGATCATCATGGCATTCCGGTCAAAGGGTGCAATCAGATGGTCAGGATAACCATTGAGCGGCACACGGTTCGGCCAGTTCACCCCATGCAGATGCGCGAGAAAGCGCCCTGCCGCCTCGTAGCGTTCCGCCACCGGCTCGCCAGATTCAGCACGTACGCCCTCGACTCCCAGATTTTCCAGAACCAGAAAACCTGCGTCCAGATCGGCGGCGCGCATTTCCGGCACGCGAAAACCATGCGCGGCGAGAAGCCCGTCAATGGCCGCGAAAGCCAGAATAGTTTCGGCAAGATGCGCAATCTGCCGATAGGTCTTGCCGTCACGCAGTGGCGGATCATAGGGCATCTGCGGCGCATTCATAAGAATTTCGACACCGTGCGCAGTGCGGATCGTTTCATATTTGCGCGGCGATGCATCGCCTTGCAGGTAACGCCGCTCGGCACTCTGTCGGTCGTGGCGATCAAGGAAAGCGCGAATGGCCAGCGAGCGCTCCAGACGACTGATCGCAGCCTGCGGCCCGGTAATGGCAATACGCCGCCCTGCCCCTTCATGCGAAAGCGTGACCGAGAAATTCGCTTCGGGCAAAAAGCCCTCGCCGCGCTCCGGCCATTCGGCAAGCACAACGCCATCGTCCAGAAATTCGACCAGTCCCAGCTCGTCAAGCTCTTCACCCGACGACAGGCGGTAGAGATCGGCATGGGCGACCGGTAAACGAAGCACATCATAGCTCTGCACCAGCGTGAAAGTCGGGCTTGGCACTTCCAGCCCCTGATCATCAGCAATGGCGCGGATTATCGCGCGCGCCAGCGACGACTTCCCCGCCCCCAGATCACCGGAAAGCGTGACCAGATCGCCCTTCTGCAGAGCAAGAGCGAAGTCATCGCCAAACCGGAGTGTGGCGGCTTCATCGGGTAGGTAGGATTCGAGAATCTGTGTTTGGGCGCTCATAGGCTCAGGACCGGCTAATTTGGTGCAAATGGTGTGAGGCCATCCGTTCGGATACGAGGAGAAAAGACGAAGGAAATGTGGTTCATTTTCGAGCCTTTTCGACGATGTAGCCGGGCGAATGGACCACATCCTTCGGACACCGAAATGACTGGCGATTTGCTGCGTCGAGCTGCTTGACCAGGGGAACCGCCCCGTTCTTCACATCTCTCCTGGCAACTCTTGTCATTTCAGGTGCCATTTCCATCAAATTAGCCGGTCCTGAGCCTAGCACCGTTTACCTTATTCGGCAGCAACACGGAAGCTGCGTGTCTCCGACGGGAAGCGGCAAATCACGGTGGTTCCCCTGCCCGCGCCAGTCTCGATATCGACCTTGCCGCCATGCAGCTCCACGAAGCTTTTAACGATAGCAAGACCAAGCCCCGCACCGCGCTTGCGCCCGCCATTCGGATAGGACTGGAAGCGCTTGAAGACGGTATCCAGAACTTCCGGCGGCATACCGTGTCCATCGTCATGAACGGAGAAGACCACTTCGGACCCTTCACGGGCGACCTGCAATGTGACAGTCGAGCCTTCCGGCGCGTAATTCGTCGCATTCGACAGAAGGTTGAAAAGCACCTGCCGCACGCGATTGGCATCGGCCTTGAAGACGTCCACATCGTCGGCAATATCGACATCAAGGCCGATATCATGGTCACGCAGACGTTCGCTCACCCGCGAAGCAGCGGCCGAAATCGCTTCCACCACCGAAACATCGCCGATCTCCAGCTCCATGATGCCGGCATCGACGGTCGCAAGATCGAGAATATCGTTCACAATGGTCAGCAGGACCGACGAAGACGTGCTGATATGCTCCAGATATTCGACCTGACGCTCGTTGAGCGAGCCGAAGGACGGGGTCTGCAGCAGTTCGGTAAAGCCGATAATGTTGGTCAGCGGCGAACGCAGTTCGTAGGAGACGTGCTGCACGAAATCGTTCTTGATCTGGTCGGCCAGTTCCAGCGCTTCGTTCTTTTCCTTCAGGGCGCGCTCAACGCGCACCGTATCGGTCACATCGATGAAGGTGAGCATGGTCTGCCCCTTGGGCAGCGGCACCACGGCGAAGGAGAGGATCACACCGTCATCCAGCTCCACCTGCCCCATGCGACCATCACGCTGGTCGAGGAAGCCGGTCACCGAAGACACGAAATCGTCCCAGAGACCGTTTCCACCGCGTTCGCGGCAAAGCTTTGAAATCGTGGAGATATGCGTGCCCACTACGGCCATGGCGGCAGGCAATGACCACAGATCCGCAAAGGACGGATTGGACAGGCGCATACGGCCATCGGAACCGAACACCGCAACAGCCTCGGCCAGATGATCCAGCGTTTCGCCCTGAACCTTGATCAGCGTGTTGTAACGGCCTTCGAGCTCGAACTTTTCCGTCATATTCTCGAAGAACCAGGTCACGCCGCCCTGCGGATGCGGATTGGCCACCACGCGCATCGTGCGCGCATCCGGCAGATGCCACATATGCTCCTGCGGCTCGACAGCGCGATAGGCGGACAGCACGCCGTCCTTCCATTTGCGCCATTCCGGCTGTTCCGGCAGCTTGCCTTCGGACCGCAGGCGATCGAAGAGCAAGGTGTTGCTCGGCTGGGTTTCGAGCCAGCCCGTATCGAGCGACCAGAGCTTCGCAAAAGCCTGATTGAAGAACTGGAGCTTCATTTCCGGATCGAAGATCGCCACCGCAGTCGAGAGCTGATCCAGCGTTTCAGCATGGCTTTTCAACGTGCGGCTCAGTTCTTCGCGAACCTGCTCGACTTCGCTCAGATCGAAGCCCAGACCGGCGGAACCGCCCTCGGCGCTCACATCGGTCACATCGAAAATCCGGCGGTCGCCACGCACCACTGTCGGCAATTGCTCATGCAGGTTCGGTTCGGCAAAACGATCCCGCTCAAGACGAAGCCGTGCCTGCGCGCCGAAAAGCTCGCGACCTTCCGCGATTGCCTGGCTGGTATCGGGCATATCAACCGCGCGCGCATAGGCCTGATTGACCCATTCGATGCGGCCATTGCTATCGCGAACCCATACAGGTTGCTCAATGCGTTCCAGCAGGCGGCGCAGGAGTTCAATCCGTTCCGACAATTCGCGATTTTGCGCCTGAAGCGCAGCACGTTCCGCCTGAACGCCCTGAAGGCTCAAGAAGCGGGCAACGGCCAGACCGCCGGACGTGCGGCCATAAACATCAAGCAATGTGCCGTTATTGGTTTCGACCGTCAGATCGAAGGTGCGCGCGTGTTCGCGCAGCGATGCAACGGCGCGTTCGAGCGCCGTGACCGATTGTGGGCGCAACCAGCGACCGAAAGCCAAAAATGCCGAGCGATCCAGCGGCGCGCCGCTTTCATCCGGCAATTGCCCGACCACATCGGCCCGCATCGTATGACCGTCCCAGACGACGATGCGTTGATCCTTGAGATTGAGAAGCGCTTCGTTGCGCTGTGCGGTGAGGCTCAGATCGGAGAGTTTTGAGCGCAGGTCCTTGTTTTCATTGGCCGCCCGCGCGCGCTCGCGAATGAGCCAGCCTGCGGAAAGCAGCGCCGCGCCCATGGCGCCAACAAACATGGAAAACTGGATAACTTCGAAAGCGCCAACGCTGCCGCCGCCAAAAGGCAGCTCGATGCGCGCGCCATCAGCGCCCTGCGCGAAAGCAGGCATTGCGGCAAGAACGGCGGAAACTGACACGGTCGCCATCAAAACGACCTGCCGAAACGGCTTTGCAACACAAGCAAGGGCAACCGTCAGGCTTCTGCCTTTTCCGATTGTGGTATTGCCCCGGGCCTGATCCGGTAAGCCGACTTCTGGCATGTTTCCCTTTTCTCCGCCACCCGACTGTACAATCCGCAAAAACGGACGCACACCCGCATTTCAAACACTTCAACGTCTCGACTGGCCATCATGCACCGCCACAGTGCCCGATAGCCGAACGTGTTTCAGGGACGAAACGACCAGTCGCTTCCCGCCGAAACCGGCAAAAAACGCACAACGCGAACACCCGCCAAAACACATTGTTTCTTCGCATGCCCGAACGCCAAAACCGCAATACACTTTTGCCGGGAATGCTTTTGATTCGTCTTCACAATACCCTTCCGACGAATCCACGTGAAGCGTGTCGCGCGCAAAAAGAAAGATCGGACAGCTTGTCAACTGCCCGATCTCAACATGTAGTAGAATGCTTAACCTATGGTTAATATCTGTAGTGTTCGGACTTGAACGGGCCCTGTGGAGTGACGCCGATATAGGCAGCCTGTTCCTCAGAAAGCACAGTCAGTTTCGCACCCAGCTTGTCGAGGTGCAGGCGCGCGACCTTCTCGTCGAGATGCTTCGGCAGAACATAGACTTCGTTCTTGTAAGCTTCCGGACGCGTGTAAAGCTCGATCTGGGCCAGCACCTGGTTGGTGAAGGAAGCCGACATCACAAAGCTCGGATGGCCGGTTGCGTTGCCGAGATTGAGCAGGCGGCCTTCCGAAAGAAGGATCAGGCGCTTGCCATCCGGGAACTCGATCAGATCGACCTGCGGCTTGACGTTGGTCCATTTCAGGTTGCGCAGAGCGGCAATCTGAATTTCGTTGTCGAAATGGCCAATGTTGCCGACGATGCACATGTCTTTCATCTTGCGCATGTCGTCGAGCGTGATGACGTCCTTGTTGCCGGTCGTGGTGATCACGATATCGGCAGTCGGCGCGGCATCGCTGAGCGTTACGACTTCAAAGCCGTCCATGGCGGCCTGAAGGGCACAGATCGGATCGACTTCCGTCACCTTGACGCGAGCGCCGGCGCCAGCCAGAGACTGGGCGGAACCTTTGCCAACATCGCCGTAACCGCAGACGACGGCGACCTTGCCAGCCATCATCACATCGGTGCCGCGGCGAATACCGTCGACCAGCGATTCCTTGCAGCCATACTTGTTGTCGAACTTCGACTTGGTCACGCTGTCATTGACGTTGATGGCCGGGAAGGGCAGGAGACCCTTCTTCTGCAGCTGGTACAGACGATTGACGCCCGTGGTGGTTTCTTCCGTCACGCCCTTGATGGCATCGCGCTGCTTGGTGAAGAAGCCCGGCGTTGCAGCCATGCGCTTCTTGATCTGCGCGAAGAGAACTTCCTCTTCTTCCGAACCCGGGTTCGACAGAACGTCTTCACCCGCTTCAGCGCGTGCGCCGATGAGGATGTACATGGTGGCGTCGCCGCCATCGTCGAGGATCATGTTGGACGGCTGGCCATCCGGCCACTGGAAGATCTTGTCGGTATAGGTCCAGTATTCTTCAAGGGTTTCGCCCTTGATGGCGAAAACCGGCGTGCCGGTTGCAGCAATCGCGGCGGCAGCATGGTCCTGTGTCGAGAAAATGTTGCACGAAGCCCAGCGCACATCGGCGCCGAGGGCCTTGAGCGTCTCGATCAGAACGGCCGTCTGAATGGTCATGTGCAGCGAACCGGAAATGCGTGCGCCCTTCAGCGGCTGCGACTTGCCGAATTCCGCGCGCGCGGCCATCAGGCCCGGCATTTCGGTTTCAGCAATATCGAGTTCCTTGCGGCCCCAGTCGGCCAGGCTCAGATCCTTGACGACGAAATCTTGGCTTGCGGTCATCGCGTGCTCCAATCAAAAACAATTCCGCTACGGCAATGAACCCGGTTCGGAATGGCGTTGTAGACATGGTTCAGGAGCGGAATATCGTCGATAAAAGCCGCTCCGGCTGCCGCTTTGACTAGCAGATCGCGGGCCGAAGTACAACTTCATATAAACAAATCTTTATACGTGCATATCGAACAATTAGCCGATTGACGGCTCCACCACCGTCAAATCGAGATTGATCCCAAGAATTTCCAGCATTCTGCGGAAGTCCGATGCCGGATAGGCCGTATTCTCGGTCACCAGCGCTACGGTCTGCCCGGAGCCGCCTTGCGAAGAGGGAAGGGCCGAAACGACGCTATCCGCCGGGTCGAGAAACAGCCAATCGGGACGTGCTTTCTCAAAGAACGGCCGCAGCCAAGGCAGGTGCGTACTCGACAAAGTGAGAACGTCGATATGCGGATGCTCGGCAAGGATCATGTCGCAAAAGCGGGCAACGTCTTCGGCCGTTCTTGTCGGGTTTGACAGAAACAAACCGCTTTCCACCAGTTCAACCATGGGAGAGGCGTTGATGAGACTGACCTCTGCCGATCCGCTCGTATGGGCGCGGACGAACACGCTGAGCTCAGCGCTTTCGATCATCGAACGCACGCCCATAACCGCAACATGGCCACTGCGGCTGGCCGCGATTGCCTCTCGAACGGGTGGCGCCACGCCATAGACCGGCACAGCGAACTGATCTTTCAAGGCGTCCAACACCATGATTGATGGCGCATTGGAAGCCAGAACGACGCTCTCCGCGCCGAGACCGATCAGATAGTCGATTGTGCTGCGCATAATGGACAACAGCTCGTTTCGCGTTTTCCCGCCATAGGGAAAACGTGCACGATCTGCAAAATAGATGATGTCGCGGTTCGGCTGTCGGCGTCTGATCAGCTCGACCAGCGCATAGCTTCCAATGCCTGCATCAAAAACCGCGACGGGCGCGGCAAGACCGTTGCGAACGGTCAGCATTCCTCGCCGAACTTGTCAGCAATCAGTACCTGCAAGGCATTGAGCACGGTTTCGGCCTGCTCGCCAGAGGCGCTGACCTCGATGCAGCATCCGGGTGAGGCGGCCAGCATCATCAAGCCCATGATCGAGGTGCCGCCAACCGTCATGCCGTCCTTGGAAACGCGGACATGCGCATCATAGCCATCGACGAGCTGAACGAACTTGGCGGAGGCGCGGGCATGCAGCCCGCGCTTGTTCACGATCTCAAGCGATCGGGAAATGGCAGTTTCGGGATCATATTCGCCAGTAAGGGTGACGCTGGACGGCATATATTACTTTCCTGTCAGAACCTGACTTGCGACATTGATATACTTGCGCCCAGCATCCTGCGCCTCGCGAAGCGCAGTCTTGATATCGCCCCCGACCCGCACGCTCGACAGCTTGATCAGCATCGGCAGATTGACGCCTGCGATGACTTCAATCTTGCCTTCCTGCATGACCGAAATGGCCAGATTGGATGGAGTTCCACCGAACATGTCGGTCAGGATGATAACGCCGCTGCCATTTTCAGCGCGTTCGACAGCTTCGACGATATCACGCCGACGCTGTTCCATGTCATCTTCCGCACCGATGCATACGGTTTCGAAGTTATCCTGCGGGCCTACCACATGCTCAACGGCATGAAGAAACTCTTCGGCCAGCCTTCCGTGCGTAACAAGCACGAGTCCGATCATACTATAAAAGCTCCCGTCGCGCGCCCGCCGCATCACCCCGCCAGATGATCAGATGGCACCTGCTTTGTTCCAGTACGATCATTCCAAAAAACCTGTCTCGTTTTAAGGATCGTACTGCAGCCGGAACCATGCCGGCGAGTTGTGCATCTTGGCAGGGCAAATCCTTATAGCAAGTGAAAAATCTCTACCCCGCCTTGAAAAAAGCAAAATGCCGCAGCGGGGTGAAATCTTCATCGAATCGAAACCATCATCGGCTCAGCGATTCTCCGGCGACCATGGTTCGTAGAATAAAGTCGCCTCTGTCGCCCGCGATAGCGCGTTGGAATCGCCATTTGACGATAGTGACGGCAAAAGCAGCCGCGGCAGACCGATACCCTCAAAGGTCCAGCTTCCCCCGCCGGGATAGCGTTCCGCTTCTTCGCGGGCCACAAGCCAGATCATCAGATCAAGCGTCGCACTGGCGACAACAGGCACCCTGAACAGGCCCGCACCGCGAATCTCCACACCACCCGCTAGGGAAGCGGGAGCGCTGGCGATGAGATGATTATCTTCCACCCGCAGCATCGTGCGGTCATCGCTAACCAGAAACGCCTGCTCGCCGCGAAGGGAAGCGCGCTCGACGAGCGTCAGCGCGAGTTCAGTCTTGCCTGCGCCCGAGCGGCCCATGATCATCACACCCTTTCCGCGCAATTGCACGGTGGTGGCATGCAGGCCGCTTTTGGCTTCTTCCGGGGTCATGCGCTGGCCGGAAGGTCGACGATGAAACGGGCGCCCCTGAATTCATCCGGATTGGCCGGATCGATAATATTTTCTGCCGTCAGCGTACCGCCATGGGCTTCGATGATCTGGCGGCTGATCGATAGACCGAGGCCGGAATTCTGGCCGAAAGCCTCCGATGCCGGGCGATCCGTATAGAAACGCTCGAAAATCCGCTCGATATTCTCAATAGGGATCCCCGGGCCGTTATCCTCGACCAGAACGCGCAGACGGCTGCCTTCGCCCTGCAAGGTCACCACGATACGACCCGTATCGTCCGGCACGAAGGAGCGCGCATTTTCAATGAGATTGCTCACAACCTGACCGAGCCGTAGATCATGACCGGCGACATAGAACGCTTTTTTGCCTGCGGGAAGCTTGCCGGTATTGAAGACGATTTCGGTGCCGATCTTGTTGCGACGCACTTCGCGCGCGGCGGTCACAAGATTGGTGAGCAGCGTCTTCATATCCACGCGGTCGATATGTTCGCGCGCAAGTTCCGCGTCGAGACGGGAAGCATCCGAAATATCGGTGATCAAGCGGTCCAGACGGCGCACGTCATGCTGGATGATATCGAGCAGGCGCTTGCGCGAATCTTCGGACTTGGCGAGCGGCAAGGTCTCCACCGCACTACGGAGCGAGGTGAGGGGGTTCTTCAGCTCGTGACTGACATCGGCGGCAAAGCTCTCAATGGCTTCGATGCGCGTATAGAGCGAGTCCGTCATCTCGCGAATGGAAGTGGAGAGGTGCCCCACCTCATCCTGACGCTCCGAGAAATCCGGAATTTCGACACGGTTCTTGACGCCATGGCGGACACGGTCCGCTGCAGCCGACAATTTGCGCAGCGGGCTCGCGATGGTTGATGCGAGAAACAGCGACAGGATCACCATGACCAGCGCGACGACGCCAAACACACGGAAGACCGCCATGCGCTCGCCCTGCACGATCTTGTCGATATCGTCGCCCTCGGTCGACAGCAGCAACACGCCGAGAATGGCGCGCGAACGCTGGACGGGAACTGCGACCGAAACCACGAGTTCGCCTTTCTCGTTTCGCCGTTGCGCAGTCTGCGGGGAACCCGTCAGCGCCTTGACAATCTCGGGAAAGGCAAGACCATTACCGCCCGGCTGCTCCTGATAGACAGGCAAACCGCCGCCAAAGAAGAAACTGGTGAACCATCGGGTGAAACGCTCCCAAACACTGGGCTTTTCTTCCTCAATGGGCGGCAGATCATAGCGCAGCACAGGCCCGGATGAAGGGAAGCTCGGCGAATAGAGCGCACGCGAATCCAGCAGCATATTGGCGTAGCGATCATAGATGCGCGCACGCGTACTGGTCGGCGAAATCAACCGGCGGAGCAGCGGGGAAACTTTTTCCGGATTGATCGGGAATTCCCAATTGTCGGGAGAGTCGGGCGAGGGGGTCAGGCTTTGCCCGGCCTGCAGCTCCAGAAGCTTTTCAGGATCGATCATCAGCGAGTTGGTGTCGACCGTTGCCGAGGCCGAAATCGCTGCAGCGATGATCTTGCCCTGCGTCAGAAGGCTTTCAATCTTGGCATCGATCAGCCCCTCGCGGAACTGGTTCATATAAAGAATGCCGGAAACCAGCACGCCGAGCGCCGCAAGATTGAGAAACAGGATGCGGCGCGTCAGGCTCGAAAAGAGATATTGACCGAGAAACTTGCGAAAGGGCGCAAACAGGCGACGCCAGAACACCGAGCGCTGTCGCCGTGCTCTGCGCTCGCGCAAGTTCGCTTGCAAACTCGCCTTCAGGCTTTCGTTCCGGGTCTCTGCGACCATCTCGCTTTGGTTACTCGTGCTAGAGCACATCCCGAAAAGTTTGAACCGGTTTTCGGATAAGATGTGCGTCAAATATTCCAGATCAATGCCGGGATATCGCACCCGGCATTGTTAACTTTATCGATCAGGCTTCGCGGAAGCGATAGCCGACGCCATAGAGCGTTTCGATCATCTCGAAGTCGTCGTCAACCACCTTGAACTTCTTGCGAAGGCGCTTGATGTGGCTGTCGATGGTGCGATCATCCACATAGACCTGTTCATCATAGGCCGCATCCATCAAGGCGTCACGGCTTTTCACGACGCCGGGGCGCTGCGCCAGCGAATGCAGGATGAGGAACTCAGTGACCGTCAACGTGACAGGCTCGCCCTTCCAGGTACAGGTATGGCGTTCCTGATCCATGACCAGCTGACCGCGTTCCAGCGACTTGGACGGCTGGCCCGCAGGCTTGGCCGTGCCATCGCGGGCAGCGACGCGGCGCAGAACAGCCTTCACACGTTCGACCAGCAGACGCTGCGAGAACGGCTTGGTGATGAAATCATCCGCGCCCATCTTGAGACCGAAGAGTTCGTCGATCTCGTCGTCCTTCGACGTCAGGAAGATGACCGGCAGATCAGACTTCTGGCGCAGGCGGCGCAGAAGCTCCATGCCATCCATGCGCGGCATCTTGATATCGAAGATCGCAAGATTTGGCGGACGCGCCATCAGACCATCAAGAGCGGAAGCGCCGTCGGTGTAGGTTTCAACCCGATAGCCTTCCGACTCCAGCGCAATGGAAACGGAGGTCAGAATGTTACGGTCATCGTCGACCAGCGCAATTGTCTGCGTTGCCGAGGCTTCCTTCATGCGGACCCTTCTCCTTCATGTTTTGCCATGCCATCCCCATCGGAGCATCCCATGGGGCGTTGACCATCTGGCATTCCACCCGGCGCAACCGGCTGGAGGGCGGTTCGATAATCGAGCGCCTGATTTGCACATCGATACTATTATAGTGATGCAGCTTGTGCAGTACAAATTAGGTACAAAATGTGGCAGCTCTGTAAGAAGCCGTGAAACACGCTTTGGCGAATCATTCTTTGGTTAATGCTCGCGCAGATTGTATTCCACAAATAATACACGCGAAAACGCAATAATTAAACGATTTAAAAAAAATTCAAAATTTTTAAATCGATTAAATATTTGAATTGCCACAATTAATCTGTTTCTGACTCCCCACTCCTCCGAGAACGGAAAAACGGAGGCCAGATTTATTTGTCAAACCAAATGGCGGAGACACCATGAGAGAGACCGGCATTCACAATACGGCCGCTTCCATTGCCACTTCGGGACTGAAGGAACTCTCCGCAGTCTTTTATAATCTTGGGCCTGCTCGGCTCTATGAGGAAACCATCCGCCGTGGCGAAGCCGAACTGACCGCACAGGGCGCGCTCGTCGCCCGCACCGGCCAGCACACCGGCCGCTCGCCGAAGGACAAGTTCGTTGTCCGCGACGCCAATACCGAAGATCAGGTCTGGTGGGACAACAACAAGCCGATGACGCCGGAAGCCTTCGAGCTTCTCTATGCCGATTTCATCGAGCAAGCGAAGGGCAAGGAGCTTTTCGTTCAGGATCTCGTCGGCGGCGCAGATGCCGACAACAAGATCAACGCGCGCATCGTGACCGAATATGCCTGGCACTCGCTGTTCATCCGTAACTTGCTGATCCGCCCAGCGCAGGAAGAACTTGCTTCCTATGTGCCGGAAATGACGATCATCGATCTGCCGTCGTTCAAGGCTGATCCGGAACGTTATGGCGTCCGCACCGAAACAGTGATCGCGGTCGATCTGACCCGCAAGATCGTGCTGATCGGCGGCACTTCCTATGCTGGTGAAATGAAGAAGTCGGTCTTCACCGCGCTCAACTACATCCTGCCCGCCAAGGGCGTGATGCCGATGCATTGCTCGGCCAATGAAGGCCCTAACGGCGACACCGCCGTCTTCTTCGGCCTGTCCGGCACTGGCAAGACCACGCTTTCCGCCGACCCGACGCGCACACTGATCGGCGACGACGAGCATGGCTGGGGCGAGCATGGCATCTTCAACTTCGAAGGCGGCTGCTATGCCAAGACCATCCGTCTTTCCGCCGAAGCAGAGCCGGAAATCTACGCCACGACGCAGCGTTTCGGCACTGTGCTCGAAAACGTTGTGCTCGACGCCAACCGTCAGCCGGATTTCGATGACGGCTCGCTGACCGAAAACACCCGTTGCGCCTATCCGCTCGATTTCATCCCGAATGCATCGAAGACAGGCAAGGGCGGCCAGCCGAAGAACATCATCATGCTCACCGCCGATGCTTTCGGCGTGATGCCTCCCATCGCCAAGCTGACGCCTGCGCAGGCCATGTACCACTTCCTGTCCGGGTACACCGCAAAGGTTGCCGGTACCGAAAAGGGTGTCACCGAACCGGAAGCAACCTTCTCGACGTGCTTCGGCGCACCGTTCATGCCGCGTCATCCGTCGGAATACGGCAATCTGCTGCGCAAGCTGATCGCCGAACACAAGGTCGATTGCTGGCTGGTCAACACCGGCTGGACCGGCGGCGCCTATGGCACCGGCAAGCGCATGCCGATCAAGGCAACCCGTGCGCTTCTGGCTGCGGCTCTCGATAGTTCGCTGAACAATGCGGAATTCCGCATCGATCCGAATTTCGGCTTCGCCGTCCCGGTTGAAGTGCCGGGCGTGGATACGTCCATTCTCGATCCGCGTTCGACCTGGGCCGACAAGGCTGCCTATGACGCACAGGCCAAGAAGCTGGTGGACATGTTCGTCACCAACTTCGAAAAGTTCGAAAGCCACGTCGATCACGAGGTCAACGACGCAGCACCGGCAATCCGCATCGCTGCCGAATAAGCTGCTCAGGAATACTGAGGAGGGAGAGAGCCCGGCCCGCGTGCCGGGTTTTCTTTTGCCCTCAATCCAGCCCCGCACTTTGGCGCGCATGACTTTTCTGCGCATGCCCTCGGCTCAAAACCTCTTCGCACTTTGGGGGGCATGACTTTTCTTCGCATGCCCTTATCCCAAAACCGCTTCGCACTTTTGGGGGGCATGCGTGCGCCGGGTTTTCTTTTGTCCAACAGCACCGAAGCGTGTATGCGTTCTCTCATGGAAGAGAACCGGAACATCATCCGCATCACCAACCGCCTGACGATCCGCGAGGATGATCTGGAGGAGAGCTTCATTCGCGCCTCTGGTCCCGGCGGACAGAACGTCAACAAGGTTTCGACGGCGGTGCAGCTGCGCTTTCATGCGGCGCAATCGGGATTACCGGAAGATATTCTCACGCGCCTTTTCAAACTGGCCGGTCAGAAGGGCACCAAGGACGGTGACATTCTCATCGAGGCCAATCGCTTCCGCACGCAGGAGCGCAACCGCGAAGACGCCCGCGAACGGCTGATCGCCCTGATCGCCAAAGCGGCCGAACCGCCGCCGCCGCCGCGCAAGAAGACCAGACCCACCAAAGGCTCCGTCGAGCGACGCCTGAAGGCGAAATCGGGCCGCGCGGACATCAAAAAAGGACGCGGCAAGGTTTCCTTCGACTGAAGCGCCGCCGCTGAACCTGAATTCCAATCCCGAAAAGACCGCAAGAGCAGGGGAAACGCATGACCACGAAACTCTACGATCTCGAAACCAGCCATGGCAAAATTGCGGTGCGCGAAAGCGCGGGCGAGGGTGCGCCCTTGCTGATGATCCATGGCAATTCGAGTGCGAGCGCGATTTTCCAGAATCAGCTTGAAGGCCAGATCGGCAAGAAGTGGCGCGTGATTGCGCCCGATCTGCCCGGCCACGGCCAGTCAAGCGACGCGATCAACCCAGATCGCAGCTACTCCATGGAAGGTTATGCCGATGCCATGACCGAAGTACTGGAAAAGCTCGGCATAGCGGATGCGGTGGTTTTCGGCTGGTCGCTCGGCGGCCATATCGGGCTTGAGATGATTTCGCGTTATCCCGGCATGCGCGGACTGATGATCACCGGCACGCCGCCGGTCGCCCGCGAGGAAGTGGGGCAGGGCTTCAAAAGCGGCCCCGACATGGCACTGGCCGGACAGGAAGTGTTTTCGGCCCGGGATGTCGAATCCTATGCGCGCAGCACCTGCGGCGAACCGTTTGAACCCTCGCTGCTCGATATCGTCGCCCGCACCGACGGTCGCGCACGCCGCATCATGTTCGAAAAATTTGCGGCTGGAACCGGTGGCAACCAGCGCGACATCGCTGCCGAAGCAACACTTCCCATTGCCGTGGTCAACGGTCGTGACGAACCTTTCGTCGAGCTCGACTTCGTGTCGAAAGTCCGCTTCGGCAATCTCTGGGATGGCAAAACCCACGTTATCGACAATGCCGGTCACGCACCTTTTCGTGAAACGCCAGCAGTTTTCGATGCCTATCTGGCGCGATTCATTGCCGATTGCACCGCATAGAGCTGTTTTCATCGCGCTTGATGCATTCTTTCGGCGGCGCTGCACAGCGCCGCTGAAATTACCGCTACCATCTCCTCATTGGTGCTCTACTTTGAAGACGGGAGTTTCAATGAGGTGATATTATGAGCATGACTGTTGCAGACCTTTTGGCCGAAACCCTCGCTCAAGCCGGAGTCCGGCGCATATGGGGTGTAACCGGCGATAGTCTGAACGGGCTGAACGACAGCCTGCGCCGCCTTGGCAAGATTGACTGGATGCATGTCCGTCACGAAGAGACCGCCGCTTTCGCCGCTGGCGCGGAAGCAGCCGTAACGGGCCAGCTGGCCGTCTGCGCCGGCAGCTGCGGCCCCGGTAATCTTCACCTCATCAACGGGCTTTTCGACTGCCAGCGCAATCGCACGCCCGTTCTGGCCATCGCCGCCCATATTCCTTCGTCGGAAATCGGCCTCGACTATTTTCAGGAAACGCATCCGCAGGAACTGTTCCGCGAATGCAGCCATTTCGTCGAACTCGTCTCCAATCCCGCCCAGATGCCGGAAGTCCTGCACCGCGCCATGCGCGCGGCAGTAGGACAACAGGGCGTGGCTGTCATCGTTCTGCCAGGTGACGTCGCGCTGAAACAGATCGATGAACCTGCAGCGAAAACCTGGGTCCAGGTCGCGCAACCGCGGATCATCACGTCCGATGATGATATCGGGCAGCTCGCCGATCTTCTGAATAGCTCCGAAAAGATCACAATCCTCGCGGGGAGCGGCTGCGCCGGTGCGCATGATGCCGTGGTGGCGCTTGCCGACCGTCTTGCCGCGCCTGTGGTGCATGCGCTCCGCGGCAAGGAGCATATCGAGTGGGACAATCCCAACGATGTTGGCATGACCGGCCTGATCGGATTTTCATCCGGCTACCACGCCATGCTGAATTGCGACACGCTCCTGATGCTGGGTACCAGTTTTCCGTATCGGAATTTCTATCCCGAGAAAGCCAAGGTGGTTCAGATCGATCGCGATCCATCCCAGCTTGGCCGTCGCGCGCCGATCACGCTTGGCGTCGTCAGCGATGTGAAAGAAGCCGCCAACGCCCTGTTGCCCAAACTGAAATCGAACCGCAGCGCCACGTTCCTGAATTCCGCCAAGGCGCATTATGTGAAAGCGCGCAAGGATCTGGACGATCTCGCCCAGCCATCAAAGGCGGGACAGCCCATTCATCCGCAATATCTCACGCGTCTGATCGATCAGGCTGCGAAGGATGATGCCATTTTCACCGCCGATGTCGGAACACCCACCGTCTGGGCGGCGCGCTATCTCAAGATGAACGAAAAGCGCCGCCTGCTCGGCTCGTTCAATCACGGCTCCATGGCCAATGCCATGCTGCAAGCACTTGGCGCGCAGGCCGCAGCGCCGGACAGACAGGTCATCTCCCTGTCCGGGGATGGCGGCTTCACCATGATGATGGGCGATTTTCTATCCCTCACGCAGCTGAAACTGCCGGTGAAAATCATCGTCTATAATAATGGCTCGCTTGGCTTCGTCGCCATGGAAATGAAAGCGGGCGGCTATCTCAGCACTGGCACCGATCTGGACAATCCGAACTTTGCCGCCATGGCGGAAGCCATCGGCATCAAGGGGATCCGGGTGGAAGAATCCGCCGACCTGCCGGGCGCGCTGCAACAGGCTTTCGATCACAGGGGACCGGTTCTGGTCGATGTGGTCACGGCCAAGCAGGAGCTTGTGATGCCGCCGAAGATCAAAGCCGAGCAGGCGAAGGGCTTCAGCCTCTATATGCTGAAGGCCATCATCAACGGGCGCGGCGATGAAATCGTCGAACTCGCCCGCACCAATCTCGGGCGTTGATCTATTTGTTTTCACGCATTATCCGACGCATCGAAGCGGGGTCAGAAATCAGTCCAGTGGACTGATTTCCCCGCGTAGGCGCTTCGCACTTTTGCTGGAAATTCTCTAGCAAAGAGGCCGGGTTTCCCCGGCCTCTTTTCATATCTTCCTGAGTGCGACCTCTTCGATCAGATGATCGCTGCCCTTGCGCAGGATCAGGTCCGCGCGCGGTCGGGTCGGCAGGATATTTTCATTGAGATTGCGCAGATTGATATTCTGCCACAGGCCTTCGCCGATGGAGCGTGCCGCATCTTCCGAAAGCTGCGAGTAGCGATGGAAGAAGGATTGCGGATCGCGGAAGGCCGTTTCGCGCAGGCGCATGAAACGGTCGATATACCATTTATGGATCAGTTCCGGATCGGCATCGATATAGATCGAGAAGTCGAAGAAATCCGAGACGAAAGGCACCATCTTGCCATCTTCCGGCAGATCGCGAACCTGAAGGACATTGATGCCCTCGAAAATCAGAATGTCCGGCTTGTCGACCACCTGGAAATCGTTCGGCAGCACATCATAGCTCAGATGCGAATAAAGCGGCGCGCGCACATGGCTCATGCCCGCCTTGATCGCCGACAGAAAGCGCAGGACAGCGCCGATATCGTAGCTTTCCGGGAAGCCCTTGCGCTCCATCATGTTCTGCTCACGCAGCGCCGCATTGGGATAAAGGAAACCGTCCGTCGTCACCAGATCGACCTTCGGGCTGGACGGCCAGCGGGCGAGCAATTCTTTCAGAATACGCGCTGTCGTGGACTTGCCGACCGCCACCGAACCGGCAACGCCGATGATGAAGGGCGTCTTGAAGGATTCCTCCATATTGAGGAATTGCTGGCGCTGGCGAAACAGAAGCTGGCTGGCCTCGACATGCGCATAAAGCAGCCGCGACAGCGACAGATAGATGCGGCGGACCTCATCGAGATCGATGGGATCGCCGAGCGAACGCAACCGCTTGACCTCTTCATAGGTCAGGGTGAGGGGGGTATCCGCGCGAAAGCCGGCCCATTCCTCTGCCGAGAAAAAGCGGTAGGGCGAATATCTGGAAGGGGTGAGCTGATCCACTTTTTCCCACATGAACTGTCGTCTCTCTAGAGCATTTCCAGCAAAAGTGCGAAGCGGTTTTGCGCAGGATAATGCGTAAAAACAAATAGATAGATCGGCTCCACGATTCCGTTTTAACCGGAACTGCTCTGGCCTTCTATTCAGCGCGATCCTTCGCAGGATCACGCCTTCGGGCGAGCAGCCTTTTCTTCAAGGCCAGTCTGGCCCGTGCGACGGTCGAGTTCCTGGAGAACCTCTTCCAGCGGCACACCGGCAATTTTCCAGACCACCATCAGGTGATAAAGCAGATCGGCGCTTTCGGAAACCACGCCTGCGCGGTCGCCGGAAACGGCGGCAATCACCGTTTCCACGGCTTCTTCGCCCAGTTTTTGCGAGGCCTTGTTCGGGCCTCTGGCAACAAGGCTTGCCGTATAGGACGATCCATCGGTCACGCTGGCGCGTTCGGCCACGATGCGTTCAAGATCTGCGAGCGTAAACTGGCTCATCGGGGTTCCTCCCGTCATTTATAGTCTGTTCAGCGAACCGGATCGAGCCGCATCGGAATTCCGGCTTCGGCCATATAGCGCTTCGCTTCCCCGATCGAATAGGTGCCGAAGTGGAAGATCGAAGCGGCCAGCACAGCCGTTGCATGGCCGTCGCGGATACCCGCCACCATGTGATCCAGATTGCCGACGCCGCCGGAAGCGATCACCGGCACACGCACGCTGTCAGCCACAGCGCGGGTGAGCGCCACGTCGTAACCAGCCTTGGTGCCATCGCGATCCATCGAGGTGAGCAGGATTTCGCCTGCACCCAGATCGACAACCTTGCGGGCGAATTCCACCGCATCGATGCCCGTCGTCTGGCGACCGCCATGGGTGAAGATTTCCCAGCGATCTGCTTCGCCTTCGCCAGAAACCTTCTTGGCGTCGATAGCGACGACGATGCACTGATTGCCAAACTTGTCCGCCGCCTCGGCAACGAATTCCGGGTTCTTCACCGCCGCCGTGTTGATCGACACCTTGTCGGCGCCAGCCAGAAGCAGTTTGCGAATGTCGGCAACCTGACGCACACCGCCACCAACGGTCAGCGGCATGAAGCACTGTTCTGCTGTCCGGGCCACCACATCGAAAATTGTCTCGCGATTGTCCGAGGACGCCGTGATGTCGAGGAAGCACAATTCGTCTGCGCCCGCCGCATCATAGGCGCGGGCAGCTTCCACTGGATCGCCCGCATCGATCAGATCGACAAAGTTGACGCCCTTGACGACGCGGCCATCCTTCACATCGAGACAGGGAATTACGCGTGCTTTGAGTGTCATACTGTGGCCCTCAACAATGAAAGCGCTTCCGCCGGATCGATGCGACCGTCATAAAGCGCACGGCCCGAAATCGCGCCTTCGAGCTTGCGCGCATCCGGTGCGGCCAGACGCTTGATATCGTCCATCGAAGCAAGACCGCCCGATGCGATCACCGGAATGGAAACCGCCTCGGCAAGCGCCAGCGTCGATTCCCAGTTGATGCCAGCCAGTACGCCATCACGATCAATATCCGTGTAGATGATGGCAGCAACGCCAGCGCCTTCAAACTTCTTCGCAAGTTCGACCACGCCAAGCTGGGAGGCTTCGGCCCAGCCTTCAACGGCGACCTTGCCGCCCTTGGCGTCGATGCCAACCGCGACCTGTCCCGGAAAAGCCTTGCAGGCTTCGATCACCAGCGCCGGGTCGCGCACGGCAACCGTGCCGAGAATGACGCGACGCAGCCCCTTGGAAAGCCAGCTTTCAATGTGCTGCAGGGTGCGAATGCCGCCGCCCAGCTGCACCGGGTTTTTGGTGGCCTTCAGGATTGCTTCGACCGCAGCGCCGTTGACGCTTTCGCCCGCAAATGCGCCGTTGAGATCAACCACATGCAGCCATTCAAAGCCCTGATCTTCAAAAGCTTTGGCTTGTGCAGCCGGGTCGGTGTTGTAGACGGTGGCCTGATCCATGTCGCCCAACTTCAGGCGCACGCATTGACCGTCTTTCAAATCGATGGCGGGAAAAAGGATCATGTCTTCAAGGCTTCCATTTCAGGAAATTGGCAATGAGCGAAAGGCCGAGCAGCTGGCTCTTTTCCGGGTGGAACTGGGTTCCCACCATATTGTCGCGACCGACAGCAGCGGTAACATCGCCACCGTAATCCGTCACAGCCAGCACCTCGCCCGCCTTCTTCGCGTCGAACATATAGGAATGGACGAAATAGGCGTGCAAACCGTGTTCACCGGTCTCGATTCCATCGAAAATCGGATGCGCCTGATGCGATTGTTTCACGTGAATCCGATTCCAGCCGATCTGCGGAATCTTCAGCGTCGCATCCGAGGGCGTCATTTCGCGCACATCGCCCGCGATCCAGCCGAGACCTTCCGTCACGGTCTTTTCCAATCCGCGCTCGGACATGAGCTGCATGCCGACGCAGATACCGAGAAACGGATGGCCCTTCTCGATGACAACCTCATCAAGCGCTTCAACCATGCCCGACACGGCATGGAGACCAGCGCGGCAATCGGCATAAGCGCCAACGCCGGGCAGCACCACGCGGTCGGCCGACGCCACCCGTTCGGCATCTGCCGTCAGTTCGATTTCGGCATTGATGCCGCTTTCACGGGCGGCACGCTCAAAGGCCTTGGTGGCCGAGCGAAGATTGCCGGAGCCGTAGTCAATTATCGCAACACGCATTTTCAGCTTTCTCCGCGATGACCCACGAAGCCGATCGTGGAGCCAGTAGAGGAATAAGTGGGACGCGGTGACGCCTTGTCCCATCGATTGGCCGTGACCGGATCCAATGCAGGGGCAGGCTTTTCCGCGATAGTGGTTTCAGACGTCGAGCGTCCGAAGAAATAACGGATTTCCGCCTCGTCGAGATCGCTGGCGTCGATTGCCGCCCGTTCGATATAGCCCTGACGCTTCAGTTTCGCGATTTTCCAGTTCGGGCCTTCAAAGGCCACGAACAGCGAAACGATCAGTGTCAGCAGGGGAACCGCATCGGCAATGCCGAAGTAACTCCCGGCAAAGCCGAGCAGAGCCGTGACACCCAGAACGGCGAAAGCCTCGAACCAGAGGCGCTGCGTCGCTAGCCAGACAAAGGGCAGAACCAGCGCCATGACATGGAATCCGTCGCGTACGAACACGGAATGTTCAACGCTCGACCCGCCGCGCTTCTTTTTGGAAGACGCTTCGGTTGGTTCCAGAACGACGAACTGGGCCATGAATTATCCCTTCAGCGACCCCTTGGTGGAGGGGATTGCATCCTTCTGGCGCGGATCGGTTTCCAGCGCCGTGCGCAGAACCCGAGCCACCGCCTTGAAGATCGACTCGGCGATATGGTGATTATTGGCGCCATAATGGTTGTTGATATGCAGCGTAATGCCTGCATTCATCGCAAAGGCCTGAAAGAACTCACGCACCAGCTCGGTATCGAAAGTGCCGATCTTAGCCGTCGTGAAATTCACGTTCCACACCAGAAAAGCACGGCCGGACACGTCAACCGCAGCACCGGTCAGCGTATCGTCCATGGCGAGATCGAGCGAGGCATAGCGCACGATGCCGCGGCGTTCACCCAAGGCCTTGGCGACAGCCTGACCGAGCGCAATGCCAGTATCTTCAACCGTGTGGTGATCGTCGATATGCAGGTCGCCCTTGGCCATGACGCGCATATCGATGAGCGAATGTCGCGAAAGCTGCTCGAGCATATGATCGAAGAAGCCGACACCGGTTGTGATGTCGAACTTGCCGACGCCATCCAGATCGACAGAAACGGCAATGCTCGTCTCTTTCGTGGAGCGTTCGATACTTGCCTTGCGGGTGCTTTCAGCAGTCATAAGCGATCCTCATTGGGGTACTGGAGGCGTTCTAGAACAGCTTGCCCGCTTTGCCAATTGCTTTTGGCAATCCGGCAAGCAGCAAATCGGCATTTGCAATTCAGTATTTGCAATTCAGGGGGCTGTTCTTAAATATCCACATTGAAACGCGATTCATCCGGCAAGATGACCGGCTGGAGCGGTTCACCCTCAGATGAAGGGGCTTGTGGGATCGCCGTCCGGGATTACATGAGCCGCCAAAGGAGCATCCATGATCGAACACAATCCCACAACGATTTACGGCACGACCATCGTGACCGTCCGCAAGAACGGCAAGGTCGTTATCGCCGGCGACGGGCAGGTCTCGCTCGGCAATACTGTCATGAAGGGAAATGCGCGCAAGGTTCGCCGCATCGGCAAGGGCAATGTCATTGCCGGTTTCGCCGGCGCAACCGCCGACGCCTTCACCCTTCTGGAGCGCCTCGAAGCCAAGCTGGAGCAATATCCCGACCAGCTCATGCGCGCCTCTGTCGAACTCGCCAAGGACTGGCGTACGGACCGCTATCTGCGCAAGCTTGAAGCCATGATGCTTGTCGCCGACAGCAAGGTGACGCTGGCGCTTACCGGCACCGGCGACGTGCTTGAACCGGAACATGGCGTTATGGCCATCGGTTCGGGCGGCAATTATGCGCTGGCTGCGGCCCGTGCGCTGATCGATACCGACAAATCGGCAGAAGAGATCGCCCGCAAGGCGATGGAGATCGCGGCCGATATCTGCATCTACACCAACCACAATATCCTCGTGGAAAGCCTGGACGCAGAATGAGTTCGCTCGCGCAGGTCACCAAACCGAGTGGACAACGCTGGGGCCTGGGCGTCCTGATCGTGATTGCCATCATCGCGGTGCAAGCCACCTGGCTGCACCTCGACGGGCGGATCGCCATGTGCGAATGCGGCACCATAAAACTATGGTCGGGTTCTCTGAAATCGGAGAACTCGCAGCATATAGCCGACTGGTACACGCTGTCGCATATCATCCATGGCTTTCTGTTCTACTGGCTGTTCACGGTCATCGCGCCCAAAGCCCCGCTCGGCTTGAGACTTGCGGCTGCAGTCGGCATCGAAGCGGTCTGGGAGCTGGTCGAAAACTCGAATTTCATCATCGAGCGCTATCGCGCCAATACGTCCTCGGTGGACTATTTCGGCGACAGCATCGTGAATTCGGTTTCCGATACGCTCGCCGCCGCGCTCGGCTTCCTGATCGCAGCAAAGCTGCCAACAAAAATCACCGTCACCATCGCGCTTTTCTTTGAAATTCTGGCGCTGATCGTCATTCGCGACAATCTTACGCTCAACGTGATCATGCTGCTGCATCCGTTCGAGTTCATCAAGCAGTGGCAAAGTGGGTTGTAAAATGAGTAACTTCTCTCCCCGTGAAATCGTTTCGGAACTTGACCGTTTCATCATCGGCCAGAACGACGCCAAGCGCGCCGTGGCCATCGCCTTGCGCAATCGCTGGCGTCGCCAGCAGCTCGAAGGGCAGATGCGCGAAGAGGTCATGCCGAAGAACATCCTGATGATCGGACCGACCGGCGTCGGCAAGACGGAAATCTCGCGCCGCCTCGCCAAGCTTGCAGGCGCGCCTTTCGTCAAGGTCGAAGCCACCAAGTTCACCGAAGTGGGCTATGTCGGTCGCGACGTTGAACAGATCATCCGTGACCTCGTTGAAGTCGCCATTGCGCTCGTGCGTGAAAAGCGTCGAGACGACGTGAAGGCCAAGGCGCATCTCAATGCCGAGGAACGCGTTCTCGAAGCCTTGGTCGGTAAAACGGCAAGCCCTGCCACCCGCGACAGTTTCCGCAAGAAACTGCGCAACGGTGAGCTGGACGACAAGGAAATCGAGGTCGAGGTCGCCGATACCGGATCGAACTCGAATTTCGAGATCCCGGGCATGCCGGGCGCCAATATCGGCGTGCTTAACCTGTCGGACATGCTGGGCAAGGCCATGGGCGGGCGCACCAAGACGCGCAAGACCACGGTGAAGGATTCCTATGCAATCCTCGTCAACGATGAATCCGACAAGCTGCTCGATCAGGACCAGATCGTGCAGGAAGCGCTGCGTGTTACCGAAGACGAAGGCATCGTTTTCATCGACGAGATCGACAAGATCGCCTCCCGCGAAGGCGGCGGTGGGGCTGGCGTTTCACGCGAAGGCGTGCAGCGCGATCTGCTGCCGCTCGTCGAAGGCACCACGGTTGCGACCAAATATGGACCGGTGAAGACGGATCATATCCTTTTCATCACCTCCGGTGCGTTCCATGTGTCGAAGCCGTCCGATCTTCTGCCGGAATTGCAGGGCCGTTTGCCGATCCGCGTGGAGCTTTCCGCTCTGACGCGCGAAGACTTCCGCCGTATCCTCACGGAAACGGAGGCAAGCCTGATCAAGCAGTATATTTCGCTGATGCAGACGGAAGAGGTGACGCTGTCCTTCACCGATGACGCCATCGATGCTCTTGCCGATATTGCAGTCGATCTGAATGCGACCGTCGAAAACATCGGCGCTCGTCGCTTGCAGACGGTTATGGAAAAGGTTCTGGACGAGATTTCGTTCACCGCTCCGGATAAAACCGGCGCGACCTTCACCGTCGACGCGAACTATGTGAAGGAAAAGGTGGGCGCTCTGTCCAAGAACACCGACCTGTCGCGCTTCATTCTGTAACCGCGCCGAGAGGCTTTTATGAAAAAGGCAGAGGGTGAAACCTCTGCCTTTTTCATTCGGAATGCACGGCGAGCTTATTTTGCCGACCGCAAGGCTGCACTCAACTCATTCGCATTGGTGGTGAGCGCTTCGATGCCAGCCCCCACCTGATACCAGAGCTTGGGGTTGAGAAAGACGACATGCTTCTGTTGCCAGGCGCGGGTCTTCGTCACCTCCGGCATTGCCCCCAAACGCTCCGCGAGAGTACTCGGCTCGCTACCAACCGCAGCACTACGGTCGAGAATAAACAACCAGTCTGGATCGGCAGCGAGCGCATCTTGCAGCAGCTTTTCCTGTGCTACACGGCGCGCCTCAGCTTCAGGTGAGCCGGGTTTCGGACGCGGCCCGCCTTCCGACGCATCGGATTGCGGCATTACGGATTTGATCCCGACAAAATCATAAACCACGCCAAAGCGCGAGCCGGGCGGTTGCGCCGAAACATTTCGACCTGCCGAAAACAGCACAAGCCCGGTGCCCGCAGCTTTGCCCTCAGTCCTCAAATCTGTGAGGGCCGCTTTCAGAGCTTCGATGCGCTTTGCCGCCATATCTTCCGTGCCAAAGACCTTTGCCAGCTTCTCCGTATTGTCGATGGCGATCTGCGCAATATCGGTTCCGCTCTCGGTGATATCGATGGACGGCGCGATTGTGGCAACAGCATCGAATTTTGTACGGGAACGTCCCCCGACGATAATCAGGTCCGGCTTCAATGCTTGCAGCTCAACCTCGTCAGGTTCAAACAGGGTGCCAACCGCTGCGTAAGACGATCCTGCATATTCACCAAGGTAAGCAGGAAAATTTGCGGGCTTATCCTTGGTTTTCGGAACACCGGCTACAGCCTTCACGCCAAGCGAATGCAGAATATCCAATGCCGCGAGATCGAAGACGGCAACTTTCTGCGGCGTGGTCGAAAATTTGGTTTCTCCGTGCGCATGATGAATGACGGTCTCCTGTGCGGCGACATAAGTCGGCGTCATCACAAGACTCAACAACGGCAGCACGAGCAGATTTCGGATGAATTTCTTTTGATACATGAGGTTTCAATTCCTCCGGCACATTCCGAAACCTTTCACAGGTTGCGGAATGTGCGTTGGTTCTGGTCAGAATTTCGAGGTCAGCGAAACGAAATAGCTTCTGCCGTTTTCAGAATAACTGGACTCGGCTTCGGGCTGCTCGTCAAAGATGTTGTTCACGCCAGCACGCAGCGTGAAATTCTCGCTCGGATCATATTTGAACGACGCATTGACCATATTGTAGGCTGATACGTTCTGAGCGGTTACGGAGGTTGCGTCCATTACGTAGTCCACCTGCTTGCCGTAGAAATCCATTGAACCGATGACGCTGAAATTCTCGCGTACGCGCCAGGCAAGTTCCGTATGGATGGAATATTCCGGATCGGCGGCAAGCGGTTCGCCGGTCTCCAGATTGACGGATTCGATCAGGTAGGTGAAGGAGTTGCTCCAGGTCACATCAGGATGCAGCTGAACCTTGAGATTGCCTTCAAAACCTTGCGTGCGCGCGCGGTCGACATTGATCTGCTGAACATATTTCGTACCATTGTCCAGAATCAGCGAGGCCTCACGCGCCGAGGTGATCTTGTCTTTGATATCATTATAGAAATAGGACAGTCCCGCTTCCCAGATATCCTGCGTATAGGCCGCGCCGATTTCGAAACTGTTGCTGGTTTCCGGCTGCAAATCCGGATTGCCAACCATTTCGCAGGGGCCGCCCACCGCGCCGCAACCGTTACCGCGCGAGGTCTGGACCCAGTTCGGGTTCAACTGGCGCAGATTTGGCGCCTTGAAGGCCTGCGCCCAGCCCGCCTTGAACGATAGACTGTCGTTCAAATCATAATTCAGGTAGAGGCGCGGGCTGGCATGGGTGCCGAATTCCTCATGCTGGTCGATACGCAGCCCGGCAGTCAGCTTCAGATCGTCCCGGAGCCTGATCTGGTCTTCCATGAAGACGGCAGCCGACCACATGCTCGTTTGGGTGGAGCCGGTCGTTCCGGTGACGGAATTGGCGATACCGAGATTTTCCGGATCGTTCATGTCCTCATAACGGAACTCGCTACCCACCGTCAGATTCTGCTCGAACCAGAAATCCAGCGGCATGGAAACCTTGCCGTCGAGCGTATAGGTGTCGACGGTGATCGACGTACCGTCATCGGGCAAACCATTGGCGTCTGCGGATGTGTGAAAATTCTCCGCATGTTCGATCATTCCAGTGATCGTGGATGTGCCGAACTCCCATTCGCCGACATGGCGCAGCGATCCGGTCGTTCTGGTAATCTCGGTGTTGCTGGTATCGATTTCGCCATCCGCCAGATAAGGGTGATATTTTTCGCGTCCGGTGCCGCCTTCAAGCTCGAAAAGCTGACCCTTGACCGGCGTCCAGGAGAGTTTTGCATTGATATCGTAATCATCGATGCCGGTCGGCACTGTGATATCGCCGAGCTTTGCCGAATTGCCGGGGTCCTTGCTGCCTATGCTGCCATACATGGTCATGGTCAGTTCATCCGGCACAATCGGGCCGCTGACATAGGCGCTGACCTTCTTGGAAACGCCAGTCGCATCGCTTTCAGGCTGGATCCACTCGGTCGTCAGCGAGCCGGACCACTTATCACTCGACTTCTTGGTGATAATGTTGACCACACCGCCAAGCGCATCGGAACCGTAAAGCGTGGACATCGGGCCGCGCACCACTTCGATACGCTCGATGGCGTCGACAGGAATCCAGCTGAGGTCGCCATTATAGTCGCGCAGCGTGGTCAGACCCGCATTGATCCGCTTTCCGTCCACCATAAGGAGGGTATAAGCACTGCCCAAACCGCGAATGCTGATGCCGCGTGTGCCGCTGCTGTCGAATCCAACATTGACCCCCGGCACGGTACGCAGAGCTTCGGTAATGTCCGGCGCACCGCGCTGCTGAAGCTGATCCTGATCGACTACCGAGATGCTCGCCGGCGCTTCTTTCAAAGTCGTAGCAATCGACGACGCCGTCAGGACGATCTGGTCAAGAACAATCGTATCGGCTGCTGCCTCTTGTTCTTGATCAGATGCGGTTTGTGCCACCGAAGATGCACCGCTCACAATAAGCGCAGTTGAAAAGCAAGTACTGGCAAGAAGTGATCTTGAAGTCGATATCCAGCTTTTCTCTTGCCGATGCTTTCGCATAACGCGCTGCGATGAATAGATGACCATCATCATTTCCACATAAAGTTGACATTAAAAGTCTTCTTTAAATGGCAACAATAAGACGTCAATAATGATCTTTTATAACAATTCTAATTTGCGTATTCTGAAACTGCCTACAATATTTATTATCATTTTACTGTCTAAATAATTGAATTGCTATTCTCTTATATTTCTTTATTAATACCGAAATTCCATTTTTTATATGAAAAACTAGGAATACAGCTATTTCTATGATTTTATTCCCGCTTGTTTATTCTTAGTTGGCGGAAATGCGCTTTTCCACCACCTGCAAGGACATCTTTGCCGCGTCGATCACAAAAATAGGACGACACATCCTGCTTTGTGGCAAAAAGCCGTTCGCAACAAGTGACCGGAAAGCCACGGCCCCCGTTGCTTTCATGCTTCGACAAAGAAACCCCTCGACTTGCGCGAGGGGGTTTTCTATTTTCCCCACAATTTCACGATCCATTTACCATATCAGGGCCACTTCCGCACAATGATGAGCAACAGTACACTGAACCGCATTGCTGGCTTTTGTTTCCGCGCCATTTCCAATGCAAAGCCGGTTTCCACTGTTGCTGGCGTCACCCTGGCCCTCATGCTCGCAAGCCAAAGCGCCTATGCCGTGACGGTCGTGCCGCCCGGCAACCGCAATGCGGAACAGCCGCCTATTCCGGGCGCGTCCGCCAAGCGGACACGGGAACTGAGCACCACCTATGAAAAGAAATACCAGAAGATCTATAATCTTCTGAAGAAGGACGCCTCGCTGCGTTCGAAGATTCGTTCGACCGCCGCCGCCTATGGCATTGATCCCATTCATATTGTTGGCGCGATTGTGGGTGAGCACACCTATAATGTCGACGTCTATGACCGGCTTCAGACCTATTACGTGAAAGCCATGTCCTATGTGAATCAGGGTGTGAGCTTCGGCTATAATGGCGAAAGCATCGGGCAGTTTATCAAGCGTCCCGAATTCGCCGACTGCCTGAAGTTCAAGGACAGCTATTCGCTGTGGTCATGCCGTGAAACGGTCTGGAACAAGACGTTCCGCGGCAAGTCGGTTGGCGGCAATTCCTATCCAAACAACCGCTTCAGCGCTGTTTTCTTCCAGCCTTTCTATGGCGGACAGACTTTTGGTCTCGGCCAGATCAATCCGCTGACCGCATTGCAGATGACCGACATGGTGAACCGTGTTTCCGGTTTGCCGAAGCTTGACGCGGAGGACGGCAGCGCGGTCTACAAGACCATTATGGACCCGGATCTGACGCTGCCATACATCGCAGCGACGTTGAAACAGTCGATCAATTCCTATCGCCAGATTGCCGGTTTCGACATTTCCAAAAATCCGGGCCTCACCGCCACGCTTTATAATACCGGCGGCGCCGATGCCCGCGCCCGTGCGCTGGCAAATGAGAATGCAGGGCGTTCCGACCCGCAACTGCCGCAGGAAAATTACTATGGCTGGCTGGTCAACACCAAGCTGGACGAGCTGAAGGCTTTGTTCTAGCCCTTCGGGATGATGCCCCGGCGGCGCTTACGCGCCGTCTCGATATCATCGCTCAGGCGCTTGATGGTTTCCTTGTCGATGATGCGGATATTGCGCGCCAGAAGATTGGCGAGCTCCGTTGCCTGCGGTGACAGGCCGGACGTGTCGATCACCACGCGCGGATGCGAAACGGCCGCAAGGCTTTGCAACTCTTCCGCCTCATCCCAGATAATATTGAAATAAGTGATGATCCGCTGAAGCAGATCCCAGGTCGGCTGTCCGCGCCGGCCATGTTCCAGCGCCGACAGATAAGCGGGCGAAACGCGCAGCGCCGCCGCCATTTCCTTCTGCGTCACGCCGCGCTCTTCACGCAGTTCCCGCAAGCGCTTTCCAAACGGGGTCATCGCTGCTGCCTGCCTCCGCCAAGGCCCCCGCCGAGCAAATTCTGCTGGGTCTGGCGGCGCAGCCGGACATAAAGCGCGCCGTGACCGCCATGATGGCGTGCGGCATCTTCAAAAGCGCTGACCAGAAGCCGGAACAGCGGCGTGGAAAACCAGTGCGGCACCGCCTGGCGCAAGATGCCTTCGCTGCCGAAAGAGCGCCCCTTACCGGTGATCACCATCACATGCCGCAAACCGCGTGCATGGGCGCTGACCAGAAAACTATAGAGTAGGCCATGCGCTTCATTCTGCGTGAGACCGTGAAGATCGATCCGCGCTTCAATATCAACCCTGCCTTTGGCAATCTTGCGATGAGTCGGCTTATCCAGCGACTTGATCTGCATTTCACTGAGCGACGATAGGCCCTTTTTCGGCTTAGCGCCTTCATCACTGGAAGCCTGCGGCACTTTCAAAGCGGGACGCTTTTCTTCTTCCGCCATCAGTGTCTTGAAGTCAGGCAGCTCTTCCGCGACAGGCTTCTGTCGCGTCAAGGGCTTTGCGGTCTTGGCGACCGTTTCCCAGAGAATGCGGTCTTCCGGTTGCAGATAATCCTTGCCGGTTTTATCTGTGTCGCGCGCCATGGTCACGCCCCCACCAGATTGCGCGGCACGAGCGCGTAGAAATCCGCTGCACTCTTGATACCGCCCGCAATCTCGCCAGCCGCATCGCCAGATCCGGCAAACAGATCGCCGCGCGCCGGGCCGACAATGGCTGTGCCGGTATCCTGTGCGATCATCAGCCGCGCGAAAGGTGCGCCGTCGAAAACAGTGACCGTCGGTGCATCGACGTAAAACGGCGTGCCGAAAGTGTGCAGCAGCCGGTCAACGGCAAGCGACCGGCCCGCGGTGAGCGGAACCTTGGCAGCGGCAATCGGACCCGCATCAACATTATCCACCGGGGCTTCCCGGAAGAAGATATAGGACCGGTTCTGCCAGATCAGCGCATCCGCCTTGTCGGGATGATCCTTCAGCCAGCGCCGGATCGTCTGCATGGAAATATCCGCCGCCGGAATTTCTCCATTCGCGACGAGAATACGTCCAATGCCCGTGAAGGGATGGCCCGCCTTGGCAGCATAGGTAATGCGCATCATGCCGCCATCGGTGAGTTTCAGTCTGGCTGCACCCTGAACATGAGCAAAAAACGCATCCACACGATCAGCGACGAAGGCAATCTCCAGCCCGCGCCCGGAAAGGCTGCCCCGTTCGATCTGGCGGCGGTCGTCATATTCGACAAGCCCGGCTTCCGTCTGACGGGCAAACGCATAGGACAGATCAAAACCGGCGGGGCGGTTCTCATCGGTCACTTTGACGAGATCGTCCGGCTTTCTGAGAAACGGCACGGTAAATCTGTCATCCGCTATACGGGATGCCACGATCTCCGGCTCGTAAAACCCGGTGACAAAGCCCTGTTCCTGTTCGGGATCGATGCGGCATGGCACGAAATGCTGTTCGAAAAAGGCGCGAGCAGTGATCGTATCGGGATTATCGAGAAGCCGCGCTGCCGTAAAAACAGGTTCCAGCGCCTCGAAGCTGATACCAAGGCTGCCGCTGTTATAGGTCTGATGCGCCGCATAATCGGCGGAACGGCGAAAAGCGGCAAATGCGGGAGCCTGATCGTCCCGGTCCCAGCCGGGGCAATCGGAAAAACCCACCGGGCGGAAAATCCTCGCCAAGTTGCTCACAGCCGCATCCGTCTAGAGCATTTCCAGCAAAAGTGTGAAACGGTTTTGCAAAGGAAATGCGGTGAAAACAAATTGATAGAGCCGTTCCGACGTTTCCGCTTTTAAAAAGGTACGGCTCTATCAAGTACAAACAAAAAGGCCGCTGAAATCAGCGGCCCGATTCTTAAGCCTTCTCTTAATCTTCCGCTTCGGTCGCGACAAGCTTCCAGTTGGGATCACGCGAGCGCGTATCGCGGGCGAAAGTCCACAAATCCTTGATCTCGACCACATTTTCGAGGTCGCCGTCGATCAGCTTGCCTTCCTTGTCGAGCGTCGCCGAAATCATCTGGCTGACAATGTTCAGCGTCACATGCGCTTCCGACCCCTTCATTTCGGCAGCCGCGATTTCCGCCTTCTCGATACCCACGAAGGAAGAGCGCACGCTCTCGCCGCGCAGCTCGCGTTCCTCAATGGCCGAAACGAAGCCTTCATAGACTTCCTTCGACAAAAGATTCTTCAAAACTTTGCGATCGCCATCGGCAAAGGACATCACAATCATTTCATAGGCGATCTTCACGCCGTCCACGAAACGGGCCGGTTCGAAGGTAGGATCAGCGGCATAGATCGCCCGCAGACCGTCGTTGATCGGCGTTCCAGTCGCAGCAATCTTGTCGATTGCCGTGAAGTCTTTTTCACCGGCGCGCTGCGGCAAAGCCACGACGTTGTCGCCATCCGAACCGGCAGGCGCGGCATTGTCGGCGCTTTTGGCCGATGTATAGGGATCGAAGGGCGGCTTTTCATTTCCAGTACGGCGACCAAGAACATTCCTCAGCTGGAGAAAAATGATCACCGCTGCGATGAAGAAGAAGATCGTGCCGAAGTCGAAAAATTCCATGCCGCCTGCCATTGATTGAAGGAGAGGGCGTCAAATCCCTTCCAATCGTGAATTTCTGTTTCATACATATAGATCGGCGGGCGCAATCATTCAAATCCCGATCACGCGTACCTATTTGATATTTCATGATAGACAGTTTCAATTTCGTTCCGAACCTGAAAAAGCTACATTTGTCGTTATGTTCGGAACATCAACCACAGATTAAAAAGGTCGTGACTCACGTGTCGTCTTCTTTCGCCCCTCTCATCATGCTGGCAATGCCGTTCATCGAGATCGCCGGTTTTGTGATCGTCGGCAGCCATATCGGCGTCTTCGCGACACTGGGTCTGGTGATCCTGAGCGCCATGCTTGGCTTTTTCCTTTTACGTGTGCAGGGCATTGGCCTTCTCCAGCGCATCCGCACGGAAACGGCCGCGGGCCGCGTTCCGGATCGTGAAATGGTGCATGGCGCCATGCTGGTTCTGGCTGCGATCATGCTGATCGTGCCCGGCTTTGTGACCAGCACCGTTGGCATTCTGCTCTTCATCCCGTTCATTCGCGATATCGTCTGGGAAAAATTCGTACGCGGCCGCATGGTTGTCGCCACATCGGCGCGGTATTCGGATGGCTATGGCCAGTATCAGCAACCCAATCCAAACCGGGGCGAGGATCGCGTTATCGATCTCAACCCGGAAGACTATACAACAAAGCCGAATGACAATTCGCCGTGGAAAGGCGAGCGCAAAGACGGCTAACAGCAGCAATAGCTAACGTTGAAAGCCTTTCTTGCCTCATGCTCGCTCGCATGCTAGCCAAGCATTCCAGCCTTTTGGGGCAACGAGTTTAATTACCGAAAAGAAGGCATACCGATAATGAGCGATAAGGCTGCGGGCGAAGTAAAGAATGGCAACGGCGCGACCGCCGAGCCGTCCCTCAACATTCTGGCGCAATATGTGAAGGATCTGTCCTTTGAAAGCCCGGGTGCGCCGCTCTCGCTGCGCCCGCGCGATAAGGCCCCTTCGATCAACATCAATGTGAATGTGAACGCCAATCCGCTTTCCGAAACGGATTTTGACGTTGTGCTGACGCTGGAAGCCAAGGCTGTGGACGGCAAGGACGTTCTGTTCAACACGGAACTGGTCTATGGCGGCGTTTTCCGCATTTCGGGCATCCCGCAGGAGCACATGCTGCCGCTGCTGTTCATCGAATGCCCGCGCCTGCTGTTCCCGTTCGCACGCCAGATCATTGCTGACGCAACGCGCAATGGCGGCTACCCGCCGCTGATGATCGACCCGATCGATTTCGCACAGATGTTCCAGCAGCGCATGGCCGAAGAACAGGCCAAGGCTGCCGTCAAGAGCTAAGCTTTATAGCTTTCCAATACGAAAAGCCCGGCTGCAAAGCCGGGCTTTTTCATTTCGTACTGATGGTCAGCTTCTCAGGCCGAGTATTTTTTCCAGATCGCCTTGTCGCCCATGCCATCGACGAGCGCCGTATGGGCTGCGCGTTCCGTTTCGCTGACCCGAGGTGCAAGCGGGGCAGGGCGCGCCGCCAGTACAATGGCTGCACCCCCATCGGATGTGTTATTGCCGTTCGGCCCACCATCCATGCTTAGACCAAGCGCCGTCTGCTTGCCGCCGATCAGCTCGATATAGACTTCCGCCAGAATTTCAGAGTCGAGCAACGCGCCGTGTAGCGTCCGGTGTGAATTTTCGATGCCGTAGCGCTTGCACAGCGCATCCAGCGAGTTCGGTCCCATCGGATGTTTACGGCGCGCCAGCGCCAGCGTATCCACGATGCGCTCCACAGCGATTTCCGGCTTTCCAAGCCGTTCAAGCTCGGCATTCATGAAGCCAAGGTCGAACATGGCGTTGTGCGCCACCAGTTTTGCGCCGTCGAAAAATTCGAGAAACTCATCCAGAATTTCTGCAAAAGTCGGTTTGTCCAGCAATTGCTCGTTGCTGATGCCGTGCACGGCCAGCGCTTCGGGATGCACCTGGCGTCCCTGCGGATTGATGAATTTATGGAACGTGCGGCCTGTGGGAAACTTGTTGATCAGTTCCACGCCGCCAATTTCGATCACGCGATCCTCCAGTCTTTCCAGACCGGTGGTTTCGGTATCGAAAACGATCTCGCGCATTGAAGAACCTCTCAGAAAATTTTCTAAAACCATATAGCACGACCAATACGGCTATTCGGTCGCGACAGCTGGCTTTCCACTCAATTTCTGGATAACTGTCGTTATCTGCTGACGCAAATTGTCAAAACTGCCGCTGGTATCGAGCACGAAATCGGCGCGAGCGCGCTTTTCCGCATCCGGTGTCTGCCGGGCGAGAATGGCGTCGAGCTTTTCTTCTGTCATGCCGGGTCGCGCCAAAACGCGGGCGCGCTGAATATCGGCGGGAGCCGATACCACAACGATCCTGTCCACGCGCTTTTCACCACCCGTTTCGAACAGCAGCGGAATATCGACCAGAGCGATGGCTGAGCCTTGCGCTTCCGCCTCGCGGAGAAACGCTTCTTCTTCCTCGCGCACCAGCGGATGCACGATGCTCTCGAGCTTCTTCAGGGCATCCGGCTTGCCGATGACCTCAGCCGAGAGCTTTTCACGGTCCACAATGCCATTTGCCACCGTGCCCGGAAAAGCCGCCTCGATCAGTGGCGCGGCTCGGCCTGAATAGAGCTGATGGACAGCATCGTCAGCGCTGTAAACAGGGACACCCGCCTCGGCGAACATGTTGGACGCCGTGGTTTTTCCCATGCCGATGGAGCCTGTCAGTCCGAGAACGATCATAGAGCGCCAGCCTTTGCCATATCCGCCAGAATATGCTCGCGAAGCGCTGCCGTCACCTCTGGCTTTTGGCCAAACCAGCGTTCAAAACCCGGAACCGCCTGATGCAGCAACATACCAAGCCCGTCCACGGTCCTGAGACCAGCTTCTTCTGCACCTTTCAGAAAAGGCGTTTTCA
The DNA here is from genome assembly GCF_029909865.1 of Ochrobactrum sp. 19YEA23. Lineage (NCBI taxonomy): Bacteria > Pseudomonadati > Pseudomonadota > Alphaproteobacteria > Hyphomicrobiales > Brucellaceae > Ochrobactrum > Ochrobactrum sp. 19YEA23. The sequence continues at coordinate 213,736 of NZ_JASAMQ010000001.1, read as the reverse complement.
GCGGAACATAGACAATATCTGTCGCGATGGCGCCTTTTGAAGCGACACGCAGATCGAGCGGAAAACCGCCATCGTCGTCATGTCCGCTCATTCCGAGCGACGTGGTGTTGATGATCAACCCGGCGTCGGCAACGCGCTCCTGCGCGCCGTCCCAGCCGGAAGCTGAAACGGCAGCGCCAAAATGTGTCGCCAGTTCTTCCGCCCGGCTGACCGTGCGGTTGATAACCGAAACTTTTGAAAAGCCGCGCGATAAAAGCGCGTGGATGACGGCTCGGCTGGCGCCGCCTGCACCCAGCACAAGCGCCGTATCCGCATTGTCCCAGCCCGGTGCATAATCATCAAGATTAGCTGCGAAACCGTAGGCATCCGTATTGCCGCCGCGAAGCTTGCCGTCCTCAAACCACAGCGTGTTGACCGCGCCGATGGCCGTTGCAGCCGCATCCAGACTGTCGGCTGCCGCGTGGGCTGCTTCCTTATGCGGGATCGTCACATTGCCGCCCGCAAAGCCATTGTCGGCCAAAGATGCGGCAAAAGCGGCAAAATCTTCCGGTTTCACCGCAATCGGCTCGTAAGAGCCGTCAATTCCAAGCGCCTTCAGCCAGAATCCATGGATCAGCGGCGAACGCGAATGTTTGATCGGAAAGCCGGTGACGAAAGCCTTCGGCCCCGTCACGGATGTCGTGTCAGCCATCGATGAGGTTTTCCTTGCGCAGTTCGGCAAGCAGCGGCAGCAGCGGCAGACCGACAATCGTGAAATAATCGCCTTCGATTTTCTCGAAAAGCTGGATGCCCGGACCTTCCACCTGATAAGCGCCGACGCTGGAAAGCGCGCTATCGCCAACCCGGCCGAGATAGCGCCCGACAAATGCCGGATCGAGCTTGCGCATGGTCATGCGCGCAACCGAAACATGACGCCACAGGGTCTCGCCGTCTTTCACCAGAACCACCGCGCTATTGAGCTGGTGCGTCTTGCCTGAAAACTGCAAAAGCTGACGCCCCGCTGCTTCCATATTGGCGGGCTTGTGGAAAATCTCGTCACCAAGCGACAAGGTCTGGTCGCAGCCGATCACCACAGCGCCCGGATTTTTTTCCGCAACATCGAGCGCCTTGGCTTCAGCCAGAACCTGCGCCACTTCTTCCGGCGTTGCGCCCGTTTCATAAAGCGGCGCTTCGACGGCGCGCTCATCGATATCAGCGCTTTCGCCCGAAAAATCGATCCCGGCATTTTTCAACAGCGCCGAGCGGAAAGGGCTCTTGGAAGCAAGAATGAGCCTGGTCGTCATGATTGAAATCCTTCGTTCTTTCCAGTTCGCAAAAGCGCCAATATAGCGGCAGCCGTTTCCTCGATGGACCGCCGCGATACATCGATAATCGGCCAGCCATGCCTGTTGCAGATGTTGCGCGCAAAGGCCAGTTCTTCGGAAATTGACACCCGGTCCGTGTAAAGTCCCGTATCAAGCGACGGCACACTGCCGAGCGGCCGGTTCTGGCGAATTTGAGAGATCCGCTCCGCCGTCGCGACCAGCCCGACAATCAGCGGTCGCTTGGCTGTAAACAGAACTTCTGGAACCGGAATGCCCAATACGATTGGAACATTGGTCGCCTTCACGCCGCGATTGGCGAGATAAATGCTGGTTGGCGTCTTGGACGTACGCGAAATGCCGACCAGAATGACGTCGGCCTCCTCGATATCGAGCGGCAATTGTCCGTCATCATGCTCCATCGTGAAATTCAGCGCGTCGATCCGGCGAAAATAATCGGCATTGAGCACATGCTGCGCGCTGGCGCGGCGATGCGCCGGCGCACCAAGATAGGACTGGAACGTGTTCAGCACCGGTTCCAGCACAGAAACGCTGGGAACGCCCATTTCCGCACAGGCCTCATCGATGATTGCGGCCAGTTTCTGATCGACAATCGTATAGAGAACGATACCCGGTTCGGCATCGATCCCTTCCAGAACCTTGCGCAGCTGCTTCTCGGTACGGATCAGTGGATAAATATGCTCGATGGCCCGCGCATTGGCATATTGCGCCGCAGCCGCGCGTCCGGCTGCGAGGAGAGTCTCTCCGGTCGCATCAGAAATCAGATGGAGATGAAAGTAGGAAAGCGTTCTGGTCACAGTTTTGTTGCCCTCCTGTTGACGGCTGTGCGTAAGGCCGAGGCTTCGTCCACAAGCCATGGCAGGCCGTGGAAAAATTGGCAAGTCATCCACAGCGGGCGAACATGTGCGGAGCCGCCATCAACATGTGTGGACAAGACTCGCAATTTCGGGAAACCTCTCAATTATTCCCAGCTTTTCCACAAAAGCTCATGAACTGCGTCAATTGGTAACCCTTTATATTAAAAGAGGGAATTGAGTTTTTTACGTTTTCGGTCAGACTGGCGGCGAAAAATTGCACAGGATGAGTTGGCAATTTTGGAACTGTGGGGAAAACCGGGACAGACCTTAATCCCCGATTCCAACAGACTCTAAGAATCAAAAGATTCCTGAATCATCCTTTCTTTATGAGAACCGGACTGGATAACTTCAGACCAAAACCGGATCAGGCAACCAACAGGGCGGATAAAAATCAGATGAAGCGCAAAGTCTTGAGAGTGATCGACGGTGAAACGGTCTTTCCACCTCCCATCTGGATGATGCGTCAGGCCGGTCGCTACCTTCCGGAATATCGCGAGACACGGAAGAAGGCAGGGAGCTTTCTCGATCTGTGTTATTCGCCCGATCTGGCTGTCGAAGTGACGCTTCAGCCAATACGCCGTTATGGCTTTGATGCAGCCATTCTCTTTTCCGACATTCTGGTCATCCCTCACGCCCTTGGGCGCGACCTTCGCTTTGAAGAAGGCAAGGGACCTTTGATGACCCCAATCGACGCTGACGAGATTTTCTGGCTTGAGACGGAAGGTGTCGCCAAACGGCTGGAGCCGGTCTACGAGACGGTTCGGCTGCTGCGCGAGCAGTTGCCCGACGAAACGACGCTGCTCGGCTTCTGTGGCGCTCCCTGGACTGTTGCGACCTATATGATCGCCGGTCATGGTACCCCGGATCAGGCGCCTGCCCGTCTTTTCGCCTATCGCTTCCCTGAAGCCTTCGAAAAGCTTTTGAATGATCTGGCGGATGTATCGGCCGAATATCTCATCGAACAGCTGGATGCAGGCGCAGACGCCGTACAGATTTTCGATTCATGGTCTGGCGTTCTGGATGAAGACTGCTTTGAGCGGTTCTGCATCCAGCCGGTGGCGCGGATCGTTCAAAAAGTTCGCGCCGTCTATCCCGAAGCGCGCATCATCGGTTTCCCGAAAGGGGCAGGGATGCTTTATGCGGGATACCGCGAAAAGACCGGCGTTGATGTGCTCGGCCTCGATTGGTCGGTTCCGCTCAATTTTGCCGCCGCCTTGCAGGAAGACGGCGCTATTCAGGGCAATCTCGACCCGCTGCGCGTTGTTGCGGGCGGTTCAGCACTCGATGAAGGCGTGGATGCGATCCTCGAACGTCTGGGGAAAGGCCCACTGATCTTCAATCTCGGACATGGAATTACGCCTCAAGCGCCGGTCGAAAATGTCCAGCGCATGATTGATCGCATTCGTGGAGAAAAATCGTGAGCCAGCCGACATCGAAGAGCAGCACCAAGGCTGCCTATATCCGCATGATCGCAGCGCTTGTGATTGTGGTGCTCGGCGTCTGGGCATTGTTTCACGTGAATCCAACCGATGCCTATCTCTGGGTAAAAGCGGTTCACGTGATCGCCGTCATCGCCTGGATGGCTGGCATGCTCTACCTGCCACGGCTTTTCGTCTATCATTGTGCGACAAAGCCGGGCTCTGAAGCTTCCGAGACTTTCAAGGTGATGGAAAAGCGGTTGCTGCACTTCATCATCAATCCGGCAATGGCTGTAACCTGGATTGCCGGTCTGTGGATGGCCTGGGAAATCTTCCGCTTTCAGGGCGGCTGGCTGCACGCCAAGCTGCTGCTGGTCGTGCTGATGTCCGGTATGCATGGATATCTTTCGAAGGCGACACGCCTTTTCGCGGAAGACAAGAACATGAAACCGGCAAGGCATTGGCGAATCGTTAACGAAGTGCCAACAGTCCTGATGGTCCTGATCGTTATTCTGGTGATCGTAAAACCATTTTAATTGCTGAAATAACCTAAAAGAAACCCGATAGGTCGGGTTTCTGCCATTTTCCCGTTGCAGAATTTCTGCGCAGTCACTACATGTGACTTGCTCTTCATATCGCAAATCGGTATGAAGGAAGCCTCTTCCCTTCCTGATCGCAGGCCTTCGATGCCGGTCCAGCCCGCAGCTGACCAACTTTCCGAACAACTGCATTTTCTCCTTATATTTCAAAAGAGTTCCTCATCCATGCAGGAAATGAAACTACAAGAACTAAAAAATAAAACACCGGTTGAGCTGCTTGCTTTTGCCGAAACCCTTGAAGTCGAAAATGCGAGCGCGATGCGCAAGCAAGAACTGATGTTCGCGATTCTCAAGAAGCTGGCTTCGCAGGATGTTGAGATCATCGGTGAAGGCGTTGTCGAAGTGCTGCAGGACGGATTTGGCTTCCTGCGCTCTGCCGATGCCAATTATCTGCCAGGCCCCGACGATATTTATATTTCTCCTTCGCAGCTGCGCCGCTTCTCGCTGAAGACCGGTGATACAGTTGAAGGTCCGATCCGCGGCCCCAAAGAAGGCGAGCGCTATTTTGCGCTTCTCAAGGTCAACACGATCAATTTTGAAGACCCGGAAAAGATTCGTCACAAGGTTCACTTCGACAATCTGACGCCGCTCTATCCGAATGAGCGCTTCAAGATGGAGCTGGAAGTTCCGACCTCCAAGGATCTGTCGCCGCGCGTCATCGATCTGGTTGCGCCGCTCGGCAAGGGCCAGCGCGGTCTGATCGTCGCCCCGCCGCGTACCGGTAAGACCGTGCTGCTGCAGAACATCGCGCACTCGATCACCGCCAATCACCCGGAATGCTATCTGATCGTTCTTCTGATCGACGAGCGTCCGGAAGAAGTGACCGATATGCAGCGTTCCGTGAAGGGCGAAGTTATTTCGTCAACCTTCGACGAACCGGCAGCTCGCCACGTGCAGGTCGCTGAAATGGTCATCGAAAAGGCCAAGCGTCTGGTTGAACATGGACGCGATGTCGTGATCCTGCTCGACTCGATCACCCGTCTTGGCCGCGCCTACAACACGGTTGTTCCGTCGTCCGGTAAGGTTTTGACCGGTGGTGTGGATGCCAATGCACTCCAGCGTCCGAAACGTTTCTTCGGTGCTGCGCGTAACATCGAAGAAGGTGGTTCGCTCACCATCATCGCGACCGCGCTGATCGATACCGGCAGCCGTATGGACGAAGTGATCTTTGAAGAATTCAAGGGCACAGGTAACTCGGAAATCGTTCTCGACCGCAAGGTTGCAGACAAGCGCATCTTCCCGGCCATGGACATTCTCAAGTCCGGCACCCGTAAGGAAGATCTGCTCGTTCCGCGCGCCGATCTCCAGAAGATTTTCGTTCTGCGCCGCATCCTCGCGCCGATGGGCACGACCGATGCGATCGAGTTCCTTATCGACAAGCTCAAGCAGACCAAGAGCAATGGTGAGTTCTTCGATTCGATGAACACCTAAGCTCCTTGCAGCTTTTTGTTTTCGCGCATTATCCTACGCAAAACCGCTTCGCACTTTTGCTGGAAATGCTCTAATCAAAAGCCACGCCGGAACACCGGCGTGGCTTTTTTGTCTGTCACGTTCCGCTTGTCAGAAGAATGCGCAATGCATCGCCGCTTTCCACGGGCGGGAGGCAGACTTGTCCTTTGCAGAACCATGCGGAAGGCTTTTCAGCCCGGGTCGTACCACCTGTCGGCAGTTCGATCACTCCATTCGGCGTAAAACTAACAATCTTGTCGAGACGTCGCGGATCTGGGTTTCGATTCGCTATCGAAACAAGCTCATCCTGATGATGAGACTGCGCGGCGATAACAAGCGATAGTGGTTCAGCTGCCATGCAGGCGGCATTCAATATGCCGATCTGGCCATATTGCTGCGCCAATGCACGCCCAAGAGCTTCCTCGATCAATGTCTCATTGCTTCGATAAAGCGTCATGTCACCGGTTGCGAGGAAAAGCCGTGTTAGCGCTTCAATGATCTGGCTGGTCGCGCTGGGGATAGCCTCGTCATAATCGCCATAGGCGTGAAGAATGACATCGTCGGCATCCAGCGCGGATAGACGGTAATTACCGGAAGCATCCCGGTGGTGGTCATCCAGCGCTTGTTTCAGCTTCTCCGCATCATCCACATAGGTCCGGTCGGAACTTGCTTCATAGAGTGCCAGTGCAGCATTGATCATACCGGCATAGTCCGTCGAAAGGGCAGGGTAGACCAGCCGATCCTCCATACGGCAATGTGCCATCTGTCCGGCGCGAAATGGCTGCATGATCGCCTGATAGGCTTCTACGGCCAGTGTCACCCATTCCGGTTTGGAGAAGCTTCGTCCGGCTTCGGCGAGCGCACGGATAGCCAATGCATTCCAATCTGTCAGCGCTTTGTCGTCGCGTCCCGGGCGAATGCGCGTTTCGCGCTGTGCAAAGAGTTTCGTTTTGGCATCCCGTATAGATGGCGTTACGGGCCCATCAGAATCGACATTGTGCAAGCGATTCAGAATATTATGACTTTCCCAGTTTCCTCCCGGGGAAACGCCATAGAACGCCTTGAAGGCTTGGCTATCTTCTCCCAAAACACTGTCTATCTCCGCCTCGCTCCAGACGTAGAATTTCCCTTCTTCGCCTTCGCTATCGGCATCCAGACTGGATGTGAAACTTCCATCCGGCAGACGCATTTCGCGAACCAACCAACCAATGCTTTCTTCGATTCGTATGCAGAACAAATCATCCTTCGTTTCTGCAAAGGCATAATTGGCGTGTCGGATCAGCTGGGCATTGTCATAGAGCATCTTTTCAAAATGCGGCGCGAGCCAGTCAGCATCCGTGCTGTAGCGGCAAAGACCGCCCCCGAGGTGATCATAGATGCCGCCTTGCAACATGGTCTTCAATGAACGGATAAACTTGTCCCTGTTATCGCTGTCGTGATTATAAAGCCAGGATAGCCACAGAGCGTCCATGAATGGAGCATTGGGAAACTTAGGGGCGCCTTCGATACCGCCGCGCACGGGATCGATCAGACCGCTGATCCGTTGTGTCACATCATCGAAGCGCGCGATCTCATTCGGGCTGGCGGCATTCTGCGCGGCGAGCCGACCTTCCAGATGATCGAACACAGCCTCTGCATTATGGTTAATTTTTTCTTTATCTCCTTGCCAGAGATTATTCACGGCCTTCAATACATCGACAAAACCCGGCATGTTGTGACGTGCGTGGGGCGGAAAGTACGTGCCGCCCCAGAAGGGCTTTCCGTCAGGTCGCAGGAACATGGTCAAGGGCCATCCGCCTTGCTGCCCCATCGCGCCAAGCGCGGCCATATAGATCTGGTCTATGTCTGGTCGTTCCTCGCGATCGACCTTCACATTCACGAACAGGTCGTTCATCACTGCAGCGACATCAGCATCTTCGAACGATTCATGCGCCATGACATGGCACCAGTGACAGGCGGCATAGCCTATCGAAAGCAGGATAGGGCGGTTTAACTCACGTGCTGAGTCGAGTGCTTCTTTTCCCCAAGGCTGCCAATGAACAGGGTTATCCGCATGTTGGCGCAGATAGGCACTGGGTTCCGCAGACAGCCTGTTTCTGCTGATATCCGTCATGAGGCTTCCCTTTCAGCGTTTGAATGAATATGCACTGAGCTTAATTTCAATCCTCTTGGCAAGATTGATATAGGTCAGGAAACGCAATGAACGACACCGCTGTGCATCACGATACGATTTTTGCCCTGTCCAGTGGGCGGCTTCCGTCTGGTGTTGCTGTCGTGCGCGCATCTGGCCCGAAAGTTCGATTCATCATCGAAACGATTCTTGGCTCCGGCATTGAACCTAGATATGCAGCCTATAAGACATTCCGTTCCCGAAATGGAGACGCGATTGATCGCGGATTAGCGCTCTTCTTCCCCGGACCGCATAGTTTTACAGGCGAAGACTGTGTCGAATTTCATCTGCACGGCGGAATAGCCGTCGTTGAAAAACTGCTGCAGGAACTGGGCGAAATAGTGGGCTGCCGTATTGCCGAGGCTGGTGAATTCACCCGACGTGCTTTCACCAATGGCAAAATGGATCTGACAATTGCAGAAGGTCTGGCAGATCTCATTGCTGCCGAGACTGAAGGTCAGCGGCGTCTTGCGTTGCAGGTGGCTTCGGGTGCGCAACGGCAACTCTACACCGAATGGAGACAGAAGCTTGTTCGTGCGCGCGCTTTCATTGAAGCCGAACTCGATTTTGCAGACGAAAGTGATGTGCCGGGCTCCGTCTCAGATCAGGTATGGCGATCACTACACGCACTTCAGAAGGAAATAGAACAGCATATTGCCAGCGGCAAACGTGCTGCCATGCTTCGCGACGGTTTGCATGTGGTGATTGCTGGTGCGCCGAATGCTGGCAAATCCAGCTTGCTGAATTTTCTCGCTGGACGCGAAGTGGCAATCATTTCTGATGAAGCCGGGACCACGCGAGATCTTCTCGAAGTTAAACTCGATCTGAATGGTATCCCCGTTTACGTCACCGACACAGCCGGATTGCGTGAGACTGAAAGTGCTGTCGAGAAGATCGGGATTGAAAGAGCCCGCGAAAGGGCATCGGAAGCCGATCTCATTCTTCTGTTGGAAGACATGAATGATCCGATGGATGTGACACTGGATGAAGCCGACGTCGAGATTTGGCGTATTGGCACCAAAGCTGATCTAACGAAGAAACAAGACGCGCGCTGGACTTTTTACATATCGATCAAGAATGGTTCCGGATTGGATGAGCTTCTAGCCTCACTCCAGTCTTTTGCTGAAACACGTATTGGCCAGATCAATGACGCGGTTCCCACAAGGCAGCGCCACATCAATCTGCTTCGTTCGACTCTCACTGAGATCGAAATTGCCGCGGGGCGCGATGATCTTCCGTTGGAACTGAGAGCGGAAAACATGCGCAGAGCATCGCAATATCTTGGCCGTATCACCGGTGATGTTGACGTTGAGGAAATCCTTGATGTCATTTTCTCTCAGTTTTGCATTGGCAAGTGAGTGATTCACGTGAAACATCGGCCGATCTGGTAGACGAATCGTCGTGGAATGTTTCACGTGAAACATCTGTGGAATCCGGTCAGGCCAGTTGACTCTACCCGTTCTTCATGAGTCAGAGGTGCTGTGTGCTTTTAATTGATCGCCTGTCACGCTTTTATCCTTCCGTTTCAAACGCATTCATGGCAAAAGCTGTCTCCTAATCCAAGGATGCGAGAAATGAGTTCGGCTGGGTCTACAGTCTTCGATGTTATTGTTGTCGGTGGCGGTCATGCTGGCTGCGAAGCCGCGTCGGCAGCTGCGCGCGCTGGCGCACGCACTGCATTGGTCACTCATCGCTTCGATACGATCGGCGTCATGTCTTGTAATCCGGCCATTGGTGGTCTCGGGAAGGGCCATCTTGTTCGGGAAATCGACGCACTGGACGGTTTGATGGGCCGCGTTGCCGATAAGGCAGGCATCCAGTTTCGTCTGCTCAATCGCCGTAAAGGACCGGCTGTTCGCGGTCCGCGCACTCAGGCTGATCGGAAACTGTATCGACTTGCGATGCAGGAATTGATAGGTGCGCAAGAGAACCTGGCGGTCGTCGAGGGTGGTGCGTTCGATATCAAGACCGATGATGGCAATGTCAAGGGCGTGGTCCTATCGGACGGTCGGCTGTTGAGCTGTGGCGCTATCGTGCTGACGACAGGTACATTCCTGAACGGTCTCATTCATATTGGTGAGAAGAAGATACCGGCAGGACGCATGGGTGAGAACCCGGCGCTCGGCCTGTCGGATACCTTGAAGACTCTTGGCTTCGCATTGGGACGTCTCAAAACCGGCACACCGCCGCGTCTTGATGGCCGTACTATCGATTGGGCAAGTCTTGAAACCCAGTCCGCCGATGAGAACCCTGTAGCATTTTCCCTGATGACGGATCGTATTACGACGCCGCAGATTGATTGCGGTATTACGCGTACGACACCGGAAACCCATGCTATTATCCGCGCCAACCTGCATCGGTCGGCCATGTATTCCGGCTCGATTGAAGGTATTGGCCCGCGTTACTGTCCATCTGTGGAAGACAAGATCGTCAAGTTCGGCGACCGAGATGGCCACCAGATATTCCTGGAACCGGAAGGTCTTGACGACGATACGGTTTATCCGAACGGCATCTCGACTTCTTTGCCGGAAGACGTTCAGCTCGAAATTCTCAAGACCATCCCAGGTCTAGAGAAAGCAATCATGCTGCAGCCGGGCTATGCCATTGAGTATGATTTTATTGACCCGCGCGAATTGAAGCGCAGCCTTGAGACGCGGCGGGTGAGTGGTCTGTTCCTGGCAGGCCAGATCAACGGCACCACCGGATATGAGGAAGCCGGCGCGCAGGGTCTTCTTGCTGGCTTGAATGCCGCAAGGCGGGCCGGGGGCGATGAGCCTATCATCATCCAGCGTACTGAAGCCTACATCGGCGTAATGGTGGATGATCTGACATCACGCGGCGTGAGCGAACCTTATCGCATGTTCACATCACGCGCGGAATTCCGTCTTTCTTTGCGCGCGGATAATGCCGATCAACGCCTTACACCGCTGGCGGATCGTCTTGGCATACTGGGAGCTGAGCGTAAGAATCGCTTCGCTGAACGAGAGAACGCGCTGTCTGCTGCACGGGAACTGACCCAGTCGCTGTCTATCACGCCGAATCTTGCGAGCCGTTATGATCTGCATCTCAATCATGATGGGGTTCGTCGTTCAGCTTATGACCTGCTATCTTATCCGGATATCGATCTGACGCACTTGAGCCCGATCTGGCCTGAACTGGACGCAATAGACTCTATCACTCGCGAAACGCTCGAAATAGAGGCGCAATATGCGGTCTATATGGAGCGTCAGCAGACGGATATCGCTGTAATGGAGCGCGAAGAACGCCTGTTGATCCCCACTGGACTGGACATTGATGCCATTTCAGGACTGTCCAACGAACTGAAGCATAAGCTGAAGCAGCGGAAGCCGGAGACGATTGCTGAAGCACAACGTGTTGACGGGATGACCCCCGCGGCTTTGGCGCTGCTGATAGCGCAGATCAAGAAGCACGGTTCTCGCCGTCAAGCCGCTACTGAATTGGCGGAAGGGAAGGGCGCCGCGTGAGTGCTGGTAAGAGTGCGGATCGCCGTTTCGAAAGTCTTCTTCAGATCAATCCGGCTGTTTCACGTGAAACAACGGATCGTCTGATCGCATTTGAAGAACTGTTCCAGAAGTGGTCGAAAGCGATCAATCTGGCATCTCCATCGACTTTGGCAGACCTTTGGAGCCGTCATATTCTGGATAGCGCGCAGATTTTTCCGCTGGCTCCAGACGCGAAACGCTGGCTGGATATCGGTTCCGGTGGCGGATTTCCGGGCATCGTGACGGCCTGTTATCTGGCAGATAAGCCGGGTAGTCGTATCGATCTGGTGGAAAGTGCCGGCAAAAAGGCCGCTTTTCTACGCACTTCTGCCGGACATTTGAATGTTCCTGCCCATATTCATGCGGCTCGTATCGAGTCCATGTGGGAAAAAATCGAGACTCCGGAGGTTGTTACCGCCCGAGCGCTCGCCTCATTGAATGATCTTTTCGGTTTGACGGAGCCTTGGCTCGTTGATGGCGCTAAAGCGCTTTTCCAAAAAGGTCGGGATTACCAGAGAGAAATTGATGAAAGCCGTGTCGGTTGGGATTTCGATCTGGTAAAACATCAAAGTGCTATCGATCAGACTTCGGTCATCCTCGAAATCAGCAACTTGCGACGCAAAGCAAATTGAATCCGAGAATTTCGCAGATCTGGAAAGCGGCAGGGCGACGGTAATGAACAAAATGTCCAGGATCATAACCATTGCAAATCAGAAGGGTGGCGTCGGCAAAACAACGACGGCGATCAATCTGGCTACAGCATTGGCAGCAATAGGCGAAACAGTTCTCATCGTTGATCTCGATCCGCAGGGCAATGCCAGCACGGGGTTGGGGATCGACCGTCGCAATCGTCCGTTGTCGTCCTATGATGTGTTGACGCAAGAGGCTTCGGTGCCGGAAGCTGCTATGCAGACCGATGTGCCCAATCTTTTTATCGTGCCATCGACACTTGATCTGCTGGGTATCGAGATGGAAATAGCCCAATCCGCAGACCGTACGCGCCGTTTGCGCGACTCTCTGCGTTTCGATTCGAGCGTTTCTGATCGGTTCTCCTATGTTCTGGTGGATTGTCCTCCATCTTTGAACCTGTTGACGCTGAATGCGATGGCAGCTGCAGACTCCGTGCTCGTGCCGCTGCAATGTGAATTCTTTGCACTGGAAGGCCTAAGCCAGCTGCTGCAGACCGTCGATCAGGTTCGGTCGACGATCAATGCCGAGCTTTCCATCCAGGGCATTGTGCTGACGATGTTCGACAGCCGCAACAATCTCGCCTCTCAGGTGGTGGATGATGTTCGCGCTTTCATGGGTGAAAAGGTCTACCGGACTGTCATCCCGCGCAATGTGCGGGTATCGGAAGCGCCCTCGCATGGCAAGCCAGCCATTCTCTATGATCTGAAATGTGCGGGAAGTCAGGCCTATTTGCAGCTTGCGTCGGAAGTTATCCAGCGCGAGCGGCAATTGAAAGCCGCATAATCACCAGCCTATCGATTCGACTACGTAACAATTGCAGGAATTTGCCGAACGATGAACGACGATCCTTCAAAAAAGCGCCTTGGCCGCGGATTGGCTGCCCTGATTGGTGAGATCGACCGTCCGGTCGAGGAGCGTAAAGCGCCGGTTCCAATCGAACGCAATGTGCCTATCGAATTTGTCACGCGCAATCCGCGCAATCCGCGACGCATGTTTGCGGAAGCTGAGCTCGAAGATCTGGCGCAGTCGATCAAAGAACACGGCGTCGTCCAGCCAATCGTGGTGCGTCCGGCACCGGGCCAGCCCGATCATTTTGAACTTATCGCTGGTGAACGCCGCTGGCGCGCATCACAGCGCGCGGGCGTCGATACAATCCCTGTTATCGTTCGCGATGTGGATGATCGTGTTGCCCTTGAGATAGCGATTATCGAAAACGTTCAGCGCGCAGACCTGAACGCGGTCGAAGAAGCACTGGGATATCAACAGCTTATCGATAATCACGAATATACGCAGAACGATCTGGCGCAGGTGATCGGCAAGAGCCGCAGCCATGTTGCCAACACGCTGCGCCTTCTCAAGCTGCCGCAGCCGGTACAGGATTTCATTGTTGATGGCGCGTTGTCTGCGGGTCATGCGCGCAGCCTGATCACGATGGAAAATCCGACGGGGCTGGCCGAGCGGATCGTCAAGGAAGGCCTGTCGGTGCGTCAGGTGGAAGCGCTGGCTCAGGCCGAAGCGCGTGGCGGCGCGGAACCGAAGCCGGGTAAGGCTGCTCCGGTGGAAAAGGATGCTGACACCAAGGCGCTCGAAAAGCTGCTTTCCGATGTGACAGGCATGAAGGTCGAGATCAACCATCGGGATCGCGGCGGCGAAGTGAAGATCCGCTATAGCTCCCTGGAACAGCTGGACGAAATCTGCCGTCGCCTTCAGAGCTGATGTGTTTCCTATGATGCAAAGAAAAACCCCGGTATCTTATTACCGGGGTTTTGTTTATAGGACTGTTTCACGTTTGACAGTAGTCAGCGCCGTGCATTGCGCATGGCTTCTACACCGATAGCCATCAGGCATTGGCGAATGATTGGTACGGCAAGGGCTGAGTTCTGGCGGCTTTCGAGAACGGCGCGTTGGAGACGCTCCAGGACACGTGAAAGGCTTTCGCCACCCCATCGCCCGATGGCCGTTTCTATAAGCCTTTTGCGGTTGAAGAAGATGGGGGGCCTTGCTCCGGCCACAACAACAGACGCGCTCTTGCGCTCAGTATCCATGATATAGCGCAGAGCCTGTATCTGCTGGAACTGCCGCATGGCCGTGTTCAGCACCAGAAACGGCGCTGTGCCTGATTTCACGACGCGGTCGAATGTGATTTCAAACCGCTGCAAATCACCAGCAATGACTGCATCCACCACCTCGTCGGTCGACAGGCCTGCAACGTCACCCACAGCTTCGCGAACGTCATCAATGTCGATGCGTTCCTTGCCGCGTGCATAGAGGCAGAGTTTCTCCAGCTCGCCACGGGTGGCAAGGCGGTCGCCGCCAAGACTGGCGCGAAGAAGCTGTCGTCCATCAAGGGTGATTTGCAGCTTCCACTCCGCGAGCACATCATCGATAACGCCATCAATGCCGCGCGCATCGTCCGTATAGCAAGGAAGCGCCATGCCCGCAGAAGCATTCTCGATAGCACTACGCAACCCCACGCCCTTTTTCAGGTCGCCAGCTTCGACGAGAATGAAGGTTTCATGCGGCGGTTCAGTAGCCAGAAGCTTGATTGCATCGGCCAGTTTCTTCTGTCCAGCCGCGTTCTTGATCCAGATCAGGCGGCTGCCGCCAAACATGGAAATGGTGCGCGCTTCATCGGCCAGTTTTGATGGATCGGCATCGATCTCGTCGGCTTCCATACGGATGACAGCAAAAGGATCATCGAGCGGAAGTTTAGTTGCCTCGGCATAGCGGCGCGCACGCTCGCTCACCAGACCCTTGTCTGGGCCGTAAAGAAGCACGACCGGAAACGAGCTGCTCGGTCTGCTCAGGAAACCATCGACTTCATTTGCTTTCTTCTGCGCCATATCTGGTTATTAGAGCATTTCGGCCAGAAACAAAACAGCCGCCGATCACGGGATGAACGGCGGCTGTGAAAAGCGTATATGTGGACTGCTATTCGATTAGCAATGCGTCGTCATCAAGCGTCTGGCCGCGCACTTTGCGGAACATCTCGATCAGGTCTTCGACGCCGAGCGTCTTGCGCTTGTCGCCGGTGACATCGAGCAGAATCTTGCCGCCGTGCAGCATGATGGTGCGGTCGCCATAATCGAGCGCCTGACGCATGGAATGGGTCACCATCAGCGCCGTCAGCTTGTTTTCGGTGATGAGCGTGCGGGTCAGTTCCATGACGAATTCCGCCATACCCGGATCAAGTGCTGCGGTATGTTCATCAAGAAGCAGAACCTCAGAACCGGCAAGCGTTGCCATGATGAGCGAAAGCGCCTGACGCTGACCGCCGGAGAGCAGTTCCATGCGGTCCTGCATCCGGTTTTCAAGGCCGAGATTGAGGCTCGCCACGCGCTCGCGAAACCATTCACGGCGGTTGGAATTCAGCGCATGAGTAAAGCCGCGCTTTTTGCCGCGCGAGGCGGCAAGCGCAAGGTTTTCTTCGATGGTCAGCGTGCCGCAGCTGCCAGCCAGTGGATCCTGGAAGACACGCGCAACGAGACCGGCGCGGTCGGCAGTGGATTTGCGGGTCACGTCCTTGCCGCTGATCACGACCTTGCCGCCGGTGGGGATAACATCGCCTGCAAGCACGCCGAGCAAGGTGGACTTGCCAGCGCCATTCGAGCCGATGACGGTCACGAAGGAACCACGGTCCATGGTCAGGTTGATCTTGTTCAGAACCTGCTTTTCCAGCGGTGTGCCGCGACCGAAGACGACATCGAGATTGGATACTTCGATCATGCGGATGCTCCCCCGCGGCGCAGGCGCGGCAATATCAGGGCGAATGTAACGAGAAGCGCTGTGGCGATGTTCAGGTCAGAAGCCTGAAGGCCGAATGTGTCGCCGTTGGACAATGCGAGCTGGATGGCGATGCGGTAGATGACCGAGCCGAGCACGCAGCCGATCAGGATCACCAGCAGGTTGCGGGTTCGCAGAATGGTCTCGCCAATAATGACGGCCGCGAGGCCGACGACGATGGTGCCAACGCCGGAGGTGACATCGGCAAAACCGTTTGTCTGCGCGAAAAGCGACCCGCCAAGCGCGACGAGCGCGTTGGAGAGTGCCATGCCGATATAGATCTGGCGGTCAGTCTGCACACCTTGTGCGCGTGCCATTTTGGGGTTGGCGCCGGTCGCGCGCATGGCGAGGCCCATGTCGCTTTCCAGAAAGCGCCAGACGATGATGACAGCGATGACGACAAGTACAAACAGGAAGGCCGGACGCACATAATATTCCGGAATACCGTGGCCGAAGAGGGGGCTCAGCATCGTGTCCTGATTGATGAGTGCGATATTCGGTCGGCCCATCACGCGCAGGTTCACCGAGAACAGCGCGATCATCGTCAGAATGGAAGCGAGCAGGTTGAGGATCTTGAAGCGCACATTGAGCGTTGCGGTCACAAGACCAGCTATCGCACCGGCAACCATGGCGATTGCGGCGGCGAGCCATGCATTGAGCCCAGCAAGGATAAGTACGCCGGTCACAGCTGCACCGAGCGGGAACGAACCGTCCACCGTCAGGTCGGGAAAGTCGAGAACGCGAAACGCCAGATAGACGCCGATGGCGACAAACGCGAAAACGAGGCCTAATTCGACCGCACCCCAGAAGGCGATCTGACTCACAACGACATTCCTTGTACTTTGCCGCAATCGACAAGGATGAAACCGGTTCCTCCGGCATAAGACCATCCACAAGCCTGCGGACATCAAGGCGTTGCGCCTTGGATTGTCCAAAAGGCTTTCACCAATCGCGACCGGTTTTGGTTTGAGTTTATCCGGCAGGCGAAGGCCCGAGCGGATCGTTTCCCGGCTAGATCATTTGTTCCCGTTATTATTCTTTTCGGATTACAACTCTCGCATTCCCCAGCGCAAGTGCTAACCGCGCTGAACATCCGCAAATGCCGATTTATGTGCGGCTAACGCAACATTCGTGCGATATCGCAGCAGATCATGTGTCTTTTCGAACCTGACCCCGCTTCAGGGCTTCTGCTTGTGCTCAAAGAAAAAGGGCGGGGAGTTTTCACTCCCGCCCCCGATTTTCTTCATTTCGTACAGGATCAATCGATCTTGCTGGTGGCGCGGTCGATTACAGCCTTCGGGAACTCAACGCCCATCTTCTTGGCTGCGCCGAGATTGATGACGAGGTCGGTACCCTTGGCGATTTCAACTGAAATGTCGCCCGGCTTTTCACCCTTCAGGATGCGTGCGACGACAGCGCCGGTCTGCTTGCCGACGTCGTAATAGTTGAAACCGAGTGCAGCCATCGCGCCGCGCTTGACGGAATCTGTATCAGCAGTGAAGAGCGGCAGCTTGCTTTCCTCGGCAACGCCGACTGCGCTTTCGAGAGCCGAAACGATGGTGTTGTCGGTCGGCACATACATGGCATCGGCGCGGCCGACGAGAGCCTGTGCGGCGCCCTTGACTTCAGCCGACTTGGTGGCGGCGGATTCAACAATCTCGATGCCGTCAGCAGCAGCAGCTTCCTTCAGCGCAGCCAGAAGCGAGACCGAGTTGGTTTCGCCGGAATTGTAGAGATAGCCGAGCTTCTTGATGTTCGGCATCACTTCCTTGATGAGCTTGATGTGCTCGGCGACTGGCGACATATCGGAGAGGCCAGTTACGTTAGCGCCCGGCTTTTCCATGTTCTTGACGAGCTGCGCGCCGACCGGATCGGATACGGCGGTGAATACGATCGGAATGTCGCGCGTGGCGGAAACAACAGCCTGAGCCGACGGGGTGGAAATCGGAACGATCACGTCCGGGCCATCGCCAACGAACTGGCGTGCGATCTGTGCGGCGGTTGCCGGATTGCCCTGTGCGGACTGATAGACGAATTTGAGATTTTCGCCTTCCTTGAAACCGGCTTCGGCCAGCGCATCCTTGACGCCGTCACGGGCGGCGTCAAGTGCCGGATGTTCGACAATGGCGGTCACGGCGACGGTTACGTCTTTTGCCTGGGCCGAGGTGGCGATGGCCGTTGCGGCCAGCAATGCCAGAAGTACAGAACGCATGAAAATCTCCCCTATTGGTTTCTATGCTGTTGATTGCTTAATCAAGTTGATAGCCGAAATCAATCAGTACAGGAACCGGACAAACTTGCGTGGGAGGATGTATAGCGTCCGATAAAGTGGCTGTCAGGCCTGCTCCACTCCATGGGTTTCCAAAAGCGCTTTCATGCGCTTCATGGCAAGCTCCGGTTGGTCGAGTACATTGGCCTTGTCGGTCAGCTGGAAAATGTCGGCATAATGGACAATGCCGCGCGCCGATTGCATCCCGGCAGGCATGGTGAAATGCGTCTGATGACCGTTGAGCCAGGCAAGGAAAACGACCCCGGCCTTGTAATATTGTGTCGGCGTTTCAAAGATCTTGCGCGATAGCGGTACGGTCGGCTCGATGATGGACCGAAACCGAGCGCTGTCACCCTTGGCGAGGGCGGCTAGCGCATTGGAGGCCTGTGGCGCGACTGCATCGAAAATGCCGAGCAGGGCATGGCTATGCTTGTGTCCATCGCCTTCGATCAGCGGTGCATAGTTGAAATCGTCGCCTGTGAAACAGAGCACCCCTTCCGGTAACCGGTCACGCAGGGCAAGTTCGTAGCGCTCTTCCAGCAGCGAAATCTTGATGCCTTCGACCTTGTCGCGATTGGCCTCGATAATATCGATGACGGTGTTCAGCGCGTCGTCGAACCCAGAGCTTCCCCAGTAGCCCTTGAGCTGCGGATCGAACATGTCGCCCAGCCAGTGCAGCACGACTTTGTCGCGAGCATTGGAGAGGATGTGCCCATAAACCTTAGCATAATCGTCGGTGGATCGCGCAATACGGGCAAGGGCACGGCTTGCCATCAGAATGAAGCGTCCACCATGCATTTCTATGAAACTGGCCTGTGTTTCGTAGGCCCTGATGACATCATCAAGGCTCTTCGCATCAGCCGGATCGAGATGATCCGTGCCGGCACCACAGGCCAGATCGGCGCCCGCTACGGTTTTGCTTTCGGCCAGTGAGCGACGGATCAATTCCTGCGCGCCCGCCCAGTTGAGGCCCATGCCGCGCTGCGAGGTGTCCATTGCTTCGGCGATCTTGAAGCCGAGGCTCCAGAGGTGATGACGAAACGCCATGGTCGCATCCCAGTCGAGCACCGGATTACTCCAGGGCATCGTATCGTTTTGTGGGTCGGAGACGATATGCGCCGCCGCATAGGCGATGCGATTGAACTGCGGGGGAGCCGAAGGTCTTTCGGTGGGCGTTCCGGTAAGCCTGTATGCATGCAGAGTGCCGTCCGCCTTTGGCAAGGTCAGCATAGTGTCGAATGCAACGCTCATGATTATCCTCCCACAGAACGTTGTCATTCATAATTTAGAACGTTCCAAATGGCAAGAAGTGTCATATTAGACCCGCAAACGGAGTTTCGTGCAGGAAGGAAGCATTTCTTCATCCAGTGAGTTCATAAATATCGCGGAATTGAGAAAACGCATTGCGAAAAATGGCGACAATGCTGCAATGTTCGGGCAAAATTTCTGCCGTTGACTTTTTTGGAACGTTCCAATTAAGTTGTTAGCGAAAGCCGAGGAAAGTCATGAACAAGAGCAGCGTTACGGTCATCGATATTGCACGCGAGGCAGGCGTGTCGAAATCGACCGTGTCGCTTGTGCTGCGCGATAGTCCGCTGGTTCATGCCGAAACGCGGGTGAAGGTGCAGGCGGCAATCGAAAAGCTCGGTTACGTCTATAACCGCAGTGCCGCCAATCTGCGTCAGTCCAAGTCAAAGATCATCGGGCTGGTCGTCAACGATCTGACCAACAGTTTCTTTGCCGAACTGGCGGTCGGTGTGGACCGCGTTATGCAGTCGGCGGGCTATGTGCAGTTTCTGGCCAATACGGGCGAGAGCATTGACCGGCAGCGCGAAGTGATCGCCTCCATGCGCGAACATGGCATTGCCGGGCTGATCGTTTCACCGGCGCGCGGTACGGAATCCGGCGATCTGAAGCCGCTGGCAAAAAGCGGCCTGCCGGTGGTGCAGATGGTGCGCGATGTGCCGGGTTCCGGCGTTTCGTCAATTCTGTCCGACAATCGCGGTGGCGTCGCAAAGGCCGTCGAGCATCTGGTCGGTCTTGGTCACAGCAACATCGCGTTCATGGGCGGCTATGTGGATACGGCGGTGTTTGCCGAGCGTGTCTCCGGCTATCGCGCTGGTCTGGAACAGGCCGGTCTTGTCTTTGACGATGCGCTGGTCTTCACATCGGCTCCGTCGCGGGCGGGCGGTGTGGAAGCGGTGGAGCGCATGTTGCTTCTGGGTGCAAAGCCGACGGCTACGGTGTGTTTCAACGATGCGGTGGCATTTGGCGTTTGCGACGGTTTGCGCGCTGCGCATCTGGAACCGGGACGTGATTTCGGCGTGGTCGGCTTCGACGATGTGATCGAAGCAAAGACCGCCGTGCCCGCATTAACAACAGTGTCGGTCGATCCGCAGGGGATGGGCGAACGGGCGGCACAGCTTCTTTTGAAGCAGATCAATTCGGAACGGGTGGAGGCGGAGGCGCAGCGTTTGGCGGTGCGTCTGGCGGTGCGTGCCAGTTGCGGCATGCCTTTTAAAGCGGAGGAGAAACGCGAATGGCAAAGTGGGGCCTAATAGGCGCAAGCACGATTGCGAAAGAGTGGGTGATCGGTGCCATTCGCGCGACGGGCGGCGAAGTCGTTTCCGTTTACAGCACCAATGTCGCGCGCGGTGAAACCTATGCTCGCGACAACGGAATTGCGCGGGCTGTGACGAGCCTCGACACTCTGCTGGCCGATCCGGACGTCGAAGCGGTCTATATCTCAACCACCAATGAATTGCATCGCGATCAGGCGATTGCCGCCGCCAAAGCTGGTAAGCATATGCTGTGCGAAAAGCCGCTGGCGCTCACGATTGGCGACGCTCATGCCATGTTGAAGGCCGTACGTGAAGCGGGCGTTGTGGCAGGCACCAACCATCATTTGCGTAACGCTGCCAGTCACCGCGCCATGCGCGATGCAATCGCCCAAGGCAAGATCGGCAAGGTGCTTGGCGCGCGGGTTTTCCACGCGGTTTATCTGCCGCCGCATTTGCAGGGCTGGCGTATCGAGCGGCCCGATGCTGGTGGCGGTGTCATTCTCGATATCACGGTGCACGACGCCGATACGCTGCGTTTTGTGCTGGGTGAAAATCCGGTCGAAGCCTTGGCTTTCAGCCAGCAGGGGGGCTTAAGCGACGCTGGGCTGGAAGACGGTGTGATGGGTGTGCTGCGTTTTCCATCCGGCGCGATTGCCCAGTTCCACGACGCTTTCACGACCAGATATGCGGAAACAGGCTTTGAAGTGCACGGCAGTGAAGGCTCGCTGGTGGCCCGCAATGTGATGACGCAAAAGCCGGTTGGTTCGGTGCTGCTGCGTGACAAGGACGGCGAGCATGAATTGCCGCTCGATCAGAAAAATCTCTATGAAACCGCCTTGCAGGCTTTCCATGATGCGATGGCAGGCAAGGGTCAGCCTTCCGCAACATTGGAGGACGGCATCTGGTCGCTCGCCACGGGGCTTGCCGTGCTTGAGGCCGCAAAGACCGGCAAGGCAACCGCCATTCAATCTGGAATCTGAACATGAACAAGCATATTTCGGCAGCGGAAGCGGCTGCGCTCATCCCCGACAACGCTGTCGTTTCCGTCTCCTCTTCGAGCGGTCTTGGCTGTCCCGATTTGACGCTGAAAGCCATCGGCGAGCGGTTTGACGAAACTGGCCATCCGAAAAATATCACCACGCTGCACCCGATTGCGGCAGGCGATATGAGCGGCATCAAGGGCGTCGATTACATCGCCAAGCCAGGATTGCTGAAGAAGATCATTGGCGGTTCCTATCCGTCGGGCCCGTCCAGTGCCGAGCCGCCGCTGATCTGGCAGATGATCACCAATAATGAGATCCCGGCCTATAATATCCCGTCGGGCATTCTGTTCGACATGCACCGCGAAGCAGCAGCCAAACGCCCCGGCGTGCTGACCAAGGTGGGTCTTGATACGTTTGTCGACCCAAAGCGTCAGGGCACGGCGATGAATGACAAGGCCGCGCAAGAGCCGGTTGTGAAACATGTCAGCTTCGAAGGCGAAGACTGGCTCTATTTCCCTTCCATCATCCCGCAAGTGGCGATCATTCGCGCCACGACAGCGGATGAACGCGGCAACCTCACCTATGAGCATGAGGGCGCTTATCTTGGTGGGCTGGATCAGGCGCTGGCCGCGCGCAACAATGGCGGCATCGTCATTGCGCAGGTGAAGCGCATCGCCAAGGAAGGCACGCTGAAGCCGCATGATGTGCGGGTGCCGGGCGTTCTGGTTGATTATATCGTGGTCGATCCCGACCAGAAACAGACGACGCAGACGCTGTATGATCCGGCGATTTCGGGCGAGATTTTCCGCCCGATCGATACGTTCCGTCTGGCCGAATTTAATATCCAGAAGGCGATTGCGCGCCGTGTCTCACAGGAATTGCAGGCGGGCAGCGCGGTCAATCTCGGCTTTGGTATTTCCGCCAATGTGCCGCGCATTCTGCTGGAGGAAGGCCTGCATGGCGCCGTGACATGGGTGATCGAGCAGGGCGCTGTCGGCGGGGTGCCATTGCTGGATTTTGCCTTTGGCTGCGCAGCAAATGCCGACGCCTATATGCCATCGCCCTATCAGTTCACCTATTTTCAGGGTGCAGGCTTCGATGCGTCGCTCCTGTCCTTCCTTGAGATCGGGCGTGACGGCTCGGTCAATGTGTCGAAGCTGTCATTCCGTCCGCATGTCACGGCAGGGGCAGGCGGCTTTGTAGACATTACCGCAAGGGCCAAAAAGATTGTCTTTTCGGGCATGTTCAATGCAGGGGCTAAATTGTCGGTCGCTGACGGCAAGCTGGTGATCGAGAAGGAAGGCAAGCTCAAAAAACTCGTCAATGAAGTCGAGCATGTCACCTTCTCCGGTCCGCGCAGTGTCGCGCAGGGGCAGGACATTACCTATGTCACGGAGCGCGCTGTGATGAAACTGACGCCGGAAGGTATCGTGCTCACTGAGATTGCGCCGGGTGTGGACTTGCAGGCGCATATTCTTGATCAATCCGAGTTTCCGCTGATCGTTTCCGACCAGCTCAAGATCATGGATGAAGCGCTGTTCCGCGAAGAGCCGATTGGACTTGAATTGCCGCAAAAGCCTGCGCGAAAGCTGGAGGCGTGAAATGGCTGATCGGATAGAAATTGCGACCGAGAACCACATCGCGATCATGACGATCAAGCGTCCCGAAAAGCTCAATGCATTCGATATTGAGCTTTTGCAGGAATTGTCCGCGGCCTGTGATCGGGTGGAGGCGGATAGCACCGTGCGGGTTGCAATCCTGACCGGTGAGGGCAAAGCCTTTTCTGCCGGCGGTGACATCAAGGCTTGGGGCGGCATGGAACCGCAAGAATTCGGCCATGCCTGGGTGCGCTACGGTCATCGTGTGTTCGAGCGTCTGGCGACTTTGCGTGTGCCATTGATCGCAGCGATGAATGGTCACGCTCTGGGCGGTGGTCTGGAACTGGCAGGCGCTGCTGATATCCGCATTGTTGAGCGACAGGCGAAGATCGGCCTGCCGGAAACCTCGCTTGGCATGATCCCTGGCTGGTCGGGCACGCAGCGTCTTGTGCGCCGTTTCGGTGCGCAGATCGTGCGCCGCATGGTGCTGGGCGGCGAAATGTTCACAGCGGAGGAAGCGCTTTCGCATGGGCTTGTCGATGCCGTTGTGGAGACGGGTGCAGCTTTGCAGGCAGCACAAGACTATGCAGCACGGGTAGCAAAGCGCGGACCCGCGGCACTGGAAATTTCCAAACTGATGCTTTCCGTCGCCAATGGCGAGGACAATGGAACCGCCGTCGAGGCATTGGGTTCCATCCTTGTCGCCAAGACCGGCGATCTGAAGGAAGGCGTGCGCTCGTTCAGCGAAAAGCGCGAAGCGAATTTTAAGGGAGAATGGTAATGAGTACGATCGTAAAACCGCAGCCGCTGGCAGGACTGGCCGTTCGCGAATTCTCCATGCTGATCGATGGCAAATGGGTGCAGAGCCAAAGCGGCGGCAGCATTGAGCGTGTGGCTCCCGGTCATGGCGTGACGGTGAGCCGTTATCCCGCTGGCAACAAGGCGGATGTGGAACGCGCCGTCGCAGCTGCGCGCAAGGCTTTCGATGACGGGCGCTGGTCTTCCAAAACGGCATCGCAGCGCTCGCTGGTGCTGTTGAAAGCCGCTGATCTCATTGAAGCGAGGGCGGAAGAGCTTGCCTATCTCGATGCGATTGAAGCAGGAAAGCCGATCAGTCAGGTGCGCGGTGAGATTGCCGGTTCCGTCGATATCTGGCGTTATGCGGCAGCGCTTGCGCGTGATCTGCATGGCGAGAGCTACAATACGCTGGGCGATGGCACTTTGGGCGTTGTGCTGCGCGAGGCAATTGGCGTTGTTTCCATCATTACGCCTTGGAATTTCCCGTTCCTGATCGTCGGCCAAAAGCTGCCTTTCGCCTTGGCGGCGGGATGCACGGCGGTCGTAAAGCCTTCGGAACTTACCTCTGGTTCGACACTGGTGCTTGGTGAAATTCTGGCCGAGGCAGGCGTGCCGGACGGTGTGGTCAACATCGTCACCGGAACGGGTGCTGATGTCGGCCAGCATATGAGCACGCATCCGGATGTGGACATGGTGTCGTTCACCGGTTCCACTGGCGTCGGTAAGCTGACCATGGTCAATGCGGCGCAGACGCTGAAGAAAGTGTCGCTGGAACTTGGCGGCAAGAACCCGCAAATCCTGTTCCCGGATGCGGATATGGACGCTTTCATCGACGCTGCGGTGTTCGGCGCATGGTTCAATGCGGGCGAATGCTGCAATGCCGGGTCGCGGCTGATCGTACATCGTTCGATTGTGGATGAGATTGTCGGTCGGGTCGCTGATCTGTCGAAAAAGGTGATCGTCGGCGATCCGCTCGATGTCAGTACGCAAGTGGGCGCGATCATCACGCCGCAGCATCTGAGCAAGGTTGGCGCTTATGTCGATCAGGCCAAGAAGGCGGGCGCTGCAATTGCCCATGGCGGCGATGTGCTGGATCTCGGCCTTGGTCAATATATGGGGCCGACCATTATTGCGGGCGTGAAAGCCGACATGGCCGTGGCGCGTGAGGAAGTGTTCGGGCCGGTTCTGTCGGTGCTTTCCTTCGATACGGTGGATGAGGCGATCTCCATTGCCAATGCGGTTGATTACGGCCTTTCCGCAGGCGTGTGGAGCCGCGATTTCGATACCTGCATGAACATTGGTCGCAAGGTGCGGGCTGGTACGGTCTGGATGAACACCTTCATGGACGGCACGCCGGAACTGCCCTTCGGCGGTTATCGCCAGTCAGGTCTGGGTCGCGAGTTGGGTCGTCATGCCGTGGAGGATTATACCGAGACCAAGACGCTCAACATGCATATCGGCGCGCGTACGGGCTGGTGGATGCCGCAAGGTAAGTAAGGAGTGACGGCTTTGGGAGGACAGCCGGATATCGTCATCATCGGATCGGGTATCGGCGGCGCGACAATGGCCGCCGGTCTTGCCGCGTCTGGTGCAGACATTCTCATTCTTGAGGCGGGGGAGTATTTGCCGGACAGGCCGGAAAACCGCGACCCGCGCGCCATTTTTCAACAAGGCTTCTTTCGCCCGAAGGAGTTCTGGTACGAGACCAACGGTACGCCGTTCAATCCCGGCAACTATTACAATGTCGGCGGCAATTCCAAATTCTTTGGCGCGGTGCTGATCCGCTATCGCCGCGAGGATTTTGCGGAAATGGCGCATCTGGAAGGCGTTTCGCCCGCATGGCCATTCGCATATGAGGAGCTGGAGCCTTGGTATAGCCGTGCCGAACAGCTGTTTCAGGTGCGGGGTGAACTGGGGGATGATCCGACCGAGCCGGATCATTCAAAACCCTATCCTTATCCGGCAATCCGTGACGAACCGGCCATTGCCGATATACGGGCGCGATTGAAGAAGAATGGTCTTCATGCCGCATCGCTGCCGCTGGGAGTCGATATTGACCGTTGGCTTGCCAAGGCAAAAACGCCTTGGGATGCGTTTCCGAACAGCAATGACGGCAAGATGGATGCGGAAACCTGTCCGCTTGCCAGCGCCTTGCGCTATTCCAATGTCAGGCTGGAAACCGCGGCGCGGGTAACGCGACTGGAAGCTGGTCCGGATGGAAAAACCATCGTTGCGGTGCATTATCTGAAGAACGGCGAGGCACTGGTCCTGCGCCCAAAGCTCGTCATTCTTTCGGCGGGCGCGGTGCAGTCGGCAGCGCTCTTGTTGCGCTCAGGATTGGCGAACCGTTCCGATCAGGTCGGTCGCAATTTCATGAACCATAATTCTAGCGCCGTGATCGCTTTCGATCCGCGCTATCGCAATGACAGCGTCTACCAGAAGACCTTTGGCTTCAATGATTACTATCTGTCGGACGGGGCAGGCGGGCCGCCGCTCGGTAATGTGCAATTGCTTGGCCGCGTGTCGGGCGCGATCCTGAAATCCAATATGCCACGTGTGCCGGAATGGCTGTTGAACCGGATTGCCGGGCACACAATCGACTTCTACGCGATGAGCGAAGACCTGCCGTCGCCGGAAAGCCGCGTGACGGTGGATGGCGAACGCATTGTCCTGCATTGGGTGCGCAGCAACTGGAAGGCGCATCTGATGCTGGTCGACAAGCTCAAATCCGCACTGCGGTCGGCTGGATTTCCGGTGGTTTTGTCGCGGGCCTTCGACCGGCGTACGCCCTCGCATCAATGCGGTACGGTGCGCATTGGTAACGACCCGACGACAGCGCCGCTCGATACATGGTGCCGCGCTTACGACCATCCCAGTCTTCATGTGGTGGATGCGTCGTTCCTGCCGACATCGGCTGCGGTCAATCCCGCGCTGACCATCGCCGCGCAGGCGTTGCGCGTGGCGGACCATTTGAATCGGGAGGTGCTGGCATGAACCGTCAAAGACCTGTGGCGCTGGTGACCGGCGGCCGACGCGGCATCGGCCTTGGCATAGCCCGCGCTCTCGCGGCGAAGGGCTTCGATCTGGCGATTACCGATGTTGAAAACGACGAGGCCGTCATCCACGAACTGCGCGGAATGGGTGGCAAGGTGGCTTTCTTCAAGGGCGATCTTGCTGCCGTCGAAACCCATGCGGCGACGGTTGCCGCTGTGCTGAAGGAGTTTGGCAGCATTGATTGTCTCGTCAACAATGCGGGCATGGGCTCGGTCGAGCGTGGCGATTTTCTCGGGCTGAAGCCGGAGAATTTCGACACCATCATGGGGGTCAATCTGCGCGGCACCGTGTTTTTCACACAGGCGATAGTGAAAGCCATGCTGGCGGTAACCGATGTGCGTTTTCCACGCAGCATCGTGACGATCAGTTCGGTTTCATCGGTGATGAGTTCGCCGGAAAGGCTGGATTACTGCATCAGCAAGGCGGGCCTGACCGCCTTTGTGCAGGGGCTGGCATTGCGGCTCGCCGAGGCGCGGATTGGTGTGTTCGAGGTTCGACCGGGTATCATTCGCACCGATATGACGGCAAAGGTTGCCGAGCGCTACGACACGCTGATTGACGGCGGGCTGGTGCCGATGAAGCGCTGGGGCGAAGTGGGCGATGTTGGCGCCATCGTGGCCGGGCTTGCGGGCGGCAATTTCATCTTCGCCACCGGGTCGGTGATCAATGCCGATGGCGGCTTGTCGATAGCCAAACTTTAGTTTCTCGGGAGGAGAAACGAATGAATTACGACTATATCATCGTTGGCGGCGGGCCTGCCGGCTGTGTTCTCGCCAATCGTTTGAGCGAAGATGCTTCGGTGAAAGTGTTGCTGCTGGAGGCAGGCGGCAGCGACTGGAACCCGCTGTTTCATATGCCTGCGGGCTTTGCCAAAATGACCAAGGGTGTCGCCAGCTGGGGCTGGGAGACCGTTCCGCAAAAGCATATGAAAAATCGTGTTCTGCGCTATACGCAAGCCAAGGTGATTGGCGGCGGTTCCAGCATCAACGCGCAGATTTATACGCGCGGCAATGCGGCTGATTACGATCTTTGGGCCAATGAAGATGGCTGTACCGGTTGGGATTACCGCAGCGTGCTGCCCTATTTCAAACGCGCCGAGGACAATCAGCGTTTCAACGATGACTATCATTCCTATGGCGGGCCGCTTGGCGTTTCCATGCCGTCCGCTCCACTGCCGATCTGTGATGCCTATATCCGCGCCGGGCAGGAGCTTGGGCTTCCCTATAATCCGGATTTCAACGGGCGCGAACAGGCCGGTGTCGGCTTCTATCAGCTCACCCAGCGCAACCGCCGCCGTTCTTCCGCCTCGCTTGCTTATCTCGCATCGATCAAGGACCGCCGAAACCTGACGGTCAGAATCAATGCGCCGGTACGCAATATCGTGCTGGAGAAGACGCGGGCCACCGGTGTGGCGCTGATGAGTGGAGAAGTGCTGCGTGCATCGCGCGAGGTGATCCTGTCATCGGGCGCAATCGGCTCACCGAAGCTTCTGCTGCAATCGGGGATCGGACCGGCCGATCATCTCAAGCAGGCAGGCGTGGCCGTGAAACTCGATTTGCCGGGCGTCGGCTCAAACATGCAGGACCATCTCGATCTTTTCGTTATCAGCGAATGCACTGGCGATCACACCTATGACGGCGTGGCAAAGCTGCACCGCACACTTGGTGCGGGCCTGCAATATATCCTGCTGCGTTCCGGTCCGGTGGCGTCGAGCCTGTTTGAGACCGGCGGCTTCTGGTATGCCGATCCAGAGGCCCGGTCGCCGGATATCCAGTTCCATCTGGGGCTTGGTTCGGGGATTGAAGCCGGCGTCGAGAAGCTGAAGAATGCTGGTGTGACGCTCAATTCCGCCTATCTGCATCCGCGTTCGCGTGGCACGGTGCGTCTGGCGTCCAGCGATCCGGCAGCGGCCCCGCTGATCGACCCCAATTACTGGAACGATCCACACGATCTGAAGATGTCATTGGAAGGGTTGAAGATCGCCCGCGAAATCCTGCAACAAGAAGCCTTGAAGCCCTTTGTCATGGCCGAACGGTTGCCGGGACCGAAAGTGGTCACGGACGACGATTTGTTCGACTATGCCTGCGCCAATGCCAAGACCGATCACCATCCGGTCGGCACCTGCAAGATGGGCACCGATGCTTCCGCCGTGGTCGATCTGGAACTGAGGGTTCGCGGTCTGGAGGGCTTGCGTGTCTGCGACAGCTCGATCATGCCACGCGTGCCGTCCTGCAACACCAATGCGCCGACAATCATGGTTGGCGAAAAGGGATCGGACATTATTCGCGGGCGCGATCCGCTGCCGCCAACCGTTTTCTCTTGGGAGAAAAACGAACAGAAGCCGCGTGCAAGGGTTTAATCTGCTCCGTCCGCCGGTTCAAAGCGCAGATAGCCCACGACATCTGAACCCTTGTGGTTCGGATTGTCGGAGGGGTGATTGACGCCGTCATTGACCGGGATAACCTTGAAATCGAAAGGCGAAACGCCTTCCAGACAAGCCGCATTCACGCCAAACTGGCGTGGATTGGAGCGGCGCTGGTGGTGCGTATAGATCCCGCATCTGGAGCAGAAGAAATGCTTCGCGACGCCGGTATTGAATGTGTAGAGGGTGAGCGCGTCTTCCCCTTGCAGGATTTCCAGCCCGCCGAGTTCCGCTGACACGACGACTGCTCCACGCATCCGGCAATAGGAGCAGTCGCAGCGGCGCGCGCTATGCAGGCCGTCGGACAGTTTTACGCGAAAACGCACCGTTCCGCAGTGGCATGCGCCGTTGGCTTCCTTGATGTCCGGATTCATTTTTCACTCCATTCTGCTTCCGTGGACGATATTTTCTTTTCTGCCAGTTTACCACCGGCGAAAACCGATTAAGTTCGTTTCCGAAAATGCTTCAGGGAGGGAACGGCATGAGCGAATTCGCAGTCATCACAGGCGGCAGCACGGGGATCGGCAGGCATCTGGTTACGGCCTTTGCCGAGGCGGGTTATGCGGTTGCTTTCAGCTACAAGGACGAGGACGACGCGGCCCAATCGCTGGTCGAGGCGATTGAAGCGGGCGGCGGTCAGGCGCTTGGGCTTGCCTGTGATGTTGGCGTTGGGGCGGAGGTCGATGCTTTCTTCGATGAAGCATGCAGCTGGTTCGGCGATGCGCCCGATGTGCTCGTCAACAATGCCGGTATCCAGACATGGCGTTCGCTGCTGGAGCTTGGCGAAGACGAGTGGGACGATGTCATCCGCACCAATCTGAAAGGGTGCTTCCTCAATACGCAGGCAGCAGCCAAGCGGATGGTGGATGCCGACAAGAGCGGTGCGATCATCAATATCGGTTCGGGCTGCAACAAGCTGGCTTTTCCGAAACTCGTTTCCTACACGGCCTCCAAGGGCGGCATCGAACAGTTCACCAAGGTTTCGGCGGTGGAGCTTGGACCGCACGGCATTCGTGTGAATTGTGTGGCCCCCGGCGCAATCCTCAATGATCGCACGGCGCTGGAACAGCCTGACTATGCAGGCACCTGGGCCAAGGTCACGCCATTGCGGCGTGTCGGTAGCGTCGAGGATCTGGCGGGTCCGGTGCTGTTTTTTGCGTCCGAGGCCGCGCGCTTCGTGACAGGTCAGACCCTTTGGGTCGACGGCGGCGTGTTCTCGCAGGCCAACTGGCCTTATGACAGATGATTTTTAAGTGGTGATCCCGACTGGATTCGAACCAGTGGCCTACAGATTAGGAATTTTCAGCGTCCAGAAAATCACGCTATCGCCACCTTTGTCAACATACTTGTTTATGACGCAAATTCAATTAGATAAGTCTATTTCATTGGCTTGATTAGCCAAGAAGTGGACTGCGATAGGTCGGGCTTCAAATTCCTGACTTGGTCCTATGTTGGTCCCGTGCTAAGTGAAGGCAACGGAAAAGCGGGAGCTACAGATAATGGTTTGGATAAGGGACAAACTGACGGGCACGCACCTTGATGAAGCAAGGAAACTGGTTGCGAGCAAGA
Source organism: Ochrobactrum sp. 19YEA23 (assembly GCF_029909865.1). Classification (NCBI taxonomy): domain Bacteria; kingdom Pseudomonadati; phylum Pseudomonadota; class Alphaproteobacteria; order Hyphomicrobiales; family Brucellaceae; genus Ochrobactrum; species Ochrobactrum sp. 19YEA23. The sequence goes on along the minus strand of NZ_JASAMQ010000001.1, from coordinate 182,691 downwards.
CGGGCGACGGGACCATTTTTGCGGACGACAAGACCGATGGGCTTGTGCTACGGGTGCGGAAAACGGCGGCAACGTTCTCGCTAAAGTATGCAGGTAAAACCCGCGTTCTCGGAACGTTGTCTGAAAGCGCCAAGGGTAAAATCAACCCCGGCGAAATCCAGACCATACAAGCCGCTCGCGATCTGGCTGAGCAAGTGCGGGCGCTCCTAAAAGATGGGACAGACCCGACGCTTTTTCTGTCCGGTAAAGCGGCGGGAAAATCGGACGATTCAGCGAAAAATGCGGCTGAGAGACAGGTGCTTATTGACGCTGGTTTTTGGACTTGGGAAAGATTGATTTCCGAATATACGGACGGCTATCTGTCACAGCCGCGACTGGTCAAAAAACGCATGCGCCCGCCTTCATTGCGAAGTGCGGATACTGCCCGCAAAAGTCTGATAATTGCAGAAGCGAACGGCCTGAAAGGGCGTTTGATTTCTGAACTGTCGCTGGGCGATCTGGAAGAGGTACGGGACGCATGCGCCAAGGCTGGCAGAAAGACCGCTTCGCGGGCTTTTGTTGCGAACGCAAAGGCAGCGCTGTCCTTTGCCCGTAAGATGCATGCGCGCAAATCGGGGCTAGAGGGAAGCCCGAAATGGTGGCTGGAACTTGCGCCTTTGCATTCTACGCAAGTTGCCCCACGTATGCGCCGTCCGAAAATCGAAGATTTGGCGCGGACTCTCTACGCAGTGGAGAAACATCGTGTCATTGAAGGCCGCAAGATCGAGCGGGCAACCTCCGAAATCACCATTTGCGCGGTCTGGTGGCTTGCTCTCGTCGCGCAACGATCTAATGCGGCGCTATCACTGGAAACGGCTCAAATCTTGCCGTGGCCTGCTGACCAAGGCCCCGCCAATGGCTGGAAAGTGGTGCTTTGGTCAGAAGAGGTGATGAAGTCACGGCAATTCCATTCTCTCCCGATCCCGCCACGGGTAGCACTCTTGCTGGAACGGGCGGCTATGGTGGCCCGCAAAGGCTCAAAATACGCGTTTCCTGCTACGGCGCTTCGCAAGGGTGTAGATGATGCGCACCTCGACAAGAACACCTTTAAAAACTTGATGGAGAGGCTACGCGGCAAGCGCAAGAATCCGAAGGGCGGCAAAGCTAGCGAAGAGACGGGCGTTGATCTGCTGGCGGGGATTGAACATTTCTCGCCACACGACATTCGTCGCTTGTTCGGTACAACATGTAGCGACTTGAAAGTGCGAGGCGATGCAATTTCCGCAGTTCTCGATCATGCGGGAATAGAGGATGAAATTGGGCAAAAGGTTATACGAAGCGCGGAAGTCACACGCCTTGCTTATGACCATTCGCAACGGCTGCCGCTCAAGCGTGATGCTATGGAAGTCTGGGCAGACGTAGTTTTTGAGGCATGTGACAAGGTTTGGCGCAATGAAAATCCGATGCGGATGGACATAAGAAGAGAACAAACGCGCAAAGCTGATTTAGCAAAAATGGAGAATGTAGACCCGCGCCGAGGCATTGCGTTTTCTCCATGGCTGCCATGGTATCAAGTGATGGAAATGCGGATGGAGAAACAGCGAAAACCGCTGATATTGCCCGCAAGTGCGCAACGCGCCGATGAAATGAGCGGAGACGTTCAATAAAATTGATCGGTAACCGGATTAATAATTTGGTGTACTTGACCAATGTGCCGCCGACGGCGACCATTATATCCAAGGCGTGTGAATAGGCTCGCGTCAGGCAGTTTCGGTTACGGATAAATATGGTTTCAGCGACAACAGCGTCACACTATCGAAAGCGCACCGCTAATTGAGCGGGCGGCTGGCATATTCGCCAGCCCAGTCGCCATCCGAGCCAACCCTAAGCTGTCAACAAAATTTGCCGCCACGAAGCTCAGGCGGCATTATTCTTTCCGGCTCTGATCGCTATCACGCGTTTGGGCCCGCCCAGCAATTAAAGGTACTGCATCCTGAAAACAGTCGTTCCAGTGGACAGAGATACGGTGTGATTTCTTTCGCTCAGCGTGATTTCCAACATGAAAAATTCTGGCGTGAGTGGAAGGCCGATCTTTCTGAAGCAGCTCAACAAGCGGAGGAAATGATCGGCCGGGCCGAAACATCGGACTTCTATGTGAGCCAACAGTCATTTCTGAACTGGCGTTCGATTTCGCAATTGCGTGCCCTTGGTTGCCTCTATGTAGATGTTGATTATCGCACCCGCGTGCGCTGGAAAAATCAAACCCCACGCGATGTTCTGATTGCGATCCATGCGGTTCTGGAAGAAGCAGGCACTCCTACGCCGTCCTATGTGCTCGACACTGGGCGCGGTTTAAATTTAGTATGGCTACATGATCTTCTGCCGCGTGCGGCCCTATCTCGCTGGACTGCCGTCCAAAAGCAGTTTGCCGATATTCTGAAACCATTCGGTGCCGATCTTAAGGCGCTTGACGCCGCACGTGTGTTTCGCGTTGTCGGTTCTGTCAATAGTCGCGCGGATTGGGATCGGCGGATTGTTGGGATGATCTGGTGCCAGGGTGACCCCGCTTCTCCATATAGACACGACTTCAATAGTCTTGCCGACGAAGTGCTACCACTAAAGCGGAGCGAATTGGTTGCCTTACGCGCGGAACGCGCAAAGCGTCGGGCAGGTGGTCAAAACATGACGCCGCCAAAGCTAGCATTAACATCTGCCAATTGGGGCGAAGCCTGCTTAACGGATCTTCAGCGTCTCCGAGCACACCGGTTTTCGGAAGGCGCACTGCCGGAAGGGCAACGCGACATATGGTTGTTCTGCGCAGCCGCTGCCATCTCGTGGATGTGTCCGCCGCAGGTCATGCAGCGCGAAATTGAGGTGCTGGCACTGGAAGCAGCTGGCTGGACGGATAAGGAAACCGCTAGTCGAATGTCCAGTGTTATCAAAAGGGCGATTGTAGCGGCGGCGGGCGGCACGATCTCGTTTAGCGGTCGTGACATTGATCCGCGTTACAGAATGAAATCGAGCACCATCATAGATTGGCTGGAAATTGAACCAGGTGAAATGCGCGATGCCAATTTGCGGATGCTTGTGGATCAGGATCGGCGGCGCGAATTGAATACTGAACGCACACGTCAATCTCGCCACAAGCGTGGTGCCTCATCACGGCTACAGGCACAGGCTGACCGCTTGGCGCTCGGTCATAAGGCAATCTATCTGGCAGTTTCGAGGGGCATGAACCGCGAGGAACTTGCGGACCATTTGGGTGCCAGTACGGGACAAATATCAAAAGCCATGGCGGAAGCGCGCAAGGCTTCGGGAGCGGTCTAATAATGGAGCAATCTCGCCCGTCACACTTCGTCGCGGTATATGGTGGTGTAACCCGTCCATCGGAGGATTGGGTGCCTGCAACCCGTGTGATTGTTTTGAAATCTCTCATCAGTAGCCGTTTGTTGTGGCGCGGCGATTGGGACCAACACAACCAGGTCGAACGGGCGTTGGTCTGCTCCCGGCAGAGTCTCCATGACATGGCCCTCGGAGAGCCGATGTCTATGAGCAGCCGAAGGCCTAAAGCGAATAGACGTAGTCGGTCACTACATCTTTGTTCTTGTTTCATTCACGCCGATGAGTGACCATTATGATCTAAGCAATTTTAAACAGGAACTTTGACCATGAATGTGCTTGAAATCCCAACTAAAGAATTTCCCCTCAATCATGCCCGTTACACGTACATGATGGATGAACTGCGTTCGGCTGCGCGCGGCTTTGAACAATTGTATTGGCTTGGTTGGCCGAACGGGAAAGAACTGGATTCCCGTCTCATGAAAATCCATGCTGATCTTCATCAGGTCTGGCATCTGATTCAGGAAACCGAACGCCAGCTTGCCGCTAGCGTTGCATTAAAGCAGTAAACGCAATGGGGTTTCAATTTGCTCACATTGAAACCTATTCTCGATCTGGTGGCCGTAGCGGAAAGCTAAATATAACGGAAATTATCTCCGAAGCACGACGGTCACCGGACGCCTGTCTTCACGTCGAAAATCCCAAAAGTCCCGTCCCTGTATATGGCTGCGATTTCGATGAACTGATGAGCCGTCACGATACGTTGATTGAACAGGCACATGAGACGCTGGCGAATGGCAAGACGCGGGCCGTGCGCAAAGACACTTGCTCACTGTTCACTTGCGTGTTGTCGCATCCGGCAACACCGGATGAATGTCGCAACGATCAAGACGTCAAGGCAAGCGTGGAAGCGTGGGCGAGGGATTCGGTGAAATGGCTTCGCCGTGATCTCGAAGCCCGGGGCGGTACATTAGAATCAGTCATCATGCATATAGATGAGGCGCATGTTCACCTTCATGCCTATGGTTTGCATCCTTCGGGCCACGCTGATCGCCTGCACCCCGGCAAAGTAGCTAAAAAACAAGCCGTGGAATTTGCCATTGAGAGCGGTCAAGAAAAGAAAGCTGCTAATGCCGTCGGAGACAAAGTTTATGTCGAAGCAATGCGCGACTGGCAGAATTCATATTCTACCGACGTTGGTTTGTCGCACGGTCTGACTCGCCTTGGTCCGGCGCGACGTCGTCTTTCTCGCGCAGAATGGATGGCAGAAAAGGCTGCTGCGAAAAGCGTACAGCAAGCAAAAACAATGGTGGCTACAGCGATGCATGCCGCGCAAGTAGCCGACGATAATCGTAAGCAGTTCGAAAAGGTAGCTCAAAAAACCGTTGCCAACGCCGAGCAGCAGGCAAAAACCATTGTGCAGGATGCTCTGATTGAATCCGATAGACTTGTTGCAAGTGCCGACGCCGACGTGCGGAAAGTCCGTTCTATTGCCAGTAAGCTAAGGAGTTTTTGGGACGCGCTACGCATATCAGCACTTCGCAAGGTCCTTTGGAAAGAAGTGCAGCCACTTATTAATCGCGAGCGCGAACTCGTAGCACATATCCAGGGAAGTTTGCAGAAGGAAATTCGCCGCCGCATGGCTGCGGAAACAAAGCTTTCCAACGCTAACCAGTCAATGCAGGCCGCGATCAGTGAACGTGATCAATTACGACGTCAACGTGATCGGCTACTCAATCCTGATGGGGAGCGCTTTGAGCCAAATGGCCCGAAAATTCGATGACCTGAATATCACGCGGCATTAATCTTGGCGTTCTTTGCCCTGTTTCTGTGCGTTAGGATGTTGACGGACTGCAAAAATCGCCCAAAAATCTGCCGCCGGTGACTTTCAGGCGCATAATTCTCCCGATTGCTGAAACTTGGGAGATAGCTATGGAAAGCAGAAAACGACGTCAAAAGAATTGTGCTGAAATTGCTCTGGCTCGGGCGCGCCAAGCGCGACACCTGAAAATGCATCCTATTTGGGTCGGTTGGGTGTTTCTCATGGCGCTGCTTTCAATCCGTTCGCCCATCACATTGCCAGCCGTACCACGCCGTGAGATTGCTGGTGATGATTGGCCGATATCAGATTATGAGCGTGGGTTTTCCACGTCTCCGAAACCTCGTCATGGGCGCTATAGCAAGCAGCCGACGTTGAAACGGCTTATGAGGGACCTTAGACGACCCGCTGCTCGCGAAGATGCAATGCAATTCTTGCTGTCGCGTATTGATGCGGTCGCGTTGCGCGGTTGGGTCATTGAACAAATCCGAGAAGACCACATTAATCGCCTTGCAGTTCATGTCCGTCCTGGTTTACAGGACGCTGACGTGCTCAAGTCTTGGCAAGCCGAACTGGAAGCGGAAAATGCCGAGGCCGATGAAGCTATGAGCGAAGCAGCCACACAAGCTGAACTGATGCGAAAATTAACGGGGCTTGTCACATCAATCCCGCCCGCCAAATCACGGACTAAGGTTTAGTCCCGTTCGGCTTAAAGGCATTATCGTATCTTCGCCTGCATCTGCTGCCGAACATCCTTTCCGTCGATCTGTTTCTCCGCCATGAGAAACAGCCCTTTGCCGTCACTGGCCTTTTCCCACAGCGCGCCAATGGCTCGCTTCTCGTCGGTATTAGCGGCATCGGTAAGATGGGCACCCTTATATTCCACCATCAGAATACGACCATCATTCAATTCGGCCACGAAGTCGGGATAGAATTTTCCCGATGCGACCGGTAGCCAGAAAGCATTCGGGTGGCGCGCCACGTTGCGAAGCCAGTGCTTCACGTCGGGCAGACTATCGAGCATCTTGGCGCAAGCCAGCTCTTCACCGTCTTCAGCACCATCAAAGGCTGCCACCTGATCCCATCCAGTGAAGTGCTTGGAAAAACGATAAGAACCGCGATAGGTCCGCACGTCTGCAAACATACCTTCCTTGAAAACAAATCCGTTATCGAATGAGATTTCCGGCTTCGCTTCAGGAGCGAATAATGAGTGCTGATAAACACCTTCACGTTCCTTGGCGCGAATCTCGGCAATTCGTTCCTTGACCTTGCGGGCCAGCGGATATTTGCATTGCATAAGAGCCGACAATGCAATGTTGCGCGGCCCAACCAGATAATTCACCAGGTCGGTCAACCAGCGGACCAGTTCACCTTGGCCGATAAATTTGTCACGAACCTGCCGATCAAGGAAAAGCACCAGCGTCTGCTCGCGCCAGCCTTCATCTGGGATGTTAAGCAGCAATTGTGAACTCTGGTCGGCGTGTTTTACAAACAAGCGTTGCTGATCAATGTCGATTTCGAACGTGTCGGCTGTTTCCTGAACGGAAAAATCATTTGCCTCTAGCTTTGCTGAATGATTGGCGAGCGACCAATCATGATATTCCATAAGAATATCTGTATCAGCGAATTCAATTTCCCCTTGAACCCACACCATCAGGGCAGGAACGGTGAAGATTTCGCCGCGCTCTGCTGGCGAAGCGAGATGCTTATGCTCCGCTTCATAGCTTTCAACCTGCTCGCGGAAACCGCCTGCCTCGGCGACGGGGAGGGCGGCAATCAGCTTGTCCTTTTCCGCGACACTTAAAAAGCCTGTAATCTTGACCTGTGCCTTACCGTCTGCGCCGGACGTCACGCGGATCTTGGTAGGGGCGACTGCTTCCAGTTCTTTCACCGAATTGGCTGCGGCTTCCAACGAAATAGTGTGGCTCGGTTTTGGTCTCGCTACATGGCCGAACAGTCCTTCATTCAGGTCAAGCTGTTCAGGCAATATATTGTCTTCGGCTTCGCTTTCCTCAAAGCCCATGGAAACGAGCCGATCCCGTAATGCATAAGCTGCTTCGGAAAAGGATTTAGACGTTAGATTTGCATAAGCCCGATTGAGTGAGAGGATTGAACGCTTCTTCGCATAGGGCATCCGTAAAACGCGCCCCAGAAGCTGCTCGGCATCGGTTGCGCTATGAATATTGGCGACGGAGCAAAACACATAAGCAAAAGAGCAATCCCAGCCTTCTTTCAAGGCTTCAACGGTGATGACGAAATCAACTTCACATGCGGGGTCGAACAGATTTATCCCATCAAGATCGCGCTGATCGCCCGTGGCAACAGCGATGCGCTGCGGGTCAATCCCTTCGACATCAATGAGGTGCTGCTTAAGAACGCTGACATTGACCTCCTCATCCTTGTTCTGCGCCTGAAAAAGAACGATAGGACGGATATAGTCGCGTTCACGGCTTGCATCTTCGGCCAATTCGGCCCGTTTGGAAATTGCACCCGTTACGGCAGCCTGCCAGGTTTGGTGTTCGGACAGCACGACGGGTAGCTTTATCATTTCCTCGTCTTTCAGCTCCTGCGCTGTAACTGAATAGAGGATATTCGATTTCGGCTGCGGAGTTGCCGTGAATTCGATGATTGCCGTGGGATTGACGCGGCTCTGCATCTCGCGTGAAAGCCCGGTGACAGCTTTGTGCGCTTCGTCCACAATCATCAGCGGATTGTGCAAGTGTAGCAGATTGGCGAATGAAAATTTGATTGTTCCGGCACCCGGACGGCCTTCTTCAATCGTCTCAAGCCCCGGCATTTTTTCGGGGATGCCTGTGAAATGCGGTTCCAGCATTTCATGGTGCGCATAGACCTTGCGGCCTTCCGTGTCTTTGACCCGTAGCGTCTGAATGGTCGCGACAACAACGCAACAATTGGAACGAAGGTCATGCGGTGGGACTTGTGTAAAATCACCAATATCAAAAACGCGGACCCGACCTGCAAAAGCCTCATCCAGCGTAGCACGATAAGGATGGCGTGGATTCTTCAGTGCATCCACTGTCTGCTTGCGAATAGTGGTTGTTGGAACCAGCCATAAAACCAGCGGAAAATCGCGCTCGATCCATGCTTTTTTGGCAATATTCACAGCATGAGCCGCGAGCACCGTTTTTCCTCCGCCCGTGGGCAGGCGTAGACAGACATAGGGCGTGTCATCCAACCCGTTCAGCGCCTTGTAAGAACTTGCAAAGCCTTTGAGGCGTTTGGCCATTGCTGGTTCAGCAACGATTTCTTCATAAGCGGCACGCGGTCCTTTTATGCGAGCCTGTTCGAGAAAAGAGCGTAGCGTGCCAAGCGTTTCTTTCTGGTATGTTTTAAGTTCCATTACGCCTGCACCTTCACATCATAAGGTGTCTGTTTGAAGGTGATCTGTTCCCGCAACAACGAGGATTCGGACAAAGCCGAGCGCTCTCCATAAATTGTGAGGGGATCAGAAAAGCCGTCTGGCAAGGCGTCGCGAATGACGCTCAACGTCGTGCGTGTGAGCACATTGCCACCACTGGCGGATTTATCACCAAGGATGCCATTATAAAGTAGCGCATAAGCACGACCGTCGTGTATGCCAAGTACGGGAGATAAATTGGCGGGCTTCGACCATGGCGTGCGTGTTTCCGAAAACCACACATGCGTTGCCAATACCGGAAACTTGATGTCGGGTCTGATTTGACCCGTTTCATCGAATACGGTTTCTCCAAGACGATAGAAACGGAAGCCGCCACCACCTTGCCAGTTGACCGATTGCGATATGCCACCTTGCTCGCCGTCTACAACTTTCTTGAGGCGAGGCTGGCAATGGGTTTCTGCATGCTCGCCCATTTCAATGCCAATATAACGCCGCCCCATCTTATGTGCGACAGCAGCAGTAGTGCCAGAACCAAGGAAGCTATCTAAAACAAGATCGTCGGGATTAGTGGCGATGTGCAGAATGCGTTCGATTAGGCGTTCCGGTTTAGGCGTTCCGAAAGCATCGTCAGCGCCAAAGAGAACATAGTTTTCTTTTTTGCCTTCTTGTGAATGCCCCGCATCGGTGTGCTGCCACCAAGTCCAAGGAACCATGCCGGGCATTTCTTCTAAGAAACGTTTTACCGATGGCAAACCGTCTCCATCCGGCCCATAATACATTTGGTTATTTTCCGTAAATCGTTCAAAACCCTCTCTCGTTACACGCCAACAACGACCTCCAGGTGGAGTAACTACACGTCCAGAAGGTAGTGTGATTTCGTACATCTGATTGGGACGATACCCTGGCGCTGTGAAGTTGTCTGCTTTCCAAGGACCGCGCGGGTCCTTGTCGGGATTACGAAACTGCTTTGTTTGCGCTAACCCAAGAGGTATCAAGTTTCTTTTATTTTTAAAGTCTTTTGGATTTCTCGAATAACAGAAGATGTATTCGTGTGCATCGCTAATTGCGACTCGTGCATCAGGTGCATATCGCTTTTGCCAAATGTTCGTAGCAATAAAGGATGAACGCCCAAAAATCTCATCAAGCATCACCTTCATGTAGTGTGCTTCATCGTCGTCAATGCTAATCCAAACTGAGCCGTCTTCCGACAGCAATTCGCGCAACAATTCCAGTCTTGGCCACATCATTGCCAGCCATTTGGAATGCTCTAAATTATCGTCATAATGCTCAAATGCAGAACCCGTATTATACGGAGGGTCGATATAGATGCATTTCACCTGCCCGGCATAGAATGGGAGCAACGCTTTCAAGGCATCGAGATTGTCGCCGTGAATGAGCATATTTCCAGCATCGCGGTCGCCATACCCCAGTGCAGGCACCTCTTCCAAAAGACGATATGGAACCCTGTCCACCGCATTCACGTCATCGTCTCGTGTCAACCATCGCAATGTCGGCATTTAATGTATAGCGCCCCTAAAACTCAAATTTGAGCCATTGATAACTGATTTGGCGCGTGGGGCAAAGATTACCACAGTGCGAAATGGTAGGTTAAATTATGGATGAGGAAAGGTTATGGTCACGCTGGATCGAAGGGGTATGTCTCTACTCTCGGTAAGTTTCTGATCCCGTTTTCACGTCACTGAACTTTCTGTCAGCGAGTTCAGAGTAGCCCGCTTGCCACTGTAGCTGGCTCCGTCTCAATCTCTGAACGTAAATCGCATAAAGCTAGGTTGACCAGAATTCATTTCAAATCTAGAAACGATATGCTCGCGGATAGATTTTTCTGTCGTGTTTCGCGACGGTTGAATGGACTATTAGGTTCAATGCTACTCCACAGTGTGAACCGTTATGTGAATATCCGATACTACACTACAACCGCCAACGAGTATCCGCGAGCCGTGACATCAATTCTCACTCAATCAGCATCGGCATTACGAAATATAAAAACACTCGGACAACTAGCCGTTCTTCTTAAAGAGCAGCCTAAAGTATTGAGTTACTGGCTCTACAAAGCCCCGCCGTCCGTCAAATACATTACATACACGTTACCAAAGAGAAATGGTGGTTTCCGAAGAATAACAGCGCCCCAAGATGGGCTAAAGAGAATTCAAGGAAAACTCGCTAATCTATTGTCCCAAATCTATAACGACCTAGAGCAGAAACGAATTGATAAAGATTTTAATGGTAGAGATCTTTCCGAATGTGTACTAGCGCATGGTTTTAAAAACAAGTACAATGTTTTCACCAATGCCAAAGTTCATGTGGGTAAACGGTTTGTTTTCAATACTGATCTCGAAGAATTCTTTCCTTCGATTACATTTGGCCGTGTCCGTGGGTTCTTCATCACAGATAATAATTTTAAGCTTGAGCCGGTAATCGCCACCATCATTGCGCAGTTGGCATGTCACAAAAATGAGCTTCCACAAGGTGCTCCGTGCTCTCCAATTATATCAAATTTTATAGCGCATATGTTGGACATCAAGCTCAACAAAATGGCGAAAAAGGGGAACTGTAGCTATACCAGGTACGCGGACGACATAACGTTTTCGACTAATGAAAGGGAGTTTCCGCACGCAATAGCAAGACTTGTGGCTGGCACAAGAGATCGCTGGGTGACGGGAGACGGGTTACTGGCCCGTGTATATGCGAGTGGCTTTCGCATAAACCATGACAAGAGTCGGATGCAACTACCCTATTCTCGCCAAGAAACGACGGGCCTAACAGTAAATCAAAAGGTAAACGTATCGATCAAGTATTACAAAACTGCACGTAGCCAGTGTCAGCACTTGTTTAGCAATGGTTATTGCTTCGAGTTGGTCAAAGGACAATGGATGGATTTATCGCCCCGTACGCTGCAGGGACGCATGGATTTCATTCACTATATCCGCCGTGCCAGATTAGGGGTAAGTCTAGATCGGGTATCCAAGAAGAAACTACCACTAGCCTTTAGAGAGCGCGAGCAAAAATTTTGTGAGCAACAGAAGTCTTTCAGTAACGTTTATAGAAACTTACTGAACTACAATAGTTTCCATGGAATGAAAAATCCGACCATAGTATGTGAAGGCATTACAGACGGCCTTTATATAAATGCTGCAATCAAGACGATTGGATCTACCTTTCCCAGCCTTTATGATCCAGGGGAAGATTGCGCGCTTTTGAGTTTTTACAAGCACACAGATAAACGGAAGTTCTATCAAATTGGGGAAGGGGCGACACAACTCATACCATTTATAAGAGATTATACTGAAATAATGAGTCCCTTTACGACGACACCAAGAAATCCCGTTATAATAATTTTGGATCAAGATGAAGAAGGACTTAAGGTGTTTAATACGGCATGTGCTCGCTGGAAAAAGGATAAGAATAACACATCTGGCTTCACTCATCTCGTCTCAAATTTGTACATAATGCTAATTCCTCTGAAAGAAGGGAAGGCTGATACGTGTATTGAGGATCTGTTTGATCAAAATTGGCTTGCAAGTGAAACGTTAAATGGAAAGACTTTTTCCAAGAACAACAACTATAATCCAGCAACAAACTTTGGTAAGTTTGAGTTGGCAGGTAAGGTTATTAGGCCAAAAAGAACCGAAATCGACTGGTCTGGCTTTGTTCCTATACTGGACAATATTTCGAGCGCGATTGATCATTTTAACGTACATAAGTCTACTTAATGAAACAATTGGCTCGCTGGATGATGGCTATTGGAGCAGTTGCCCAATCCGCCTGAACCATCCTTCTACTTCTTGATGTGGGTCGCGCTCTCGGATTCTGGCTGCAGTCATTTTAGTATAGGCCTTCACAAGATAGGCTTTTGCAGTAGTGTCCTTCATAATACCGTCGAACCCCCGATGCGCGGAGTAAACATTGGCGAAGGCCTTCGGCACGGCTGGACGGCCCTCCTCGGGATGATCCACCACGTCTACGACGACACCGAACTCTTCAAAAATGGCATCTGGATGCAAATAGCATTCGATCTCGTGCTTCAACGTTAAGCCTGCCCATGACCCCAAAGCGTCCTCACGGGCATTTATCTGCTCGACCGCCTCACCATATTTTGGAACATCACTGTCGTAGATATGGATTTCAGGGCAACGAAGATCCTTCAAATAATGCTCCGCAACCCAATGTTTTAAAGTTGAACCGCCTGACACGATAAATGCGCACCTGAAATCGTTCAAAAGGCTGGGGATACTCTCGTCTTCCTCGTGCAGCGCATGACTGAGGTAACGTAAAGCTTCTACATCCGTTGGACCTTCCACACATATGAGAACCTTCACTCTACTATCGGGTGTAAGCCCAAGCACCTCCGCAACTCGCCCGAAAACATCTACTCCTTTCTCGATGGTCGGCATGTTCGGTGGACCCTCGCTAGAGATAAATCGAATACTTTCAATTGGAAGTTCCGAGGCTAATCCCGGACTATGAGTGGTCATGATTATCTGACAGTTGGGCGTATTTGCGATGTCCTTAAAGGCTTGAATTAAGATTCGTTGGTTCGCAGGGTGTTGCGATGTTTCCGGCTCTTCAATCGCATATATGATGTTGGCTTTGTTGGATTTGGTCAATTTTCGTTCGGCCTCAGCTTTGAAAAAGCTGACAAGTATTAGCCGTCGCACTCCGCTACCGCGCTTATTGAGCGGAATGGCGTCATCCGTATCCATCCCCAATGAAAACAATCCTGTCCATTTGGCTACCGTAGGTGGCGTAAATTTCGGGGCCAAGCTCTTTGCCAATCGGGAATCAATCGTCTTTAGAGCTTCATGGGTGAGGCGGGCGATTTCCTCCGATTTTTCTCTTACCTTTGCCTGAATACTCTCAATTTCGTCTTGCACCTCCGCAATTGCAGTAGCTATTGCGCCTTTCAACGGGTTCTGGACTTCTCCATCCGAATCCTTGCTCGCTCGATCACTCTGAAACAATGCAAACATGGGGAGATGCAATTCGATTTGCTCCCAAATCTGTTTGCTATCCTCTTTGGGCTTGGACACAGGGATCGCCACTTCAGCACATGCGAGTTCTCCGGCGTGATCCCAGAGTGCTTTTCTCATGCCCGGATTGCCCTTAAGCTTGACGTCAATTCCATGCTCTTTAACGAGGCCTTGAAGTTCTTTCTCTTTCAATTCGAGTAGGTTTTCGACACCCTTTGCCGTAGGGTGCTTTGCTAAAATAAATGTTTCGACAGAGGGCGCTTTCTTGCTGCAGTCATACACACGTTGAATCAACAGTGTTTTATCCTCTGAGAGAAGATATTCATCGGCCAATGTTGTAGGTGCGCCGGAGTCTAGAACTATTTGAATCGGAAGGTCAGAAAACTCCGCCGTTATTTTCACAGCGGTCTCCTTTGAAAATACATTGCAATCCGACTGCTCTATTTTTACCAATTCGTTATTAAAAAATATCTCCAATGCTTCCAGTACGGTAGATTTACCAACGTCATTTCTACCAATGATGGTAGTTATATTGCCAAAATCTATCCGTGTCGGTTCTTTGTACGCCCGAAAATTTTCTATAGTGACTGCCAATAACTTCATTTTTTGCCCCCCATGTGTACCCGCTTGAAGCTCAGCTGATTCTCAAGCCGATGGCAATGTATTGGATCTAGAGAACGGTGTTTGTTCGCGATTTTGATCGGATTTGCGCTTCGGTATTTTGGTAACTGGCTCCGGTGGATCGGGCAAACGGGAAAGCTGTCGGCGGTTGTGGAAATTTGATTTTCGGACGTCGCGAGCGAATAGTTTTGTCATAGACTTATCTATGACAAAGAAAGTGGGGAAGTGTGCGAGTAATTGATTTATTTTGTGGTGCGGGCGGGATGTCCCTCGGTCTTAAAAATGCGGGATTCGAGATAATGCAGGCGTATGATTTTTGGGTGCCTGCGGTTTCGACGTATCGGGAAAATATCGGTCACCACGTCTGGAAGCACGATCTCAAGGACATTCTCGGCGTTGGAGCTATGATCTCACAACTGAAGCCGGACATGATCGCCGGAGGGCCACCCTGTCAAGACTACAGTATCGCGGGTGAAATGCGTGAAGGAGAAAACGCAGGCATGACGAAAGCTTTTGCCATGCTCGTCGCCGTTGCTAGGCCCACATGGTTTTTGATGGAAAATGTCGAGCAAGCCCGCAAATCCAAAGCTTGGGCTGAAGCACGAGAAATACTAGTGCGGGCGGGCTACGGCCTGACGATACGCAAGCTTGATGCGTCATATTACGGTGTCGCACAGTCTCGCAAGCGCCTCTTTGTCATTGGCAGGCTTGGCGAGCGCGACGGATTTTTGAATTCGGCGCTTATGTCTGCTCGATCTGACAAGCAAACGGTGCTTGGTGACGTTTGGGGAGAGGATTGCCCGCCGATATTTTTGTATCCGAGATTTAGGCTGAACAAGGCCGTCTGGAGTTCCCATGAGGCCGCGCCAACGATAATTGCTTCCTCGCTACGGCCGATTCCTGATGGCCGCGAGGTGCCGGAAGGCACTATTGTCCCGACAATCCAGCAAATGGGCCAATTACAGGGATTTCCTGCGGATTGGTCTTGGATGGGGCGGTCGAAACACGAGCGTATGAAACTTATTGCAAATGCTGTGCCTGTATCGCTTGCGGAAGCGATTGGTAAGGCTATCCTCGACCGAGAAACTGGCGAGAGCATTCCAGCAATACAGGGCAATTTTGTTGGTTGGCTTATGCGGCGTGGCCAGTCAAATGCGGTTGCTCGGAATGCCAAGGCTCATTTTGTGAAAGCGCGGAAGTTGTTGGGGGGACGAACTTTTCGGGATGTGCGGCTAGAAATTCTGGCGCTGGAAGAACTGCCGGAATTTGATGTGCTAGACCGGAAAGTGAAGTCCAATATCCGGGCTGCCGTACGCCTCTATGCCGAATATCTAGAAATCGGTATATTACGAGTGAAGGCCGAAAAGCTAAAAATGGCGGCTTAATTCGAATTTTTCGGGCGATCTAGCGAAAATTGGAGGCTCTAGAAGTATTTGAGTTCGCGAAGTTTTCATGCCTGTTTTAAGTGTTTCAGCTTTATGCCGAAGGCACGCTTGCGCCAGTCCATTAGCGAGAAAGACGACTAAACTACAAGGCAAAAGAACGGTGCTTCTAGGTGTAGCGTCTAATTCTTTGAGGGTTTAATGCCTCGTTTCTCGCGTAAATTCAGCGGCTTTTCACCTGAATCAGATGCTCTAAGTTGGTCCTGAAGTGGTCCTGCGTGACATGATGGGAGTATCATCTAAATCCGAAGATCTAAAAAACTGTTTGTTTTCAAGCATTTCGGTGGTGATCCCGACTGGATTCGAACCAGTGGCCTACAGATTAGGAATCTGTCGCTCTATCCTACTGAGCTACGGGACCGACCGTTAAACCATCCGCTTTTGCCAGCGATGCCAGCATGTTCGGATGTTTCCGACACATACTGGGTTTCATGGCGGTAGCCAACCCCGCAAAAAGCGGGGTAGGCGGATTTTCTTGGGTGCCGGTGGAGATCAGGCGGCGAGCGCTGTTTCGGCTACGGCTACGAAATAGCTGACACCATAGGGAATGGCGTCGTCGTTGAAATCATAGGCCGGATGATGCAGGCCCGGCGTATCGCCATTGCCGATGAAGATATAGGCGCCGGGGCGGGCCTCCAGCATGTAGGAAAAATCCTCCGCCGCCATCATCGGCTCGACATTGCCATTGACCTTGCCTTCGCCTGCAACGCCGGTGGCGATGCGCTCTGCGAATTCCGTCTGCGCATCATGGTTGAAGGTCACCGGATAGTTGTTCTTGTAGCGCACGGTAATCTCTGCGCCGGTGACGGTGGCGATGCCCGCTGCCACTTCGCGAATGCGGCGTTCAGCGAAAGCGCGCGTTTCCTTTTGCAGCGTGCGGACGGTGCCCGATAGCGTGGCCTTTTCCGGGATCACATTATAAGCTTCGCCTGCGATGAACTTCGTGACCGAGATGACGAGCGAATCCAGTGGATCGGTATTGCGCGAGACGATGCCCTGCAAAGCCACCATCAACTGCGAACCGGCCAGAATTGGATCGATGGTGCGGTGCGGCTGCGCTGCATGACCGCCCCGTCCGCTGACGAAGAGATCGAATTCGTCCGTCGCAGCCATGATCGGTCCCTTGCACATGGCAAACTGGCCGACCGGCAGACCCGGCATATTATGCACGCCATAGACTTCCGAAATGCCGAAGCGATCCATGACACCGTCCTCGACCATGGCAAGGCCGCCAGCGCCGCCTTCTTCGGCGGGCTGGAAGAGCAGCGCGACCGAACCGCGGAAATTGCGGGTTTCGCTCAGATATTGCGCAGCGCCCAGCAGCATGGAGGTGTGCCCGTCATGGCCGCAGGAATGCGCCTTGCCGGGGTTGCGCGACGCCCATTCGACACCGCTTGTTTCGGTGATTGGTAGTGCGTCCATGTCGGCGCGCAGGCCGATTGCCGGGCCGTCGCCGTGGCGGCCCTTGATGATGCCGACCACGCCGGAGCGTCCGACACCGGTTTCAACATGGTCGCAGCCGAAGGCTTTCAGCTTTTCCGCGACGAATTTCGCGGTGTCGTGCACATCGTAGAGCAGTTCAGGATTCTGGTGTAGCTGACGTCGCCAGGCGGCGATTTCCGCCTGCGTTTCTACGGCACGATTAAGCACTGGCATTTCGGAGAGGCTCCCGTATTGGGTCTATATGGGCTTGGGCCAACATGGCCCAATGTGGCATGGTTGGGTGTGATTTGAAGGAAACAGGATATGACGTTTCGGTGAAATCCGGCAATCCCTGTTTGCCTTTTCCTCGCCACATGGCATAGATAAGAGCAACGCAAATCCTCCTTATATGACCGAAAGTGTCGTGTGTCGTCCTGATGGCGATTTGGAACCATGGAATTGGACCGTGCAAACGGAGACCCGCAGAAATTGCGGGCCATTATTGATTGGAACTGCGCAATGTTGTCGAAGTCGTTGAAAATCCTGTTTGCTGCCGCAGCAATGACTGGCACGGCGATGGGAGCGGCACTGGCCAATCCGTCAATCGCTGTCGATGTGGCAACCGGCAAGGTTTATGCCCAGCAGGACGCGTTCCAGCGCTGGTATCCGGCTTCGCTCACCAAGCTGATGACAACCTATGTCACGTTTCGCGCGCTTCAGTCCGGTCGTATGACACTTGAATCTCCGGTACCGATGACGGTTCGCGCCGCCAAGGAGCCACCGAGCAAGATGGGCTATAAGCCGGGCTCCGTGATGACGCTCGATACTGCGCTCAAGATCATGCTCGTCAAATCCGCCAATGACGTCGCCGTCGCCGTGGGCGAAGCTGTCGGCGGCAGCGAGGCGGGTTTCGTACAGCTCATGAACGCGGAAGCGCAGCGTCTCGGTATGGTCGGATCGCATTTCGCCAACCCGAACGGCCTTCACGATCCGAACAATTATACGACCGCGCGCGATCTGGCGGTTCTCGCCGTGCAGCTGCGTCGCGAATTCCCGCAATATGCGCATTATTTCTCGACCGAGGCCATCGATCCGGGCGCGGGCAAAAAAGTTCAGGCCAATTACAACATTCTGCTGGGCCGCTACGACGGCGCTGATGGCATGAAAACCGGTTTCGTCTGCGCTTCGGGCTTCAATCTGGCCGGTTCTGCCACCCGTAACGGTCGCACGGTTCTCGCCATCGTTCTCGGCGCGGATCGTCAGGAAGCACGCGCGGTGCAGGCTGCGCAAATGATGACCGACGCTTTCCGTGACAACACATCCGGCGGTGCAACGCTTGCAACGCTGCGGCCAACCGCAGGCGGCAATCTCAATGAGGCTGTCGATATGCGCAAGGCGATCTGCAGCCAGCAGGCCATGGCTGACCGTTGGGACGGTCGCGATGTCGAAGGCAAGCTGAAGATCAATTCGCCCTATATTCACGCCATGGATCACGATCCGGTCGCCGTGCAGGTCGGGCTTGTTTCCGAACCGGGCCCGGTCACCAAGCCGAGCCAGCTCCACATCTCGCAGGTGCCTGTGCCGATGCCGCGCCCGCAGCGTGCAGCGGGTGTGAAAACAACCGCGATCAACTGATCCATCACGATACTGGGCTGGTATAGTCAGCCCAACCCGTCGTGTCCTTAAAGTGTCGCGCCCTCAAAGTGTGAAGTGTTTGCCATGCCAAATCCTATTCCCGTCTCCGTGTTGACCGGCTTTTTGGGCTCGGGAAAGACCACGCTGCTCAACCGGCTTCTGAAGGATCCGGCCTTGAGCGACACCGCCGTGATCATCAATGAATTCGGTGAGGTGGGCATTGATCATCTGCTGGTCGAACAAGCCAGTGAGGGTGTTATCGAGCTGTCCGACGGTTGCCTTTGCTGCACGGTGCGCGGTGAACTGGTGGATACGCTGGCCGATCTGATCGACCGCCTGCAGACCGGGCGCATCAAGGCGCTGAAGCGGGTCATCATCGAAACGACCGGCCTTGCCGATCCAGCACCGGTCCTGCATTCGATCATGGGGCATCCCGTGCTAATGCAGGCTTTCCGTCTCGATGGCGTGCTGACAACCGTCGATGCCGTCAACGGTATGTCGACGCTCGACAATCATGAGGAAGCGGTCAAGCAGGCGGCGATGGCCGACAGGATCATCCTGACCAAGTCGGATTTGCCCGAAGCGCAAGCGGGCTTGGCGGCGCTGAAAGCACGTCTCAGAACGCTCAATCCGGGTGCCGAAATTCTGACGGCAGGCGATGAGCGCACCGGCTTTGCCGCTTTGTTTGAGTGCGGATTATATAATCCAGAGACCAAAACGGCGGATGTACAGCGCTGGCTCAAGGCGGAAGCCTATGAGGATGATGACCACCATCATCACGATCACGATCATGGCCATCATCACGGGCATGACCATGTGTGCGGGCCGGATTGCGATCATGATCATGGCCACAGCCATGGACACCGCCACCATCATCATGCGCATCATCACCACCATGACGATGCCATCCGCTCGTTTTCGTTGCGGCACGATGCGCCTATTCCGCTTTCGACTTTCGATATGTTCCTCGATCTCTTGCGTTCAACGCATGGCGAGAAGCTGTTGCGCGTCAAGGGCATTGTGCAGATCGCTGAAGACCCGGAACGTCCTGTCGTGATCCATGGCGTGCAGAAGATTTTCCACCCGCCAGCGCGTCTGCCGAAATGGCCACAGAACGAAAAACAGACGCTTCTGGTCATGATCGTGAAGGACCTGCCGGAAAGCTATGTGCGGGAACTCTTCGACGCATTTCTGGGTCGTCCGAGCCTTGACCGGCCAGACCGGGCGGCGCTGATGGAAAATCCATTGGCAATCCCCGGATTCTCACCAAAGCATTGAGTTTTATTTTTTCCGGATCAGGAAACGCTGCACGGTTTCACTGCGCTCATGTTCAATGAGCGCATGGCCTTCTTGCGTGCAAAAATGCGGCAGGTCGATACCGGAAAGCGGGTCGGTCGCCTCCACCCAAAGCTGCGCGCCGCTCGCCATTTTTTCAAGGCGATGACGGGTCTTCAAAACCGGAAGGGGGCATTTCAGCCCCCTCAGGTCATAAACGGGAATCTGCGCCTCGGCTGAGGTCAGTTGCCGACGATCTTCCACCATGGCTTTTTCGCTTCCGGTGCAGCCACAGGTGCTGGCTGATCGATATTCTGGGCAACCGTGCTTCCGGTGGTGACCGGCGAAACGTCGGCAGGTATTGCCGCGTTCTGGGTCGGATTCTGCTGCGGCGTAGGCACCGAAGCGGTCCGGGTTGATTGCGCCGGAATGGCTGGAGCAGCAGTAGGAGCCGCGACTGGAGCAGTTGCGGTCGGTGCTGGCGTTGCCGCAATTGCAGTAGCCGTCGGCTGGGATAGAGCCGGCGTGACAGGACGAATATCCGGTGCGCCAGCCTTTTCAGCCGAAGTCGGCGTGAGCGAAGGCGGTTCACGCGTTACCTTTTCGCCGCGTGCGCGTGCAGCGCTCCAGGCCGAGACGAGCTTGGCTTCGGTCAAGCCCTGGATCGACGGAGCAGGGGCCTTCTGCGACGCGCTGAAGGCGCTTTGGAAGGTCTTTTCATACGACGTATAGGCCGTCGACATCGCATCGGTGTTGGCCGATGGCGGGCAGGCATCCGCTGCCGAAAGAGGCTGGCCGTCCGGCGACGCGACGTTGAAAACGTAGCGCTTTTCACAAACGTCTACCTTCGGCGGAACCTTGGTCACTTCGAAAGCGTCGTAACCCTGCTTCAGCATTTTCCAGAAGCCGTAATTCGGGTCGCTCTTGTAGCGGGCCATGTTGGCCGCAGTCATGCGGAAGGGAAAAGCTTGAATCTGGAAGTCGCGCTGACCGCCCTTGAAGGCGTCGCGTCCGAAAGCGTAGATTTCAGAAACACTCTCATCGGTCATCGAATAGCAGCCCGATGATGAGCAAGCGCCATGCACCATCAGGTTCTGGCCCGTGCGCCCGTTGGCGCGGTCATAGGCGTTGGGGAAACCGATGTTGAAGGCGAGATAATAATTGGATTTCGGGTTCATCTGCCCGGGATGGACGGTGTAGAAACCTTCCGGAGCCTGACGGTCACCCTCGATATATTTCGGTCCGAGCTTGCCCGACCATTTGCAGATCTCATAAGAAGCGATCTGGTCGTACTTGCCGTTATTCTTCTGTTTCCAGACTTCGAGAACGCCTTCTTCCTTGAAGATGCGCACGGTGATTGGCGAGGTGCGGGTCATGCCCTTCGCCTTCATCTTGGTCACGATCTTTTCGGGAAGCGGCTTTTCAGCGCGCAAGCTCAGGTCGGATACGGACGAGCCCTGACATCCCGCGAGAAGCGCGGTTGCCATGACGGTTCCAAGTATTGCGGTTCTGATCTTCATATCGCATCGATTTTGTTAGAACGGTGCAAGAGACGATTTCCTGCTCGGATGATTTTGACAACCAAACCTTACGGTATCGTTTACAAATCCTTGCTTGGATATCTAAAAATTAACGCGACGGCAATATGGCGGAAATGACGTGGAGATGCAAATCCGGGACGCCTAGTGGTCTGATTCCAACATTTGCATCCCTCGGTTCAAGCGCTGAGCAAATGTTGGAATCAAAAAGACCACTAGCACGCTTATTTATCTAGTGGATTTCTTCGAATTTGACGTTTGAAACAGCATATGTGTCAGCCGGGATTCAAACGTCAAATTCAATCCACTAGAACATCCCGGATGAAAAATGGCAAAACAGACAGGGGTTTTATTAGAGGTTACGACCGATCTGGAGGAATTTCTGACGGCGTTCCTGCTTCAGGGTCTCGCCGTCGATATCTTTCATCGAGCGTAACGATGCCGTGATCATGTCGCCCGCCGCATCGATGACGGCTTCCTTGCCGCGATGCGCGCCGCCGAGCGGCTCAGGGATGATGCCGTCGATGACCTTGAGATCGAACAGATCCTGCGCGGTGATGCGCATGTTGGAGGCGGCATCCTTCGCACGGGTGGAATCGTGCCACAGGATCGAGGCAGCGCCTTCTGGCGAGATGACTGAATAAATAGAATGCTCGAGCATATAGACGCGATTGGCGACGGCAATCGCGATTGCGCCGCCCGAACCACCTTCGCCGATGATGATCGACACCACCGGCACGCGCAGACGCAGGCATTCGGCAGTGGAACGGGCAATGGCTTCCGCCTGGCCGCGTTCTTCGGCGCTGACGCCCGGATAGGCGCCTGCCGTGTCAACCAGCGTGATCAGCGGCAGCTGGAAACGGTCGGCCATTTCCATGATGCGGACAGCCTTGCGGTAGCCTTCCGGACGGGCCGAGCCGAAATTGTGCTTCAGGCGCGTCTTGGTGTCCGAGCCCTTTTCCTGACCGAGAATGGCAACTGGCTGTCCGTTGAAACGGGCAAAGCCTGCCTGCAACGCCTCGTCATTGGCGAACTGGCGATCGCCGGCCAAAGGCGTGAATTCCGTAAACAGCCGGTCGATATATTCGAGGCAATGCGGACGATCCGGGTGACGGGCGATCTGCGCCTTCTGCCAAGGGGTCAGCTTGCGATAGATATCTTTCAGCGCATCAGCCGAACGCTTCTCGAGGCGGCGAATCTCGTCGCTCATCTCAACGCTGCCTTGTTCCTGCGCGAGCTTCTTCAGCTCAAGAATCTGGCCTTCGAGATCGGCGACGGGTTTTTCAAAATCGAGATAGTTGTACATCGGGCCTGACTGTTCGTGCGTTTCTAATGAGCTCGCCGCAATTGCGTGCCTGAAGAAGGCTGTTTTACGGCGCTTTACATATTCACTGCGGGCTCAACTTGCAAATTTTGACTTTCTCATAACCGGAGCAGGCTCAATCGGCAAGCGGATGATGCTCACTGACCAGTTTATGCAGCCTTTCCTCAAGCACATGCGTATAAATCTGCGTGGTCGAGATATCTGCGTGGCCGAGTAATTGCTGCACTGTGCGCAAATCAGCGCCATTTTGCAAAAGATGGCTGGCAAAGGCATGGCGCAAAACATGGGGCGAAATGGCTGCGGCGGAAAGATTGACGCGAGCTGCCAATCCCTTCAATTCGCGGGCAAAAACCTGTCGCGCCAGATGTCCGCTTTCAGAAAAGGCCGGAAACAGCCACGGGTTCTCATCGCAGGCGGGCAGGGAATCGCGCAAGGTCAGGAACGCCTGCAACGCATCCCGCGCCTTGGGCGAGAGAGGCACCATGCGGTCCTTCGAACCTTTGCCGCGCACCAACAAAAAACGGTGATCGGTGCGCGCAACGCGTACCGGCAGACCCACCAGCTCCGAAACACGCAAGCCGGTCGCGTAGAGCGTTTCGATCAGCGCATGAAGCCGCAGCGCCTTGATACGCTCGCCTTGCTCGGTCGCTTCGCTTGCTTCCAGCGCAGCACGATCGAGAAGGCGCGTGACCTGATCGACGCTCATGATTTTTGGCAGCGGCTTCTGCTTCTTCGGCGCGTCAATGACGCCGGTGGGGTCGTCCTGACGATAGCCTTCCGAATAGAGAAACCGAAAGAACTGGCGCAACGCGGACAGGCGGCGCGCCTGCGATGTCGCGGCAAAGCCTTCCGTCGCCATGCCGTCCAGAACCGAGCGGATATGATCGGCCTGCGCCTCTGCGAGATTGATGCCGCGCTCGCCCAGTGCTTCCGCGGTCATGGTAAGGTCGCGGGCATAGGATTCGAGCGTATTGCCTGCCGCGCCGCGTTCGGCGCTCATCATTTCAAGGAAATTTTCAATCGCCAGCGATGCGCGCATCGTTATTCCTGTGAAGGCGTGGTGGTTTCAACTGCTGGCACATCGGTCGAGGCCGTTCCGCCAGCGGAAGGCGCTGGCGCAATTGGCACAGGCTTCAGTTTGGAAGCTGGAATTTCCACCCTCATTTCCTGGGTCTGTGGCTGCACAAAATTCGCAAGCGCATACATCGCAGCATAGGCAATGGCTGCGATCACGACGACGAAAGCGATGAGGCGCGTCAGCGTAGGCATATGTCGTTTATGATGCGCCATTGCGGTGAAAGCAAGAATGTCGATGGCATCGCTGCAAAAAGCCGCCATTCCTGCTTTCAGATTCCATGAAAGCAATTGACGTCGCCCGGTTTTTCATGTGGAACCATCCCAAATGGATGAGGTTGATGAGCAGCATAGAAAAACAAGCCAATACGCATGAGAAGGCGGGGCTCCATGGGCGGGCCGACGCTATCCGTGGTCTGCTCGGTACGAAGGTTCTGGTGCTGGTCGGCCTGATGGGCGCTGGCAAGTCTACCATCGGCCGCAAGATGGCTTCGATGCTCGGGCTGCCTTTTCGCGATGCCGATACAGAGATCGAAGCCGTCTCGCGCATGACGATCCCTGAACTGTTCGAAGCCTATGGCGAGGTTGAATTCCGCGACCTCGAACGCCGGGTTATCCTGCGTCTTCTCGATGACGGCCCAATGGTGCTCGCCACTGGCGGCGGCGCTTACATGAATGCCGAAACGCGTGCCGCTGTCTCCACCGCCGGCATCTCCATCTGGCTCAATGCTGATATCGATGTGCTGATGGACAGGGTTTCACGCCGTCAGAACCGGCCGCTTCTTCGCAACAGCGATCCACGCGCCGTCATGCAGAAACTGATGAACGAGCGCTATCCCGTTTATGCGCTTGCCGATCTGCAAATGATGACGCGCGAAGAGAAGAAAGAAATCATCGCCGACGAACTGATCGAGGTTCTCGCGCAGCATCTGGAAAAACGGCAGTTCGCGGACTGATTGTCTCCTGCGGGGCCTGTCTCGCAGTCATCGGACCACCGGAAAATCGACTGGAGAATAAGCATGAACGCGCCTTCGTCCGCACATGACAGTGTCACCGTTCCGGTTTCGCTGGGAGAGCGCTCTTACGATATCCTGATCGGCAAGGGCCTTGTTGACCGTGCGGGGGCGGAAGTTGCCAAGCGGCTGAAGGGCGCGCGCGTTGCCATCGTGACCGATGAGAATGTCGCCAAGGCGCATCTCGAACGGCTGACGGCGAGTTTCAATCAGGCGGGCATAGAAGCGACGCCGGTTGTTGTCGCACCCGGCGAAAAGTCCAAATCCTTTGCGACGCTTGAAACCGTCACCAACGCCATTCTGGCCGCAAGGCTGGAGCGCGGCGATGCGCTGGTGGCTTTTGGCGGCGGTGTGGTGGGCGACCTGT
The DNA here is from genome assembly GCF_029909865.1 of Ochrobactrum sp. 19YEA23. Lineage (NCBI taxonomy): Bacteria > Pseudomonadati > Pseudomonadota > Alphaproteobacteria > Hyphomicrobiales > Brucellaceae > Ochrobactrum > Ochrobactrum sp. 19YEA23. The sequence goes on along the minus strand of NZ_JASAMQ010000001.1, from coordinate 157,476 downwards.
CCGGCTTTGTGGCGGGGATCGTGCGACGCGGCATGAACTTCGTGCAGATGCCGACCTCGCTTCTGGCGCAGGTGGATTCGTCGGTTGGCGGCAAGACGGGCATCAACACCGCTTATGGCAAGAACCTCGTTGGCGTCTTCTACCAGCCGCAGCTGGTGCTTGCCGATACGGATGTGCTGGATACGCTGAGCCCGCGCGAATTCCGGGCCGGTTATGCGGAAGTTGCCAAATATGGTCTCATCGACCGTCCGGATTTCTTCGCATGGTTGGAGAAAAATTGGCAGGATGTTTTTGCCGGTGGTGCGGCGCGAACCGAAGCCATTGCCGAATCCTGTCGTTCGAAGGCTGCCGTGGTGGCGCGCGACGAACGCGAAACCGGCGACCGTGCGCTTCTCAATCTCGGCCATACATTCGGCCATGCGCTGGAAACAGCCACGGGTTATGATTCCAGCCGTCTGGTGCATGGCGAGGGCGTGGCCATTGGCATGGCACTGGCGCATCGTTTTTCTGTGAAGATGAATCTGGCCGGTGTAGAAGCGGTGGAGCGGGTTGAGGCGCATCTGAAGGCCGTAGGCCTCCCGACCGCGCTGTCCGACGTTCCGGGCGGCTTGCCGCCTGCGGAAAAGCTGATGGACTACATCGCGCAGGACAAGAAAGTGGCGCGTGGCGCGCTCACCTTCATTCTCACGCATGGTATCGGCCAGTCCTTCATCGCCAAGGATGTGCCACCTGCTGCCGTGCTGGAGTTTCTGAAGGAACGTCTGGCCACCGCATAATTCTCATAGCGCAACCGGTCGGCGCGGACGGAAAAGGAGATCGATGGAATGGTTTTCGAACTCTGGATCATGTGCGGGATCATCCTGCTTTGTGTCATTCTGTCCGCCTTTTTCTCCGGTTCCGAAACGGCGCTGACCGCCGCATCCCGTGCGCGGATGCATTCGCTGGAAAACCAGGGCGACGAGCGCGCCGAAGTGGTGCAGCAATTGATCGGCAGGCGCGACCGGCTGATCGGCGCGCTGCTGATCGGCAATAATCTCGCCAATATTCTCGCATCCTCGATCGCCACCAGCATTTTCCTGACCTTCTTCGGTGATGCCGGTGTGGCCTATGCCACCATCGCCATGACGGTCATTCTGGTGATCTTCGCGGAAGTGCTGCCAAAATCCTGGGCCATTTCCGCGCCAGATCGCTTTTCGCTGGCGGTGGCGCGCAGCGTATCCTTTGTGGTGACGATCATCGGTCCGATCTCGACGGCGATCAACTGGATCGTGCGCATGCTGCTGCGCTTGTTCGGTATCAATCTCGCGACTGGTCGCTCAATGCTTTCAGCGCATGATGAATTGCGCGGCGCGGTGGAAGTGCTGCATCGGGACGGTTCGGTGATCAAGGAAGACCGCGACCAGCTGGGTGGCCTTCTTGATCTCAAGGAGCTGGAAGTCAGCGACGTCATGGTGCATCGCACGGCAATGGGAACCATTAATGCCGATGCGCCAGCCGAGCAGATCGTCGGTGATATTCTGGCGAGCCCGCACACGCGCATGCCGGTCTGGCGCAACGATATCGATAATATCGTCGGCATCATTCACACCAAGGATCTGGTGCGCGCGCTTTATGATGTCGATAATGACTTTAGCCGCATCGACATCATGAAAGTGGCCAGCAAGCCGTGGTTCGTGCCGGACACAACGACCTTGCAGGACCAGCTGAACGCCTTTTTGCGCCGCAAGGCGCATATCGCCATCGTCGTGGACGAATATGGGGACGTGCAGGGTCTGGTGACGCTGGAAGACATTCTGGAAGAAATCGTCGGCGATATTGCCGATGAGCACGATATCGACATGCAGGGCGTCCGCCTGCAACCGGACGGTTCGTTCATTGTCGACGGATCACTGCCGATTCGCGATCTCAACCGGGCGCTCGACTGGTCGTTGCCCGATGAGGAAGCGACGACGATTGCCGGGCTGGTCATTCACGAAACCCAGTCGATCCCCGAAGTGAAGCAGGCCTTCACCTTTCACGGCAAGCGGTTCTCCGTATTGAAAAAGGAAAAGAACCGCCTGACGCGTCTGCGTATCGTAACGCTCGATGCTGATGGAAAGCCAATTGTCGCCGTTGGTATTCTGCCGCCGCGTACCTAAATAGCACCACAGTTGCATTCTTCGTGATGCCGGTCTGCAACGAGCAATTTCCTGTGCTCCGGTGCTCACGTACGTTGAAGTACGCTCCGCTCCGGTGCTCGAAAATCACTCGTTTCGCTACGGCCTGACGAATTTGCCACTGTAGTGATAGGCAGGATCAGCGGCGCGTCGGTTCGCCGGGCGCGGACGGTTCCAGCGCCAGTGCATGAACGCCGTTATTCAGCTCGTCCTTGAGGACTTCGTTGATGGCGCGATGGCGCTGAACGCGACTCAGGCCCGTGAAGGCATCAGAGACGATACGAACGCGAAAATGCGTCTCGCCCGAGCCGTCGAAAGCGGCATGATGATCGCTGTCGTGATGATGATGGCCAGCGTGAAGATGGCTTTCATTAATGATTTCAAGCCGTTCTGGCGCAAAAGCTGCTGTAAGCTTTGTTTGCATCACGTCTTGTTTGCTATTGTGAATGGACATTTGGGCTGGTTCTCCCCATATACACGCTGTGCTTCATATAGACTCAAGCCCCGACGGCCCAAGGTGGGGCAAATCCGCACAGGAAACTAATCCGCTTCAAAATTTCGCCCTGTTGAAATGGCTAAAAGCCCAACCGGACGAAATGTCAATTCTTGTTTAGCAACCCCTTAATCCGCATAATTGATTCGATGACCACGAACTCCAAACTTTTCGACAGTATCCGCATCCGCCCGAAGAAGACGCAGCAGGCCAAGTCCAGTGGCCCCTGCTGTCAATGGGACGGTTGTGACAAGCCCGGCACGCATCGCGCGCCGGTCGGACGCATGCGCGAAGGGGAATATTTCCACTTCTGCATCGATCACGTGCGGGAATATAATAAGAATTTCAACTATTTCTCCGGCCTCGCCGATGGAGATATTGCCAAGTTCCAGAAGGACGCGGTCACTGGCCATCGTCCAACCTGGTCCACCACGGCGAATTCGACCGCGAAGGCGCGCACCTCGCCGGACGTGGCCAAGATGCGTTCCGGATCGGCCTCCTATCACAACCGTATCCGCGATCCGTTCAATTTCGTGAAGGAAGCCAAGGGGCAGGAACCGGGGGCAACAGCCAAGCGCAAGCCGCGCACGCTGGAAATCAAAGCGCTCGCTACACTCGGACTTGAACCAAATTCGACTAGCGATAAGATTAAGGCGCGCTATAAAGAGCTGGTAAAACAGCACCATCCCGATGCGAATGGTGGTGACCGCGGTTCTGAAGAGAGATTCCGCGATGTCATTCAGGCTTACCAATTGCTCAAGCAGGCAGGTTTTTGCTAGAGCATGAGGAATTGGCCAGTCTTGAACTGGCCGGTTTTGATTGATTAAGTCGAGCTGTGGCTCAAGCCGCATTTATGCGACGCCAGATGTTGTCATTTGGCTGCAAAATGCTCTGACGGACATTCTCCTGCCGTGCTGCCAAGCGCGGATTCAAGCATGGATGCCCGCAACGAACGACGGAAGGGGCATACCACCGGCTTGCCGGACATCATGCCCCGGATGATACTTGGATGTCGCGGCCGGACAGTCCTGCCGCCCTGGAGGCATGATGAACAAGGTTGAGCGGGATATAGCCAATTTGCCGGATACGACGGTTTCGGTGCGTGAAGTGTTCGGAATTGATTCCGACATGAAAGTACCAGCCTATGCGGCGGGCGACTCCTATGTGCCGGAGCGTGATCCGGATTATCTTTTCGACCGTCAGACGACGCTCGCGATTCTGGCTGGTTTTGCCTATAACCGCCGCGTGATGGTTTCGGGCTATCACGGCACGGGTAAATCGACCCATATTGAACAGGTCGCATCGCGCCTGAACTGGCCTTGCGTCCGCGTCAATCTCGACAGCCATGTCAGCCGTATCGACCTCGTCGGCAAGGACGCCATCGTCGTCAAGGACGGTGTGCAGGTCACGGAATTCAAGGAAGGCATTCTGCCCTGGGCTTACCAGCACAATGTCGCGCTTGTATTCGACGAATATGATGCAGGTCGTCCGGACGTGATGTTCGTGATCCAGCGCGTGCTGGAAACCTCTGGCCGCCTCACGCTGCTTGATCAGAGCCGCGTTATTCATCCGCACCCGGCTTTCCGTCTGTTCGCGACCGCCAATACGGTGGGCCTCGGCGATACGACCGGCCTTTATCATGGCACGCAGCAGATCAATCAGGCGCAGATGGACCGTTGGTCCATCGTGACGACGCTGAACTATCTGCCGCACGACAACGAAGTGAACATCGTTCTCGCCAAGGCCAAGCAGTTCCAGAATGCGGAAGGCCGCGAGATCGTCAACAAGATGGTTCGCGTTGCCGACATGACCCGTCAGGCTTTCATCAACGGCGATCTTTCGACCGTGATGAGCCCGCGTACGGTCATCACCTGGGCTGAAAATGCGGCGATCTTCGGCAACGATGTCGGTTTTGCCTTCCGCCTGACCTTCCTCAACAAGTGCGATGAACTGGAACGTGCGACGGTGGCTGAGTTCTATCAGCGCGCCTTCGGTACCGAACTGCCGGAATCGGCAGCCAATATCGTTCTGGCCTGATGCTGTTCTCCTGAAAGCGGAGACCGCTTTCAGGGCAAAGACAAGCATGAGGAAAATTGACGATACCTGTCGCCGATATGGCGGCAGGGCCTTGATTTGATGGGAAGCAGGATAGGCATATGTCAGGCCAGATGTCAGGAATGGGCGACAATTCGCGTGAGCGCAAGCCGGGGCCAGTGGACTCCGAGCCGTTCAAGCGCGCGGTAACGGCTTGCATGCGCGCCATTTCCGGCGAAAACGAGCTGGAAGTGGCGTTCAGTAATGATCGTCCCGCTCTGACGGCCAATCGCGCCCGACTGCCCGATCTGCCGAAGCGCCCGACCGCGCATGATATTGCGGTTACGCGTGGCCTCGGCGATTCGATGGCGCTGCGTCAGGCGCGCCATAATCCCCGTATTCATGCGCAGCTTGCACCGGAAGGCAAACAGGCGCGCGCCATTTACGACGCCGTTGAACAGGCCCGTGTCGAGGCTATTGGCGCGCGCGCCATGGCAGGCGTTGCCGACAATCTGTCGACCATGCTCGCCGACAAATATGCCAAGGCGAATTTCTCCGCCGTCACGGACAAGGAAGATGCGCCGCTTGAAGAAGCGGTGTCGCTTCTCCTGCGTGAAAAGCTGACCGGGCGGGCGGCACCTGCCGAAGCCGGTCAGGTGCTGGAGCTGTGGCGCGACTGGATCGAGCAGAAGGCTGGCGGCGATCTGGCGCGTCTCGGTGAAAATCTCGACGATCAGCAGGCTTTTGCACGCACTGTGCGCGACATGCTGGCTTCCATGGACATGGCTGAAGAGCTGTCGCAGGAAGAGCCGAGCGACGATCAGGAACAGAACGAAGAACAGACGCCGGATTCCGACGAGAACGAGGAAGGCGGCGACGAGAGCCAGGAAGGCTCCGATTCCGCTGAAAGCGAAGAATCAGACAGTTCGAGCGAAGAAGGCGAGCAGGGCGAGATGGATGCCGCCGATGCATCCGCCGATGATATGGATGACAGCGAGGATATCGACGCGGAAACGCCGGGCGATACGCGCCGTCCCAACCAGCCTTTCGGCAATTTTGCCGAGCAGATCGACTACAAGGTTTTCACACGCGAATTCGACGAAGAGGTCGAAGCGACGGACCTGTGCGACGAGGCCGAGCTGGACCGTCTGCGCGGCTTCCTCGACAAGCAGCTTGCCAATTTGCAGGGCGTGGTGGGTCGTCTGGCCAACCGTCTCCAGCGCCGCCTGATGGCGCAGCAGAGCCGCTCCTGGGATTTCGATCTGGAAGAGGGTTATCTCGATTCGGCGCGCCTCGTGCGTATTGTTATCGATCCGACCCAGCCTCTGTCCTACAAGATGGAACGCGACACGGATTTCCGCGATACGGTCGTGACGCTGGTTCTGGACAATTCCGGTTCCATGCGCGGCCGCCCGATCACGGTTGCGGCCACCTGTGCCGATATTCTGGCCCGTACGCTCGAACGTTGCGGCGTGAAGGTGGAAATCCTCGGTTTCACGACCAAGGCCTGGAAGGGCGGTCAGTCGCGCGAAGCGTGGCTGTCGCGTGGCAAGCCAGCCAATCCGGGTCGTCTCAATGATCTGCGCCACATCGTCTATAAGAGCGCTGACGCGCCATGGCGTCGTGCACGGCGCAATCTGGGCCTGATGATGCGTGAAGGCCTCCTCAAGGAGAATATCGACGGTGAGGCGCTGATCTGGGCGCATCAGCGCCTGTTGGGCCGCCCCGAGCAGCGCAAGATCCTGATGATGATCTCGGATGGTGCGCCGGTCGACGATTCGACGCTGTCGGTCAATCCGGGCAACTATCTGGAACGCCATCTGCGGGCGGTGATCGAAGAGATCGAAACGCGTTCGCCGGTCGAGCTGATCGCTATCGGTATCGGCCACGATGTGACGCGCTATTACCGTCGCGCCGTGACGATTGTCGATGCGGAAGAGCTGGCAGGCGCCATGACCGAGCAGCTTGCATCCCTGTTCGAAGAGCAGGGCGCGGCGGCAGCCGGTAACGGCAAACGTCGGGCTGGCGGAAGACGCTAGAGCGGTTCCGGTTAAAACGGAATCGTGGAACCGCTCTATCTATTTGTTTCGACGCATTATCCGACGCAAAACCGCTTCGCACTTTTGCTGGAAATGCTCTAAAATAAAAGGGGCTCATGAGCCCCTTTTTTATGCCTTCTCTACAGTCGCTCGACCCGATGAATAAAGCGAGGGGGCGAATATGGCGAGGATCGCGCCATAGGGAATCAGCATCAGCGTTCCCATGATGACCTTCACGAAGAAATCACCGAAGGCGAGCGACGCCCAAAGCGGCACGCCAAGGCCGAGGAACGAGGCCGGTTCTGTCAGTGACGAATCAGGCATTTCGGTCAGCACATCGATCCATGCGAATTGCGCGGCAAAAGCGATCGAGAAGAACAGGATCGTGTCCAGCACCGAGCCGAACATGGCGGCGGCAAAGGGCGCCTTCCACCAGGTCTTGCGACGCAGACGGTCGAAGACGGTGATGTCCATCAGCTGTGCCAGCAGAAAGGCCGAGCCCGAAGCGATGGCGATACGCGGCGTTGCAAGCCAGATCGACATCACGACACCGAGTACGAAACCGGCATAGACGACCTTGCGCGCGGCGGCAGGGCCAAAGCGACGATTCGTCAGGTCATTGACCAGAAAGGCGACCGGATAGGTGAAGGCGCCGTAGGTTAGCACTTCGCCAAGGCCGAAATGCTGGAAAGGATACTGAACCAGAATATTCGATGCGGCGACCGCAACGCACATGGCCAGTACAGCCGGCAAAAGCCGGGAAAATGCAGGATTCTCAATAGGCATTTTTTTATCCTGGGTGATGGAACCAGCAAAAAAGGCCGACAAAATGTCAGCCTTTTTTGTCAAATCTTCAAGACTGTCTTTATTCAGCGCATATTTCCGAAAACCATCGGGATGTGCGCTGTGCTCTGTCTGGAGCATAATCCAATTTGAAAGGCTAAAGGGCCCTTCAGGATTATTGCTTAGGCAGCAACAGCTTCAGCCTGCTTCTTCGCGATCTGGCGCTTCAGAAGACGAGCGCGCTGCGACAGTTCCTTGTCGTCAGACTTGGCAAGGAAAGCGTCGAGGCCGCCGCGATGTTCAACCGAACGCAGAGCGTTGGCAGATACGCGCAGACGATAGCTCTGGCCGAGTGCTTCGGAGATCAGCGTAACGTTGCAGAGGTTCGGCAGAAAGCGGCGACGCGTCTTGTTGTTCGCGTGGCTGACATTGTTGCCGTACTGGACCGACTTGCCGGTCAATTCACAAGCGCGGGACATTTTGGTCTCACCTTCAATTTTGTTTCCGGCCCTTTTCGTTTTCTTCGAAAAGCGAAAAGGTCCCTCGTTTTCTGTTCCTCGCAATCCCTTAGCAAAATGCTTCGCACTTTTGCTGGAATTGCTCAGGCCCCGACCCGAATGTCCGAATTCAAGCATTCAAAGCAACTTAATGCTGCTGGCGCGCGATTTCGGACAGGCGGCCTATTGGGAAAGTCGCGTTTCTATAGTGACAGGAGCGCTTGCAGTCAAGTGAGATTCCGCCGCGATGCCGTAACAGCGCGGTTTTACGGCATTCGCATCGCCTTCACGAAACGTTGCGATCATAACTTCGCCGGTTTTGCCTGTTGCACAGATACTGTATCGAAGAATCTCTCGCAACTTTTTGACAGCTCAATGTGGTTGAAAACCATAGGCCGCCACTTCCGGGCCGGGACGCAGAAAGGAACGCCGAATATGATCGAGCCGCCATTTTTATCGAAACCTGTACGGAATCGGCTGAAAGGGCTTGTTCTGTTGTCATGCGCGGGTTTCGCGCTGAACGCAGGGGCAGCACAGGCGGACGATCTCTACAGAACCGATTACGAAATATCGATTTTCGGCCTTTCTATCGCGCGCGCCGCCACCGAGACAACGGTTAGCGGCTCCCGATACAATCTGAACGGCAATTTCAAGACTTCCGGTCTCGCGCGCGTTTTCGATGACACCGCCGGAACAGTACATGTCAACGGCAATGCGGTGAAAGGGAAGGTCATCCCGAGCACTTTCGATCTCAATTACAAGCACGGGCGCAAAAACAAGCGTACGACCATTCGTTTTGCCAATGGCAATGTCGTGGCTGCTGAAAACCAGCCCCCGGTGAAAAAGCGCGATCCATGGGTGGAAACGTCACCGCAGGATCTGCTGAATGTCAGCGATGCGCTAAGCGCACTGATGATTCCCGCCACTGATCCAAGTTCGGTCTGCAATCGCACGCTGAGCGTGTTTGACGGGCAGACGCGGGCCGATATCAAGCTTTCCTTCAACGGTACCGAATCGTTCACCGCCGATGGCTTTACCGGCGAGTCGGTCATCTGCTCGGCCAAGTTCATTCCGATTTCCGGCTATCAGAAGGGCAAGAAGTCGATCGACTATCTGGCCAATAAGAGCCGGATCAGTGTTTCTTTCGCCTCACTGGGCGATTCGGGCATCTACGCGCCGGTCGTTGCGCGAATCGGTACGCAGATTGGAACGCTCAAGATTTCCGCCTCGCGCTTTGAGAAGGTGAACTAGAGCCTTAGTGCGCCGGGTGCAGGCACTCATCATGATTGCCCAGAATCTCGATCACCCTGCATTGGTCGATGCGGCCATGGGCGGTGCATTCCAGCATTCGCTGCAGTTCCGTCTTCAGGGACAGAAGCTTGGCGATACGATGCTCGACCTCAATCAGCCGGGCGCGAGCGATAGCATCGGCCGTGGCGCATGACTGATCCGGATTATCCTGCAAGTCGAGCAATGTGCGGATTGAATCCACTTCAAAGCCCAGATCGCGCGCGTGGCGGATGAACAAAAGACGCTCAACATCGCTCTTGTCATAAAGGCGGCGATTTCCATCCGTGCGCGGGGGCACCGGCAGCAGCCCGATCTGCTCATAATAGCGGATGGTTGGCACTTTGACGCCGCTGGCCTTTGAGGCTTCGCCAATGGGTAAACTGCTCATCATTTTTCTCTTGCTCCTCTAGTCACTAGAGGATGTAGACCTTGTTCAGGACAATTCAAGAGTGCTCCGAAAGGGCAGGTCATGAATAAGGCAATAAACCAGATTCGCTTTCGCGTGGACGGCATGGACTGTGCGTCCTGCGCGACCAAGATTGATACCGCTATCCGCCGCGTGCCGGGCGTGGAGGACGTCTCCGTTTCGGTGACCGCAGGCACGATGACCGTGCAACATGATGGCAGCAGCGATCCGGACAGCATGGAAAAGAAGGTGCGCAGTCTCGGCTATGGTGTCGAACGGCTGGCCGGTGAAAAGCGGGCCGAAGCACACACGCATGCGCATGACCATGACCATGGAAGCTGCAGCGGTCATGATCACGATCACGGCGATGACCATGCCGGGCATGACCACGACCACGGCCATGAGCATGACACAGCGCAAGAACCGATCACAGCGGCATCGGCCAACAGCTACCGTTTTCAGGTGGCAGGCATGGATTGCGCTTCCTGTGCTGCAAAGATCGACACGGCGGTACGGCGTGTTGCAGGCGTCAACGATGTGTCGGTGTCCGTGACCAATGGGACCATGATTGTCAATCACGATGGCTCCGCAAATAGTGACGAGATCGCCGGAAAGGTGACGGGGCTTGGGTATAAAACCGCGCTTGCTGACACACCGTCTGTAAACGTGCCCAAAGCCAGCACACCGACAAAGCCCCTGCCGTGGTGGCGGACGGATAAGGGCCGCACAATGCTCATCTGTGGCGGCGGTTTGGTGGCGGCTTATGTGATCGGTCATATTTATCCGCCGGTCGCTCTGTGGGCCTTTACAGCGGCAATGCTGATTGGTCTCGTGCCGATTGCCTGGCGCGCCTATATGGCCGCAATTAACGGCACGCCGTTTTCCATCGAAATGCTGATGACGATTGCCGCCATTGGCGCGGTCTTCATCGGTGCAACCGAGGAAGCGGCGGCGGTTGTGTTCCTCTTCCTCGTTGGCGAATTGCTGGAAGGCGTGGCGGCGGGCAAGGCCCGGGCCAGCATCCAGTCGCTGACGACCCTTGTCCCGAAGACGGCCTTTCTGGAGCGCAACGGCGCGACCACCGAAGTTGCTGCCGACAGCCTTGCGGTAGGCGATATCATTTCCGTGCGTCCCGGTGACCGTATGCCGGCGGATGGTGAAATCCTGTCTGGTGAAAGCGCCATCGATGAAGCGCCGGTTACCGGCGAAAGCACCCCGGTTGGCAAGGCCGCAGGCGACACCGTCTTTGCGGGCACGATCAATGGCGACGGTTTGCTGCGCGTGAAAGTCACGGCGGCAGCGCAGGACAATACCATCGCGCGTGTTGTGCGGCTGGTGGAGGAAGCGCAGGAGGCCAAGGCCCCGACCGAGCGATTCATCAACCGCTTCTCGACCTATTATACGCCCGGCGTGGTGGTGGTTGCCGCACTGGTGGCTGTTCTACCGCCTCTGGTGGGTGGTGCCGAGTGGGGCGAGTGGATCTATAAGGGCCTTGCGATCCTGCTGATCGGCTGCCCTTGCGCGCTGGTCATTTCCACACCGGCTGCAATCGCTGCGGCCCTGTCGTCAGGCGCCCGGCGCGGCCTTCTCATGAAGGGCGGTGCGGTGCTTGAAACCATCGGCAAGATCACCGCCGCCTGTTTCGACAAGACCGGCACGCTGACAGAAGGCAAGCCGAAGGTTACGGATGTCCTTGCCGGTGCTCTGCCCGAGGATGAAGTGTTGCGCCTTGCGGCATCGCTCGATGCTGGCTCAAGCCATCCGCTTGCGCTGGCCATTGTGTCGGCAGCGGAAGAGCGCGGGTTGAAGCTTTCTGCCGTCGCGCAGGGCAAAGCCCATGGCGGCAAGGGCGTTTCCGGCGTTGCGGATGGGACCGAGCTTTTTCTCGGGTCGCGAAAGGCTGCAAATGATGTGGCGGCTGTTCCTGATGAACTGGCCGCACGCATCGCCACCTGCAACGATGAAGGCAAGACGGTTTCGGTGCTGGTTGCCGGTGGCAAGGTTGCCGGTGCTATCGCCATGCGTGACGAACCGCGGGCTGACGCCATTGCCGGGCTCAAGGCGCTGAAAGATGCCGGTATTCGCACAGTCATGCTGACGGGCGACAATCGCCGCACAGCAGAAGCCATCGGGCGCGATCTCGGCATCGATGTGCGTGCCGAATTGCTGCCCGAAGACAAGCAGCGCATTGTCGGCGAATTGCGGGGTGAGGGGCAGATCGTTGCCAAGGTTGGCGACGGTATCAACGATGCGCCCGCTCTCGCAGCCGCCGATGTTGGCATTGCCATGGGCGGCGGCACGGACGTGGCTCTCGAAACTGCCGATGCAGCGGTGCTGCATGGCCGGGTCGGCGATGTGGTGGCGATGGTCGATCTGTCGAAGCGCACCATGCGCAATATTCATCAGAATATCACCATTGCGCTCGGCCTGAAGGCTGTCTTCCTGGTTACGACCGTGCTGGGCATTACCGGGTTGTGGCCCGCCATTCTGGCCGATACCGGCGCAACAGTGCTGGTGACGATCAATGCGCTGCGACTATTGAGGCAGAAAGCCTGACTGGCTCCAGCCCCCTCCTCAGGATGAGGGGAGGAAGCACCGGTCAGGATGAGGGCGCGCGCTGGGTGCGGGGAGAGACCTACTCGCCGATCAGATCGCGGATGCGGTCGCCATATTGCTTGCCGAAGGCGACGTGTTCGGGATTGATCCCTTTCACTTCATCGACAAGCTGGTCTTCTTCTTCCGCGTCGACTGCGGCAAGGGCGCTCATCATGGCGAAATAGGCGAGCAGATAATCGCGCGGCGCAATGTTCTGCGCTTTCATCAGTTCAACGACCTGTGGGCGCGATTCGATGCTTTTCACCATGGAATCCATCGAAGGTTGTGCATCCTGCCCCTCTTCCGAGGTGGGGGAAAGCTGCATGCGTTCCAGTTCGCCGTGGATCTTTTCCATGCGTGTTAACAGGTCTTCCGTCAGCTTGAAATTGTTGATTTCGGCTGGCGTTTCCGGCGGCGTGGCGATCGACAGAATGTCTTCCGCATAAGCCACTCCGGTGGAAGCAGGCAGAACAACAAGCGACAGGCCGAGCAGGGCGGCGCGGTTCAGGCTCTTGAAGCGGGAAAAGGTCATCGTCGTCTTATCCTAAAACATGTCTTTGCGCTTGCGAATCTCTGCAAACACGGCTTCGTCGGACGCATCCTGCATGCCAAGGCGGGCACGAATACGGCTATCATGCCAGCGCAGGAAAGGATTGGTGGCCATTTCGAGGCTGATGCTCGACGGCAAGGTCATTTTGTCGGCAGCGCGAAGCCGTCCGATTTCCAGCGCCCGTTCTTTCAGTGCGGAATTATCCGGGTCGATGGTCAGCGCAAAACGCGCATTGCTTTCGGTATATTCATGGCCGCAATAGACGGCAGTTTCGCCGGGCAGGGCGACCAGCTTTTGCAGCGACTGAAACATCGTCGCGGGCGTTCCCTCGAAAAGCCGTCCGCAGCCGAGCGCAAACAACGTATCGCCGGTAAAAACCGCCTTGGCGTCCGGGATGTAATAGGAAATCTCGCCCGCCGTATGGCCCGGCGTCGCGATAACCCTGACTTTGAAAAGCCCGAAGGTGAATTCGTCGCCGTCGCGAACTGTTCGGTCGATGCCGGGGATTTTGCTATCTTCGGCTGCCGGGCCGATGATGCTGAGGCCAAACTTCTTTTTCAGCGCGGCATTGCCCTCGACATGGTCGAGGTGATGATGCGTGGTAAAGATGAAATCCAGCGTCCAGCCGCGCCGTTCAAGGGCTGCTTCAATGGCATGGGCCTCGGGCGCATCGATGGTCGCAGTTAGCGCGCTGACCGGGTCGTGGATCAGGACGCCATAATTGTCGCTGCGGCAGATGAATTGTTCGATATCAAGCTGTTGTGCGATTTCGACCATGCCGCGATTCCTTCAATTCCCACTGTTCATATGACTATGATGCGGGCTTATTGTCCTCTGTCAATGAATGCTTCTGGATAAGCGGCATTTGTAAAAGCGTGAAGACAACGGTGATGGGCATGATACCCCAGACCTTGAACGAAACCCACGCATCGGTGGAGAAATTGCGCCAGACAACTTCGTTGGCGACCGCCAGAAAGATGAAGAACAGGCCCCAGCGGAAGGTAAGCTTCTTCCAGCCTTCGGCATCGAGCCGGAAGGCCGAATCAAACACATAGCCCAGAAGCGATTTGCCGAAGAACAATCCGCCGAGGAGAATCGCCCCGAACAACGTGTTGACTATGGTGGGCTTCATCTTGATGAAGGTGTCATTGTGCAGCCAGAGCGTCAGCGCGCCGAACACCAGAACCACAATGCCGGAAATGAGCGGCATGATGGGCAGCGTGCGCGTCAATGCCCATGAGATGCCAAGCGCAATCACAGTCGCGACCATGAAAAGGGCGGTAGCCAGAAAGATCGGCTCGCCAATGGAAGCCAGCACCGGAAAATGCTCGATCAGCGTTTCGCCGCGCGCATTGGCGAAGAAGAACACCAGAAGCGGCCCCAGCTCCAGCACCAGTTTGAGCAGCGGCTGCACTTCCTTGCGCTCGACTTCGCTCTTCTGCGACGGATCGCGTTCGAAGACGGGGTGCTCCATCAGGCAACTCCTGCAATGGCGCGGGCAAATTCATTGGCCGCAAATGGTTCGAGGTCATCGACACCTTCGCCGACACCGATGAAATAGACCGGCAGCTTGTGCTTGGCCGAGATGGCGACAAGAATGCCGCCCCGTGCCGTGCCGTCAAGCTTGGTCATGACCAACCCGTTCACACCGGCGATATTCTTGAAGATTTCGACCTGATTGAGCGCGTTCTGGCCCGTCGTGGCGTCGAGCGTCTGCAGCACCGTGTGCGGTGCTTCCGGGTCGTGCTTGCCGAGCACGCGCACGATCTTGGCAAGCTCATCCATCAGTTCGGCCTTGTTCTGCAAGCGTCCGGCTGTATCGATGATGAGCACGTCGCTGCCTGCGTCGCGTGCTTTTTCCCAGGCGTCATAGGCAAGACCGGCCGCATCAGCACCGAGTTTGGACGAGACAACGGGCGCACCCGTACGTTCACCCCAGATATGGAGCTGTTCGATGGCTGCTGCGCGGAAAGTATCGCCTGCCGCCAGCATGACCTTGAGGCCGCCCGCCGTCAGCTTTGCAGCGAGTTTGCCGATGGTCGTGGTCTTGCCGGTACCGTTGACGCCGACAACCAGAATGACATGCGGCTTATGCGAAAGGTCGAGTTCCAGCGGCTTGGCGACAGGGCCGAGCACTTTTTCGATTTCCGTGCTCATGATCGAGCGCACTTCATCGCTCGAAACATCCTTGCCATAGCGCCCGGAGGCCAGCGCATCGGTAACGCGCATCGCGGTTTCAAGGCCGAGATCGGCCTGGATCAGCACATCTTCCAGATCCTGAAGCGTGTCTTCGTCCAGCTTGCGCTTGGTGAAAATGCCGCCGATGGATTCGCTGAGCGAAGAGGACGAGCGCGACAGGCCACGCCGCAAACGCTCGAACCACGACAGTTTCGGCTCGGTCACAGGGGCGGCGGGAGCTTCTTCCGCCTGTTCCTCGACCGCCTTTGAAACCTTGACCTTTTTCGGCTTGGCGGGCGCAGGTTCTGGTATGGCTTCCGCTACCGGCTCGTCTGCAACGGGTGCAGGAATTTCGACAGGCTCAGGCTCTTCAGGCTTTTCCGGTTCGGGTGCAAGCGCTGGAGCCGGTTCTGGCTCCGGCTCCGCTTCGGGTTCCGGCGCGGGCTCGGGCTGGGGTTCCGGCTCAATAAATGGCGGTTCGATTACAGCCGGTTCCATAACCGGTGGCTGCTCGATTGGAATTTCGATTTCCGCGACAGGATGTTCCGGCTCGGGCTGCGCTCCGACAACGTCCTCGACCGCGGGCTCCGGCGCCTTTTCGGCAGGCGTTTCGACAGGTTCAACAACTGGTTCCGGCGCGGCGCGGGCCGCCGGTTCTTCGGCAACCGGAGCTTCCGGCTCTGATGGTGCCTCTACGGCTGCTTCTTCCGGTACTTCAGCCGGTTTCGGCGCTTCCGGTTCTGGCGCTGGTATGGCTTCGGTGACTGCGTCGGGGGCCGGTTGATCCACCGGTCTTTCCTCGACCTCCTTCTTGCCGAAGGAGAACATTCTCTTGATGAAACCGATTGCCATGGATTCCGATGCCTTGTTTATGCAGCTGATGGTCAGGCGGCGCGGGTGAGAAGTTTCTCACCGTCGTGGCCCGTCACCACACGTTCGATGATTTGACCCGGAGCGGCTGCTTCCGCGCCGCCTTCGACGGCTGCGAGCGTAAAGCCTTCCGTGCGGGCGATGCCTTCCTTCTCGATCAGCAGACGCTGGGTCGTGCCGGTGAGCGAGGCAAGATGTTTTTCATAGGCGTTGTCGCCTTCGGCACGCAGCCGCGCGGCGCGCTCCTTGACGATTTCGCGCCGCACCTGCGGCATGCGTGCGGCAGGCGTGCCTTCGCGTGCGCTGTATGGGAAGACGTGCAGATGGGTCAGCCCGCATTCCCCGACGATCTTCATCGAGTTCTGGAACATGTCCTCGGTTTCGGTTGGAAAGCCGGTGATAATATCTGCGCCGAACACGATATCGGGGCGCAGCGAACGCACCGTTTCACAGAAACGAATGGAATCGTCGCGCAGATGGCGGCGTTTCATGCGCTTCAGGATCATGTCGTCACCCGCCTGCAAGGACAGGTGCAGATGCGGCATCAGCCGCTTTTCATTGGCAATGGCGTCCATCAGATCGTCATCCGCCTCGATGGAATCGATGGATGAGAGACGCAGGCGCTGAAGGTCCGGCACCTGATTGAGAACAGTCTTCACGAGCTTGCCGAGACGCAGGCTTCCCGGAAGGTCGGGACCGTAGGAAGTCATGTCCACGCCGGTCAGCACCACTTCGGCATAGCCATTGCCGACAAGGCGCTTCACCTGTTCCACGACCGCGCCCATCGGCACTGAGCGGGAGTTGCCGCGACCATAGGGGATGATGCAGAACGTGCAGCGATGGTCACAGCCATTCTGAACCTGCACGAAGGCGCGTGCGCGACCTTCGATGGCGTCGACCATGTGGCTTGCGGTTTCGCGCACTTCCATAATGTCGTTGACGCGCACCTTCTCAAACTGGTTCACGCCAAAATCGGGCAGCATGCGATAGGAGTTGGATTTCAGCTTTTCCTCATTGCCAAGCACGAGGTCCACTTCATCCATGGATGCGAAATTGTCTGCTTCGGTCTGTGCAGCGCAGCCGGTGACGATGATGCGGGCTTCCGGATTTTCGCGTCGCGCCTTGCGGATGGCCTGACGGGCCTGCCGCACGGCTTCCGACGTCACGGCGCAGGTGTTGAAGATGATCGCGCCATCCTTCAACTGTCCAAGACCGGCAGCGTCGGCTTCGCGCTTCATCACCTCGGATTCATAGGTGTTGAGGCGGCATCCGAATGTTACGACTTCCACACTCATCAGGCAGCACCCTTGTCCGCAGACGTGCCCGCCGATGGGCCGCCTTCAAGGTCGCGGCTCCAGTCGCCGCTTGCAGGGTCGAATGAGCCGGAAAATTCCCACTCAGCCGGGCCGGTCATCATGACATGATCGTCGTCACGCCACTCAATCAGCAGAGGGCCGCCCGGAACATTGACCGTGACCTTGCGGCCGGTGCGGCGCGTGCGTGCGCCGGAGACGGCCGCGGCGCAGGCGGCAGAACCGCAGGCGCGGGTCAGCCCGGCGCCGCGTTCCCAGGTGCGCAGGTCCATCGTTTCCGGTGATGTGACGCGGGCAATCGAAATATTTGCGCGTTCCGGGAAAATCGGATGATTTTCCAGAAGAGGGCCGAACTTTTCCAATTCGTAGGACCACACATCGCGGTCTACCCAGAAGATCGCATGCGGATTGCCCATCGAGGCGACCGAAGGCGAATGCAGCACCGGCGCATCGATAGGGCCAACCTGAAGCTCGATCATGCGCGTGTCGTGGAATTCTTCGGCGAGCGGAATTTCCTGCCAGCCGAAACGCGGCTTTCCCATATCGACGGAAATCAGCCCGTCATCATGTTCTTTGGCCGTCAGAATTCCCGCGCGTGTCTCGAAGGTGAAGGCGCGCTTGCCGGTCTCAGTGGCCAGCGCCTGCACCACGCAGCGCGTGCCGTTGCCGCAAGCTTGCGCTTCCGTGCCGTCGCAATTGATGATCGAAATATAATTGTCTGTGCCCGGCGTGCGCGGATCATGAATGGCCATGATCTGGTCGAAGGCCGTTTCGCTCGCACCGGCCAGATGAATGGCGGCATCAGGCGTGATGCGATCTGCGCGGCCGCGCATATCGGCAACGATGATCTGATTGCCGAGCCCGTTCATCTTGGCGAAGGCTGCCCTGGTGGCCATAGCTGTCGTGGTTCCGTTTTGCCTGCGGCTGCATTGATGCAGCCGAAAGGTTCGTTCAATAGGTTTCTGGCGTCTATATGGCGGAAAACCCCGCAAATTGCCAGTGCCAGCAATATATCTAACATTGCTATTGGCTCATATGGCCGGGTGAGCGGTTCCATTTCGAACCGTGCACCCAAAAAACTGTGGCCTTCCTGTCCCAGTCCCAAAATTTATGAGCAATTTCAAACCCGGATTGATCACTCCTGCGCAAATTGCCGGGAGATGGTGTTGATTTTTTAACCATATAGCCATTTTATCGCGCCAATATTGGTGTGATAGCTGGGTTTCGCGTGAGCGTGGTTTGCGCCGCTACCCCAAGACCTCGACCGAAATGGAGAACCTGATGGGAATTTCGAAAGCAAGTTTGCTGAGCCTGGCAGCGGCTGGCATCGTATTGGCCGGCTGTCAGAGCTCCCGGATGGGCAACGACCTTGGCCCTGTTTCCCCGCCGCCTCCGCCTGCACCCTTGCAGGCCGCGCCGCAGGGTTCCGTGCAGAAGGGCAATCTCAATTCGCCGGATGGATCGCAGTTCCCGACCGCTCCAACCACCAATCCCGGCATGCAGCCGGGCGGCACGCAGGTTGCAAGCCTGCCGCCGGCATCAGCGCCTGATCTAACTCCGGGCACCGTCGCAGGCGTCTGGAACGCCTCGCTCGGCGGCCAGAGCTGTAAGGTTGCTACGCCGCAGACCAAATATGGTCAGGGTTACCGCGCAGGTCCGCTGCGTTGCCCGGGCGAACTGGCGAACCTCGCTTCCTGGGCCGTCAATGGCAAGCAGCTTGTGCTTTACGATGGATCGGGCGGCACGGTCGCCTCGCTCTATTCGTCCGGTCAGGGCCGTTTCGACGGTCAGACCACCGGAGGCCAGGCCCTGTCACTTTCGCGTTAATCTGAAATCGGCGCACTGATTTAAAAGTGGCGCGCTGATATAAAGCCGAAACAATCGATCGCGGCGGGGCGTCTCTGGACTGCTCCGCCGAATTTTAAGTAGAGGGTTCACGGAACCTGTCATGTCCTTTGATGGTAATCTGAAAGCATTCCCCTCCGTCCGCGAGCATTACGATGCGCTGGTCGCATCGGGCGAAGTGGAGGCAGATCCCGCGCAGCTCGACCTGACCAGCCGTTATGACCGGCTGATCGAGGAAATCTGCACCAAGCGGCTTTCGCGCAAGTCCAGCGCGCTTGGCTGGCTTTTCGGCAAGCGCAAGCAGGCGCAGGAGATCGTCAAGGGGCTTTATGTTCATGGCGAAGTCGGCCGCGGCAAGACCATGCTGATGGACATGTTCTTTTCGCTCCTTCCCGTCGAGCGCAAACGCCGCGCCCATTTCAACGATTTCATGGCCGATGTGCATGATCGTATCAATGCGCATCGTCAGGCCCTGAAGCGCGGCGAGACCAAGCAGGACGACCCGATCCCGCCGGTTGCTGACGCGCTAAGTGCGCAGGCATGGGTGCTGTGCTTCGATGAATTCACGGTGACGGATATCGCCGATGCGATGATCCTGTCGCGCCTGTTCAGCGCGCTGTTCGCGCGTGGCGTGGTGCTGATCGCCACGTCGAATGTCGCGCCGGACAATCTCTATCGTGACGGCCTGAACCGTCAGCTGTTCCTGCCCTTTGTCGATATTCTCAAGAAGCATGTCGACGTGATCAATCTCGATTCGCGCACCGATTACCGGCTGGAAAAGCTGGACCGGCAACCGGTCTATCTCTCGCCGCTGGGGGGCGAGACGGAAAAGCGGATGGATGCCGCCTGGACTGCGCAGAAGGATGGCGTGGAAGAAAAGCCGGACACTATTCGCATCAAGGGACGCGATATCGAGGTGCCGCGTTCCATTCCGGGCGCTGCGCGTTTCAGTTTCGAAGAACTGTGCAGCCGTCCGCTCGGGGCTGCGGACTATCTGGCCATTGTGGGTCGTTATTCGACCCTCTTCATCGACAATGTGCCGATGCTCGATCTTTCGCGGCGCAACGAAGCCAAGCGCTTTATCCTGCTGGTGGACGTTCTTTACGACCATCATGCCCGCGTGTTCATTACGGCGGAAGCGCAGCCGGAAAAGCTCTATGTTGCGAAAAGCGGCACCGAGGCATTCGAATTCGACCGCACAGCGTCGCGTCTCTTCGAGATGCAGAGCGCCGAATATCTGTCGCAGATACCGGAGAGGGCCGACTGAGTTCGGCCCTGTTTTCCGATCGGTTTGCGCATCGGTTTGCCGATCAGTTTGCCGATCAGTTTGCGCATCGGTTTGATTGCGAAGGTGGACTGCCGATTCTGCGAGCTGACTCTGGCTACCAAACTTCTGGTCTTATCATCTGATTGCCACAGACTGGACTTATATCCTCAATCGGCTATCGTGCCCGCGCAAATTCAGCGCATTTGTTCCGAAACGCGTAAGCGAGTTTTTGGAAGGCAGAGCGTGCAGGTTCAGATAGTTGGAGCAAGCGTAGTGCATCCGGACGGATGTGTCGGCTCCAAGCTTGTCGCACCCGGTATCTTTATGCGGGCTGCGACAAGGGCCGATCGGATTGGCGGCTTGCCTATCGCATCACCGGCAGGGTGATGACGGGCGAGACAGAGGGGAATTGCCATTATTCCGCCCAATTATCTTACGTTTACGTAAGAACATATAATTCTAACCGATTGAAAACATTGGTCGCAAAATAATGAGTTGTGTTTTTTCGCAAAGAGTCATATCGAACCCTCGCAGCGCTTAAGCGTTTCCGGGAGGACACCGGATGGCTTCATGCGTTTCTGGATCAAACTTGAGGAAAGAAACAATCATGGCACGCAACAAGATTGCCCTCATCGGCTCCGGTATGATTGGCGGCACGCTCGCTCATCTGGCCGGTCTGAAGGAACTGGGCGACGTCGTCCTTTTTGATATCGCGGAAGGTACTCCGCAGGGCAAAGGACTGGATATCGCCGAATCTTCTCCGGTTGACGGTTTTGATGCGAAGTTTACGGGCGCCAACGATTACGCAGCCATCGAAGGCGCGGACGTTGTCATCGTTACCGCCGGTGTGCCGCGCAAGCCTGGCATGAGCCGCGACGACCTTCTGGGCATCAACCTGAAGGTGATGGAACAGGTTGGCGCAGGCATCAAGAAATACGCGCCTGAAGCCTTCGTCATCTGCATCACCAACCCGCTCGACGCGATGGTCTGGGCTTTGCAGAAGTTCTCGGGTCTTCCGGCTCACAAGGTTGTCGGTATGGCTGGCGTTCTTGACAGCGCCCGTTTCCGCTATTTCCTCGCGGAAGAATTCAACGTTTCGGTTGAAGACGTCACGGCATTCGTGCTCGGCGGTCACGGCGACAGCATGGTTCCGCTGGCTCGCTACTCGACCGTTGCGGGCATTCCGCTGCCGGATCTCGTCAAGATGGGCTGGACCAGCCAGGAAAAGCTCGACAAGATCATCCAGCGCACCCGTGACGGCGGCGCGGAAATCGTCGGTCTGCTCAAGACCGGTTCGGCTTTCTACGCTCCGGCTTCGTCGGCCATTCAGATGGCTGAATCCTACCTCAAGGACAAGAAGCGCGTTCTGCCCGTCGCTGCCCAGCTGACCGGTCAGTATGGCGTGAAGGACATGTATGTCGGCGTGCCGACCGTGATCGGCGCCAATGGCGTTGAACGCATCATCGAAATCGATCTCGACAAGGACGAAAAGGCCGAGTTCGAAAAGTCGGTGGCTTCGGTTGCCGGTCTTTGCGAAGCCTGCATCGGTATCGCTCCGTCGCTCAAGTAATATCCAGACAAGGCCGGATGCTCCGTTTTTGACGGGGCTCCGGCCTTTTCCGGCTGTCAATCCGTACCGGTTCGCCAAACGAACCGGGAATCCGTAGAGGACAACCAGATGAATATTCACGAATATCAGGCCAAGCGCCTGCTTCACACCTACGGCGCGCCGATCGCCAACGGTGTGGCTGTCTATTCCGTCGAACAGGCGGAAGAGTGGGCAAAGACGCTTCCCGGACCGCTTTATGTCGTCAAGAGCCAGATCCACGCTGGTGGACGCGGCAAGGGCAAGTTCAAGGAACTCGGCCCGGACGCCAAGGGCGGCGTGCGCCTCGCCAAGTCGGTTGAGGAAGTGGTTGCCAATGCGAAGGAAATGCTCGGCAACACGCTCGTTACCAAGCAGACCGGCCCTGCCGGCAAGCAGGTCAACCGTCTTTACATCGAAGATGGCGCCGACATTGATCGCGAACTCTATCTCTCGATCCTGATCGACCGCACCGTCGGCCGTCCGGCTTTCGTCGTTTCGACCGAAGGCGGTATGGACATCGAAGCCGTTGCCGAAGAAACCCCTGAAAAGATCGTGACTGTCGCCATCGATCCGGCCAAGGGCGTAACGGACGAAGACGCCAACAAGCTCGCCGACGCGCTGAAGCTTGAAGGTCAGGCTCGTGAAGACGGCGTCAAGCTGTTCCCGATCCTCTACAAGGCCTTCACCGAAAAGGACATGAGCCTTCTCGAGATCAACCCGCTGATCGTCATGACCGATGGCCGCGTGCGCGTTCTCGACGCCAAGGTATCGTTCGACGGCAATGCGCTGTTCCGCCATCCTGACATTCAGGAACTGCGCGATCTGTCGGAAGAAGACGAAAAAGAAATCGAAGCTTCCAAGTACGACCTCGCTTATGTCGCTCTTGAAGGCAATATCGGCTGCATGGTCAACGGCGCAGGTCTTGCCATGGCAACGATGGACATCATCAAGCTCTACGGTGCAGAACCTGCCAACTTCCTCGACGTTGGCGGCGGCGCTTCCAAGGAGAAGGTGACGGCTGCGTTCAAGATCATCACCGCTGATCCGGCTGTCCAGGGCATTCTGGTCAACATCTTCGGTGGCATCATGAAGTGCGACGTGATCGCTGAAGGCGTGATCGCTGCGGTCAAGGAAGTCGGCCTGAAGGTTCCGCTGGTTGTCCGTCTTGAAGGCACCAATGTGGAACTCGGCAAGAAGATCATCAACGAGAGCGGCCTGAACGTTATTTCGGCTGACGATCTCGACGATGCGGCGCAGAAGATCGTCGCTGCTGTGAAGGGGAATTAAGGCATGTCCATTCTCGTCAACAAGGACACCAAGGTTCTCGTACAGGGCCTGACCGGCAAGACCGGTACTTTCCACACCGAACAGGCGCTCGCTTACTACGGCACGCAGATGGTCGGCGGTATCCATCCGAAGAAGGGTGGCGAAACCTGGGAAGGTTCGAAGGGCGAAAAGCTCCCGATCTTCGCAACCGTTGCCGAAGCCAAGGAACGCACGGGCGCTGACGCATCCGTGATCTACGTTCCGCCAGCAGGCGCAGCTGACGCGATCATCGAAGCCATTGAAGCTGAAGTGCCGTTCATCGTCTGCATCACCGAAGGCATTCCGGTTCTGGACATGGTTCGCGTCAAGGAGCGTCTGGAACGCTCGAAGTCGCGCCTGCTCGGACCGAACTGCCCGGGCATCCTGACCCCTGAAGAATGCAAGATCGGCATCATGCCGGGCAATATCTTCAAGAAGGGTTCGGTGGGTGTTGTATCGCGCTCCGGCACGCTTACCTATGAAGCTGTGTTCCAGACCTCGAACGAAGGCCTTGGCCAGACCACTGCTGTCGGTATCGGCGGCGACCCGGTCAAGGGTACCG
Organism: Ochrobactrum sp. 19YEA23; assembly: GCF_029909865.1. NCBI lineage: Bacteria > Pseudomonadati > Pseudomonadota > Alphaproteobacteria > Hyphomicrobiales > Brucellaceae > Ochrobactrum > Ochrobactrum sp. 19YEA23. The sequence continues at coordinate 133,705 of NZ_JASAMQ010000001.1, read as the reverse complement.
AGTTCATCGACGTGCTGGAAATGTTCCTGGCCGACGACGAAACCAAGTCGATCGTCATGATCGGTGAAATCGGCGGCTCGGCTGAAGAAGATGCGGCTCAGTTCCTCAAGGACGAAGCCAAGCGCGGTCGCAAGAAGCCGATGGTTGGCTTCATCGCTGGCCGTACGGCTCCTGCCGGACGCACCATGGGCCATGCCGGCGCCGTGATCTCCGGCGGCAAGGGCGGAGCGGAAGACAAGATTGCAGCCATGGAATCGGCTGGCATCCGCGTCTCCCCGTCGCCTGCGCAGCTCGGCAAGACGCTGGTCGAAGTCCTCAAGGGCTAAGATCGGTTCGAGTTTGAATATCCCGGCGGCGGCGAAAGCCGCTGCCGGGTTTGGCATAACAAAAACATACTGGAGCCAGACGCCGGGCTTTTAAGGGAATGACAGCTATTCAGGGTCATTCTTCGGTGTAGAACAAACAGACCGGGTGGTTTTGACAATTGCGTCGGAACAGATCGCTCGGGTCGCGTAGAAATGAGTTTTGCCGGGGTCTGTTGTGGTTCCTCCCCGGCGGCGTGAGGGATGAAGGTTTCGGCAACGAACTTCCGGAAACTTCCGGCCCGCGCAGATGAGCTACTGACAAGGAGACGGAGCAAAGCTCCGGATTAGGTTATGGCAAGGCAAGAACAGGCCAACGACGTTTTCGCCCTTACCTCGTTCCTCTATGGCGGCAACGCCGACTATATCGAGGAGCTGTACGCCAAGTATGAGGATGATCCGAATTCGGTTGATCCGCAGTGGCGCGATTTCTTCGCGAAGCTGGGCGATAGTGCCGAAGATGTGAAGAAGAATGCGCAGGGCGCAAGCTGGACCAGAAAAAACTGGCCGATTGCCGCTAATGGCGAACTCGTCTCCGCTCTCGACGGCAATTGGGCCGAAGTCGAAAAGCATGTGACCGACAAGCTGAAGGGCAAAGCTGCCAAAGGTGACGGCAAGGCCGCTGCCGGCGCTGCACTGTCCGCTGAAGAGATTGCACAGGCTGCACGCGACAGCGTTCGCGCCATCATGATGATCCGCGCCTATCGCATGCGCGGCCATCTGCATGCCAATCTCGATCCGCTCGGTCTGGCCGAAAAGCCGAACGACTATAACGAGCTGGAGCCGGAAGCTTACGGTTTCACGCCTGCCGACTACAATCGCAAGATTTTCATCGATAATGTGCTCGGTCTCGAATACGCGACCGTGCCGGAAATGCTCGACATTCTGAAGCGCACCTATTGCGGAACGATCGGCGTCGAGTTCATGCATATTTCCGATCCGGCTGAAAAGGCCTGGATTCAGGAACGCATCGAAGGCCCGGATAAAAAGGTCGCTTTCACGCCGGAAGGCAAGAAGGCCATCCTGTCGAAGCTTATCGAAGCGGAAGGTTTCGAGCAGTTCATCGACGTCAAGTACAAGGGCACCAAGCGTTTCGGCCTCGATGGCGGTGAATCGCTGATCCCGGCACTGGAACAGATCGTCAAGCGCGGCGGTCAGATGGGCCTCAAGGAAGTCGTGCTCGGCATGGCGCACCGTGGCCGTCTGAACGTGCTTTCTCAGGTCATGGGCAAGCCGCACCGCGCCATCTTCCACGAGTTCAAGGGCGGCTCCTACACGCCGGACGATGTGGAAGGTTCGGGCGACGTGAAGTACCATCTTGGCGCTTCGTCGGACCGCGAGTTCGATGGCAACAAGGTTCATCTGTCGCTGACCGCCAACCCGTCGCATCTTGAAATCGTCAACCCGGTTGTCATGGGCAAGGCTCGCGCCAAGCAGGATCTGCTTGTTGGCCGCACCCGCGACGACATGGTTCCGCTGACCGAACGCGCCAAGGTTCTGCCGCTGCTGCTGCACGGCGATGCCGCTTTCGCTGGTCAGGGTGTTGTTGCCGAGTGCCTTGGTCTTTCCGGCCTCAAGGGTCACCGCGTCGGTGGCACGCTGCATTTCATCATCAACAACCAGATCGGTTTCACCACCAATCCGGCTTTCTCGCGTTCTTCGCCTTATCCGTCCGACGTGGCGAAGATGGTTGAAGCGCCGGTCTTCCACGTCAATGGCGACGATCCGGAAGCAGTGGTGTTCGCGGCCAAGGTTGCGATGGAATTCCGCATGACCTTCCACAAGCCGGTGGTCGTGGACATGTTCTGCTACCGTCGCTTCGGCCACAATGAAGGCGACGAACCGTCCTTCACCCAGCCGTTGATGTACAAGGAAATCCGCGCGCACAAGACGACGGTTCAGCTCTATAGCGACAAGCTGATTGCTGAAGGTCTGCTCACCCAGGCCGACGTCGACAAGATGCGCGCCGACTGGCGCGAAAAGCTCGAAATCGAGTTCGAAGCCGGACAGAGCTACAAGCCGAACAAGGCCGACTGGCTTGACGGCGCCTGGGCTGGTCTGCGCACGGCTGACAATGCCGACGAACAGCGTCGCGGCAAGACCGGTGTTCCAATCAAGTCGCTCAAGGAAATCGGCAAGAAGCTGGTTGAAGTGCCGCAGGACTTCCACGTCCATCGCACCATCCAGCGCTTCCTCGATAACCGCGCCAAGATGATGGAAACCGGCGAAGGCATCGATTGGGCAACCGCTGAATCGCTGGCATTCGCCACGCTCGTTGCGGAAGGCCATCCGATCCGTCTGTCTGGTCAGGACGTGGAACGCGGCACCTTCTCGCAGCGTCACACGGTTCTCTATGATCAGGAAAACCAGAACCGCTACATCCCGCTGAACAATATTCAGAAGGGTCAGGCGATCTACGAAGCCATCAACTCGATGCTTTCGGAAGAAGCGGTGCTCGGCTACGAATATGGTTATTCGCTGTCCGATCCGCGTGCGCTGGTTCTCTGGGAAGCCCAGTTCGGTGATTTCGCCAACGGTGCGCAGGTCGTCTTCGACCAGTTCATCTCGTCGGGTGAGCGCAAGTGGCTGCGTATGTCCGGTCTCGTCTGCCTTCTGCCGCACGGCTATGAAGGTCAGGGTCCGGAACATTCGTCGGCCCGTCTGGAACGTTATCTTCAGCTTTGCGCTGAAGACAACATGCAGGTTGCCAACGTTACGACGCCGGCTAACTACTACCATATCCTGCGCCGCCAGATGAAGCGCGACTTCCGCAAGCCGCTCATCATGATGACGCCGAAGTCCCTGCTGCGCCACAAGCGTGCCGTGTCGAGCCTCAGCGAACTGTCGGGCGATTCCTCGTTCCACCGTCTGCTCTGGGACGATGCGCAGTACAACAAGGGCGAAGAAGGCATCAAGCTTCAGAAGGACGCCAAGATCCGTCGCGTCGTGCTCTGCTCGGGCAAGGTCTATTACGACCTGTACGAAGAGCGTGAAAAGCGCGGCATCGACGATGTCTACCTGCTGCGTGTTGAACAGCTCTACCCGTTCCCGGCCAAGGCGCTCATCAACGAGCTGTCGCGTTTCCGTCATGCGGAAATCGTCTGGTGTCAGGAAGAGCCGAAGAACATGGGTGCGTGGTCGTTCATCGATCCGTATCTGGAATGGGTGCTGGCGCATATCGATGCCAAGCATCAGCGCGTCCGGTACACGGGCCGTCCGGCTGCCGCTTCTCCGGCAACCGGCCTGATGTCGAAGCATCTTGCGCAGCTTGAAGCTTTCCTTGAGGATGCGCTCGGTAACTGATCCGGGTTAAGCTTTGGAGCAGTTTTTCGAAACTGCTCCAGCCTGAATTGAACATTAAATCTAAAGTTTGAAGATCAACGGAAGAAGAAACCATGGCCACCGAAATTCGCGTTCCCACGCTTGGGGAGTCCGTTACTGAGGCAACCATCGGAAAATGGTTCAAGAAGGTTGGCGATGCTATCGCCATCGACGAACCGCTGGTGGAACTGGAAACTGACAAGGTGACAGTGGAAGTTCCGGCTGCTGCTGCTGGTGTGCTGGTTGAAATCGTGGCCAAGGAAGGCGACACGGTTGAGGTCAACGCTCTGCTCGGCCAGATTTCCGGTGAGAGCGCTGCTGCTGCGCCTGCTCCGAAGAAGGAAGAAGCCAAGCCAGCCGCCGCTCCGGCAGCCGCTGCACCGGTCGCTTCCGCATCGTCGGGCCCGGCTATGCAGCCTGCACCTGCTGCTTCGAAGCTTCTTGCTGAAAGCGGTCTGTCCGCTGATCAGGTCGAAGGCTCGGGCAAGCGCGGTCAGGTTCTCAAGGGCGACGTTCTCGACGCTATCGCCAAGGGCGTTTCTGGGGGCGTTTCGGCTGCTCCGGCTCCGGTTGCTGCCGCAGCTGCCCGTCCGGCTTCCTCGGCTGACGATGCACCGCGCGAAGAACGCGTGAAGATGACCCGTCTGCGCCAGACCATCGCCAAGCGTCTGAAGGATGCGCAGAACACTGCCGCCATGCTGACGACCTATAACGAAGTCGACATGTCCGCAGTCATGGAACTGCGCACCAAGTACAAAGACGTCTTCGAAAAGAAGCACGGCGTGAAGCTCGGCTTCATGGGCTTCTTCACGAAGGCAGTCACCCACGCGCTGAAGGAAATCCCGGCTGTTAACGCCGAGATCGACGGCACCGACATCATCTACAAGAACTTTGCGCATGTCGGCATGGCTGTCGGCACCGACAAGGGTCTTGTTGTTCCGGTCATCCGCGACGCCGATCAGCTTTCGATCGCTGGCGTGGAAAAGGAACTGGGTCGTCTGGCCAAGGCAGCGCGCGATGGCGCGCTTTCGATGGCTGACATGCAGGGCGGCACCTTCACCATCACCAATGGTGGTGTTTACGGCTCGCTGATGTCTTCGCCGATCCTCAATTCGCCGCAGTCGGGCATTCTCGGCATGCACAAGATCCAGGACCGTCCGGTTGTTGTCGGCGGCCAGATCGTGATCCGCCCGATGATGTACCTGGCCCTGTCCTACGATCACCGCATCGTGGACGGCAAGGAAGCCGTGACCTTCCTGGTCCGCGTCAAGGAAAGCCTGGAAGATCCGGAACGTCTGGTTCTCGATCTCTAAGCTGGAATTCAGGAAAGCCGCCCGGGTACAATCGGGCGGCTTTTCGGTCGGGGTTGCGAGCAACGGGATTTGAATGATGGAGCCGGGTCTTTTCTCCTCTTCGCCTTATCTGTCGCCTTATCTGCCGCTTGTCGGCTGGAGCGTGGTGTTGCTGGTGGCTCATGTGCTGCTTCAGGCCATGACGGCGACGCGAGAACTCGGCACAGACTGGAATGCCGGTCCCCGCGATGAAGGGCTGAAACCTTCCGGCGCCATTGCCGGGCGTGCTGAGCGGGCATCCACGAATTTCCGCGAAACCTATCCGGCTTTTATTGCGCTGGCGCTGGCTCTGACCCTGAAGGGCGATGCAAGCGTCTGGGGCATTTACGGAGCCTGGCTCTGGTTTGCATGTCGTATTGTTTACATTCCGCTCTATCTGGCGGGCATTCCCTATATCCGGTCGCTGATCTGGGTTGGCTCGATGGTCGGACTGGGTGTTATGTTTCTGGCTTTGATTTTTTGATGGCTGCCTGCGCGCCAATTCGCTCATAGTGCAGCAAAGGAAAAGCGATGCATCCCTATCTCTTCGAACTGGCTTCCCTGATGGCGATCTTCTTCTTTGCGATTGTTTCGCCGGGAGCGGATCTGGCCATGGTCATACGGCAGTCACTGATGCATGGCCGTCGTGAGGCGATCATCACCAGCTTCGGGATCGGAGCGGCGCTGATGATGCATGTCACCTATACGGTGCTGGGACTCGGTCTCATCATTTCCCAGTCGATCTATCTGTTCAATATCGTCAAATGGTGCGGTGTGGCCTATCTGGTCTATATCGGCATCAAGGCGTTGCGTGCTGGCACGACAAAGATCGAGGTCGATACGGATGAGAAAGAACCGCGCAAGCAGCAGAGCTTTGCCAAGGCCTTCGGTCTCGGCTTTGCTGCCAATGCGCTCAATCCGAAAGCCGTCTTCTTCTTCCTGTCGATTTTTTCGACGGTCGTTCACGCGCACACGCCGACAGAAGTGAAGCTGGGCTACGGTGTTGTGATGGCAACAGCGCTGATCAGCTGGTTTATTGGCGTCAGCATTTTCATGACCACGCCGAAGATGCGCGCGGCTTTTTCGCGGGCCTCGAAATGGATCGATCGCACAAGCGGTGTTGTCTTCATCGCTCTTGGGCTTAAACTTGCCACCGAAAAGGCTATGTAAGAAGCAATTGATTTGCTGCCGGAAAAACTCAAGGAGAACCGACAGATGCATGTTGCAAGGAAGCTTCTCAAAATAACGGCCGCTTCGGTGGTCGCCGCATCGGTGTTCTCGACTGCTGTGCAGGCGGCATGCACCCAGAATCGCGGCATCTATCAGGACCGTGACGGCACCTACACTTTGACGTTCCGCCCCATGCAGACGAACGATCTCAAGATGACGCCTGCGCCGACCAATGAGTTTACGATCACCGCCAATGACAAGCCGGAATTCAAGCTGAACGGCATGGTGATCTGGCCGGAAGAGGGTGTGGCGCGGCCTTATGCGCTCATCACCTATAACTGCAAGGGTGACGGCTCCAATCCGGAAGACCTCGATGATTGCAGCATCTGGCAGAGCGTCATCTACGCGCTGAAGGAAGGTGCGGAAGCGGAAGTTCTGCCCAAGGCGGATGAACCGGCCGCGCAGGCGGTGCTGTTCCCCGATCTGGTGACGGCGCTTGACGGCTATGATTTTGGGGCGGCCAAACCCGAAAAGCCGCTTCAGTGGGAAGTGTTCCGCTTTCAAGGATGCACTCCGGATGAAAACTGATCGGCAGCTTTAACAAAGGCCGGTTATTTCAAGCATTGTGCAGCCGAAACATTTGGCGTCGCATAAATGCGGTACTCTAACGAAAAACGTTCAGGAAAGACTGAAAAGGGTAATTCAATGTCTTATGATGTGGTTGTCATCGGTACGGGCCCCGGCGGTTATGTCGCCGCAATCAAGGCCGCGCAGCTGGGTCTCTCGGTCGCTGTGGTGGAAAAGCGCAAGACCTTCGGCGGCACCTGCCTCAATGTCGGCTGCATTCCGTCCAAGGCGCTTCTGCATGCATCGGAAGTCTTTGCCGAAGCTGGCCACTCCTTCGATACGCTGGGCGTGGAAGTGTCGCCTAAGCTTAACCTCGGAAAGATGCTGGCCCACAAGGACGCGACCGTGAAGGCCAATGTGACGGGCGTGGAATTCCTGTTCAAGAAGAACAAGATCACGCCTTACATCGGCACCGGCAAGGTCGTCGCCAAGGGTAAGGTTTCCGTGACCGCCGAAGACGGCAAGGTTGAGGAAATCGAAGCCAAGAACATCATCATCGCCACAGGTTCGGACGTTGCCGGTATTCCGGGCGTCAAGGTCGACATTGATGAGAAGACCATCGTTTCCTCGACCGGCGCTCTGTCCTTCGACAAGGTTCCGGGTCATCTCGTCGTCGTCGGCGGCGGTGTGATCGGTCTGGAACTGGGTTCGGTCTGGGCGCGTCTCGGTGCGAAGGTTACGGTTGTCGAATATCTCGACAAGGTGCTGGGAGCAATGGACGGCGAAGTCTCCAAGCAGTTCCAGCGTCTGCTCGAAAAGCAGGGCATTGCCTTCAAGCTCAGCGCGAAAGTGACGGGCGTCGAAAAGTCCGGCAAGGGTGCAAAGGTCACGTTCGAGCCTGTAAAGGGCGGCGATGCCGAAACACTCGAAGCCGATGCCGTTCTGATCTCCACGGGCCGTCGTCCTTACACGGACGGTCTTGGCCTTCAGGAAGCAGGCGTCAATGTTGATGATCGCGGCCGCGTTGCGATTGACGATCACTGGCGCACCAATGTTGAAGGCATTTACGCCATCGGCGACGTGGTGCAGGGCCCGATGCTGGCGCACAAGGCTGAAGATGAAGGCATTGCTGTTGCCGAAATCATCGCTGGTCAGGCCGGTCATGTGAATTTCGACGTCATTCCAAGTGTTGTCTACACCCAGCCGGAAGTAGCTTCTGTCGGCAAGACCGAAGAAGAACTGAAGGCCGCCGGTATTGAATACAAGGTCGGCAAGTTCCCGTTCACGGCCAATGGTCGCGCACGCGCCATGCTGCACACGGACGGCTTCGTGAAAATCCTCGCCGACAAGGCGACGGATCGCGTGCTGGGCGCGCATATCCTCGGCTACAATGCTGGCGAAATGATCCACGAACTGGCCGTTCTGATGGAATTTGGCGGTTCTTCGGAAGATCTGGCCCGCACCTGCCATGCGCATCCGACCATGTCGGAAGCCGTGCGCGAATCCGCTCTGGCGACCTTCGCCAAGCCGATCCATATGTAATCTCTTCGAGCATTTCCAGCAAAAGTGCGAAGCGGTTTTGCGTAGGATAATGCTTAAAAATAGATAGAGCGATTCCACGATTCCGTTTTAACCGGAACCGCTCTAGAGAGAATGCAGAAAGGCCCGCGCAAGCGGGCCTTTCTTGTCTTTATGGTAATTAATTCTGGGCTGGCGGATTGGCAGGCGTTGCCGGGGCCGGTGTTGCGGGCTCGCTCTGAGTTGCGGGTGCAGGTGGCGGTGTCGCCGTCTCGGTTCTCGTGCCATTCTTGTAGAAGAAATAGCCGAGAATGATGATTGCCACGAGCAGAACGGCACCCAGAAGATAGCCGCTTCCGCCGCGTTGCGGCGGTGGCATGCCGGAAGGGTCCGACAGTCTCGGATCAGTATTGACGGGGTTCGTTCTGGGGTCGTTTCGCGGATCGAGGGGATCAACCATTGCGCGCTCCTCCAGTTGTCGCATCGGGTTTGCGCGGCCTTCAGCCGTCACAAACCTGCTTCAGCAGAGTGAACGCAGTCAAAAGCTGATTGTTCCGCGTGCAGGCAGGGGGCTAAAGTGCCGTGAGGCGATAACCCTTGGCCCGCAGCAGTTCCACCACGCCTTCTTCGCCCGGCAGGTGCAAAGCACCGACAGCGATGAAGACATTGCCTTTTTCAAGCAGCGGAACGGCCCGGTCCGCCATGGTGTGGTTGCGGTCGGTGATCAGATATTTCAGGAACAGGTCGTAATCCTGATCGGACAATGCATCCGGCACGATTCTTCTCAGCGCCGGCATGATCATGCCAAGTTCGCCCTTCAGATAAAGCGCGGTGGTCGTTTCCATGGCGTCTTCGGTTCTGTCACCGTAATCGACTGTGGCGATGAGATTGCGAATGTGAAAATCGAGCGGAAGCTTTTCGGTGGCTTCGAACTGTTCTGCAGCCGTTTCCAGCCCCTCGATGTTGCGCCCTTCCGACTGGGCATGGATTGCCAGAAACTCGTCGAGCGATTTCACGCCTTCGCCTTTACGCTCGCGCTCGCATTTGGGCAGGGCCAGCAGCGTGGTCAGAATCCACGGCTTCATCTTGGCGACCGCATCGAGAATAATGCCGCGCTCCGCAAGCTTCTTTTCAATATCGTCACGCCTGTCGGATGGCAGATGCGATTTGAGCGTGCTGCCATCGGTGAAAAGCAGCAGTTCGGGACGTTCCAGCTTCAAACGCAGAAAGTTTTTCTGGTCGAGAACATCAGTGGTTTCGATCACGACGGTATTCGCCGATTGATAGGCGTCCTGCACCACCTTCGGCAATTCCAGCACACGAGGATCGCTGAGATGGATGGTGCCGAACAGATAGGACGGCGCTACCCCGTCCTTTTCGATCTTCCAGATGCGGCCCTGATGGTTGGGGATTGATTCTGCTTCCGCACGCAGCTCTTTCCAGAGAGCGGGGTCGCTTTTCTCCACGCCATCGACGAGGTTTGCACCCCGAATGGAGCAGGCGGTGGACTTTTCGTCAGCGCGGGCGGTGACGGAACCGGCGAAGACGGCGCATAGAAGAACGAGAAGCAGCTTTTTCATACAGGGGAATATAAGCAATCTTCCGCGATGTGAAAGGTGCCCGGTTCAGGCTCTTGGATGCGCCTTGTCATAGACTTCCAGCAACCGTTCCGTATCCACGCCGGTATAGATCTGCGTGGTCGACAGGCTGGCATGGCCAAGCAGTTCCTGAATCGTGCGCAAATCGCCGCCGCGACCCAACAGATGGGTGGCGAAGGAATGGCGCAGCGCATGCGGCGTGGCGCTGTCCGGTAGACCGAGCCCAGCGCGCAGCTTTTGCATTTCGCGCTGGATGATGGCGGCATGAAGCTCGCCGCCTTTCGCACCGCGAAACAGCGGCTTTTCGGCAGAGAGATCATAGGGGCATAGCGCGCGATATTGCGCGACGGCGCGATGGATAATCGGCAGCAGGGGCACAAGCCGGGACTTGTTGCCCTTGCCGGTTATGGTGATCGAAAGGGCTGAACTGTCGGACAGCGCATCGCCTTTGAGGCCAAGCGCCTCGGAAATGCGCAGGCCGCAACCATAGAGCAAGGTCAGCACGGCGGCGTTGCGCGCCGCGATCCACGGTTCCTCGGCCATCTGGCCATCGGCAGCGACCACACGACGAGCGTCATCGGCAGTCAGAGGCTTCGGCAAGGATTTTGGCTGGCGGGGTGCGCGCATGGCGCTCGCGCCTGCGGCATTGGCCAGCCCGCGCTTTTCCAGATGGCGCAGCAGGGAGCGTATACCGGCCAGACCACGCCCAAGGGTGCGCGCGCCTGCGCCATCATTGCGGCGGCTGGCAAGGAACGAGCGCAGATCGGCAACGCGGAGGCTACTGACATCTTTCAGTGAGGGCGGTTCGCCCAGATGTCCGGTGAGGAAATTGAGAAATTGCCGCGAGTCGCGCTCATAGGCTTCGACGGTATTTTCAGAAAGGCGGCGGGTATCCTTCAATGTCTTCAGCCATTCCTCACGCGCAGCCGCAAGGTCTGCACGGGCGGGAATCAGGAATTCGCCATTCATCGCCATCTTGAAATCTACCGGTTGAAGTTTCGGCTGACAGTTTGTCAGGGAGAGGTTACCGGCTGGTTGCCTTTGCGGCTTCCATGGGCGACTTTGCTGAAACAGTGCATTTTTCTTGGCGTTTCGGTGTTAATTCGCTAAGCGATAAAGCTAATCAGCAGCGCATATCGGTCTCACTGTCGGGGCGATGTGCCCGAATCCAGATCAGGGGCAACCATGCCACGTCCAGAAAATCCGATTCAGCTCGCCGTCGTCGGTGCCGCCCATGGCATCCGTGGCGAAGTCAGAATCAAGACATTCACCGAAGACCCGCTTTCAATTGGCGATTATGGCCTGCTCTATGACGAGCAGGGCAAGGGCTATGAAGTTCTTGAAGCGCGAGCTGCCAAGACGGTTGTGATTGTACGCTTCAAGGGCGTCAACGACCGCAACGCCGCCGAGGCGCTGAATGGTACAGCGCTCTACATCGACCGTGCGCAATTGTCGGATGACGATCTGGACGATGACGAGTTCTTCCAGACCGACCTGATCGGGCTTGCGGCAATCGATGCCGAGGGCAAGAGCTATGGCGTTGTCAGCGCGGTGTTCGATTTCGGCGGCGGCGATATCATCGAGCTGAGCGAAAAGGGCAAGCGCCCGATGCTCATTCCCTTCACCGAAGCAGCTGTGCCGGAAATCGATTTCGAAAAAGGCACCCTGCTGGTGGAGCCGTTCGCGGCAGGCCTGATCCCCGATGAAAACGACAATCCGCTGAAGGGTGGTCATCAACAGAAGAAGCGACCGAAGAAGTCATGACGGACGAATCTTCGGAACAGGGCCCGGCAGATCACGAAGCAGGTTTTTTCCATGCTTCGGTGCTGACGCTCTATCCGGAAATGTTTCCGGGACCGCTTGGTGTTTCACTGGCTGGCAAGGCGCTTGCCGAGGCGAAATGGCAGCTCGACACGGTGCAGATTCGCGATTTTGCCGAAGGCAGGCATCGCATGGTCGATGACACGCCGTCGGGCGGTGGCGCGGGCATGGTGATGAAGCCCGATGTGATTGCGCGGGCGCTCGATTCTGTTGCCGATGATCGCCCGATGTTGCTGATGACCCCGCGTGGCGCGCCGCTGACGCAAAAGCGCGTGCGCGAGCTTGCCGCCGGGCCGGGCGCGATCATTTTGTGCGGTCGCTTCGAAGGCGTGGACGAGCGCGTGATTGAAGCGCGCCAACTCGAAGAAGTCTCGATCGGCGATTACATACTTTCCGGTGGCGAGACGGCGGCCATCGTGCTGCTGGATGCTGTGGTGCGTCTGTTGCCGGGTGTGATGGGCAATCAGCAATCGGGCGAAACGGAGAGTTTCGAGACCGGGCTGCTCGAACATCCGCATTATACGCGCCCGCAGGTTTGGGAAGACAGGTCTATCCCCGATGTTCTGACATCCGGCAATCATGGCGCCATCGACAAGTGGCGGCATGCGCAGGCCGAGCGGATCACCCGGGAACGCCGCCCCGATCTCTGGGATTCCTATCAGGAGACAAAACGCAAATGAATCTGATCCAGCGTCTGGAAAGCCTGTCCCTCGCGCTTCTGGCGCTCGGAGCCTACTGGGTGAACGGAGCAAGCTGGTGGCTCTTTGCCATACTGGTGCTAGCGCCGGATCTGTCGTTCTTTGCCTATATGAAGGGACCGCGTACCGGTGCGGTGGTCTACAATATCGCCCATAGCTGGATTGGCGTGGTTCTGCTGGCCGTGTTTGGCTGGGCGATGAACTGGCAAATCTGCATCGCCATGGCGCTGATCTGGGCGGTGCATATCGGTGTGGACCGGGCGCTGGGCTTTGGTCTCAAATATGGATCAGGCTTTCAGGATACGCATCTTGGCCGTATCGGCAAGTAGATGAAAATGCCCGGTTTTCACCGGGCATTTTTGTTTCAGGCATGTTGTTTTGCGGATGCGTGAGCCTGCGCTTCCGGCCTGCGGAGTATGAAATAGACGCCGCCGCCAATGCCGACCCCGAAGAACCAGCCATAGGTTCCCCACCAGTCCGGCAGAAGATTGGTGGCCATCGGCAGGACAGACGAGAACAGAGCACCAATCGCAAAGGCGATGAAAGCCTTGACGTGCCAGCCGTTCTGGAAGCGGAACTCACCATTCTCCTGATAAAGATCGGCGACATTCAGCTGTCCGCGACGCAGCAGATAATAGTCGACCATCATGATCCCGAAGATCGGTCCCATGGTGGAGCCCAGGAAATTGACGAAATGCGCGGCTCCGGTTTCCCATGGTGCGAACGGATAGAGGATCAGTGCGATCAGCGCCGCAACGACGCCGCCCCGCTTGAAGGAAACCTTTTGCGGAAATGTATTCGAGAAATCGAAGGCGGCGGAAACGAAGTTTGCGACCACATTGATGCCGAGCGTTGCGACGGTAAATGTCAGCGCGGCCAGAAGCGCCAGAAACCAGCTGTCGAATTTTGCCGAGATCTGGTCGGGGTGCAGCAGCACTTCGCCATAAACGGTGAAGGCGGCTGTGGTTGTGACACCGGCAACGAGACAGAAGGCCAGAAGATTGACCGGCAGGCCCCATAGATTGCCGCGCCGAAGTGCCGCTTCATCCTTAGCATAGCGGGAAAAGTCGCAGAAATTGAGATAAAGCGCTGCGAAATAGGTGATCCAGGTAGCGGCGACGGCTGCCAGCGCGGCGACGGAGCCCGGCTCGCCGGATACGCCAGCGTCCCTTGTCTTCTCCAGCAGGATATCGCGCGGGATTTCGCTGCCGAAAGAGAATGTACCGGCCTTGATGACCAGATAGACGGCCAGAATGAGCATCATGATCCAGACAGCCGGACCAGCCCAATCCTGAAAGCGGCGCACCGTTTCCATGCCGCGCTGGATGATCAGCAGCTGCGCCGCCCAGACCAGCACGTAGCAGATGACTTCCAAGGTCGAATGGCCGAGCAGATGGCTGTTCTGGTGGAAGGCCAGCATGCTGTCATTGCGGATCAGCAGCGCAACGAGAGCGCCTGAAGCTGCTGCCGTCTGCGCGCCATACCAGAAACAGGCGACGACGCCGCGGACGAGGGCTGGGAAATTCGCGCCGAATGTGCCGAAGGATGCGCGCGCCAACACCGGAAACGGCACGCCTGTCCGTACGCCCGCATTGCCGACAAGGCTCATCAGGAAGAAGATGACCAGTGAGCCGAGACCGATGGCGATGACGAAGTTCAGAAAGCTGCCGCAAAGCAGAAACAGACTCGCGGCAAGATAATAGCCCCAAAGACTATGAACGTCTGACGTCCAGACGTTGAAAATACTGAAAGCGCCCCATTTGCGTTCGACTGCAGGCGCCAGATCCTCATTATACAATGAGGGCGACGGTTGTTTGATAGTCATATTGTCCCCATTTTAGCTTTATGCTTTATTAGACTTATTGAATGCTAAGCCCTTATTTTTTGCAATATTTCTGACATAGTCGGTTGCGGCTGGCTATTAAAAATTCTGACAGGGCGTGACAAATCCCTCGCAATGCTGTATTGGCGCGTCTGTTCGGGAAAACCCGACATTGCAGTACCTCGTTCGGGCCAAGCCCGAGACGTCCGTAAACCAATAAATGGTGTACCGCTCCTGCCTGATTTTGAAGGCATAGCCGCAAGGCCAAGGATTGCTTGGCGGCAAGTGCAGAGCGCTCTGACTGTTTGAAAAGAACATAGAAGGAGTCAGACGATGACCGACATCATTCGTCAGCTTGAAGCCGAACAGGCAGCAAAGATCGAAGAAAAGCGCAAGCTTCCAGAATTCCAGCCGGGTGACACGGTTCGCGTTCAGGTTCGCGTTACCGAAGGTACGCGTACCCGCGTGCAGGCCTATGAAGGCGTTTGCATCGCTCGTTCGGGCGCTGGCCTCAACGAAAACTTCACCGTTCGCAAGATTTCGTACGGCGAAGGCGTAGAGCGCGTATTCCCGGTTTACTCGCCGATCGTTGAAGGCGTTGAGCTGGTTCGCCGCGGTAAGGTCCGTCGCGCCAAGCTTTACTACCTGCGCGGCCTCACCGGTAAGGCTGCCCGTATTTCTGAAAAGAAAGACAACCGCACCAAGGCTGAGCGCGAAGCTGACAAGGCTGCCGCTGCCAAGGCCGAAGCTGCCAAGACCGCTGCTGAATAAGTTTCAGCCAGAGATCTTTGAAAAAGGCGGCCATTGGCCGCCTTTTTTATTTGCCAAATGCACCGCGACACATAATATCAGGCATAATTCTGCCCGCTTTGCGCAAGATTGTTACTGCGACACCCTGTTGCGGTTTCAGTTTCTTGACGAAACGCGACGGCAGGTGCATATGACAGGCCAAATTAAGAACCGTTCAAAGGAACTCTCGCAATGAGCGCGCCGCGTACACTTTATGACAAGATCTGGGACGACCATGTAGTGGATCAGCAGGAAGATGGTACCTGCCTCCTTTATATTGATCGCCATCTTGTGCACGAAGTGACGAGCCCGCAGGCTTTCGAAGGCCTGCGCATGGCTGGCCGTCAGGTGCGCCATCCCGAGAAGACGCTGGCTGTGGTCGATCACAACGTGCCGACTTCGAAAGATCGCGTCAACGGCATCAAGAACGAAGAAAGCCGCATCCAGGTTGAGGCTCTCGCCAAGAATGCCGCTGATTTCAACGTTGAATATTATTCCGAGCGTGATCGTCGTCAGGGCGTTGTGCACATCGTCGGACCGGAACAGGGCTTCACCCTGCCGGGCATGACGATTGTCTGCGGCGACAGCCACACTTCGACCCATGGCGCTTTCGGTTCGCTGGCGCATGGTATCGGTACGTCGGAAGTCGAGCATGTGCTCGCAACCCAGACGCTGATCCAGAAGAAAGCCAAGAACATGCTGGTGCGTGTTGAGGGCGAACTGGCTCCCGGCGTCACCGCCAAGGACATCACACTCGCCATCATCGGTGAAATCGGCACCGCAGGCGGCACCGGCTACGTGATCGAATATGCAGGCAGCGCCATTCGCTCGCTGTCGATGGAAGGTCGCATGACCGTCTGCAACATGTCGATTGAAGGCGGCGCACGCGCTGGTCTGATCGCTCCGGACGAAACGACCTTCGCCTATGTGCAGGACAAGCCGCGCGCGCCGAAGGGCGAAGCGCTGGAACAGGCTATAGGCTACTGGAAGACGCTGCATTCGGATGAAGGTGCGCATTTCGACAAGATCGTCGAGCTGGACGCCGCCAAGATTTCGCCGGTCGTCTCCTGGGGCTCGTCGCCGGAAGACGTTGTTTTCGTCACCGACATCGTGCCAAACCCGGACGAGATCAAGGACGAAACCAAGCGTGCATCCAAGTGGCGTGCGCTCGACTATATGGGTCTGAAGCCGGGCACCAGGATGACCGACATCAAGATCGACCGCGTCTTCATCGGTTCCTGCACCAATGGTCGTATCGAAGACCTGCGCGATGCCGCGCGTATGGCCGCTGGCAAGAAGGTTGCCGATGGCGTCAACGCCATGATCGTGCCGGGCTCGGGTCTCGTGAAGGAACAGGCGGAAGCCGAAGGCCTCGACAAGATCTTCATCGAAGCCGGTTTTGACTGGCGCGAGCCGGGCTGCTCCATGTGCCTTGCCATGAATGACGACCGCCTGAAGCCGGGTGAACGTTGCGCTTCGACCTCGAACCGTAACTTCGAAGGCCGTCAGGGCTTCAAGGGCCGCACCCATCTCGTATCGCCAGCCATGGCTGCTGCTGCTGCGATTGCCGGTCACTTCGTCGACATTCGCGACTGGAACTAACTTTCCAGACGAACTGAATTGGAAAAGCCGCCGGAGCGATCCGGCGGCTTTTTCTTTTATGCTCTGTTTAGAATAGAGATATCGAAAACGAATGCCTTAAACAGCAATGCTCTTATGAGCTTCTTCATGGTTTCCTCGCATATTCCATGTATATGCGAGTGCTGTTAGATTAGTGTTTTCTTATTTGACTGCGCTTCGAACGGAAAAGGCATTCATGGGCGGAGCCGATTTCATTCTCATCATCAACATGACCGTATCCGGTCTGTTTGCCTTCGCATTTTTCGGCATTGCCGTTTATGCGCAAGGCAATGCGGCCGCGCGCGTCTTCGCGATGGGCTTCGTATTTGCAATGCTCTACTTCCTGACCGAGCTGGCGATGCCGTCCATGCCAAGCCCGCGTCTCGGTTATATGCTCGCTTTCGCGACCTATCTGATGACGCTGGTTTGCCTCGTCATCGGTCTGGCGCGCATGTATGCCGCTCCGGTTCCGTGGAAGACGCTCGGCCTGCTCGTGTTTCTTTCGCTGGTGATGATCTACGCCATTTACGGTATTGCACGCAGCAGCTGGGCGGGCCTGTTTCTCTACCAGACGCCTTATTTTCTGGCGTTGGCGCTTGCCGTCTGGGTCATCCTGCGTTCCAGCGGGCGCGGCGCGGTCGATATGATGATGGCCGCGCTCTTCGCCTTGAGTGCGTTGCATTTTCTCCTGAAGCCGGTGCTTGCCAATATATCTGGTGGTGCGGGTGCCAATCCGAACGATTATGTAAATACGGCCTATGCGCTTTTTGCCCAGTCAATTGGGGCAGGTCTTTCTGTCGCTGCGGGGCTCATGTTGCTGTTGAGCCTGATGCGTGAACTGCTTTCCGACATGACAATTCGGTCCGAAACGGATGAGTTGTCGGCACTGCTCAATCGCCGTGGTTTTGCGTTGCGGGCGGAAGCGGCGATCGACAAATCGAAGCGGTCACGGCAGGCCCTGTCGCTCGTGGTTTGCGATATCGACTATTTCAAATTGATAAATGACAATTACGGCCATGCGCTGGGCGACCGTGTCATTGCGGCCTTTGCGGCTGAACTGCGCAAGACGGCAGTTGCCAGAGGCGGCTTCGCGGCACGTATGGGCGGAGAGGAGTTTGCAGTCCTGCTGCCGGGAAACACCATTCAGTCGGCGTCGCGCTGTGCCGATGGTATGCGTCTGGCATGCGGCACGATCCAGATTCCAACCAATAGCGGGGATATCGATTTTACCGCCAGCTTCGGCGTTGCCGAGATGGAGTTCGACGACATGTTTTCCGATCTCTACAAGCGGGCTGACGGCGCGCTGTATGAGGCGAAAAAGGGCGGCCGCAATTGCGTGCGCGCAGCGTCGCCGATCATCTCCGATGAAAATGTCGTGGAGTTTCGGCCGTCAGGCTCGACCCGCACGCGCGGATAATCCGGCTCAGCAGCCCGGATGATCCAGAACCGGCGTTTCACCCTTATCCAGCCCATACATGAATGAGCGTCCATGCAGAACGACGGCGCTTTCGCAGCTGCTGTTCGGAGGCCCGACGATATAAGCCACAGCCTTGTCTTGCGGAGCGGTGATGGTTGCCGTGCCCTGTATCCGGCGCGGCGTCTGCAATGTCGGGTCATTATGCGCTGCACCGACACGGATGATCTTGGGGCCGCCATCCGCCTTCTGCATGATCAGATTTCCCGATGCGTCGGCATAGCGCAATGTGGTGTCGGCGGATGCCGTCGCGACAAAACCCGCAAGCGCAAGTACACAGGAAGCTATCAAGACTGTTCTGTTTCGGTTTGCCATGGTGCGGGTTCACCTTCGCCGTCTGACGCAAAAAGAGTTTCCGTATCATCTTAACTCTTTCTTTACCTTTGTCATCCGTGCTGGCTACAATCGGATAAGCCTTTGGGCGCAACTGCTTCGCAGCGTTATGACCAAAGGCGACTTGAACCGCCCCGAAGGCCAAGGAATGTTCAATGACCAAAGATCACGCCGTCGATATCGCGCATCTTCATCTTCGTGATGCTCACGAATTTGCGCCGCTGCTCGCCAGCTACGCGCAGGCACTGAAGCGCGGCGCACCGCGCCGTCCCGATGATTATTATGCCGAGCATCTGTTGCAGGACCGCGCCACCGAAATTCTCGGCGCACGTCTCGACGGTAATCTCGTCGGCTTTGTGATTTTCTACGATCTGCCGGAGCCGGTTTCGGGCCTGCGCGCAGGGCAGGTGGATCACATCTATGTCCATCACGATCATCGCGGAAAAGGCATCGCCAAGGCGCTGATCGACCTGCTGGCCGACAAGGCGGAAGAACGCAGCTGGTCCAAGCTTGTGCTCAATGCGCCACGCGTGCCTGAAGACGGACGCAAGCTCTATGAGCAGATCGCGACCGCGGCCGACTGGTCGAGCTATGTGATTCGATTCGGCGCTTGATGCGCCTTCGCTAAAGTTGATGAATTTACACATGTTTTTCGAAATTGCGGCCTTCAAACGATTGAAGGCCGCAATCACGTGAATGTGTCGCAAAGGTGCGACCAATTGTTAGTCTTTTCGTGAAAAAGCTTCTTTGACGTGATGGTAAAAGAGCAGTAGAAAGCGGCACATAAGGCCGTATTCCACGGTCTCGCCATATTTCTTAGAGCGCGTTTCGATCCGATTTAAATCGGATCGGCGCTCGAAGCTGTTGTTAAGCCGCATTTATGCGACGCCAAATGTTTTCATTTGGCTGCAAAATGCTCCGGGTCGTGCCGACGCGGGATCGAAAGTTCCGGTACCTTGCGTGAAGGGCGACTTCAAATACTGGGTTTTTAGAATAGCCCGCCATCCGGTGCGCCAGACCGATCGTCTTCGGTGGGTATTGCCGGGGAGAAACGTCAGGGAAGCCCCACGAGAGGCCAACGAGAACCATGACACAACCGACCGTAACGCGTCAGCGTCCTTTGTCGCCGCACCTGTCCGTCTATAAGCCGGTCATCACGATGACGATGTCCATCGTGCATCGTATCACGGGCGGCGCGCTCTATTTCGGCACATTGCTGCTTGCAGCCTGGCTCATTTCCGCAGCCGTTGGCGAAGAGTGCTTCAATGCCGTCAACGCCATTTTCGGCTCCTGGATCGGCCAGCTTGTTCTGTTCGGCTACACCTGGGCGCTGCTGCACCATCTGGCTGGCGGCGTTCGCCACTTCATCTGGGATACCGGCGCAGGTCTTGAAAAGCACACAGCTTCCAAGATTGCCTGGGCAACGGTTGTCTTCTCGGTCATCGCAACGATCCTCGTCTGGGTCGTCGCTTACTCGGTGCGCTAGGAGGCTGATCCCATGAGCGGTTCGAATAACGATATGCGTACGCCTCTTGGCAAGGTTCGCGGTCTTGGCTCCGCCAAGGACGGCACCAGCCATTTCTGGTATCAGCGCATGACGGCGGTGGCTCTGGTGCCGCTGGTTCTCTTTTTTATCGGCCTGGTGATTTCGCTCAATGGCGCAAGCTTTGCGGAAGTCCGGGCTGCTCTCTCGCATCCCCTTACCGCCATTGTCATGGCGCTGTTCGTTCTGACTGGCGTCTATCACATGCGTTTGGGCATGCAGGTCATTATCGAAGATTATGTGCATGGCGAAGGCATGAAGATCGTGCTGGTGATGCTGAACACCTTCTTTGCGGCGGTGGTCGGTTTTGCCTGCGTTTTCGCGATCCTCAAGCTCAGCTTCGGAGGTTGATAGCCCGATGGCTAGTGCAGAAAAGAATGCAGCTCCTGCTGCGGGCGAAAAGTCCTACAAGTTTGTCGATCACAAGTTCGACGTTGTCGTGGTTGGCGCCGGTGGCGCTGGTCTGCGCGCCACGCTCGGCATGGCCGAGCAGGGTCTGAAGACAGCCTGTATCACGAAGGTTTTCCCAACCCGTTCGCACACGGTTGCGGCGCAGGGCGGCATTGCCGCCTCGCTGAAGAATATGGGCCCGGACAGCTGGCAGTGGCACATGTACGATACCGTCAAGGGATCGGACTGGCTCGGCGATACCGATGCAATGGAATATCTGGCGCGTGAAGCGCCTGCCGCCGTCTACGAACTGGAGCACTATGGTGTGCCGTTCTCGCGTACGGAAGAAGGCAAGATTTACCAGCGTCCGTTCGGCGGCCACATGCAGAACTTTGGCGACGGTCCTCCGGTTCAGCGCACCTGCGCTGCTGCTGACCGTACCGGCCATGCCATCCTGCACACGCTTTACGGCCAGAGCCTGAAGAACAACGCACAGTTCTTCATCGAATATTTCGCGCTCGACCTGATCATGACCGACGGTGTCTGCACCGGCGTCGTGGCGTGGAACCTCGATGACGGCACGATCCACCGCTTCTCCGCCAAGATGGTGGTTCTGGCGACGGGTGGTTATGGTCGCTCCTACTTTTCGGCTACCTCGGCCCATACCTGCACCGGCGACGGCGGCGGCATGGCTGCACGCGCTGGCCTGCCGCTTCAGGACATGGAGTTCGTTCAGTTCCATCCGACCGGCATTTATGGCGCAGGCTGCCTCATCACCGAAGGCGCACGCGGCGAAGGTGGCTATCTGGTCAATTCTGAAGGCGAGCGCTTCATGGAGCGTTATGCCCCATCGGCCAAGGATCTTGCCTCGCGTGACGTGGTTTCGCGCTGCATGACCATGGAAATCCGCGCCGGTCGTGGCGTCGGCAAGGCCAAGGATCACATCTTCCTGCATCTCGACCATCTCGATCCCGCCGTTCTGCATGAACGCCTGCCGGGTATCTCCGAGTCGGCCAAGATTTTCGCAGGCGTGGACGTGACCAAGGAACCGATCCCGGTTCTGCCAACCGTTCACTACAATATGGGCGGCATTCCAACCAATTACTGGGGCGAAGTGCTGAACCCGACGCCGGAAGATCCGGATCGCGTCCAGCCGGGCCTGATGGCTGTCGGCGAAGCGGGCTGCGCTTCGGTGCACGGTGCAAACCGTCTCGGCTCTAACTCGCTGATCGATCTTGTGGTGTTCGGTCGTGCGGCTGCGATCCGTGCTGGCGAAGTCATCGACCGCGCCGCGAAGATCCCGGACATCAACGAAGCTGCGGTTGAAAAGATCATGGATCGTTTCCATCGCCTGCGTTACGCCAACGGCTCGACGCCGACGGCAGAGCTGCGCGAAAAGATGCAGCGCACCATGCAGGAAGACGCCGCCGTGTTCCGCACGTCGGAATCGCTCAAGCAGGGTTGCGAGCGCATGGAAAAGATCTGGAACGAACTGCCGGATATCAAGGTTTCCGACCGCTCGATGATCTGGAACTCCGATCTTGTCGAGACGCTCGAACTTGAAAACCTCATGGCCAACGCGTTGACGACCGTTGTTTCGGCGGAAGCGCGTCATGAAAGCCGCGGCGCTCACGCGCATGAGGATTTCCCGGACCGTAACGATGCCGAGTGGCGTAAGCACACCCTGTCCTGGCTCTCGCCGGACGGCAAGGTGACGCTCGGGTATCGCGCCGTTCACCTCGATCCGCTCACGACGGAAGAAGAAGGTGGCATCAGCCTCGCCAAGATTGCGCCGAAGAAGCGCGTTTACTGATTAAGGGAAAGAGCAATGGTTGAACTCGCACTTCCCAAGAATTCCCGCATGCAGGAGGGCAAGACCTGGCCCCGTCCTGATGGCGCAAAGCGCGTCACGGAATTCCGTATTTATCGCTGGTCGCCGGATGACGACGCCAATCCGAGCATCGACACCTATTATGTCGATCGCGACGATTGCGGTCCGATGGTTCTGGACGGTCTGCTCTATATCAAGAACAAGATCGATCCGACGCTGACGCTGCGCCGTTCGTGCCGCGAAGGCATTTGCGGCTCCTGCGCAATGAACATCGACGGCGCCAATACGCTGGCCTGCACCAAGGGCATGGACGACATCAAGGGGACCATCAAGGTTTACCCGCTTCCGCACATGCCAGTGGTCAAGGATCTCGTTCCGGACCTCAACAACTTCTACGCCCAGCACCGTTCAATTGAGCCCTGGCTCAAGACGGTTTCGCCGGAGCCGCAGAAGGAATGGCTGCAGAGCCATGACGACCGCCAGAAGCTGGACGGTCTCTACGAGTGCATTCTGTGCGCTTGCTGCTCGACCTCGTGCCCGAGCTACTGGTGGAACGGCGACCGTTACCTCGGCCCGGCTGTGCTGCTTCAGGCCTATCGCTGGCTGATCGACAGCCGCGACGAAGCCAAGGGCGAACGCCTCGACAATCTCGAGGATCCGTTCCGTCTCTATCGCTGCCACACGATCATGAACTGCGCGCAGACCTGCCCGAAGGGACTGAACCCGGCCAAGGCGATTGCCGAAATCAAGAAGATGATGGTCGAGCGCCGCGTGTAGTAGCGCGACCGATCTGGAAACTAAAAGGGGAAGGCCGTTGCCTTCCCCTTTTTCTTTGTCAGGTTTCTCATCGTGACCATACACTCATTGATTGTATGGACTTGACCTTTGCGTTGCCGCCGATATGTCTTGAGATAACAAGGCAGCACGGAGAATGAGCAATCATGCTCGACCATATTGGCTTCAACATTTCCAGCATGCCCAAGTCGCGCAAATTCTATGACGAGGCGCTGGCCCCTCTGGGCATTACCCGCGCCATGGAATTCGGTGATTGGGTCGGTTATGGGCGCAATGGCAAGCCGGAATTCTGGATCGGCAAGCAGAAGGGCGCCAAACTGGAAGGCGTTCTGCATGTCGCCTTTTCGGCTGGCACGCGTTCGGAAGTGGATCGTTTCTATGAAGCGGCCATTGCAGCCGGCGGCAGCGACAATGGCAAGCCGGGCCTTCGCGCCGATTACCATCCCGATTATTATGCGGCCTTCGTGAACGATCCAGACGGGCACAATATCGAGGCCGTCTGTCATCTGCCGGAATAAAAGGCGGGTTCCTTAGAGCGCCGATCTGATTGGATCAGATCGGCGCTCTAAGGGTATGTTCTAACGCGCATCTTTTCCGATCGAAGCAGGATCAGAAATCAGTCCAGTGGACTGATTTCCCTGCGGAGGCGTTTCACACTTTTCGGGATGCGCTCAAAAACCCGCCTTTGGCGATCTTAGACCAGCTTCGCGTCGAGCGTCACTTCGATTGCGCCGAGCGCCTTCGAAAGCGGGCAGGATTCCTTTGCCTTTTTCGCAAGGCTGTCGAAATCATCAGAGGAAATGCCCGGAATCTTGGCATTGAGCGTCAGTGCGCTGCGGGTAATCTCAAAACCGCCACCCGAGGCAGGGCCGATGCTGACCACTGCCGTTGCTTCCAGCTTTTCCGGTGGAGTGCCGTTCTGCGTCAGCAAGGCGGAAAGCTGCATCGCAAAGCAGCCCGCATGGGCTGCCCCAAGAAGTTCTTCTGGGTTGGTTCCTGCGCGGCCGCTTTCATCTTCAAAACGGGCCTTGAAATCATAGGCAAGGTCCTTCAGCGCGCCGCTCTGGGTATTGAGCGTGCCTTTGCCTTCCTTGAGCGTGCCTTGCCAGACTGCGGTTGCTTTTCTATCCATGGGGAAGCTCCTCTCGGTGATTGTCCGTCACGGATATAGGGCGCTTGGCCGAGGCTTCCAGCGATTAACAGGCAGCAATCTGAGAGCAGGCGATCAGATCGACTGGCCTTTCAACAAGCGCGGTGTTTCGCCGGACAACCCGGCGGCCTGCTTGATGAAGAAGGACTTCAGGCTGGGGACGCGATCCACGAGGCCAAGGCCAATATCGCGGATGGAGCGGATGGCCGGGTTGTCGTTGGAAAACAGCTTGGTAAGCACATCGGTCGTCACACCCATCTGCACCGTGTCGAACCGACGCCAGGACTGGTAGCGTTCGAGTGCTGCGAACGATCCGATATCGAGGCCGAGACGATCCGTTTCGACGATGACTTCGGCGATGGCCGCAGCATCGCGGAAACCGAGATTGAGACCCTGTCCTGCAATCGGGTGGATGCGATGGGCCGCATCGCCAACGAGGGCAAATCGCGGCTTCACGAATTCGCGCGCCAGCGTCAGGCCAAGCGGGAAGGCGCGGCGCGGACCTTCGACATGCAGCGCGCCGAGACGGTGGCCAAAACGCTGCTCCAGTTCGGCTTCGAAGACGAAATCATCCTCGCGGATCAGGCGGTCGGCGTCAGTGGTGCGTTCTGTCCACACCAGCGAGCTGCGATTGCCCTTGAGCGGCAGGATGGCAAAGGGTCCGGCAGGCAGAAAATGCTCGTCGGCGCGACCGCCATGCGGCTTTTCATGAGACACGTTGCAGACGATGCCGGACTGGCCATAGTCCCAGTTAACGGTCTTGATTCCCGCCTGATCGCGCAGGCGCGAGCGAGCGCCATCGGCAGCAATCAGAAGCCGGGTTTCGATTGTGTGGCCATCAGAAAGCGAAACGGCCACAGTTTCCGGCTTGGTTTCAAAGCCGTTCACGCTGGTTGCTTCGAGAAAGGTGATGCCCAGCGCATCGGCCTTGTTGTGCAGGGCGGTATTGAGAACACGGTTCTCGACCATGTGGGCAAAGGGCTCGCCGGGGTCTACGTCACCCGAAAAGGTAAGGAAAACCGGGCGCACCGGGTCGGAAACGCGCGAATCGGTGATGACCATTTCGGTGATCGGTTGCACATCAGGCACGATTTCCTGCCAGCAGCCGAGCTTGTCGAGCATGCGCGATGCGGCAGCCGCAATGGACGAGGCGCGCGGGTCGGTCTTCCAGGCGCCAGCAGGCGCACCGTCGACAACCGTGACGGAAAGATGCGGTGCTGCAGACTTGACCGCGACCGCCGTGACGAGGCCGACATAACCGCCGCCGGCGATCAGCAGGTCGGTATTGCTGGTGCTTGTCTGTTTGGATTTCGCAGCCATCAGTTCGTCCTTTCCGGAAAGCCTATACCATGCTTGTGCGCTTCTGGCACAAATACGGCAAGAGTGAAGCCGATATTTTGCCGCGGCACTGTGAGGCATGTTCGCAAGGAGGCGGAACCCTAAAAACAGCCACGCCACTTGACAGATTTCTGCCGTCGGGAACAAACATGAGCCATAGGTTTATTAGGTTCATATAGTGTCGCAGGAGCCAGGCTGTCCATGTCCGATCGCGAAAAGTCCGAATATCAGCAGTCCGATGCCAAGTCTGTATCAGGGTCTGTGTCAGGCGAGAGTGCAGGCCAGACGGCTTCCATGCGGGAGTTGCTTTCGATACTTGATCTGGAAACGCTGGAGATGGATCTGTTTCGCGGCAACAGCCCGCAAGTGGGCTGGCAGCGTGTATTCGGTGGTCAGGTGATCGGTCAGGCGCTGATTGCGGCCCAAAGGACGGTGGAACCAGAGCGGCATGTGCATTCGCTGCATGGCTATTTCGTGCGCCCCGGCGACCCGGCAATTCCGATCATTTATGAGGTGGATCGCATTCGCGACGGTTCAAGCTTCAATACGCGGCGTGTGCTGGCCAAACAACACGGCAAGGCCATCTTCACGCTATCAGCGTCGTTTCAGGTGGATGAGGGCGGTCTCGATCATCAGATCGCCATGCCTGAAGGGTTGCCGTTGCCTGAACAATTGCTTGGTGATCGCGACATCAAGGAGCAGTATCTGCACCTTGCTCCGGCCAATGTCCGCAAATATTGGGAGCGGGAGCGGCCTATCGAGATCAAGCCAGTCCAGCTCACGCATTATTTCTCGCGGGAGAAGCTGGAGCCCGTGCAGCATGTCTGGGTGCGCGCAAACGGTATTGTTCCCGATGATCGCGCGCTTCAGGCGGCAATTCTCGCCTATCTTTCCGATATGACGCTTCTCGACACCTCGCTGCATCCGCATGGGCGCTCGATCTTTGATCGCGATCTTCAGGCGGCAAGCCTCGATCATGCCATGTGGTTCCATCGTCCGTTCAAGCTCGATGACTGGCTGCTTTATACGCAGGACACACCGAGCGCTTCCGGCGCACGCGGGTTTAATCGTGGCGGGCTTTATACGCGGGACGGTATTTTGGTGGCCTCTGTTGCACAGGAAGGGCTAATTCGTGTGCATGAAAAGAAAGAATGATTAAATATTAATCGCACCTGTAGATGCTGTATAAATATTGAGCATTACACCTCTCGCCTGCAAAGTTCAGCGCTCTGGCAGGGCGCTGAAAAACTGAATCGCCAGAATCACTTAGCCTGATTTTGCCTAAACCTCCGGCAGAAAAAACCCGGCTTTTCGGGTTCTGCCTTACCCCGTAACAATGGGCTTCACAAAAAAATCACATTTTGTGCCGCGCCTTTCTGCAACTGGCACGATTTTTGTTTCTCTTAGTTCGAACCGGTCTTTCCAGCGCATACGCGTTTGAAACCGCCATTCGACGGAGATATTCGATGCTCATAACAGGAAGAATCAAGCCAGCAGCTCTTTTGGCCACTTTGCCTGCGCTTGTCGCCATGGCTGGAATGGCGTTGGCTCAGGACGCCGCAGCCCCTGCGGCACCCACGCCCACTCTCGATACGGGCGATACGGCCTGGATGCTGACGTCAACCGCGCTTGTGTTGATGATGACCATCCCCGGCCTTGCGCTGTTCTATGGCGGCATGGTGCGCAAGAAGAACGTGCTGTCCACGGTGATGCAGAGCTTCGCCATCACCTGCCTCATGTCCGTGCTGTGGATGGTGGCTGGCTATTCGCTCGCTTTCACCGATGGCGGCTCGATGAATTCGTACATCGGCGGTCTGTCGAAGGCCTTCTTCTCCGGCGTAACGATGGAATCGCTGACCGGTACCATCCCGGAATATGTCTTCATCACCTTCCAGATGACCTTCGCGATCATCACGCCTGCGCTGATTGCCGGTTCGTTTGCTGAACGCATGAAGTTTTCGTCCATGCTGGTCTTCCTGACCCTGTGGCTCTTCATCGTCTATATCCCGGTCGCACATTGGGTCTGGGGCGGCGGCTTCATGGCTTCCGATGGCGTCCTCGACTTTGCGGGTGGCACGGTTGTTCACATCAACGCCGGTGTTGCCGGTCTGGTGGCGGCGCTCATCATCGGCAAGCGCGACGGTTACGGCCACACCAACATGGCCCCGCACAACCTCGTTCTCTCGGTTATCGGCGCTGCCCTTCTGTGGGTGGGCTGGTTCGGCTTCAACGCCGGTTCTGCCGCTGGCGCGAATGCACTGGCTGGTGTTGCCATGCTCAACACGCAGGTTGCGACTGCCGGTGCGGCTCTCGCCTGGATGTTCGTGGAATGGGCGGTTGCCGGTAAGCCAAGCGTGCTCGGCATTATTTCGGGCGCCGTTGCTGGTCTCGTTGCGATCACGCCTGCTGCCGGTTTCGTCAACCCGACCGGCGCTCTCATCATCGGTATCGTTGCTGGCGCGATCTGCTACATTGCAGCCGTCAAGATCAAGCACGCTCTCGGCTATGACGACTCGCTTGATGCGTTCGGCGTCCATGGTGTCGGCGGTTTCGTTGGTGCGGTTCTGACCGGTTTCTTCGCAGACGCCACCATCAATGCAGCTGGCGAAGGTGCCACGATGGGCAAGCAGTTCTTCGGTGCTGCCGTAACCGTCGTCTACACGGCCATCGCCACGGCCATCATCCTCTACGTGGTAAAGGCTGTCATGGGACTGCGCCCAAGCAAGCAGGCCGAAATCGAAGGTCTCGATATCTCTTTGCACGGCGAATCTGTTCAGTAAGAACAATTCTCCCAAAACGGAGAAAGGCGCGGGAAACCGCGCCTTTTTTCATTTGTGTGAAGATAATCCATGGTTAATGCGGAATTAACCATCGCCGGATTAGGATCGGACCGATTCATTCTGCCCGTAACTGTTCTGTTATGGGCGACAGCGAAAATTTCGGTTCGGGACTGGCTATATGCGGCAAGGATATTCGCCCTCATACCCGCTGCGTGACGAGCGGATAACGGAAGACAGGCTTCGCCTGACCAATATCTTCCGCAGGCAGTTCTATATACTGTTTGGTCTGGCGCTTTTGTCGCTGACGGCAATGGCCGTTGGCGCGCTGGCTACATGGAATGTGGCTGATCCAAGCTTCAGCCATGCTACCGACAATCCGGTGACCAATGCGCTTGGTTATCCCGGCGCTGTCTTCTCCGATCTCGCCATGCAATTTTTCGGTCTGGCGAGCGTTCCCGCATTGTTGCCGCTGGTCGTGTGGTCGCTTCTCATGATGACCCGCGGCGGTATTGGCCGTGTCGCCAAGCGCAGCTTTGCCTGGATCGGCGCAGCCGTTCTTTTTGCTGGCATTGCGAGCTGCTTTGCCGTGCCGGAAAGCTGGCCGATGCCGATCGGACTTGGCGGCGTGTTCGGCGACATGCTGCTGCGCTTTCCCGGCCTGTTCCTTGGTCAGTTCCCGCAGGGAGCAATCGCTTCGGCTATTGCGCTGGTTCTCGCTTTTCCTGCGCTGTGGCTCTGCCTTTTTGCAAGCGGCATCATTGGCCGTGGCATCATCAATCCGGTTCAGCCCACGCAACGCGGACGGGCGGAAGAAGATTTCATCGATGAGGATGACGAGGAAACCGCTGGCGGCGGCTTCCAGTTCATCGGTGCGCTGACCCATCTCGTGCTGACGACGACAGCCAACTTCAAGCGTCTTACCGGGCTTGGCCGTCGCCAGTCCCGTGACGATGATTTCGGCGATATGCGCGCCGTGCGTCGTAGCGCGGAAACGCGCAATGGTGCGGAAGCGGGCAGGCGTCGTGAACCGGGCTTTGGCGGACCATCGGCGGACGAAGCGCCGTTCGATATGGACGATCCGATGGATGATGGCGCGGACGAAGCACCGCTGGCCGGTCAGGAATGGCACGATGCGCCGCCTGCACGCAGCCGCAAGGCGCGTGTCGAACAGGCCGCACCGTCGCCCAAGCCGGGCGCTCGCGCCCAGCGTGAAGCACAGCCGTCCTTCCTCAAGGATAATGGCGTGTTTGAAATGCCATCGCTGCATTTCCTCGCTGAACCAAAACTGGTTCAGCGTGATCCCGCTCTGTCGAAGGATGCGCTGGAGCAGAATGCGCGTCTGCTGGAAGGCGTGCTGGAAGATTTCGGCGTGCGCGGTGAAATCATCAATGTGAAGCCTGGCCCGGTGGTCACGCTTTACGAACTGGAACCGGCACCGGGCATCAAGTCTTCCCGCGTCATCGGCCTTGCCGACGATATTGCCCGCTCGATGAGCGCGATTGCCGCGCGCGTTGCAGTGATTCCGGGCCGCAACGCCATCGGCATCGAATTGCCGAACCCGAAACGCGAAATGGTGTATCTGCGCGAAATGCTGGCCAGCCGCGACTTCGAACAGTCCAAGGCGAAACTGGCGCTGGCGCTTGGCAAGACCATCAATGGCGAGCCGGTGATTGCCGATATCGCGAAGATGCCGCATGTGCTCGTTGCCGGTACGACCGGCTCGGGCAAATCGGTGGCGATCAACACGATGATCCTGTCGCTGCTCTATCGCATGACGCCGCAGGAATGCCGCCTGATCATGATCGATCCGAAGATGCTGGAACTCTCCGTCTATGACGGCATTCCACATCTGCTCACGCCGGTTGTGACCGACCCGAAAAAGGCTGTGGTCGCGCTCAAATGGACCGTGCGCGAAATGGAAGACCGCTATCGCAAGATGTCGAAGGTCGGCGTTCGCAACATTGACGGTTTCAATCAGCGTGTCGGTCTGGCACAGAAAAAGGGCGAGCCGATTGCGCGCACCGTGCAGACCGGCTTCGACCGCAATACCGGCGAGGCGATCTACGAAACCGAAGAACTCGATCTGTCGCCAATGCCCTATATCGTCGTGATCATCGACGAAATGGCCGACCTGATGATGGTTGCTGGCAAGGATATCGAAGGCGCGGTGCAGCGTCTGGCGCAGATGGCGCGTGCCGCTGGTATCCATGTGATCATGGCCACGCAGCGCCCGTCGGTGGATGTCATCACCGGTACGATCAAGGCGAACTTCCCGACCCGTATTTCCTTCCAGGTGACGTCGAAGATCGACAGCCGCACCATTCTGGGGGAACAGGGCGCAGAACAGCTGCTCGGTCAGGGCGATATGCTCTTCATGGCTGGCGGCGGTCGCATCCAGCGCGTGCACGGACCTTTCGTCGGCGACGACGAGGTGGAACGCATTGTGCAGCATCTGAAGCTTCAGGGTGTGCCGGAATATCTGGATGCTATCACTGAGGACGAAGAAGACGATGAGGGCGGCAGCGGCCCGTCTGGAACCTCCAATCTGGAAGATTCCGATGACCCGTATGATCAGGCCGTCGCGGTGGTACTTCGCGACAAGAAGGCATCCACGTCCTATATCCAGCGCCGTCTCGGCATTGGCTATAACCGGGCTGCGTCGATCATCGAACGCATGGAAGATGAAGGGATTGTCGGTCCCGCCAACCATGCGGGCAAGCGTGAGATTCTGGTGCCCACTGGTGACGATGACTTTTAAGCCAGGGATATTTCGGCTCTGGCAACCTGCAAATGGCGTTGTTCTGCGCTTCCGGTGCTCATGTACGTTAAGTACACTCCGCTCCGGTTCTCGAACTCCACCATTTTCGGCACGCCATAGCCAAAATCTCGTCGACCCTATGAAAACGGCACGCCACACTCGCGCCAAACTGGCGCGATAACCTGACGATATGATGAAAAGAGAAAGTATACCGATGATATTCTCCCGTTTTTCAGCCTTTGCGAAAGCTGGTCGTCTTGCAGCCGTGCTGGGAATGGGAGCGCTTGGTCTTGGCGTCACGTCTCTGGTTCTGACGCCTGTTGCCGCGATGGCGCAGGGTGCTGGTGCTGCTGGTGCGGCGCAGCAGATCGCCGATCATTTTTCATCGGTTCGTACCATGACGGGCGAGTTCGTACAGTTTGGTCCGAAAGGCGACCAGACCGGCGGTACTTTCTATATCGAGCGTCCGGGCAAAATCCGCTTCAACTACAACAACTCGCCGATCCGCGTGATTTCCGACGGCGAGTCCGTGGTCATCAACAATCGCAAGCTGGATACGTGGGATCTCTATCCGCTTTCCAAGACGCCGCTCAAGCTGTTGCTGGCAGATCGCATCGACCTTGGCGGTGGCCGTCTTCAGAATGTGAAGCAGGAACCGGACATGACCACCCTGGTGCTCGGCGACAAGTCGATCTTTGGCGATTCGAAAATCACCATGATGTTCGATCCCAAGTCCTATGAGCTGAAGCAGTGGACCATCACCGATGCGCAGAAGCTCGACACCACGGTCATGATCTTCAATCTGCGTACCGGTGTTCGTTTCACCGATGACATGTTCAAGATCGACTATCAGCGTATCGCCATGAAGCGCAAAGGCCAGTAAGCGGCTTTCACAAAAAGGTCAGCAATTGTCACCTTGCTTCGGCAAGCTGTTTGCATTTGCAGGATAAATGGTTAGGTTCGCGGCATCTTTTTCGTTGCTGCGAGTCCCACCCCCATGGCTTTTTCCGTTGCTACTTGGAACATCAACTCCGTGCGCCTGCGCATGCCGCTGGTCGAGCAGTTTCTGCGCGACTATCAGCCCGATGTTCTGTGTCTTCAGGAAACCAAGTGCCCGGACGATCAGTTTCCGTCCAAGGGGTTTCGTGCGCTCGGCTATGAGCATATCGAGATCAGCGGCCAGAAGGGCTATCACGGCGTTGCAACCATCTCGCGCCGTCCATTGTCCGGTGTCGAAAAGATCGGTTTCTGCGATATGGGTGATTGTCGCCATTTGAGTGCGGTTGTTGAAGCCGGGAACAAGAAGCTTCGTATCCATAATTTCTATGTGCCGGCAGGCGGCGATGAGCCGGACCCGGCAATCAATCCGAAATTTGCCCATAAGCTGGGCTTTCTGGAAGAAATGCGGGCCATCGTGGCGGATCGTCAGGATGGTCTGTCGTCGATCTTGGTGGGCGATCTCAACATCGCGCCGCTTGAAAACGATGTCTGGTCCCATAAGCAGCTTTTGAAGATCGTCAGCCATACGCCGATCGAGACCGAGACGCTGGAAGATCTGCGCGTCAAGGGCGGCTGGAGCGACTTGATGCGCCAGATCATTCCGTCTGACCAGAAAATCTATACTTGGTGGAGCTATCGCGCGAAGGATTGGGATGAATCGGATCGTGGCCGCAGGCTTGACCATGTCTGGGGCTCTGCCGATCTGGAGGCCCATATGAAGGGTCTGCAGATTCTGCGCGATGCGCGCGGCTGGGAACGTCCATCAGACCATGTTCCAGTTATTGCGACATTCGATCTAGATTGATCCGGTAACAGCCCTTATATAGGGAGCAGTCAAAGCAAGGAGAAAAGAACGATGGATCAGACAGCACTGTATCAACCGACCAGTGTTTTCAATGTTTCCATGGTTCGCAATGACTGCTCTTCTGACACTTCAGGACGTTTCGTGCATCACGGCTGATGGCCGTACACTTTTCGAATCCGTCAATTTCAGCGTAACCGAGGCCCGTATCGGGCTTGTCGGGCGCAACGGCGTGGGTAAATCCACGCTTCTCAACATCATGAGCGGCGCGTTGACGCCAACATCAGGCACTGTCGCACGCAGCGGCAGGTTCGGCGTTCTGCAACAGAATATAGCGACTGACGGCGGGCAGACGCTGGCCGATCTGTTCGACCTTTCCGCAGCATTCGCTATGCTTTCACGTATTGAAGCGGGGCAGGGTTCGGATAGTGATTTTGAACAAGCCGACTGGCTTCTGCCGCAGCACTTTGCCGACGCTTTGCAGCATTTCGGACTGGCGCAGGAACCGCAGACGCTGCTTTCGTCGCTCAGCGGTGGGCAGCGGACACGTGCTGCTCTTGCCGCGCTTCTGTTTCACCGGCCCGATCTTATCCTGCTGGATGAACCGACCAACAATCTCGACCATGATGGCCGCAAGGCGGTTATGGATATGCTGGCGGACTGGCCTGGAGCGGCGATTGTCGTCAGCCATGATCGCGCGCTGTTGCGGCAGATGGATAGTATTGCCGAGCTTTCGCTAACAGGACTCCATCTTTATGGCGGCAACTGGGATTTCTACCACGACAAGAAACAGGAAGAGCGGGACAATGCAGCCCGCAATCTGCAACTTGCCCAACGCGAGGTAAAGCAGGTTCAACGCAAGGCGCAGGAAGCAGCGGAACGTCAGGCACGCAGTGATTCACGCGGGTCCAAATCTCGTGCCGATGCTGGTATGAGCAAACTGTTGCTTGATGCGCGTGAAGACCGGGCGCAGAAGACCGGCGGCAAGGGGCAGGCGCTGGCGGATCGCAATTCAGAGAAGGCGCACGCCCAACTGAAGGATGCTGAAGCGCTGGTCGAGACGGTCAAGCCGATGCGTTTTAGTGTCGAGCGCAAGGCGCTTCCATCTGGGCGCGTTCTTCTGCAAATGGACAATGTATCGGGTGGACCGCGATCAGACCGGCCTGTTATCCGGGACTTTTCGATGAAGATCGTCGGGCCGGAGCGCATCGCGATACGTGGCGCCAATGGTGCGGGTAAGACATCGCTGCTGAGGCTTGTCATGGGAGAACTGTCGCCGGTTGCCGGACGCGTGCAGTGCTACGTACCAATTGCGATGTTCGATCAGCAGATGAAGTTGATGGACCGCAAAGCTACGCTTTATGAGAACTTCCGGCATCTCAATCCGGATGCGAATGACAATGATGCGCGGGCGGCGCTGGCGCGTTTTTCATTTCGCGGCGAAAGCGCGAGCCGGTTTGCAGGAGAGCTGAGCGGTGGCGAATTGCTGCGCGCCACGCTCGCTTGCGTTCTGGGTGGTACACAGAAACCGGAATTGCTGCTCCTCGACGAGCCGACCAATCACCTCGATCTTGATTCTATCGAGGCGCTGGAAGCTGCATTGAACGACTATGAAGGCGGCTTACTTGTTGTCAGCCACGATCAGGCGTTTCTTGACGCCATTGGAATCGAGCGGATAATTAATCTGTAGCACAACGAAGTTCGAACCTGCCCATATGGGATTACAGGCAGCGAACCTGCTCCAATCGACTGCGGATATTCTTACAAAATTTGGGGGAAAATTTGAGAGTGCCCTTCGGGTCAAACCGCCGAAAGGACTGAGGGGATTGGATAAGACTATAGGAGACCAAAAGTGCGGGCCTTAGCGACGGCCTGAACCTTGTTCACAGCAACAAGCTTGGTCAGCACGTTGCTAATATGGAAGTTTACTGTGCGGGTTGAGATGTTGAGTATTGCGCCGATGATTTCAGACGTCTTGCCTTCACTAGCCCAGTGGAGGATTTCCCTTTCACGCGCGGTGAGATTGACTTCGGAAACGCAGTTCATGGTCGGAACATCGAGATGTTCATACATGGACAAATGGAGCAGATTTGCCGAAATCTGCATTTGGCGGCGCAATGTGGCTACTTCGCCCGAAGATAGGGTTGGCTCGCTTCTGATAAAAGACAGCATGCCGAATACGCCTTGTGCGGCCCAGCAAGGTTGCGAGATGCCAACCTTGAAGCCGAATTTCTGCGCGTCCTCCCAGATTTGCGGAGCATCCGCGAACAATTTTGCCGACCAGACCAGTGGCTCTATGCTATTCAATGCTTTACGAACAAGCGGATCTTCTTCCGCGTATTTCTTGGACGCATAGTGATCTGTCCATTCTTGCGGTAATGAGCCGAAGCTAAGCCACTTCACCACACCGTTGAGCAGTGGAACGCGCATGGCATAGGACACATGTGCGAATCCGCGCTGTCTGGCATAGCTCTCTATGTGTTCCAAGAGCTGCCCAGCGTCATCAGCTGATTGCATGGCTTCATAGATTTGTTCCCATTTCATTGCATGCACCCAATAAGAATGTTTTGTTTATGCTCGTATGTGAAATTTAGTAGGGTATTGTATTCAGATTTACTGAATCAATTTCATCATATTACTATTATTTTTACAAGATTTTAATATGTTTTCGAACAAATTTAATTCAGTTTGGTATTATACTAAAAATCTAAATTAGTGTAATCTATGAAAGATTACACTAATTCTATTGGCGATCAATTTGTGGGCGGGTTTCTACAAACTGCTTGTTAAAGCAGGTATGTCCAGTCAATGTCGGCGTCACGGCATATCCGCTCACAGTCGAGACGAAGGAATTTTTACGGCACCGCAGGGATGTAGTCCACCTTTGCATATAGGATCAGACAATCATGTCTTCTATACACAGAGGGGTGTCGCAGGATCTTCGTTCGATTAGATTAACCGCCTTCGGTTATCCTTTTGAACATCTCCGCAGTTTCTGAATATAGCGATCCATTATCTGTCCGTTTCTGGTATCCAATCGGGTCAACATCCGTTTTGGGGGATCACTGTCGCCAAACATATGGCGACAGTGCTGTTTTCGTGCTATCAAACAAAAGGATCGACGGTATTGAGCAGGACATTATCGAGCACCGCCGACCACGTTTTCTCAATGAAATAGTCGGCTTCCAGAGTGCCGTGATCATATCCGTTGACTTGATCATATGGGAAATTGAAGACCATTTTCTTGGCGTTAATTTCGACGTCCGTAATTGGGATTTCCTGTGTTAGGTTGGCACCGAAACTCCCATCGTGTTTGTTGAGATAGACAATGAGATGGATAGTCTTTTGGGGGATCCAATACTGGGGATCATAGTCCACGATAACATTAAGCCCGCCGATAATATCGCCATGAACAACCATAGTGGCGTTGTCATAGAGGCGTGGAGCAAGCATAGGTCGATCCTGGTCCGGTATCGGCAGGTTCGTTAACGGAGTTCCTTTCACTTCAGGCGGAAGGGGCGTAGATCGAAAACCCTGACCCGTCCTGCTGTCGACGGCCATATAGCAAAACATATTGGTATTGGTGGTTCCAGGTTTGGGCGTAACGTAGTTGAAGGGAACTATCACGCCGTTTTCGGCTTCTATAATATCAGTGATTATTATTCTCTCACTGGGGGTGGGATCGGACATGTGGCTCTCTAACCAGAACACGACAAGGTCGTACCCACGTTGAGCTGAGTTCTCCGGAATGTTTAGGGTGAAACCTTTGTGATCGATGGAATATTGGCCTGAAAGCTCGATGGGCTTTGGCTCGTAGTTGACGCGGCTCATACCCGGTTCAGCAAGATCAGCCGAAAAAGTTGCGATGGCAAAATCTACTGCTGGTGTTGTCGCAGATGGGTTGCCAACCGGGTTGGCTATGACGTGGCCGAGGTGCGCAGCTGAGCTCCCGATCTTGAGGATGGCTCGTCCTTCTGCGTTGGTTTTTGTAAAGACGTTGTGGTCAGCGTTGGCTTCCCATTTAACGTTGTTTTCGTCATAAAACCTGAGATTTCCTGACATGGGTTCGATGTTCCAAGCGATCCACTGTTCAGGCTGAGGTTCATCATTCTTCTTGTAGATGAAGTTGAAAACTACAATTTCACCCTCGTCACGCGGTACGGCATCAAAGCCCTCTGGCATGTTATGCGCGTAGTTGGTTTTACAGAACATATTGCTGTCGTAATAATCGCTGCCAGTGAAGTTCAATCTGAAATATCGTGACGCATTCGCAGCTGACGCCACTACGTCAATCTCGAACATTTCTTTAGAGGTTGTGGTGAATATGGCTGTGGCTTCCCCATTCGCAGCGGTAAGCGAATCCTTACTCTCGACAGTAATGCCTTTTGGGACGAGCCAGGTGATAGGGTATTTCGCCATCGGCTGTCTGTTGTTGTTGGTCAGCTGCAGTTTGACGTGGATTTCAGTGCCAGGTACCTGAGAAGAATTGTTTGCCGGATGGAGAAGGGTTAGATGATTTTCCTTGCCGCCACCGATGAATTTCAACGTTACAGAATCCGAAGCGCCGAAGTCATCGCGAACGGTTGCGATGATGGATACTGGAGAGGCGGGCAAGCCGTCAGTGGTTGAATAGTTAAACCAGAAGGAGTATTCGCCTTTCGGGCCTGTCGCGCTTGACCGCATCCATGTCAAATTAGGCGGCAAAGGGCTTCCGTCAGCGAGCGTAAAGTCCAATTTTAATTGGGCGTCCTGAAGCGGTTTGCCTTGGTCGTTCGTATAATTCGCGGTTATCGCCACCTGTGTGTCGTACCGGATATCGACCTCTGGTTTGTTAATAGTGACGATGTTCCTTTTCGTTTCACCAAAGGTGAGCTCGATGATTGTGGGAACACAATCTGGCCCCTCTGAGATGGACAAATGTGTCGTAAGCGCGGTGGACGAAGTTACCGGTATTGTGGCGATGCCATCGGCGCCTGTTACAGCACTGGAACCGACTCGTATGTCAGTGTTGCGGGCGATATAAAGCGTGCGACGGGGCACAGCATTTCCCTTGTAATCGGTCAGGCTAACCGTAACAACCTGTTCAATTCCGACAGCAAGCGGATCAGTGGTAGCGGGTGGAACCTGCGCGATGATATTGGCCGCTACCTGATACGTCGCCTGATAGGGGGCGCCTTCTGTCGGCGTAATGGTAACGTCGACATTCTGCACTATGCCCTGCGGTAAGTTGCTAAAGTGGAGGCCACTTTGACCAAGACCGTGGTCCAGCTCGGTAATAACCACGGGAAAACGTGCCGTTCCCTCGCCGTGCAAGGCGGCGTCCCAAGTAACGGTGACATCACCACTGGGGCTGGTGCCGTGTTCGTCTAGCACCATCACCTGGAACTGACAAGTTTGGTAGGGATCGATGACCCCGTGGTCGGGTGTTGGAATGATGATGCTAAAACGCGGACCTCCTATCGTGAAAGTGGGGTAGTCGAAGACGGTAGCTTCAGATTCATCAAGCCCGACCAGTCC
Organism: Ochrobactrum sp. 19YEA23; assembly: GCF_029909865.1. NCBI lineage: Bacteria > Pseudomonadati > Pseudomonadota > Alphaproteobacteria > Hyphomicrobiales > Brucellaceae > Ochrobactrum > Ochrobactrum sp. 19YEA23. Next base: position 95,378 of record NZ_JASAMQ010000001.1, on the reverse strand, counting down.
CACTTTCAGAGTAATCTTGTCGTCCATTCCATAGACAACGTATGGAACAGTAATTGAGGAAATGGCTGTGCCGTACTTATCTTCCTTTAAGGATGCAGGTTCAATCTGGACCTCGATACCATCGGGTAATTTGGTGTTTACACTCCAGAAAATCTCACGATGCGGTACGGTAAATCCATTTCCAACCGTGTGAAGTGTCTTTAGGTCATAGGTATATCCGGGGTATAGAACAGAATTGTTAATTGGCCAAAAATTTAGAACCTGATTTCTAAGTATACTTTCATCGTTAAGTAGATTGTTAGAATGCGCTTCTTTACCATCTACTTTAGCGGTTGTAATCCATTTTCCTGAAGAATATTCTTCAACTTCTTTAAAACTGGCATAGAATTGACCAAGTCTGTATTTAGTATTACTATTTATTGTATTGCTACCAAGTACGGAATTGAGAATTATTTCTTTGCCTTCTATAGGGATTCCATAGGGGTCAGTGTAGAAAACCAGGTAGTTTATATCGCCTGCACTTGGATCAAGATTTATGGGGGCAAGGTCTTTAGGGTCGTCTCGAGGGTAGACTATTTCTAGCCAGTTTCCCGAACCAATGGGCGGCGCAGCCTTTGGCGCACCGAACAGACATTCGAATTCGAGCTTTGAATCCGCCTCGTCTTCCGGCCAGACAGCCAGGCGAACGGTGGAATTAGCGTTCGGATCGGCAAGTTCCACCTGGATCGAATTAACGCCGTTGCCGTCGCTGCCAACCGGTGTCGTCTGGTGGCGTAGTGTTGCTTCGCCTTCGACAAGCTGCCACACCAGATTTCTGCCAGCCAGGGGCGTGTGAAAGCTGTCCTTATAGGTAATGGCAAGATCGACAAATTCATTCGCCGGAAATGCAAAACCGAGTGCCGGTGTGCTGGCCATGTAATGCAAATTATTGTTGTTTTGAGTGAGAATGAACTGTCTCATCCTGCTCTCCTGATTTTGAACAAACGGGAAAACTTGCCAGCTCCAGCCGAGTTGGCAATTCAATTGGTTGTCGTGTGCGTTGTGGCTATTCCTGGCCGAGAGCGCTCTCGTGCGCGGGGCCGTCCAGAGCCTCTTTCTGCTCTGCAGATCATCGTGTAGATGAAGAATGACAGGAAGAATCCAATTCAGACCGATTGGATGTCCTCTGCGAACGGCGCGCCTTCTCCTGCCCTGCATCACGCAGGCAGCGTTGGTCCCGAAAACTTACTTTTCCCGCGATCTTGGTCCACCAGTGTTGAGGCTGCCGACGATAGTGTCGATAGGCCTGCCCAACACTCTGCCACTAGAATCCATTACTGTATAATCAATTTCGAATGAACCCAGTACCCCATCCTTGGACATCGAATAATCGTCGAGATTGCCCCCCGAGGGTGTAAATGGGATAACGATGTATCCGTTCTGGGTCGCAGCGTCGAAATCCGATTGAGCCAAGCCTAGAGTCGTGGCTGTTACGTGCCCATGTTTGGAAGTATTGGTGCCGTGCTCGTAGGCATCCAGGCGGAGTTCTATTTGAATGGAATTGCCGAATTGGTAATCGCCGGTCGGCGCTGTAGGTAGCGGGAACCAGAAATCGATCGGCTGGGTCGGACTGGTTATTTCCGTGTTGTAATTGTACATCCGGGCAATTTCGTGCTCGTTGCGGAGGTCTGTCGGCCTTGAATCGGCATCGTCGTTAAGTACGGCAGTGTAAGTGACATAGTTTCCGTCCTCAGCGGTTTCGCCGTTGAAGAACATGTAGCGGAAGATGTTTTCCCCGGTGCCGTCCGTATTCAGATTTGCAACACTAACGGGATATCCATTGGTTATGACCTCCGCAAGATCCCCGAAGTAGATTTGTGTTTTTGCACCTTGCACCAGAAGGGCTGTTTTTGCCTGTTTCCAATCCGAATAGTTCGCGATAGCCATTCGCGGCAACGACACTGGAATTATAGTTTGGGAAGGATCAATCTGGATGACACCCTTAAGAATATTTTCAATCACCGGGTAGCCGAAGTTTCCAATAACGGGCTTTACGGTCATAAAAGCGATGTATTCCGGCAAATCCATTTTTTGCGATTGATCGTCGGCTGCGAGCATATAGGGGGTGAAAATCACTTCTTTGTCATAAAAGAAGTAGAATTCTATAGCGCCATTCGCGGCGCTAGTAATAGTGAATGTACCGTCTCTGTTAGGTGTTATTGGATTTCCACCTTTGCCCATTACGTTTGCGGTACCCTCTTCGAACCCCAGGGTACTATCATGTGACGCTGCTGCGCCATCTACTTTCAAGGTTGCTGTTACCTTGATGGAGTGATCGCCGGGCGCCATTGTAGTGCCGTAAGGAGCTGGTTCTTTCGTAAGTGTTTCGACGTTGATATTTTCATAGGTGATTATAGGCATAGGAGTTACCTTATGTTTGAGAATGCGGGACAAACATGTAGTTTTTGGGGGCGGGCAACAACTGTCGGGAGCGGCATGATATTTGGTGGTTTTGCCAGTTGTGCCGACCGGGGCTTCAATTTTGGGGCAAAAGCTTGAGGAATACGTCGTAAAGCGGCGGCCACGTTTCCGGGTGAGTTTCAATTTGCTTTGCCGCATTTCGATTTGAGAAAATAAGAATAAAAGCAAATTGTATATCGTTCAGGTCTGTATGATTTTGTACTGCGGCATTGATAAATAACGAATATAATTATATTATTATATAATATATTAGAAAATTAATATTAAATACATGGTATCTTTTATTCAAAGACGTTTGGTTGTATCTATGGAAATAATCTAGATTCACTTTTATTAGAGAAATTAATACGATGTATCAGAAGCGCAAAAGAATATTACAATTTATGCATTTAGGTATAGCTAATTCGAATTTGTGTTCGAGTGTCTTTCTGCCTGCAGCGATTATTCTTGCGCCTTCCTTGCTCCTCCCAGTCTCGCCGGCGTTTGCACAAACAGTGGGTGGAGACGGTGGAGGGGATCACTCCATCTCTTATCCTGGTAAAGGCGGAGGACCTGGGCAGGACGGAGGGGATGGGGTAAACGGTAACATCCAACAAGTGGCTCCCGGGATGGGCGGCGGCGGCGGCGGCGCCGGCGGTGGCGCTGGCGGCGTCGGCGGTGTTAGCGTCATAGGGCATAATAAGGGTGGCGACGGAGGTGCGGGTGGGGCGCATGGCAATGCGAATGGCCAGGGTGGTGACGCTGCTTACACGAGCCCTTTACACGGAGACCGAGGCGGCGACGGACAAGACGGCGCAGACGCGACCCAGGACAAAACGCCGAGCGCTAGCGGTGGTGGTGGTGGTGCCGGAGGGTATGGTTTGGTCGTTGTGAGCGGTGGTGCGATCAACAATCAGACCACGATAACGGGCGGCGACGGTGGCAATGGCGGCAAGTCTGGTGTTGTGGTGGCCCCATTCTATAGTAATGGGAACCACCCCGGCAATGGAGGTGATGGTGGCGGTGGCGGTCTCGGGATCTGGATGTCAGTTGCCAATATAACGGCAACCAACGAAGCGACGGTCATTGGCGGAAACGGTGGCAAGGGTGGAACAAGCCCGACGAGTCCCAATACGCAGCTGCCTGGTTACAGCGCCGGGAATGGTGGTGCTGGCGGCGCTGGCATTTATGGCGCGGGAACCGGTGGTGTGGCGCTGGCCGGTACCGAGGTCGTGAATAGTTCGTCAGGACATGTCACGGGTGGAACGGGCGGCGATGGAGGGGATGTGGACACAACGCCCGCTGATATCGGAGGGGGGTTGGCCATCGACTCATCTGGAGCTAATGGTGGCCTGGGCGGTGCTGGTATCTATGGTGTTTCCGCTGTGGATAACCAGGGCGGATCCATCACGGGCGGCCTGGGCGGAAACGGTGGTGTGGGTTCTCAAGATAATACACATCCTGGCTATCAACAAACCGAGGCCACCGGTGGTGCCGGTGGCGCAGGGGTGGTAGCGCTTCCCGTCGACGGTGGTTCTGAGGCGAGCGTCAGCAATAGCGGTTCCATCAGCGGCGGTAATGGTGGATATGCAGGGAACGCGCTAACAGTAGGTGCTAACGCAAAAGACCAAAGCTCAGGCGGCAGAGGTGGCGACGGCATTCAGGCCAGCGAGGCTAGTATCGTAAACGTAAGCGGCGGTTCCATCACGGGCGGCAATGGCGGCGCGGGCGGCATAACATTTGCGACAGACCCGAGTAACGGTAATGGCGGCGATGGTGGCGACGGCATTAATGGCACCGGGCTGAATATCATCAACAGCGGTACGATTACAGGGGGAACCGGAGGCGCTGCCGGCAGTGGATCAGCCGGTAACCACGGCGATGCCATTCATGTGCTGGGCGGCAACAACACGCTGGAACTCCATAGCGGCTCGAACATCGTTGGAAATGTTCTCGCTGAAGGAACGAATAACACGTTCATACTCGGCGGAGATGATTCTGATACCTTCAATGGGCAGCTTTCGACGTCCACAGGCGGCTCAGAGGATTATCAGGGATTCCAAACTTTCGAAAAGACAGGCAATAGCAATTGGACCCTGACAAACACTAGTAATGTGAGTTGGAAAATCCGCGGCGGCACGTTGACAATTGGTGATGGTGGCGCATTGGGGGATCATGCTTCCACCGTCAATACGGGCGATGGTACCAGTAAGGGTTTTTTATCCTATAACCAGAACGCGACCACGCCCACAACATTTGGTGGCACGATCAACGGCGACGGCGGTCTTCGCAAGGAAGGCACTGCCGAACTTGTGCTGACGGGCACCAATTCCTACAGCGGCGGCACCGAATTGAATGGTGGGATGATCTCGGTTGATGACGACACCCGACTGGGGGATTCAAGCGGTGTTCTAACCTTCAATGGCGGAACGCTGAAGATTACGGGCATGTCGATGAAATCGACGGGTCACGCGATCAGCTGGGGCAGTAACGGTGGCGGCTTCAACATTGACTATGTCGGCAACACTTTTACCATTACAACTGATCTCAACGGAAACGGCTCACTGACCAAAGACGGCGCGGGAATGCTCGTTCTGACAGGCCTCAGCACATATGGCGGCATAATCGCGATTAACAACGGCACGTTGCAGATTGGTAATGGCGGTTCGGTGGGAGGGCTTGGTGCGGGCCAGAGCGTTACCATTGCCAGCGGTGCATCGCTGGCCTTTGATAGAACCGACGATAATCTTGTCGTTAGCCAGACGATTAGCGGTAATGGTGGACTTGAGCAGAAAGGCTCCGGAAAGACAACGCTAGTCGGCAACAATACCTACACCGGCGACACCGTCATTTTGGCTGGTACTCTTCAAATCGGCCAGAACGGAACAGCAGGTAATCTGGTTTCCGCAAGCAACGTCAAGATCTCTAGCGGCGCAAAACTGGAGATCAGCCGCAATGACCTCAGCCTGGTTAATTTTGACAACGCCATCAATGGCGACGGCCAAGTAGTGATTGACGGCGACGGTATTGTTTCGCTCACCAATGGGGATAACGCTTACAAGGGCGGAACAGAACTCGATGCGGGCACCCTCGTTGTTAATTCCTACAAGGTTCTCGGTTCGGGTTCGTTGACCTTTGGCGGTGGCACGTTGCGGGTGGAATCTCCCTTTACGATGACGCGTGTCATCAACGTATTGGACCCGACTGCCACGGAAAACACATTCGATACAGCCCAGAACTTGACGTTCTCCGGAGCTATGACGGGGAGCAACGCCTCAAGCTTTACCAAAATAGGCGCCGGTGATCTATGGTTCGATCAAGCGGCAACTACGACGGGCTTTACAGGTACTGCCAATGTCGACGAAGGCACCATGCGGGTTAGCAGCACGTTCGGTGGCAAGGTTAATGTCAATAGCGGCGGCTTGCTTGGCGGTACTGGCACGGTTGGCGACACGCACGTTTTCGCTGGTGGAACGTTGGCCGGACTTTATGGCACGACGTTAAAGATCAATGGGGACCTGACAGTCGACAGAGATAGCGCCGTTCAAGTCAATATCGGCACATTGCCATTCTCTAAGGGTATGTTTAACGTTTCCGGTGCGCTGGAACTTCACGGAACCCTTGACGTTACTACCGGCGGAATTTCGGCGCCCGGTGTCTATCGGATATTCGATTACGCCGGTTCTAAGGACGATTCTGACTTCGAGTTGGGCGCGGTCGACAATCTGCCGGCCGATGAGAATGACTGGGAGATTCAGGATTCAATACCGGGCAGGATCAATCTTATCAACAAGGCGGGACTGACGTTTACCTACTGGGACGGTGAAAACACGCAGGGCGATAGTAATGGTCAGCCAGATGGTGGCAATGGATTCTGGACTACGTTAGCGAATAATTGGACAGAGTCAGACGGCTCGATCAATGGCCAATGGGCTGATAACGGTGTTGCGGTCTTCACAGGATCTGCTGGGCGCGTCGAGATCATGGACGGAGATGTGCACGCAGCCGGCCTTATCTTTGATACAACGGGTTATACCGTCACCGGCATGCCTTTGACCCTGGTCAACGGAACTAACGGCACGACACCGTTTATACAAGTCAGCACAGATAACGATCCGAACGCCGCTGCGACAATTGACGCCGTTTTGGAGGGAACAGATGGCTTGAACAAAACCGGTGCCGGCACGCTGATCTTGACCAAGGATGCTGTATATGCGGGCTTGACGACCGTATCCGATGGTACGCTTCAGTTGGGTGATGGTGGTCGTTCTGGGACAGTCGTAACGGATATCGACCTGAAGGATGGCTTCTTAGGTCACGGTACCTTGGTATTCGACCGCTCTGACAACAGTAATAACTTCAATCATCAGATCAGTGGCGGCGGTGAAGTCATCCAGCGTGGCACAGGAACAACGACCTTCTCTGGAAACAATAGCTTCGCCGGTGGTCTGACTGTTGAGGCCGGTACGGCGAAAGCCGGTATTGCGAACACTGCATTCGGCTCCGGTCGTGTGGCTGTTGAAAACGGTGCCACGCTCGATCTCGATATTTTCAACGAAACGGTCGGCGGGCTTATCGGTAACAAAGACGACAAGGGCGACGGCGAAATTCACCTCGGTACTGGAACCCTGACGCTCAATCAGGACTTCGGTTCGGAATTTTCTGGCGAAATTTCCGGAACGAGCGGCGGTCTCGTTAAAAATGGGACTGGCACACTGACTCTCTCGGGACAGAACTCCTATTCGGGCGCAACCTTCGTCAATGACGGCTTCCTGGTGCAAGGCGCGCATGGTGCCTTGAGTGGCACGTCGGCTTATACTGTTACCAGTGGCGGAACGCTCGATCTGGGTGGTTTTGAAACAGGAATGAAGTCATTGGATAACGCAGGCGCGATCAAATTTGGTGGTGCTGGTGGCACTCAACTGACTATCACTGGAGACTACAAAGGTAGCGGTGGCTTGGTTTATATGAATACCGAACTGGGCGACGATAGTTCCAAAACCGACATGATGACGGTCGCAGGCAACACGTCCGGAAGCACGACCATCGATGTGGAAAATCGAGGCGGCTCGGGTGCCCAGACGGTAAATGGCATCAAACTGATTGATGTCAGCGGCACCTCGGAAGGTACTTTTACTCTGGGGAACGGCTTCACAACCAAGGATGGGCAGCAGGCCATACTGACATCGTCAGCTTATGCCTACACATTGCAAAGAGGTGATGCGTACGGTTCGAATACCAACGATTGGTATCTGGTCAGCCAATATACTAAAACCAATCCAGATGGCCCGTCACCGGATTGCGACGATCCGAATGGCTGTTCTGAAAATCCAGACACGCCGTCGCGGTTCAGCCCGGCAGCTCCGGTTTATACGTCTTATGCCGCCAGCATGCAGGCATTGAACCAACTGCCAACCTTGCAGCAGCGTCGCGGTGATCGTTACTTGGCCAAGAAGGCGTCGACTCTTCGCGGTTCTTCTTCCGACGCTGGCGAGACCGACGGCCAGGCTATCTGGGCTCGTATCGAAGGTGCGCATAGCCGCCTTGAACCGAATTCGACGGCTGGGCATGTGCAACAGGATGTAAACACTGTCATCATGCAGGCAGGTGTCGATGGACAGTTCTATGAGGATGAAAATGGTCGATTGATTGCAGGCATTACCGGTCAATACGGAAATGGCCGCGCCAAAACGTCGAGCGAATTCGATGATTCCCTTGGCGGTGGTCAGCTGAACACGCAGGGCTGGGGTCTGGGCGGAACGATCACCTGGTATGGAAACAGCGGTTTTTATGTTGATGGGCAGGCGCAGGCCACCTGGTACAAGACCGATCTTAGCTTTGGCGGCGGCAACAAAGGATTGTCGAACGATAATAATGGCTTCGGCTATGCACTCAGCGTGGAAGCCGGGCAGCGCTTCGGTATCGATGACCATTGGTCGCTGACGCCGCAGGCACAGCTGATGTTCTCGTCGGTCGATTTCGATACATTCTCGGATAACTACGGCGCCACTGTCAGTAACCGTGATGGCAACAGCCTCAACGGTCGTCTCGGCATTGCCGCGAACTATGCCGATAGCTGGCAAGGAGCGGATGGCCGCGCGGTTAATGCCAATGTCTATGGTATCGCTAATCTCTATCAGGAATTCCTGGGTGGTACGAGCATCAACTATGGCGGGACCCGTATGAAGGACGACCAGGATCGCACATGGGCTGGCGTTGGTTTCGGCGGCACCTATGCGTGGGCGGACGATAAGTATTCGATCTACGGTGAGGGCACGTTGAACACTTCGCTTACTCACTTTACAGATAGCTATGCCGTCAAAGGAAACGTGGGCTTCCGGGTGAACTGGTAAACCGATGTAAATTGCGAGGAGCCCGCTATCGAGCTTCTCGCATCGCATTATTTCGAGACCGATGTGCCAAGCGTGATTTCCGTTTTCGGCGATCAGGTAAGAGCGCGGCAGAAGGCCGCGTGGATGCTGTCAGACATCAGCGGTCTATAGAGCTTGAGGCAAACTCTGCTCCAGAGTATTCTCGGCAAAAATCGCGAGTGCCTCCGCAGGGTACACAGCCGATGGTCCGATTGTAATCCGTCGAGGATCAGGCGAACGGACTGGAAGCGAACAAAAAAGCGCCGACCTGATCCAGTCAGGTCGGCGCTTTCGTTTTCGGAGCAAAAACTTCCGATGAAAATCAGTCACCATTCCCGAGACGAGGCGCGACCTTTTCGATCTCGCTGATCAGGTCCAGCAGATTACGGCTGATATGGCCATGCAGCGAGGCGGCGACCTCGGGATATTCTTCCAGAATGCGCCGGAAGATCGAGCGGCTGATGCGGATCACTTCCGTTTCTGCTTCGGCGACCGCGCCGGTAAGGCGTGATGTCTGGGCGATGAGAGCCATCTCACCAAGCATCGCACCGGGGCCGACAGCGCGGATCGATATCCGCCCCTCATCAGCATCGTGAAACAGGGTAATGTTGCCGGAAACGACGATATAGGCGCAGTCAGCGCTCTGGCCTTCACGGAAAAGCTCGCGGCCCGCGCGTAGCACAAGCCGCTCGGCGCCGAAGGCAAGAAGGCGCAACTGTTCGGGTGTGAATGACTCGAACAGGCCCACCGTGCCGAGAATGCGAATATCGTCGTCTAGCGCCATAGATTGTCAATACACCTGCATCGGGCGCTGTCCATCACGGGACAAGCTTGTATCCCCCGCTTTCTGTGACGAGAAGCGTGGCATTGGACGGGTCTTTCTCGATTTTCTGGCGCAGGCGATAGACGTGGGTTTCAAGCGTATGGGTCGTTACGCCCGAATTATAGCCCCAGACCTCTTCCAGCAGCACATCGCGACCGATGACCTTGTCGCCAGCGCGATAGAGATATTTGATGATCGCCGCTTCCTTTTCGGTCAGGCGAATCTTCGCGCCCTTTTCGTCGATCAGCAGCTTCTGGCCCGGCTTGAACGTGTAGGCGCCGACCGTGAAGGTCGCGTCTTCGCTTTGTTCATGCTGACGCAATTGCGCCCGAATGCGGGCAAGCAGAACGGCAAATTTGAACGGCTTGGTGACATAGTCGTTCGCGCCGGATTCAAGACCGAGAATCGTGTCCGATTCGGTGTCATGTCCGGTCAGCATGATGATCGGGGACTTGAAGCCGCCTTTGCGCAGAAGCTTGACAGCCTCACGGCCATCCATGTCCGGCAGACCCACATCCATGATCAGAAGATCGACGATGCCGTTGCGCGCAGTCTGAATGCCCTTGGTGGCATTGTCTTCCTGCAGGATCTGGAATTCTTCACACAGCTCAAGCTGCTCGACGAGGATGGAGCGGAGATCTTCGTCGTCATCCACAATCAGAATTGTACGGCCTGTCATGCCTGTCCTCGTTACTCTTTGATTTAAATATGGCTCTTCGTGTTTTATGACACTTAATGGCCAGAAGTTGAAGCGGCGAAACGCGAATCATGTTTTCGCCAGCTTCGGGGGCGAATTGTAAACATGTTTTGCCCGAAAACTGAAAATGGAGACGGGGGCGTGACCAGATACCAAGGAAGCCGTGGGGTCGGCATCATCAATGTGCGGGCCAAGCCGGGCCACAAGACTCGCGGGCTGCTTACTGCTGGCAATCTGGTGCTGGAATGCGCGCTTGGCAAGGGGGGCATCAGCGCTTTCAAGCGCGAGGGCGACGGCGCAACGCCTTTGACCGCAATGCGCCTGCTTTATGGATATCGCCGGGGTGACAAGGGAACTCTGCCGACAACGCAGTTACCGTTGCGCAGAATCCGTCGTCTGGACGGTTGGTGCGACGCACCGGGAGACCGCAATTATAACCGGCCGGTACCGCTGCCTTACACGGCCAGTCACGAAGATATGTGGCGCAAGGACCATCTCTACGATGTCTGCATCGTGATGGACTGGAATATCGTTCCGCGCCGCCGTGGCTGCGGCAGCGCCATTTTCTTCCATCTTGCAAGGCCGGGTTATACGCCGACTGAAGGCTGTATCGCATTGAAGCGCGCCGACATGGCGCGCCTCTTGCCGCATCTATCGGACCGGACGGTTGTTCGCGTCCTGCGATAGTTTCGATCTGTCAGTGCGCCGGTGCGGGAGCCGGGACGACTTTCACTTCGTTGCCCTGCACGTCGTAGAGCTTTCCGCCGAGGACATAGTCTCCATCGTGCAGTTCGGCGATATGGTGATGGCGAATGATGCGCTCGGTTCCTTCCGAAAACACTGACATTTGATCGGAATTGCCGGTCTTGAACTCGTTGAACATCAGGTTGAGCACTATGGCCATCAGCGCAGCCGAGCTGATGCCGGAATGGAAGATGGTTTCAAACCAGTCCGGAAACTGATGATAAAACTGCGGCGCGGCAATCGGGATCATCCCGAAGCCGATGGAGGTCGCCACGATGATCAGATTGACATTGTTCTGATAATCGACCTTCGACAGCGTGCGGATACCGCTGGCTGCAACTGTGCCGAAAAGCACGATGCCCGCGCCGCCCAGAACCGCTGGCGGAACGCAGGCAATCACGCGCCCCATCACCGGCAGCAGGCCAAGCGCTACGAGAATGATACCGCCGGTCGCCACGACAAAGCGGCTTTTCACGCCCGTTACTGCCACAAGGCCGACATTCTGCGCAAAGGCGCTCTGTGTGAACGAGCCAAAGACCGGGGCAAGAATGCTCGATGCCATGTCGGCACGCAGTCCGTTGCCGAGCCTGCGGGAATCGACCTTGGTGCCGATGATATCGCCCACTGCCAGAATATCTGCCGAGGTTTCAACCAAAGTCACCAGAATGACGATGAACATGGAAATCGTCGCGGCGATGCTGAAGACCGGCAGGCCGAAATGGAAGATTTCCGGGAAAGCCATGATCGGGCCTTCGCTGACCCTCGAAAAATCCGTCATGCCAAGCGCCCAGGCGATCAGCGTGCCGCACACCATGGCAAGCAGGATCGACAGGCGGGAAATGGTGGCGCTTCCGATTTTGCTCAAGACAAGCACAAGCGCCAGCGTCAGTCCGGCAAGGCCGATATTGGACATGCTGCCGAAATCAGGTGCATTGCTGTTGCCGCCCATCGCCCAGCGGGCGGCAACCGGCATCAGCGTCAGGCCGATGGTTGTGATGACGATACCCGTCACAAGCGGCGGAAAGAAGCGCGTGATGCGTGAGAAAATCGGCGTTATCAGGAAGCCGATAAAAGCCGCCGCCATGACTGAGCCAAGGACGACTTGCAGGCCAGCTTCACCGCTGCCGCTAGACGTGACAATGGCCACCATCGTGGCGACACCGGCAAAGGATACGCCCTGTACGAGCGGCAGCTGGCATCCGAAAAAGGGAATGCCGATCGTTTGCAGCACGGTGGCGACACCGCCCGCAAATAGCGAGGCGGTAATGAGAAGCCCAACTTCGCTGGGGCTCAATCCTGCGGCCTGACCGATGATCAGGGGAACCGCGACAATACCGCCGTACATGGTCAGCACATGCTGAAAACCATAGGCAATGTTGGCTGCAACCGACAGTTTTTCATCTTCGGGGCGCGAAACTGCATCCGCCCCGGACAGGTGCGTATTCAATGCTACTCCCTCCCGGCAGACGGGTTTAGACCAGTCTGCCCTCTCCGTTCTCCCTGCGCAATCGTGTTGTGGCTGTCCGAGTTATGCCACACACAAAAATACGCAATGTCTCCTCCAAGACATGTCGGGCGAGTATAACGGCAGCCGTCCGCATGACTGTGCGTCTTTTGCTTGAAATTGTTTTCGACGCGGGAAGGCTAATGTTGTGGGTGGATTCAGCGCCCGATTATTTTCATCGCTTCTTGCAGAACCGTGAAAACAGCGGGGTCTGTCGACTGCGCCACGTTGAAGCGCAGATAGGCGCTTGCGGTGCGTGACGGGCTGAATACATCGCCCGGGGCCAGAACGACACCCTTGTCGAGAGCGTGCCTGGCAATGATGCCGGAATCCATTCCATCCGGCAGACGCGCCCAGAGAAACATGCCGCCTTGCGGTTCGTTCCAGAGTTCAAGTCCTGCGGCTTTCAGGCGTTTTGCAGTCAGCGTCATCGCATCGGCCAGCTTGGCGCGCATGCCTTCGATATGACGGCGATAAGTGCCGTCGGTCAAAAGCGCGTGGACAAGCTGCGCTGAAATCGAATTGCCGCCGAAGGTGGTGGCCAGCTTCAAATCGGTGAGGCCGTCGATCCAGTCGCTGCGCCCGGCAATATAGCCGACACGGGCTGCAGCCGAGAGGGTCTTGGAGAAACTGCCAATGTGCAGCACACGCTCGAACCCATCGAGTTCCGCCAACAGTGGCGCTGGCGAGGGATGAAAATCGCCGAAAATATTATCCTCGACGAGAATGATGCCATGGGCTTCCGCGAGCTTCAGAAGGCGATGCGCGGTTGCGGGCGACATGACGCCACCGGTCGGGTTTTGCAGTCCCGCATTGGAAATGTAGAGTTTCGGCGCGTGTTCGGCGGCTGCCTTGGCAAAGGCTTCGAGGTCTGGGCCGCTATGGGTATAGGGAATGCCGATCAGCTTGACGCGGTGGGTCAGCAGTACAGCTTGAAAGTTGAAATAGCACGGATCGTCCACCAGCACGGTATCGCCCGGCTGAAGCAGAAAGCGGCAGATGAGATCGATGGCCTGCGTGCCGGAATCGGTCAGCAATATCTCGCCGCCGGAAATATCCATACCCTGTTCCGCCAGCCGGTGTGCGAGGTGACTGCGCAACGGGCGAAAGCCGAGCGGTTCGCCATAAGTGGCGAGATCGCTGCGCTCGTCGCGGGCAATGGCGCGGAGCGCGCGGCGGATGCCTTCCAGCGGCAGCCATTCATCCGGCAGCCAGCCGCAGCCGGGCTTCAATGTCTTGCCTTCGGTTTCCAGCGATTGGCGCATGACCCAGAACGGATCGATCTGCCGGTCCTTATGCGGTGTGGTCGTGGCCAGCGAAAAGGGCTGGCGCGCCCGTTCCGACACATAGAAGCCTGCGCCGCGGCGTGACTGGATGATGCCTTCGGCGACCAGCCGGTCATAGGCTTCGACAACGGTCGATTTGGAAACGTCCATCGTCTCGGCAAGCCGACGGATCGACGGCAGACGGGCGCCGGGAGCAAGGCTCATGGCCGCAATGCGTCCACGGATAATGGCCATGACTTTTTCGACAAGCGAGGTTTTTTCCGCGGCAGCGTTTTCATCGCCGCGCGCGCTATCGACGCCCGCATAAGCGGCTTCTACGGCTTCCAGGCTGCGCAAAAGGCCCGTCGATATCATCTGTACTCTCTTTCGTCCCAGTACAGTTTGCCAGAATTGTCCGGTAACTGTCTCTGATTATTTCGGCAAGTTCGCGGCATTGTCCGCAAAATTCATAGACGATTTTGTTGAAAGCTGAAAAGACACATGCGTGAGAATGTTGGGAACAAGGTGGTTGTTAGCCAGACCGTGGGTAACAAGACGGCCGGGTGGTTGAATGGATTTCTCGGTGTGCTGATTTTCTCAGGCTCGCTGCCTGCGACACGTCTTGCCGTCATCGATATCGACCCAACTTTTCTGACACTGGCCCGCGCGTCGATTGCAGGTCTGCTGGGCATGGCGCTGCTGCTTGCATTCCGTGAACCGTTTCCGCGCAAGAGCGATGTCATTTCGCTTATCGTGGTGGCGCTGGGCGTGGTGGTTGGCTTTCCGCTCCTGACGGGCATTGCGCTGCAACATATGACCTCGGCGCACGCCATTGTCTTCATCGGCCTGCTGCCGCTTTCGACGGCGGTATTCGCCGTGTTGCGCGGCGGTGAGCGCCCGCGTCCGCTGTTCTGGCTGTTTTCGATCGTGGGCGGCGCTATCGTTGCATCCTACGCCTACGGGCAGGGCAGCCAGTCGACTTTCATAGGCGATGTGCTGATGCTGGGCGCGATCATTGTCTGCGGGTTGGGCTATGCGGAAGGTGCCAGCCTGTCGCGCAGGCTTGGCGGCTGGCAGGTCATTTGCTGGGCGCTGGTCTTCTCATTGCCGATCATGCTTCCGCTGACCATTCTCATGCGCCCTGAAACATGGGCGGGGATTGGTGCCATGGCATGGGGCGGGCTGGTCTATGTGTCGCTGTTTTCGATGCTGATCGGCTTTTTCTTCTGGTATCGCGGGCTGGCGCAAGGCGGCGCTGCGACGGTCGGCCAGCTTCAGCTTCTACAGCCGTTTTTCGGCTTGATGCTGGCGGCAGGCATTGCGGGCGAACCCGTCAGCATGGGTATGGTCGCGACAGCGGGGATCGTCGTGCTCTGCGTCGCGGGAGCGAAACGCTTCGCTTAAGCGGGTCTAACTGAATGCCCAGACGGTTGTGCGCTTGACTTCGGAATCTTCCAGCGCACGCGTCACAGGCACCGTGTAGACGGCAAGCTGCCGTAAGCGCTCTTTCGGCAGATAGGAGCGGCCCGGATCGCCGACAATGATCTCAGCGCCGCGTTCCGCCAGTTTTGCGAACCATGGAATAAGCCGGTCTGCCAGCGGCTTCTCGTAAAAGACATCGCCTGCCAGAACCACGTCCCAGCCGTGATCGGTGCCGATCAGATCTTCAAGGCTTGCTGTCACCGCAACGCCGTTGGCGGTAGCGTTGATATCGATTGCCGGAAGCGCGAAGGGATCGATATCCGAAGCGAGGACGCTTTCCGCACCCGCCTTCATGGCCGCGATGGCGACAAGACCAGAGCCGGATGCAAAATCCAGCACAGTCTTGCCGCTTACGGCTTCCGGATGGTCGAGAATATAGCGCGCCACGCCCTGACCGCCCGCCCAGGCAAAGGCCCAGAAGGGCGGCGGCAGACCGATTGTGGCCAGTTCTTCCTCTGTCTTGCGCCAGAGGTCATGCGCTTCATCGGCCAGATGCAGGCGGATTTCCGGCACATGCGGCGGTGCTTGCAGGCCGGTATTGGCCAGAATGAAGCTGCGCGTGCTGGTTTCCGCCGGATCGAGCATCGGTTGCTGGTCTCAGATGTCTTTGGCGTCGAGGCCGCCCATGCGACAGACTTCGATCCATTCGTCTTCCGTCACCGGCTGCACGGACAAGCGCATGGAAGTGACAAGCGCCATGTTCTCAAGCTTGGGGTTCGCCTTGACATCTTTCAGCGTGACGGGCTTCGGCACATCACGGACGGCCTTGATGTCCACACAGTCCCAGCGCGGATCGTCGGTGGTGCTGTCGGGGTGCGAGAGAGCGCAGACCTCAACAATGCCAACCACTTCCAGCCCTTCATTGGAATGATAGAAAAAGCCTTTGTCGCCAATTTTCATGGCGCGCATGTTGTTGCGCGCCAGATAATTGCGCACGCCATCCCATTGCTCGCCCTTTTCGCCACGGGCCTTTTGCATTTCCCATGACCATTTGAACGGTTCGGACTTGAACAGCCAGTAAGCCATTGCGTGTTCCCCGGTGCTTAAGCCTTAGGCGTTGGCAGGATTTTTGAACGTCCAGTTCCATGGGCGTACGGTGACGTCCTGAAACAGACCGGCCTTGGCATAAGGATCATTGGCGCCGATGGCTGCTGCTGCGGCCTTGTCTTCAGCTTCGACAACGAGAAGGCTGCCATTTGGCTTGCCGTCTTCGCCGAGGAAGGGACCGGCAAACTTCAGCACATCGCCAAGGCTCGTAAGATATTCGAGATGCGTCGGGCGCGTATCGAGGCGCACTTGCAGATGGTCGGGCTTGTCGTTGCAGAGAAGTGCAAAAAGCATCGTCTGGTCCTCTAGTCTTCGGTCTTGAGTGGTCGGTTGATGAGGTTGGTGACAGCCTCGTCGATGGTAATCTTCCCGCTAAGCAAAGCGCCAACCGCATCGATGATGGGTGCAGAAATGCCGTGCTTGTCGCACAGTTCCGCAGCAATAGGCGCGGTTGCGACACCTTCGGCCAGAGGCCGGTTGGTCAGGTCTTCGCCGCGTCCAAGCGCAAGGCCGTAGGAATAGTTGCGTGATTGTGACGATGAACATGTCAGCATCAGATCGCCGAGGCCGGAAAGCCCCATGATGGTTTCCGGTTTTGCGCCCATGGCTTGTCCGATACGGCGCAGTTCCGCGAAGCCGCGTGTGACGAGCGCAGCCTGCGCGCTCGCACCGTAGCCTCGCCCGACAGCTGCACCGGCAGCAATCGCCAGAACATTTTTCAAAGCGCCGCCAATCTCGACACCTTTGAGATCGGTGGTCGAATAGCAGCGGAAAGCCGGTCCCGATAGAAGCGCTGCAAGCCTGTCGGCTGTGTCTGCATCCTCGCAGGCAACCGTCACAGCAGTTGGCAGGCCGCGTGCAACATCGGTTGCGAAACTTGGGCCGGAAAGGGCGGCGATGCGGTGGTTCGGCAACACCTCCGCCACCACTTCCGACATCAGGCGTCCGGTGCCGCGTTCAATACCTTTGGCGCAAAGAACGACGGGCGCGGACTGTGGAATGAGGCTGCTCAGTTCGGAGAGGCCCGTGCGCATGGCCTGCGCGGGGACTACGGCCAGAACTGCGTCAGCATCGGTCACAACATCGGAAGCCTTGGTGCTGGCGCGAATGCCGGCTGGCAGTTCGATCTCGCCCAGATAGCGCGGATTGCGCCGGTCGTTGTTGATCGCGGCGACCGTGTCGGTATCACGGGCGTAAAGCCAGGCTTCGTGGCCGCTCGTTGCTGCCATGGCGGCAAGCGCCGTGCCCCATGCGCCGCCACCGAGAACGGCGATCTTTGTGCGACCGCTCATGCCTTGGCTCCGCGCCGTCCCGTGCCGATCAGCGGCGCGGATTTTTCATCGAGCGGCCAGCGCGAGCGCGGCGCGATGGCAAGCGAATCCGGCATTTTTGTTGCGGCATGCTCGGCTCCGGCCCAGGCGATCATCGCTGCGTTGTCGGTGCAAAGATTGAGCGGCGGGGCGATGAAGCTGAAGCCGTGTCTGGCGCAGAGCTGCTCCAGCGAAGCTCGCAGGGGCTTGTTGGCGGCCACACCGCCCGCGACGACCAGCGACGGTGTCGCGCAGTCCGGAAACTCCGCCTTGAAACGTTCGAGCGAACGCCCCACCCGGTCGGCAAGCGTATCGGCGACTGCGGCCTGAAACGAGGCGCAAATATCGGCGACATCCTGATCGCTGAGCGGCACCAGTTCGCTTGCTGTCTGGCGCACGGCGGTCTTGAGACCGGAAAATGAAAAATCGAGCCGCGCTTCGCCTTTCAGCGGTCGGGGCAGGGCAAAGCGCTTGGGATCGCCCTGAAGCGCCATGCGCTCAACCGCCGGACCGCCGGGATAAGGCAAGCCGAGAAGCTTTGCCGTCTTGTCGAAGGCTTCGCCCAGCGCATCATCAATCGTGGTGCCGAGGCGCTCATAATCATTAAGCCCGCGTACCAGCACCATCTGCGTGTGACCACCCGAAACCAGCAGCAGCAGATAGGGAAATTCGAGCTTGTCTGTCAGCCGCGCCGTCAGCGCGTGGCCTTCGAGATGGTTCACGGCATAGAACGGCTTTTGCGCAGCCATGGCGAGCGCCTTTGCCGTCATCAGGCCGACGATGAGACCGCCGATGAGGCCGGGACCGGCGGTGGCTGCCACGGCATCCACATCATCGAGCTGCATATCCGCATCCTGCAAGGCGCGTTCGACCAGCCGATCCAGCGCCTCGACATGCGCGCGCGCGGCAATTTCCGGCACAACGCCGCCATAAGGCTCGTGTTCGGCGATCTGGCTCAGAACCACATTGGACAGAATACGGCCTTCACCCTTATCGTTGCGTTCAACGATAGCGGCGGCTGTTTCGTCGCAACTGGTTTCTATTCCAAGAATGCGCATTTGCGGTTAGACCCTGCCAGTCTCATATTTCTGATACGTCAAGCAACCCGGTACCATGGACGACGCAATATGCAAACACCATCCTTGAAGATTGGCACACGCGGTAGCAAGCTGGCTCTGGCTCAGGCTTACGAGACGCGTCGCCGCCTGATGGAGGCGCATGGTCTGCCGGAAGAAGCCATTGAAATTCTGCCCATGTCCACGGCGGGCGACCGCATTCAGGACCGCCCGCTGTCGGAAGTCGGCGGCAAGGGGCTTTTCACAGAGGAAATCGAGCAGGCGCTGAAGGACGGGCGAATCGATATCGCCGTTCATTCGACCAAGGATATGCCGACTGTTCTGCCTGAGGGATTGCATCTTTCCGTCTTTCTCGAACGCGAAGACCCGCGCGATGCCTTCATCGGTCGCACTGCCAAGCGGTTCATGGATTTGCCGCAGGGCGCTGTCGTCGGTTCGTCGTCGCTGCGCCGTCAGGCGCTGATTAGGCGTTTGCGCCCAGACATTCAGGTGGTGATGTATCGCGGCAATGTCGATACCCGTTTGCGAAAACTTGAAGCAGGCGAGGTCGATGGAACCTTTCTGGCCTGTGCAGGTCTGAAGCGGCTGGGCCTTGACGCGGCGATTACCGAACTGGCCGATCCGCTGACCTTCCCGCCCGCACCGGGGCAGGGTGCCATCGGTATTGAAAGCCGTATCGGCGATGCGCGCATCGATGCGCTGCTGGCACCGTTGGCGCATCGCGACACGCAGGTAGCGCTTGCCTGCGAACGCGCGTTTCTCGGTGCGCTTGACGGCTCCTGCCGCACGCCGATTGCCGGTCTTGCCACTGTGGACGGCGACAAGGTGCATTTCCACGGCATGATCCTGACGCCCGATGGCACAAAGGCGCATGAAGTGACACTCGACGGCACAGCACAAGAAGCAGCGGTGCTTGGAACCGAGGCTGCAAGGCAGGTTCGTGAGGCGGCCGGTCCTCATTTCTTCACCGATTGGGATTGACCTTGACGGGGCCGGGCGCAGCCACAACAGGCAAGCGGGTTCTGGTGACGAGGCCGGAACCGGCAGCTCTGCTGACCGCCGCGAAGCTCACTGAGGCGGGGTTCGAGCCGGTGCTTCTGCCGCTCAGCCGCACGGTCTCAATGGCTTTTACTCTACCCGATACCCGTTTCGACGCATTGACGGTAACAAGCGCCAATGCGTTTCGCCATGCGGGCCATGCTTTGCCGCAACGCGATATGCCGCTCTTTGCCGTTGGCGAGGGTACCGCGCGCGCCGCGCGCGAGGCGGGCTTCACCGAGGTGGTGGACGGCGGCGGCGATGCGGTGCGGCTTGCTGAGACCATGCGCCGGACCTTGCCGCAAAGGGCGCGCGTTCTTTATCTTGCCGGGCGTGTGCGCCAGCCGATTTTCGAAGAGCGCGTATCTGCCGCCGGTCTCGATATGACTGTCTGCGATGTCTATGATATCGAAACCATCGACTATCCGCGTGATGAACTTCAGCACATATTGGGCACGAAACCGCTCGCGGCGGTGATGCTCTATTCCGGCGTGGCGGCGGAAAAGTTTGTCGAGGCGATGGGCAGAATTGCCCCGCCTTTTAACGAAAAGACCCGCTTTTTGTGCATATCTGCGCGTGTGGCCGCAAAACTGCCCGCCGCATGGCAGGCCGAGGCGCTGGTCGCAGAACAGCCGGATGAGAAAGGACTTTTCCGTCTGTTTTCCAAACTTTGACTCTTTTAGACGCAACCTTCCTGCGACAGAAGATTTTATCTGTTAGAGTCACATAGAGTCACCGGCAGGCAATCGACGATTACGAGAGGACCCATGGCGAAATCCGGCACCCCGCGACATTCCAAACCGGCCCGCAATCCTGTGACGATCAATCTCGATCCGTCTGATGTAAAGCGTGTCGATGAACAAACGGGAGCCAGGGCGACACCGCCCGCCGAACCGGTCGGCAACTTTGCTCAAGCATCAGCCGCCAAGCCCGCAGAGGCGAAAGCCGCCGAAACGAAATCTGAGCCAAAGCCACAGCCGAAACCGGCTGCAAGCACCTCAAATCCCGCCAGTCCACCTTTTACCGCGGGCGTCAAGCCGGAAGCGGAAAAGCCGCGCGCGACCTCCGGCTCATCGTACACTGTGCCGCCTGTCGGCAATGCCAATCAGGGTTCCAGCCCGAAATCCAGTTCGGGTGCGTCGCATCTTCTGGCGGGTATCGCCGGTGGTGTTATCGCGCTTGGCGGCATGTTTGCCTTGCAATGGGGTAATGTCATTCCGTCGCCCGGCGCGCGCGTGACTGCCGAGCAACTGGCGCAGATGGAGCAGCAGATCGCCGATTTGCGCACCAATCCAACGCCTGCGCCGCTCGATGCCGCAAGCCGCACGCAATTTGCCGATTTGCAGAAGAATGTTCAGGCCGCAGAGATCAAGGCGGAAGCAGTCGCGGGCACCCTTACGCAATTGCAGCAGCAGGTTGAAACACTGCCGCAGGCGACTGGAGGTGCCGCTGCAGGTGATATCGAAGCGCTGACCGGGCGTCTCGACGCACTGGAATCTAAGCTTTCGGCAGCCCAGAATCAGGCTGATCAGGCCGCTGCCGGTGTTTCGGGCAATAGCGGGACTATCTCATCGCTCGAATCGAAACTGACCTCTTTGCAGGCAAAGGTCGGCGAAGCCGCCCGCCAGCCGGATGCGACAGCGCTGATCGCAGCCAATGCGCTGAAGACGGCCATTGATCGTGGCGGTTCGTTCAAGGTCGAACTCGATACTTATGCTTCACTTGCGCCGCAGGATAGTTCGGTCGAGGGTCTCAAGGCCTTTGCCGATACGGGCGTGCCGACGGTTGCTGACCTCAATGCATGGTTCGGCCCGGTCGCCAATCGCATTGTCGCGACCGAAAACAAGTTGCCCGCCGATGCGGGTGTTTGGGATCAGCTGGTTGCCAGCGCCAAGGGGCTGGTAAGTGTTCGCCCTGTCGCGGGCAATGTGGAAGGCGAAGGCGTCGGTCCGGCGACTGCGCGCATGGAAGCAGCACTTCATGCAGGCGATCTGGAACGCGCCATCGGCGAATGGGAGAAGCTCCCTGCCGATGCCAAAGCCGTTTCGGGAGAGTTTGCGAACCAGATGAAAGTGCGCCGCGATGCCGATGCGCTGATCCAGCGTCTGGTCGCGGACAGCCTCAAGCCAAAGGCACCGACTGACGCGGGTGCTGCGGCGCCTGCGGGTAATTAAGGGGGGGCTGGCCGATGCTGCGTGTTTTATTCTATCTGCTGATCATTGTGGCCCTTGGTTTCGGCTTTGCCTGGCTGGCCGATCGTCCGGGTGAGCTGGATGTCGTTTTCGCGGGAAACCACTATAACGTGCCGCTGATTACGGCGGTCGCCGGTATCGTGGCTATCGTGGCGGCGATCCTGCTTCTGTGGTGGCTGGTGAAGAGCATTATCCAGTCGCCCTACACGCTGCGCCGCCATTTTCGCGCACGCAAGCGCGACCGTGGATATCAGTCGCTTTCGACTGGCCTGATTGCTGCCGGTGCGGGCGATGCTGAGGCTGCGCGCCGCATGACCAAGCAGGCTGGCAAGTTGCTGAATTCGGATCAGGAGCCGCTCATCAAGCTTCTGGAAGCGCAGACGGCGATGCTCGAAGGCCGCACGGACGATGCCCGCAAGGGGTTCGAAGCCATGCTGGAAGACCCGGAAACCAAGCTTCTGGGTCTGCGTGGGCTTTACATCGAGGCCCAGCGCGTCGGCGCGATTGAGGCGGCACGCCATTATGCTTCGGAAGCTGCCAAACAGGCACCACAACTGGAATGGGCGTCATCTGCAGTTATGGGCCAGTTCTGCGCTGATGGTGATTGGGACGGGGCGCTGAAGCTGGTCGAGGCCCGCAAGCAGGCGCTGGCGCACAGCAAGGACACCGTAAAGAGGGAACGCGCAGCGTTGCTGACGGCCAAGGCCATGGCAACGCTGAATGTGGACCATGCCCATGCACGAACCATGGCACTGGAGGCAAACAAGCTCGCGCCGGATCTGGTGCCTGCCGCCGTGGTGGCCGCACAGGCGCTGTTTAGCGATGGCGAAGTGCGCAAGGGTTCCAAGATTCTGGAAGCGGCATGGAAGCGTTTCCCGCATCCGGATATCGCTTCCGCTTATGTCTATGCCCGCGCTGGCGATACGGCGCAGGATCGTTTGAAACGCGCGCGGCATCTGGTGTCGCTGCGTTCCAACACGGCAGAAGGCAGCCTTGTGCTGGCGCGTGCGGCTTATGAAGCCGGAGATTTCAAGGCGGCACGCGACAGTGCCGATCAGGTGCTGAGAGCACGTCCGACGGAAAGCGTCTATCTGCTGTTGGCGGATATCGAGGAAGCCGAGACCGGAGATCAGGGCAAGGTTCGTCAGTGGCTTGCCCGCGCGGTCAAGGCGCCGCGTGATCCGGCATGGACTGCCGACGGCTATGTCTCGGAACGCTGGTCGCCGGTTTCGCCTGTTACCGGTAGGCTAAACAGTTTTGAGTGGAAAGTTCCGGTGGTCGAACTTGCCCCGATTGTTGAGGCGGAAGAGCCGGAGATAAAGGGGCCTGTCCCGGATGATAAAGCGGTCGTGCCGGTTGTCGTGACGCCACCTGTTCGCGAAGCGTCGGCAAAAGCCGCTCCGCAGATCGACGTGGTGGAGGCCGAAGTGGTCGTGCCCGATGCGGAACCGGTCAAAGCTTCCCCTCCCACGCCCGCTCAGAAACGCGATGAAATTCCGCAACCGCCTCTTGATGCATCGCCCCTCGATGATGCCGGCAACGAGGACAAGCGCGGTCATTTTGTGGTCGATGATCCGGGTGTGGATCAAAACAGCACACCACGCAAGGCGCAGGGTGGGCTGCGGCTCTTCTAAGCCGCTTCCGCTTGAACAAAGCGTTGCTTAAAAACAACGCTGGCGACGTCATCTGCTGCGAACCGTCTTTCATGACGGTTTGTCGCGTTGCCTGCCGTGTTTCCCCGGTTAGGTTCGCAGATATGAAGGGCGGCGTTTCCCCGTGAGGGAGCGTCTGCATTGATATGTCTGGCGAGGGTGAATGTTCGATCGTCTGTTGGAATTTTTGAAGGAACTGCCCGGCAACGGTTTTCGTGACCGCAAGGGCGATATTTCCAATGACGATCCCAAGCTTGCCGCAGCTGCTCTGCTGTTCCACATCATGGATGTCGATGGCGAGACGCGTGAGAGCGAGCGCAAGAAACTCGCAGCGATGCTGTCGCTGAAATATAACCTCAAAGGCGATGCGCTGAAGAAGCTGATCAAGGCCGCCGAAGAGGCCGACAGCGAAGCCATTGATTTTTCAAGCTTCACATCCGTTCTCAAGCGCCAGCTCGACTATAATGCGCGGCTCGATTTCGTGGGACTGATGTGGGAAATGGTCTATGCCGATGGTGATGTCAGCGAAGTGGAAGCGGACGTCACCTGGCGTATCGCAGAGCTTATTGGCATTCGCGAGGATGACCGCAATGCACTTCAGGCGCGCGTACAAATAGAAAAGGCGAGCCGTAGCTCGCCTTTCTGATCATCAGGTCCGCCCTTGCAGATGACGGGTCTTGCGCAATTGCGGGAACATCGCCGCCCAGATCACCGCGACCGCGATGGAGCCGACGCCGCCGATCACCACAGCCGGAACCGCGCCGAGCGCCGCCGCCATCAGGCCTGCTCGGAATTCGCCCAGTTCATTCGATGCGCCGACGAAAACCATATTCACGGCATTGACGCGTCCGCGAACATGATCCGGAGTCCAGAGCTGCATCAGCGTTTCACGAATGTAGACGCTGATCATATCGGCAGCACCGGCCAGCGCCAGTGCGACGACCGAAAGCCAGGTCAGCGTTGAAACGCCGAAAATGATGTTGAACAGGCCGAAAAATGCGACAAAGACAAACATCACACGGCCCGCATGGTCCCGGATCGGATGACCGGCCAGCCAGATCGCGGTGAGTACAGCGCCGATGCCGGGAGCCGAACGCAGAAGGCCAAGGCCCCACGGACCGAGATCGAGAATATCGCGCGCATAGATGGGCAACAGCGCGACTGTGCCGCCGAGCAATACTGCGAAAAGATCGAGCGAGATCGCGCCGAGAACGATCTTTTCCTTCCAGATATAACGGAAACCGGCGAGCATGCTCGACAGGGACCGCTGTTCCGCCAGCGTGTGCTGTCTCGGTTTCGGAATAGAGAAGGTTAGAAGTGATGCGGCGATGAGGAAGATCGTGGCAACACAATAAGCGGCAACCGGTGAGATGCCATAGAGCAAGCCGCCTGCGACCGGGCCGACGATGGTTGCGACCTGCCAGGCAGACGAATTCCACGACACCGCATTGGCGAAATCCTCGGTCGGAACAAGGTTCACCACCAGCGATGCCGAGGACGGTCCGAGGAAAGCGCGGGCAATGCCGAAGAGAAGCAGGCAGGCAAACACTGTCGCAGGCTCGAACAGGCCCGTAAGCGTCAGTGAGAGCAACAGACCTGTGACGACCGCTTCCAGCACCAGCGACAGCCCCATGATCAGGCGTCTGCCAAAACGGTCAGCCGCGGCGCCGGTCACGAGAACAAGCAGCAAAGCAGGCAGAAACTGCATCAGCCCGACCATGCCCAGATTGAAGGCGTCGCGGGTCTGGTCATAAATCTGCCAGCCGACAGAAACGCTGACGATCTGCACCGCGAAGGCGCTCAGAAAGCGCGCACCCCAGTATTTTTTGAAAGATGAGTGGCGGAATGCTGCGTAACGATCCGCAGGAGAGGCATCAGTTGAGGGGGACATTGCTCAAGACATCGAGAGGAAAGATGCTCGTTACTTACAGCATCCTTCCCATGATCGGAATCACTTTTTGGTGGTAAATGTTTCGCCCCTGTTTCCAGTGGTCTGATTCCAACATTTGCATCCTTCGATTCAAGCGCTGAGCAAATGTTGGAATTAAAATGACCACTAGCAAGTATAAGTATCTAGTGGATTTTTCGAATTTGACGTTTGAAACAGCATTTATGTCAGTCGGGATTCAAACGTCAAATTCAATCCACTAGGGACGAAAAGTCTCCAATAAAAAAAGGCCGACTGACGCCGGCCTAGTCGATCCGGGAGGGCGGATCAATCTCTGCCAAGCAGGCCTTTCCAGATGATCGCGCCGAGGGCAGCGCCGACCAGAGGTGCAACCCAGAACAGCCAGAGCTGGCTGAGCGCCGCCGTTTCAGCGAAGAGCGCAACGCCGGTGGAGCGAGCCGGGTTCACCGATGTATTGGTCACCGGGATCGAGATCAGGTGGATGAGGGTCAGGCCAAGACCAATGGCGATCGGCGCAAAACCTGCTGGAGCAATCGACGACGTCGAACCCAGAATGATGATGATGAAGAACGCCGTCAGGACGACTTCGATCAGCAGGGCCGATGTCAGGCTATAGCCGCCGGGCGACAATTCGCCATAACCGTTGGAAGCAAAGCCGCCAGCCGTGAAACCGCTTTTCCCCG
Organism: Ochrobactrum sp. 19YEA23; assembly: GCF_029909865.1. Classification (NCBI taxonomy): domain Bacteria; kingdom Pseudomonadati; phylum Pseudomonadota; class Alphaproteobacteria; order Hyphomicrobiales; family Brucellaceae; genus Ochrobactrum; species Ochrobactrum sp. 19YEA23. The sequence goes on along the minus strand of NZ_JASAMQ010000001.1, from coordinate 69,146 downwards.
AAGCGATCAGATAGAGCACAGCCGCCGCAACGATGGCGCCCAGAACCTGTGCGATCCAGTAAGGGATGAGATCCTTTGCCGGAAGTCTGCCGCCAATCACGAGGCCGAGTGATACAGCCGGATTGAAATGGCCGCCGGAAATGCCGCCCACAGCAAAAGCCATGGTCAGGACGGTGAGACCGAAAGCAAAGGCGACGCCAAGGAAGCCGATGCCAAGTTCAGGAAAAGCTGCAGCGAGCACCGCGCTGCCGCAGCCGCCGAAAACCAGCCAGAAAGTTCCGAAAAACTCAGCCGATAGTTTATTCAACATGGAAATCCCCAAGGTTGGTGTAGTGAAACTGGCCGAAAGCGAATCAGATAACAAAAACTATATCCCTGTCATATTCTTCCGGCAATATTGTTGAAAGCAAAGATTGATTGTTATGCTTTGCTTGTTAGAACTGTTTTAACAGTAAAGGCGCAAATTTATCCCAATTATATTATGTTGTTTACAAATTATTCCCATAAGATGTTGAATTTATTGAAATAATTCATTTGCCCATTTAATTGGAGTAAAGCGCAGTTTTGTAGTGCAGTGTCGTGTTTTCGTATTGATTGGATCACTATCGCTCGTCTCGTCGACGCCTCATTTGCAATGGAGCCATGGCCATGGTCTTCTGTCCCGGGGTCATTGCGAAGGGCGCAGCATGCGCGTTATAAGCGAAGAGTAGGCACGGGGCAGGCCCGCAACCGAAGAACAGCCACTTTCAAAGGCTGTCGCAGAGCATGACAGGGAGTTTGCGGTTTGAACACGCATCCGAAGACCAGAGGATCGAAAGCCCTATTGGGTGGCGCTGTGGCAGTGTCGCTGATTTCCGTTCTGTCGGGCTGCACCGCAACCGCATGGACGGAAAAGGTCAAGATCGACACCACGCCTATGCCGACGGAATGCGCTGGATGGCAGAAGATCGATCTTAAGCAACGCACGACGATGGTTTTGCTGCGTCAGGATCCGAAGCTTGTCGTCGATATCGATTCCCACAATCTCAAGGGACGCAATCTCGGCTGCTGGCAGTAAGGTCGCGGTTTCGGAATACTGGGGGCCTGTGCCCGAAAATCAGGCCGGGCTCGCCATCCGTATATCGACTTTCTCAATCGTTCCGCGCAGGGCAGGCAGCATCGTTTCGAAACGGATGTTGCTGCCGGGCCCGATGCTGGTACGCACGGGTTCCAACAGGCGTTCGCGCTTTTGCCCGTCACTATAAGTGATGCTGACGATCAGCGCTGGTGGCAGCCGGGTCTCATGACCTTCGTTTCTGATGCTGGCGCCGACATTCAGCACATTGCCTTCGGCGCGCTCAGCAATATTGGTGGTGATGTCCGTCACTTTCAGCGCAGAAACCAGCGGCAATGACGGCGACGCGGTGGCTGCGATATCCGATGGCCTGCTGGTCATGATCGTATATCCGCCCGCCATCCAGAAAGCGGTGGTTGCGCAGAAAGCCACCAGAACCCAGTAGGCGGGTCCGGGGCTGCTGGCGGTCTCAGTAGCAATCACTGGTTGATCCGGTTTGCGGAAAAGGCTGAAACCCGGCAACGCGCGCGGCGTTATGGGCGTTTGTCGCTCCGGCAGCACGGTTTCGAATTCAGCGTCCTCGACTTCAGCGGCAGACGACAGACGCCAGCCAGCAGGCTTTGCTGCATGCGGCTGCCCGCACGCACTGCCTCTGGCTGATGATTGCTTCGCCATCATGAAGTCATCTTCCTCTGCGTTTTCTCGGTCATTCCAGCTGCCTAGGCTGCCGCAAAATGGTTAATGCTTCGCTCGCGAAATTTTTAACGGCCGAAACGGGTCGGATTTAACGCAAGATTAACCATAGAGGGTAAAGGTCAAACCGATATTGATGCGTGTGCGAAAGCTTCGCGCGCGCGAAGAACCAAAGAGAAGCTGACCGGTGATACGTTTCGAGAATGTCGGCCTGAGATATGGAATGGGACCTGAAATCCTGAAGGATGTCAGTTTCCACATACCGCCGCGTTCATTCCAGTTTTTGACGGGCCCTTCGGGCGCTGGCAAGACGTCGCTCATGCGTCTTCTTTTCATGGCGCTGAAGCCGACACGCGGGCTGATCAACGTGTTCGGTAAGGATGTGGCGCGTCTCGATCACAAGGAAGTGCCCCTGCTGCGCCGCCGGATCGGCATCGTGTTTCAGGATTTCCGCCTGCTCGACCATATGACCACTTACGAGAATGTGGCGCTTCCGTTGCGGGTGCGCGGCAAGGAAGAAGCCACCTACCGGCATGAGGTGGAAGAACTGCTGCATTGGGTTGGCCTCGGCGACCGGATGGGCGTTTTGCCGCCGGTTCTATCTGGCGGTGAGAAGCAGCGTGCCGCCATTGCGCGTGCGCTTATCGATCAGCCGGAATTGCTGCTGGCTGATGAGCCGACCGGCAATGTTGATCCGCCGCTTGCCAAGCGCTTGCTGCGCCTTTTTACAGAGCTTAACCGCTCAGGCACCGCTGTCATCATCGCCACGCATGATCTTTCCCTGATGGATCAGGTTAATGCGCGGCGCATGATCCTCGAACACGGGCGGCTCGATATCTATGAGTAACACCCGGAGTGGCCGTCCAAGCGGCTGGCAGAAAATTCAGGATGATCTGAAGGTTCGTTTCGAAGACCTGAAGGATATGGTTCTGGTCCGCGTCGGCAAGCGTCGGCAGCGCAAAGGACCAAGCCCGATTGTGCCCGATGGAAGTGTTACCGGCACCGCTCTGGTGACCGTTATCGCAATCATGACGTTTCTCGCCTGCCTGACCATGGGCGGCGTGTCGCTGGTTCGCGCATCGGCTGCCGCCTGGCAGAGCCAGATCGCGCGGGAGGCGACCATCCAGATCCGCCCGGTTGAAGGGCAGGATATTGAAAAGGCCTTGCAGCAGGCGAGCGATATCGCGCGCGGCTTTGCAGGCGTCAAAGCGACGAACATTATCGACAAGGACGCCACTGCGCGCCTGCTGGAGCCATGGCTGGGCACTGGCCTCAATATCGATGAACTGCCCGTGCCGCGCCTTGTCGTGGTCACCATCGATGAAAGTGCGCCGCCCGATTTCGGCACCATGCGCACGGAACTGACCCGCGCTATTCCGGCAGCAAGTTTCGACGATCACCGGACCTGGGTGGATCGGCTGGTTTCGATGGCGCATACGACGGTTCTGGTCGGTACGGCGGTTCTGTCGCTGGTGATTGCGGCAACCGTTCTCACCGTCATTTTCGCCACACGCGGGGCGATGTCTGGCAACAGCCATATTATCGAGGTTCTGCATTTCATCGGTGCGGAATCGAAATTCGTGGCGCGCGAATTCGAATGGCATTTCTTCCGCACGGCGCTGAAGGGCGCCTTGTTCGGCGGCGCCGCAGCCATGCTGGTCTTCCTGATCTTTTCCTGGTGGGCTTCGCGCCATATGGCGACGCCCGAAGGCGATCAGGCTGCGGCCATGTTCGGCAGTTTCGCCATCGGTCGCAGCGGCTATCTCGGTGCCGCAGCCATCATCATTCTGGTCAGTGTCCTGACCATGCTGACCAGCCGCCTGACGGTTATCCGGCAACTCGCAACCATGGATGGTCCGGGAGTACGCTCCGAATGACAATCTTTTGGCCAAATACGCACCGTCGCACGCGAATTCCTGGTAGCTTTCCGAGTTATCGCCGCAATGCTGCGTATGATAGCCAAAGGAACGACGGACGAATCGCGCGCGCATTGGGCGGCGGATACCGGGCGAGTAACGATGCGGCGGCAGAGAAACGAACAGCGGATGAGAAGCATGCGGGCGCCGTGGTCTGGCGGCGCAGTCCCCCTGTTGTTGCCCCTTCATCCTTGCTGCTTGCGCCAGCCAGATTCCTGTGGTCTGTCATGATGCGTATGCTCAGACGTTTCCAACCCATCTCCATCGTGCTTTTTACGCTGCTTCTGGCTTTTCTCGTCGGCTTTGTCGCCTTTGGCGAAAAGGTGACAAGCATGACGCCGCCTGTGATCGATGAACCTGCCGATGGCATCGTGGTTCTGACCGGCGGGCAGTCCCGCATTCAGGCGGCGGTTGATCTGTTGCAGGAAAAGCGCGGCAAGCGGTTGCTGATCAGCGGTGTGCACCCTTCCACGAATGAAAAATCCATCCAGCGTGCGACGCATGCCGATCCGGGTCTGTTCGATTGCTGTGTGGATCTCGACCGTTCGGCGCGCAACACCGTCGGCAATGCCGAGGAAAGCGAGCACTGGATTCGCAACAACGATTATCGCCGCGTGATCGTCGTCACGAACAATTATCATATGCCGCGCAGCATTCTGGAAATGTCCTATCGGATGAAGGACGTGGAATTCGTGCCCTATCCGGTGGTTAACGGCGATGGTCGCGAGCAAAGCTGGGTGGCCGAGGGCGACACATTGCGCGTGCTCTTCGTGGAATATGTCAAATATCTGGGCGCGGTCGTCCGCGTTGGCGCGTCGGAGGTCTTCGGCTTCGATATTCTTGACGGTGTGGCCGGTCAGAAGATCAATCGGTAACAATCTGGAAAATCCCGATGCCCAGTCACCGTTTTCTGTATGGAAAATGGGGCAGTTCCTGATATACGAGTGCCCGAGATTTCGGAAAACGAAGGCCTGACAGTTTTTCGGGATTATGGTCTGACTGTTTGTTTTGAGCGCATCACGTCCGAAAGCCGGTTCACGCTTTTCGGGATGTGCTCTAGCCGGGATACTCGCCGACACGATGCTTCTATACCTGCGCTCAATCCTCTTCAATGCCGCGTTTTACATCTGCACACTGGTGCAGATGATCCTTTATACGCCGTTCTATTTCCTGTTGCCGCGCAAGAAGGCTTGGATCGTGCCGAAGCTCTGGGCACGGGTCAATCTGTGGCTCCAGAAGGTCATTGTCGGTACGGATTACGTCATCGAAGGGCTCGAGAATATTCCGGAGGGGGCTTATATCTGCGCGCCCAAGCACCAGTCGGCCTGGGATACCTATGCCTTTCTGCCTTATCTGGACGATCCGGTTCTGATCCTGAAGCGCGAATTGATGCGCATTCCGCTGTTTGGCTGGTACATCGCCAAAATGGAGATGATCCCGGTGGATCGCGGATCGCGCGTCAAGGCGCTGCATTCGATCACCAAGGGCGCGGAGAAGGCCATCGCCGAAGGACGTCAGATCCTCATTTATCCCGAAGGCACGCGCCGGTCGCCGGGTGCGCCGCCGCAATATAAATACGGCATCGTGCATCTTTACGATGCGCTCGATCTGCCGGTCTTGCCAATTGCGCATAATGCCGGGCTCTACTGGCCTCGCCGCAAGTTCCTGCGTTTTCCGGGCACCGTTCGCTGCCGTGTTCTGCCCCCCATTCCGCCGGGGCTTGAAAAGGAAGAGTTTCTGCGCCGCCTGATCGAAACAACGGAGACGGCCTGCGACGAGCTTCTGGTTGCGGCAAGCCGCGACCCCAACCCACCCCCGATGCCACCGACAGCTGTTGAACGCTTGAAGGAGCTGGGCGTTTCCCCTCGCGGTTAAACGTCCGAGGCCTTCATGTTCAACTTAAGTTAAACGACAATTAGTCGCGTTTTGTTGGAGTTTCGTTTTTCTTGCACGGAAACATGAAACCCGTTATCAGAGCGCGACACGAAAGGACCCATCATGAATATTGATGCCATTTCCATCGGAACCAATCCTCCCGAAGACGTCAACGTCATCATCGAAGTTCCGGTCGGCGGCCAGCCGATCAAGTACGAGATGGACAAGAAGTCCGGGGCTCTGATCGTTGACCGTTTTCTCTACACGCCGATGACCTATCCGGGCAATTACGGTTTCGTACCGCATACGCTCTCGGAAGACGGCGATCCGATTGACGTTCTCGTCTGCAACACCCGTCCGCTGGTGCCAGGTTCTGTGATCAATGTCCGCCCGATCGGCGTTCTGGTCATGGAAGACAATTCCGGTAAGGACGAAAAGATCATCGCCGTTCCGTCGCCGCACCTGACGCGCCGTTACGAGAAGATCCATGATTACACGGATATGCCGGAAATCACGCTGAAGCAGATTGCGCATTTCTTCGAGCACTACAAGGATCTGGAACCCGGCAAGTGGGTCAAGATCGGCGATTGGGGCGATGAAGACTATGCTCGCAAGTTCATCGTCGAAGCGATCGAACGCGCCAAGGGCAAATAATCCGGGCGAGCAATCGCCGGTTTGCATTATGGTTTAAAACAAAAGCGCCCAATGATCCTTCGGGGATCATTGGGCGCTTTTGTTTTTAAGCTTTGGTTTGCCGATCAGAGGAAGAGCGGCAGCAGCGTCGTCCACATGAACTGGCGGATGAAGAAGATGATCAGGAGCAGGATGATCGGCGAAATGTCGATCCCGCCGAGATTAGGCAAGAGATTGCGGATCGGGCGCAGAACCGGCTCGGTCACCTTGTAGAGAAACTCTCCGACAGAGGCCACGAAGCGATTGCTGGAATTGACGACATTGAACGCATAGAGCCACGAATAGATGGCGCTGGCGATGATGATCCACGTGTAGATGTCGAGCGCCAGATCAATGGTGCGGAACAATGCAATCATGAGTGTCTGTCTCCTTGACGATTGGCCGAGATGTAGCGATTGCTGCGATTAAGGACAAGTGCCCGATAGAGTGTCGGCTCAACTTTCGTCATCGAAATGCCGTGCGAAAGCGCCCTTCAATCCCGTTACGGTCCTATTTATTCACAGATCGCCGTGTAGTCAGTATAGCTGTGATGATATGCGAACAAAAAATTAGATCATACTAACATTCTGTGCAGTGTTGCTATGCTCTGTAATAAATGCCAAGTGAACTTAACAGCGCTAGCTCGTGTATGGCTGAACGGATAAAACGGCAATGAATATTTCAGAAAATGGTCGCGATCCCTATAAGGACCGCAAAAGCATCGAGTTTTCTTTCCGCGCCAAACGGTTTGCCCATATTCAGAAGTTGATCGAAGCCGCGCTTGCCGAAAAGCCGGAAGGCGAGAAGGTAGAGATACTTGATCTCGGCGGATCGGAAAAATATTGGCTGATCGGCGAGGCCTTTATCGAGGCCAATCGCGACCGTTTGCATTTCACGCTGATCAATCCTGAAGAGCAGGAAGAGAAAGACACGGAAACGTTCACGTTTCTGGTCGGCGACGCGACCGATCCGGCGCTGTTTGCCGGGCGGACGTTCGATGTCGTTCATTCCAACTCGGTCATTGAACATGTCGGCGACTGGGCGGCCATCACACGGTTTGCTGAGAACACCCGCAGGCTGGGCAAGCGCTATTACATGCAGACGCCGAATTACTGGTTTCCTTACGAGCCGCATTTCCGCTTTATCGGATTTCAGTGGCTGCCGGTGCCCGTGCGCATCTGGCTGATGACCAAGATGCGGCTCGGCTTTTTCGAGCGGCTGAAGAGCGCCGACGAGGCCCGCTTTCATGTGGAATCGATCCGCCTTCTGACCACAGGCCAGGTGCGAAGGCTCTTCCCGGATGCGCGGATCGAGTTTGAAAATATTGCCGGACTGGCGAAATCCATTCTCGCGATCAGGGGATGATCAGTATCCTTTGACGCGTCCTGTCAGTCGAAATCACGCGGTTGGTGTGATTTCGAGGCAATCAGACTGCCGACATGCTCCAGCGCATGATCGCGCACGCGCATGTCGCGCAGATGCTTCAGCGTATTGGCTACATAGTCGATATTTGCGCCGGACTCGCCATGTGCGGAGGCGACAATCGCCGCCGCATCCTCGGCTCTGAGCGCGCCTGCATATTGCACATGGCGGCGGTCGGCAACATAGACCAGCCCCTGAACATCGCGTCCGTCGTGAAGGCGCAACCGCAGTTTCTTTTCGTGATAGACATTGTTCGATAATTCACGTTCGCGCAGATAGACCATGACCTCGTCGGTCATCTCGCCCGGAACGCGAAAGGCCATGCCAAGGCAAGAGCCGCCCGCATCGAGGCCAAGCACCAGTCCGGGATGGTCGGGTGAGCCGCGATGAAAATGCGAATAGATGCACAGGCTGCGACGATAGCCGTGCAGACGGGCGCGAACGGTTTCCACATGCGCGAAACCGGGACGCCACATCAGCGAGCCGTAGCCGAAAACCCAAAAATCACTCATCGCTTCTCATCAATATTCTTTGTCATGATGGTATAATATTTGCCGTCTCGTGATCGATTTCCATGGGTAATTGATGGATATCCCTCGTTTTTTCTGAAGCTCCACTTCACAAGACTCAATCCTGCCATAATATGGCCACCAGTGAGGTTGAGCAAAACAGTGTATCGAAAGATGCGTCGCTGGCGGCTTTGCCGCTTCTCAGGCTCAACTCTCTGACCGACATAAGGTTTTTCGATGATGCATCCCGGGACGGAAGCTGGAACAGGACAACGGAAGTCCAGAAAGCGACCGATTGCGCTTGGAATTTTCCTGATCGTTCTCGTCGCAGGCTATACAGCCGGGTGGTTCTATGTGGCCGACCGCCTGGAAACCCGCGCGACGGCGGACATGGCCAAGCTTTCGGCCCAGGGCATCGGCGTGCGCTGCGAGGATCTGCGCACCAGCGGCTATCCACTCCGCGTCAATGTCGTCTGCGACAGCATTTCCTGGCAGAAGCCGAGCGCCGGAATGGCATTCCGCGCTGGACGTTTCACCTCCGGCTCACCTGTCTATGCGCCGCGATCGCTCAGCAACGATCTGACCGGACCTGCCTTCATCGAATTCCCCGGCCTGCAACCGCTTGAAGTCAACTGGAGCAAGTTTAACTCCAACACGCGCCTTGCCCGCCCGTTCCCGACCGAGATTGCGCTTGAAGCCCGCGACGTCGTGGTTGGCCGCCGCACAGAAACCACAACGACAGAACCGCTGAGCAGTCTGGAACAGATGGATTTCAGCATGAGCGCCGTCGATGGCGCGCTGAAACTGGCAGGCCGTTTTGCAGGGCTGAAGCTCGCAGCACCCGTGATTGGCAATGCCAAGAGCCCCGAGATCGATGGCGTTGCCGATATCGAGATCGCTGATGCCGCCACGCTTTTGGCGTCGGGCTCTTCCGATTTCAGTCAGCGCCTGCGCGGCCATAGCGGCACGATCCATCAGGCATTTCTCTCCATGCCCAATGGGGCCATGGTATCGCTGACCGGCCCGTTCTCCGTCGATGATGACGGGCTGATCAATGCAGACGTGAAGCTGACGCTGGTCAATGCCCAGTCGCTGGCACAGGCAGGCCAGACGGTTTTCCCGGAACAGGGCGGCAATATCGCCACTATCCTGTTTGCGCTTTCAGCCATGCCGAAAGACGAAAACGGCAATCCCACGCTGGAAATTGCCGTTCGCAAGGGCAGGGCTAATGCCGGGTTCATCCCGCTTGGGCGGTTGCCGGCGCTGTAGGGAATAGGGGAGTAAGGGAGTAGGGCAGTATGTTGGAGCGCATCCCGAAAAGTGTGAAACGGTTTTCGGATAAGACGCGCGTTAAAAAATGGCTGCCCTATCTGTTGCTTTACTTCTTTTCGTTTGTGCGCGTTGCAGCCTGACGGCCAAAGTCCGGCGCATCCACTTCCTGACCCGCATCGATAATGCCGCGGCGTACCGCACGGGTGCGGGTGAAGAGGTCGAACAATGCCTCTCCATCGCCCCAGCGGATCGAGCGCTGCAAGGAGGCAAGATCTTCCGAGAACCGCCCCAGCATTTCAAGGATGGCGTCCTTGTTGTGCAGGCAGACGTCACGCCACATGGTCGGGTCGGATGCCGCCAGACGCGTGAAATCGCGGAAACCGGATGCGGAATATTTGATCACTTCCGATTTCGTCACCTGTTCCAGATCGCTGGCCGTGCCGACGATGTTGTAGGCAATGATATGCGGCAGATGCGAGACGATGGCCAGCACCAGATCGTGGTGCTGCGGGTCCATGTGATCGAGCCGTGAACCGCAGGCCGTCCAGAAGGCGGTGAGCTTTTCCAGAGCCGCTTCATCCGTGTCTGGAAGAGGCGTGAGGATGCACCAGCGATTATTGAACAGCTCGGCAAAGCCTGCATCCGGGCCGGAATATTCCGTTCCTGCCAGCGGGTGGCCCGGAATGAAATGCACATTGGCGGGCAGTTCCGGCTGCATCTGCGCGATGACGGAAGCCTTGGTGGAGCCAACATCGGTGACGATGGCGCCCGGCTTCAGGCTTGCGGCAATCTGCTTTGCGACGGTGCCGGAAGAGCCGACTGGCACCGAGACGATAACCAGATCTGCATCCTTGACCGCTTCGGCGCTGTCGGTCGTGTAGCTGTCGCCGAGGTTCAGTTCCTCGGCGCGCTTCAGGGTCTCGGCGCTGCGGGTTGCGATTGCGATGTGGTTTGCAAGGCCTTCGCGACGGATGACGCGCGCGAGCGACGAACCGATGAGGCCGATACCGATCAGCGCGATTTTATCAAAATGGATCGTGGACATTGATCTTACTTTAAAAACTCAGTGAGTGCGGCGACTACGCCGCGATTGGCTTCTTCCGGTCCGACAGTCATGCGCAGCGCGTTGGGGAAACCGTATCCGCCAACGCGGCGCAGAATATAACCGCGCTTGGAAAGCCACTCATCTGCCTTGTCCGCCGAGTGCGCGGCGTCTTCAGGGAAATGGATCAGAAGAAAGTTCGTTACCGAAGGCGTGACCCGCAGGCCGAGCTTGGTGAACTCATCCGTCAGCCAGTTCAGCCAGGTGTCATTATAGGCAACCGACTTTTCGACATGGTTGCGATCGCGAATGGCCGCAGCGCCCGCTGCAATGGCGGGCGCATTCATGTTGAACGGACCACGAATGCGATTGACCGCGTCGATCACATGGGCAGGCGCATACATCCAACCGATCCGCAGGCCCGGAAGGCCGTGGATCTTTGAGAAGGTGCGAGTCATCACGACATTTTCGTTCGACGAAACGAGTTCTAGGCCAGCCTCGTAATCGTTGCGGCGCACATATTCGGCATAGGCTGCATCGAGGATGAAGAGGACATGCTTCGGCAAGCCCGCATGCAGACGGCGCACTTCCTCGAATGGCAGATAGGTGCCGGTCGGGTTGGCCGGGTTGGCAATGAAGATTACCTTGGTGCGCGGTGTGATGCCAGCAAGAATGGCATCCACGTCGATGCGCTCATTGCTTTCCTTCACCGTCACCGGCGTTGCACCGGCTGCCAGCGTCTGGATCTTGTAAACGGCAAAGCCATGCTCGGTGATGATGGCTTCATCGCCGGGCGCAAGATAGGTCTGGCAGAGAAGGCCAAGCAGTTCGTCAGAGCCGTTGCCGCATAGGATATTGCCAATGTTCAACCCCTGCGTTTCGGCAATGGCCTCCCGCAGCGCGAGCGCCTGTCCGTCGGGATAAAGCTCCAGCTTTTCGCCCGCGTATCGATAGGCCTCCACCGCATGGGGGCTGGGACCGATCGGTGTCTCGTTGGAGGAGAGCTTATAGACCTTGGCAACGCCTTCCACATGTTCCTTGCCAGGCACGTAGGCTGCGATGTTGAGCAGGCCGGCCTTGGGCTGGGGACGGGAAAGGTTTTGCTGATCGGTCATGATTTTGGCTCCGCCAAAAGAACAGTGTTGCTTAACGGGACGCTCAAGGGATTTTGAGCCCCGATGCGACATAAACCGCCATGGGCGTGAAGTCGAGAAAAACCTTGTTTTCAGGGGAAAAGCGTCAGGTTTCCGCTTCTTTCTGCTTTGTTTTGCGCAGGCCCCCGACGGGAGTTCCAAGCACCGGCACGAAAACACGCCGCGACGAGCGCTGTGCAACCGGCAGGCCCTGATAGAGGCGCTTCTGTGCCTCCACGACCAGAACGCCGGAGAAAAGCGGCCACAGCCGCCGCCCCATGCCTTCGAGCGCCAGACAGGGGCGCATCATCCAGCGGCGCGTGGCGGGTGGAAAATGCAGGGCGTCGCTGACGGTGTTGACCGTGAAATTGGCCTCGCGCAGCAAGGTGGAAAGCTGATCGCGGCTATAAGGCCGACCGCTGCCGAAAGGCGTATGTTCGAAGCGGGCCCAGACGCCGCGGCGGTTTGGCACGACGATCACCAGCCGCCCATTGGGAGCCAGCACGCGCCACATTTCCTTCAGCGTTTCGGGCGCGCTTTCGGCATATTCCAGTGCATGGACCATCAAGATGCGGTCGATGGAGGAATCCGGCAGCGGCAGTTCTTCATCGAAGACCAGCGCGGTGCTGGATTTGTCAACCGAAGGCCAGGCAATGGCGCCTTGTCCGGCTGGCATGAAGGCAAAAGTGCGCTCGGTATCGGCGCTGAACCGGTCGAGATAGGGGAGGCAGTAGCCCATTCCCACGAGGCGCTCACCCGGCACGCGTTCCCAAAGACCGGCAATCGCCATGCGTATGGCGCGCTCGGCCAAATGACCGAGTGTCGTGTCGTAAAAGGAGCGCAGTTCGATAATGTCCGGATGCATGCGGGCACGCTATATCAAATCCTGTCATCGGGGAATGGATATAAGCCTGAGCCTGTTGACAGGCGGGGTGCATTTTTCTCAAACCATGCTATAGAGCGTGCCTTCTGCATGAGAGCGCCTCCCGAAAAGTCTGAAACGACTTCGGGAGCCAGAAGCACAGCAAACGATCAGGAGAGAACCGACAATGCCAGAAGTCGGCGGCAAAACGATAGAAGTTCTGTTCAGCCCGGAAGATATTGCCGGTCGCAATCTTGAGCTGGCGAAGGCTATTGCCGGACGCAAGTTTCACAATCTGCTGACGATTTCCATTCTCAAGGGCTCGTTCATTTTCGCAGCTGATCTCATCCGCGCCATGCATGATGCAGGCGTGGAACCGGATGTCGAATTCATCACCGTTTCCAGCTATGGCAAGGGCACGACCAGCACCGAAGTTCGCCTTCTGCGCGATATCGACAGCGAAGTTCGTGACCGCGACGTGTTGTTGATCGATGATATTCTGGAATCAGGCAAGACGCTCAAATTCGTCCGCGAACTGATGCTGGAACGCGGCGCGCGCAGCGTCAGCATCGCCGTCCTGCTCGACAAGAGCGTGCGTCGCAAGGTTGATCTGGAAGCTGATTTCGTCGCGTTCGAATGCCCGGATTATTTTGTCGTCGGCTATGGCATGGACGTGGCCCATTCGTTCCGGCAGCTGCCTTACGTCGGACACGTCAAGGACTGAGCGGCAAATCCGTGATACCGGGCTGCAAAGAGCGCTTTTCTCTGCGCCGGTGCTCACGTTCCTTTATGTACGCTCCGCTTCAGTTCTAATCGAACTGTAACAGGCGCTGCAGATATTCCTTTTCCATCTGCGGCGTCAGCGCATTGCCGAGCTTGCGGCGAATTTCATCCAGAATCTCACGCGCGCGCTGAATATCGATTTCACCGGGAATTTTGGTGCCGCTGCCGTCATCGGCTCCCATTCCCTGCTGGCGTCCGAGCGGGTCGCGGCCACGAGAGCCATTCGCGCCCTGACCCTGCTGGCCGTCCTGTCCCATCGCCTGCTGCATCTTCTGCATCATGTCGCGCCCGGCACGGCGCAGGGCGTCGAGAGCGCTGCCCTGATTGTCATTGGCTTCCGAACCTTCATTGCGTCCGAGCGCTTCAGCGGCATTGCCCATGGATTTTCCGGCATCGCCGAAATCCTTGCCGGGTTCAATCCCCATGCCTTTCAGGTCTTCTGTGAGCTTCTGCAACTCCTGCTGCAATTGCTGCTGTTGCTGTTGCAGCTTGCGCATGGCCTCAGCCGTCTTTTCATCCGTCTGGCCGCCCTGCTGCGAGCCGCCACCCTTGGAGCCGTCATCGCCGGGGAACAGGCCTTCCATGTCCTCGCCTTCGCCCTCTTCACCGGCACCCGGATTGCTGTCGAACTGGCGTTGTTGTTGCTGGTCGAGATTGAATGTCTCGTTCATCATCTGCTGCTGGCGGCGCATCAGATCACCAAGCTTGTTCATCTGCTGCTGCATCTGGCCTTGCTGGCCCTGCTGTCCCTGACCTTGCTGGCCGGGTTGCGCCTGCCCCATCTGCAGATTGTTCATCAGGTCCTGCAATTGCGAGAGAAGCTGTTCGGCCTGATCGCGGGAACCCTGACGGGCCAGATTTTCGATCTGGTCCATCATGCGCTGTAGATCTTTTTCCGTCAGCATCCGCGCATTGGGATCGGGCGCTGACTGGCGTGCATTCGGGTTCTGCTGCTGGCGCTGGGCGAATTCGCGCAGGAAGTCCTGCATCGCCTTGCGCAGATCGGCAGTGAGTTTCTCGATCTCTTCCTGAGAGGCGCCGTTTTGCAGCGCGTTTTTGAGCGCTTCCTGCGCCTGACGCAGACGCTTTTCGGCTGCCGAAAGATTGCCGTCCTCAATACCCAGTGCCACCTGCCACATGTAATCGGCGGTGCCCCGCAGCGAATCATCGCTGCGGGCCAGGCGAAGCTTTGTGCGGATGGTTACGAGGCCGAGATAATGCGCGGCGTTCTTGATCGTTTCTTCCGGGCGCAGCATCAGCGCCGAGAGCATGTCCAGCACGTGATCACGCTGATTGGCGTCAAGCGCCAGAATACGCCGCTGTTCGGCAACAGCGCGCGCGAGCGGGTTGCTGAACGGGCGTTCGGGAAGCGTTATCACCTTGGTTTCGCTGCGGCCAACCTGACCCGCCGCATCGGTGACGACGAGGGTCAGTGCCACTTTCTGGCCAGCCCACGGATGTTCGGTCAGGTCCTTCGAGGTGGTGGCTTCTTTCACGCCACGGCGTGGCAGTGCGAGCGGCAGTTCGGGTGCTTCGTAAAGCGGGGCGGCCTCCTCGTCTTCATCGATTTCCAGCGGCACGATTTCGGCAAAAGCCTTGGCCGGCGCATAGTCGTCATCGATTTCATAGGTGAGTTGCAGCGTGCCGTTCAGCGCACGACCCGGTTCCTTGGTAAAGCGGATTGTCGGCGGCGTGTCCGGCGTCACCGCGAATTTCCAGCGCGCGTCGGTGCCGGAAAGGGTCAGGGTTTCGTCTTCGCGCAAATCGTAACGGAAGTTGCGGCTGCCATCGACAGCGCTTTCCTCCGGCATCTGTACCGGCCTCAACCCTTGGGCTTGCGTCTGCGCTTCCTTCGGCGCAACGGGCTGGACTTCCCGCTGTTCGCCTTCTGCATTGGTTGCGGTCAGGCGTTCCGAACTGCCGCCGATGACGCGGACCGAAAGCACACTGCCTTCCGGGACCGTGATCGCCTCGGCATTGCGCGCGTTTTCGGCGCTGACCGTCAGGAAAACCGGCGCGCGGCCCGTATAGCGCGGTGGCGTCACCCAGGCATCGACACGGGCAACCGCGCCGCCTTCACCCGGACGAATGTGAAACGCATCGGCAATACGCCCGCTGCCGGAGCTGGACGTATAGGCGAGCGCGGTGACGAATAGCAGCGCTACGGCGGCGCGCAGACCATATGGATCGCGTTCAGGAAGGCGCGGTCGCGGCAGGCCGGATTGCAGGTTCTTCAGCCGTTCGGCCATGCGGCGCTGGTGTTCGAGCCACAGAGCCTGTGAGAAAGGATCGTGGGTGCCGGTGGCCATGTGGCCGGACTGCACGGCCAGCGGTTCGTGCACGAGGCCATTCACCGCCTCGATCCGCGCCGTGACATCGTCTTCGGTCGGTCGACGGAAGCGGGAAGGGAGATAGAGCGCAACCAGCCCCGTCAGCGCGAAAATCGTCAGCACGGCGATATGCAGCCAGCGCGGCATCATGCCAAACAGGCCAAACCAGCTGATGCTTGCGAAAAGCGCTGCCAGCAGAATCAGCGGCAGGACCAGCGGCCACAGACGCTCAAACCCGACTGTCAGGAAGGTGCGCAGACGCAGACGCCGCAACAGCGCGCCGTCGCCTGAAAACAGGCGCAAAAAGGCATCCCGCATCAATTGCGGTTTATCCTTCTTGTCGTGGCCTTGATCCGTCATCCGGGCTTTCTGCTCTGTCTGCCAGTGTGCAATCGAATGACAGGATAACATGCATCATGGCAAAGGCGAGGCTTTGCCATGATTAATTGGGCCATGATTAATGTGGGCCATGATCCAAATGGACTACAGCCAGTCCGGAATGGAATCGAGCGCAAGCAGCTCTTCGTAAGTGTGGCGTGGGCGAACGACATGGAAGCGGTCACCGTCCACCAGAACTTCCGGCACGAGCAGACGGCTATTATAGGTGCTCGACAGAACCGCGCCGTAGGCACCAGCCGTGCTTACCGCAATCAGGTCGCCGGGTGCAGGCTTGGTCGTTTCGCGGTCGAGGCCGAGATAATCGCCCGTTTCGCAGACGGGGCCGACAAAATCGGCGCGGATGCGCGGCGCATCGTCCTTCGCCAGCTTGACGGGACGGATATCGTGGAATGCTTCATAAAGCGTCGGGCGGATGAGATCGTTCATCGCGGCATCGACGATGATGAAGTTCTTCGCATCGCCTTCCTTGACGAAAATCACTTCCGTCACCAGCAGACCGGCATTGCCGACGATCAGACGGCCCGGCTCGAAAACGGTCTTCAGCCCAAGCGGCTTGATGTGCTTGGCAACAATCTCCGCATAGGCCACAGGCAGCGGCGGCGGATTGTTGTCGGTGCGGTAGGGGATGCCGAGTCCCCCGCCAACATCGACATGGCGGATATTGTGGCCATCGGCGCGCAATTCCGTCACCAGTTGCGCCATCAGCGCAAAGGCGTTGTCGAAGGGTTCTAGATCGATGATCTGGCTGCCGATATGCATATCGATGCCGACCACGTCGACACCCGGCAGGCTGGCTGCACGGGCATAGGCCTCGCGCGCCTTGATGCGCGGAATGCCAAACTTGTTTTCAGACTTGCCGGTCGAAATCTTGGCGTGGGTCTTGGCGTCGACATCCGGATTGATGCGCAGCGATACCGAGGCAACCTTGCCAGCGGCAACTGCACGGGCCGAGAGGATTTCCAGCTCCGGCTCGGATTCGACATTGAAGCAATAGATACCGGCCTCTAGTGCAAAATCCATTTCGCGCGGCGTCTTGCCGACGCCCGAAAAGACGATCTTGCTGGCGGGAATGCCTGCGGCGAGCGCACGGCGAATTTCGCCTTCCGAAACCGTATCGGCACCGGCGCCGAGTTTCGCCAGTGTCTTCAATACCGCCAGATTCGAGTTGGCCTTCAACGCATAGGCGATCAGCGGCTCCATGTCGGCGAAAGCTTCGCTGAACACCCGGAAATGACGCTC
This sequence comes from Ochrobactrum sp. 19YEA23, assembly GCF_029909865.1. Lineage (NCBI taxonomy): Bacteria > Pseudomonadati > Pseudomonadota > Alphaproteobacteria > Hyphomicrobiales > Brucellaceae > Ochrobactrum > Ochrobactrum sp. 19YEA23. The sequence goes on along the minus strand of NZ_JASAMQ010000001.1, from coordinate 51,945 downwards.
GATCGTGGCGCGGGAATAGACATAGAACGGCGTGCCGACTGCCTTGGCGATTTCAGGCAGGCTGACATTTTCGGCGTGCAACACGCCGTCGCGATATTCGAAATGATTCACGGAAGATAGTCCTTAAGAACTAGAGCAGCTTATCAAGAATGAAAGGCTTGTCTTCCTTGGGTTTCGGCTTGGTGTGCCCCTGATCGTCGGTGATCAGCGAGGATGGCGGCGGCTCCAGCGGGCCCTTGCGTCCACAGGCGGCAAGTGTGGCCGCGAGTGCGGCGATCATAAGCACGGTAGAAATAGCGGAGCGGCCTGTCATCAGCTTTGGTTCCTGAATCAAAATCTATTTGCGCTAGCTGTAACGCAAAATTCTCAAGAGTGAAATCACCCGTTGCCCGGATGATTTCACATGACTTTATCTTGAACGGCCATCAGTGTTTGAATCAAAAAGCGACAGGCCGTGGCGAAAATGGTGATTTCGAGAACCGGAGCGCAGCGTACTTTTGGGTACGTGAGCACCGGAAGCCTCGCATAATCCCGAAAAGTTGCAGACTTTTCGGATCAGATTATGCGAATACAAAACTCAATTGCCATTTGCAGACCGGCATGGCGACTTTTAGATCAGACACTCACGCCTTCACGATACGCTTTTTCCAGTACCGGATCTGGCGGCGCACTTCCTGCGGGGCAGTACCACCGAAGGACTGACGGCTCTTGACCGATTTCTCAACCGTGAGATAGCCGAAGATCGCATCGGTGATGCCGGGATGGATCGATCGCAGCTCTTCCAGCGAAAGCTTGGCGAGGTCGACCTTGCGGCTTTCCGCCAGAGCAACAGCGCGGCCGGTGACGTGATGCGCTTCGCGGAAGGGCAGGCCCAGTTCCCGCACCAGCCAGTCGGCCAGATCGGTTGCCGTGGAATAGCCCGAACCGGCAGCTTTCTTCATGGACGCGACATTGATGGTCAGGTCGCGCACCATGCCAGCCATGGCGGCGATGGCGAGTTCCAGATTTTCGGCAGCGTCGAAGACCTGTTCCTTGTCTTCCTGCATGTCCTTGGAATAGGCGAGCGGCAGACCCTTCATGATGGTCAGAAGTGCAACCAGCGAACCGTTGATACGGCCGGTCTTGGCGCGAACCAGTTCGGCTGCATCCGGGTTTTTCTTCTGAGGCATGATCGACGAGCCGGTGGAGAAGGCGTCGGACAGGCGCACGAAGTTGAACTGCGGCGTCGACCAGATGACGATTTCTTCCGCAAGGCGCGACAGATGACCGGCGCAGATTGACGCGAGCGACAGAAATTCCAGCGCATAGTCGCGGTCGGAAACGCTGTCGAGCGAATTGCGGGTCGGTTCGCGGAAGCCGAGTGTCGTGGCCGTCATATGACGGTCGATCGGGAAACCGGTGCCTGCAAGGGCAGCGGCGCCCAGCGGCGATTCATCCATGCGCTCAATTGCATCGCGTACGCGGGACAGATCACGGCCGAACATTTCCACATAGGCCATGCAATGATGGCCGAAAGTGACAGGCTGCGCGGTCTGGAGATGGGTGAAACCCGGCATGACCGTCGCCGCATGTTCCTCGGCGCGCTCCAGAAAAGCTTCAATCAGGTTCTTCAGGGCGACAGCTGTCTTTTCCATCTCCTGCTTGACCCAGAGGCGAAAATCGACAGCCACCTGATCGTTGCGCGAGCGAGCCGTGTGCAGGCGTCCGGCGGAAGGGCCGATCAGATCGGCCAGCCGCGCCTCGATGTTCATGTGAATGTCTTCGAGCTTGCGCGAGAAGGTGAACTTGCCGTCCTCGATCTCCTTGAGGATGGTTTTCAGGCCCTGCTCGATCTGCTTATGATCGTCTGCCGTAATGATGCCCGTCTTTGCGAGCATGGCTGCATGCGCGAGCGAGCCTTGAATGTCTTGCGCGTAGAGCTTGCGGTCGAAGCCGATCGATGCATTGATCTCTTCCATGATCGCATCGGGTCCTGAGGCAAAACGGCCGCCCCACATCTGATTGCTTGATTTTTGTTCGCTCATGCTCATATGCCCCGAGTGACGATTTGGCCGGATAATAGAAAGAAGTGACGCGACATGGCAGAAGACAACGAAAAGGCGAAATCGGGAAATCGCAAGATCGTCCTTCTTGCAGCCCTTGCCGGTGTCATTGCCGGTATTGGGGCGGTATACGTGATGGAGCGCCCCTCTGGCAATGTGGTAGCCGCTAATGTTTCGTCCGAAAATGACCAAGCGTCCGCCCAATGCGCCCTCAAAGCCGATTCGCTGAAGGCGCTCGACGCGGCTGCAACCGGCGGCGTGGCTGCCATGCGCCCGGCGGAAAAGCCGATTTCCGTCGCTCATCTTGCCTTTACCGGCCCTGACGGCAAGCAGATGACGCTTGGTGATTATAAGGGCAAGACGCTTCTCGTTAATCTCTGGGCGACCTGGTGTGCACCGTGTCGTGAGGAAATGCCCGCCCTCGACAAATTGCAGGCCGAAAAGGGCGGCAATGATTTCGACGTTGTGGCGATTAATATCGATACAGGTTCCGACGACAAGCCGAAGGGCTTTCTGAGCGAAATCGGCATCAAGAACCTCACGCTGCATCGCGATGCGACCATGGCGAGCTTCAATGAGCTGAAGCGCAAAAACCTCGCTTTCGGCCTGCCGGTCACGCTTCTGGTCGACAAGGAAGGCTGCCAGATCGCCTCCATGAACGGCCCTGCTCCATGGGAAGGGCCTGACGCCATGAAACTGATCGAAGCAGCCCAGAAACTTTAACGCTCGACAAAGTCTGGAATTGGTGGCTTCCTCCTTTTTCTAAGGAGACTTCCCATGGGCCTCGACGTCTGGCTGGCATTCACCGCTGCATCTATCGTGCTTCTGATCATTCCGGGGCCGACGGTTCTGCTCGTCGTTTCCTACGCGCTGGGACAGGGCTGGAAGACGGCTTTTCCGATGGCGGTGGGTGTGGCGCTTGGCGATTTCACGGCCATGACCCTGTCGATGTTAGGCGTGGGCGCGCTGCTTGCGGCTTCCGCAACGGTGTTCACGGCGGTCAAATGGATAGGCGCTGCCTATCTGGTCTGGCTCGGCATCAAGCTTTTCCGGGCAGGCGGCACGATGAATGCCAAGGCGCGGCATGACAAGGTGCATCCGGCAAAGATGCTGGTTCATGCCTGGCTGGTGACTGCGCTCAATCCAAAGAGCATCACGTTTTTCGTGGCGTTTCTGCCGCAGTTCCTCAGCCCGCATCGGGATTTTCTGACCCAGATGCTGGTTTTTGAGAGCACGTTTCTGGTGCTCGCCTTCCTCAATGCCTTCGCTTATGCACTGACAGCGGCGCGGGCGCGGCGCTTCTTTGCCAGCGAACGGGCCCTGCGGATTTTCAACCGTGCGGGCGGAACCTTGCTGATCGGCGCTGGTGTTGCGACGGCCACGATCCGTTCAAGCTGAGGTAAAACCGGCGCGTTTCAGCCGCACAATGGCGAGATCGAGCGCCGACAGAAAGGCCGAGCGATCCTTCGGTGAAAATGGCGCAGGGCCACCGGTGATTTCTCCCGCGGAGCGTAGCGAATCCATGAGATTGCGTGTCGCGAGCGTATTGCCGATAGTGCTCTGTGTGTGAACACGACCATTGGGCGCAATAACCGATGCGCCCTTTTCAAGCGACCGGCTGGCAAGCGGAATATCAGCGGTGATGACGATTGCCCCCGGTTGCGCTTTTTCTGCGATCCAGTCGTCCGCCGCGTCCAGCTTGTCCGATACGACAACCCGTTCCACCCGTTCGGCATCGCGCGGGATTGCCACATGACTGTTGGCAACCAGCACCACCGGAAGATTGTGCCGCTCGGCGACACGGTAGATTTCGGCCTTTACCGGGCAGGCATCGGCGTCGATGAGAATGCGGATCGTATTGGTTTCAGCGGTCATGCGTTCTCCATAAAAGGACCGGCGCCTTTTGGCAAATTGAACGCTGCAATCAGATTTATGCGATAGGCGTTTCTGGCGAAGCGGTATATGGCGAGCCAAAATTAAGAAAGTTTGTCATGGCCGCCCGTTTCTTCCCCATCATGTTTGTCCTGCTCTGGGCCACTGGCTTCATCGGAGCCGGGCTGTCCATGCCCTATGCAGAACCCTTCACCTTCATGGCGGTACGGTTCTCGATTGCGGCGGTCATCATGACGCTCTGGGCGCTGGCAAGCAGGGCTGTGTGGCCAAAGGGGGCGACGCTGGTTCATGCGGCCATCGCCGGTTGCCTGATTCACGGCGCTTATCTCTCCGCACTGTTCTGGGCCGTGCATCACGGTCTGCCCGCTGGCATGTCGGGTCTCGTGGCGGGTCTGCAACCCATGCTCACCACGCTGATCGCCGCCATGCTTCTCGGCGAAAGAGCAAGCGGACGTCAGTGGACGGGGCTGCTGGTCGGCTTTCTCGGCGTGGCCATGGTCGTCTGGCCGAAGTTTTCGGCTGGCAGCGGCGTTGATCCGAAAAGCCTTGCAGCGGCTTTTTTCGCTGTGTTGGCCATCAGCACGGGCACGGTCTGGCAAAAGCGTTTTGGAAAGACCGGCGATTTGAAGACGGGTACTGCGGTTCAGTATATCGCCGCTGCGGCGCTGACGGCCATGTGCGCCTTTGCATTCGAAACCCGGGTGATGATCTGGTCGCCGCAGCTCATTTTCGCGCTGGTCTGGCTGACGCTGGCGATTTCCATCGGTGCTATTCTGGCGCTTCTGGTGATGATCCGCGAGGGCGCGATGTCAAAAGTCGCATCACTGTTCTATCTCGTGCCGGGCACGGCAGCGATCATGGCCTATCTGATTTTTGGCGAGACGCTCGGTCCGATCCAGATTGCAGGCATGATCGTCACCACGCTTGGCGTGGCCCTGACGACGATGAAGCGCTGATTACTCTACAATCAAATCCGGCTGCTGCTCGCGTTTGCGGAAATTCATGATCGCAGCATTGATTTCCGCGCCGATGATGAAGATTGCCGACAGCATGTAGAGAAAAACGATTGCCACCATGATCGAGGCAAGGCCCGCATAGGTGGAGACATAATTCGCAAAAGTCTCCAGATATTTTGCGAAGGCGGTTGCCGAGGCAAGCCAGGCAAGAAGCGTGATGATGATGCCGGGCAGGATATCGCCAAGGCTGCGGCGTCCGGCAGGCAGCCAGATATGCACCATGAAAAGCGCCAGAACCAGAACCGCCACGGCGACACTATAGCGCCAGAAGGCGATGGTACCGGTAAAGGGCGCGATGTCGGGAAACCACTGCTCGGCAATGCGCACCGCGAGCGGTGCGAGAACTAGCAGGAAGCTGATCGCCATCAGGCTGAGTGTGCCGACCAGAACGAAGCCGAGGCTTTGCAGGCGGCAAAAGATGATCGAGCGCTGGTCGGTGACGCGATAGGCACGATTGAGCGCGATGCGCAGCGCCTCCACGCCGTTGGAGGCAAAATACGCAGCGGCGATCACACTCAGCGTCAAAAGCCCCCGGCGTTGAACCGTCAAAACATTGGTCACTTCATTGGCGATGGGAGCTGCGATGTTCGACGGCCACATGTCGAAAATGACATGCACCGCTGTTTGAGCGAATTCCTTGGTGCCGAGAAAGCTCGCCAGCGAGGTTGCGAAGATCAGGAAGGGAAACAACGCCATCAGGCCAGACAGAGCGATGTGACTTGCAAAAGCCCAGCCATCATCTGAACTGAAATGACCGAGCACATCATAGGTAATCTGACGGAGAAAACGTCTGACTTTTCGCATCCGCAGATTTTACCCCTTCGATCATTGGCCCAAGTTTCAGACACTTAAATCTAGCATCACCTGTCAGATTGCAAGGGTTGCGCCGTTTTAAAGCCCTTGCGAATCAAGCACTGTGGTGGAAACGCGGCGGCAGGACAGGACGAAATGGCAGAGGAACGTGCAAATCGCGGCATCATCATAACCGGCTGTTCGTCCGGTATCGGTGCTTATTGTGCGGAAGCCTTACATCGTCGTGGATGGCGGGTCTTTGCCACCGCTCGCAAGGAGCAGGATATCGCCGCCCTGCAAGCCAAGGGAATGACAGCCTATTATCTTGATTATGCCGAGCCGGACTCCATCGCCGCCCTTGCCGAGGAAGTGTTGCGCAAAACCGATGGCAGGCTGGATGCGCTTTTCAATAATGGCGCTTATGCCCAGCCGGGCGCGGTCGAGGACTTGCCGGTGGAAGCGCTTCGAGCGCAGTTCGAATCCAACTTCTTCGGCTGGCATGACCTGACGCGACGGGTCGTGCCCGTCATGCGCGCCCAGGGCCACGGACGCATCGTTCATTGTTCGTCGATTCTGGGGCTGGTGCCCATGAAATGGCGCGGCGCTTATGTCGCGTCCAAATTCGCCATTGAAGGCCTGATGCTGGCGCAGCGTATGGAGCTTGAAGGCTCCGGCGTGGAGGTTTCGCTGATCGAGCCGGGACCGATTGCATCGCAATTCACCTATAACGCCGCCCGGCATGCGCAAGCCAACATTGATCTGGAGGCCTCCGTGCATCGCGAACTTTATCAGCGCCAGATGGCCAAGCTGACCAGCGGCGGCACCAAATCAAAGAACAAGCTTGGACCGGAAGCCGTCTATGATGTACTGCTTCACGCATTGGAGGCGCCGCGTCCACGTCCGCATTATGCGGTAACGAGACCGGCGAAACTGGGAATTCTGGCGCGCCGCCTGATGCCGTCGCGCTGGCTGTACCGGATGCTGTCCGATCAGTCTTGAAAAACAAGGGGCTGCGGATGATGGGAAGGGAACAAGATGGACGTTGTGTTCAAAGGCGCAGCCATGGTGGCCATGCTCGCCGTTGCGATTGTGTTGATCATTGGCCTGCGTAATATGATGCGCGGCGGTGATGCCAATTTTTCTAACAAGATGATGCAGTTACGCGTATTCCTGCAATTCATCGCAATCGTTCTGATCGTGGGCGCAATCTATTTCGCGCGGCATACCGGCGGACAGTAAGCCATGGTCAAGCTCAACAAGATTTACACACGCACCGGCGATAACGGCACCACTGGCCTTGCCAGCGGACCGCGTCGGCTGAAGTCCGATATGCGTGTGGAAGCCTATGGCACGGTGGATGAAGCCAATGCCTGCATCGGCATGGCGCGGATTCATACCGGCGAATATGTCGAAATCGACGCGATGTTGTCGCGCATCCAGAACGATCTTTTCGATCTAGGAGCCGATCTTTCGACGCCCGATGACGGCAAGCCGCTGGCTTATGAACCGCTGCGCATCGTTGCGTCGCAGGTCGCGCGCGTGGAAGCGGATATCGATGGTCTCAACGCCAATCTTCAGCCATTGCGCTCTTTCATTTTGCCGGGCGGCTCGGCGGCATCGGCAGCACTTCATCTGGCGCGCACGGTTTCACGCCGCGCCGAGCGCCTGATGGTGGCGCTGGCGAAGATCGAGGGCGAGGTGGTGTCGCCGGAGGCTCTGCAATATATCAACCGCCTCTCGGATTTTCTCTTCGTCGCCTCCCGCGCCGTCAATGATAATGGCGCGAAAGACGTGCTCTGGGTACCAGGCGCAAATCGGTAGTCAGACGCCCCGTTTGTTGCCCCAGATCAGCACATGCAACTGGGGCAGCACATGCGCTTCGAACCAGCGGTCTGCAATCACCGTGTCCACCAGCCATTGCATGCGGCGCATGATGCCGTCGATGTCGATCGATGCGTCGTCCGCTTCGGGCGGTGGCGGCGTGTGATTGCCGGGCTGGAGATAGATCGGCAGATGGGGATGAAGCGCCGAGACATGCTTTGCGAAGGCATAATCGGTTTCATCGAAGACCACGAATTTCAGCACCACATGTGGCTTCGGCCCTGCCGCTCCGACACAGGCTGTCAGTGCATCGGGGTCGAATTCCATCCGGCTTGACGGCGGCTTTGGGCTCAATACCAGCGTGTCCAGCGTGGAAAACCAGTCCTTGGCGATGGAGCCTTGGGTTTCCAGCGCAAAGCGATAGCCCTCCGCCCTGCCATGAGTGATGAGAGGTCCAAGCGGTTGTATGGCCGGATTACCGCCCGAAAGTGACACTGTTAAGGGTCGATTTCCGGAAAGTGTCGTCACTTCGTCCCATATGGCTTCGACACCCATCGGCTTCCATTCATGGCGAAAGCGGCTTTCGACTGCGTGCAGGCTGTCGCACCATGAGCAACGGTAGTCGCAGCCGCCTGTGCGCACGAAGACGGTCGGCTCGCCGATGAGCACGCCTTCGCCTTGAATGGTTGGGCCGAAAATCTCGCTGATGCGGATTTCGGATGCCTGTTTCATGGCTTTACACTTGGACGATATTCCGCCCATGTCTTTGGCGTTTCGCTCACTCGTACAGCCGATATTTCCGGCCAGCGCGCGTGGCACCAGTCGAAAAAGTGCTTTGCCAGTGTTTCGGCTGTGGTGTGTCCATGTCCCAGCACATCGTTGAGATGCCGGTGATCGAACGCGTCGTCGATATAGCGCTTGAACGGCGCCAGCTCGTGATAGTCACGCACGAAGCCATGTCCGTCGAGATCAGCGGCGGAAAGCTCGACTTCAACGATGTAATTATGGCCGTGCAGGCGCGCGCATTGATGATCGACAGGAAGTCCGGTTAACTGATGTGAGGCGGAGAAGTGAAACTCCTTGGTGATGCGAAACATCAGGCGTTCCTCCGCTCAACGGCTTCACGCCAAAAATCGGTATCCTCATAGACAGTCGGATCATTGACACCTGCAAGGTGAAATGCCTCGCGACGCTCCACACAAGTGCCGCAGCGGCCGCAATGCTGCTCGCCGCCCTTGTAGCAAGACCATGTCGCCTCGAAAGGTGTGCTGTGTTTCGTCCCATCGGTGACGATATCGGCCTTGGATGCATGCACATAGGGTGCGAGCAGCTTGATATCGGCATAGCCGTCCAGCGCATGGTTCTGCATGATCTGGAAGGCATCGATGAAGCCGGGGCGGCAATCGGGATAGATGAAATGATCGCCGCCATGGACAGCCAGCGCCACGGCATCCGCCTTTTGTGCGGCAGCCACACCAAAGGCGATGGCCAGCATGATGGCGTTGCGATTGGGTACGACGGTGATCTTCATCGTCTCTTCGGCATAGTGACCGTCCGGAACATCGACATCATCAGTCAGCGCCGAGCCGGTGAGGCTGGCGCCGATGGTGCGGATATCGATGATCTGGTGTGGCACGCCGAGCCGTTCGGCGCAGGCCTTGGCCGAATCCAGCTCCTTTTTGTGCCGCTGGCCATAATCGAAGGAGAGAAGGGCAGTGAGTTCAAGTTCCGCTGCGATTCTATGCGCAAGCGAAACGGAGTCGAGTCCGCCGGAGCAGACGACAAGCGTTTTCATAGTCAGGGTTCCTTGTTTTGACCGGGTAGGCTGCGACCGGTTAGTGCGGGCGTGTCGTAAAGCAGGATGACGCCTTTGTAAACGCCACGGACGAGGGAGCAAAAGACATCTCAGAAGGCCTCTCAGGGGATGTCGCAATCTGAGAATGAAGTTCTGCCGGAATAAATGGATATTAATCGATATAGATTGCCGAGGCTGATTGACGTGCACGTCAGGCGTCTTTACGTTTCCCGCCGATTTCTAATAGGAAGCGCAGTAGCTGAACGGCTTGTTACAGTGCTTTTTTCGGAGCCGCTTCTGTGTCGGGTTCCCGTCGGAATTTGGCATGCGGGCGGTGTTTCATGGCGGCATAGTCGTGCCGTAGGATTCATTGAAGAGGTGGTCGCGGATGAAAGTCCTTGTCGCAGTAAAACGTGTCGTCGATTACAACGTGAAGATCCGTGTCAAGGGCGACGGATCTGGCGTTGAGCTTTCGAATGTGAAGATGTCGATGAACCCGTTCGACGAGATTGCGGTTGAAGAGGCGATCCGCCTGAAGGAAGCTGGCAAGGTCACGGAGATTGTGGCTGTTTCGGTTGGCCCGGCACAGGCGCAGGAAACACTGCGCACGGCCCTTGCCATGGGTGCGGACCGCGCGATCCTGGTCAAGACCGACGAGACGGTCGAGCCGCTCGGCGTCGCCAAAGTCTTGAAGGGCGTGGTCGATGCGGAAAAGCCGGACCTCGTCTTCCTCGGCAAGCAAGCCATTGACGACGATGCCAACCAGACCGGCCAGATGCTGTCGGCGCTTCTCAACTGGAGCCAGGCAACCTTTGCCTCGAAGGTGGAACTGGGTGACGGTTCGGCCAAGGTCACGCGCGAAGTGGATGGCGGTCTGCAGACCATCGATGTGAAGCTTCCGGCGATTGTCACGGTTGATCTTCGCTTGAACCAGCCGCGCTATGCATCGCTGCCGAATATCATGAAGGCGAAGAAGAAGCCGCTGGACGAGAAGTCGCCTGCCGATTTCGGTGCCGATATCACGGCGCGCCTGAAGGTCCTGAAGACCGAAGAACCGGGTGGCCGCAAGGCTGGCGTCAAGGTTGGTTCAGTCTCTGAACTGGTCGAGAAGCTTAAAGCTGATGGCATCATCTAAGAAATCGGAAGGGACACGATAAATGGCTATTCTTCTTATTGCCGAACATGACAATGCAACCCTTTCGGACCAGACGGCTAAGGCGCTGACGGCAGCCGCCCAGATTGGCGGCGATGTCGATATTCTGGTTGCAGGCAAGGGCGCAAAGGCGGCAGCCGATGCTGCCGCCAAGCTGAAAGGCGTGCGCAAGGTTCTGCTGGCTGAAAGCGATGCGCTGGAAAACCGTCTGGCCGAGCCAACGGCAGCACTCATCGTGGCGCTGGCCGCCAATTACGACACGATCATCGCTGCGGCGACGACTTCGGCCAAGAACATCCTGCCGCGCGTTGCAGCACTTCTCGATGTGATGCAGTTGTCTGAAATCATGGAAGTCGTATCGGCGGATACGTTCAAGCGTCCGATCTATGCGGGCAATGCGATCCAGACCGTCCAGTCCACCGACGCCAAGAAGGTGATCACGGTGCGCACCGCCTCTTTCCAGGCCACCGGTGACGGCGGTTCGGCTTCGGTGGAAAGCGCAACTGTGCCTGCCGATCCGGCATTGTCGAGCTTTGTTGGCAATGCGCTGTCGGCTTCGGACCGTCCGGAACTGACCTCGGCCAAGATCATCATCTCGGGCGGTCGTGCGCTTGGCTCGGCTGAAAAGTTCCAGGAAGTGATCCTGCCGGTTGCCGACAAGCTTGGTGCGGCGGTTGGCGCCAGCCGTGCAGCGGTTGATGCGGGCTATGCGCCAAACGACTGGCAGGTTGGTCAGACGGGCAAGGTGGTTGCACCAGAGCTTTACATCGCCGTCGGCATCTCTGGCGCGATCCAGCATCTGGCCGGCATGAAAGACAGCCGCGTTATCGTCGCCATCAACAAGGACGAAGAAGCGCCGATCTTCCAGGTTGCCGATTATGGTCTTGTCGGTGACCTCTTCACCGTGCTGCCGGAGCTTCAGAAGGCTCTCTAAACATTTGAGAAGCGGCGGGCCAGTCTCGCCGCTTTGTCATTTTGCGACCCGTCCCAGTTGGAGACTTAGTCTCACGCTTGGGGCGGGTTCTTTGTAATGAGCAAGAATTTTGGATTGCATTTTAGGCGGACAGCCTATCATCTGCTGGATGAGCCTTATGCAATTCAAAGTGCAGTTTTGCGCTTGCTGTAAAAAAGACATGCTCGACAGGCCCCATTGGGGAGGATGAAGGAGTTACTACGGTGGCAATCAAGACGGTTGGTATAGTCGGCGCGGGTCAGATGGGTGGCGGCATCGCCCATGTCTGCGCTCTGGCAGGTTTTAGTGTGCTTTTGCACGACGCTGCGCCGGACCGGCTGGAAAAGGGCATTGCCACCATCAACGGCAATATGGCGCGTCAGGTTTCTTCGGGCAAATTGCAGGAAGAAGAGCGCGCAGGTGCCATGAAGCTGATCCGTGCAGCAAATTCCATGGAAGACCTTGCAGGCGTCGATCTGGCCATTGAAGCGGCGACGGAAGACGAAACCGTCAAGCGCAAGATTTTCGCGCAGCTCTGCCCGATCCTGAACCCACAAGCCATTCTGGCGACTAACACGTCGTCGATCTCCATCACGCGGCTTGCTTCGACGACGGATCGTCCGGAGCGTTTCATCGGCATTCACTTCATGAACCCGGTGCCGGTGATGAAGCTTGTAGAGCTGGTGCGCGGCATAGCCACTGACGAGGATACATTCCGCAAGTCGAAGGATTTCGTGCAGGCACTCGGCAAGACAGTGACGGTCGCCGAGGATTTCCCGGCATTCATCGTCAACCGTATCCTGCTGCCGATGATCAATGAGGCGATCTATACGCTTTATGAAGGTGTGGGCAGCGTCGAAGCCATCGATACGGCCATGAAGCTTGGTGCCAACCATCCGATGGGGCCGTTGCAGCTGGCAGACTTCATCGGTCTCGACACCTGCCTTTCAATCATGCAGGTGCTGCATGACGGTCTCGCGGATTCCAAATACCGCCCGTGCCCGCTGCTGGTCAAATATGTCGAAGCAGGCTGGCTTGGACGCAAGACGGGCCGCGGCTTCTACGATTATCGCGGCGAGCATCCGGTGCCAACGCGCTGATAGCGCCATATCCATACAATAGAAAAAGCCGGTTTCGACCGGCTTTTTTTGTGAGAATTTTCAACTGTGACAAGTTTCAGGCACCTGTGGAAAACCTGAATATCGTTACCATTAACTTACCGTTAACGATGCCGGTTTAGCACTTATTCATCTTTGATCGTTAAAGTTTTCATTAAGATGTTCGGAAGTGAAGATTACTTCACAAGCTCACATTGAGCGCAGTGAACATCCTTTCGAACATGATTTAGATGAAGGTGAAAGCGATGAGCATTCTTGTTCAGCTGCGTGACAGCGTTAATGTCATCCGCGAGTTCGTCGCACCGAGCTATCGGCCCGAGCGCCATTACATGCGCGGACCTGGCCCGGCTTGCGAAGCACGCACGCGCCACTAAAGTGCATTTCGATCTGATTATATCAGGTCGGACTGTGCTCTAAGCCTCTCCCAAGGCACCCCAGAATGAAATAAAGCCAGAACGGTCGCCCGCTCTGGCTTTTTGCTTTTCTGAATTCAGGCTTCGATAAAGCCGATTATTCCAGACCTTCAAACAGCGCCGTCGAGAGATAGCGTTCTGCAAAGGAAGGAATGATGATGACAATGTTCTTGCCAGCATTTTCTGGGCGCTTGCCGACTTCGATCGCAGCGGAGAGCGCCGCGCCAGACGAAATGCCAACCGGAATGCCTTCGATACGGGCGATCAGGCGTGCATTGGCAAAGGAATCCTCGTTGGAAACCTGCACGACTTCATCGTAAACGCCGGTGTCGAGCGTCTTCGGTGCAAAGCCAGCACCAATGCCCTGGATCTTGTGCGGGCCGGGCGTGCCGCCGGACAGGACAGGGGAATCCTTCGGCTCGACGGCGATCACCTTGAAGGACGGCTTTCGCGCCTTGATCACCTGACCAACGCCGGTGATGGTGCCGCCAGTGCCGATGCCGGAAATCAGAATGTCAGCTTCGCCATTGGTGTCGTTCCAGATTTCCTCCGCCGTCGTGCGGCGATGAATTTCCGGATTGGCAGGGTTTTCAAACTGCTGCGGAATGATGGCGTTCGGATTGCCCTCGGCAATTTCCTCAGCCTTAGCGATCGCGCCCTTCATGCCTTTCGCGCCTTCGGTCAGCACGAGTTCGGCACCGAGAAGCTTGAGCAGCTTACGGCGTTCCACCGACATGGTTTCCGGCATGGTCAGCACAAGGCGATAGCCTTTGGCCGCTGCGGCAAAGGCAAGCGCAATACCGGTATTGCCGGAGGTCGGCTCGACGAAAACCGTCTTGCCGGGCACGGCCTTGCCCTGTTCTTCAAGCGCCTCGATGAGTGCTAGACCGATGCGGTCCTTCACACTTGCCAGCGGATTGAAGAATTCCAGCTTCACGAGAAGGTTCGCGACAACGCCGTTTTCCTTGGCAAATTTATCAATGCGTACAAGCGGCGTGTTGCCGATTGTTTCCAGAATCGAGCCGTAAACGCGGCCGCGTCCTGCAGTTTCGTTGCTCTTCGAGCCAAGGGGTTTGTTCATAGCGTAATCTCCCTTCATGTTGCGCAAAGTTTAAGAGTAAACAGCGCAAAAGCATAGCTGGACATGTGCGCTTGATGCATCATGTTTAGAATTATATTCTATATAATCGTATTTTTTAAAAGTGAATTCCATCATAATTGGGAGTGGGCGTATTAGCTTATCTAGAAGCTTATTGATCCGCGTCAATGCATTGGCTTGGGTAAGGCGCGCATAATCAAGCTATCAGGCAACCAGGAGATCGAGAGATGTACAAGAATATTCTGATCGCGACCGACGGGTCGGACCTCGCTGAAAGGGGTGTCGATCAGGGCGTGGAACTGGCCAAGGAAACGGGTGCGAAAGTGACTTTCGTCTCGGTGACCGAGCTTCTGCCGTCCTATGGCATCGTCGTTGCGGCGGAATGGGCATCGAGCCCGGTTGCGTTTCAGGAATATCGCGAAGCAATCACCAAGGCTGCGACGGAGATTTTGACCGCAGCCAAGGGTAAGGCGAAAGCCGCAGGCGTGACCGCTGAAGCGGTGCATGTCGAAAACCAGTCGCCCGCGCAAGGCATTGTGGAAGCTGCGAAATCCCATGGCAGCGATCTGATCATCATTTCCTCGCATGGCCGTCGCGGCGTCAACAAGCTCCTGCTCGGCAGTCAGGCGGCGGAAGTCCTGTCGCTCAGCACTGTGCCTGTGCTGGTGATCAAGTAATAGGCAGCTATTTGTTTTCTTTTGGGTGTTTTTCACGGGTTCAGCGATTACCCGCGAGAGGCAAACAACGAAAGAAGATTGCCGATGACCTCTGTTAAGCTCCTCTTGTCCGCCTATCTGGTTGGGCAAGAGGAGTTTGGCTTTTCAGGAGGTCTGCATGACTGCGCCGCGCCCTTACAAGACCCACTTGGGCAACCACCTGCTTCATCCCGAAACACAAATGCTGAATTACGGCTATGATCCGGAGCTTTCCGAAGGCGCGGTCAAGCCACCCGTTTTTCTGACTTCAACCTTCGTTTTCAAGACCGCCGAGGATGGGCGCGATTTCTTCGATTTCGTTTCCGGTCGCAAAGAGCCGCCCGCCGGTGTGGGCGCGGGACTGGTCTATTCGCGCTTCAATCATCCCAACAGCGAAATCGTCGAAGATCGTCTGGCGGTCTATGAGGGTGCGGAAAGTTCGGCGCTGTTTTCGTCTGGCATGTCGGCGATCGCGACCACACTCTTTGCCTTTGCGCGCCCCGGCGACGTCATTTTGCATTCACAGCCGCTTTATGGCGGTACCGAAACGCTGTTGGCTAAGACGTTCTTGAATTTTGGTGTGGAAGCCGTGGCCTTCGCCGATGGCGTGCATGAAGCGGCAATCGAAAAAGCGGCAGAAGAAGCCTTGGCCAAGGGGCGCGTCTCGGTCATCCTGATTGAAACACCAGCCAACCCGACCAATAGTCTGGTCGATATAGCGGCCATACGGCGTGTAGCGGAAAAAGTCGAACAGCGGCAGGGACATCGTCCGATCATTGCCTGCGACAATACCTTGCTGGGACCGGTTTTCCAGAAGCCGCTCGACCATGGCGCGGATCTGTCGGTCTATTCGCTGACCAAATATGTCGGCGGCCATTCCGATCTGATTGCGGGCGCAGTGCTCGGCTCTAAATCCATTGTCCGGCAGGTGAAGGCGTTACGCGGCGCCATCGGCACGCAGCTCGATCCGCATTCCTGCTGGATGCTCGGACGCTCGCTGGAAACGCTTGGCCTGCGTATGGAGCGCGCAGACAGCAATGCGCGGGCGATTGCAGAATTCCTGCGCGATCATCCGAAGGTCGAAAAGCTGCATTATCTGCCATTTGAGGATGAGAATTCCGATGTCGGTGCATTGTTCAAGCGGCAATGCACGGGCGCTGGCTCCACATTCTCCTTTGATATCAAAGGCGGGCAGGCAGCAGCGTTTCGCTTCCTCAATGCGCTTCAGATTTTGAAACTCGCGGTCAGTCTCGGCGGTACGGAATCGCTTGCGAGCCACCCGGCCGCGATGACCCATTCCGGCGTTCCGATTGAAGTACGCGAGCGCATTGGTGTGCTGGAATCGACCATCCGCCTGTCTATCGGCATCGAGCATCCAGACGATCTGATTGCCGATCTCGCTCAGGCGCTGGAAGCAGCCTAATCTGGTGGTACGAATCAAAACCTGGGGCCGTGAGGAGCGGCCCCGGTTTTCAGGAATGCATTCAAACAGGAAGCGACCATGCCCATCATTCCGTTCATTGAGGAGAAGGCCGGCGAGATGCGCGCGGTTTTCGAGGATTTGCATCGTCATCCCGAAATCGGCTTTGAGGAAAAGCATGCTTCGGGCGTGGTTGCTGATCTTTTGGGACAATGGGGTTTCGATGAAGTTCATACCGATATCGCGACGACCGGGGTTGTCGGCATCTTGAAGGGGCGTCAGGCTGGCAATCGCCGTATCGGTCTGCGCGCCGATATGGACGCTTTGCCAATCGATGAAATCTCCGGTGTGCCCTATACATCGCAAAATCCGGGCCGCATGCATGCCTGTGGCCATGACGGCCACACGACGATGCTGCTGGGCGCTGCGCAATATCTGGCGGCGACCCGCAATTTTGAAGGCAGCGCGGTTTTCGTCTTTCAGCCTGCGGAAGAGGGACTGGGCGGTGCGCGCCGCATGATCGCGGAAGGACTGTTCGAACGTTTCCCGTGTGATGAAATCTACGGCATGCACAATCAGCCCTTGGGAACGCTTGGCAAAGCGGTCATCCGCAAGGGCGCGGCCATGGCAGGCGCCAGCTTCTTTGATATCAAGCTGACCGGCAAAGGCAGCCATGCCGCCCAGCCGCATAATTCACGCGATGTGTTGGTGATCGGCGCCGATCTGGTCGGTCAGTTGCAGACCATCGTCTCGCGCAATATTCCGCCGACCGAGGCTTGCGTTGTTTCCTGCACGCAGTTTCACACGGGCAGTGCCTATAATATCGTGCCGGAAGTGGCGACGATCACGGGTACGATCCGCTATTTCGAGAAGCGCGTCTGTGAGCTTGCCGAAAGCCGCCTGCGCGAAATATGCGCTGGTGTCGCTGCCGGTTACGGCGTGACGGTGGATGTCGATCTTCGCAATGTATTCGATGTCCTGCGTAACGACCATGATCTGTCGGACGCCTATATGGCGGCGGCGCGCGATGTGCTTGGCGAAGCCAATGTCAGCGATGATGCTCCTGCTGCCATGGGCAGTGAGGATTTTGCCGATATGCTGGCGCGTGTGCCGGGGGCCTATATCAACGTACAGCACGCCGGTAAGGCCGCACTTCACAATCCCGCCTTTACGCTCGATCCTGCGACCCTGCCTATCGGTTCGTCGATCTATGCGCGTATCGTAGAAACCCGGCTGCCAATGGACCGCGAGCAAGCCGCATAACGGCGAGGTTCCGGCCTAATGGCGATAATCGATTTCCGATAGCAGCTCCTGCAATTGCGGGGCTGCGTTTGTCGCAGACCAGCTGCCGCTATTGCCGAGGCTGCGGAACGTTGCTCCGGCGGCCAATGCGATTTCGTTCGGCAGTTTCGCATCGGCCAGCATTTCTGACAGCGCTTCCATTTCTTCCGCGCGGCGCAGGATATGGCGTGGGTACGTCGGCACCAGCTTGGCTAGATCGGATAGCGTACCGCCCAGATGATGGTCAATCAGCTCAAACAGCGGATCGGTCACACCGAAGGCATTGGCAGTGTTGGCCGTCTCGAACAATGCTGCCGCTACAGTTCTGTTGAACCCGGCGAATGCCATTTTTGAAAACCGATGCCCGTGCGATTTCTTCACCAAGCGAGATGACGGGCAACAGGCCCTCAAACAACGTCTCAAGAGGTTTTGTGTCGGGCCCACTGGCATAAATGCGGCCTTCGTCACCGAGATGCGATGCGCGACCAATGATGCAGGCATTGCAGAAAGGAAGCGAAGCATTGCCGAAAGCCGCGTTCAGATGCTCGGCATCGGCGGGTGTCTTGGCATTCATATCGACGAAAAGCGGCGCGGCTCCTTGTTCGCGGCAGGCTGCAATTGCTTGTTCGGCGACGTCAATGACTGCCGATGGCGGCACGAGCGATAGCACCAAATCGCTTTCAGCAACGGCGGAAGCCATGTCGTCGCGCAATTCGACGCCGATTGACTGGGCGGACTTTTGCGTTTGTTCGCTGCGACCGCCCATCGGGCTTATCACTTTATGTCCAGCGGAAATCAGCAATTTGGCAAAAGCGCCGCCCATATCGCCGGGATAGAGAAGAGTGATCGTGGACATTATGAGCCTCCTGAGGGGTTTCTGACTTCCGGCGAGGCCTTGCGCGCCGTACTGGCGCCAAACAATGCCAACCCGCCGAGAACGGAAATGACGGCATAAATCTCGAAAGCGAACGTATAGCTGCCCGTCATATCGAACAGCAGTGCCGCCAGCATCGGCCCGCCAATGCCGGAGATCATCACCATGGGCGTAACTGCCCCCATGATAGCGCCCTGGTTCTTGCGACCGAACAGCGAGGCCAACAGAAATGGCATCATCATGATGAGCCCGCCCGCCGATAAGCCGCTGAGGATGCCGTATCCGAGTTGCAGGTGCCAGATACTGTCTGCATTGATGAATAGGATCAGCCCGATCGCCTGCATTGCCGAAAGGCCGAGGATCACCAAACGGGTCGGGAAGTGATCGGCAATAAAGCCAGTGAGCAATTTTCCCAGAATGGCGCAGATACTGTAGGTCATGATTACGCTGCCTGCTTCGGCTGTACTGAACCCCAGCGATTGCGCTGCAGGGATCTTGTGCAGCAAGGCGCCCTTCAGCACAAAGTCGGTCAGATTCCAGCCAATCATCAGAAACCAGAAACCCGGCGAACGCATCGCGTCTCCAACGGTCAGATCGGGGCCGGTATCAGTCGTTCTGGCTGCGGCATTCGCACTGTCCGGGTCTTCGCCGAACGGCTTGAGCCCCATGTCGGCAGGTTCGCGGCGCAGGACGAAAATTGCGAGCGGCACCAGAATGAGAACCGGCAGGAAGCCGAGAACGAACCAGGTTGAGCGCCAGTCGGAAATAGACAGAAGCCAGATGATCAGGGGGGGACATCAATATGCCGCCGAGATTGGCTCCTGACGAAACCAGACCGGTCGCCCGACCGCGTTGCGCTGAAAACCATTTGGCGATGAGCGGAAACACCAATGCGTTGGAGAGGCCCGCAACGCCTATGCCGCCGATAACGCCGAAGGTCAGTGCGAATTGCCAGAAGGTCTGGGCGACAGATGTCAGGCAGAAGGATAATCCGACAAGAACCGCGCCGATGATCATGACGGTTCGGGGGCCTCGCTGGTCCACCCACCGTCCGACGACAGGCGCCATGATCCCGGCGACCAGTTCCCGGAAGGCGATCAGTCCGGTGATCTGCGTATTGGACCAGCCAAGCTCTTCACGCGCCGGATTGATGATGAACCCCATCGTCTGGAACCCGATACCGGCGCGGATGCATGAGATGGCGAGGCAGGCCAGGGCAATGTACCAGGCATAATGAATGTGACTTGATTTACGCATGTTAGACGGCCCTCGGGAACAACGAGATGGGTCTTGAAAGCGGCGAAATATGCGGGTTTCGGCTGAAAAAAGGCGTAAGCGCGTCCTTGCCGATGCTGACGCATCGGTTCGCAATATCTTCGATTTGAAAGTTAAATCAGAGGACGCGGGTGTCGTGCCGCCACAAAGATACAGGGGTGCAACATGGCTGCACCCCTGCGCATTGTCGACAATGTCCAGACGGTTATTGCGTCATGAAGTCTAGGCATTCCAGCTCTCCTGTCCGAAGTTTTCGTTCGTCGAGCCCCCTAAACGACAGATGCTTTAAGCGTTCTCGGCGCCGTCTTTTTCCATTCGGGAAAGTGCGGACATCTTCTTCGCAGAAGCGGGCGCTACCATCGGATAATCGGACGGGAGGTTCCATTTCCGTCGATAAGCATCAGGTGTCAGCCCGAAGCGGCTCATCAAGGCGCGCTTGAGCGTCTTGTAGCGGCGGCCATCTTCCAGGCAGATGATGTAGTCCTCGAAGATCGATTCCTTGGGGTCAACCGAGGGTGTCGCGGGAGCTTCTTTGGGAGAAAAGCTCGATCCACCAGATAAACCACCAATACATTGACAGACATCCGTGATAACATTCAGTAGTTCTTCGGACGTCATCTGATTTTTGTTCACATATGAAGTTATAATATTATTAGCTAGCTTCACATGCAGAATTCTATTTCCATTGATATATTCTTTAGCTGCATTTTCGATAATACATCGCCAGATTGGAGGGATTATACTTTTTAAGATTTTATAGGTCGGCGGGAAGTTCGCCTGGGTCGAGTCCGTCACCTCAATTCCTAAACTTCCTAGTCAAGTATTATCTTATTTGACTTTACAGTAAAGTAAAAATTAACATTACGTAATGTAGCAATCTACGAAATATGGCGGGTTCAGCGTGAAGCTTGCGGGGTCGGTTTGGCAGCCGACAATATTTCCGGTCTGGCTCAATCAGATCGAATGCAAAGCCGGTTCAAGCGCGTGAAAGCGCCATCTGCCGGTCGGGCCGACAACGGCGCGATGTCCTCTAACAGATGCGTTTGCTGGCTTGATCAACCGGATCTGGTTGAGGCCGATCAGCAAAAAATCTCAAATTCACAGATAAAATGGTGCGGGTGGTCGGAATCGAACCGACACTCCTTTCGGAACCGGATTTTGAGTCCGGCGCGTCTACCAGTTCCACCACACCCGCACAGGTCTGCCGAAGCAGTTTGATATGGTCCAGAATGGACAGCGGGTTGGGATATACCGGCTAAACGAAACAACGTCAATTGCCCATAAGCGCAGGTTTTAGCGGGGAATGTCGATTGTTTCGAGCGGTCTGTGCAATGCCGCCAAGGAGCGGAGCGATGCGGGCGGTCGACATGTTTGAATTGGAGCTTGGGCAGTATGATATCACGAAACGGCCAGCATACCGCCTTGCCGTGTCCTACACAGGGCGCACTGTCCGGCCATCGCCACAATCAACCCCAGCTGGAAAACGCCGTGCGTTTTCACAGGCAGTATCATCGCAAAGCTATCAGCCGCAAACTTGGAACGCCTTTCGATCTGATTGAATCAGATGGGCGCTCTAATCATTTGTTTGACGCACATCTTCCCCGAAAACCGTTTTACACTTCTCGGGATGTGCTCCGGCCGGTTCGTTATGGCCTATCTATGGCGCAGACCGTGTTCAACCACGTTCCACACCACAACGACGGCAACAAAGCCGAGCAGGATGTAATCCAGCGTGCTGATATAGTGTAAATATTCCATAGCGCATCTCCTTCCCATGGGAGGGCGCGATGGCGGTTGCGAACCAGACGAAAGCCGGTCCTGATTGTTATGACCCGGAACGCTCCGCACCTCTTGCGAGGTTGGAAATGCACCGGTGCGGACCTCCTCTTCCGCCTGTCATGCGCTCTCCCGAAAAAGATGATAACACGCCGGGAAAGCTTTCACAAACTGTTGATCTTGCCCGCTATTTCGATAGCGGGCAAAGAACCGTTCTAGCTGCGATCTGTGAAGCTGCGAATGCGGTTACGCACGATGCGCGCGAGATTGCGGGTACGCTGATAAAGATGGATTTGCGATGCCGCCTGACGCGCAAGCCTGTCTGCACCGGGGTTCAATCCGACAACCAGTGTCTCAATGGTCTCGCGCTCCTGGAAGAGGCGCGTCATCACCGGATGGTCCGGCACGGCGCAGGAATCCGTTCTGAGAATATTCGGATCGTTCAGGTGGCTTTTTGCGACTTCGATCATGAGAAGAACGCCGGGCGAAAAAGGCTGAAGGCTTTCGTCATAGGCGGTTTTCCATGTCCAGGCTTCACCGGCAACGGTAAAGACGGTCAGGATGGCGATAACGCGCCCATCCAGCTCCAGCGTATGGATACGCACGCAATCGCGTTCGGCAAGATTGTTGACCGCCTCACGCGCAAAGGCGGCACGGAAACGGTCTACCGCCATAGCGGTACCGCGTTTTCCTTTCCAGCCGTTGGCTTCCAGTGAAAGGAAATGTTCGAAAGACTGCCGCACTTCATCGGGCGTGCGATAGATGCGGTGAGCGAGTTCACCCTTTTCGGCAAGACGCCTCCACAGGCGCTGATAATCGCGGCGATGGTGGGCGCCGATGGCCTGCTGAATGTAGCTGTCGCCGTCGAGATCGCTTTTGAGGAATGGGCGCTCTTTCTGTTCGATGGCGACGACTGGCAGTTGCCGGCCGACCGCGACCGAGCGGATGAGTTTTGCCGCAGCGCCATTAGCGCGCATTTCGGGCAGAACCAGCACATGGGGCAGTTTGAGGTGGTCGCGTGCCAGAATATCGAACAAATCTTCCACCACGCCGACCGGGTCGTCATGGTCGATCAGCGGTGTGCCCTGCGGGCCGAAAGGCGTCGACCAGGCACGGATAACCGGTGTGGACAGCGGAAGGCCGGGGCGCTCGATCGTATAGGGCATCACGAAGCGCAGGCGGCTGCGGATTTCGTTTTCGTCGCGCATGACCATGAAGCGGACTTCGCGATCTTCCAGCCGCGGCATGGCGGGAGCCAGAAAACGGGCGTTGAAGAAGACATTCGGCTCGATGGTCCGATTGCTCAGATGATCCAGTTCGTCGCGGAGTTCGAAGCCTGCCGCCGCACCGTAGATCGCCAACTTGCGCGGGATATCGCGGCTGTGAAGGCTTTCCTCCAGCTTTTTGGCAGCATCCATTGCGGAGGCTGTATCGGACAGTTCCGAAACGATGCGGGCTGCGTTTCCGCCTGCGGATTCTTCAAGCAAAGGTTTTGCGGCCATTACAAAATACCCTCCGGGCTATTGTCTCGATCTCGGGGGATGAGAATGAACATAGCGATATGCATGGTGCGAGAAACGGCTGTCGAAAGCAGGGCTGCTTCCATCAGCATGGCGATGGCTGTCGAAATGGCGGCGCCGGTCAGGCCGAAGCGTGGGATCAGCACCAGATTGAGAATGACATTCACAGCAAGTGTTGCGGCATAGAGCAGGGCGCAGATGTTCTGCTTGCCCGACATGTTGAGAAGGCTCTCCGCCGGTCCCACACTGGCGCGGGCGATTACGCCGATGATCAGGATGAACAGAAGCGGGTAGCCTGCCGTGAAAGCTGGGCCGAACAGGCGCAGCAGCGGATATCCGGCCATCAGGATGACGATACCGAGAACGAGTGTGGGCCAGAAGGTCCAGCGAACCGAGGCCTGCGCAAAGCTCGCAAATTCTCTGCGGTCACCGCTGTGCAACAGATCGGAATAACGCTGCGCCACACTGGCCTTCACCGCGAAATAGACGAAATGGGCGAGCGCCATGATCTTCGTGGCGGCGAAGTAAATTGCCACATGTTCAGGATCCATCTCGCGACCGACCATCAGAACATCGACATTGATCAGCAGGAAGAAGAAGCCCTCGACAAGAAAGATCGGCAGGGCGACTGTCATCCACTCACGCAGGCGCTGGTCGCGCATTGCGCTCGGAATGTCCTTTTGCAGCGAGCGGTCGACCGTGAAAAACTGTCCAACCGTGGTGATCCACGTTGCGGCAATCGATACGGAAAGCGCGGTTGCGGCCGTCGATGGCAAGCCCGAGACATGCGCCACGATCATGAACAGAAGCACGAGGAGCGGACGCACGATATAACTTGGCGTCAGCGCCATGGTGACCCAGGTGCGTGAACGGGCGATGCCATCCAGCATATTGCCGAGCGTGATCATCGGCAGGCAGACGAAACCCAGAATGAACGGTACGAGATAATAGCTGGCGACGTGATCCTTCAGCAGCCAGAGCGTGAGCGAGCCGATCAGCGCAATAATCGTTGCGGAGGCAAAGGCAAACGCGCGTCCGGTGAACAGAATGCCGCGCACCAGACCGAACATCTGGCGCTGAACATATTCCGGCACATAGCGAATGATCGTCGTGTGCAGGCCAAAGCAAGCGAGATCGCCGATAATGATCATTGTCAGCCAGACAAGAACGAAGATTCCATATTCAAATTCGCCCATCCAGCGGGCAAGAATAACTTGCGACAGGAGCGCGATGGCGGCGCTGGCCACGCGAACCGAAAAGGCGACAAGGGATGCACGCTGCGCTGCGGCCTGTGGACCGCTGTCGGTCAGCACAGAATCCAGCCGCTCCGTCATAGGACGAAGCCTGGCCGCGATGGTGCCGGGTAAAAACCGGCTCGCTGCTTCAGCTGCCGAAAACCACACGTCTTTGCCAACCCTGTTATGCGCCGCCCTTATGAATGAGCGTTTCGCTTGTTTGCGCCGAGATTTTCCCGGTCTTTGTGTCTGTCTTTCTCACACGTCCTATCCGAAATCTGTTTCAGGTTTTTCGGAACATGTTCGAATTCTTGCATCAGCCTGATGAGAGGCCGATGACCGGACATTAGATGGGAGTCCTTTAAAAAGGGAAAAAGGAAAAATCCAGCGAAAGATTTGGCGCAGAAAATGCCGAAATGGTGAGTATTTCCTGAATCCCGAGAATATATGCTTACTGTCTAATTAAAGCATCTGCTTAAAGATGGCAAAACAGGTTTATCTGTCGCTATGGGTGCAGGCCAGTATTCTTGTCTGGCTATAGAAAGCGCGATGAGAATTTGACGTGTTGCTGCGCCGGTCTTTGCACCTGCGGGTAGGGTACAAAGAAAAACCCCGGCGTGATAAGCGCCGGGGTTTTTGTCATTCGCCTTATTCGAAAGCACCGTGGCAGTGCTTGTATTTCTTGCCCGATCCGCATGGGCAGGCCTCGTTGCGGCTAACCTTGCCCCATGTGCGGGGATCGGCTGGATCGCGGTCGGCTGCCGGGACAACACGTTCATCGTGCTGATGATCGGTCCAGGCGGCATCGTCGAAATCGTTCTGCCCCGTCGTCTCGTCGATGTGACGACCGTGCATAACCGGCAGTTCCGGCTCCTGCGGCGCTTCACGGACAATTTCAACGCGCATCAGCTGCGAGATGACCACTTCGCGCAGATTGGCCAGCATGGACTGGAACAGCTCGAAGGCTTCAGTCTTGTACTCGTTCAGCGGGTCGCGCTGGGCATAGCCGCGGAAGCCGACGACCGAGCGCAGATGGTCGAGGTTGACCAGATGCTCGCGCCACAGATTGTCGAGCGACTGCATGATGACCGACTTTTCAACATAGGTCATGATCTGCGGTCCGAAGCGTTCGGCACGGTCGGCAGCAGCCTTGTCGGCGGCTTCCTTGATGCGGTTCTCGAACTCTTCTTCGGCGATGCCTTCTTCCTTTGCCCATTCCTCGACCGGCAGATCGAGGTTGAGCTTGGTGGCGACATCTTCCTTCAGGCCGGCAATATCCCACTTTTCCGCATAGGCATCCTTGGGGATACGCAGGGCGACGATATCCTCGATAACCTCATGGCGCATTTCTGCGACTGTTTCGGTCAGGTCCGGCTCGTCCATCATTTCCAGACGCTGTTCGAAGATCACCTTGCGCTGATCGTTCATCACGTCGTCGTACTTGAGCAGGTTCTTACGAATTTCGAAGTTGCGTGCTTCGACCTTCTTCTGAGCTTTTTCGAGCGCCTTGTTGATCCAGGGATGGACGATGGCCTCGTCTTCCTTGAGACCGAGCTTCTGCAGCATGCCGTCCATACGGTCGGAGCCGAAGATGCGCATCAGGTCGTCCTGCAGCGACAGGAAGAACTTGGAACGGCCCGGATCGCCCTGACGACCGGAACGACCGCGCAGCTGGTTGTCGATACGGCGGCTTTCGTGGCGCTCGGTAGCGAGAACATAAAGCCCGCCTGCGGCAAGCGCCTTTTCTTTCAGCTGCGCGATATCGGCCTTGATCTCGGCGATCTTGGCGTCGCGTTCCGGACCTTCCGGCATGTCCGCCAGTTCCTCGCGAACGCGCATTTCCAGATTGCCGCCGAGCTGGATGTCAGTACCGCGACCCGCCATGTTGGTGGCGATGGTGACAGTGCCCGGCACACCGGCCTGCGCAATAATGTAAGCTTCCTGCTCGTGATAGCGGGCGTTCAGGACCTGGAAGTCCTTGATGCCTTCTTTACGCAGACGCTCGGCCAGAAGTTCCGACTTTTCAATCGACGTCGTGCCGACGAGGATCGGCTGGCCCTTTTCGTGCGATGCGCGAATATCGCGAACTATGGCTTTGTATTTTTCTTCGACAGTGCGGTAAACTTCGTCGTCCTCGTCGATACGCTGCACAGGCAGGTTGGTCGGGATTTCGAGAACTTCGAGACCGTAAATATTGCCGAACTCTTCCGCTTCGGTCGCAGCCGTACCGGTCATGCCGGAGAGCTTGTTATACATGCGGAAATAGTTCTGGAAGGTGATCGAGGCCAGCGTCTGGTTTTCCGGCTGGATCGTCACATGTTCCTTGGCTTCCAGCGCCTGGTGCAGGCCTTCCGAATAACGGCGGCCCGGCATCATGCGGCCGGTGAATTCGTCGATGATGACGATTTCGTCGTTGCGGACGATATAGTCCTTGTCGCGCTGGAACAGCTTGTGAGCGCGCAGCGCATTGTTCAGATGGTGAACCACGGCGACATTTTCGATGTCGTAGAGGCTTTCACCCTTCAGATGACCTGCGGCTTCCAGAAGCTGCTCGACCTTTTCGGTGCCGACTTCGGTGAAGATGGCGGTCTTCTGCTTCTCGTCGACTTCGTAATCTTCTTCTGCCAGCGGCGGAATGAACGTGTCGATGAGGTTGTAGAACTCCGAGCGATCTTCCAGCGGGCCGGAAATGATCAGCGGGGTGCGCGCTTCGTCGATGAGGATCGAATCCACTTCGTCGACGATGGCGTAGTTATGCGGGCGCTGCACCATCTGGGCGCGCTCATACTTCATGTTATCGCGCAGATAATCGAAGCCGAGTTCGTTATTGGTGCCGTAGGTGATGTCGCAGGCATAGGCCTCGCGACGCTCATCGTCGTCCAGACCGTGCTTGATGACGCCGACCGTCAGGCCAAGGAAATTGTAAAGACGACCCATCGTCTCCGCATCGCGGGTGGCGAGGTAGTCGTTGACCGTCACGACATGCACGCCCTTGCCCTCAATCGCATTGAGGTAGACGGGCAGGGTCGCCATCAGCGTCTTGCCTTCACCGGTGCGCATTTCAGCGATGCCGCGTTCATGCAGCACCATGCCGCCGATCAGCTGTACATCGAAGGGACGCATGCCCAATATGCGCTTGGCGGCTTCACGCGCGGTTGCAAAAGCGTCCGGCAGAATGGCGTCGAGCGTCTTTCCTTCAGCCAGTGCGGCGCGGAATTCGGCGGTCTTGGCCTGAAGCTGCTCATTGGTGAGCATTTCGTAATTCTTCTCAAGCGCGGTAATTTGCTCCGCACGCTGACGCAGGGTCTTTACCTGGCGGTCGTTGGATGAACCGAATATCTTGCGGGCGAGGCCGCCAAAGCTGACCATCTCTGGTCCTTTCCTGTCCGTTCAGCCGGAAGCGCTTCCGGCAATGTCGAATGCTTTATTCACGCGTATTGAAACAAATGCAAGAAAAGTACACCGCTAAAGCAGCCCTTCAAGGCGCAATTTTGGCACAATTTCCCCCCGCCGCTCGCCGAGCGTCCAAACCCCGGCAGATTTGCAGGGTATCGCTGGAAACACTCTGGACGCAAAGCCGAAGGACAGATAAGTGGGGCTTAGGGCGATGTCAACGTTGCTCAACAGGCCGGAAATCCCGCTCTTTCGTGACAGGGTGGCGGTATCCGGGCCAAATTCCGCCGCATTCATCGGGCCGGTAAGCGGTCTCGAAGGAGAGAATCTCATATGAAAGCCATTCTCAAAGCCCCTTATCGCAAGGCTCTCGCTGTTCTTGCGGCATCCGTTGCCCTCGCAAGCCTCTCCGGCGCGGCCTCGTTCGCGCAGGACGCGGCGCCCAAGCCTGCGGATGCGGCACAGACTGCAGCCGCTCCGGCTGAAAAAGAAGATCCGGCAAAGGTTCTGGCAACTGTCAACGGCAAGGACATCACTGTCGGCGACGTTGATCAGGCCGCTGGCGATCTCGATCCGCAGTTTGCCCGTCTTCCGGCTGAACAGCGTCGTCTGGCAGCCCTGGCCGCACTGATCGACATCAAGGCGATGTCGGCGGAAGCGGAAAAGGAAAAGCTCGATCAGACCGACGAGTTCAAAGCCCGTCTGGCTTTCCTGCGTGAACGCGCCCTGCACAACGAATATTTCAAGGACGCCATCGTCGACAAGATCAGCGATGCCGATATTCGCGCTCGCTACGACAAGGAAATTGCCGCCATGCCGCCTCAGGTTGAGGTGCGTGCGCGTCACATTCTCGTGAAGACGAAGGAAGAAGCGGAAGCCATTATCAAGAAGCTCGCCGGTGGTGCGAAGTTCGAAGATCTGGCCAAGGAAAGCTCCACGGACGGTTCTGCTGCCAATGGCGGCGATCTCGGCTATTTCACCGAAGGCCAGATGGTTCCGGAATTCGAAAAGGCGGCCTTTGCGCTCAAGCCTGGCGAATACACGAAGGAGCCGGTGCAGACCCAGTTCGGTTTCCACGTCATTCAGCTTGAAGATCGCCGTACCAAGCAGCCGCCTGCATTCGATCAGGTCAAGGAACAGATCCGTTCGATCATTCTGCGTGAGCGTTATGTCGAAACGGTCAAGAAGCTCCGCGATGCGATGAAGATCGACTACAAGGATCCGGCCGTCGAAAAGGCGATGAAGGATGCAGCCGCCGCACAGGATGCTGGCGAGACGGGCGACGCCCCTGAAGGCGATCAGCCGCAGCAGTAAACTTCTTAAGAAGTCAAACGCCCCGGTCTTCCGGGGCGTTTTTCATTGTATCTGCGTTTTTGCTTGATTTTGTCCTGCAAACATTTCCAATGCGCCAGAATCAAGACTATCGATGAACCATCGAACCGAACACCCTGAACCGACCCTTTTGAGGCACTCATGTCTGCGTCCGTTTCTCCGCTCGCTCCAAAACATTACCCGTCCATGCCTGCCATCGACGGTGTGCGCATTGCTACTGCCGCTGCCGGTATCAAATATAAGGGCCGAACCGATGTGATGCTGATGGTGTTCGACCGTCCGGCAGAAGCCGCAGGTGTGTTCACCCGTTCGCTCTGCCCGTCTGCACCGGTCGATTTTTGCCGCAAGAACCTCGTTCACGGCAAGGCGCGCGCTGTCGTGGTGAATTCGGGCAATGCCAATGCCTTTACCGGCGTGAAAGGCAAGGCTGCAACCGAGGCTACAGCGGAAGCCGCTGCAAAGGCCGTTGGCTGCAGCACGACCGATGTGTTCCTGGCTTCGACCGGTGTGATCGGCGAGCCGCTCGATGCGAGCAAATTCTCGCATCTGCTGGGCGACATGAACAAGGACGCGGTCGAGGATTTCTGGACGGAAGCTGCCAAGGCTATCATGACCACGGACACCTATCCGAAGGTCGCCACCGAAACGGTGCTTCTGGGCAAGGTTCCAGTCACGATCAACGGCATCGCCAAGGGCGCAGGCATGATCGCGCCGGACATGGCGACCATGCTGTCCTTCATCGTCACCGATGCGCCGATCAAGGCCGATGTGCTGCAAAGCCTGCTTTCGAAGGGTGCAAACAAGAGCTTCAACGCGGTGACTGTCGATAGTGACACCTCCACCTCCGACACGCTGATGCTGTTTGCAACCGGCGCTGCGGCTGGTCGCGGCGCGCCGAAGATCACGGATGTGTCCGACAAGCGCCTGAAGGAATTCAAGAAGGCGCTGAGGCGCGTTCTGAAATCGCTGGCCTTGCAGGTCGTGCGCGACGGCGAAGGCGCACGCAAGATGATTGAAATCGAAGTGACAGGCGCCAAGTCGTCGGCTTCGGCCAAGAAGATTGCGCTGTCCATCGCCAACTCGCCGCTGGTCAAGACTGCCGTGGCGGGTGAAGACGCCAACTGGGGTCGTGTTGTCATGGCTGTCGGTAAGGCAGGGGAACCGGCTGATCGCGACAAGCTCGCCATTTCGTTCGGCGATATCCGCGTTGCCTATCAGGGCGAGCGTGATCCTGCTTATTCCGAACAAGCAACCTCCGCCTATATGAAGGGCGAGGATATCCGCATCCATGTCGATCTTGGCATCGGTCGCGGTGAAGCCACCGTCTGGACCTGCGATCTCACCAAGGAATATGTGGCGATTAACGGCGATTATAGAAGTTAAACGGCTTCGCGCCGACAGATGTTGAAATGCTTGCAGGAATTCCAATGACCAAACCGAGTCTTGCCATTGTCCGCCAGCTTGAAGCCGTAGGCTTCCGCGCCTGGCCTGCCACGTCGGTTCATTACGACGGAACATGGGCGATCCGCATGACGGCAGCGCATTCCTCCAAGCGTTTGAACTCGATTAATCCGCTCGATCCGGGTGACACGCGGGATATTCCAACCCGCGTGGAACTGGCGGCCCAGCGTTTTCGCGCCTATGGCCGTGTACCGTGCTTCCGGCTTTCGCCGCTCGCACCCGTCGAGCTTGAGGACTATCTCGAAGGCCTCGGCTGGAAGCGTCAGGACGAAACCATCGTCATGACATGCAATCTGGCCGAGACCGACCTTTCCGGTGAAATCGATCAGATTCCGCTGAAAGACATTGGCCGTTTTGTCGATGCGTCGCTGTCCATTCACGAGCGCCCGGAAGATATGCGTCCCGGCATGTCTGAAATTCTGGACGGTATCCGTCCGAACAAGGGTATGTTCGTGCTGGAAGAAGGCGGACGTGCAGTGTCCGATGTGCTGTGCGTGCAGGATGGCGTCATGGCCGGATTGTTCGATGTCGGCACCTTGCCTGCCGCCCGTCGAAAAGGCTACGGCCACAGTATTGTCGGCTCGGCGCTCAAATGGGCGGCAAAGCTTGGCGCAAAGACGGCGTGGCTACAAATCGAAGCGCAAAACGTCGCCGGTCTCGCGCTGTACGAACGTTTCGGCTTTCAGGAAGCCTATCGTTACGCCTATCGGGAGAGCAATGAGAAATGAGCGAAGTGAAGAGCCGTCGCATTCTTCTCGTTGCAGCCTGTGCGCTGGTGGATTCCGATGGGCGGGTGCTGCTGGCCCAGCGCCCGGAAGGCAAGCAGCTTGCAGGCCTTTGGGAGTTTCCCGGCGGTAAGGTGGAGCCGGGCGAAACGCCGGAAGAGACGTTGATCCGTGAATTGCAGGAAGAAATCGGCATCACGACGAAGGTTGCCTGCCTCGCGCCTTTGACTTTTGCCAGCCATACTTATGATGATTTTCATCTGCTGATGCCGCTTTATGTCTGCCGTCGTTTCGAAGGCATTGCGCGGGGGCTGGAAGGGCAGGCGCTGAAATGGGTCCGCCCGAAGGATATGCGCGATTATCCGATGCCTCCGGCGGATGAACCCTTGATCCCGTTCCTCATCGACCTTCTATAGTTTTCGAAAATTTGGGCTGCTTATTAACAGCTGTGAAAAAGCTGACAATTTCTTACGATTAAGGCAGTCGGTTAATCTCTGATTCACTCCGTTGCGGCATTCTCGAATGGGAGCCGCTCCGGAGTTTAGTATCATGAGTTTCGACAACAATTATTTCAGTGCCGATCACAACGAATATGCGCCTACCTCTTTGACAAAAGCCGGGCGTGGTTTCCTGCGTCTCGTGTTGTTATTCGGTTCCGCTGCTGCGGCCATGGCGCTGATTATTGTTCCGATCCTCAACGAGCAGGCAGCCAAGGTCGCTGCCCAGTCCGTTCTGCCCGCTGGCATCGACCGGACGATGACTGGCTCTATCAAGCGCGACACCGGCACTCAGCCGCATGGTGCTGTTCAGACTTATACCGTGCGCAAGAGCGTGTTGCAGCCCAACCCGAATTCGGTTTGCGTGATCGACGTCGACGGCAGCCATCGCGGCGACTGCTGATTACTCTTCTTCCGCTTTTTTCAGCGCATCGGCCAGCGACGCCTTGGCCGAGCCGGGCTTGAGCGGCTTTTGCTGCGATTCATGCGGTGCCCAACCTGACAGCCAGATGATCGAGAATGTTGCGCGGATGCGTCCATCGGGGTCGCTGAAACGTTCGGCGTAGATTTCCGCCGCTCGCAAGAACAGCCGTTTCGATACCGGACGACGCGAACGGTCGCGCACGATGTTCTGCATGCCCATGGCGCGCAAATCTGCCATCAGGTTGAAGAGCGAATCATAGCGCACCGTCACGTTTTCCACGTCCGTTACTGGCAATGCAAAGCCGGCGCGCTGCAACAGGCCGCCGACATCACGCACATCCGCAAACGGAAAAACGCGTGGCGATGCGCCGCCGGTCAATTCGATTTCGGCCTGCAACAGACTTTCACGCAATTCGCCGAGTGTCCCGCTGCCGCTGAGCGCCGCCAGAAAAAGTCCGTCAGGCTTCAATGCGCGGGCAATCTGCACCATGGCGCCCGGCGTGTCATTGGTGGCGTGCAGCGCCATCAGCGATACGATGAGATCAGCACTGCCCGGTTTGATCGGCAGCAGTTCCTCGTCGCCGACGACGGCAGGAAACGGACCTTTCAGGAAATCCGCATCGCGCTCGACGCGCAAAATCGTGTCTGCCTTGCCGGAGAAGGCAATGGCTTCTGCCGCAAGACCGTTATGACCCGCCAGATCGATGGCCACCGGAAAGCGGCGCTCCACAGTGTCCAGACGGTCGGTAAGGTCTTCGGCTACGCGCCGCAACAGAAAATCGGCACCCGGTTCAGCACGCCGGAAAGCACGGCGGCGAAAGGCAAGCTGTAGATCGCGGTCGAAGATCGCGCTTTCGGGGGCAGGCATGGAAACCGTCTTTTCTTTTGCTACGCGGCGTATAGTGTAATTGCGGGCATAGATGCATTCGAACGGGGGCGAATGCAATGGCGGATGACGATACACCGCATCAAACCTTTTTGCGCAGGCTTTACAGCGGCGCGTGCTTTGCCGCGCGCCATCTGGCGCTGGCGACCGCCAATCTGCTGTTTCCGGCAAGCTGTGCGGGTTGCAAGGCGCATGTCTCGCAGCCTGGAACATTGTGCCCGACATGCTGGTCGGAACTGCGCTTTATCGAACGGCCTTACTGCCCGGTGCTGGGGGTGCCGTTTGGTCATGACTTTGGTGACGGCTTCTTGAGTGCGGAGGCGATTGCCGATCCGCCGCCGTTCCGCCGCTTGCGGTCGGCGGTCCTGCATCGCGGTGCGGCGCAACGCATGGCGGTGGCATTGAAATTCCACGACAGGACCGATCTGGCCCCATGGATGGCGCGCTGGATGCAGCGCGCTGGCCGCGAATTGCTGGATGAATGCGATGTGATCCTACCGGTGCCGCTGCATCGCTGGCGTTTCTGGCAGCGCCGTTTCAACCAGTCCGCCGAGCTGGCGCGGGCGCTGGCAAAGTCGAGCGCCTTGCCCTTTGCGCCGCAAGCCCTGAACCGCATCCGGCGCACCGAGCAGCAGATCGGGCTTGGCTCCAAGGAGCGCAAACGGAATGTGGATGGCGCTTTCCGTGTGCCGAAGGAGCAGGAAATTCACGTTCGCGGGCGTCGTGTTCTATTGATCGACGATGTCTATACGACCGGCGCGACGGTGAAGGCGGCAACACGCGCCTTGTTGCGCGGTGGTGCAAAAAGTGTCGATGTTCTGACATTCAGCCGTGTTTTGCCCGATTGAAACTTGCGGGCAAGAACAAGCCTGCACACACCGTCGTGAAACCTGCAGGGTCTTCCAGAGCGGAGCGTTGCCGACTATATAGTGAGGCAACGAATGGAGTTTTTCATGGTTGACGTTACCATCTATACCCGCCCCGGCTGCCCTTATTGCTCGCGTGCAGTCGATCTTCTGACCCGCAAGGGCGTGGAGTTCAACGAGATCAATGCAGGCGCCACGCCGGAACTGCGCGCCGAAATGCAGGCGCGTTCGGGCCGCAACACGTTCCCGCAGATTTTCGTCGGTTCTGTCCATGTCGGCGGCTGCGACGATCTTTTTGCGCTCGACGGTCAGGGCAAGCTCGACGGTCTGCTCAAGACCGGCGAACTGAACTAATTTTTATAACGGGGGAGAAACCGATGAGCACGTTCCGCGCTGCCGCACTACAGATGCGTTCTGGGACTGATGTTGTCCGCAACATCGAGGATTTGGAGAAACTTGTCGCTGATGCGGCGGCCAAGGGCGCGACTTACGTACAATCTCCCGAAATGACCGGCGCGATGATGCGTGACCGGGTGGCGTTCAAGGCTAGCCTGCGCGACGAAGCCAATGACCTTGTTTTCAAGGCGGCTTCGGCGCTGGCGGCAAAGCACGGCATCTTCCTGCATATCGGTTCGACGGCCATCGATGCCGGCGATGGCCGGATTGCCAATCGCGCCGGATTGTTTACGCCATCCGGCGAAAAGCTCGTGACCTATGACAAGATTCATATGTTCGACGTCGATCTCGACAATGGCGAAAGCTGGCGCGAATCGGCAACCTATGAACCGGGCAAGGAAACCGTCATTGCTGAATTGCCTTTCGCCAATCTTGGCATGGCGATTTGCTACGACATCCGCTTCCCGCAGCTTTTCCGCGCACAGGCGCTGGCTGGCGCCAATGTGATTACCGGCCCTGCCGCCTTCACCAGGCAGACCGGCGAGGCGCACTGGCACATTTTGCAGCGTGCGCGCGCCATCGAAAATGGCGCATTCCTGATCTCGGCGGCGCAGGGCGGTTTGCACGAGGACGGGCGCGAAACCTACGGGCATTCGATCATCGTTTCGCCCTGGGGCAAGGTGCTGGCGGAAGCCGCTCATGACGAACCGGCTGTAATCGTTGCCGATATCGATGTGGCCGAAAGCGCTGCGGCGCGCGGCAAGGTACCGAATCTGAAGAATGCCCGCGAGTTCACCGTCAAGACGGTGACCGCAAAACAGAAAGAGGATGCATAACTCCATGATCCGCTTTTCGCTTCATTGCGATAACGGCCATGAATTCGAGGGCTGGTTCCGCGACAATGCCGATTTCGATCGGCAGTCGGAGATGAAGTTCGTCTCCTGTCCGGTCTGCAATTCGCATCAGGTGCAGAAAGCTCTGATGGCCCCTGCCGTCTCCACGGCAAGGGCCAAGGAAAAGATTGCGATGGCGCTGGGTGAGGCCCAGAAGAAGGTCCTCGAAGAAATGCGCGATCTCAGCCGCAAGGTCCGCGAGAATGCGGATTATGTGGGTGACAAATTTGCCGAGGAAGCGCGCAAGATTCATTTCGGTGAAACGGAACAGCGCGGCATCTATGGCGAAGCATCGCGCGAGGACGTGCATTCACTGCTTGAAGACGGCGTCGATGTGATGCCGTTGCCGGTTTTTCCAGAAGAAAAAAATTAGGTCACCGTTCGTCATGACAGCACGGCAGGGGAGGCCGGACGCATGAAATTGATGGAGTCCGCCTCCTTTCTGCTTCTGGCCACCGGCACGCTGCTGGGGCTTATCCTGCCTCTGGGAAAGATCGCCGCGCAGGCGGGCATTCCACCCGCCATGTGGACCTTTCTGTTTTCCGCCAGTGCTGGGGTGATTCTGTTCGCCGTTCTGCTTTTGCGGGGAAAGAGCCTCGGCTTTTCCGGCGGGCGCGCACGCTATTATGTCTGCACGGCAATCATCTCCTATGCCTTGCCCAATCTCTTGATCCTGTCGGCAATCCCGCGTCTTGGCGCTGGTTTCACGGGAATCATGTACACGCTGTCGCCGGTGATCACGCTGGTGATTTCAATGGGCTTCGGCTTGAGACGCCCCAATGCGCTGGGCATTGGCGGGATTGTCGTCGGCTTTATCGGCGCGATTCTTGTTGCGCTGACACGCGGCGAGGTCGGCAAGCCCGCTGATCCGCTATGGGTTGCGGCTGCCTTGCTCATTCCGGTGTTTCTCGCCTGCGGCAATGTCTATCGTACGCTCGACTGGCCCAAAAATTCCGACCCGACGGAGCTTGCGGCAGGCAGCCATCTGGCGTCTGCCATTATGCTTTTTGCGGGAATCTTGCTGTTCACCGGCGGTTTTCCGGTTGAGACATTCGCACTTGCGCCATGGGCCGCTACCGCGCAGGCGATAGCATCGGCTGGAATGTTCGCGCTGTTTTTCCGCCTACAGGCGGTTGGCGGGCCGGTTTATCTCAGCCAGATTGGCTATGTAGCCGCAGCGCTCGGTCTCATTTCCGGCACGCTGTTTCTGGGCGAGCATTATCCGTTGCTCACCTGGATTGGTGCTGGCGTTATCGCTGTCGGTGTGGCGATGACCACGCGCGCCCAGAAAAGCTGATTGTTAAATCTGCCTACTCTGGCCGCTCGGCCAGAACCATATAATTCACATCCGTGTCGCGGGAGCGGCTCCAGCTGTCGGCAAGCGGATTGTAAGTCACGCCCAGCTTGTCGATGAGGAGCAGACCGCCTTTGGCAAGCGCGGATTCGAGTTCTTCGGGCCGTACCAGCTTTTCATATTGATGCGTGCCGCGCGGTAGCCAGCGCAGCACATATTCCGCACCGATGATCGCCAGACCATAGGCCTTCAGGGTGCGGTTGATGGTGGCGACGAACATTAGCCCTCCGGGCTTCACCATTTCGCTGGTCGCGGACATGAACAGATCGACGTCCGAAACATGCTCGACCACTTCCATGTTCAAAACCACGTCGAATTTCTCGCCAGCCTCAGCCAGAGCTTCCGCCGTGGTGGCGCGGTAGTCGACCTCGACGCCGCTTTGGGCGGCATGGATTTTCGCAACCTCGATATTGGTTGTCGAGGCATCCGCGCCGATCACGGTTGCACCGAGACGCGCCATCGGCTCACAGAGAAGACCGCCGCCGCAACCGATATCGAGCAGGCGCAGTCCCTCGAAGGGGCGCGGCGAGTTGGGATCGCGATTGAACTTGGCGCAGATTTTTTCCTTGATATAGGCAAGGCGCGTCGGATTGAATTTGTGCAGCGGGCGGAACTTGCCCTGCGGGTTCCACCATTCCGCGGCAATGCGCGAGAAATGCTCGATCTCGGAAGCGTCGATGGTGGTGCGGGCAGTCTCGGTCATTTCAATCTCCAGGAGCGGAAGCGTGCAATCCTGCTCTCAAGGTAGCGCCTCAAAGTCAAGGTGCAAATCAATTTCCGGCATTCCTGACCCTATCGGGAGGTTCTTGCGAATCGCGGCCTTGCGGAACCGCGACATATTAGCTATGTGACCCCGGGTTTGCCTGTCGCAAGATTATAAGGTTTGGGCGGGTGAGAGTGTAATTTTCAAAATAGCGGGACGTATCCTTAAATGGCGCGCATCGTGATGAAATTCGGCGGCACTTCGGTGGCCGATCTGGAACGCATCTATAATGTGGCGCGCCACGTCAAACGCGAGGTCGAGGCGGGCAATCAGGTTGCTGTTGTCGTCTCGGCCATGTCCGGCAAGACCAATGAGCTGGTCAACTGGGTGCAGAACATGCCGAAGGTATGTGGCGCCAGTTCGCCTTTCTACGATGCGCGCGAATATGACACCATCGTCGCTTCTGGCGAACAGGTGACGAGCGGCCTTCTGGCCATCGCGCTTCAGTCGGTCGGTGTCGATGCGCGTTCGTGGCAGGGCTGGCAGATTCAAATCAAGACCGACAATGCGCATGGCGCGGCTCGTATTCAGGATATCGACGGTTCGGAAATCATCCGTCGCATGGAAATGGGTCAGGTTGCTGTTGTCGCCGGTTTCCAGGGCTTGGGTCCGGATAACCGCATCGCAACGCTCGGACGTGGCGGGTCGGACACATCGGCTGTGGCTGTGGCCGCAGCGGTGAAGGCCGATCGCTGCGATATCTATACCGATGTAGACGGCGTCTACACGACCGATCCGCGCATCGAGCCGAAGGCGCGTCGCCTGCCGAAGATTTCCTTCGAAGAAATGCTGGAAATGGCTTCGCTCGGCGCCAAGGTTTTGCAAGTGCGCTCGGTCGAACTCGCCATGGTGCACAAGGTACGCACCTTTGTGCGCTCGAGCTTTACGGACCCTGATGCGCCGGGCATGGGTGATCCGATCAACCCGCCCGGAACGCTTATTTGCGACGAGGATGAAATCGTGGAACAGCAGACCGTCACAGGTATCGCCTTTGCGAAAGATGAGGCTCAGATTTCGCTGCGCCGCGTGGCCGACCGGCCGGGCGTGTCGGCAGCCATTTTCGGCCCGCTTGCCGAAGAGCACATCAATGTCGATATGATCGTTCAGAACGTGTCGGAAGACGGTTCCAAGACCGACATGACCTTCACGATCCCGACCGGCGACATCGACAAGGCGCTGCGCGTTCTCGACAAGGTCAAGGGTGAGATCGGCTTCGACAACATCCAGTCCGAAACGGGTCTCGCCAAGATTTCCGTGATCGGCATTGGCATGCGCAGCCATGCAGGTGTTGCCGCCACTGCCTTCAAGGCGCTGGCCGAAAAGGGCATCAACATTCGCGCCATCACCACGTCGGAAATCAAGATCTCGATCCTGATCGACGGCCCTTATGCCGAACTGGCCGTGCGCACGCTGCACGCGGTCTATGGTCTCGACAAATCGTAATCCATTGACGGCTGATATTAAGCCGGCATAAAATCCGGCTTTTATTAAACCGTTTTGAAACAATGCCGCGTCCTTGAAGGGATCGCGGCATTTTTTCGTTTCGGAACCTGGCATAATTTCTGCTTAAAGCACTAGACGGCAGTGTCAAAAATGCTCACAAAGGGGTTGGCGTAACGCGTCGCGGGCGGGTAATGGGAATCGGTCGGCGAAAGCGGGCCATCAGTCCGAACGGCTTTCGGTAGTACGGAGCAAGCAAAGCCGTTTTCTCTTTATTCGCCGCAGTTCGCACGGAAAGCCGCTTCACCTCGGTGCCGAAACTGCACAAGAGGAGTGTCCGACGATCATGCGCGATCAGACAACCGGTCCCCGCGTGCTGCTGAAGCGGCTGCGCGAATTGATGGCTGAGCCGCTTGAGCCGCAGCCGCGCCTTGACCGGATTGTTCGTGAAATCGCGCAAAATATGGTCGCGGAAGTCTGCTCCTTCTACGTGCTTCGCGCTGACGGCGTTCTCGAACTCTATGCCACCGAAGGTTTGAACCCGCAGTCGGTCCACCTGGCGCAATTGCGTCTGGGGCAGGGCCTTGTCGGTACCATTGCCGCAAGCGCGCGCCCGTTGAACCTCACTGATGCACAAAGCCACCCGGCCTTCGCCTATCTGCCGGAAACGGGCGAAGAAGTGTATAATTCCTTCCTCGGCGTTCCCGTGCTGCGCGCAGGCCGCACGATGGGCGTTCTCGTGGTGCAGAACCGCACCAAGCGCGCCTATCGCGAAGACGAAGTCGAAGCGCTTGAAACAACCGCCATGGTGCTTGCCGAAATCATCGCGTCCGGTGATGGGCTGAAGCTCGTACGCCCCGGTATCGACCTTGATATGGGCCGCCCGATGAGCGTTACCGGGCTGGCCTTCAATGATGGCATCGGCCTTGGTCATGTCGTGCTGCACGAGCCGCGCATCGTCGTCACCAATCTTTTCAACGAGGATAGCCAGGCCGAACTTGTCCGTCTGGATCAGGCGCTGGGTTCTCTGCGCATTTCCATCGATGACATGCTGTCGCGCCGCGATGTCGCCATCGAGGGCGAGCATCGCGAAGTGCTCGAAGCCTATCGCATGTTCGCGCATGATCGTGGCTGGGTGCGTCGTCTGGAAGAGGCGGTGCATAACGGCCTGACCGCTGAAGCGGCTGTCGAGAAGGTGCAGAGCGACACACGTGCGCGCATGATGCATCTCACCGATCCCTATATGCGCGAGCGTCTGTCGGATTTCGACGATCTTGCCAATCGTCTGCTGCGCCAGCTGATGGGGCGCGACATCAAGACGATGGCCGAATCGCTGGTCAAGGATGCCATTATCGTTGCGCGCTCGATGGGCGCTGCTGAGTTGCTGGACTATCCGCGTGAGCGCTTGCGCGGTGTGGTGTTGGAAGACGGCGCCGCCACCAGCCATGTGGTGATCGTGGCACGCGCCATGGGCATTCCTGTCGTGGGGCAGGCCAAGGGCGCTGTTTCCATGGCTGAAAACAATGATGCCGCGATCGTCGATGGTGACGAGGGTGTCGTGCATCTGCGTCCGCAGTCGGATGTCGAATCAGCCTATGCGGAAAAGGTTCGCTTCCGCGCCCGTCGTCAGGCGCATTATCGCGAATTGCGCGACAAACCCGCCATGACAACCGATGGCATTGAAGTTTCGCTTTTGATGAATGCGGGCCTTCTGGTCGACCTGCCGCAGCTTGCGGCATCAGGTGCTTCGGGCATTGGCCTGTTCCGCACCGAGCTGCAGTTCATGGTTGCCTCGACTTTCCCACGGGCGGAACAGCAGGAGCGGCTCTATCGCTCGGTGATGGAAGCGTCGGGCGACAAGCCTGTCACCTTCCGCACGCTCGATATCGGCGGCGACAAGGTGCTGCCTTACTTCAGCGCATCCGCGCAGGAAGAAAACCCGGCACTTGGCTGGCGCGCCATCCGCCTTACGCTGGATCGTCCGGGTCTGCTGCGCACCCAGTTGCGCGCGCTTTTGAAAGCAGCAGGCGGACGTGAATTGAAGCTCATGCTGCCGATGGTGACGGAAGTTGCCGAGGTGAAGGCGGCGCGCGAGATCATCGAACGCGAGGTTCGCCACCTGTCGCGGTTTGCGCATTCCCTGCCGACGCGGATGAAGCTTGGCGCAATGGTGGAAGTTCCAGCCCTGTTGTGGCAGCTGGATGAGCTGATGACGGCGGTTGATTTCGTCTCGGTCGGCTCCAACGATCTGTTCCAGTTCCTGATGGCGGTGGATCGCGGCAACTCGCTGATTTCCGGTCGTTTCGACCAGCTTTCTCCGGCTTTCCTGCGGACGCTGCGCCACATTGTCGATACGGGCAACCGGCACAACACGCCGGTCACGCTCTGCGGTGAAATGGCGGGGCGTCCACTGACGGCCATGACGCTGATCGGCCTTGGTTTCCGCTCGATCTCCATGTCGGCTGCTGCAATCGGCCCAGTCAAGGCCATGCTCGGCGCGCTTGATACAAAGAAGCTGAATGCGCTTCTCAATGAAGAGCTGGACAAACCGAATGTCGCGCATTCGCTGCGCGAATTGATGCTTCGATTTGCAGAAGACAACGATATTCCGTTATAGCAAGGCAAATTGCATAGAATGACCGGGTGTGGCGCGAGACGCGGCGCGCCCGGTTTCGCACATTTGCATTCGGACGATGATTTTTAGGACATGACATGATCGCATTGCCGCAGGACCGGATGGACCAGCTCTTGAAGCGGTTCTCGATGATCGAAAGCCAGATGGCCGACAATCCGGATTCGGAAACCTATGTGAAGCTCGCTTCCGAATATTCCGAGTTGCAGGAAGTCGTCGGCAAGATTCGCGAATTGAGCGATGCGCGCGCTGAAGCGAAAGATCTGGCCGCGATGCGCGATGATGCGTCGACCGATGCCGAAATGCGCGCATTGGCTGTCGAGGAATTGCCGGAAGTCGAAAAGCGCGTCGAGGCGCTGGAGCAGGAAGTGCAGATTCTGCTTCTGCCCAAGGATGCGGCTGACGAAAAGAACGCCATTCTCGAAATTCGCGCCGGTACGGGCGGACTGGAAGCAGCGCTTTTCGCGGGCGATCTCTTCCGCATGTATGAACGTTATGCGAGCGAGAAGGGCTGGCGCGTCGAGCTGGTCTCGGCCAGCGAAGGCGATGCTGGCGGTTACAAGGAAATTATCGCGACGGTTTCCGGCAAGG
Source organism: Ochrobactrum sp. 19YEA23 (assembly GCF_029909865.1). NCBI lineage: Bacteria > Pseudomonadati > Pseudomonadota > Alphaproteobacteria > Hyphomicrobiales > Brucellaceae > Ochrobactrum > Ochrobactrum sp. 19YEA23. Next base: position 10,123 of record NZ_JASAMQ010000001.1, on the reverse strand, counting down.
GCGTGTTTTCGAAGATGAAGTTCGAATCGGGCGTGCATCGCGTGCAGCGCGTACCGGAAACCGAAGCTGGCGGGCGTATTCATACCTCGGCTGCGACCGTGGCCGTGCTGCCCGAAGCCGAAGACATCGATATCGAGATTCGCAACGAGGATATCCGCATCGACACGATGCGCGCATCGGGCGCTGGCGGCCAGCACGTCAACACGACCGACTCGGCAGTGCGTATCACCCATATCCCCACCGGCATCATGGTGGTGCAGGCGGAGAAGTCCCAGCACCAGAACCGCGCCCGCGCCATGCAGATCCTGCGTGCCCGCCTTTATGACATGGAGCGTCAGAAGGCTGAAAGCGAGCGTTCGGAAGCGCGCCGCAGCCAGGTCGGCTCCGGTGACCGTTCGGAACGCATCCGCACCTATAATTTCCCACAGGGCCGCGTCACTGACCACCGCATCAACCTGACGCTTTACAAGCTCGACCGCGTGATGGAAGGCGACCTCGACGAATTGGTCGATGCGCTGATTTCCGATCACCAGACCGCGCTTTTGACCGAACTGGGTGCCTGAGCGTGAGCGGCGAGCGTCTCGACGTTCTGGCGGCACAGGCCCGGCGGCAATTGCGCGATGCCGGGCTGGAAACGCCTGACCTCGATGCGCGGCTGCTGATCGAATGGACGACGGGCACGACGCGGCTCGATCTGATTTCCGCACCGGACAAACTGATCGACGCCGAACGCGTCGAAACTTTACGTGCAGCGCTGGAACGCCGTGGCAAAGGCGAACCTGTGCATCGCATTATCGGTGTTCGTGAATTTTACGGGCTGCCATTCCGGCTTTCCGCTGAAACGCTTGAACCGCGCCCGGATACGGAAGCGCTGATCGAGCTGGCCGTCCCGCCGCTTGAACAACTTGTCGCGGAACATGGCGTGGTCGAAATCCTCGATATGGGCACGGGCACCGGGGCGATTGTGATCTCGCTCCTGCATCGCTTCGTGACGTTGCACGGCATTGGCCTCGATGTGTCGGAAGGGGCGCTGGCGACGGCGCGAATCAATGCTGCGCTCAACGATGTGAGCCAGCGTTTCGCCGCATTGAGAAGCAACTGGTTCGGCAATGTCAGCGGACGGTTTCATATGATCGTCTCAAACCCGCCCTATATTCCGCATGAAGACATTGCCGGTCTGTCGCGTGAAGTGCGCGAGCATGATCCGCTTGCGGCGCTGGATGGCGGTCCGGATGGACTGGATTTTTACCGGGCCCTTGCAGAACAGGCAGTAGAGTACCTATATGATGGTGGTATGGTTGCCGTAGAAATCGGCACCGGACAATTCGAGGATGTGAAAGCGCTGTTTGAGCAAGCGGGTTTTGAACTCGCAAACGATGCGCGTGATCTGGGCGGCCATAGAAGGGCCATGCTTTTTGCGCAAAAATCATAAACGAAATTTTGATACCCAACGGCGCGAAAAAACACTTGGAATTTGCCGCGAAGCCGTTTAGTTTCCGGCCACCGTATACAGCCAGAATGGTTTTGCCCGCTTTTTAGAGGGCCGTGGCGGAAATGCTCCATGACGATTTGAGGTCATGCTCTCCCGGGGTCTAAGCCTTTGGAGATGGCTCGTACGGAAGTACACGACTTTCAGGCATGGTCCCGAAGAGCGATGCTTTTCGGCGTGGACCTTGCACAAGGCAACCGTCAGGTTCCGGCCATCCATCTGGATATGCGGAGCCGAGGAGCATGTCGCGGAAAAGTGGGAACGGTTTTCCGGGGACGATATGCATAAAAGCAACCCCTTAATGTGCGTCACGCGAACAGTTTGAAATGCGACGCGCTTTAAGAATAGTCGATGTGTAGGAAGTTTTAGGGCGTGCTTCCTCCATGGCTCAATAGCAAGAAACAGGCGACCTTTTTCGTCGCGACGTTTCTGCGCCCTTTAATCTGAAAAGAGATGAATATGAGGCCAGCACAGCAGAACAGGCGTATGCGCGGACGGGGGAATAACAATAACAACAATAATAACAACAACCGCAAGGGCCCCAATCCTCTGTCGCGTAATTACGAAAGCAACGGACCTGACGTAAAGATCCGTGGCAATGCGCAACATATTGCAGAAAAATATTCGACACTCGCTCGTGACGCGCAGGCTTCTGGCGACCGGGTGATGGCTGAAAACTACCTTCAGCACGCTGAACATTACAATCGCATCATCATGGCTGCCATGGCGCAGAACCCGGTGCCGTTCCAGCGCGAAGAAACCTTCGACGATGACGGCGCTGACGATGACGATACTGGCTTTGCGCCAGCAGTCGCCGTCGAGCCGCGTCCGGTCAGCGGTTCCGGTCCGCAGCCGGTTATCGAAGGCACCCCTGCCGAAGTCATCTATGGCGAGGAAAGCGGCGAAAGCCGCCAGCCGCGTGAACGCGACAATCGCGATCGCCGCCTTGGACGTGGACGCCGCCCGCAGCGCGAACGCTTCAATGCCGAAGAGCGCCCGGAAGCGCAGGCCGGTGAAGCAGGCGATCAGCCTGCAGCAGAAGCTCCAGTGGAAGTAGCAGAACCAGTTCGGGTTGCTCGGGCCGCCAAGGCTGCTCCAGTGGCTGCAGAAGCTGCACCTGTTGAGGCTCCGGTGGAAGCACCCGTCGAAGCGAAGGCCGATGACGAAGCTGCACCGCGTCGTGCCACCCGCCGTCCGGGTCGTCCGCGCCGTGTTGCGAAGGATCAGGATGCTGGCAGCGATACGCCAGCAACCGAACCCGTCGATTCCGACGCTTAGAGCGCGTTTCGATCTGAATGAATCAGATCGGCGCTCTAAGCTTCTATATATCGAGCATAATCTTATCGATCCTCATTTCACTCCGGTCGGATTATGCTCTAGAGCTTTCGGTATAAGATTTGAAAATGGCGCGGTTTTCCGCGCCATTTTTATTTGGCCGCACGGGCGCTGTTCACCCTTGCCGAAAGGTGGTCATAGTCCCATATCCTGTCTTGGAAAGACATGAAGCCCGCCCTCGCGGGGGCTTCGTCACCCAACATCTTCCGGTGCCTATTCAGGGCTGGAGGGAAAAAGGAGACACTATATGAATATCGAGAAATACACGGAACGCGTTCGCGGTTTCATTCAGTCGGCGCAGACCTTTGCGCTTTCTTCCGGCAATCAGCAGTTCACTCCGGAACATATTCTGAAAATTCTCGTCGATGATGACGAGGGTCTTGCAGCATCGTTGATCGAGCGGGCTGGTGGACGTATTGCCGATGTGCGCCTTGGTTTGCAGAGCGCACTGGAAAAGCTGCCGAAAGTTTCGGGCGGCAACGACCAGCTCTATCTCTCGCAGCCGCTGGCCAAGGTTTTCACCCTGGCTGAAGAACTCGCCAGCAAGGCGGGCGACAGCTTTGTCACGGTCGAACGACTGTTGACGGCGTTGGCAATCGAGAAATCCGCAAAGACATCTGAAATTCTTGCCGCAGCCGGTGTGACACCGACGGCGTTGAACAAGGTCATCAACGATATGCGTAAGGGCCGCACTGCCGATTCTGCTTCCGCCGAAAGCAATTACGACGCACTGAAGAAATATGCGCGCGATCTGACCGAAGACGCCCGCAACGGCAAGCTTGATCCGGTGATCGGCCGCGATGAAGAAATTCGTCGCACGATTCAGGTTTTGTCGCGCCGCACCAAGAACAATCCGGTGCTGATCGGCGAGCCGGGCGTCGGCAAGACGGCCATTGCCGAAGGTCTGGCACTGCGCATCGTGAATGGTGACGTGCCCGAATCGCTGAAGGACAAGCAGTTGATGGCGCTCGACATGGGCGCGCTGATTGCCGGGGCGAAATATCGCGGCGAGTTCGAGGAACGCCTGAAGGCAATCCTGTCGGAAGTTCAGACCGCTGCCGGTCAGGTTATTCTCTTCATCGACGAGATGCACACGCTCGTTGGTGCAGGCAAGACTGATGGCGCGATGGATGCGTCCAACCTGCTCAAGCCTGCGTTGGCTCGCGGTGAGTTGCATTGCGTCGGCGCGACCACGCTGGAAGAATATCGCAAATATGTCGAGAAGGATGCGGCACTTGCGCGTCGTTTCCAGCCGGTCTTCGTGGACGAGCCGACAGTCGAGGACACGATCTCGATCCTGCGCGGCCTGAAAGAAAAATACGAGCAGCATCACAAGGTGCGGGTATCGGACTCGGCGTTGGTTGCAGCCGCAACGCTGTCGAATCGCTACATCACCGACCGCTTCCTGCCCGATAAGGCTATCGACCTTGTCGACGAGGCTGCGTCGCGTCTGCGCATGCAGGTCGATTCGAAGCCGGAAGAACTCGACGAGATCGACCGCCGCGTCATGCAGCTCAAAATCGAGCGCGAAGCCCTGAAGGTGGAAACCGATGCCGCCTCCAAGGATCGTCTGGTGCGTCTTGAAAAAGAGCTGACCGATCTGGAAGAAGAATCCGCTGAACTGACCGCCAAGTGGCAGTCGGAAAAGCAGAAGCTCGGTCTGGCTGCCGATCTCAAGCGTCAGCTTGAGGAAGCACGCAATGCCCTGGCCACTGCACAGCGCAATGGTGAGTTCCAGAAGGCTGGTGAGCTTGCTTATGGCAAGATCCCGCAGCTTGAAAAGGAACTCGCCCAGTCTGAAAGTCAGGAGAACAAGGGTTCTCTGCTGGAAGAAACCGTTACACCGGAACATGTCGGGCAGGTCGTTTCCCGCTGGACAGGCATTCCGGTTGACCGGATGCTCGAAGGCGAGCGCGAAAAGCTGCTGCGGATGGAAGACGAGCTTGCAAAGCGCGTTATCGGTCAGGGTGAAGCCGTTCAGGCGGTTTCCAAGGCTGTTCGCCGTGCGCGTGCGGGTCTTCAGGATCCAAACCGTCCTATCGGTTCGTTCATATTTCTGGGGCCAACGGGCGTCGGCAAGACCGAACTGACCAAGGCGCTGGCTTCGTTCCTGTTCCAGGACGACACCGCGATGGTGCGTATCGATATGTCGGAATTCATGGAGAAGCACTCCGTGAGCCGTCTGATCGGTGCACCTCCCGGCTATGTCGGTTACGAAGAAGGCGGCACGCTGACGGAAGCCGTGCGGCGTCGGCCATATCAGGTAATCCTGTTCGACGAGATCGAAAAGGCGCATCCCGATGTGTTCAACGTGCTGTTGCAGGTTCTGGACGATGGGCGTCTGACCGATGGTCAGGGGCGCACGGTCGATTTCCGCAACACGGTCATCATCATGACGTCCAACCTTGGCGCCGAATATCTCGTCAATCTGGGCGAGAAGGACGATGTCGAGAGCGTTCGTGACGAGGTGATGGGTGTGGTTCGGGCGGCATTCCGGCCGGAATTCCTGAACCGTGTCGATGAAATCATCCTGTTCCACCGGCTGCGCCGCGAGGATATGGGTGCAATTGTCGATATCCAGTTGCAGCGTCTCCAGACCCTGCTGACCGATCGCAAGATCGCATTGGAGTTGGCAGAGGACGCCCGCGAATGGCTTGCCAACAAGGGATATGATCCGGCTTACGGCGCACGTCCTTTGAAGCGCGTGATCCAGAAGGAAGTTCAGGACCCGCTCGCCGAGCGTATTCTGCTGGGCGACATTCTGGACGGCTCGCTGGTGAAAATCACCGCCGGTTCGGACAGGCTCAATTTCCGCGCGGTTCGCGGTGCTCTGGAACCCGATCCGAAGAACGAAGGCGTGGAAGCCTGACCTTTCACTTGCCCTAACAAAGCGCCGCAGTCGCAAGATTGCGGCGCTTTTTATTAGCTTTGGCCAGTTCACACTGTGGGCATCACGATGCCCGAAGAAATTTTGCAGATACAAATTTCATAAAACTTGTCGTCACTTGGCCATTTTCATGTCCAGTTCATCTGGCATCTGCTGTTACTCGTATAATCAGTTATTAACCATATTCACGGCATCCATGATCTGACGATCCGATTGAACGTCTGATATTACGGGCACCTGGGACTTCCTCCATGACGCATTCCATACGCATGCTTCGTTTCGCATTGTTTGCTTCTGCGGCTCTTCCCGCCACGGGTGCTGGTGCTTTTGCAGACGAAAACCGTGACGCCACGCTCACGGAAGCTCCGGTGCAGCTGGCGCAGCTCTACGATCCCGGTGAAGAGGTCTATCATGACCGCCGCGTGCGCGTGTACATCGACCAGTATGGTCGGCGCGTGACGATGGATCGTCGTGGCCGCATTGTCAGCGTCGAGGATGCCAATACCTATGATCGCAACAGCTATGGCGGCCCCAACAGCCGTCGTGATCCGCAGCAAGACGATAACTGGACGCTGAACGGCCCGGTCGATGGCGGTTCGCCCTATGACGGCTTCAGCAATGTGCCGGAAGACCCGAATTATTATCCCGCCGCGCCATCAGATCCGAGCTATCGCGGCAATCAGGACGGTCAGGTGCAGCGTTCGGAACTGCCGCCGTCTGGTGAAAACTATCCAGACAATACGGGCACCAATTCCGCGAGCATTGATCAGAACTATAACGGGCAGGATTACAGCCAGCCCGGTTATGAGCAACAGCAGAATGTGCCGAAATCCAGCGACATGGCCCCCGCAATCGAAATGCCGAAAGGCGAGGGCGCCAAGGCCAAAATTGCAGCTTTCCAGGTGTTGCTGGATCGCGCAGGCGCATCGCCCGGCGTCATCGATGGTCGTTCCGGCAGCAACGTCGACAAGGCTGCCGCTGCCTATGGTGAACTGACCGGCAAATCCATCAGCCCGAAGGACGATGCGGCAGTCAATGCCGAGCTGGAAGCAACCGGCGGTGCAGCCTTCTTCGAATATACGATCTCCAATGAGGATGTCGGTCGCCAGTACGTGGCGTCGATCCCGGAAGATTACGCCCATAAGGCGCAGCTTCCGTCGATGGCCTATACGTCGGTGACGGAAATGCTCGGCGAGAAATTCCACATCGACGAAAACTATCTGAAGGAAATCAATCCGGGCGTGAATTTCAATCAGCCGGGTTCCGTGGTGAAGGTGCCGAATCTCGGCAAGCCGGTGCGTGCCAAGGTGGCGAGAATCATTGCCGACAAGGGACGCAAGCAGGTCCGTGGGTATGATGAAAGCGGCAAGCTGGTCGTGGCCTATCCATCGACCATCGGCTCATCGGACAATCCGTCGCCGTCCGGCATCGTGCAGGTTGAGCGCATCGCGATCAATCCGAACTACACCTACAATCCGAAGATCAACTTCAAGCAGGGCAACAATGACAAGGTTCTGACGATCCCGCCCGGTCCGAATGGGCCGGTTGGTACGGTCTGGATTGCGCTTTCCAAGCCGACTTATGGCATTCATGGAACGCCGGAGCCGTCCAAGATCGGCAAGACGTCGAGCCATGGCTGCGTGCGATTAACGAATTGGGACGCGGAAGAACTCGCCAAGCTCGTCAAGGCAGGCGTCACCGTCGAATTTTCCGAATAGTTCGACCTTCACGGGTCAAACAAAAAAGCCGGGTGAGCATTTTGCTTTCCCGGCTTTTTTATTTAACCCTTGGTCGATGCGTTGGCTGCCAGCTTGGTGCTGTTGTCGTCGCTGTTCAAAAGCGTGTCGATGCGATCCCGCTCCTGTTTGAAGGCTTCAAGCTCTTTGCCCTTCAAAGCCTTGTTGTCTGGCAGACGGATGCGAAGCGGGTCGACCTTGGTGCCGTTGACGATCATTTCATAATGGAGATGCGGGCCGGTCGAGAGGCCGGTCGAACCGACATAGCCGATCACCTGACCCTGACGCACCCTTGCACCGGCGGACACACCTCGGGCAATTGCATTCTGGTGGCTGTAGCTGCTGACATAACCATTGGCATGACGAATCAGGGTCTGATTGCCATAACCATTGGTCCAGCCCGCCTTTTCGACAACCCCGTTACCCGTTGCGATGATTGGCGTACCACGGGGCGCGGCCCAATCGACGCCGGTATGCATACGGCTATAGCCAAGAATCGGGTGGCGGCGCATGCCGAACGGAGAACGGAACACACCATTGGGCACCGGATTGCGCAGCAGGAACTGCTTTGCGCTCTTTCCGCCCTCGTCAAAGTAATCGACGCCGCCATCTGGCGCCTGGTAGCGGTAGAACTTCCGGGTCGTACCGCTGAAGGTTGCCGCAACATAGAGAAGCTGCGAATCGCTGTCCGCCTTGTCCGGATCATCGGGACCGTCTGGCAGCGAGAAAAAGGCATCGATATTGTCGGTTGCCGTCAACTGCGCCTGAAGATCCACGTCAGTGGCCAGCATTTTGACCAGCTGTTCGCGCATCGTTTCCGTCATGCCATAGGCAAGGGCCGCGCGGCTGATACCATCATAGACATTGGGCAGATTGCCCCGGATGGCGCTGGGGACTGCATTACCGTCGAAAGCTGTCTGCAAAAGCGGCGTTTCTTCGGGTTCATCCGACGGAACATATTGCTGGCGGTCGTTCAGTGTGACCGTCACGAGATGCGTGGTGCGATTATATATGCTCGCGCGCACGATGCGGTCCTGCCCGTTGCGGGTTTCAGTCCCCACGCGCAAAACGCTGCCTTGCTTCAGGCGCGGTGAATTCATCATCTTGGCGAGTGCATCGACCATGTTCGATGTGTCATCACCCGTATAGCCGGCATCTTCGAGTGCCTGCGCGATATCTGCAGTCTGCCGGAAGGGAATCAATTCTTCCGAAAAGCCATCGTCGGTCTGCTCGTCATTGGCCTTCGGGGCGACACTGACATTTTCCTGTGTGATCTTCACGCCGAGCGCCGGGCCGAGCGCATAGGGAGAATCGTTACCGCCGAAGCGGGCAGGATCGACATAGTGCAGTGAGGCAACCTGGACATCGCCATCGGTCAGCAAACCGCCCGTGTCGCGAACGACTTTCTCGACTTCATCGACCGACAGATCGCTCGAGGCATCGAAAGTTGCGCTGTTCAGCGGAAAATCGACAACATGGAGGCTGACTTCGCTTTCAACCTTGGCGCCGTAGATCTGTCCGGTGTCTGCCGGTAGCGGCGCGGTCGGACCTTCAGAGAACACAGTCAGCGCATCGAATGCCGGATATTTGCGACCGGTCGGGTGATCGACCGCAAGCGCCATGCTTACCAGTTCGAAGGGGCGGGTGCGGATCACTTCGCGTTCGCCAACTTTCTGCATGGTGGAAAGGTCGAACCGACGCCTGTCGCGCGGCTGCTGCGCCGAAACCGTGCTGACGAGACGGCCGCCCTTGGTGACGGCGCTTTCCTCGGCGGCACTTGGCATATCATTGCGGGCAAGAATTTCGGGCGGGGTCGCCAATTGCTCGCGCCCGTCAAGGGCGGCGAAAAGGGCAACGCCGATCAGCATGCAGGAGGTAACGCCAGTCAGGAAGGTGCCCGCAAGCCAGCGTGCCGAAACTTCGCGCCGATCAGGAGGCCGTCGCCGTCCGCCAACGCTCAGCGGGGGCTCGTCACCCGGATCGAGATTATTCGGCCCCATATCCTTCATACTGCTATAGTCGGCCCTTCTTATAAACCTGATGGCACAGAAACGTGCTTGAACATCGCTTGTCAGAAAAGCGACCTATGCGCTGATCTGATGCTAAGGTGTCTTCCTCTGTCTATGGAAGGCTCCCAAACGGGCATCAGAGTTTTGCCTGCCGTTGACGCGTAAGTCAATGACGAGGGTGCCAGACGCCGATATCCACAATGCTGCCGGGCTGGCGTTCAACTGGATGCAGTACGGCTAATTTTCGAATTCCGCGGAGGCTAGTTTTTCATTGAGGCTGGTTTGTGGCCCGGCTTTCCGCAACGTCATATTTTGCTCCCTTATATAGAGTGGCAAAAACCTGCGATTTTACGCCCTGTGGAAAGCTGTCAAAAAAATATCAAAAAACTGAGAAACCGTTGTTGACAGTTTGGCTTAGTCCGCCCTATATAGCGCCACAACGAGGGCGGCGACGCTGCTAGCGGCAGGTTGCTTCGTCCTTGAGTTCCAGTGAAAGCGGTTGACTTAGTGTTGGCAGGTGAGTAGGTGGGGCGGCTAAGATCGGATGGAAATCTGGTTTTGGATTTGAGGAAGGCACGGTTGATAAGATTGTGATTTTCTTGAAAAAAACGGGTTGACAGGCTGAACGGTCTGGACTAGAAGCCCGACACCGCTGAGGCGGGGCGCT